>NZ_JAJNQN010000016.1 GCF_022227845.1 Ectothiorhodospira lacustris | reverse complement strand
TCGTCCGGGCCCAGCCACAATTCGGGCAGGATGATGATGTCGGCTTCGGGGTCGTCTTCGATGGCGCATGCCGGGTTGACCGGGATCTGGTTGCCGCAGGTGAAGGGGTGCTTTTCGGGCGACACGATGCGCACGTTGAACACGTTTTTCGCAGTTTCCGACCGCACCAGAGTCTCCCAGACATTCCCGGTGGCCAGTAGGACGTCGACCATCCCATAGAGGGCGGAGCCGGCGGTCTCTTTCACGGCAACGATCAGGACTTCGATGGGCGCGGTGCTGGCCGTCATGCTGAAGCCTCTTTCGTTCTTGCCTGTGGCCCTGCGGCTGTTTTAGCTGATGGCACCTTCCCGGCTACGGGTCCGCCGTGCATTCGCCTGCTGACCCGGTTCTCTGTTGCCCCCGGTCGCGTTCGCGACCACACCCGCCCTCCCCTCATTTAGTGGCACAAATGCCCTGTTATTGTCAGATATCCATCTGAAAAGACCGCTTGTCAAGTTTCATCATGGTGTCAAGCCGCTCTGGAAGACCGGAAGCCATCCCAGCCTCCGCCCAAGCGGCCCATTCGAAGTCCATGAAACCGAAAGGAGACTGCCATGACACAGCATGACCAACACACCCGTAACGGCCTGAATCTCGACCAGATGGCGCAAACCGTTGAGGCGTTGAAGAACGATCCTGCACTGGCCCGGTTCCAGTTCCGCGCACGCAACCAGTGGATCGATGGCGGTGAAAACCGCTCGAGCATCCGGGACTTTTACGGCGCCGGTGCCGAGGACACCTCGCGCACGGAGCCGTTCGTGTTCACCAACGGCGAGCCGCCGGTGCTGCTCGGCGCCAACGAGGGCGCCAACCCCGTTGAGTATCTGCTGCATGCCCTTGCCGGCTGCGTCACCACGACGACAGTGCTGCATGCGGCTGCACGCGGCATCCGGATCCACCGGCTCTCTACCGAACTGACCGGTGACATCGACCTGCAGGGCTTTCTCGCCCTGGATGACTCGGTCCCTGTCGGTTACGAGTCGATCCGTATCCGGATGGACATCGAAGCGGATGCGACGGATGAGGAGATCGATCGTCTGCTGGCATTCGCCCGCGAGCATTCACCGGTCTGCAGCACGGTTTGCAAACCCGTTCCAGTGACGCTGGAGAGGGTGGCAAGAGATGCGTCGCAAACGGCGGAAGGTAACGAAGCTGTTGCCTGATAGCCGGGATGTGCTCTGCAAGCCATCCATTCGTACGTGGCCATCGCCGTCATCGCGAGCGTTCGCGCGGTTTTGCCGGCAGAAGAAACGTCCTGCCACAAAAGGTTCGCCGTGCCGACGCTCGCGATGAATGTCCAATGATAGTGATCGCGGAGCATGCAGACGCCGTCTCTCTACAAGAACCGCACCACCAGAAATAGTGCCACCATGGTGATGCCCAGGGCCACCTTGGCGGCGGTACCCAGTATCAGCCCGAGGGTGGCTCCCCAACCGGCACGCCCTGCGGCCACCAGGTCTCGACGGGCCGACAGTTCACCCAGCACGGCGCCTATGAAGGGACCCAGCAACAAACCGATGAGTCCAAAGAACATCCCCACCACGGCCCCCAGGGCAGCCCCGAGGATGGAGCGGCCGGAGGCCCCGTAGCGCCGAGCCCCGAAGGCACCTGCCACGAAATCCGCCAGAAAGGCCAGCGCCGCCAGCAGGCCCAGCACGATCAGGGTTTTGGATCCCACGTGGGCGAATCCCTCCGCCCAAGCCGCAGTCCACAGACCGGCAAATAGCAGCAGTGGGCCGGGCAACGCCGGCAGGATAAGTCCCGCGAGTCCCAGAATGACGAGCAGAGCGGCAAGGAACCAGGCAATGGCAATCATGGGAACGATATCAGTGGGAAGCGTTTTTCTCGGAGAGAGGGTGAATCGTACACCAAGCTGAGGGATTGGAAGACCAACTTTCTTGACCAGGGCAGGATCACACCAGAACCGTCGGGTCTCCGAAGCCTTGAGGCACATAAAGGTTATGAAGGCCCAGCCGGGCTACATCGGTCTCGCCGCAGAGCGCCATCGTGATATCCAGTTCCTTGTGAATGATCTCAAGTGCCCTGGTCACCCCCTGCTCACCCATGGCCCCCAGCCCATAGTTGTAGGCCCGGCCGATATAGGTGCCTCTCGCCCCCAGTGCCAGCGCCTTGAGAACATCCTGCCCGGAGCGGATACCACCGTCGAAGTGGACTTCAACCTGGTCGCCCACAGCATCCAGAATCGAGGGCAGCATGCGAATCGAGCTGACTGCCCCATCGAGTTGGCGTCCGCCGTGGTTCGATACGACGATCGCATCCGCCCCCACATCGACCGCGCGGCGCGCATCCTCAGGGTCCATGATGCCCTTGATGATCATCTTGCCGCCCCACATGTCCTTGAACCGGGCGATGCGTTTCCAGTCCAGGGAGACGTCGAACGCCTCTGCCGTCCAGGTGGAGAGTGAGGAAGGGTCCGTCACGCCTTTGGCGTGCCCCACGATGTTGCCGAAGAAGCGGCGCCTGGTGCCGAGCATTTCCAGCCCCCAGGGGATTTTCGTCATCAGATCGGCGATGGATTTCACCGTCAGCTTCGGTGGCGCGGACAGTCCGTTTTTCAGATCCTTGTGCCGCTGTCCCAACACCTGCAGATCCACCGTGACCACGATGGCCGAACATCGGGCGGCGCGGGCGCGCTCGAAGAGCCGGGCCATGAAATCATCGTCTTTGAGTGTGTAGACCTGAAACCAAAAGGGCTTGGTGGTGTGCTCCGCCACATCCTCGATCGAACAGATGGACATGGTGGACAGCGTGAAGGGTACGCCGAATGCCTCGGCGGCCCGAGCCGCCTTGATTTCGCCATCCGCCGATTGCATGCCCGTCAGCCCCACCGGGGCCAGCGCCACCGGCATGGCCACTGCTTCGCCGATCATTCGTGATCGCGTACTGCGCCCGGACATGTCGACCGCCACACGCTGGCGCAGGCGGATATGCGAAAAATCGGTGGTATTTTCGCGGAAGGTCTGCTCAGTCCAGCTACCGGATTCCACATAGTCATAAAACATCCGGGGGACACGGCGTTCATGGATGCAGCGAAGGTCTTCGATCCGGGTGATGACGGGCATATCGGTTCTCCCCCTCAATGTTCGGGCTCATGCCCAGCCTGTTGATTCGACCGGGCGGCAACGCCTTGTTCTTCACATCCGCCGTTCCATTCCTGCAACTGCTCGACTATCAGCGGAATTGCCGGCGGTTTCTGGTCGGCAAAAGGCATCTGCACCAGCAGGCCGCGATGGGATGCGGGCACGATCACCGGCTCCGGGGCACCGTCAAATGCCAACGAGATCACCGGTACGGCACCATCTCCCAGGGACTCCCCGGTGGAAGACCACCAGGCCTCGAGCCGGGTCGGTAGGTCCTCAATACCCAGTTCCTCGGACAGGACATCCAGGCTGGCGCGCATGGTCGGTGTGGGTTCGGTGAGCTGACCGCCGATCACGCGAACGGGCACCTCGGCGGGCCAGGGCCTGCGGTTCAGATCTCGCAAAAATTCACTGTCGGGTTGCAGGTCGATCTTGGCCGCGCCGGTGCCGTCACGCAAACCAGCCCAGAGGGAGAACCTGCCTTCAGGGATATCCGCCAACCATTCGCGCACCTCAAGCCAGACCCGCAGTCTGGCCCATTCGGAACCCTGGTTGGGTGTACCCACCATAACGGTGCCCATCACCCGGGGACCGGATAACTCGGACGTTTCTTCAACGGGATGTCGCCAACGGGAAACGAAGTCCCGGATGACCAATCCTCCCATGCTATGCCCGATCAGGGTCACCGAACGGCCTGCATCCAGTGTTTTCCAGTGTTCCGCAAGAAGGTCGGCACTCCGGTCAATGGCCTGATCATTGGGGTAGCGAAACTCCCATACCGTCAGGCAGGCCGCCTCCAGCAGAGGTATGAGGTCATCCCAGATTCCGCCCGGCTCATCCAGACCATGGATCAAGACTACATCAGGGACGGTGTCTTCACGAGCGTCGCCACGGGGGATGAACCCGATCAGTTCCGGCGGCAGCGACATGGCCTCGGGAAACCAGGTTTCCAGCCGTTCCTGTACGGTAATACGGAATTCCCGTTCCAGATCGGGATTGCGCTCCGTCCAGACGACCCACCCGGTAAACGGTGTAAAGACGACCAGCAGCAACAGCAAAAGGATGAACAGAGTCAATCGGCGCATCATCTCCGTATCCCAAAATTATCGTGAAACACGCGATGGCCGGCACGGATGCACAAGAGACTGGCCTGGAATCAGATCTCCTGCCCCAGCAACCGGCGCAAGCCATTCTTGTCCTTGAGCAGCAGGGTCTCCCCGGATACTTCCACCAATGCCTGCGTCCTGAGTCGAGCCAGGATTCGCGATAGGGTTTCGGGTTTCATGGACAGACGTGAAGCAATGACCTGCTTGGGCAGGTCCAGACGCACCTCTCCCGTATCGTCCTGAGGCTGTGACAGCAGGTAGGCTACCAGGCGGTAAGTGGCATTGTGGAGGGTGAGTTCATCAATATGACTGAGCAGACCATGGACCCGTCGGCTGAGACTACCCAGCATCTTCAGGGCCAGGCCGGGGGTCTCGGCGAGCAGGGACAGGAAGGTGTCATGGTCAAAGATCACGAGTTCCGTGTCCGCCAGAGCGGTGGCATTCACCGGATAACGCCGCTGCTCCATGAACATCACGGCCTCGGCAAAGAGCTGCCCTGTCTGGATGACTTCAACGACCTTCTCGTCCCCCTCGCGAGAAAGCAGGAACAGCTTAATCCCCCCACGCCGCACCAGAAAGAAATGGCGGGCGGCATCACCCTGCGTGAAAAGGGGCTCGCCGGCCATGCACGACCGCTCCCGGGCGGTGCTGCGGACGTACTCCAGCTGCGCCACCGACAGGGGTTCGAACAGGGGCAGGCGCTGCAATTCAGCGGGCTGGATCATGGAGTTTCCCACCTCGGGCAATTCACCATTGCCCCCGTCAGGTACGCAATGTTTGGTAGGCACCACGAAAATACAGCAACGGAGGCGCTTCCCGAGGAGTTGACAGGGCGAGCACCTCACCAATGAAAATGACATGATCGCCGCCTTCGTGAGTGGCCACGGTGCGACACTCAAAGCTTGCCAGCATATCGTGGAGAATCGGTGCCCCGGTGGACCAGACTGCGTGTCCAACCCCTGCCCAACGATCCGGATCACTGGATGCGAAACGGGCGGATACCTCGGTCTGGTCTTGCGCCAGCACATTGACGGCAAATGCGCCGCTGCCAAGAAACGCAGGCAGGCACTGGGCCTCCTTGCGCAGGCTGAAGAGCACCAGCGGCGGGTCCAGTGACACCGAACTGAAGGAGTTCGCGGTAAATCCCTGGGGGGTTCCGCCGTCCGGATCACGACAGGTGATCACGGTGATGCCCGTGGCAAAACGCCCCAGGGCATCACGCAACACGCGATCATCGGTGACCGGCTTCGGCTCGGGAAAGATCATGCCGGAAGGCTTCATCGGTTTGGCCTGCAGTGGAAGTGTGCCGCAAGGTACACCCGAGCTCCCGTACGACCTTGCGCCACGGAGGGAGCCAGGGATTTGTACTGATTATGAAGGAAAGCCGGGCAGCGCTGGGTTATGATGCCACGGTCAACCCTGTGATGCAGCTCACATGAATATGGACGCTCTTTCGGCCGTGTCTGCAAGAGACCCTGTTCCATAGCCCCAATATGCCAGCAAGCTGATGTCAAAAGACGAACACACCCAGGAAAACATCAAACTCATCCGAGAGCAGGCCCAGGAGGCCCTGCGAAAGGGTGATTTTGACCTGGCGGAACAGATGCTGGAAAAGGGGGAAACCAACCTCGCCGAGATCACCCAGAAACTGAGGATCTACCAAGCGGAACTGGAGATCCAGAATACCGAACTCAGGGAGGCACAGCTCACCACGCAACGGGCCCTGGACCGCTATACCGCCTTCTTTGCAGGCATTCCCATCGCTGCAATCGTGATGGATCGCCATGGCCTGATTCTGGACTCCAACGACCAGGCGCATCGACTACTGGGCTTGCGGACCAACCAGCTGCGTCGCTATTTCCTGCGTCGGCTGATCCCCAAAGAGGAAGAACGCAGCCTCCATCAGGCCCTGCTTCGCGCTGAAGAAAAGGGTCACCATATCGTTGAACACATGGACTTTATCCGCCCGGAGGGTGACTCCTTCATGGCGGAACTCCACCTTGCGCGACTCCCCGGCCGGGACGGCAATACCCATGAGTTCGTCTGCGCCGTGGTGGACCTGACGGAACATGTCCGTCACGAGATGGAAATCTCTCTGGCCCATGACGAACTGCGCAAAAGTGAAGCCCGCTACAAGATCCTGGCAGACTACTCTCCGGTATGGGATTACTGGCTGGGAGCGGACGGCCGCTACCGTTATGTATCCCCGGGATGCCTTGAGATCAGCGGCTATCAGCCCGAAGTCTTCATGAAAAATCCCCGCATGATGGATCAGATCCTGATCCCTTCCGATCTTTCCCGCTGGATTGCCCATCAGGCAAATATCAGGCATTCACAGGGACGGGTCTCCGCCTGCAACATGGAACTGCGCATTCGCCATGCCGACGGAGACATCCGCTGGATCGAGCACGAATGCCAGCCCGTCATCGGCGAGGATGGCCAATATCAGGGTAGAAGAGGCGTCAATCGGGATATTACCGAACGCAAGCGGGCAGAAATGCAAGTGGCTCAGATCAGCATGCTCTATGCCACCCTGAGCGCGGTCAATCAGGCCATCGTGCGCATCGAGGACGAACAGCTGCTGCTGGATAATCTGACCCGTATCGCCGTGGATTACGGCCGTTTCAATGCCTGTGTCATCAGCCTGTGTCCGGAACCCGGGGCAGATCCGGTGCCCAAGTCCTTCAACGGTTTAACACCGCAGCAATGCCGCTCCATGCCGCTCATGGAGGCTTGGCGCACCATCAACCGCCAGCCTTACGTCTACGCCCACCGCGATGACCCGGACGCCCCGCCCCAGTGGCGAGCCTGGGCCCAGCTCAACGGTGTCCACACCTTCGGGCATTACCCGCTCATGCGGGAATACCGCTTGGTCGGCATCGCCAGTTTCATGTCGGACACGGCGGAGAGTTTTACCCCACAGATCGACCGCCTGGTACAGGACATCACTGAAGATTTTTCCTATGCCCTGCAGCATCTGGCTCTGGAACAGAAGCGGCGGGCCACCGAAGCCGCTTTGCAGGAAAGCGAATCCCGCTACCGCAGCCTGTTCGAAAACAGCCACTCCGTCATGCTGCTGATCGATCCTGAAGACGGACGTATCGTGGATGCCAATCCCGGTGCCTGCCAGTTCTACGGCTGGGACCGAGCAGCCCTCTCGAAAAAGTGCTTTACCGACATCACGACCCAAGCCCCCGGGGAAACCAGGATTCAGCCGGCTCACCTGTCCCTGGAAAAACAGGAGCATTTAAGAGATACCCATCGCCTGGCCTGCGGGGAACTGCGGCAGGTCGAGATCTATACCGGGATGATTCAGGTCAAAGGCAGGAATCTGCTCCATGCCGTCGTACATGATATTACCGAAAGAATCCGCATCGAAGAGCGCCTGCGACTGGCAGATCGAGTGTTTCAGGCGGCAGCAGAAGGCATCATGGTCACGGATGTGCAACGGCGCATCGTGGCGGTCAACCCCGCCTTCACCGAGATCACCGGCTATTCGGAGCAGGAAGCCCTCGGCCATACACCGGCCTTGCTCAAATCGGGCAAACATGACGAAGGCTTCTACGAAGCCCTCATGCGGCAACTGCATGACTCCGGCACCTGGCGGGGAGAAGTCTGGAACAAACGTAAGGACGGTACGCTCTACCCCGAATGGCTGACCATCAGCGCAGTCAGGGATGACCAGGGCGAGATCACCCACTATGTGGGTGTGTTCAGCGATATCGGTCAGGTCAAGGAAGCCCAGAAACAGCTGGAGTTCATGGCCCATTTCGATCCTCTTACCGGCTTGGCCAATCGGGTCCTGCTCAAGGATCGCCTGAGCCACAGTCTGCTCAGAGCGCAGCGCCAGGGCAATACCCTGGCCCTGCTGTTCATCGATCTGGATCGATTCAAGACCATCAACGACACCCTGGGACATAGCCTGGGGGATCGTCTGTTGCAGACCGTTGCCAAGCGCATGGCCGATAACGTGCGCGCCTCGGACACGCTGGCACGACTGGGGGGAGATGAATTCGTGCTGCTCCTGGAAAACGATGCCTCCATGGCCAACATCCAGACCCTGTGCCAGAAAATTCTCGGCGTGCTGGCAGTCCCCATCAAACTGGATGAACACGAAGTGATCGTCACCGCCAGCATCGGCGTTGCGGTCTATCCGGAAGATGGGCGGGATGCGGACACCCTGCTCAAGCACGCAGACCTGGCCATGTATCAGGCCAAGAGCGACGGACGCAATGACTACCACTTCTTTGCCCCCAACCTCTCGGCGGGCGTCCTGGAAAGGCTGAAACTGGAGGCCGCCCTGCGCGGCGCCTGTTCCCGCAACGAACTGATCCTTCATTATCAGCCGCAGATTGAAC
Organism: Ectothiorhodospira lacustris; assembly: GCF_022227845.1. GTDB lineage: Bacteria > Pseudomonadota > Gammaproteobacteria > Ectothiorhodospirales > Ectothiorhodospiraceae > Ectothiorhodospira > Ectothiorhodospira lacustris. The sequence goes on along the minus strand of NZ_JAJNQN010000016.1, from coordinate 85,758 downwards.
TTAACACTCAAGGCTTCCTGGGTGTTGAAGCACTGGTGCGATGGCACCACCCCAGCCTGGGCATGACGGGTCCTGCGGACTTCATCCCACTGGCGGAAGATATCGGCATCATCGGCGAGATCGGCAACTGGGTCCTGAGAAATGCCTGCCGACAAATGAGCCTGTGGCGCAGGGAAGGCATTGACGTACCTCAGGTCGCCGTCAACCTGTCTGTCCAACAACTGGAACGGGACGCTCTGGTGACCCAGGTCAAGCAAGCATTGGCTGACTTTGATCTCCCGGCCCAATGCCTGGAACTGGAAGTCACGGAATCCCTGATCATGCGAGCCCCTGAAAAGACCCTGAGCGTATTACAGGAACTCAAGTCGCTTGGGGTCAAACTGGCGGTTGATGACTTCGGCATCGGTTATTCATGCCTGTCATATCTGAAGCGTCTGCCCCTGGACCGGATCAAGATCGACCAGTCCTTCGTCCATGACGTAGGGCGTGACACCAATGACGAAACCATCGTCCGGGCCATCATCGGCCTGGGCAGGAGCCTGGGACTGGAGACCGTGGCGGAAGGCATCGAGGAGGAACGTCAGCTGAACTTCCTGCTCAAGGAAGGATGCCTGGCAGGCCAAGGCTACTTGTTCAGCAGGCCCCTGTCCGCCGAAGCCCTGATCCTGCAGTGGAGAGACCGGATCCCGACTCAGGGCACCCAGCCACACTGACGCCATTGCTACCCCTGCGTTTCCGCAGAATCCTCCTCCCGCCCGACTATCCAGTCCGTAATCTCCAAATGGCTGACAATCGCCCCGCCGTCCGGATGACGCAGCTTACCGGCATGCATCAGAAACCAGCGTTGCCTATCCAGTGAATGGCAGGGATACTCGAAACCGAAACCTTCCAGTTTGCCTTTGAGCAACCCCTGCAAACCTTGCAGTGCCTTGCGGGCATAGAACGCCTCCTGACCGCCCACATCATCCGCCATCTTGCAGGCATCCAGATAATTGGCGCCCACTCCGAAAGCCCTGAGCGTCCGGTCATCGTGCCTTTCCGCAAAGGTGTGCCAGGCCTTGTTGATCATCAAAACGATCCCGTCATTGTCGATCACGGCCACCTGGTGATCGAGAGAGTCCAGCACGGCCTGCAACAGGGCCACATCCCGGACGGACGTAATATCCACCAGAGTGATCACGGCTCCCCGGGTGGAAGCCCCCTGCAGCGTGTAAGGCAGAATACGAAGCAGGTAATGGCGCCCCGATTCCGAGTTGACCTCGTGCTCCTGCATTCCGCCTTCACGCAGGCTGGTGCGCAGGTCATGCATGAGCCCCGGGTAATGCAGGGAATGGGTGAAATCATCGATGGGCCGCCCTACATCCCCGTCCCGGATCTTGAAGATCTGCGTCGCCTCCGGGGTGAAACGGGTAATGCGCATGGACTCATCCAGGAATAAGGTGGCGATGGATGCCGCCTTGGCCATGCCGTCCAGGTCGGCATTGAGCCGGTTGAGTATCTGGATCTTTTCCTGGTTTTCCGCGTTGACCGTATAGAGCTCTTCGTTGACGGACTGAAGTTCTTCGTTGGAACTTTGCAACTCCTCATTGGCGGCCATCATCTCCTCGTTGGTGGCCTGGAGCTCCTCATTGGACGCTTCCAACTCCTCGATGGTGGCCTGGAGGCTTTCCCGGGTCGCTGCCAGCTCCTGCTCCAGGGACTGGATACGTTCCATCGCTTCCGCATTCACATCCAGGGGCGGGGCACCATCCGACAGGTTGGCATTGCCGGTATCCAGGGGCTCAAAGGACAACAGCATGAACACAGCACTGCGATCATCGCCCACCAGCGGCTGGGCTGAGATGCACAATCGCTGCGATGACCCGTCAGGCAGCCTGAAGGTACTGGCCTCGGAGCGGACCGGCTCACGACTCTTGGCAGCGCGCCGCAACAACGCCTGAGCCACCGGCACGATACCGCTTGGCAACAACTTGGATATCTCCAACGAAATGCTACCGGAGGGAAAGTGCAGATAGCGCTGAGCCAAACCGAAGATATGGACCAACTCCATGGTCTCGGACAGCAGGATGCTTGGCGGTGCATGATCGCGCAGCAGCTGCTGCTGGGCCGCATCGATGGCAGAGGCATCCAGGCTCTGTCCCACCTGGGCACCCACCAGGCGCCGTCCCCGGCTCGACGATGGCCGGCGCGAACTCAGGAGCGAGGAACCGGAATGGGATTCCAGCGGCAAGGTGGTACTGCGCAGCATCTGGAATAACTTGTGTTTGCTGTTCACCGGGGTGAAATCCGAACTCAGGCCCGCCAGAGATTCACTGCTGCCCAGGAACAGATACCCGCCGGGAGCCAGGGCATACTGGAAGCGGCGCAGGGCGCGTTCCTGGGCTCCGGGCACGAAATAGATCAGGACATTACGGCAGGACACCATATCCATGCGTGTGAACGGCGGGTCTTCCAGCAGATTGTGGCGGGCAAAGACCAGCGTCTGCCGCAGATCGGGCTTGACCACGAAATGGCTGCCACGCTTGATGAAGAAACGCTCCAACCGTTCGGGAGACACTTCGGCCATGATGGCCTCGGAAAAGGTGCCGGCACTGGCGGCGTCCACATTTTTCTGTTCTACATCCGTGGCGAAGATCTTGATATCCGGCCAGCGCCGAGCGCGATCAAAGGCCTCGGCAAACAGGATGGCGATGGAATAGGCCTCTTCACCGGTGGACATCCCCGCTACCCACACCCGGATGGGATGAGAGGTGGAAGCCTGCTGCACGATCTGCTCCACCGCCTTGGAGGCGATGGTATCAAAGGCCTCCGGATCACGGAAAAAGTTGGTCACCGGGATGAGGATCTCACGGCGCAGCACCGATACCTCACCGGCATCGTTCTCCAGCAGTTCCAGGTAACGCTCGAAATCCGGCACGTGACGGACCTGCATGCGGCGCTCGATGCGCCTGAGTACCGTGGCCGGCTTGTACTCCCGAAAATTCACGCCGCCATGGTTATGCAGGAGGTGAAAGATGCCTTCCAGGGCCGAGCTGTTATCCAGGTCCGTGGCCATCCTGGGAGGGGGACCCACTCGGGTTTCCGGCTTTTGCAGGATGTGGTCCTTGATCCGTCGCCCCAGGGTTTCCGCCGGCAGGATCTCATCCACCAGCCCGGTGGCAATGACACTGCGGGGCATGCCGTCGAACTTGGCGCTTTCCGGGTCCTGGGCCAGCAGCAGGCCGCCGGCATCATTGATGGCCACCGATCCGCGTGTCCCGTCCGAACCCGTACCGGAGAGGATCACGCCGATGCAACAATCCCGAAACTCCCGGGCCAGGGAGGAGAAAAACAGGTCGATGGGCAGAGACAGCGCCTTGGGATTCTTCGGGCTCAGTCGCAACTGCCCCTCGGAAATGGTCATCAGATTGCCCGGCGGGATCAGATAGATGGTTTCCGCCTCGATCTCCATGGCATCCCGAACAGTCACCACCGGCATGCTGGTATGGCGGGCCAGCAGGTTGGCCATCAGGCTCTTGTGGTCGGGAGAGAGATGCTGCACCACCACAAAAGCGGCCCCCGTCCCCGTGGGCATGGCGTCAAAGAGCTGTTCCAGGGCTTCCAGGCCGCCGGCTGACGCCCCGATACCGACCACATGGCCGGAGAAATCGCTCCGGATCACTGCCGGCTCCCCGGAGCCCTCGCGCGCTTCAGGATCGTCCTCCCGCCCATCCTGGTCACTGGCATTCGGCATCTTGTTCTGCAACACCTCCGCCATGCCCATCTCCGCATCCGCAACATCATCGTCATGCTCGCTGCCGGTATCCGCGGATAGAGAATCCGGCAAGGCGTCTTTGTTCCGGGTCATGGGGTTCCTTTGCAGGATCGGGAGGACTCATGGGGGATTGTAGTGCATGGCAGCACGACTTCAGAACCGCCGGGCCGGGAGGAAAGCAAGAAACGGGGGAGGCGTTGGCAAAACGCAAAAAAAAACCCGGCAAGGCCGTACACATGAAGGCCTTGCCGGGTGATGAACATTTATCTGGCGGAGAGGGAGGGATTCGAACCCTCGGTACTCTTGCGAGTACAACGGTTTTCGAGACCGCCCCGTTCGACCACTCCGGCACCTCTCCAATAGGTCGAAAAGTTACCGATAAGGCGCAGGAACATCACCATGCGGCCTGACGGTAAAGTGGGCTATCATAGCCGATTCCAATATTTTTTTTAAGCCCTTGAAACGTCGACGCCCCCGATGGACGCTGAACCAGCGCCTGGAAGCCCTCGCCTTTGTGCTGATGCTGACGCTGATCCTGCTATTTACCTTCATGCGGCCGATGACGGAACTGGAGCGGACGCTCGTGCGCGGCGAACTGGTGGTGGCCACCCGCATCAGTACCACCACCTACCAGCCATGGTCCGAAGGTTCCGACGGGCTGGAGTATGATCTGACCACCGCCTTTGCCGACAGCCTGGGCGTGCGCCTCAAACTGGTCGTCCCTGGACGATTCGATGAGATCCTGCCCATGGTCGCCGGCGGCCGGGTAGACATGGCTGCGGCCGGCATCACGATGACGCGCGCCCGTCTCGGGGAGGTCCGGTTCGGCCCTGCCTACCATCAGGTCACGGAACAGGTGGTCTATCGCAGCGGCGAACCTGCTCCCGAGTCACTGGACGAGTTGCAACAGCATCCACTGACCGTCATTGCCGGCAGCAGTCATGTGGAAACCCTGGCGATGCTCAGACGCCAATACCCCGACCTACAGTGGGAAGAACTGGCGGGCATCACCCCCGAGGAACTGCTCAGGCAGGTCTGGGAAGGCAAGGTGGCACTGGCCGTCGCCGACTCCATTGAGCTGGCCTCCATGCGCCGATTCTATCCGGAGCTACGCGCCGCCATGGACCTGTCCGAACCCCACTTTCTGGCCTGGGCCTTCCCCAGACACAAGGATCGGACCCTGATCCAGGCCGCAGAACGATTCTTCGAAGCATATGCCGCCGACGGCCGGCTGGCCCAGCTGCTGGAACGTCACTACGGCCACATGGAGGTGCTGGACTATCCGGGCATCCTCACGTTCATGAATCGCATTCGCGAGCGCCTGCCCCGCCACGAGCCCTTGTTTCGCGAGGCGGCCGAGTACTATGACGTGGACTGGAGACTGCTGGCCGCCATCAGTTACCAGGAATCCCACTGGAACCCCAACGCTGTTTCCAGAACCGGGGTACGGGGCCTCATGATGCTGACCCAGGCCACCGCAGGCCAGCTCGGTGTCCAGGACCGGACCGACCCCAGGGAATCGGTGTTCGGCGGCGCCGAATATTTCATGAATCTCCATGAGCGCCTGCCCATGGGCATTAGCGAGCCGGATCGCACCTGGATGGCCCTGGCAGCCTATAACGTCGGCATGGGCCATCTGCATGACGCCAGGCGCATCACCCGCGCACAGGACAAGGACCCGGACCGATGGATCGATGTCATGGAGCATCTGCCCCTGCTGAGCCAGCCGAACTGGTACAGCAATACCCGCTATGGCTATGCCAGGGGCTGGGAGCCGGTGCAGTACGTGCAGAACATCCGCGGGTTCTACGACATCCTCACCTGGTTCACCACGCCGGAACAGAGCCGCGAGCAGAGGCCACCATCGGACTCTGCCCCGCCCGCCACTCACCCGCCGGATCCCCTGGAGATATTACCCCTCGGACTGTGATCCTGATCTATCTGTCCCATTCCCGTTTCTGCGGGCACGAAAAAAAGACCTGAGGCACTCACCGCAGACTTCCGCCATCACCCCACCCGTCACCGCCATCGCATGGTTGTAAAGGGGTAGATCCAGCGCATCGGCAGCCCCCCCGAGCGCCCCGGTCTTGGGATCGTGGGCACCGAACACCACCCGCCCCACCCGGGCATGCACCATCGCCCCCAGACACATGATGCAGGGTTCCAGGGTCACATACAGGGTCGTTCCGGGTAGACGGTAATTACCCGCCGCCGCGGCAGCGGCCCGCAAGGCCTGGATCTCCGCATGAGCTGTGGGATCGCACAGGGCGATAGGACGATTCCTGCCCTCTCCCAGCACCTGTCCGTCCTTGACCAGCACGGCACCGACGGGGACTTCTCCCTCATCGGCGGACTGTTCGGCCAGCGCCAGCGCCCGTGCCATCCAGTATTGATCCTGCTTTAAGACCATATCACCCCACACGCGCCTGGAGCGCAGTTATGTCATACTGGAATCCCTTGTCACTCTCCTCCGCCTGCCCCACGTGAACAAGCGTCTCGACCCCAAAGAAATCGTTGACGAGTTCATCAGCGATCTGCGCCAGGACCTGCAGAACAACGGGATACAGATCCCCACCTTGCCAGACATTTCCATTCAGGCACTGTTCACTATCAACCGGGACGACAGCTCCATCGACGAAATCACCGCCGTGGTGGCCCGGGACACCGCCATGGCCGCCCGACTGATCCGTTACGCCAACAGTCCCATCTACCGGGGACTGAGCCGCTGCACCACCATCAAGTCGGCCATCACCCGGTTAGGCCTTGAGAAGACCAAGAATGTGGTATTGACCCTGGCCATGCGTGACGTCTTCAACACCGGACACCGGGGCATTCGCAGCCGCATGGAAACACTGTGGAGTCACAGTGTGGAGGTGGCCATCATCAGTTCCCTGCTGGCCTGGCAACACCGCCATCTGGATCAGGAAGTGGCCCTGCTGGCAGGACTGGTCCATGACGTGGGTATCATCCCGATCCTCAATAAGGCCAAGAATATCGACGTGATCGTGGAAAACGAAAAGTACCTGGACATGATCATTTCCAGCCTGCACATGAGCGTGGGCCGCGCCATCCTCAAGGCCTGGAACTTTGACCAGCAGATGATCGACGTGGCGGCCGAACACGACAACCTGAAACGGGACCCCGGTGACGACGTCCCCATCGACTATGTGGACATCGTCCAGGCCGCCAATATCGAAAGCTACCAGTCTACCGGCCATCGCCTGGCCAAGGTCGATCGCCTGAGTGTCCCATCACTCAGGCGCCTGGGCTGCACCCCCGAAGATCCCACCCTGCACTGGGACGCCGATCAGGCGGCCATGGAGCAGGTGAGCCGGATCTTCATGTAGGACCCGGCCCTTTCCGCGGAATCACTCCCACTCAATCGTCGCCGGCGGCTTGCCGGAGATGTCGTAGACCACGCGGGAAATGCCTTTCACTTCGTTGATGATGCGCCGCGAAACCTTATCCAGGAACTCGTAGGGCAGGTGCGCCCAGCGGGCGGTCATGAAGTCGATGGTCTCAACGGCGCGCAGGGCCACCACATAGTCATAGCGGCGACCGTCCCCCATCACACCGACGGATTTCACCGGCAAAAAGACCGCGAAGGCCTGGGAAACCTGGTCATACAGGCCGGCACCGCGCAGCTCCTCAATGAAGATGTGATCCGCCTGGCGCAGCAGGTCCGCGTAGGGCTTGCTCACTTCGCCCAGGATGCGTACCCCCAGGCCCGGCCCCGGGAAGGGATGCCGATAGACCATCTCGGACGGCAGTCCCAACTCCACGCCGATGCGGCGCACCTCGTCCTTGAACAGTTCCCGCAACGGCTCCACCAGACCCATCTTCATGGTCTCCGGCAGGCCGCCCACGTTGTGGTGAGATTTGATCACATGGGCCTTGCCGGTCTTGGAACCGGCGGACTCGATCACATCGGGATAGATGGTGCCCTGGGCCAGCCAGCGGGCATTCTTGAGCTTGGCGGCCTCTTCGTCAAAGACCTCCACGAACAGACGCCCGATGATCTTGCGCTTGGCCTCGGGGTCCGACTCCCCCGCCAGGGCCTTGAGGAAACGTGCTTCCGCATCCACCCGGATCACCCGCACGCCCATGTGACGGGCAAAGGTGGCCATGACCTGATCTCCTTCATGGAGACGCAAAAGGCCGGTATCGACGAACACGCAGGTGAGCTGGTCGCCGATGGCCTTGTGCAGCAAAGCACCCACCACGGAGGAATCCACGCCGCCGGACAGGCCCAGGATGACCTCGTCGGTGCCCACCTGTTCCCGCACCCGTTGAGTCATGTCGTCAATGATGTTGCCGGCGGTCCAGAGGTTCTCGCAACCGCAGATCTCATGAACGAACCGGGACAGGATGCGCTGTCCCTGACGGGTATGGGTCACCTCGGGATGGAACTGGACGCCGTAGAAGCGGCGCGCCTCATCGGCCATGCCGGCCATAGGGGCCGAGTCCGTGGAGGCCATCAGGGAAAAGCCTTCAGGCAAGGCGCAGACCCGGTCACCATGAGACATCCAGACATCCAACAGGCCGTGGCCCTCCGGGCTGGTATGGTCCTCGATGTCCGTGAGCAGGCGGGTATGACCATGGGCCCGGACCTGGGCATAGCCGAATTCCCGGTGGTCGGAGCTTTCCACACGCCCGCCAAGCTGGGCCGCCATGGTCTGCATGCCGTAACAGATGCCCAGCACCGGCACCCCCAGTTCGAACACGCACTGGGGGGCTCGCGGCGGGTCACTTTCGATGACGGACTCCGGACCACCGGAGAGGATGATGCCGCTGGGGTTGAAGTCGCGCACGGCGGCGGCGTCCATGTCCCAGGGGTGAATCTCGGAATAGACCCCGGACTCACGCACCCGCCGGGCGATGAGCTGGGTGTACTGGGAGCCGAAATCGATGATGAGAATACGATGGGCGTGAATATCCGGGGCAGACAGGGGCATCTTTTTCAATCCATCCGGTAGTTGGGGGCTTCCTTGGTGATGGTCACGTCATGGACGTGACTCTCACGCATCCCCGCCGAGGTGACCCGCACGAAACCGGGACGGGTTCGCATTTCCTCGATGTTGCTGCAACCCACATAGCCCATGGAGGAACGCAGCCCGCCCACCAGCTGATGGATGATGGCCACGATGGTGCCCTTGTAGGGGACGCGGCCCTCGATGCCTTCCGGCACCAGCTTGTCCACCACGCCGCTGCTTTCCTGGAAGTAACGATCCGAGGAGCCCTGCTGCATGGCACCCAGGGAGCCCATGCCCCGGTAGGACTTGTAGGAACGGCCCTGATAGAGTTCGACTTCACCAGGGGCCTCCTCGGTACCGGCAAACAGGCTGCCCAGCATGACGCAGTGGGCGCCGCCGGCGATGGCCTTGGCAAAGTCACCGGAGAAGCGCACGCCGCCATCGGCGATCAGGGGTACCCCCGTGCCTTCCAGGGCCTGACGCACGTTGTCGATGGCGGTCATCTGGGGCACACCCACGCCGGCGACGATGCGGGTGGTGCAGATGGAACCAGGCCCGATACCCACCTTCACGGCATCCGCGCCCGCTGCCACCAAGGCACGGGCGGCCTCGGCTGTGGCGATGTTGCCGCCGATGACCTGGACGTCCGGATAGGTTTTCTTCACCCAGGCCACCCGGTCGAGCACGCCCTGGGAATGGCCGTGGGCGGTATCCACCACGACCACGTCCACCCCGGCTTCCACCAACGCGGCACAGCGCTCCTCGGTACCGGCGCCCACGCCCAGGGCCGCCCCCACCCGCAGACGACCCCGATCGTCCTTGCAGGCACTGGGGAAGTCGGTGGATTTCTGGATGTCCTTGACGGTGATCATGCCCCGCAGGTGGAACGCATCGTTCACCACCAGCACCTTCTCGATGCGGTGCTTGTGCAGCAAATTCTGGACCTCTTCCCTGCCGGCCCCTTCACGGACGGTGACCAGGCGGTCCTTGGGCGTCATGATCTCGGATACCGGCGAATCCATGCGGGTCTCGAAGCGCAGGTCGCGACTGGTGACGATACCCACCAGATCGACCCCCTTGACCACGGGGACACCGGAGATGGAGTTGGCGCGGGTGATGGCCAGCACATCACGGATGCTGGTGTCCGGGGTGACGGTGATGGGGTCGCTGATGACCCCGCTTTCATATTTCTTGACCAGACGCACCTGCTGGGCCTGGGCATCGATGCTCATGTTCTTGTGCACGATACCGATGCCCCCCTCCTGGGCGATGGCGATGGCCAGGCGGGCCTCGGTGACCGTATCCATGGCAGCGGAAACCAGAGGGATGTTCAGGGTGATGTCGCGGGTGAGGCGAGTGGAGAGGTCCACGTCTCTGGGAAGCACCGCCGAATGGGCGGGGACCAGGAGGACGTCGTCGAAGGTGAGGGCTTCCTGGACGATGCGCATGATATTTCTCGGGGGGAGGTATTGGTTAATCGGACGATTATAGAGGGGCACCCGGGTGGGGTAAACCCGACCAGGCCTGTGGGGACTAGATATGATGCCGGTTTCCGTGGCATGGTTCCCGGTTATTTTCCTCAACCACGGAGCGCCTGCCCTTGCCTGACCAGGTCCCGGAACCAGAGATTTACAGTGTCTCCCGCCTGAACCAGACGGTGCAGGAGCACCTTGAAAGCGGTTTTGCCTTGTTGTGGGTGGAAGGCGAACTGTCCAATCTGGCGCGCCCCGCCTCCGGACACTGGTATTTTTCTCTCAAGGACGCAGGGGCCCAGGTGCGCTGTGCCCTGTTTCGCAACCGGGCCCAGGGGGTGCGATTCCGCCCCCGGGACGGCATGCAGGTACTGGCCCGTGCCAGGATCAGCCTCTATGTCCCACGGGGTGACTATCAGCTCATCGTCGAGCATCTGGAGGAAGCCGGTGACGGCGCCCTGCGACGGTCCTTCGAGGCCCTGCACCGCAAGCTCAAGGCGGAAGGGTTGTTCGATACCGCCCTCAAACGCCCCCTGCCCCGGTTTCCCCGGCGCGTGGGGGTCATCACGTCCGCCACTGGCGCGGCGGTCAGGGATATCCTGGCGGTCCTCAAGCGCCGCTTCCCGGCCCTGCCGGTGATGATCTACCCGGTGCCCGTACAAGGGAGCGAGGCAGCACCGCGTATTGCCGCGGCCCTGGAAGCGGCCTCCGCACGGGGGGACTGTGACGTGCTGATCCTGGCCCGGGGCGGCGGCTCCCTGGAGGACCTTTGGGCCTTCAACGAGGAGATCGTGGCCCGCGCCATTCGCACCTGCACCATCCCCGTGGTCAGCGGCATCGGCCATGAAACGGATATCACCATCGCCGATTTTGCCGCCGATCAACGTGCCCCCACCCCGTCGGTGGCCGCCGAACTGGTCAGCCCCGACGGCCGTGAACTGCTGCAGCGGGTGAATCAGCTGGAGCGGCTGCTGAGTGAACGTTTTTCCCGCAGACTGCAGGCACGCAGCCAGCAACTGCAGGCCCTGGAACAACGGCTGCGGCACCAGCATCCCGAGCGGCGCCTGCGGGCCCGCGCCCAGCGCCTGGATGAGTTGGAATCAAGACTGCGCCAGGCCCTGGCACGGCGGATGCGGGAACAGCGCGCCGAACTGGCTCATCTCTGGACCCGTCTGGGGCGATGTTCTCCCCAAGCCCGGATAACCGACATGGCGCAGCAGCGGCGGGATCTGTCCCTGCGCATGGAACGGGCCATGGCCCTGCGTCTGGAACGCCTGGGTGCGCGAGTATCCCTGCAGGCCCGCACCCTGCACGCGGTGAGCCCCCTGGCTACCCTGGGGCGGGGTTACAGCATCCTGCTCAGCGCCGAGGGCCGAGCGGTGCGCGCGCCGGAGCAGGTCAAGTCCGGCGAGCGCCTGGAAGCCCACTTGGCCCAAGGCCGACTGTGGTGCCGGGTGGAATGAGCCCAGGAAATCAGTCCGTGACTGGATTCCCGCGTGCGCGGGAATGACGCCCACCTCGACGATCACGGCCAGGATCCAGCCGCTGGATTCCCGCGTGCGCGGGAATGACGGCGGGTGGGCATGGGAATGATGGGGCTGGATGTGGAAATGACGGGGTTGGATACGGAAATGACGGGCTAGACGCCGGGATGACGCGAGGGAAGCAGGGAATCCAGATAACGGACATCAACAACCCCGTTTCCCGGCCCTCGTCCCCGAACAACCCGCCCGGGCATCCCCGGCTCCCCCAGATGCTCCAGCACCGCGGCGGCGCCGGAAAAATCATCCTCCACCGTATACCCACTCACGGTGATGACCGTGGTGATCGCGGCCCCCCGCGAGGCCCGCAGCCCCTGGGCGGAGTCCTCAATGGCCACGCAGGCCCGGGCCGGCAGGTCCAAATGTTCCAGAACATAGTGGTAGATATCCGATGCCGGCTTCTTCGCCGGCACCACGTCACCGGCACCGATCACCCGGAACCACCGTACCGATGCCTCCCCCAGGTTGGCTCTAAGCAACGATTTCACGTTGGTCAGCGACGTGGTGGTGGCGATTGCCAGCATCAACCCCGCCGACCGGGCTTCGTGAATGAGCCGGCAGACCCCCGGCCGCAGAGGGATCTCGCCCCGCTCCAGCATGTCCACGAAGTGCTGGGTCTTGCAGGCATGCAGATCGCCGATGAACCGGTCCAGGTCGCCGGGCGGTGTGAACCCCGGCGCAAATTCGTCCAGGTAATGGCGAATCCGCTCCTTGCCGCCAGCCACCTGCAACAACTGCCCATAGAGGGGCACGGTCCAGTCCCAGTCCAGTCCCATCTCCCGGAAAGCGGCATTGAAGGCAGGCCGATGTCCATCCTGCTCCGTATCCGCCAGGGTGCCGTCCACATCGAATATCAGGGCCTTCAGATCAGACATACCGCCTCCTCGTGGTAATCATCGTTTTGGTGGACTCTGCCGGGCGGACGCTCGGCCTTTTGCTTGCACCCGACCCGATTCTCTGGTATCTAGACTCGCCTTTTGACACTCAGGAGTTTGCGAGCGATGGCCTCCAGCAAGAGTACGCCAAACGGTTCCGGCAGTCTTTCCCAGTACGGTCAGGGTATCGCCCCCTACCAGCCGGCCGAGGGCGAGGAGTACATGTGCAAGCCCCAGAAGGATCACTTTCGCGCCATTCTGCTGGCCTGGAAGCAGGACCTGATGGAAGAAGTGGACCGCACTGTGGGCCACATGAAGGAAGACGCCGCCAACTTTGCCGACCCGGCGGACCGCGCCACCCAGGAGGAAGAATTCAGCCTGGAACTGCGCACCCGCGACCGGGAGCGCAAACTGATCCGCAAGATCGATGAAGCCCTCAAGGACATCGAAAGCGGCGACTATGGATACTGCGAGGCCTGCGGCGTGGAAATCGGTGTCCGTCGCCTGGAAGCCCGCCCCACCGCCACCCTGTGCATCGACTGCAAGACATTGCAGGAGATCAAGGAAAAGCAGATGGCCTGATGGAGCGGCCGGTCGGCGAACCGCGGCTGCAACCCTTGCCCCGTGAGCAGACGCTGCCCTGCCACGGGGCGGCCTGATTCGCCGACCGGCCACCCATGACATACGTCGGCCGTTTCGCCCCCTCCCCCACCGGCCCCCTGCACCAGGGTTCCCTGGTCGCCGCTGTCTTCTCCTTTCTGGATGCCCGCGCCCACCAGGGCACCTGGCGGGTGCGCATCGAAGACCTGGACCCACCCCGGGAACAGCCCGGCGCCGCCGACGCCATTCTGCGCACCCTGGAAGCCCATGCCCTGTACTGGGACGGGGACATCCTCTACCAGAGTACCCGCCTTGATGCCTATGCCGAGGCCATGACGGCGTTGCGCGATCGCGGGCAAGCCTACGACTGTGGCTGTACCCGCAGGGAGATCGCCGCCATCGGCCGCACCGGACTGGAAGGCCCGGTCTATCCGGGTACCTGTCGGCAGGGACTGGCACCCGGACGGTCTCCCCGTGCCCTGCGGGTATGCACCCATGACGATCCCATCGGCTTCCACGATCGTCACCACGGCCTCGTCAGCCAGCGCCTGAGCCGGGAAATCGGTGACTTCGTGATCCGTCGCGCTGACGGACTCACCGCCTATCAGCTGGCGGTAGTGGTGGATGATGCCTTCCAGGACATCACCCATGTGGTACGGGGCAGCGACCTGCTGGACTCCACTCCCCGCCAGCTCCACCTGCAGCGACTGCTGGGACTGTCCTCACCGACCTATCTGCATCACCCCCTGGTCCTGAACGGCACCGGCGACAAGCTCTCCAAGCAGACTCACGCCCCGGCGGCAGATGACACCACACCCCTGACCAACCTGGCCGCCGTCATGGATTTTCTGGATCTGCCCCTGCCCGTGGATTGGCGGGATGCTACCCCGACCGCACTACTGGAACATGCCTTGGCGCACTGGCCGTTCCGGGCCTGATGCTGGCCTGAGCCCGTCGGATGCTGCATCCTTGCGGGTTTGAAGGATCAACATCAGGCTCCATTCCATGTCATCCCAGGACAAGACGCTTCTGCTGTTCCTGCTCGGCGTACTGCTGTTCGCTTCGCCGCTGGTGGCGTGGTGGACCCGGCCGGGCATGCCCTGGTACCTCCCGTACCTGCTCTGGGGCCTGGTCATCGGCCTGGCCTGGCTGGTGCAATGGCGACGAGGCCGCCATGATTTCTGAGATCGGTCTGCTCTACGGGGTCGGGGTCGCCTATCTGGCAATGCTGTTCTTCATCGCCCATGCGGCGGAAAAGGGCTGGCTGCCCGCCCGGCTGGTACATCACCCGCTGGTCTACACCCTGTCGCTGGGGGTCTATGCCACTTCCTGGAGCTTTTACGGCAGCGTAGGCTTTGCCAAGAACGAGGGTTATCAATTCCTCACCATCTATCTCGGGGTCACCCTTGCCTTCCTGCTGGCCCCCCTGCTGCTGGCCCCCCTGCTGCGTCTGGTGAGGGAATATCAACTGACGTCCCTGGCCGACCTGTTTGCCTTCCGCTATCGCAGCCAGTGGACCGGGGTCATCGTCACCCTGTTCATGCTGGCGGGCATCCTTCCCTACATCGCCCTACAGATCAAAGCGGTCACCGAATCCGTCTCCGTGCTCACCCAGCAGGACACGCCCCATCTCCTGGCCCTGGGCTTCTGCGCCACCCTGATGCTGTTCGCCATCCTCTTCGGCGCCCGTCACATCACCCCCCGGGAAAAGCATGAGGGCCTGGTGGTGGCCATCGCCTTCGAGTCCGCCGTCAAGCTGCTGGCCCTGCTGGCCGTGGGCGGCTTCGCGCTGTTCGGGATCTTCGGCGGTTTCGGCGGACTGGATGCGTGGCTGACCGCCCACCCGGAAGCCCTGGAGGCCCTGTACGAACCGGTGCGTGAAGGCCCATGGATGACGCTTATGGTGCTGGCATTTGCCGCCGCCTTCCTGCTGCCTCGCCAGTTCCACATGACCTTCGTGGAAAACATGAACCCCCGCTCCCTGCAGGTGGCCACTTGGGCCTTCCCCTTGTTCCTGCTGCTGCTCAACCTGCCGATCCCCCTGATCCTCTGGGCCGGTCAGGCCACCAGCCTGCAGACCGCCCCTGATTACTACGTACTGGGGCTGCCGGTGGCGGCAGACCAGAGTTGGCTGGCCCTGTTCACCTTCATCGGCGGGATTTCCGCCGCCAGCGCCATGATGATCGTGACCACCCTGGCCCTGGCCGCCATGTGCCTGAATCACCTGATCCTGCCGGCCCATTATCGCCAGCAATCCCTGCCCCGGAACAATCTCTACGGCTGGCTGTTGTGGGGTCGGCGGGTCCTGATCCTGCTCATCATCGGCATGGGCTACGGCTTTTACTGGCTGCTGGAATTCAACCAGGGCCTGGCCCAGATCGGCCTCATCTCCTTCGTGGCCGTGGCCCAGTTCCTGCCCGGCATCCTGGCTCTGCTGTTCTGGCCCCGCGCCAACCGGGTGGGATTCATTGCCGGACTCATGGGCGGCATCGTGGTGTGGCTGCTGGCCCTGATCGTCCCGCTGATTCACGATTCCGGCCTGCCGATGGTGGACTTCAACCTGATGCGATGGATGGGGGCCGAGGAGGAAAACCGCTGGGCCTTCGCCACCTTCTGGTCACTCACCCTCAACAGCCTGCTGTTCGTCGCCGGCTCCCTGCTCACCCGCCCTACCCGGGAGGAGCTGGAAGCCTCCCAGAGCTGCCGCCGTGAACAACTCACCCCGAGCCGGTTGCTGGGGGATGGAGAGATTCGCAACGTCGAGCAGCTGCAAACCAATCTGTCCCAGGTCATCGGCCCACAAACCGCCACCCTGGAGATCCAGCGCGCCCTGGGCGACCTGAAGCTGGATCTCCGTGAACAGCGCCCCAATGAACTGCGCAAGCTGCGGGCACGCCTGGAACGCAATCTGTCCGGCCTCATGGGGCCGCTGCTGGCGCGCATGATCGTGGACAACCGACTGGAAGTACCGCCCCAGACCCAGGTCGCCCTGGCGGACAGCCTGCGCTTCGTGGAGGAACAGCTAGAACACTCCACCGTGCGGCTCAAGGGACTGGCGGCGGAGCTGGACACCCTGCGCCGCTATCACCGCCAGGTACTCCATGAACTGCCGCTGGGGGTCTGTTCCATCGCCTCGGGCGGCGACATCCTGATCTGGAACAACACCATGGCCGCCATCTCGGGCATCTCCTCATCCTTTGCGGTGGGACAAACCCTGGACGGACTCAAGGATCCCTGGGACGGGGTGCTGCGCACCTTCATCAACGGTGATGATCGGCATCTCTACAAGCTGCAACTCACCGTGGACGGCCGCCAACGCCGCCTGAACCTGCACAAGGCCGCCATCGAATCCTCGGGGCTGGGCAGCTCCGTGGCCCATGGGCTGGGGGGGATGGTGGTGCTGGTGGAGGACCTGACGGAGCTGCACAATCTGGAAAGCGAGGTAGCCCACAATGATCGCCTGGCCTCCATCGGCCGCCTCGCCGCCGGGGTGGCCCACGAAATCGGCAATCCGCTCACCGGCATTGCCTCTCTGGCCCAGAACCTGCGTTACGAAAAGGACCCGGCGGAAGTGGACCTGACCGCCCGGCAGATCCTGGAACAGACCCGGCGCATCAACGACATCGTCCAGTCCCTGATCACCTTCAGCCATGCCGGCGAGGTCCCCCGACTGCGCCCGGCCCCGGTGAACATGCGGGCCTGCGTGGACGAGGCCATCCACCTGGTACAGTTGAGCGACAGCGGCCGGGATATGGGCTGCTTCAACGCTGTGCCCGACAGCCTCATCGCCCGCGGCAACGCCCAGCGACTGCTGCAGGTCTTCGTCAACCTGATCAACAACGCCCTGCAGGCCAGCCGACCCGGTGACCGCATCGTCATCCGCGGGGGATACGTCCTCGGCAGCGTGGAGATCCAGGTGGAAGATGAGGGCAGCGGCATCCCGGAGTCCGTGCTGGACCGGATCTTCGAACCCTTCTTCACCACCAAGCCACCGGGCGAAGGCACCGGCCTGGGGCTGTCGGTGGTATACAGCATCATTCAGGACCACGGCGGCATGGTCTACGCGGACAACCTGCCCGAGGGCGGGACCCGTTTCCACATCCGGCTGCCGGCCGTCGAAGAGGAGACCCTGGCTTGAACCGAATCCTGATCCTGGAAGACGAGGCGGTGATCCGCCGCGCCCTGCGGCGTCTTCTGGAACACGAAGGCTATCGCATCGAAGAGGCGGCCTGTATCGCCGACGCCCGCCGTCTGTGCGGGGAAGCCCGCTTCGACCTGCTGATCTGCGACCTGCGTCTGCCCGACGGGGAAGGCATTGAGATGCTCGCCCACTGCGGCGACACCCCGGCGCTCATCATGACCAGCTATGCCAGTGTGCGCTCTGCGGTGGAGGCCATGAAACAGGGGGCAACGGACTATATCGCCAAACCCTTCGACCATGACGAGATGCTGTTGTGCGTGGCCCGCATCCTCAAGCAGCGACAACTGGAACAGGAAAATGCCCAGCTACAGTCCCAACTCGGCCAGGCCTATCCGGTGGAAGGCATGGTGGGAGAGTCACCCGCCATGCAGCAGGTGTGCAGGACCCTGGAGAAAGTGGCCCCCACCGATGCCACGGTACTGATCCGGGGAGAATCCGGCACCGGCAAGGAGCTGGTGGCACGGGCCATTCACAAAAAAAGTCGGCGCGCCCGGGCTCCCCTGGTCTCGGTCAACTGTGCCGCCATACCCGAGGGTCTGCTGGAATCGGAACTGTTCGGTCACGAAAAGGGGGCCTTCACCGGGGCCGCCCAGAGCCGCCAGGGATTGGCGGAGGCCGCCGACGGGGGCACCCTGTTCCTGGACGAGATCGGCGAACTGACCCCGGCCGCCCAGTCACGGCTGCTGCGGGTGCTGCAGGACGGCGAGATTCGCCGGGTGGGCGCCAACAGCAGCCGCAAGGTGGACGTGCGCCTGCTGACAGCCACCCACCGGGACCTGGAACAGATGGTGCGCGAAGGCAGCTTCCGCGAAGACCTCTACTACCGGCTCAAGGTCATGGAAATCAGCCTGCCGTCGCTGCGCGAGCGGCTGGAAGACCTGCCCCGCCTGGCGGACTTCCTGCTGGAAAAGGCCTGCCGCCGTCTCAAGCAGGCGCCGGCACAGATGGATCCGACGGCCCTGGCGGCCATGCAGGCCCATCGCTGGCCCGGCAACGTACGGGAACTGGAAAACGCCCTGGAGCGAGCGGTGATCCTCGCCGACGGCGACCGGATCACCGCCGAACACCTGGGCCTGTCCCCCGGACCGGCCCAGGAGGAGAGCCCGGATACCAGCCTGGAAGACTATTTCCGCCGCTTCGTACTGGAAAACCAGGCCCAGATGACCGAAACGGAACTGGCCCGGCGACTGGGCATCAGTCGCAAGGCCCTCTGGGAACGACGCAACCGCATGGGCATCCCCCGCCCCAAGATCTGAGCTTGGGTGTTACCTTGGGTAACACCTGTTACCCAAGGTAACACCCCCCAGGCGCACCCATATCCCAACTCCTTGTTTCCACAGGGAACAAAAACCTGGCACACCTTCTGCATCCATGATCGCCAAGACCACGGCCATCCATGGATACCATGCAGACAGATCCAGGCAACAGCGCAGACCGGCAACGGGGGGTCCTCATTCCCGTGATGGAATTTCTGGGCCGCCACGAGCCCTTTGCCCGGATGGACCCGGTCCATCTGGAATTCCTCGCCAAGCGCCTGCGTCTGGTTTTCTATACCCGTGACGAGCAGATCCTGACCCCCAAGTCCGGGCCCGCCGACCGCTTCTTCATCGTCAAGCAGGGTCGGGTGCTGGGGGAGTCCCTTGACCCCAACGGCAACCCCGTCAGTACCGCCTGGGTCCTGGCACCGGGGGAATGCTTTCCCATCGGTGCCCTGCTGGCCCGACGGCCGGTGAAGACCCGTTATCGGGCGGCCGAGGACACCTTCTGCTTCGAGATGGACCGGGACGACTTCAACCATCTGCTCAAGATGTGTCCCGAGTTCCATGATTTCTGCACCCGCCGCCTGGCCAGCCTGCTGGACACCGTCCAGCGCCATGTGCAGTTCAGTACCGCCTCGGGGCTGGGCGGCGATACCTCCCTCAACACCACCGTCGGCGAACGCCTCCAACGCGAACCCGTCACCCTCCGCCCCGACGCCCCCATTCGCCAAGCCCTGCAGGCCATGCAGGATGAACGCATCGGCAGCGTCATCATCACGGACGCAGAACAAAGACCCTTAGGCGTATTCACCCTGCACGATCTGCTCAAGCGCGTGGCCCTGCCCGAGATCGGCCTGGATCAGCCCATCAGCGCCGTGATGACCCCCGACCCGGTCACCCTGCCCTCCAGCGCCTTTGCCTTCGAGGCCGCCATGCTGATGGCCAGTCACGGCTTCCATCACCTGTGTATCGTCGACCGGGGCCGGCTGCGGGGCGTGATCTCCGAAGGCGACCTGTTCTCCCTGCAGCGGGTCAGCCTGGCCAATCTGAGCCGCTCCATGAGCCAGGCCGAAGACATCAATGCCCTGGCCCGCCTGGGCACCGATGTCCACCTGCTGATCGGCCAGATGATCGCCCAGGGGGTACGGGTGGACCAGATCACCCAGATCATCGCCATGCTCAACGACCAGCTCACCCGCCGCATCATCACCCTCTGCCTGCACGAGGCCGACGGCGACATCCCCGAATTCGACTGGCTCTCCTTCGGCAGCGAAGGCCGCCAGGAACAGACCCTCAAGACCGACCAGGACAACGGCATGCTGTTCCTGCCCCAGGACGGCATGACCGCGGACCAGATCCGTGCCCGGCTGCTGCCCCTGGCGGAGCAGATCAACGAAGCCCTCCGGATCTGCGGTTTTCCCCTGTGCCGGGGACGGGTCATGGCCGGCAACCCGGAGTGCTGCCTGAGCCTGGAAGAATGGCGCACCCGCTTCTCCCGCTGGATCGAACAGGGCACCCCCGAACATCTGCTCAAGGCCAACATCTACTTCGATTTCCGCGTCCTGTACGGCGGTGAGCAGCCGGGTGCCGAACTGCGCGCCTGGTTCCTGGAAAAGACTTCCAAAAACAGCCGGTTCCGCCGTCAGATGGCGGAAAACGCCCTGCGCCTGCGCCCCCCTCTGGGGCTGTTCGGTGACTTCAAGGTGAGTTCCGGCAGCGGGCGTCACCCACGCAGCCTTGATCTGAAGGTCAATGGCACCACCCCCTTCGTGGACGTGGCCCGCATCTTCGCCCTGGCGCTGGAGATGCCCGACAGCAACACCACCCGCCGCTTCGAGGCCTGTGCCGAGGCCGGCGTCATGAAGCGGGAAGACGTGGCGGCCTGGCTCAATGCCTATCACTACATCCTGCTGCTGCGCATGCGCAATCACCATGAGCAGGCCCAGGCCGGCCAGCCCCTGAGCAACTTCATCAACCCCGAACGTCTGGATGAACTGGAGCAGCGGATCCTCAAGGAGTCCTTCCGACAGATCCGCAAGCTGCAGTCACGCCTGGCGCTGGAATATCAGCTGTAAGCACATCAAGGTAGAGCCCGGGCCCAAGGGAATACAGAGCCCGTCACCCACAACAGGACAAAGGACGGCAACCCTTTGGTTCATGAATTAAAGATGGAGGCAAGACAGCATGCAGTCCGACCCTAACCCGGCATACCGATTTGATCGGAGGAGTCAATTATGAGTGAAAAAATGAGAGATCTTCTCAAAAAGATCCTGGCGGAAGAAAACAGCATCAGCGACAGGACCAAGGAGCAGATTCGGCAGACCCTGGCCGGTACCGCGACCGCCGGCGGCATCGCCGAGCAGAGGACGGCCTACTGGAAGGCCAATCTGAGCATCCTCGGCTGGTGTCTGGCGGTGTGGTTCATTGCCGGCTTCCTGCTCCCCATCTTTATGGTGGATGCACTCAACACCATGTCCATCGGCGGTTATCCGCTGGGCTTCTGGATGGCACAGCAGGGCGCCATCTACACCTTCCTGGTACTGATCTTCTTCTACGCCTGGTGGATGAACCGCCTGGACAAGAAGTTCGACGTCCACGAAGAATGATAACGACTGGGGGATAATCCTATGGATCTTAAATTAATGATCTACCTGGTGGTTGGTGCCACCTTTGCGCTGTATATAGGCATCGCCATCTGGGCCCGGGCGGGCAGCACCGGGGAGTTCTACGTGGCCGGCAAGGGCGTCAACCCGATCGCCAACGGCATGGCCACGGCGGCCGACTGGATGTCCGCGGCCTCCTTCATCTCCATGGCGGGTCTGATCGCCTTCTTGGGCTACAGCGGCTCGGTCTATCTGATGGGCTGGACCGGCGGCTACGTGCTGATGGCCCTGCTGCTGGCACCGTATCTGCGCAAGTTCGGCAAGTTCACGGTGCCCCAGTTCGTGGGTGATCGCTTCTACTCCAACGGCGCGCGCATCGTGGCGGTGATCTGCCTGCTCATCATCTCCATCACCTACGTGATCGGGCAGATGCGCGGTGTGGGTATCGCCTTCTCGCGCTTTTTGGAAGTGGACATCCTCTGGGGCCTGATCGCCGGTATGAGTATCGTGTTCGTGTACGCCGTACTCGGCGGCATGAAGGGGATCACCTATACCCAGATCGCCCAGTACGTGGTGCTGATCTTCGCCTACACCGTGCCTGCGGTGTTCATCTCCATCCAACTCACCGGCCACTTCCTGCCTCAGACCGGTCTGGGCGCCACCCTCTCCGGTGACGACAGCCGTTACCTGCTGCAGGCACTGGACGGCATGATGGTGGATCTGGGCTTTGCCGAGTACACCACCAACGCCACCTTCAGTACCCTCAACATGTTCCTGCTGACCATGGCGCTGATGATCGGTACCGCCGGTCTGCCCCACGTCATCATCCGTTTCTTCACCGTACCCCGCGTGCGTGACGCCCGTAAGTCCGCCGGTTGGGCCCTGATCTTCATCGCCCTGCTCTACACCACCGCTCCGGCCGTGGGTGCCATGGCCATGTACAACCTGGTGAACACCCTCTACCCCGGCGGGGTGGGCAATACCAGCGAGGCCATGGTCTACGACGAGCGTCCGGAATGGATGCGCACCTGGGAAAACACCGGCCTTTTGGTGTTCGAAGACAAGAACGATGACGGCCGTATCCAGTACTACAATCAGGGCAACCCGCCGGCCTTCGCAACCGAAGACAACCTGCAGGGCAATGAACTGGTACGCCTGGACCGTGACATCATGGTGCTGGCCAACCCGGAAATCGCCAGTCTGCCCAACTGGGTGATCGCACTGGTGGCGGCCGGTGGTATCGCGGCGGCCTTGTCTACTGCGGCGGGTCTGTTGCTGGCCATCTCCTCGGCCATCTCCCATGACCTGCTCAAGGGGGTGTTCATGCCCAAGATCTCGGAGAAGAACGAGCTCATGGCGGGACGCATCTCCATGGCGGGCGCCATCCTCCTGGCCGGCTACCTGGGGCTTAATCCGCCGGGCTTTGCGGCCGAGGTGGTGGCGCTGGCCTTCGGTCTGGCGGCCTCCTCCCTGTTCCCCGTGCTGATGATGGGCATCTTCTACAAGCGGATGAACAAGGAAGGCGCCATCGCCGGCATGCTCACCGGCCTGATCAGCACCCTGGTCTACATCTTCCTGTACAAAGGCTGGTTCTTCATTCCGGGCACCAACCTGCTGGCCGACAACGCCAGCGGCTGGATCCTGGGCATCTCGCCCCAGGGCTTCGGTACCATCGGTGCGGTGCTCAACGTCACCGTGGCGCTGATCGTCTGCAAACTGACGGCCCCGCCGCCGAAGGAAATCCAGGCCCTGGTGGAGAGCGTGCGCGTACCGCGTGCCGACACCGCCTGATCTTGTAACCAACCGGGGGACCCGCGCCGCGGGTCCCCTTCGCACCGAAACCGGATCAAGATGTCTGCGCTGGAATCATTCCGTAAGGCGTGACTCCAGCACAGATTCCTTGTTGAAAGCCTGGCCGGACTGATGGCCAGAATGACGTCGGATGGGCATGATACGGGGTTTCCCCGCACCAGCCCGGAAGACGAGACGGATGGACGTACAGACCCTGATCAGCCAGGTCAAGGAGGCTGAGACACGACATGACCTTGAGCAACTAGGCCATCGGCTCCCGGCATTGCAGATACAGCTGATCCGCGCCGGCGTGAACGCCGACGAACTGGGACACATCATCTCGGACCTGGCAGATGCCTTCACGGGACGTTTCATCCATCTGGCAGAGGTCTCCCTGGGTCCGGCCCCCATGCCCTACGCCTGGGTGGCCTGCGGATCACAGGGGCGACGGGAACAGACCGTACACACGGATCAGGACAATGCCCTGATCCTGTCCGGACCTGCCGACCGGGGAGTGTCAGGGTATTTCGACCAGTTGGCGGAACAGGTGACCACGGGGCTGGATGCTTGCGGCTTCGTCCTCTGCTCGGGAGAAGTGATGGCCCGCAACCCGAAGTGGCGCCAGCCGCTGGATACCTGGGAGAGCGACTTCAAGCAGTGGATCGAACAACCGGAACGAAAATCCGTGATGCTGGCGCAAAACTTCCTGGATCTGCGCTGTATTCATGGGGAAGCCGATCTGCTTGAGCGTTTGCGCCGCCGCATCCTGGCCTTGACCCGGCACAACGCCGGATTCATGGCGGCACTGGCCGTGGAAGCCCTGCACGATCGCCCGCCGCGCCGGCTACCCGGCGACTGGCTGACGGTACTAACCCGACAAGCGCCGCTGCTGAATATCAAGCGTGTCGGCATCTTGCCCATCGTCAGCCTGGCCCGCCTGCTGGCCCTGGCGGACGGAGTGATGGTGCTGGGTACACGGGAACGACTCCAGGCAGCCGTCGACTCGGGACGCCTCAGCGAGGCCGGCGGACGGGACCTGACGGCGGCTTGGGACTGCATTACCTTGTTGCGGGCCCAGCACCAAGTGCGCTGCCTGGAACAGGGCCGAAAGGCAGATAACCGGGTCGCTGTCGACACGTTGTCGCAGGAAGATCGGCAACGGTTGCGGGAGGCATTCAAGATGGTGCGGATCATCCAGAGCACGACGGGCCGGCGCGTCGCCGGTTTTTTGCTCCAATAAGGTGCGCAACCGCACAGGAATGTGGCAGCAACAATAAGCTCGGGTTATTCTGGAATAAATAGCGCCGTTGCAGGCCGTGACCGGAACCAGGCATCCAGGGTCGACACACAGCGACAAGACACAGACAGCACAGTCCGTAGAGACCCGGGAACAGGATTTCTGCCGACCCCGATGGCGGTTGGCGATGTTTCAAATGTCTTTTTGAGGAGGAACCCATGTCGGAAGTGAAGATTCACGAAGTACCGAAAGACTTTGCCGCCAGCGCCCATGTCAATCTGGAGCAATACGAATCCATGTACCGGCAGTCGGTGCAGGATCCCGACGGCTTCTGGGCCGAACAGGCCAAGACCTACCTGGACTGGTTCCAGCCCTGGGACTCCGTCCTGGAAGGCAGCTTCGACGGTGAAGCCCGGGTCACCTGGTTCAAGGGCGGCAAGCTGAACGTCGCCCACAACTGCCTGGACCGTCATCTGGACACCCGGGGCGATCAAGCCGCCATCATCTGGGAAGGCGACGATCCTGCCGAAGACCGCACCATCACCTACCGGGAACTGCACACCGAGGTCTGCAAGTTCGCCAACGTGCTCAAGTCCAAGGGTGTGAGCAAGGGTGACCGGGTCTCCATCTACCTGCCCATGATCCCCGAAGCCGCCGTGGCCATGCTGGCCTGCGCCCGCATCGGCGCCGTGCACTCCATCGTGTTCGGCGGTTTCTCCCCCGACGCCCTGCGTGACCGTATCCAGGACGCCGAGGCCAAGGTGGTCATCACCTCCGACCAGAGTCTGCGCGGTGGCCGCAAGGTGCCCCTGAAGGGCAATGCCGACAAGGCTGCCGCCCAGTGCCCCACCATCACCACCATGGTGGTGGTCAAGCGCGGCGGCGAGCCGGTGGAATGGAAGGAAGGCCGTGATGTCTGGTACCACGAGGAAGTAGCCGCCGCCAGTGCCGAGTGCCCGGCCGAGCCGATGGACGCCGAAGACCCGCTGTTCATCCTCTACACCTCCGGCTCCACCGGCAAGCCCAAGGGCGTCATGCACACCACCGGCGGCTACCTGCTGCAAGCGGCCATGACCCACAAGCTGGTGTTCGACTACAAGGACGGCGAAGTCTACTGGTGCACCGCCGACGTGGGCTGGGTCACCGGCCACAGCTACATCATCTATGGCCCGCTGGCCAACGGCGCCAAGAGCCTGATGTTCGAAGGCGTGCCCAACTACCCGGACAACGGCCGTTTCTGGCAGGTGTGCGACAAGCACAACGTGTCCATCTTCTATACCGCCCCCACCGCCATCCGCATGCTCATGGGTGTCGGGGACGAGTTCGTCACCAAGCACAAGCGCTCCACCCTGCGCCTGCTGGGCACCGTGGGCGAGCCCATCAACCCCGAGGCCTGGGAGTGGTACCATCGGGTGGTGGGTGACGGCCGCTGCCCCATCGTCGACACCTGGTGGCAGACCGAGACCGGCGCCCACATGATCGTCAACCTGCCGGGTG
The DNA here is from genome assembly GCF_022227845.1 of Ectothiorhodospira lacustris. Classification (GTDB taxonomy): domain Bacteria; phylum Pseudomonadota; class Gammaproteobacteria; order Ectothiorhodospirales; family Ectothiorhodospiraceae; genus Ectothiorhodospira; species Ectothiorhodospira lacustris. Next base: position 59,955 of record NZ_JAJNQN010000016.1, on the reverse strand, counting down.
CCGTGGACATGAAGCCCGGTTCCGCCACCAAGCCATTCTTCGGCGTGGAACCCCTGCTGGTGGACGATCAGGGCAACGAGATCACCGAGACCCCGGCGGAAGGCAACCTGTGCCTCAGAAACCCCTGGCCGAGCATGATGCGCAGCCTGTGGGGTGACCACAAGCGCTTCGTCGAGACCTATTTCAAGATGTACCCGGGTCTGTATTTCACCGGTGACGGTGCCCGCCGTGACGAGGACGGTTACTACTGGATCACCGGTCGCGTGGACGACGTGCTCAATGTTTCCGGTCATCGCCTGGGCACCGCCGAGATCGAATCCGCCCTGGTGCTGCATCCCAAGGTGGCCGAGGCCGCAGTGGTGGGCTATCCCCACGACATCACCGGCCAGGGCATCTACGCCTACGTCACCCTCATGGCGGGCGAGGAAGGCAGCAAGGAACTGGCCGATGAACTGGTCAAGCTGGTCCGCACCGAGATCGGCCCCATCGCCAAGATCAATCTGATCCAGTTCGCCGCCGGCCTGCCCAAGACCCGCTCGGGCAAGATCATGCGCCGCATCCTGCGCAAGATCGCAGCCAACGAACTGGAGAGCCTGGGTGACACCTCCACCCTGGCCGATCCAGAGGTGGTGAACGTGCTGATCGACAGCCGCCTGAACAAGTAAGCAGGCATCCCCGCCCTTCTCCCGCAACAGGAGAAGGGCGGCTTCCTACCCGCCCCAGCGCTCCCGCAGGCCCTCCCGGTTCAGTCGCAGCCACTGCAGTGCGATGATGGTCATGGCGGTGTCCACCTGCATCCGATCCAGCTGGTCAAAGGCCTCTTCCGCGGGCAGCACATGCACCCGGATCTCCTCTCCCTCATGGGCCAGACCATGAATCCCCCCGGCGCCGGACAGATCCGCCCGCGCCACGAACAGGGAAATCCGCTCCGTGGAACTACCCGGTGTGGCGTAATAGTCGTGCACATGCACCAGTTCGTCCAGATGACAACCCGCCTCTTCCAGGGCCTCCCGCCGCGCCACTGATTCGGCCCGTTCACCCGCATCGATCAAACCAGCGATGATCTCCATCAGCCAGGGACCATGGGGCGACTCAATCGCACCCACCCGGAACTGCTCCACCAGCAACACCTCGTCGCGCACCGGATCATAGGGCAAGACCCCGGCGGCATGGCCCCGATCCAGGAGCTCCCGATCGACGACCATCGGTTCCCCGCCTTCAAAGCGGCCATGGGACAGACGCAGATGCCGCAGGTGAAAGAAACCCCGATACAGGTCCTGGAGCTTGAGTATTTCCCATTTCATGCAATGATCACCTATGAACGGCAAGGGTATAGTACGCCTACCACATCATGACGCCGGGCCGGACCCTCGGGCCGGCCCCTGACATCGAGTATACTGACCGCCATGAAAGACCTGCTCAAACTTCTGGAATCCCTGATCGGCCGCGAGGCCATGGTGGACGGCATTCACTGCGAAGTGATCGAGATCCTGGAGGCCGGCCCCCGGGTGGTGGTGGGCCAGATGGATGGCGAACATGTGATCCAGCCGGACCAGCATGGCGAGCCCCACCGACGGGTGCTGCGCACCTTCACCCTGCCGGTACTCAATGACGAAGCCACGGACATCCACCCCGTCATCATGACCATGGCGGGCGCCCCCCTGTCGGGCCGGATCCGCGAGGCCCTGCTGGAACAGCACCGGCTGCCCTGACCAGCCTCTAAGGCTCCACCTTGCCCCGCAGGGCCTTGGTCCTGCCACGCTGAATCTTGCCCTCCAGACGCCGCCGCTTTGAGGCCAGAGTGGGCCGCGTCGCCTTGCGTATCTTGACCGGCTTCATGACGTCCAGGATCAGATCCTTCAGACGGGCGAGGGCATCTTCCCGGTTCTGCTCCAGGGTGCGAAAACGCTGCGCCTTGATGATCACCACCCCCTCCTTGCTGATCCGCTGATCGGCGCGTTGCAACAGCCGGTCCTTGTACACCCTTGGCAAGCTGGATCCGGGGATGTCAAAACGAAGATGTACGGCGGAGGACACCTTGTTTACGTTCTGCCCCCCGGCACCCTGGGCCCGGATCTGAGTCAGTTCGATTTCCCACTCGCCCAGGGCCACACTACTGGATATCTGCAACACGATTCATCCCCGAGATAAGCCGGGCGATGCCTTGCCAAGCCCACCCCGGCGGTTATCGAACGGCATTGTTCAGAAAATTTAAATTAAAGTCTGCGCCCAATCAGCCGATCTACTGACTGAGGAGCCTTGCAGGCGCCTCGGACATTCACGCAAAACCCAAAGGTGTTCATTATGGACGTCAACGCAATCGCCAGTCTGGCCACCCGGATGTCCCAGCAGCAGCTCGCTCAGGACGTCGGCACGGCGGTGCTCAAAAAGGCCATCGACACGCAGGCCCAGGGTGCCCTGGCCCTGGTGGAGGCATTGCCGGACGTGAGCAGTGCCGCACTCCCCGCCAACGTGGGTACCATCATCAATACCACGGCCTGAGCATTTCAGGCAGTCCCTGCCCACAGGTGGGTCACATCCCCCGGTGGGCATGGCTTTTCACGGCAGACTCCCTGTATCATGGCGCCCCCTCGAAAACCCCGGCCTACGGGTACACGCCCTCTTGACCATCAAAGACAATACTGCGGGAGTGGGAGTCCTTCATGCAGGATAACAGCATACTCAAGCTGGCCTATGAACTCTCGGAAACCAGCCGCGACAAGGTCGGCCTGATCGAAAAGATCATGCGCCAGACCCAGATCCTGGCCCTGAATGCGCGTATTGAAGCCGCACGGGCCGGCCCGGCCGGGGCGGGATTCGGCGTCGTCGCCCAGGAAATCAGCAGTGTATCCACCCGCATCAATCAGATCGCCGCGGATTTCCGTGAAGATGTAGACCTGTACGCCAGCCACATCCAGGAGGCCGGCCACCGAATGAGCAGCGAACTGCGAGGTCGACGCTTCACCGACCTGGCCCTGAATGTGGTGGAACTCATCGACCGTAACCTCTATGAGCGCTCCTGCGATGTGCGATGGTGGGCCACGGAAGGGGCACTCGTGGCGCTGGCGGAAAACCCTTCAGACCCCAACCTGCAAGCCTTTGCCTGCGATCGCCTGGCCACCATATTACGTTCCTACACGGTCTATCTGGACCTGTGGGTGGCCGACTGCAACGGCCGGGTGATCGCACACGGGCGCCCCGACACCTACCCCTCGGTCCTGGGCGGCGACGTCTCCTCGACCCAGTGGTTCCGAAATGCCATGGCAACTCGCCATGGAGATCAGTACGCGGTTGCCGACATCGAAATCAATCCCGCACTGGATGATGCCCCCACCGCCACCTATGCCACGGCCATTCGCAGCAAGGGCGAGACACACGGCACTCCCCTGGGAGTCCTGGGCATCTTCTTCAACTGGGCGCCCCAGGCGCAGACCATCGTATCCGGCGTGGCCCTGGATGATGCAGAACGCAACCGCAGCCGCGTGATGCTGCTGGACGCCCGACATCGCATCATCGCCGATTCACAGGGCCGGCACTCCCTTGAGGAGCGCTATCCACTCAACCCCGGCACCCGAAGCAAGGGGGTGGATATCGGCGACGGCCGCTTGGTGGCCTTCGCTCGAACCCCGGGCTATGAAACCTACGAGGGACTCGGCTGGTTCGGGGCCATTGAGTATCGGATGGACACCACCTCCACCTCCGCCGTCGACGCTCACACGGAAAACATGGCTTCCAGATCGTGACGTGAATAGGCTTTGAAGGCCAGCAAGGTGTTGGTCTTCTCCAGCCCCTCAATGGTAAGCAGATGGCTGGTGACCAAGGCGGCCAGGTCGTCGTTGTGCGGTACACGGGCGATGGCGATCAGGTCGTAATTGCCGCTGACCGAAAATACCTCGGATATCTCCTTCATGCCCGCCAGACGATCCGCGATCGCATTGATTCGGCTGCGTTCCACATTCATGAGAATGATGGCTGTGACCATGCTGATTGGCTCCTGATGCGTTGGTGATTGGGAGCAGGCTAACCCGAACCGCCCCACGGGTCCATGACCCCTTGGCGGCTCGGCGGGGTATCTCCCGTCTACTGACTGATGCCGTGCTCCCGGGTGGCGCTGAAGGTGATATCCGGCCACTTCTCCACGGCCATCTGCAGATTCACCCGGGTCGGTGCGATGTACACCAGATCACCCCCGTGATCGATGGCCAGATTGCTCGCCGCCTTGTCCTTGAACTGTTCCAACTTGCGTTCATCGTCACAGGTCACCCAGCGGGCGGTCTGCACCGACACATTCTCGAAGGCCGCATCCACGTTGTACTCGGACTTCAGGCGGTGGGCCACCACATCGAACTGCAATACCCCGACCGCCCCCAGGATCAGATCATTGTTGGTGATCGGCCGATACAGCTGGGTCGCCCCCTCCTCGCAAAGCTGCTGCAACCCCTTGGTCAGCTGCTTCATCTTCAGGGGATCCCGCAGCTGGGCACGGCGGAACAGTTCCGGCGCAAAGTTGGGAATCCCCGTGAAGGATAAGGCTTCTCCCTGGGTGAAGGTATCCCCGATGCGGATGGTGCCGTGGTTGTGCAGACCGATGATATCCCCGGGATAGGCCTCTTCCAGGTGTTCCCGGTCCGAGGCCAGGAACGTCAGGGCATCGGAGATGCGTACATCCCGCTTGATCCGGACATGATTGAGCTTCATGCCCTTGGTGAAGGTGCCGGAGCAGATACGCATGAAAGCAATACGATCCCGGTGCTGGGGGTCCATGTTCGCCTGGATCTTGAAGACAAAACCGGAAAAGGTCTCTTCCTCGGGTGACACTTTCCGCACATCAGTGGGGCGGGGCTGAGGGGCGGGAGCGAATTCCACGAAATCGTCCAACAGCTCCTGGATGCCGAAGTTATTGATGGCGGAACCGAAAAACACCGGCGTCTGGCGCCCGGCCAGGTATTCATCCTTGTCGAACTCATGGGAAGCGCCCATGACCAGTTCCAGTTCTTCCCGCAGTTCTGCCGCCTGAGAGCCCAGCACCTCGTCGAGCCGGGGGTTGTCCAGCCCTTGGATGACCTCACCCTGCTGGATCTTGCCGCCGTGGGTGGGCGAGAACAGGTGCACGGCATCCCGCTTGAGGTGATATACCCCCTTGAAGCGCTTGCCCATGCCGATGGGCCAGGTCACCGGAGCACACTGGATCTTGAGCACATCTTCCACTTCATCCAGCAGTTCGATGGGCTCGCGCCCTTCCCGGTCCAGCTTGTTGATGAAGGTCATGATGGGGGTATCGCGCAGACGGCAGACCTCCATCAACTTGATGGTGCGTTCCTCGACACCCTTGGCCACGTCGATGACCATCAGCGCCGAGTCCACCGCAGTGAGGGTGCGATAGGTGTCCTCGGAGAAGTCCTGGTGGCCAGGGGTGTCCAGCAGGTTGACGATGCGGTCCTTGTAGGGGAATTGCATCACCGAGGATGTGACGGAAATACCGCGCTGCTTTTCCAGTTCCATCCAGTCGGAAGTGGCGTGCCGGGCGGCCTTGCGGCCCTTCACGGTGCCCGCCTGCTGGATCGCACCGCCGAACAGCAGCAGCTTTTCGGTCACTGTGGTCTTGCCGGCGTCCGGGTGCGAAATGATGGCGAAGGTGCGGCGACGGGCGGTTTCGGTGGTGTAGCTGGAGGGCATGAGCGGCACGGCCTGTGGGTAAAACCGTGTATTTTACGCCAGATGGGGGGATGGCCCAAGGATTGCGGGGCAGATTCAGTCCCCGGACACTCTGCCCCGCTCCCGGATCGCCCGCCGCTCCTCCGGACTCATCTGCAACCAGCGCTCCCGCAGGTGCTCACGCTCCTCCGGCGACAGGCGCTGGAAGTGTTCCAGCCGTTCCCGATGCAATCGACGCTCATCCTCGGGCAGGGCCTCAAGCCGACGACGCTGGTCACGCAGCTGCCGGCGCTCCTCGGGCGACAAAGACTCAAGGCGCCGCAGATCACTACTGAAACGGTCCCGCTGTTCCGGGCTCATGTCCTGCCAGCGATCGGCGACACGCAGCAGGTGCAGGCGACGACGCGGGGACAGATCATCCCATTGCTCCGCCAACGGCGCCAGTACGGCGCGTTCGGCTCGGCTCAGTGCCGACCACTCCGGCGCGGATTCGGCCACCGGCGCCATCATGCGCTCGCCGCGCCCGGGATCTCCCGGCCCCCGCTCAGGAAAAGGACCCAGGCCTCGCTCGGGCGGCGCCCCCGGGGCCACGCCCGGCAGACACAACAGCAACGCCACCATCAATCCAGGCAGATACCGACTCATCCCATCTCCTCCATCACCCATTGCAGAAACGCCGGATCATCCATCCAGAAACCCTCATCCAGCTCCAGCACCCATTCGATGTCATCCAACTCCGCCAGGACCACCGGTAAGGGCGGGTGCTGCATGGTCTCCAGATTGAACACCATCACCACCGCCAGCATCACCGAAGCCGCCGCCGCAAGGCCTCCCAACGGCATCCACCCGCGCCTCTTTCCACTCCCCGACACCGGCCGGGGCCGTGCCGCGGCACCCGCCTTTGCAAAGGCTTCCCGGCGGGCACTTTGCAGACGCATCGCCTCCTGCAGGGACAGGCCGGCCTGCCGGTCAAGGGTCCGGCGGGCCTGGGCCAACCACGGTTCCATCTCGCGATCTTCGGGACTCATCGGTAGGCCTCCAGGTGCTGTCGCAAAGTCTGCAGGGCGCGGTGCAGATGGGTCTTCACACTGCCCTCGCTGACGCCCAGGGCCGCCGCCGTGGCGGCGGTATCAAGCCCCTCCCAGTGACGCAGCAGGAAGGCCTGCTGCTGGCGAAGGGGTAGTTGTCTCAGGGCCGATTCCAGGTCCACGGCAAAACGGCCATCCTCCAGGGATCGATCGGGCTCGGGCGTGAAGGTATCCGGCAGTGTCAGCATGGGGTCCTCCTGGGGTTCATCCCCGAGACCCAGTACGGCCATCACCCGCTGCCGGACGCGCCGACGTCGGTAAACATCCCGGATCCGGGTCTGCAGGATGCGCCAAAACAGGGGTTCCCAAGCTTCTGCCGGCCGGTCGCGATAACGGGAGATCAGCGCGGTCATGGCATCCTGCACCACGTCCAGCGCTGCCTCCCGATCGCCCAGGGCCAGGGCCGCCATCCGCACTCCGCGCCCCTGCACCTGTGCCAGGAATTGATCCAGGGTCGCGGGTGATGCCGCCTCGGCGGGCGTGGCGGCATGCACCTCGGCATCATCCACACACACCTCCGTTCGCAAGGCAAGACCTGGCATCACAGTGACTCCGGCTCGGCATCAAGGCTCCTTGTCATGGTCTTCAGCCGCGTTGCCGTTCGAACCAGGCGCGGCGTTCATCCGGTGTCATGTCCCGCAATCTTTCTCGCAGTTCAAGACGTTCCTGCGGGTCCAGGCTGCGCATTTGTTCACGCATGCTGCGCATATTATCCCGCATTGACTGGCGTTCTTCCGGGCTCATGGCCTCCCAGGCCGCGCGCCGCTCTTCACGCTGGGCACGAAACGCCTGTCGTTCCTCATCCGTCATCCGGGGAGCCTCGGCCTTGTCTTGCCTGGATTCAGCCCGGCGATCCTCTCGCCACGAACGTTCCCCGGGCTTGCCTTCCGCCGCTGTCAGGTACTGTTCACGACGCTCGGCACGGGTGGCCTGCATACCCTCGCGGCAGGCAGCCCTGACTTCGCCCGTCAGATCCCGGCAGGCCTGCCGGGGCGCATTATCCCGGTCCACGGCGCCGGGACTACCCGCAACAGCCAGGCCCCCCAGAGACAGGGACAGGACAACGGCGCCGGCCAACATGGAAGCGCCCAGGGCGCGGCGGGGGAAGTGCGGTTGGGATGGTTTCATGATCGTCTCCTGGTTATGCCGGCCTCATCATCCGGCCTTCAACCCGCAATACGCACGGCCCGGACATCGGTTGACCCGGCACGACAACAACAATCAACCCCATAGGCAGAGATGACTGCAGCCATATCCGTGAATTGATAGAATCCATCCGGATCGCTCCCTACCCGTCCCATCATTTGCATGAAGGCGCCATGCCTGAAGATACACTCCCCCAATCATCAGATACGCGCGCACGCGCGGCCAAGGCCGTCAAGGAGGGAGATATCGAACTGGTTCGGCAACTCATGGAAGAAAACCAGCTCGACCTGCCCGGGCTGCTGGAGACCTTGCGGGTCTACCAGAGCGAGCTGGAACTGCAAAACCGAGAGCTGAGAGAGTCCCAGAACCTGAACCAGCGGCTGCTGGATAATTACGCCGCGTTCCTGGGCGGCCTGCCCATCGCCGCCCTGGTGGTGGATCGCTACGGCCTCGTCCTCCAGGCCAACCCGGCGGCCGAAGCACGCTTTGATTTCAGACTGCACTCAAGCCGCCACGTCTTGCTGCGACGCCTGGTCCATCCCGAGGATGAAACAAAGTTCAACCAGACCCTGCTGCAGGCGCAGGCCGAGGGCCATGCCAGCGCGCATCAGATCACGCTGCTGTCCGGGCGGGGACGAGGCAAACCGTTTCCGGCGGAATTGCATATCGCCCGTCTCCCGGGACGAGAGGATGGCCCCTGCGAGTTTTCCTGTGCCGTCGTGGATCTCACCGAACAGGCGCGCCACGAGGAGGCGCTGCGTATCGCCCATGAACAGCTCCGTGAACAGGAGATCTGCTACCGCATCGCCGCCGATCACTCCCCCGACTGGGATTACTGGTTCCACCCGGAAGGCAGGTACGTCTATGTCTCTCCCGGATGTCAGGACATCAGCGGTTATCCCCCCAAAGCCTTCAAAGATGATCCGCTGCTCATGGAGCGCCTGCTCATCCCCGAGCATGTCGAGCATTGGCAAAGACACCTGCAGGAAGTGAAGGAAGGCTCTGAAAGCCCGCATGTGTGCATGGAGTTCAGCATTCGCCGTGCCGATGGGGAACTACGGCACATTGAGCACCAATGTCTAGGCATCGTGGACAGGGATGGCAGGTATCTGGGACGACGGGGCGTCAATCGTGACATTACGGCCCGCAGGAAGGCTGAAACCCAGGTGGCCCATCTCACCCGGCTCTACAGCACCCGCACCGCCGTCAATCAGGCCATCACCCGCCTCGAAGATGAAGTACGCCTGCTGAAAACCACGGCACGTGTTGCGGTGAAACAGGGAGGCTTCAGCGCCTGCATTTTCACCACAAAGGCACGCCCGGGGCAGCCGTCAAGGATATGGGCCTCCCACGGCCTGTCATCAGCACAGTTGGCCGTTATCCCGACAGACGCGCTCTGGGAGTCCATCCGGAAGCACACCTGGACCTTCATCAACGAGCACCCCCTGATCTGCAGCAACTGCAACCACCCCGATATCCACGTGCCCGCCCGGTGGCGATCATGGGCCATTAACGAGCAAATCCAAAGCTGCGGACATTTCCCCCTCTTCGTCGGTGACGAATTGGTGGCCGTTGCCAGTTTCCTTGCCGCCGAGCCCGACCACTTCACGCCCCAGGTCATCGACCTGCTCAAAGGCGTCATGGAGGATCTGTCCCATGCCCTGAGGCAAATGGCCCGGGAGCGGCAACGCAAGGCCAAGGAAGCGGAATTTCAAAAACAGGAGAGCGAGACCCGGGCCTTCACTCAGGCCATCATCGACTCCCTCATCGCCAACATCTGCGTGCTGGATGCATCGGGAACCATTGTCGCCGTCAATCGCTCCTGGCGGGAATACGGCCGCAAGGGACAGGCCCGGGAAGAGCGGGTGTCCCAGGGCGTCAACTATCTTGAGGTCTGCGACCGGGCAGCCGCGCAGGGTGATGAGGATGCGCGCCGCATCGTGGAAGGTATCCGCCGTGTCATCGCCGGAGACCTTGAGGTCTACGAAGATGAATACCGCCTTGATCCACAGACCCACATGATCCGGGTCACCCCCCTGGACAACACCTCGGTGCGACAGCGTCATCTGGTGATCAGTCATCAGGATATCAGCGATATCAAGCGCAACGAGGTCGCCCTGGTGGTGGCCAAGGAAGAGGCCGAGCGGGCCAACCGGGCCAAGTCCGAGTTCCTCTCCAGCATGAGCCACGAGCTTCGCACCCCCATGAACGCGGTGCTGGGATTTGCCCAGCTCATGGAAATCGATCTGACGCTGAATCAGGAGCAACAGGAATACGTTCAGGAAATACTCCGGGGCGGCCGGCACCTGCTGCAACTGATCAACCAGGTACTGGACCTGGCCACCGTGGAGTCGGGCCGCATCGAGCTGTCACTGGAAAACGTCCCCCTGCGGGAACTCATGGACGAATGCATCATGCTGGTACGTCCCCTGGCCCAGGAACGCCAGATCCGCATCCACAGCCGCTGCCCACCCTACTGCGTGGCCCTTGCCGACCGCATGCGCCTGAAGCAGATCCTGATCAATCTGCTCTCCAACGGCATCAAGTACAACCGCCATGCCGGCCTGCTGGAAATCAGCGGTGAAGATCAGCCGCAAGGGGGGGGCGTCACCATCAGTGTCACGGATACCGGCCGCGGTATCGCCCCTGACCGCCTGGCGGAACTGTTCGAACCCTTCAACCGGCTGGACGCGAATGCGCTGGAGACCGAAGGGACAGGCATCGGGCTCGCCATTTCCCGGCGTCTGGCCGAGGTCATGGGCGGCAGTATCGACGTGGACAGCCGGACGGACACGGGCAGCACCTTTCGGGTGCACCTGCCGCGGGGGGAGTGGATCGACGACAGCACCCTGCTACCCCACCAGGATGGCCCGGTGAGCCGGGACCCGGCCCGACAGCAACCACCGCGCACCATCCTGCATATCGATGACAATCCGGCCAATATCCGGCTGGTCGCACAGATCCTCCGGCGTCGCGGTCACCTGCGGCTGCTCAACTCACCCAACCCCAGATTCGGCCTGGAACTGGCCGGTGCGCACCAGCCTGACCTGATCCTGCTGGACATCAACATGCCCGACCTGGACGGCTACCAGGTCCTCAGAAGACTGCGGGCCAACCCTGCCACGGCCGGCATACCCGTCATGGCATTGACCGCCTTTGCCACTCACAGGGACATGGAGCGAGGTCGTTCGGAAGGTTTCAATGCCTATCTCACCAAGCCCCTTGATGTACCCCAGTTCCTGCAGATCCTGGAAAAGCTGCTGGCTCAGGCCCCAGGCGACGCACCCTTGCCCGCGCCCCCCCGGCACTGACCGAAGGCCGACAGCAGTTCATCCAGGACTTCCAGCCGGAAAGGCTTCTCGATATAGGTGTAAAAACCCCGCTCCAGGGCCTCGGTGACCCGCAACTCCCCGGCATCGGCACTGACGGCCACCACGGGGATGCCCGCCGTGCCCCTGTCCGCCCGCAGCCGTCGCAACACCTCGAAGCCATGGATGTCGGGCAGACCAAGATCCAGCAGGATCAGGCCCGGCCGTTCGGCGCCCGCCCGCGCCAGACCGGACTGCCCATCCACCGCCTCCAACAGCCGAATCCCGGGGCGGTGGACCAGCATGCGGCGCACCAGACGCAGGTTGGCCGGGTTGTCCTCCACATAGAGCACTTTGAGCACCCGCGTACAGCCTGATACATCACGGTCGTCCTGTAATCCGACCTCTTCCTCACTCCCGGCGAAGCCGAGAGACGCATCCTTCAGGGCAGGCTCATCAGTGGATGCCCGCAGCAGGTCCAGAGTAAAGACGCTGCCCTGATCCGGTGCGCTCTCCACACGGATCTCGCCCCCCATCATCTGCATCAGACGCAGGGACAGGGACAGACCAATCCCGATACCGTCCTCGGAGCAAACCCCACGACTCATGCGCACGAACGGCCGGAACAGGTTGGCGATCTGTTCCGGAGTCATGCCCAGACCGTCATCCTCGACGCTGATCAGTAGCCGTTCCCGTTGCCGGGCAACGGAGACCCGTACCGTCCCCCCGGGATGATTGTACTTGATGGCATTGGAGAGCAGATTGATCAGTACCTGGCGCAATCGGGTAGGGTCGGCACGAACCAGCCATTCCGGCCCTGAAACAACGGTCACCGTGATTTCCTTGGCCTGGGCCGCCTGCCGCAGGGTAGCCACACACTCCTGAATGAGGGCATCCACGCTGACGGAGTCCGCCTGCACATGCAGACGTCCGCTTTCCAGCATGGAGAGGTCCAGAATATCGTTGATCAGGGCCAGCAGATGCCAGCCGGCCCGCAGGATCTCGCCAATCGGCTCGCTCACGGCAGGATCTTCGGCGTGCTCGTGTTCCAGAATCTGGCTGAAACCCAGAATGGCATTGAGCGGGGTACGTAGCTCGTGGCTCATGTGGGACAGGAATTCGTTCTTGGCCCGATTGGCCCGCTCCGCCTCGTCCCGCGCCTTGGCAAGACGGTATTCATCCCGTTTGCGCCGGGTGATATCCAGTGCCTTCATGCAGGCGGCATAGGCCAGTCCCTTCTCATCCCGCAGGGCAAAATGCTGCGCCAGCAAGATCACTTCACCTGTCTCGAGACTCAGGTGGTGCTCCCGCTCCACCACGTCGTCCCGGCACATGGCTTCATGATCCGCCTGTCGGAACAGCCGTGCCACGGCATCAGGCAGGCATTGTTCGTCCACATGCCCGACCACCTGGTCCAGCGCCACACCCAGGCCGACCAGGAAACGATGACTCACCATCTGGTAGGAACCGGCCCGGTCCTTGACGTAGGCCCACAGGGGGGACTTGTCCATGATCTGCCTCAGCCGGGACTCGCTCTCCCGCAGGCCTCGGTGAACCCCGAGCATCTCTGCATTGTCCTGCAGTTCCTGATTGACGATGGATAGCTCCTCAGTCGGGACGGGAGGTGATGCCGAGGTCACTGGATATGCTTCGCGTTCCATAAGATATCAAGAGTCCTGTCGACAATGACTACTGATGCCATCACTACCGATGCTATAGGCTTATGCCTGGATTTCCAAGCAGCGGGCAGTAAGAGTCATGGTGCTGGCTACAGTTGCATGGCCAGGACCAAGGCATCTTCCCGGCCTCGGCCGGCGGGGTAATATCGCTTGCGGATACCCACTTCATTGAATCCCAGAGTACGGTAGAGACCAACCGCAGGGGTGTTGGATGGGCGCACTTCCAGAAAAACCGTCTCGGCCTGACGCTCTCTGGCGATATTCAGCATGGCATTGAGCAAGTGACGCCCGAACCCCTGACCCTGGCATTCGGGGCGAATGGTGAGATTGAGTACATGGCACTCACCCACCCCCAGGGACATCACTCCGTAGCCGATCAGTTCGCCGCCGTCCCCGGACGTCAGAACCCAGCAGGAATACCCCACCCGCAGACAGTCACGAAAGATCCCTTCCGACCAGCAAAAGTCATAGGCCCTGGGCTCAACCTCCATGACGGCCTGAAGGTCATCGGCACGCATGGGGCGAAGCTGCAATGGAATGGCGATCACGGCGTCCATGGGAGGGATGATTGCCGCTATGCGACCGGTTTATCAGGCGACCTGATCATCAAGCGGCGGGCCACGCACAGATCCTCCCAGGCCTTGCGCTTGTCCAAGGGTTTTCTCAGCAGATAGGCCGGGTGATAGGTGACCACCACAGGGATGCCCTGGTAATCCCGGGGCCGTCCACGCAGGCTCCCCAGGGCCGCATCCGTATCCAGCAGATTCTGCGCCGCAATACGTCCCAGGGCAACGATGACCCGGGGCCGGATCAGGGCAATCTGGCCATCCAGAAAGGCCCGACAGGCCCGGGCCTCTTCCGGCTTCGGATCACGATTGCCGGGCGGACGGCACTTGAGGATATTGGCGATGTAGACGCCCTCCCCCCGCGCCAGACCCAGGGCGGCCAGCATGCTGTCCAGCAGCTTGCCGGCCCGGCCCACGAAGGGCTCGCCACGGCGGTCCTCGTCCACCCCCGGGGCCTCGCCGATAAACAACCAGGGGGCCTGGCGATCGCCGACCCCGAAGACGGTCCGGGTGCGGCTTGCCGCCAGTTCGGTGCAGCGGGTACAGGTTTCGACCTGCCGTGTCAGGGTTTCCCAGTCAGGTACCCTGTCGCCCAGGGAGTCGGCCTGCCGGGGAACGGGTGCTGCTTTCGCGGCCGAGGGCCGCTCCCACGCAGGTGTTTCCACACAGGGGGCACGGGGCACCCACTGCGGGATGCCCATGGCCTCAAGATAACGACGCCGCAAGCCCTCTTCCATGCCGGATCAGACGTCGCCGCGCTGGGGATGGGCACGACGATCCGGCATCACCAGACGGTTCAGGGCATTGAGATAGGCCTTGGCGGAGGCGATCACGATGTCCGTATCCGCCCCCTGGCCATTGACGATGCGCCCACCTCTTTCCAGCCGGACCGTCACCTCGCCCTGGGCATCGGTGCCGCTGGTGATGTTGTTCACCGAGTAGAGCAGCAACTGTGTGCCGCTGGGCACAATGGTCTCGATGGCCTTGAAGGCTGCATCCACCGGGCCGCTGCCCTCGGCCCGGCCGCTGCGCTCGGCGCCGTCCACACTGAGGGTGACATTGGCCACCGGCGTCTCCCCCGTCTCGGAGCAGACCCGCATGGATACCAGTTTGAGCTGCTCGCTGTCCATGGCCATGGTGGCCTCCGATACCAGGGCCTGAAGGTCCTCATCGAAGATCTCATGCTTCTTGTCCGCCAGTTCCTTGAAGCGGGCAAAGGCCTCGTTCAGTTCCTCCTCGGCCGTGAACTCGATCCCCAGATCCTTGAGGCGGGTGCGGAAGGCATTGCGACCGGAATGCTTGCCCAGCACGATACGGTTTTCCGACCACCCCACATCCTGCGCCCGCATGATCTCATAGGTATCCCGATGCTTGAGCACCCCGTCCTGATGGATGCCGGACTCATGAGCAAAGGCGTTGACACCCACGATGGCCTTGTTGGGCTGCACCGGGAAGCCGGTGATGCTGGACACCAGGCGGGAGCAGGGCACGATATGGGTGGTATCCAGGGTGGTGTCGCAGGGGAAGACATCCTGACGGGTTCGCACCGCCATGACGATCTCCTCCAGGGCTGCGTTGCCCGCCCGTTCACCCAGACCGTTGATGGTGCACTCCACCTGGCGGGCGCCGTTGAGCACGGCGGCCAGGGAGTTGGCCACGGCCACGCCCAGGTCATTGTGACAATGGACCGAGAACACGGCCTTGTCCGAATTGGGCACCCGCTCGATGAGATTCTTCATCAACTCGCCGAACTGCTGGGGGATGTTGTAACCCACGGTGTCGGGGATGTTGATGGTCCTGGCACCGGCGTCGATCACCGTCTCGATCACCCGGCAGAGGAAATCCAGTTCGGAACGGCCGGCGTCCTCAGGGGAGAATTCCACGTTATCGGTCCACTGCCGAGCCCGCTTGACGGCGGCCACCGCCTGAGTAAGCACCTCGTCGGGGGACATCTTCAGCTTGTACTGCATGTGAATGGGCGAGGTGGCGAGGAAGGTGTGGATGCGGGCGGAATTGGCCTCTTTGAGGGCCTCACCGGCACGATCAATGTCCACATCCTTGGCTCGGGCCAGGCCGCAGACGGTGCTGTCCTGCACGGCACGGGCCACTGCACGCACGGACTCGAAGTCACCGGGGCTGGCGGCGGGGAAACCGGCCTCGATGATGTCCACCCGCATCTTTTCCAGGGCCTTGGCGATACGGACCTTTTCTTCCCGGGTCATGGAGGCGCCGGGGCTCTGCTCGCCGTCGCGCAAGGTGGTATCGAAGATGAAGAGTTTGTCTTTGCCTGCCATTGTCTCTGACCTCTGCCACCGGAGGGATCCGGTCGCTTGCTCTCTGGGGAAATTCTACATGACCCGCACCCGGCCTGGGGCGGATGTCATGGGATCAACGGACGCGTTTGGCCTCGCCAGGCATGAGAGAGTGTGCCGCTAGCGCGGCAGTCGCAGCAGGGATAGCAGACGGGCAATGCGGGACGCACGCATCCGGATACCGCACCTTGAGGGCGGGCCCTGGATGAAACCATGCTGTGCGAGCAGATTGGTCATGGAGGCCTGATTTCTGGACTTGGTCTTGACTCTAACAAAGCCCGCCCCAGGATGCAAAGCCTGCTGCAACCTTCAACCAGCGCGCGCCTGCATTGAACCACGGTTCGCTCCGAGGGCCGTGCCCCCCCGTTGGGGCCCGGCCTGCCGGCAAAATCCACCGTTGGCCACGGACGATTGGACGATCAGGAGATTCAATGGGAAAATACCGCCCATTCCAAAGACACCCGCCCCCTCTGTCAGGACCTCGCCCATGCCCGCCCGACTCATCGATGGCCGCGCCATTGCACAGACCGTTCAACAGGAAGTCCGCCAGGCAGTGCAGGCCCGCCTTGCCTCGGGCAAGCGGGCGCCCGGACTGGCCGTGGTGCTGGTGGGAGACGACCCGGCGTCCCATGTCTATGTCCGCAACAAGCGCCGCACCTGCGAAGCCATCGGCATGGAGTCTCGCTCCGTGGACCTGCCGGACAATGTCTCCCTGGGGGACTTGCTGGATGTGATCGACGAGCTCAACGCCGATCCCTCCGTGGACGGCATCCTGGTCCAGCAGCCGCTGCCCAGGCACATCGACACCGAGCAGGTGGTGGAGCGGATGGACCCGGCCAAGGACGTGGACGGATTTCATCCCTACAACATGGGTCGACTGGCCTTGCGCCTGCCCCGGCTGCGTCCGTGTACTCCCTATGGCGTGCTGCGACTGCTGGAAACCACGGGGGAAACCTACAAGGGACGCCATGCGGTGATCGTCGGCGCCTCCAACATCGTGGGTCGGCCCATGGCCCTGGAACTGATGCTGGCGGGTGCCACGGTCACGATCTGCCATCGTTTCAGCACCGACACCCCGCAGCATGTGGGGCGTGCGGACATCGTGGTGGCCGCCGCAGGCAAGCCGGGACTGGTGCGCGGGGACTGGATCAAACCGGGGGCTACCGTGATCGACGTGGGCATCAATCGGCTGGAGGACGGCAGTCTGGCGGGAGACGTGGAATTCGAGGCGGCAGCGGAACGGGCCGCCTGGATCACCCCGGTGCCCGGCGGCGTGGGGCCGATGACCGTGGCGATGCTGATGAAGAATACCCTGCAAGCCTGCGAGGATGCGGAGCGGGTGGCCAGCTGCTTTTTGCCGTAGGCCTCTTTCCTCGCTGGCTTTCCCCCCTCACCCCAACCCCTCTCCCACAAGGGGAGAGGGGCTTGAAAGCTTGCCTTTGCCTCAACCCCAGGGCTTGGAAGCCTCCCTTCTCCCCTCGGGGGAGAAGGGCCGGGGATGAGGGGGATGCCCCACCCCACCGCCGGGGCTATTCCCTCAGCCGCGCCGCCAGGTGGTGCCGCCCGGACCATCCTCCAGCACGACGCCCTGCCCCTTGAGGGTATCCCGAATCCGGTCCGCCTCGGCAAAGTCCTTGCGCCGACGCGCCTCCAGCCGGGCCTCGATCAAGGTCTGGATCTCGGCCTCGTCCGGCCCCTGGCCGTCCCCCCCCTGTAGGTAGGCATCCGGGTCCGCCCCCAGAATCCCCAGCGCACCCCCCAGTTCCCTGAGCACCCCGGCCAGACGGCCGGCCGCTTCCGGTTCAGCCTCCCGCAGACGATTCACCTCATGGGCGATGTCGAACAGCACCGCCAGCGCCACCGGCGTGTTGAAGTCATCCTGCATGGCGGCATCGAATCGTGCACGGAACCGAGTCCCCTCCCCTTCCGGCGGCAGGAGATTGATCCCACGCATCGCCGTATACAACCGGTTCAGGGCGGCACGGGCATTGTTGAGCGGCTCGTCACTGTAATTGAGCGGACTGCGATAGTGGCTACCCAGGATGAAATACCGCACTTCCTCAGGCTGATAATGTTCCAGCACCTGGCGCACGGTGAAGAAGTTGCCCAGGGACTTGGACATCTTCTCCTCATTCACCCGCACAAACCCGTTGTGCATCCAGTAATTCACATAATGCTCGCAGGAGGCCGCCTCGCTCTGGGCGATCTCGTTCTCATGGTGGGGAAACTGCAGGTCCTGGCCGCCCCCATGGATGTCGAAATGATGTCCCAGGTAATGGGTGGACATGGCCGAGCATTCAATATGCCAGCCGGGACGCCCCGGCCCCCAGGGGGAATCCCAGGCCGGCTCACCCGGCTTGGCCGCCTTCCAGAGCACGAAATCCAGCGGATCCCGCTTGGACTCGTCCGGGGCCACCCGTTCGCCGGCCCTCAGGTCCTCAATCCGTTTGCCCGACAACTTGCCATAGCCCTCGAACAGGGAGACGCTGTAGTACACGTCCCGGTTGTCCCCCACATAGGCATAGCCTCGCTTGAGCAAGGTATCGATCAGGTGCAGGATGTCGTGGATATGAGCGGTGGCCCTGGGCTCGAAGCTGGGCCGCGCCACCCCCAGGGCATCGGCATCCTCGTGCATGGCCTGGATAAAACGGTCGGTCAGGGCCTCGATGGATTCACCGTTTTCCGCCGCCCGGCGGATGATCTTGTCATCGATGTCGGTGATGTTGCGCACATAGGTCACCTCGTAGCCCAGGGCCTTGAGGTAGCGGTAAACCACATCGAACACCACCAGCACCCGGGCATGACCCAGATGACAGTAGTCGTACACCGTCATGCCGCAGACATACATGCGCACCTTGCCGGGTTCCATGGACTGGAACGGGTCCTTGCGGCGGGTGAGGGTGTTGTAGATATGGAGCATCGAGGATTCTTCGGTCTGGTTCATCAGTAGCAGGATCTTATCAAGCCAGGGGGTACGGGGCCATCACCCCGGACTTTGCCCGCCCACGCCTCAGCGGCTATCATCGCAGCTCGTCAACCGTATCACCGACGGACATCCACCAATGAAATCAATGATTCGACAGCTTGCCCTTTGCCTCACCCTGCTGTCTGCAACCACGGGAACTCAAGTCATGGCCGAAAACACTGCCCCCAGGGTCACCCTCGAGACCAACAAAGGCACCATCGTCCTTGAACTCTACGCCGACAAGGCCCCCGAGACCGTCGCCAACTTCCTGGCCTACGCCGGCGAAGGCTTTTATGACGGCACCATCTTCCACCGGGTGATTCCCGGCTTCATGGTCCAGGGTGGCGGGTTCACCCAGGACATGCAGCAAAAACCCACCAAGGACCCGATTCGCAACGAGGCCAACAACGGCCTGAGCAACGAAGTGGGTACCGTGGCCATGGCCCGCACCCCGAATCCTCACTCCGCCACGGCCCAGTTTTTCATCAATGTCCAGCACAACCGTTTTCTGGACTTCACCGCCGAGACCCCCCAGGGCTGGGGCTACGCCGTGTTCGGCAAGGTGGTGGAAGGCATGGACGTGGTGGAAAGCATCGTTGGTGTGAGCACCGGCAACCACGGCATGCATCAGGATGTTCCCCGTGAACCCGTCATCATGACCCGCGTCAGCGCAGAGTGATTTCACGGCTGTGAGCGAGACGCTATTCATATCGGATCTGCATCTGGACAAGGAACGTCCACACAGCCTTCGACTCTTCGAGCGCTTCCTGCAAACCCGTGTCCCCGGTGCGGACGCCCTCTATATCCTGGGTGACCTGTTTGAGTACTGGGTCGGAGACGACGATCCAGCCCCTCACCTGGACCGGGCCTTCGACCTGCTCAGCGCCCTCAGCGAGCAGGGCATGTCCCTGTTCTTCGTTCACGGCAACCGTGATTTCCTGGTAGGTGAGACCTTTGCCCGGCGCTGCGGCTGCCAGCTGCTGGAGACGGAGACCGTGGTGGAACTCTACGGCACGGCCGCCCTGATCATGCACGGCGACAGTCTGTGCACGGACGACGTGGACTACATGGCCTTTCGCACCCTGGTCCGCGACCCGCAGTGGCAGGCCGCGTTTCTCGCCCGCCCCCTGGACCGGCGCCACGCCGAGGCGGAGGCGGCCCGCGCCCGGAGCCGTTCGTCCACCCGCAACAAGTCCGCCGAGATCACCGACGTGAATGCCCGGGCCGTGACGGACGCCCTGCGCCGCCATGGTGTCCAGACCCTGATTCACGGCCACACCCACCGCCCCGCCATCCATGACCTCACCGTGGCAGGACGCCCCGCCCGGCGCATCGTCCTGCCCGACTGGTACGACACCGGGGGACTGCTGGTGTGCCGCCCGGATGGGATGTCCCTGGAAAACCTCTGAGCCGATCCGTGGGAGACGCCGTCCCGCCGGTGAACCGAGGGCTATCGCTCCTGCAGACGGTACAGGGACAGGCCGATGTTGGCCTGCTGAACGAAATGCCGGAAGGCGCGAAAATCCTCCTCGGTCAGCGGCATCCCGGTATAAGCACGATCACAGTAGATGAGCCCGATGGGCTTGCCCTCGGAATAAATGGACATGAGAAAACAGGGATGCCGACCCACCACCGCCACATCGTGGGCGGTGTGCAGGCGGCTGTCGTGGCCGGTGATCCAGTACCCCTCACGGCTATAGAGGGCCTGATGGAACAGATTGGGCGGTGACTGACTCAGCGGGAAGGAAATCGCCCGCGAAGGATCATTCCTGCGCCAGCCCAGCGCCACCTTCTCCCGCAACAGGCCCCTGTCCGTGGACAGCATCGTGAAAATGGTCCGGTCCATACCGATGCCACGCTGTATACCCTCCAGGATCATCTCCAACAGGCAACTGATGTCCAGCTTGCCGCCGCTGAGCATCCCCGAAATCTCCTGCAGGATCTGAAACTGTAACTCCTTCCGGTCCGGCACCGCGATGGCCGCGGATTCTTCCTCCGCATCCAGTTGCCGCGCCTTGTGCTGAATCAGCTCGGCAGCCTCCACGGCACCAAACTGACGCGCAATGCGGGCAGCGGCATCGGTATTGGCCCGCAGGCCTTGCTTGACCTCATCCCGTGTCTGACCCGTGATCTCACCAATCCGGTCCAGACAGGCATTATAGGGCTGCGATCCGGTCGTCTCCTTCAGGATGACGACCACCTCACAACCCAGGTTGACGATTCGCATCCGGGGGTCGAAGACCTTCGGACTCTTGCGAATGGCCTCTTCGATCAGGCCTTTCAGGTTCCAGCTCTTGCACAGAGATACATCCAACTCCGCCAGCCGGAACCCCAGCACCTGGCGCTCCGCCGCATCCTGGGGAATATGGCCCTCTTGCAGCAGGCCTTCCAGACGCTCGCCTTGATCCCGACAGAAACACCAAAAGGCGATACGGCCGATGTTCTGCAGCAAGGCCGCAATGAACACTTCCTCGGGATGGGCATCTCCGGCGGCAATGGCGATTGCTTTGGCGTGAACCGCGGCATGAATGGCCTGCGCGATCTCCTCGTGGGCCCGGCGCTTGTTCCTCGGGGAGAGGATGGCCTCAAAAAACGAGCAGGCCAGTACCAACTCACGGATGACGTCGATCCCCAGGATGACGATGGCGCGACTGACCGTGACGATCTTCTTGCGATAGGGGTTGTAATAGAGGCTGTTGCTCAGCTTCAGTAGCTTGGCCGTCAGGTTGGGGTCCTGAAGTATCGCGGTGGCCAGATCCATAGCACCCTTGCGCTCGTCTCCGATGATGTCATGGATGGTCTGAACGGTACTGGAGAAGATCGGCATCTCCTGTTCCCGCAGCATGTGTGTCCAGTCCTCCAGCGTGGTGGGGTCTGCAGCAGGGGGAACAGCGAGGTTATTATTCATGCGGCATCAGGTCATGGCAGGGGGATGCGCAACGGCACGGAAGGGCAGCCGCTGCATGTCTTCGTCAAGAATCCGTCCAAGATTGCCTGATACCGATCATCAGGTCCATCACATTGGTCCCGGTCGGCCCCGTGGTCACCAGATCACCACAGGCCTTGAGCAGCGCGTGGGCGTTGGCACCGGCCAGGGCCTGCTCCAGGTCCAGCCCCAGGGCGCGGGCACGGGCCACCGTCCCGGCATCCACCAGGGCACCGGCCGCCTGGGTGTTGCCGTCGGAACCATCGGTACCGGCGGCCAGCAAAGTCACGCCGGGATGCCCCTCCAGCACCCGGGCCGCCGCCAGGGCCAGATGCTGGTTGCGCCCACCCTGTCCCGGATCGGCCGGCAGGGTGACCGTGGTCTCGCCACCCCAGATATGGATGCCCGGCGGCCCGGCCAGTAGTTCCCGGGCCAGGCGCTCGCCACAGACCGCAGCCTCTCCGCAGAGGAACTCCCCATGCAATGTCACGTCCATGCCGCAACGTTCGGCTGCGGCCGCGGCACCCTGACAGGCATCCCGCAAGGTGGCGATCACATGGACAGGGACGGGGACCACCGGGGCATCGGCGCAATCCGGCACCCGGGCCGCCATCGAGGTCACCCACTCACGGATGCCCGACGGCAGCTCGGGCAGAGGGCGCAGCACCGAAGGCGGCACCAGCAGACCGGAGCCGATCACCGCCGGATCATCCCCCGGCACATCCGAGATCAGATAGGCCTCGGTACGCCGCTGCCCCAGTCGGCTTCGCAGGCGCCCGCCCTTGATGCAGGAAATCGCCGTGCGCACCCGGTTCATGGCCACGATATCCAGACCGGAGCCCAGCAACCAGCCGTTGATGCGCTGCAGTTCTCCCAGCCCTGCCCCCGGCGGCAGAACCTCCACCAGACTGGAGGCACCACCGCTGATGAGAAATACCAGATGTCCCTGCTCGGGGGTCAGCCGGATGAAGTCCAGCAGCCGACTGCCGGCCAGCAGGCTGTCCGCACCCGGCAGGGGATGATCCGCCTGCAGACAGATGAAGCGCTGATCCCGCGCCAGTCGGGAATCATCATGGCCGTGGCGGGTAATCACCAGTGCGCGCACCAGACGGGTGCCCAGGGTCAGGCGCGCCCCTTCCGCCATGGCCGCCGCAGCCTTGCCGATGGCCACCAGATGGATCGGGTCCCGCCCCTTGAGCCGCCCCAGGGCACGACGAACCACCGTGCCGCCATGGACTGCTTCCAATGCGGCATGGAAACAGTGCTGCAAGCAGTCTCGATCACGCATCGGCGGACAATGGCAGCCTCAGCACAGGCTATCCAGTCCGCGGGCCAGATCCGCCTGGATATCCGTCGGGTCTTCCAGCCCCACGGCCACCCGTACCAGCCCTTCAACAATCCCCTGCTCCACCCGCTGCTCGGGCGTGATGCGTCCGTGAGTGGTGGTGGCAGGATGGGTGATGGTGGTCTTGGCATCTCCCAGGTTGGCGGTGATGGAGAGCATTTGCGTGCTGTCGATCACCCGCCAGGCCGCCTCCCGGCCCCCCTTCACCTCGAAGGCGACAATGCCGCCGAAGGCGGCCTGCTGACGGGCAGCCAGGGCATGCTGGGGATGGGAGGCCAGACCGGGATAATGCACCCTCTCCACCGCCGGATGCTTCTCCAGCCAGTGGGCCAGGGTCAGGGCGGATGCGCTATGGGCACGCATGCGCAGGGGCAGGGTTTCCAGCCCCTTGTGAAAGACCCAGGCATTGAAGGGGCTCATGGTGGGACCGGCAGTACGCAAGAAACCGAAAACCTCTTTGCCCACCCGTTCCGCATCTCCGACCACGGCGCCACCCACGCAACGGCCCTGGCCATCCAGATACTTGGTGGCAGAATGGATCACCAGATCCGCCCCCAGGCTCAGGGGACGCTGCAGGACCGGGGTACAAAAACAGTTATCCACCGCCAGCAGGCAGTCGTGGGTATGGGCCAATTCCGCCAGGGCACGGATGTCCACCAGTTCGGTGAGCGGATTGGAGGGAGTCTCGGCGAACAGCATCCGGGTATTGGGGCGCAGGACCCGCGCCCAGGCCTCCAGATCCGACAGGGGCACATAACTGACCTCGATACCGAAGCGGGTGAGGTAATTGCTGAACAGGTTGGTGGTGGAACCGAACACGGACCGGGACGAGATGATGTGGTCCCCCGCCCTGAGCAGGGACAGACAGGTGGACAGGATCGCCGACATGCCGGACGCCGTGGCCACGCAGGCCTCCCCCCCTTCCAGGGCAGCCAGGCGGTCCTGAAAGGCACGTACCGTGGGATTGGTGAAGCGGGCGTAGATATTACCCGGCGTCTCGCCGGCAAACCGGGCCGCCGCCTCCGCGGCACTGGCGAAGACGAAGCTGGAGGTGGCGAAGATGGGATCGGAATGTTCCTGTTCAGCCGTGCGGGTCTGACCGGCGCGAACGGCCAGGGTATCGAAACCGGGACGACGGGAACCGGAAGTATCCAGAGGATGGGACATGGGCACTCCTGTAACACCCGCCCCGTCGGGCAAAGAAAAAGACCCGCCAAAGCAGGTCGTCACCCGCTTTAGCCGTATTTCTTGAGCGCCCGCAAGCTGGAATCAAATCGGCGCTGTCCACCTGCCTGAATGCATCGGGAACCGGCTACAGGGCAAGGGATTCCCTTGATTCTGGAAAAACGATTGCGAAGTGTCAATGCCTGGGCTTGCCCGTCAGCGACATGGACAGGACTTCATCAGCCCAATGGCCCGCTTCCAGCATGGCCTCGCTGATGTCGGTGGTGGACAGTCCGGCACAGCCTGCCGCCTCGATATCGCCCTGCTCGCAGGCCCGGGCACAAGCCAGTGCCTCGGCCATTTCCCCCGTCCCCCGGAGCAAGGCTGCCTTGACCGCATCCCCCAGGGGCAACGGCTGAATGATCTGCTCCAGGGGGCGCTCCATGATCAGATCCAGGGCGGAGAACAGGCCACAGGT
This sequence comes from Ectothiorhodospira lacustris, assembly GCF_022227845.1. GTDB lineage: Bacteria > Pseudomonadota > Gammaproteobacteria > Ectothiorhodospirales > Ectothiorhodospiraceae > Ectothiorhodospira > Ectothiorhodospira lacustris. The sequence continues at coordinate 35,323 of NZ_JAJNQN010000016.1, read as the reverse complement.
GAAGTAGTTTTCCACCGGACCCAGGCCGGCGCGGCGGGCCAGGCCCTCGCACAAGGCAGCCCGCTCCAAGGCCAGCTGCACCAATCCCGCCGGACGATCCGCCAATCCTCGTATCACCAGCATGCAGGCCCAGGTAGCCAGCTTGCGGCGTCCCAGGATCAGGATGGCCCGGGCCAGGGAATCCACCTCCCGGCTCAGACCGAAGAACGGCGAGTTGATCAGCCGCAGCAGTTTGACCGCCAGACCGGCATCCTGAGCGATGAGATGCTGCAACTGGTGGACATCCAGGGCCGGGTCCTGCAGACCGGCCAGCAAGCGCACTACGGTGAGCTTTCCGGCCTCCAGGCCGATCGCCTTGAAGAGCCGTGGACGGCTGAGAAAATAGCCCTGAAAATAGTGGAAACCCAGATCACGAAGAAACTCATAATCTTCCAGGGATTCCACCTTTTCAGCCACGATGCTCACATCATGGCGGGAAAGCAATCGGTGGACAGACCGCAGCTCGTCCGGCCTGGCCCGGGCCGTATCCACCTTCACCTGGTGCACCGCGGGCAGGAGACGGTCCCCGGCACCGCCGGGGACATAATCGTCCAGGGCCAGGATATAGCCCCTGCCGGCCAGTCGCTTGAGGGTCTCCAGGGTGGCTTCATCCCCCGGCAGGTCGGGCGGCAGGTCCACGATCAGCCGCCCGGCGGGCACGTTCAGGGATTCCAACTCCCTGAGCAGGCGCGGGGTCATATTGATGGCCGCCAGACGGGAGCCGACGAGGGTATCAAGACCGATTTCGCCGAAGACGCTCAAAATGACATGGGAGGTCGCCGCATCGCTGCCGGTGGCCGACCGGAGGCTGGATGCGGAACGGAACAGCAGCTCATAGGCATAGACACCCAGTTGCCGGTTGTAGATGGGTTGCCGGGCGATATAGGTGCTGTCGCTGTTTGAAGCCGCCTTTTCCATTGATTCGTAGACTTCCGCTGCTGATCCTCGCCAAAGGGGGACGGTGTCTCTCTCCCTACACGGCCACCACCTGCACCCGATCATGCACGCGGCAGAGCAGATCATAACCGATGGTCTGCGCCGCCGCCGCCACTTCATCCACCGGCAACCCTTCGCCCCAGAGCGTGACCACGTCCCCCACCTGGACCGTCTCCAAATCGGTCAGATCCACGGTGATCATGTCCATGGAGACGCGGCCGATCAGCGGCACCCGCTGCCCGCGCACCAGCACCGGAGTACCGGTGGGGGCATGGCGAGGGTAGCCGTCGGCGTAGCCGATGGCCGCCACCCCCACCCGGGTAGGCCGCTCGCAGCGCCAGGTGGCGCCGTAACCCACGGTTTCTCCCGGCGTCAGGGTGTGAATAGCAATCAGCCGGGTACTCAAGGTCATCACCGGGCGCAACCCCAGGCCGGCAGCCCGGGCATCTGCCAGCGGTGAGCTCCCATAGAGCATGATGCCGGGACGAACCCAGTCGGCGTGGGCCTCGGGAAGGGCCAGGATGGCAGCGGAGTTGGCCAGACTGCGCTCACCGGGCAGATGCCGGGTGGCCGCCTCGAACCGGGCCAGCTGGGCGGCATTTTCCGGCCGCCCGGGTTCGTCGGCGCAGGCCAGGTGGGTCATCAGACCGGGCACCGCCGTCACGTTCGGATCAGAGATCAGGGCCGCCACCAGATCGGAGGCGCGCAGCGGGGAAAAGCCCAGGCGTCCCATGCCGGTATCCAGTTTCAGCCAGACCCGTACCGGGCGATGCAGACGGGTGCCTGACAACAGGTGCAACTGGCTGTCCTCATGCACGCTCACGGCCACGTCCAGCTGGGAGGCGGCGCGCAGATCCCGCTCGTCCTTGAAGCCCTGCAAGGCGAGGATGGGCTGATGATACCCGGCCTCTCGCAGGGCTGCGGCCTCATCCAGACAGGAGACCGCCAGGGCATCCACCCAAGGTGCCAGGCATTCAGCCACCCGGAGCATGCCGTGGCCATAGGCCTCGGCCTTGATCACGGCCATGACGCGGCTGCCGGGAGCCGCTTCCCGGACCCGGGCCAGATTGGCCGGCAGATGACCGAGGCACAGGCGCGCCGAGGCGGTTCTTTTCACTAGAAACCCTCGTTGGAATAGATTTCGGGCACGTAGTTTTCGAAGCGGGTGTACTGGCCCAGAAAGGTCAGCCGCACGGCACCGATGGGGCCGTTACGCTGTTTGGCGATGATGATCTCCGCGGTGCCCTTGTCCGGACTGTCATCGTTGTAGACCTCATCCCGGTAGATGAAGACGATGAGATCCGCATCCTGTTCGATGGCGCCGGATTCACGCAGATCCGACATCACCGGGCGTTTGTTGGGACGCTGCTCCAGACCTCGATTGAGCTGGGAAAGGGCGATCACGGGGACCCCCATTTCCTTGGCCAGGGCCTTGAGGCCGCGGGAGATCTCGGAAATCTCGTTGGTTCGGTTCTCCGAACTGCCGGGTACCTGCATCAGCTGCAGGTAGTCCACCACAATGAGGCTGAGCTGCTTGTGCTCTCGCATCAGCCGGCGGCAGCGGGAACGCAGGTCGGAGGGAGACAGCGCCGGACTGTCGTCGATATACAGCTGTGCCTCGGACAGCATGGACACGGCACTGGAAAAACGCGGCCAGTCATCATCTTCCAGACGCCCGGTACGCAGACGCTGCTGATTGATTCTTCCCAGCGAGGAGAGCAGACGCATGGACAGTTGCTCGCCGGGCATTTCCATACTGAACACCGCCACCGGCGACTTCTGCTTCAGCGCCGCATATTCGGCGATATTCATCGCGAAGGTGGTGTTATGGACACAAAAATCCTCGGCAATGAAGTTGTGCGTACCCTCTACCGTCAGGTCATAAACCTGATGTTCACCCTGATAGTCGATGGAGACGACTTCATCCCAGTAAATATCTGAAGTTGACAGACTGGCCAAATAGCCATCATCAAGAATCCCCGCCAACCGCCCGGCGCGGACACGGGAAATCCCTCTGCTTCCCCTGCCCCCCAGGTGAGGGTTGAAACCGGGCGGGCATTCCAGCCCTGCCTGCTGATGCCATTCACGCCAGCTCTTTTCACCCTTTCTAGCCAGCACATAGGTATTCACACTCAGAGGCAATGTATCCAGATTGGTATGCGGACGCTTGTTCGCCAATAGCGCATCCAGCTTCGCCAAGGCAACTTCCTTACCGAAGATGCCGATCTCACGAATGAAACGACGCAGGCTTTCCTGATCCAGGACCTCCAGTTCCATGGGTGAACGCCGTAACCTCGGATAGGCGTTTTTCTTGATCCGCACCTTGCTCAGAATACCGAACCGAAGCAGCAAGTGCTGTACCCCCCGGACCAGAAGAGGACTGGAAGAAGCATAGCTGATACGCCCCTGCCCATTGGCCTGAACAAAGGCGCTGCCATCGCAGGCAAACAGACGATTGATGAACAGGGCCAAGGAGTCTCGTTCCAGGGTATAAATGACGCTAGGGATATCCTTTTCCAGCGCCGAGCCCCCCCATACACCATGTCTTTCAAGAAAGCGACGCACCGGATTAGGGCTGTTTTTCGAAACATGTTCGTGAGCATCCACACCAAGATCCGCGGGTGACAAGGACAACACATCACACAAGCGTTCGAAGTGGATACCCATGGGCATGGACTGCCCGGATCGCCAATAACTGACCGTGGCCTTGCTAACCCCCAAAACTCGGGCCAGGTAATCCCCAGTGATTTCAAAATCGGACTGCACACGTCTCAGGGCAGAAGCAAAACGTGCCCGTGCCTGAATCAGATAATCCCGATCACGACTGACACGCATGGAGGGAGCACGGGTCATATCGGCGATGAGTTTGCAAGTCATACCGGCAAAACCACTCACTGCATCAGTAAAATCTTCACGCAGGCGAGGGCTCGTGTTGGTAAAAATCGGGCATGTCTGGGTGGTACCCCCATCACCGATAAAATACGCCAGTGTCTTCACTTCATGACTCGGCATCCATGTCTTCCCAAACACTGGAATACAGCGGGGCACCGCGACCTTCTCCCCCACTTGAATCTCCCCCAATGGCCGCCAACCCGATCCGGTGAGGAAGGGGTGGGTCAGGGTTGTGGAAATCTCGCGCCCACTGGCGGTCCGGACCCGATAGACAGGCTTGATGCCGTCATCCACGAAAGCCGTGGCCTGCCCCTTGCGCAAGCGAAAATCCTCCCCCAGGGTCAGCAAATCCGCCTGACGGCGAGCCACCCGCTCATCGATGGTTACCAAGGCGCCGGTCTGCGGATCGACCAGCCTGGACCCGGCCATGATGCACTTGCCCATTGACGGTCGTCCCGCTACGATCACCAGGTCCCCTGCCTGCAGGCCGGAGGTCATCTCGTCGAAGTCGTCATAGCCCGTAGACAGGCCGGTGATGGGGTTGTCCCGCTCGAAGAGCAGCTCGATGTGCTCCACCGTGGACTTGAGCAGGGTACGCATGCCGCGAAAACCCTGACGGTTGCGCGCACCCTGCTCGGCAATCTCGAACACCCGGCGCTCTGCCTCGTCCAGCAGTTCGCGGCTCTCCCTGCCCTGGGCATTGAACCCGCTGTCGGCGATGCCCGTGCCCACACTGATGAGCTGACGCAGCACCGAACGCTCGCGCACGATATCCGCATAGGCGCGGATGTTGGCGGCACTGGGGGTGTCCTTGGCCAGCAGGCCCAGATAGGCCAGGCCACCGGCCTCTTCCAGCTCGCCGTGGGCCTCCAGGCGTTCGGAAATGGTCACCACATCGAAGGGGGCCTGGCGGTTGGCCAGCTCGGCGATGGTACGGAAAATCAGGCGATGATCATGACGATAGAAATCCACCTCGGCCACATGGTCGGAGACCGTGTCCCAGGCATCGTTTTCCAGCATCAGGCCACCGAGCACGGCCTGCTCGGCTTCGATGGAATGGGGGGGGATCTTGAGGGCTTCGGTCCCGTTGCGGGACGCGGCGGTGCGGGGCTTTTCGGGCATGGTCAGGGTACCAATCGACGCGACGACAGACGCTCGGACCTGTCTTGATCACCCCGGACCCGGACCGGTTCCGGCATGGGTCCCGCGGGGCATGAAGCCCCGCGGGCGGGGCGGCATTACTCTTCCACACCGACCACGACCACCTTCACGGTGGCGTTGACATCGGTGTGCAAGTGCACGGCTACTTCGAACTCGCCGGCCTGACGCAGCGGGCCTTCGGGCAGGCGCACTTCACGCTTTTCCAGTTCCACACCGGCTGCCTTGGCGGCGTCGGCGATGTCGTTGGTGCCCACGGAACCGAACAGCTTGCCTTCAGTGCCGGCACGGGCGCTGATGGTCAGGGTCATGGCTTCCAGCTTGGTCTGACGGGCCTGGGCGGCAGCCAGAGACTCGGCGGCGGTCTTTTCCAGCTCCGCACGACGGGCCTCGAACTCGGCAATGTTCGCCTCGGTGGCGAACTTGGCCTTGCCCTGGGGCAGCAGGTAGTTACGGGCGTAACCGGAGCGCACGCGCACCTTGTCACCCAGGCTTCCCAGGTTTTCCACCTTTTCGAGAAGAATCACTTCCATCGGTCTATACCTCAGTCAAAGATCAAATACGTTATCTGCCGGGAGGCACGGGATGCGCAGGCATCAGGGACTGTCATTACCCGCGTGCGCAATCCGTCCACGAAGATCCACAAAGCTGTCCACCATCCCCAGCGTGGCCAGGACGACCATCATCTGCGGCAGGGCAAAGGCCATCACCACATAGGTCATCACCAGCCACAGGCGACTCAGGTTCAGCTTGCGATTGATCCCGTGGATCACCGCCAGCCCGTGCAGGAAAAAGGCGGCCAGAAATACCAGAGACAACTCGAACATCAGGGTCATGCCGGCAAACAGCCCCAGGACCAGCAACACCAGCAGCAGGATGGCCGGGACCCGGCCCATGCTCAGCTGCTGAAACTCCTGGGCAAAACCGCCGGGGTTGTAGAGCACCGATTGCCAGTAGCGGGCCAGCACCAGGGAGAGCGACAGCGCCAGCAGGGAGACGGCGGCCAGCATGCCCGTCATCACCGCAGCGGCCTGTCTGAAAGCCTCTTCCCGCTCCAGGGTACTCATGCCCGACTGGTCGAACAGCGGACCGACGGTCTGCTGCAGCACCGTGTACCACATCTGCGTGATGTCGGGTACGGACAGGTGGAGCATCAGCACCACACCGCAGCCGATGACGATGCCGGTGACCAGCGTGACGGCCCAGGACACCGTGCTTCGCAGCACAGCGGCCAAGGCCAGGGCCGGTATCCACTGCACCAGGGCGGTCACCAGACCCACCACCGGCGACAGGCCGGCAATCCAGCCGATCAGTCCCACCACCACCGCAGCCAGGACCACCACCGCCAGGGCCTGTTGCGGCCCCACACGCAGGGTCACCAGGGCCACGGCGGCACTGCTGAGCAGCGCCAGGGGCGGAATCAGCAGGCCGATCACACCAAAGCCGACGGTTGCGGTCACTGCCCGCAGCCGGCTTTGCATGATGAATGATGCCAGTTGCCTCATGGTCTCATGCACCCGCGCCCTGGGGCGCGGATGCCTGCCGTCCTCAGTGGTTGTCGGAGTACGGCAGCAAGGCCAGGAAGCGGGCGCGCTTGATGGCGGTGGCCAGCTGACGCTGATAGCGGGCGCTGGTGCCGGTGATGCGGCTGGGCACGATCTTGCCGGTTTCGGTGACGTAGTTCTTCAGGGTGTTCAGGTCCTTGTAGTCGATGAACTCGACCCCTTCGGCACTGAAACGGCAATACTTACGACGACGGAAAAAACGGGACATAGTCTATCCTCGGAATGAATCAGGTGAACAGTGGCTCAGTTCGCGGCAGCGGACGGACGATCATCATCGGCATCGTCGTCATCGCTATCGTCGGAGAAGGAGGAAGATGAGCTGCTGTCATCGTCATCCCGGTTCTTGGCCAGAGGGGAAACCTCGGTGAAGGCACGATCCATGCGCATCACCAGGTGACGGATCACGGCGTCGTTGAAACGGAAGGCGCTGACCAGTTCTTCCAGGGCGTTTTCCGGGCACTCCACGTTCATCAGCACGTAGTGAGCCTTGTGCAGCTTCTGGATCGGGTAGGCCAGCTGACGGCGGCCCCAGTCTTCCAGGCGATGGATCTCACCCTCGGCCCCTTCGATGATGCCGCGATAGCGCTCCATCATGGCGGGTACCTGTTCACTCTGGTCCGGGTGGACCATGAATACGATCTCGTAATGACGCATCTTTGATTTCCTTGCGGGTGACAGCCTCCCGACCAGCGGTGAGGCAAGGTGGATCTCCGGAGATACCCCGGAAAGGAGCGGAATCTTAGCCGTTCGGGGCGGTGGAAGCAATCCGGCGCTGCCGCACCGCCTCATACAGACACACCCCCGCCGCCACTGACACGTTCAGGCTCTCCACCCGTCCCAGCATAGGCAGCTTCACCAGGGCGTCACACCGCTCCATGGTCAGACGCCGCATGCCCTTGCCTTCCGCCCCCAGCACCAGGGCGGTGGGGCCGGCAAGATCGGCGCCATACAGATCCCCGGTGGCCTCGCCACTGGTTCCCACGATCCACAGATGGAACTCCTCCTTGAGCAGATCCAGGGTGCGCGCCAGGTTGGTGACCTGGATGAAGGGCACGCTTTCGGCGGCTCCGGAGGCCACCTTGCGTACCACCGGGGTCAACCCTGCGGCCCGGTCCCGGGGCGCGATCACGGCGGTGACACCCGCCCCGTCCGCGGTACGCAGACAGGCCCCCAGATTATGGGGATCGGTCACCCCGTCCAGCACCAGCAACAGCGGCGCCGTGCCGCTGCCCTCCAGCCCCAAAAGCAGATCGGGCAGATCCCGTTCCCCGAGGGCGGCCACCGGCTCCACCATCGCGATGACACCCTGATGACGGGCATCGCCGACGACGGCGTCCAGCTCGCGCCGCGCCACCCGGCACACGCTCACCCGGGCCTGGGCGGCCAGATCCAGTAGGGCCTGCATGCGCCCGTCCACCCGCCCTTCCTGAACACGCAACTCCTGCACCCGAGCCGGGGCGCGACGCAGCATGGCATCCACCGCATGCAGGCCGAATACACACTCACTGGCAGCCATGTCTCACTCCGGACGCTTGCGCCGACGGCGACGGGAAGATTTGGCCTTCTCGCCGGACTCAGACTCGACCTGCCCGGCTTCAGCCGGCAGTGCCGGGGCCGGTGCGGCCTTGGCAGTCTTGGGGGCCGAGTTGACGGCTGACGTGTCATCCTTCTTGCGCGGCCGCTTGCCGGCGGTGGGTGGGGACGATACCACCGCCTCCTGCGGCACCGGGGTGTCCGCCGTCTTCCTGTTCGACCGACGGCGGCGACGCCCTGAAGCAGGCGCCGGCTCACCGGCTTCATCCGCTGCAGCGGACGGGGCGGTTACGGTTGCCGCCTCTGATTCCGGCTTGCGCCCCTTGCGTCGACGGTTGCGGCCCGACTTACGGCCCTCGCCGTCCTCACTCCGGCCACGCTTTTCCCCCGGACCGGACTCCTCCGGCACGAAGTCGATCTTGCGCTCATCCAGATCCACCCGGGCCACCTTCACCCGTACCGGATCACCGAGACGATACACCCGGCCGCTGCGCTCACCGCTCAGGCGATGGCCTGCCGGATCGAAATGGTAATAGTCGTTGGACAGGCTGGTGACATGCACCAGGCCTTCCACGTAGATGTCCTTGAGTTCGATGAACAGACCGAAAGAGGTCACGCTGGTCACCACTCCGTCGAAGACCTCGCCCACCTTGTCCAACATGTACTCGCACTTGAGCCAGGCCGTCACATCCCAGGAGGCCTCGTCCGCCCGGCGCTCGCGCATGGAACAGCTTTCGCCCAGGGCCACCATGTCGATATGGGCATAGCAGAAGTCCTTGGGCTTCCCTCCGTCCAGCACATGATGGATGGCCCGGTGCACCAGCAGGTCCGGATAGCGGCGAATGGGCGAGGTGAAGTGCAGGTATTCCTCGTGGGCCAGACCGAAATGCCCCAGGTTATCCGGTGCATAGACCGCCTGAGATAGGGATCGCAGTAGCGCGGTCTGCACCAGCCGGGCATCGGGCCGTGCCTTCACCTGCTCCAGCAGGGCCGAGAAATCCGCCGGCGTGGGCTCATCGCCCCCGCGCAGAGACAGGCCCAACTCCCCCAGAAAGCGACGCAAGTCCTCCAGCTTGGAAGGCTTGGGTCCCTCATGCACCCGGTACAGGGTGGGCATACGCTTGCGCTTGAGGAACCCGGCCGTGGCCACGTTGGCGGCGATCATGCACTCTTCAATGATCTTGTGGGCGTCGTTGCGCTCATAGGCCACGATGCGCTCGATCTTGCGATCCGCGCCGAAGAGGATGCGGGTTTCCGTGGTCTCAAAGTCCACCGTGCCCCGGGTGTCCCGCGCCTTGCGTAGCAGCTTGTAAAGGCCGTAAAGGTCTTCCAGGTGCGGCACCAGGGATTCGCGACGGCGAATGGTCTCGGCCTTCTGCTCGACCAGGATCTCGGCCACCTCCGTATAGGTGAGGCGGGCATGGGAGCGCATCACCGCCTGATGGAACTTGGCATCCTTGATGCGGCCTCGGGAGTTGATGGTCATCTCGCAGGCCAGGCAGAGGCGGTCCACCTCCGGATTCAGGGAGCACAGGCCGTTGGACAGCACCTCCGGCAGCATGGGGATGACCCGCTCGGGGAAATAGACGGACGTGCCCCGGTGGCGGGCCTCCATGTCCAGGGGATCCCCCGGCCGCACATAGTAAGCCACGTCGGCGATGGCCACCCAGAGCTTGTAGCCCCGGCGACCGAGGGACTCGCAATAGACGGCATCGTCAAAATCCCGGGAGTCCTCCCCGTCGATGGTCACCAGGGGCATGTCCCGCAGATCCAGGCGCCATTCACTAGCCTCCCGGGGCACCTTGTCGGAAAAACCCTTGATCGCTTCCTGCACCGCATCGGGCCATTCGAACGGCAGGCCATGGGCGCGCACGGCGATGTCGATCTCCATGCCGGGGGCCATGTGCTCCCCCAGCACCTCGATAACCTCGCCGATGGGACGGGTGCGCTTGGTGGGCTGTTCCTTGATGCGGACCGTGACGATCTGGCCGGGTCGGGCCTCGCCCATGCACTCCGGCGGAATGAGGACATCCAGGGGCATGCGCTTGTTGTCGGGGGCCACGAAACCGATCCCTCCTTCCATGGCCAGACGCCCCACTACCGTTTCGGTATTGCGCTCCAGCACCTCAATGATGGCCCCTTCCCGACGCCCACGCCGATCGATGCCGATAACCCGGGCCACCGCCCGGTCGCCATGGATGAGGGCGCGCATCTGGCGAGGGGACAGGAACAGGTCCTCGCCCGGCTCGTCGGGCACCAGGAAACCGAAACCGTCCGGGTGACCGATGATGCGGCCGCGCACCAGATCGGACTGATTGACCGGCAGCCAGCCGCCGGCGCGGTTGCAGACCAGCTGACCGTCTCGCTCCATGGCGCGCAGGCGACGGCGCAGGGCTTCCTGATCCACTTCCTCTTCCAGACCCAGGCGACGGGCCAGGGGATCAAAACTGATGGGACCATCCGACTGGTCAACCACCTGCAGGATCAGCTCTCGACTGGGTATGGGCCGTTCGTACTTGCGGGCTTCGCGTTCGAAATGGGGATCTTGGGTCAAACTCTTTTTCTTTTTTGTCATGTAGTGGCCGATAAATTTTTTAGCGGAAGTGTTGACAACGCTTCCGGCGGGTACTAATATTGCGCCTTCAGTTGAGACGCAAGAGCAATACGCTTCTCACTGGAATTGCCGAGGTGGCGGAATTGGTAGACGCGCTAGTTTCAGGTATTAGTGGGGGAGACCCCGTGGAGGTTCAAGTCCTCTCCTCGGCACCAAAATTGATTTCCACAAATGGCCCGCTTGATGCGGGCCATTTGCGTTTTCAAGCGCCGGATTGTACGCCCTTTCCGCCGGAAAACCCAGCCCGGTCGCGATGGCCGGGCAAGACACAGACCGGCCATCCGGCGGCGAAGTTGTCGTTCCAGTGTCATGCGCACACGCGGCTGGCCCCTCTCGCGACGTCAGGGCGACAGAGGCATATCGCGCCAAAATCCATCAACCCAGCAGCAAAAAGATCAGGATGGCAACCCCTCCCAGCAGGGCGACGACCGACATGATGATCATGAGCCACCACATCAACATGTCCATCGGACCCGGCGCTCGGCAGATCGGACCTGCCCGCTCCTCCCGAGTCCGGGACTGAGCCGGGGTTCTTCGTCCGCCGAGCCTGCCCATGACCGGAAACCACATGGCGGGGGCTGTGTCAGTCCAGCGCCAGTGCCGATTCCGGCAAGGTCTGGCCACCGTCCACCACCAGGGTCTGGCCGGTGATGTAGCGCGCCTTTTCCGAAGCCAGGAACAGCATGGCCCAGGCCACGTCCTCCGGCTCTCCCAGGTAACCCATGGGGATGGATGCCTCCATCCGGCGCAGGTATTCCGGCCCCACGTCCTTCAAACCCTCGGTGCGGATATTCCCCGGCAGCACCGCATTGATGGTGACGTTATCACGGGCATATTCCAGGGCCGCCGAACGCATGAAGCCCAGCATCCCCGCCTTGCTGGCGCCGTAGTGCGCCCAGCCGGGGAAGCCCGTCATGGGTCCGGTGATGGAGGACGTGAGCAGGATGCGGCCGCTCTGCTGGCGTCGCATGGCCCAAGCGACGGATTTAACGCAGAAAAACACCCCCTTGAGGTTCACGGACATCACCCGATCCCATTCGGATTCACTCATGTTCTCGATGGTGGCCGAAGGGAAGATCCCCGCGTTGGCCACCAGGATGTCCACGCTGCCGAAATGGGACATGGCTTCACCGATCATGGCCTCCGCATCGGCGCGCTTGCTCACATCCGCCTGACAGGCCACGGCCTGACCGCCGTCTTCCTCGATCAGGGCCACCGTGGCCCGAGCAGCGGCCAAGTCCAGGTCCGAGACCAGGACACGAGCACCCTCGGCGGCGAAGACCCGCGCAATGGTGCGACCGATCCCCTTGCCTGCCCCGGTGACCACCGTACTGCGATCCTGAACCCTGTCGACCATGGACATACCTCCTGATTGACTGAAATCACGGAACCACTTCCCCCGCCGGGAGTGGGGAGGGCCAGAGATAAAGGGGAGTCCGGACGGCAGCGCCACCGGGACTCCCCTGCCCTTTATTGGAAAGGATGACGCATCAGGATGGTCTGATCCCGGTCAGGACCGGTGGAGATGATGTCCACCGGGATGCCGGCGATCGCCTGGATGCGCTCCAGATAGGCACGGGCGTTGGGGGGCAAGCGGTCGTATTCGGTGATCCCCAGGGTGGATTCCTGCCAGCCGGGCATCTCTTCGTACACCGGTTCGCACTCGGCATAGGATTCGGCGCCAGCCGGCGGTTCGGTGACCATCGTGTCGCCGCAACGGTAACCCACACAGATCTGCAGGGACTCCAGGCCGTCGAGCACATCCAGCTTGGTGATGCACAGTCCGCTGATGCTGTTGATGGAGACGGCCCGCTTCAGGGCCACGGCGTCGAACCAGCCGCAGCGACGGGGACGACCGGTGGTGGAACCGAACTCATGCCCTCGCCGGGCCAGGTGCTCACCCATGGTATCGAACAGTTCGGTGGGGAACGGACCAGCGCCCACACGGGTGGTGTAGGCCTTGGTGATCCCCAGCACGTAGTCCAGATCCAGCGGACCCACGCCGCTGCCGGTGCAGACGCCGCCGGCGGTGGTGTTGGAGGAGGTCACGAAGGGATAGGTGCCGTGATCCACATCCAGCAAGGTGCCCTGGGCGCCCTCGAACATCACCGACGCCCCCTCGTTGCGCAGGATACGCAGACGCTCCGGCACATCGATCACCAGAGGCTTGAGCTGCTCGCCCATGGCCAGGGACTCCTCCAGCACCTGCTGAAAGTCGATGGTGTCGGTGTGGAAATAATGCTTCAGCACGAAGTTGTGGTAGTTAAGCACTTCACCCAGCTTGGCGGCGAAGCGATCCCGGTGGAACAGGTCCCCCAAACGCAGACCGCGGCGGGCGACCTTGTCCTCGTAGGCCGGACCGATGCCGCGACCGGTGGTGCCGATGGCGGAGGCGCCGCGGGCCTTTTCCCGGGCCTGGTCCAGGCTGACGTGAAACGGCAGAATCAGCTGGCAGGATTCGGACAGGCGCAGACGCTCACGCACCGGCACGCCGTTTTCTTCCAGCATGGCCATTTCCTTGAGCAGAGCCTCGGGGGAGAGCACCACGCCGTTGCCGATCATGCACTCCACCCCTTCCCGCAAAATGCCGGAGGGGATCAGGTGCAGCACCGTCTTCTTGCCTTCGATCACCAGAGTATGACCGGCGTTGTGCCCCCCCTGGAACCGCACCACGGCGGCGGCCTTTTCGGTGAGCAGGTCCACGACCTTACCCTTGCCTTCATCGCCCCACTGACTGCCCAGGACTACCACGAATTTGCTCATGTTCAAGCGTCCACCACTGTCCACTGATTGTTTGTCTTGACCAGCACCCGGTCACAGCCCAGGGCCACTGCATCGTTATCCTGCCCATCCAAGCCCTGGATCACCCGCTCCCCCCGGCGACGCAGGTCGCCGATGGTGTCGACCAAGTCCAGGTCCGGGTCCGCCGGTGCCAGGATGCCTCCCGGCGCGGCACTTTCCGGGCACCGGGACAGGCGTACCAGGGTCTTAAGATCGGCGCTGAAACCGGTGGCGGGACGGGCACGCCCGAAGACGCGCCCGATGTCGTCATAGCGACCGCCGCGGGCCACCTCCTGGCCATTGCCGGGCAGATAGGCGGCAAAGACCAGGCCGGTGTGATAGTGATAACCCCGCAACTCTGCCAGATCCACATGCAAAGTCACACCCGGATGGGAGGCCCGCATCGCCCGCGCCAGGTGTTCCAGCGTGTCCAGGGCGATCATCACCGCATCGTCGGCACCGGCCAGCTCGGCACGGGCACAGTCCAGAGTGTCCCGGTCGCCGTTCAGATCCGCCAGGGCGCCCAGGCGCCGACGCTGATCCACGCCGATCGGGAGCTGATTCAGGCAGTCCCGGATCTCCGGCAGCGCCTTGCGCTGCAACAGATCGAACAGGCGGGTCTCCTGCTCCGGGTCCAGCCCCGCGTCGGCAGCCAGGCTACGGAAGATGCCCACATGCCCCAAGTCCACGCAAGGGGTGTCCACCTCACAGACCGCCAAGGTCTCCAGCATCAGGCGCAGGATCTCCACATCGCTGGCCAGACCGGCATGGCCGTACAGCTCGGCCCCCAACTGCAGCAGGCTGCGGGAACCGGCGAAGCCATCGGGACGAGTATGGAGCACGGTGCCCACATAGCACAGGCGGGTGACCCCCTCGCGCTTCAGACGATGGGCATCGATCCTGGCCACCTGGGGCGTCATGTCCGCACGCACACCCATGAGGCGACCGTTAAGCTGGTCGGTGAGCTTGAAGGTCTGCAGGTCCAGACCGTGGCCGGTGCCCGTGAGCAGGGACTCCAGATACTCCACGAAGGGTGGCATCACCAGCTCGTAGCCCCAGCCGTGATGGAGGTCAAGGATGCGGCGACGGCAGGTCTCCAGGCGCTCTGCCAGTGGCGGCAGGGCCTCCTCGATACCTTCCGGCAGAAGCCAGCGGTTGGAATCAGTCATGTCAACGGGTCGCTTGGATTGGCGTCGGGATGGTGAATGGCAAAAGGCCAAATGCGAGGCATTATAACCCGAGCCGGCCGGCATCACGAAAAATGCGGTTTCATGCCCGAACCCACCACAGGGCCAGGGCACCGATCAACAGGCTGAACAGACCGATCCCCCGCAACGCACTGTCGGGCAACTCGGCCACCTGCAACAGACCCCGGCGAAAGCCGGCGGGGTTGAGGAAGGGCAACAGGCCTTCGATGATCATGAGCAAGGCCAGTGCCGTCAGCAGATCGGACCACATAATGAGGGAAAGACCTCGCGATGATCAGCCCCGCCAGGGGGCCGGTAAGGATGTGACGCGGGTTGCCGGACGGCAAACGGCGGCCACGGGGGCCGCCGATGTCGATACTTCGTAAGAAACGGGATCAGTTCTCCCGAGTACTACGCATGCCCATGGGGTCCTGGAAGTAACGGAAGAACTCCGAATCCGGTTCCAGGACATAGAAGTTGTCCTTGCCCACCATGGTGTTGCGATAGGCCAGCAGGCTGCGATAGAAGGAGAAGAACTCCGCATCCTGCCCATAGGCCTGGGCATAGACCGCCGCGGAGGTGGCATCCCCTTCACCGCGGATCTGCTCCGCTTCCCGGTAGGCGTTGGCGATGATCACCGTGCGCTGACGGTCCGCATCCGCGCGGATGCGCTCCGACTGCTCCTGACCGCGGGCGCGGAAATCCTGGGCGATACGCTCACGCTCGGCGCGCATACGGCTGAACACCGACTCACTCACCTCGTCGGGCAGGTCCATGCGACGGATACGCACATCCACCAGGGATACCCCCAGTTCACTGGCGGTATCCAGGGCCTGCTGACGCACAGCCCCCATGATGGTGATACGGTCGCCGGACACCACCTGATCCAGGGTGTACTTGGCGAACTCGTTACGCATGCCGTCCCGCAGGATCTGGGCCATGCGGTCCTGAGCGTTGCGTTCGTCACCGCGGGTGGCGCGGAAGAATTGACCCACGTCGTCGATGCGCCACTTGGCATAGAAGTCGACGATGACGTTCTTGGCTTCGCTGGTGAGGAACCGATCCGGCGGGATGTCCAGGGTCATGATCCTGGCATCGAACTTGCGCACGTTGTTGACGATGGGAAACTTGAAATGCAGCCCCGGATCCAGATCCGTACGCTTGATTTCCCCCAGACTGAACACGATCACGCGTTCTCTCTCATCCACGGTGAAGGTGGACAGCCACACGACCAAGGCCGCAACGGCTAAACCAATCGCTGCGATCCTAAACATCAACGCACCTCCCGGGAACGGGGATCAGGCCGCTGCTGATTCAGGGGCTGCAGCGGCGCGGGACGGGTGGAGAGGGTGGACGGCGTGGAGCTGGCCGCGCGGGCATCCCGCAGGGCCTGGCCATCGCCACCCATGATCTTGTCCAGAGGCAGGAACAGGAGGTTGTTGCCGCCCTTCACGTCCACGAACACCTTGCTGGCGGATCCGAGCACCACCTCGGTGGTCTCGATGAAGAGACGCTCACGGGTCACTTCCGGCGCCCGCTGGTACTCGGTCAACAGCTGCGTGAAGCGGGATGCGTCACCTTCGGCCTGGGCCAGCACCTGATCCCGATAGGCCATGGCCTGTTCCATCAGGCGGGCCGCCTCGCCGCGGGCCCGGGGGAGCACGGTGTTGGCATAGGCCTCGGCCTCGTTACGGAAGCGCACTTCGTCCTCGCGGGCGCGGATGGCGTCGGCAAAGGCCTCCTGTACCGGCTCCGGCGGCTGGGCCTGCTGCATGCTCACGGCGGTCACGGCGATGCCGACGCCGTAGCTGTCCAGGGCCTCCTGGATGACGACGCGGGCGGAAGAAGCCACCTCACCACGACCGGCGCCCAGGATGAACTCCAGGGTGCTCTTGCCGATGCGCTCACGAATGGCGGATTCCATCACCTGACGGGCGGTGGAGTCCGGGTTGCGCACATTGAACAGGAAACGCTCCGGGTCCATCACGCGGTACTGGACGGCGATGTCCACATCGATGATGTTTTCATCACTGGTGAGCATCAGAGCCCGGTGCTGGATGGAACGGATGCTGTCGATGTCGACGATCTGAACCCGCTCGACGGGATAGGGCAGATGCCAGTTGGGACCCGGGGTGGCCACGGACTGGAAAGCGCCAAAGCGCAGCACCACGCCCCGCTCACCTTCACTGACGATGTAAAAGCCGGAGGCCAGCCAGATCACCAGCGCCAGGATGGCGGCCAAACTGATGCCGGCCGAGGCGTGCTTGCCCATGCCGCCACCGTTGCCGCCGTCACCACCACCACCGCCGAAGACGGCGCCCAGCTTGTTGGACAGTTTTTTCAGGACCTCATCCAGATCCGGTGGCCCCTGGTTGCCGCCGCCGCGGTTGCCACCGCCGCCGCCACCACCCCAGGGGTCTTTGCTGTTGTTTCCTGGTTCGTTCCAGGGCATGAGCTGACTCCGTTAATAAAACGCGATCAAGCGACTGATGATAACAGGAAAGGCCCGTATATCAGGCGTACAAACCGTCCATTCTAGTCATCCAGTAGTGTCGGTGTGAACCCGCCCCCCCGAAAAAGTTCCTCCAGGCGCCGCCGCGGCAGCCTGACCTTCAGGCGCAGCCCGCCGGTTTCGCTCACCTCTTCCGCCTCCACCGCCTCCAGGGCATAAAGGCCCGCCCGCTCCCGTCCGGCCTGGGGCGGCAGTTCCAACCACCCCTGGACGATGGACTCGGCGAAGTAATCCCCCAACCACTGCAGCAGCGCATCCACCCCCGCCCCGGTCTCGGCCGAGACCCAGGCCCGGGTGGGAACGCCGAGGGCACCCGGCTCAATGCGCGGCTCGGCGCCGGGAATGAGATCGATCTTGTTGAACACCAGCACCTGAGGAACATCCCTGGCGCCGATCTCCTCCAGTACCTCATCCACCTGCTGCAGGTAGATGTCCCGCTCGACAGCATGGGCATCCACCACGTGCACCAGCAGTGCCGCCTCCCGGGTTTCGGTGAGGGTGGCGCGAAAAGCCGCCACCAGGTCATGGGGCAGATGGCGCACGAAGCCCACCGTATCCGCGAGAATGATGCGCTGCTGCGAGGGCAGATTCACCCGCCGCAAGGTCGGATCCAGGGTGGCAAACAGCTGGTCGGCGGCATAGACCCCGGCCTGGGTCAGGCGATTGAACAGGGTGGACTTGCCGGCGTTGGTGTAGCCCACCAGGGAAACGGTGGGGATCTCCGCCCGCCTGCGCGACTGCCTGCCCTGCTCCCGCTGCTGCTCCACCTTTTCCAGCCGTTTCTGGATCTGTTTGATGCGAACGCCCAGAAGCCGGCGGTCCGTTTCCAACTGGGTCTCACCGGGACCGCGCAGGCCGATACCGCCCTTCTGACGCTCCAGGTGAGTCCAGCCCCGCACCAGCCGGGTGGACATGTGGCGCAGCTGGGCCAACTCCACCTGCAGCTTGCCCTCGTGGGAGCGGGCACGCTGGGCAAAGATGTCCAGGATCAGGCCGGAACGGTCAAGCACCCGGCACTGGAACAGTCTTTCCAGGTTACGTTCCTGGCTTGGCGACAGGCTGTGGTCAAAGATGACCAGTTCCGCGCCATGGGCCACTACCAGATCCCGGACCTCTTCCGCCTTGCCGCTGCCGATGAAATAGCGGGAGTCGGGCGCCTTGCGGGTGCCGGTGACCAAGGCCATCGGATCAGCACCGGCGGAGCGAGCCAGTTCCTTGAATTCGGTGCAGTCGTCATCACCGTCCTGCGCGGGGAGGTCCACATGGACCAAAATGGCGCGCTCGCCACTGCGGGGTCTTTCGAACAAGTGGGGTTAAAACCTCCGTACCGATAAGTCGAGCACCCATCCCTCTCCTCTTCGGAGAAGGATGGGCGGCGGAATCAGTGATGGTCGTCCTGGTCGCCCTCATCCCCCGTGGACAGCTTGACCGGACGGGACGGCACGATGGTGGAAATGGCGTGCTTGTAGACCATCTGACTCACGCTGTTCTTGAGCAATACCACGAATTGGTCAAAAGAATCGATCTGTCCCTGCAGCTTGATGCCGTTGACCAGGTAGATGGAGACCGGAATGCGTTCCTTGCGAAGGGTATTGAGAAAGGGTTCTTGTAGCGTCTGCCCTTTTGACATGGTCTGCTCCCGGGTAATAGTCATCATTATTGTGTGTCGGCAAGGGGGCATGATGAACCCCGCCCCTTGTCGGATGGCCTGAGTCTAGCATACCGCCTGAGTCAAAAATCCCACGCCGATCCCGTTCCGAAACAGGCATGGATCGGCTCGCGGAGGTCCTTCAGGGCGTCAGATGCGCCTTCACCCGACCCAGCACCCCGGCGGGGTCCGCACGCTCCGGATCAAACACCTCCACGTCAGGGTAGCTTCGCAGCCAGGTCATCTGCCGCTTCGCCAGCTGACGGGTGGCGGTGATCGCCTGGGTGACCATGGCGTCATGATCGATCCGGCCCTCCAGATACTCCCAGACCTGGCGGTAGCCCACGGCCCGCATGGAAGGCAGGTCCACACTCAGGTCACCCCGCTCCCGCAGGGCACTGACCTCGTCCACCAGCCCCTGCCTGAGCATTTGACGGAAGCGAAGGGCAATCCGTTCCCTCAACCGGATACGATCCGGCGGCATCAGGGCCAGGCGCAGTACCCGCCACGGTAGCTGCGAGCATCGAGGGCCGCCATGGAACGAGGACAAGGGGGCGCCGGTGATACGGTAGACCTCCAGGGCCCGCTGCAGTCGCTGGGGGTCGTTGGGATGGATACGGGCCGCCGATACCGGGTCAACCCGGCCCAGTTCGCGATGCACCGCCTCCCAGCCCTGACTCAGCGCCAGGGCGTCGATCCCGGACCGGATGGCGGGATCTGCCTCCGGCAGGGTATCCAGGCCGAAGTCCAGGGCCCGGAAATAGAGCATGGTCCCCCCCACCAGCAGGGGCACCCGCCCCCTTGCTGCGATGTCTGCCATCAGCGCCAGGGCATCATCCCGGAACCGGGCGGCGGAATAGGCCTGGGCCGGGTCCAGGATATCCACCAGATGATGGGGCACCCGCGCAAGTACATCGGCGCCCGGCTTGGCCGTGCCCACGTCCATGCCCCGGTAGATCAGCGCCGAGTCCACGCTGACGATCTCCAGGGGCAGTGACTCGCACAAACGGATGGCGAGATCGGTCTTGCCGGTGGCCGTCGGCCCCATGAGGAAGATCGCCGGTGGGAGTGATGAGGCAACCATCATGTCAGCGGCCTCGCAGGAACAGACGATCCAGCTGCTCCATGGACAGGCTGACCCAGGTGGGACGGCCGTGATTGCACTGGCCGCTGCGCTCGGTGGCCTCCATGTCCCGTAGGAGGGCGTTCATCTCCGGGATGCTCAGGCGCCGATTGGCGCGCACCGAACCGTGACAGGCCATGGTGGCCAGCAGTGCGTTGACCTGCTCCTCCACCCGACGGGACAGGCCGTGGGCCTTGAGATCGGCGATCACGTCCCGCACCAGGGTGGCCGTATCGCCCCCGGACAGCAGACTGGGCACCGCCCGCAACCGCAGCTGCTCGGGTCCGGCCCGGTCCACCTCAAAGCCCAGACGCCGAAAGTCCTCCTGATGGGCCTCGGCGGTGTCCGCCTCGGCCCGGTTCACGGCCAGGGTCTCGGGCACCAGCAGGGGCTGGGACTTGAGGCCTTCCGACCGGTAGGCCCGCTTGAGACGCTCGTAGGTTACCCGTTCATGCCCTGCATGCATGTCCACCAGCACCAACCCGTCCCGGGTTTGGGACAGGATATAGACCCCCTGCAACTGGGCCAGGGCGTATCCCAGGGGGTGATCTTCCGGATACGTTTCCGGGTCGGTGGATTGCCTCGCGTCCGGCTCCGGATGCAGGCGGGCATAGACAGCCATGGACTCGGCCACCGGCAGGTGCAGGCTGCCCTGGCGTACCGGGCCGCCCCCGAAGCCACCGGCGCTCACGCGGGAGGGTGACGGGCGCACGACGGAGGGAGGCGAGCCGGGTGCCGCGGACGAGATGGCATCGGGAGCCGGCATTGTGGCCGGCGCCCCCCCATCGCTCCTGGCAGGCTGCCCGGCACCCGGCACCGCCCCGGGACGCAATTCGGCCAGGGCCCGGTGCAGACCGCTGAACAGGAAATCGTGCACCATCCGCGACTCACGAAAGCGCACCTCGTGTTTGGCCGGATGGGCGTTCACATCCACCAGCACCGGGTCCAGGGTCAGGTAGAGCACGAAGGCCGGATGGCGCCCGTGATAGAGCACGTCCTGATAGGCCTGGCGCACCGCATGGCTCACCACCCGGTCCCTGACCATGCGCCCGTTGACATAGAAATACTGCAGATCCGCCTGGCTGCGGGAAAAGGTAGGCAACCCCATCCAGCCCTCCAACTTGAGGCCGGCGGCGGCCTGCTCGATGCAAACCGATTGCTCAATGAAGGCCTGACCGCAGACCTGGGCCACCCGGTGATCCCGTTCGGCCTGCCTGGAGGCCACCGGTAGCCGAAGCGTGGACTTGCCGTTATGACTCAGCTCCAGGCCCACATCGAAGCGGGACAGTCCGATCCGACGCACCACTTCTTCCAGGTGCCCGAATTCGGTGCGCTCGGTGCGCAAGAACTTGCGCCGAGCCGGAACATTGAAGAACAGATCCTTGACGTCGATGGTCGTGCCCACCGGATGGGGGGCCGGCTCGGGGGCGTCAAAGCGATCACCCCCGTCACCCTGCAAACGCCAGCCGCTGCCCTCCCCGGCCACCGCCGAGGTCAGGGTCAGGCGGGAGACCGAGGCGATGCTGGGCAGGGCCTCACCGCGAAATCCCAGGCTGGCCACCCGCTCCAGATCCTCCAGGCTGGCGATCTTGCTGGTCGCATGACGGGACAGCGCCAAGGCCAGCTCGTGCCGGGGAATGCCGCAGCCGTCGTCACGGATGCGGATGCGCCGCATCCCGCCCTGCTCCACATCGATCTGGACTCGCCCGGCACCGGCATCCAAGCTGTTCTCCAGCAGTTCCTTGACCACGGAGGACGGGCGCTCTACCACCTCACCGGCGGCGATCTGGTTGACAAGCTGGGGAGGGAGTTCCTGAATGGGCACGCGCGTCAGCTATCCCGCATGGGAATTTCCAGTACCTGGCCTACCCGGATGACATCGGAACTGAGGTTGTTGTGCGTGCGCAGCTGGGACACGGGCACCTGATAGCGGGTGGCAATACCGGAAAGGGTCTCGCCGCGCTGGATCACATGCCGCCCGCGCCGCTGCTCCGCCAGCAAGGTGCCCGGGGGGGCGTGACCGTCGAAAAAGGCCCGCAGCCCACCCAGCAGGGCCTCGGCCATGGACTGCTGGAAGGCAGACGTACGCAGCTTGCGCTCTTCGGCGGGGTTGGAAATGAAGGCCGCCTCCACCAGCACGGAGGGGACATCCGGAGAACGCAGCACGGCAAAACCGGCCCGCTCCACCCGGGGACTACGGACCTTCCCTACCCTATGCAGCTCACCGATCATGGTATCGGCCAGGGTCTTGCTGGCCTCCAGGGTGCCGTTCTGGGTCAGGTCCAGCAGCACCGAGGCCAGGACATCGTCCTTGTCGTTGATGGGCACGGCTCCCAGGCGCCGGTCCGCCTCGTTTTCCCGCTGGGCCAGCCAGCGCGCGGCCTCGCTGGTGGCGCCACGGTCGGAGAGCATGTAGACGGAGGAACCCTGCACCTGCGCATTGGGAGCGGCATCGGCATGGATGGAGATGAAGACATCGGCATGCTGCTGTCGCGCCCGGTTGATGCGTTCACGCAGAGGCAGGAAATAATCACCGGTGCGGATCATCACCGGTGTCATGCCCGGCTCCCGCTGCACCAGTGTCTCCAGACGGCGGGCAATGGCCAGCACCACGTCCTTCTCATAGGTGCCGGCGGGACCAATGGCCCCCGGATCCTTGCCCCCATGCCCGGCATCAATGGCCACGATTACGTCCCGGGAACGAATCACTTCCCGCGGGGCCTGGGTCGCGACCGGTTCGCTACCGCCCTCACCCTGCAGGTCGATCACCAAGCGATGGCCGGCCCCGTCGGCGGGCCGCAGCAGAAAGGTACGGGGATTGACGGGATGTCTGAGGTCGAGCACCACCCGCAGGTCCTGCTCATTGCGCGGGGCATGGCGCACACTGCGCAGAGGTCCCTGGGCATGATTGGCGGCGCGCAGGTCGACGGCGGCCCGGGCCTTGCGCAGATCCAGCACAACCCGGTCCGGGTTACTGAGGGTGAACACGGCATGGTCCACGGGACCACTGAGCTCGAATACCAGGCGCGTCACCTCGCCGTCCACGGAGGTGCGCAGTCCCCGCACTGCCGCCTGACCGGACGCCGACACGACGGCAGGCCACCACAGACCGACCGCCGTCGCGCCGGAGGCGAACAGCAGACTTCGCAGAAATTGCCGCCGCCTGGCTTGGTATCCGTCGTCGGTCACAGTTCCGACCCCCTGAAAACATTCAAACTCTCATTCCTATAGTGTGGCTGATAAGGTGCGAATTGCAAGCCCGAAAGAGCTGTAATATTAGCCAGATACGCAGCTGTCTTAGGGTGAATTCTCCAGTACTTGCCGGGTCCACTCGGTGCCGGTGGGCGTCCGGGGCGACAGCACCAGGCAGCGACCTGACCCGCTCGCCGTCAGGGACAGGCACAGATCGGGGGCCGGCAACCAACCCTGCCCTTGCTGCGGCCACTCCACCAGATTCAGTGCCTGCCCCCCCAGTTCCTCCCGAACCCCCAGGTACTCCAACTCCTCGGGATCTTCCAGCCGGTAGAGATCAAAATGCAGGATACGACGACCGGCGATGTCATAGGGCTCCACCAGGGTATAGGTGGGGCTCCTGACCGGACCCGCGTGCCCCAGCCCCCGCAGAAAACCCCGAACCAGGGTGGTCTTGCCCGCCCCCAGTTCTCCCTCCAGAAACACCACCCCCTCGCGGGGGCAGGCCGCCGCCAGGCGAGCCCCGAGGGCTTCGGTGGCGGCCTCGTCCGCCAGTTCCAGGATCATGGATTGATGACCTCGCGCAGATGACATAGAAGATCGGAAGCCAGCAGCCCCCGCTCACCGGATCGGGCCGCACGGTCGGCGGCCGCACCATGGACCCAGCACCCCAGGGCCGCCGACTCTCCCAGGGTCCCGCCGACGGGCAGCTGCTGGGCCAGCAATCCGGCAATGATACCGGTGAGCACATCCCCCATGCCGCCGCTTGC
This sequence comes from Ectothiorhodospira lacustris, assembly GCF_022227845.1. GTDB lineage: Bacteria > Pseudomonadota > Gammaproteobacteria > Ectothiorhodospirales > Ectothiorhodospiraceae > Ectothiorhodospira > Ectothiorhodospira lacustris. The sequence continues at coordinate 11,373 of NZ_JAJNQN010000016.1, read as the reverse complement.
CATGCCGGGGTTGCCGGTATCACACAGACTCAAGCCGGACGCATCACGGATGAGGCTACCCGCTCCCTTGAGGACACAGACCCCGCCATAGCGCCCCGAAATGGCCGTGGCCGCACCGGGGCGATCGGCCTGGATCTCCGCCGTGGCGCGCCCCAGCAGGCGCCCCGCCTCCCCGGGGTGCGGGGTCAGGATCCAATGCTCCCGGTAATGCGGTGCGGCAGCCAGCAGGTTAAGGGCATCCGCATCCACCACCATGGGGCCGGTCCAGTCCTTGAGCCGCGCCCATACACGCCGCCCCCAGTCGTCGGTCCCCAGCCCCGGCCCCACGGCGACCACGCCGGCCCGGGCCAGCAGGACTTCCAGATCACCGGGGCGCTGGATGCCGTGGCACATCAGTTCCGGTCGCGCCTGAGGGATCAGACGGGCATGATCAGGGTGGGTGGCCAGAGTCACCAGTCCCGCACCCACCCGGGCTGCCGCCTCACCCGCCAGCCGCACGGCCCCTGGCATGCCCAGCCCCCCGCCGATCATCAGCACGTGACCGAAATGGCCCTTATGGGCATCCCGAGGCCGCCGGGGGAAGCCCCGAGGCCGTTCTGGAAGCACCCGTCGGGCCACCGGGGGCAGATCCTGATATACCGAATCCGGGACCCCCAGTCCATCCAAGAACAGGGCACCCCGGCAGGCAGGCCCGGCCCCGGTCATGAGCCCCAGCTTGAGGCCGATGAAGCTCAGGGTGAGATCGGCTGCCACGACACCCCCCATGACGGCGCCGGTATCCGCGTTCAGTCCCGAGGGGATGTCCAGAGCCAGCACAGGCTTGCCTGCCTGATTGATGCACCGGATCAGATGGGCCATGTCGCCTTCCACCGGCCGCACCAGCCCTGTCCCCAGCAAGCCGTCCACGATCACGTCCGCACCCTCCAGGGCCTCATCCGGCGTCGATAGAGGCTGACCGCAGGCCTGCCAGTCCTGCCAGGCCCGGGCGGCCTCGCCATGAAGCCGGACAGGATCGGTGGCCGCCACCACCCGGACCGACAGACCGGCCGCCAGGGCCAGGCGAGCCAGCACGTAGCCGTCCCCGCCGTTGTTGCCCGGCCCGCAACAGACAGCCAGGGTGCGGGCCTTGGGCCACTGCCGGCGCAGCCGGTCCAGGGCGGCGGCGCCGGCCCGACACATGAGGGTGTAACCGGGAATACCGTGACCCTCGATGGCTCGACGGTCCAGTTCTCTGACCTGGGCGGCGGTGTAAAGGCTTACGGGCAGATCGGCGGACATGGCAGGCTCGATACGGTGGCAAAGGGCTTTCCAACCGTAGTATAAGCCCTGGATGACCACCACTGATCTGCCCACCCTGGTGCAACGGATCAAGGCCTGGGCGCAGGAACTGGGCTTTGACCGGGCCGGCATCTGCGATACCGACCTCTCCATCCACGAGGCCCACCTGCTGCGCTGGCTGGACCAGGGGCGCCACGGCGAGATGGACTACATGGCCCGCCACGGCACCCGGCGCTCCCGCCCCGGGGAACTGGTACCGGGCACCCTGCGCATCATCTCCGTGCGGATGACCTACCGGCCGCCCCGGACCCGGGAGGCCTGGTCCGTGCTTGATGACCCCGAGGCGGCCTTCATCTCCCGCTATGCCCTGGGGCGGGACTATCACAAGGTGATGCGCAAGCGCCTGCAGACCCTGGCCGAGCGTATTGAATCGGTGATCGGCCCCTTTGGCTACCGGGCCTTCGTCGACAGCGCCCCCGTACTGGAAAAGGCCCTGGCCGAAAAGGCCGGGCTGGGCTGGATCGGCAAGCACACCAATCTGCTCAGCCGCCACCACGGTTCCTGGTACTTTCTCGGCGAACTCTATACCGACCTGCCCCTGCCCCTGGACGACCCTGAACGCAGTCACTGCGGTCGCTGCCGGGCCTGCCTGGACGTCTGTCCCACCGCGGCCATCGTCGCCCCCTATGAACTGGATGCCCGACGCTGTATTTCCTATCTCACCATCGAGCACCCCGGCAGCATCCCCGAACCCCTGCGTCCGCTGATGGGCAACCGGATCTACGGCTGCGATGACTGCCAGCTGGTCTGCCCCTGGAATCGCCGGGCCGGGGTGGCGGCGGAGCCGGACTTTCGTGCCCGGCACGGCCTGGATGATGTCAGCCTGGTGACCCTGTTCGAGTGGGATGAGCCGACCTTCCTGCGGCTCACCGAAGGGTCGGTGATCCGGCGCATCGGCCATGGGCGCTGGCTGCGCAATCTGGCGGTGGGGCTGGGCAATGCCCGGCCTTCACCGGCGGCCCGGGAAGCCCTGATCCGGCGACTGGAACACCCCGGCGCCTGTGTGCGGGAGCATGTGCGGTGGGCCCTGGCCCGGCATGATCAGGGATCTCTCTGACCCCCCCCTCGCCCCAACCCATCTCCCGCAAGGAGAGGGGGTTTTTGTCCGCCGGTTCACTGCCCCTCTCGCGGGGAAATCAAGAGAACACCGGTTACCGGGTCTCGGCCAAGAACCGCTCCACATCATCCACCATCTGCCGCGAACCGACATAGAACGGCACCCGCTGGTGCAGATCCTCCGGCAGGATCTCCAGGATGCGGCGAGCACCATCGCTGGCCTTGCCGCCGGCCTGCTCCGCGATCATGGCGATGGGGTTGCACTCGTACAGCAGGCGCAGCTTGCCCTGAGGGGCCTTCCGGGTGGAGGGATACAGGAACACCCCGCCCTTGAGGAGATTGCGGTGGACATCCGAGACCAGGGAACCGATATAGCGCGAGGTATAAGGACGATGGGTGTCCGGGTCCACCACCTGGCAATGCTTGATGAACTGCTTCACCCCCGCCGGGAAATGGGCATAGTTGCCTTCGTTGATGCTGTAGATGGTGCCGATCTCAGGGGTACGGATGTCCGGATGGGAAAGACAGAACTCACCGATGGTCGGGTCCAGGGTGAAGCCGTTCACGCCCTTGCCGGTGGTGTACACCAGCATGGTGGAGGAACCGTAGATCACGTAACCGGCCGCCACCTGTTCCGTCCCCGGCTGCAGGAAGTCCGACAGATCCGCCGACGTGCCCCGCTCGGTACGGCGATGGTAGATGGAAAAGATGGTGCCGACGGAGACATTCACGTCAATGTTGGATGAACCGTCCAGTGGGTCCATGCAGAACACGTATTTGCCGTCACGGGACAGACCGTCATCGAAAATGGTGATTTCCTGGTCTTCCTCGGAGGCGATGGCACAGCACTCGCCGGTGGAGCGCAGGGCAGCGATGAAGTGATCGTTGGCGAACAGGTCCAGCTTCTGCACATCCTCACCCTGGACGTTCACGTCCCCGGCCCGGCCCAGGATGTCCACCAACCCCGCCTTGTTGATCTTCTTGTTCACCACCTTGGCCGCCACGCCCACATGATGCAGCAGCCGAGACAACTCGCCCTTGGCATAGGGAAAGTCCGCCTGACGCTGAATGATGAACTCGTTGAGGGTGGTGATGTTGTAAGTGCCGGTTGCTCTTGTCATGATTTGTCCGTCAGCAATCTTGATCGGCGAGAGCATACCATGGGTCCCGTCCCATGACCCTCAAGGCCCCGGGCCGCCGCCTCTTGCCCACCGCCGTCCAGGCATACCGGTCAGCGGCATGACATGACAAGCGTCTATACTGCGGTACAGCAATCCGACCCGACACCCCGGTATCGGGTATGGCCGTCATACCCCAATGGAGCCCCCCATGAGTCAGTCCACGGAAGCCGGCACAGCGACCACAGCCAAGCCCGCCACGCCCTCCCTTTGGCGTCCCAGGCTGGGGCTGGTGCTTGGCCCCCTGGTTTTTCTCGGCATGCTGCTGGCGGGGCCGCCCGGGGATCTCGCTGCCAATACCTGGGCCGTGGCGGCCCTCACCGCACTGATGGCCATCTGGTGGGTAACCGAAGCCATTCCCATCCCGGCCACCGCCCTGCTGCCCATTGCCGTGCTGCCCCTGCTGGGGGCCGGCACCATCGCCGAGGCGGCGGCGCCCTATGCCAACCCCCTGATCTTCCTGTTCCTGGGGGGGTTCATGATCGCCCTGGCCATTCAGCGCTGGAACCTGCACCGACGCATCGCTCTGCTGATCCTGGGCCTGGCCGGACAGCGGCTGGATCACCTGGTGGCCGGGTTCATGGTCGCCACGGCGGGGCTGAGCATGTGGGTGAGCAATACCGCCACCGCCGCCCTGATGCTGCCCATCGGCATCTCGGTGCTGATCCTGCTGGAGGACCGGGGAATGGAAAAGGAGCAGATCCGCAACGTGGGGCTGGCCCTGCTGCTGGGGATCGCCTTCGGCGCCAACATCGGCGGCATGGCTACCCTCATCGGCACCCCGCCCAACGCCCTGCTCGCCGCCTACATGAACGACAACTATGACCACCAGATCGGCTTTGCCCAGTGGATGATGGTGGGCCTGCCGCTGGCCCTGACCCTGCTGGTGGCCTGCTGGTGGGTGCTGTGCCGCTGGGCCTTTCCGGTATCCCAAAGGCCGCTGGAAGGCATCGGTGAACTGCTCAGCCAGCAGCGGGAGCAGCTGGGGCCGATGACCCGGGCAGAGCGGCGGGTGCTGTTCGTCTTCGTCGCCGTGGCCCTGGCCTGGATCTTGCGCCCGCTGCTGGAATCCCTGTTCCCCGGGGTATCCATCACCGATCCCGGCATTGCCATCGTCGGCGCCCTGGCCCTGTTCCTGATACCGGCGGATTTTCGGCGGCACCAGTTCCTGCTGGACTGGGAATCCACCCGCCAGCTGCCCTGGGGGGTGTTGATCCTGGTGGGCGGCGGCCTGAGTCTGGGTTCGGCTATCGGCGGTAGCGGTCTGTCGGATCACATCGCCGCCTCCCTGGTACAACTGAGCAACTGGCCCACCTGGACCTTGGTGGGGATCGTGGCGCTGAGCGCCATGCTGCTCAGTCACGTCACCAGCAACACGGCCACGGCGGCCACGTTGCTGCCGCTGGCGGCCTCCCTGGCGGTCAGCCTGGGCCACGACCCCCTGCTGCTGGCCATCCCCGTGGCCCTGGCGGCCTCCTGTGCCTTCATGCTGCCGGTAGCCACCCCGCCCAATGCCATCGTCTTCAGCAGCGAGCGAATCACGGTGCCGGACATGGTTCGGGCGGGCTGGCGCATCAGCCTGATTGCGCTGATCCTGGTCATCGCTGCCGTATTCGGCCTGGCGATGCCGCTGCTGGCCGGGACGTGAACCGGGCTTACTCCCGCGCCAGCCGCTTGTAATAGTTGATCAGTCCGTTGGTGGAGGCGTCATGCCCCGCCACCGGGTCCGGGTCACGCAACTCCCGAAGCACGGTGCGGGCCAGCTGCTTGCCCAGTTCCACCCCCCACTGGTCGAAGGAGTTCACGTTCCAGATCACACCCTGGACAAAGATCTTGTGCTCGTAGAGGGCAATCAGTGAACCCAGGGTACGGGGTGTCAAGCGCTTGAACAGGATGGAATTGGTGGGCCGGTTGCCCTCGAACACCCGATGGGGCGCCAGGGCCTGCACCTGCGCCTCGGGCATCCCCGCGGCCCGCATTTCCTCGCGACACTCCTCCAGGCTCTTGCCCCGCATCAGGGCCTCCGTCTGAGCAAAGAAATTGGACAGCAGGATGGCGTGGTGATCCCCCAGGGGATGATGGCTCAGGCAGGGGGCCAGAAAATCACAGGAGATGAGCTGGGTCCCCTGGTGGATGAGTTGATAGAAAGCATGCTGGCCGTTGGTCCCCGGCTCGCCCCAGATGGCCGGCCCCGTGTGCCAACTCACCCGCCGCCCCTGCCGGTCCACCGACTTGCCGTTGCTCTCCATGTCGCCCTGCTGGAAGTAGGCGGGGAACCGGTGCAGATACTGGTCATAGGGCAGGATGGCATGGCTGCGGGCACCGAAGAAATTCACGTACCACACCCCCAGCAGGGCCAGGATGACGGGCATGTTCTCCTCCGGCGGCGCGGTACGAAAATGCTCGTCCATGGCGTGGGCGCCGTCCAGCAGGGCCTCGAAGTGCGCCATGCCCAGGGACAAGGCGATGGACAGACCGATGGCCGACCACAGGGAATAGCGCCCCCCCACCCAGTCCCAGAACTCGAACATGTTGGCCGGGTCGATGCCGAAGGCGGTCACCTGCTCCCGGTTGGTGGACACGGCCACGAAATGTCGGGCGATGGCCGCTTCACTCCCCCCCTGCTCCAGGAACCAGCGCCGGGCCGAATGGGCATTGGTCAGCGTCTCCTGGGTGGTGAAGGTCTTGGAGGCGATCACGAACAGCACCGTTTCCGGGTCCACTTGAGCCAAGGTCCGGGTCAGGTGGGTGGCATCCACGTTGGAGACGAAATGCATCTGCAAGCGCTCATGACCATAGGGTTTCAAGGCCTCGCAAACCATCAGCGGCCCCAGGTCGGAGCCACCGATGCCGATGTTCACCACATGCCGGATCGGCCGGCCGGTATGCCCCGTCCACTGCCCCGACCTCACCCGCGCCACGAAGTCGCCCATGTGCGACAGCACCTCGCGTACCCGGGGCATCACGTCCTCGCCATCCACGCACAGGGGGCGATCACTGCGGTTGCGCAGGGCTACATGCAATACCGCCCGGTCCTCGGTGGTGTTGATGCGCTCACCGGCAAACATGCGATCCCGCCACTGAGGCACCTGGGCGGTCCGGGCGAGATCCAGCAGCAGTTCCCGGGTTTCGAGCGTGATGCGGTTCTTGGAGTAGTCCAGCAGGATGTCTTCGAACTGCAGGCTGAAGCGCTGAAAACGCTGGGGATCCTGGGTGAACAGCTCCCGCATGTGAAGATCGCGGATGGCCTCATGGTGGGCCTCCAGGGCTTGCCAGGCGAGGGTTTTGGGTAGAGGTTGGCTCATGGGTCACTCCGTTGATGACGGTATTTCTGTTCGAGGATACAGGCCGGCCCGGGGACAACAAGCCCCGGATCAGCGGTTTGTGTTCACGAACGCGAGACCATTTATTTATTATGATGGTCCCACACACATCATAAACACGGAGCGCTTCATGGCCGTGACGTCATCAGGCGGCGCGGACATGACATCGGCCTATGCGAATTCTCTTCGCCACCAGCGAGGCACACCCCCTCATCAAGACCGGCGGACTGGCGGACGTCTGCGGCAGCCTGCCCCCGGCCCTGAAACGACTCCGGCACGATATCCGTCTGATCCTGCCCGCCTACCCGGCTGCCCGTGCGGCCGCCGGCAAGCTGGAAACGGTGGCCGAGTTCACCGTGGCCAGCAGCGATCAGCCCGTCAGGATACTCGAAGGATTGCTGCCCAAGACCCGGGTCAAGCTCTATCTGGTGGACTCTCCCCTCCATTTCGACCGCGCCGGAGACCCCTACCGGGCCGTCGATGGGCGCGACTGGCAGGACAACCACCTGCGCTTCGGCATCTTCGCCCGGGCCATCGTGAAACTGGCCCTGGATCAGGCCGGCCTGGGCTGGAAGCCCCAGGTCCTGCACTGCAACGACTGGCAGACCGGCCTGGCACCGGCCCTGCTGAGCCAGCATGAGGAACGACCGGCCACCCTGTTTACCATCCACAACCTGGCCTACCAGGGCCTGTTTCCCCGCCATGCCCATGAGGACCTGATCCTGCCGCCGGAATTCTGGGGCATGTACGGCCTGGAGTTTCACGGGCAGCTCGCCTTCATCAAGGGCGGACTGGTCTTTGCGGACCATCTCACCACGGTCAGCCCCACCTACGCTCGGGAGATCCGTACCGCCCAGTTCGGCCATGGCCTGGACGGCCTGCTCAATGCCCGCGCCCAGGATCTGACCGGCATCCTCAATGGTGCCGATTACCGGCACTGGGACCCGGCGGGGGATCACCATCTTGCCCGGCGCTACAACGTCGAACAACCGCAGGGCAAGGCCGAATGCAAGGCCGCCCTGCAGGCCCAGTTCGGCCTGGAAGTGAACCCGGACATACCGATCCTGGGCCATGTGGGACGCATGGTGGCGCAGAAGGGGGTAGACCTGATCCTGGCTGCTTGCGAGCCCCTGGTGGCCACCGGTCAGGCCCAACTGGTCATCCTGGGTAGCGGCGACCGCACCCTGGAGTCCCGGGCACGGGCCATGGCCACCCGCCACCCCGGGGCCATGGGCCTGCATGTGGGTTACAACGAGGCCCTGGCCCATCAGATCGAGGCCGGCGCCGATCTGTTCCTGATGCCCTCCCGGTTCGAGCCCTGTGGCCTGAACCAGCTCTACAGCCTGCGCTACGGTACCCTGCCGGTGGTCCGGCGCACCGGCGGGCTGGCGGACACGGTGATCGACGCCGACGCCCGGCATCTGGCCGAAGGCTCGGCCACCGGCCTGGTGTTCGACGCCCCCACCACCGAAGCCCTGGGCGAAGCCATCCACCGTGGCCTGGCCCTGTACCAGGACCGGGTCACCTGGACCGGACTCATGGCACACGGCATGCGTCAGGAGTTCAGCTGGGAACGCAGTGCCCAGGCCTATCAGGATCTCTACAAGCGACTGGTGAACCGATGATGCGCACCAAGGATACGTCCCGCCTCCTGGTCCCCAAGGACCGGGATCTGCGGGCCCGGGTCAAACTGTTCGGCAATCTGCTGGGCAACATCATCCGGCGCCTGGAAGGGGAAGCGGTGCTGCAGGCGGTGGAAACCCTGCGCAAGGGCTTCGTGGCGTTGCGCAAGAAGGACAACCCGGACAAACGGGAACGCCTGATGCGCTACATCGACGCCCTGGACCCGAAAAGCCTGGAGACCATCATCCGGGCCTTCAGCATCTATTTCAGCCTGGTCAATCTGGCCGAGGAGGAATATCTGCACCGGGAACGGCGCCGCCAGGTCACCGAGGGGGGGCCACTGTGGCTGGGTTCCTTCGACCAGACCATCCGGGCATTCCATGCCCGGGGCATCCCCCCCAAGACGCTGGAGACCCTGCTCGACCAACTGGGATACATGCCGGTATTCACGGCGCATCCCACCGAGGCCCGCCGGCGCACGGTAATGGAGGCCCTGCGGCGCATCTTCCTGGCGGCGGAACGCCTGGACATGCCTCGCCTGGGACGGGAAGAGCGGGAAGAACTGACCCGCCGACTGGAGGTGCAAATCCAGATCCTATGGCGCACCAACGAGGTCCGGGTGAAAAAGCCCCAGGTGCAGGACGAGATCAAGTACGGGTTGTTCTATTACGTGGAAAGCCTGTTCGCCGCCGTGCCGCAAACCTACCGATTGATGGAAAAGGCCATCCGGCGCAGCTACGGTAGCAACGAGGACGGCGACCCTCTCATCAGGGTACCCAGCTTCCTGCGCTTTGGTTCCTGGATCGGGGGGGACCGGGACGGCAACCCCTACGTCACTCCGGTCATCACCGAGATGGCCAGTCGCCTGGCCATGGAGCAGGTACTATCCGAGTACTTGCACCGGGTTCACACCCTGCGTTTCGTGCTGACCCATTCCCTGCTCATGTGTCGGCCCACCGAGGCCTTCCTGCAAAGCCTCAAGGATGACGAGAATATCTCCAGGGCGGTGTTCAAAGATCTGCCGGACAAGATGGAATCGGAACCCTATCGGCGCAAGCTCTACATCATCCGCTACCGGCTCCGCGAGACCCTCGATACGGTACGGCGCCGCCTCGACGGCGAGGCGGCGATCTTGCCCACCCATGCGGCCTATGGCACCAGCGAGGCCCTGCTGCAGGACCTTTACCTGATGCGCGACTCCCTGATCAGCCATGGCGACGGCAATGTGGCCCGGGGAGAACTGACCGACCTGATCCGCCTGGTGGAAACCTTCGGCTTTCACCTGCATCACCTGGATATCCGTCAGGAGTCCACCGTGCATACCGCAGCAGTGACGGAAATCCTGGCCCAGTGGGCGCCCGACATCGATCATGAGCAACAGGACGAGTCCAGCCGCCTGCAGCAACTGGCGGCACTGCTGGACCGGAAGGACCTGCCGACACTCTCCCACAAGACCCTCTCCGCGGCCACCCGGGAGACCCTGGAGGTGTTTCACGTCATGGCGCGCCTGCGCAGGGAGGTGGGTCCCGAGGGCATCGGCACCTATGTGATCTCCATGACCCACGCAGCCTCCCACGTCATGGAAGTGATGTTCCTGGCCCGGCTGGCCGGGCTGTGCGGCTGGACCGAGCAGGGCGACTCCTTCTGTCACATCCGGATCGCGCCCCTGTTTGAAACCATTGAGGACCTTCGGCATGTGGAGGCGGTGCTGCAACAACTGCTGGGCAACGCCACCTACCGGGAATTACTGCGGGTCTCCGGCAATCTCCAGGAGGTCATGCTGGGCTACTCGGACTCCTGCAAGGACGGCGGCATCCTCGCCTCTGCCTGGAATCTTTACCAGGCCCAGCATCAGATCATCGCCATCACCGCCGCCCATGAGGTGCAGTGCCAGCTCTTCCATGGCCGGGGCGGCACCATCGGGCGTGGCGGCGGCTCCACCCATGAGTCCATCCTGGCCCAACCGCCGGGCACGGTGCAGGGCCGGATCAAGTTCACCGAGCAAGGGGAGGTGCTCTCCTACAAGTACAGCAACACGGAAACGGCGGTCTACGAGCTGAGCATGGGCGCCACGGGCCTGATCAAGGCCAGTGCAGGACTGATCGGTCTGGGTAACGAGGACCAGACGGCCCATCTTGAGGTCATGGATACCCTGGCCCAGCAAGGGGAAAAGGCCTATCGCACCCTGACGGACCGCACCCGCGGGGTGCTGGACTATTTCTACGAAGCCACCCCCGTAGAAGAGATCGGCCAACTCAACATCGGCTCCCGCCCCTCCCACCGCCGCACGGCTGACCGCTCCAAAAGCTCCATCCGTGCCATCCCCTGGGTATTCGGCTGGGCCCAGTCACGCCATACCGTACCCGCCTGGTACGGGTTGGGCACCGCCCTGCGGCAGTGGCGAAACGATGACCCCCAGCGCCTGGAACAACTGCGGCAGATGTACCAGGAATGGCCCTTCTTCCGCGCACTGCTCTCCAACAGCCAGATGTCCCTGGCCAAGGCGGACATGGACATTGCGGGAGAATACGCGCGACTGTGTCACGACAGGGCCCTGGCGGAACGGGTATTCGGACTCATACGAGAAGAATACCTTCGCACCGTGGAGGAGGTGCTGATCGTGTCCGGCAAGGGCACCCTACTGGATGACAACCCGGTGCTGGCCCTGTCCCTGATGCGCAGAAATCCCTATCTGGACCCGCTCAATCACATCCAGATCACCTTGCTGCGGCGACACCGGGCCCTGCAGGGAACCGGGACCGGCGCAGCGGATGACCCGTGGCTCTCACCCCTGCTGCGCTCCATCAATGCCATTGCCGCGGGCATGCGCAACACCGGCTGACAAAAGGAAGAAT
>NZ_JAJNQN010000015.1 GCF_022227845.1 Ectothiorhodospira lacustris | reverse complement strand
AAATGCCTTCGCGACTGCGGCGTCAGGGTGCTTGCGCGGGGGTGACATCAAGACACCTGAACGGCCGTGACGGCCTATCGAAAATAACGTCGCAGGTACTCGGCGAAGGACACGTCATCCTCCGCCTCCAGGCGCTGCTGTCGTACCAGGGACTCCCGGGCCCCGGCCTCCAGCATCGCCTCCCTCGCCGGGTCAAGCCCCGCTCCCCGCAGGCAGGTTGCATGGGCCAGGGACATCTGCCGCGCAAACTCGTGAAAACCCTGCTCGCGCTCACACATCAGGGCCAGCATGCGGGCGGAAGGCGTCAGCTTCGCATCGGCCACCTTGGCCTGCTGCTCCGCCAAGGAACGGGAATAGGGCTGCTCCGCGTCGCCGTCATCCAGCACCCGACACAGCGGTGCCATCTGCTCCAGCACCTCGGTCGCCCAAGCCCGTAACGGCACCTGCCCGCCGTTGCGCATGAGCTGCAGCGACGGGTCCCTGCCCCGGTGGGCGGTGGCGCTCTGGTTGTGATCAATGGCAAAACGCTCCACCTCGCTGATGGGCGGACTGTCCAGCAGCAAGGCATAGATCATGAACGCCTCCAGGAAGCGAAGCTGGGACTCATTGACCCCCAGGGGATCAAAGGCATTCACGTCCACCGAACGTAGTTCCACATAGGCCACGCCACGCCGCTCCAGAGCCACCGTGGGTCGCTCATCCCCCTCCGTCACGGGTTTGGGGCGCACGGTACTGTAATACTCGTTTTCGATCTGCAGGATATTGGCGTTGAGCTGGCGATATTCCCCGCCCACCTCCACGCCGATCCGGGCATATTCCGGCGACGGCGTGTTGATGGCCCGGGACAGGCTGCGGACATAGCCCTCCAGGCTGTCATAGTTGGCCTTGATGCCGCTTTCTTCTTCCTTGCGGTTCTGATAGCCGATATCACCCATGCGCAGGCTGGTGGCCCAGGGTTCGTAAAAAGTGGTCTCGTCAAATTCCACCAAGGTGGTGGGCTTGCCGGCGAGGAAGGATCGACACACCGCCGGGGAGGCCCCGAAGAGGTAGGGGATCAACCAGCCCAGGCGCTGCAGGTTGCGGATCATGCCGAAATAGCCGCGGTCACGAAACCGGCGAGGCTCTTCTCCCTCTGCCCCCAGTACCTGCTGATAGATGGGCCAGAAACACTCGCCCATGGAAAAGTTGAAATGTACGCCGGCGATCACCTGCATCAGACGCCCGTAACGGTGACCCAGACCCAGACGATAGACGGTCTTCATGCGTCCGGCGTTGGAATCGCCATAGCGGGCCACCGGAATCCCCTGCTCCCCCGCCAACACGCAGGGCATGCTGGTGGCCCAGAGGAATTCATCATCGATGCGGGGATAGGTGAAGGCGTGCAGGTCCCGCAGGAAGGCCAGGGCCTCACCCGGGGTATCGCAGGGCGGGGTAATGAATTCCAGCAGGGCTTCGGAATAGTCGGTGGTGATCCAGGGGTGGGTCAGTGCCGAACCGAGCGCGCGCGGGTGGGGCGTCCGGGCGATGCTGCCGTCCGTATCCACCCGCAGGCTTTCCTTTTCCAGACCGATGCGGGTACCCCGCAGACAGCGGGCACCGCCCAGGTTGAGGATCTGCCGTAGGCGTGTTTCACAGTGGGTGTACAACGTTGACTTCTCCATCGGAGCCATCCTTCATGCCATGCCATCATACTATGGCTGTGGCTGAAAACTTCAGTGCTACCCCCCATAATGACCCTGATCCACCCCTACCTGACGCACCCCGGCATGCCCCCTCTGTTCAAATCCTGGCGACGACAGCGCACCCTGGCCCGGGACCCCATTCCGGACGTACTCTGGCATGCCGGGCTGGCGGCGCAGCCCATACTGACCGGACTGAGCGGTACCGAGCGGGCGGAGTTGCGCCGCCTGGCTACCCTGTTTCTGCATGAAAAGCACCTCCACGGTGCCCATGGCCTGGAGATCAACCCTTCCATCGCCCTGCACATCGCCCTGCAGGCGTGCCTCCCCATCCTCAAACTGGGGATCGACTGGTACGACCAGTGGTCCACCATCATCGTCTACCCCGATGACTTTCTGCCCCGGCGAGAGATCATGGACGATGACGGCATCCTGCACCTGGATGAAAGCCCCTACAGCGGCGAGGCCTGGGAGCGGGGGCCGGTGCTGCTGTCCTGGGCGGCCATGGCCGCGGGAGAGCCGCTGGCCATTCACGAATTCGTCCATACCCTGGACCTGCGTAACGGTGTGGCCAACGGCATGCCGCCCCTGCACCCGGAAATGTCCATTCAGGACTGGACCCGGGCCCTGAGCAGGGCCTACGATGAGCTACATGCTCGGCTGGACCGGGATGAGCCGGTGGACCTGGATCCCTATGCGGCCAGCGAACCGGGTGAATTCTTTGCCGTAATGAGCGAATATTTCTTCGTCGAACCCTGGACCCTGGCTCAGTCCTATCCGGATGTCTATGGGCAATTCCGCCAATTCTACCGCCAGGACCCCTTGGCTCGACTGCCACGGGGCCCCGGCGTTTTGCACGTTAAGGAGTAAGACATGACCCAGAGCCTCCGCGAGCAGTTGCTCCAGGCCGGACTGGTCACTGAAGAACAGGTCAAGCAGGTCGAACAGGCCAAGACCCCTGTCGCCCGTCAGGGTGAGCGCCGAGGGGCGCGAAACGCCGCCCCCGGCAAGGGCGGTCACGGGGCCGGACCCAAGCGCCAGGGCCCGCGCAGTCCGGGACGCAGAACCGGCAAACCCCAGGGGCAGACACCTCGCGGCAAGCCTCAAGGACAACAGGCATCAGAGACGCCGGCGCCTCAAGCCGTACCCCGACCCGATGCCCGCGCCCTCAAGCACCAACTCCGGCAACTGGTGGCGGCCCACCGCATGAACAAGGAGGAGGCCGATGTGGCCTATCACTTCCAGGTGGGCAGCACCATCAAGCACCTCTACGTGACGGCGGAACAGCAGGCAGCCCTGGCGGAAGGCCGTCTGTGCATTGCGTTTCTGGATGGCCGGCGCAACCTGCTGCCCGTGGCGCAGGGGCGCGAGATCCTGCGCATCGACCCAAGCCGCACGGTGATCTTCCCCGGCGATGACGATTCCACCCCATGACCCGGCCGCCGAATCGACCGGGGCCGGGACCCTCACTGCTTCCACACAGGCTCAAGACATGCAACGCCAAAGAACCAAACTGACCGTTTTCCCGGCCCTGCTGCTGATCGCCCTGCTGGGGTGGAGTCAGACGGCGCCGGCCGCGCCCTCCGGAGGGGGGGCCACCTGGCCGGGCTATATCCCCCTGCAGCCGGCCCTGGTGGTGAATCTGGACAATCCTCGCCGGGCCCAGTATCTGCAGCTCAATGCCCAGCTCTACGTGGAGACGGCGCAGGAGGCCCAGCTGGTGGAACACCACATGCCGGTGATCCGCCACCACCTGATCCTGTATTTCGGCGGCCGTGATCCGGAACTGGTGCAGACCTCCGCGGCCCGGGAGCAGCTGCGCACCGAGGCCCTGGACAACCTGCGTCAGGTCATGACCGATCACACCGGCACACCGGCCATCAATGGGCTTTATTTCACCGGTTTCATCGTGCAGTAATCCTCGGTATCGGCAGACTGTCGGTCGCCCCTAGTCCGCCGACTCCGCAATCTCCAGGGCCTCGCAGGCCTCCAGCCAGGTCGATTCCACCTCGGCCAGCCGCCGGGCGGTTTCCGCCTGGCGGCCCAGCAGCGACTGCAGGCGCTCCCTGGCGGATGCCTCATAGATCGCGGGGTCCGCCAGGGCCTCATCCAGGGACCGTTTTTCCTGCTCCAGGGTTTCGTGTTCCCGTTCCAGCCGTCTCACCTGATCCCGCAGGGGCTTGAGCCGCTGCCGGAGTGCCGCCTCGTCCCGCTTGCGGGCCTTGCGGGATGCCGCGCCCTGTTCACCACCCATTTCCCGGACGTCACCGCCCCCCTGGGCCCGCTCACGGGCCGCCAGCCAGTCCCGGTAATCTTCCAGGTCACCCTCAAAGGCCTGGGCGCCCCCATCGGCCACCAGCAGGAAGTCGTCACAGACACTGCGCAGCATGTGACGGTCATGGGACACCAGCACCACCGCCCCCCCGAAATCCTGCAGGGCCTGCTCCAGGGCGTGACGCATGTCCATGTCCAGGTGGTTGGTGGGCTCGTCCAGCAGCAACAGATTGGGCCGCTGCCAGACCAGCAGGGCCAGCACCAGTCGGGCCTTCTCCCCACCGGAGAAAGGTTCTACCGGCGCCAGGGCCTGATCCCCCAGAAAACCGAAGCCACCGAGGAAGTTGCGCAGTTCCTGCTCCCGAGCCCGGCCGTCCAGTCGCTGCAGATGCAGCAGGGGACTGGCCTGGGGATCCAGCTGCTCCAGCTGGTGCTGGGCGAAATAGCCCACCGACAGATCAGGTGCCGGCTCCCGGGAGCCAACCAGGGGGGCGAGGTCCCCGGCCATGATCCGGATAAGGGTCGACTTGCCCGCGCCGTTGGGGCCCAGCAACCCCAGGCGTGCCCCCGGATGCAGGGAGTATTTGACCCCCTGGATCACCGCTGTCTCGCCATACCCGCCGGAGATGCGATCCAGCTTCAGCAAGGGATCGGGCAGGCGCAGGGGCTCGCGAAAGGCAAAACGAAACGGTGAATCGGCATGGACCGAGGCCACCCGGGTCATGCGCTCCAGGGCCTTGAGGCGGCTCTGGGCCTGGCGGGCCTTGCTGGCCTTGGCCCGGAACCGGGCCACGAACGTCTCCATGTGTTCGATTTCCCGCTGCTGGCGCTCATGCAGGGCCTGCTGGCGGGAGAGGGCCTCCGCACGGGCCAATTCGAAGGCGGAATAATCGCCGGTATAGAGCCGGATGCCGCCCTGCTCGATATGAGCCACATGGGTCACCACCCGGTCCAGGAAGTCCCGATCATGGGAGATGAGCAGCAACGTCCCCGAATAGGATATCAGCCACCGCTCCAGCCACAGCACCGCCTCCAGGTCCAGGTGATTGGTGGGTTCATCCAACAACAGCAGGTCCGACCGGCACATCAGGGCACGCCCCAGGTTCAGGCGCATGCGCCAGCCACCGGAAAAGGAGGCCATGGGGCGTCGCTCATCCCCCGGCCCAAACCCCAAACCGTGGAGCAGCTTGCCGGCCCGGCTTTCCGCAGTCCAGGCATCAATGGCATCCAGGCGGGCATGCAGTTCCCCCACCCGGGCCCCCTCCCCCGCGGCTTCCGCCCGGGCCAGATCCCCTTGCAGACGACGCAGCTCGGCGTCGCCGTCCATGACGTAATCCAGGGCGCTGCGTTCGCTCCCCTCCACCTCCTGTGCCACGTGGGCGATAACCCAGTCCGAAGGCAGACTGCATTCCCCCTGGTCAGGGGCCAGCTCCCCCCGCAGCAGGGCAAACAGGCTGGACTTGCCGGTGCCGTTGGCGCCGGTCACACCCACCCGCCAGCCCGGATGAATGGTGAGATCCGCATCCTGGATCAGGACCCGGGTACCGCGTCTGAGGGAGAGATGTTCGAGTCTGAGCATGGGGGCAGAGTGTATCAGTCCGCCGCGAAAGACCGCAGCACGACTTTCCGGCACCGGCGGGAAAATCCGACCGGCAGCGGCGTCATTTTTCCGCCGCCCAGCGCATCAAAAAACAATAAATATTTGTTTTATTAAAATATTTATAGGTGGCACGGAATTCGCTTCAATTACTTCACAGAGGAACAGAGCCGAGACAGGACACATGATCCGTCAAATCATCCAGGCCCCGATTGAAACCCGTTACCAAGCAGGTAACACCGTGGTCAAAGCCCCGCAGTTCCTGGGTGGCCGCGCCGCGCCCCCCGGCCCGACCGAACTGATCGACACACCGCGGCTACTGCACCGACTGCAGACCACCCTGGACCTGGACGAACTGATTGATATCTTCTCCAACTCCATCGCCTGGCGCATCCCCCACGACGGCCTGACCTTCGATCGTGAAGACCGGGGCATTCATGTGAGCCGCGGCCGCTTGTCCCGACATAGCTGTCGTTACAACCTGATGGTGGACCAGTGTGAGCTGGGGGAACTCCGGCTGCTGCGGGGACGTAAATTCCGGGAGTCGGAACTGGCAGCCCTGGAAGAGGCCCTGACCGCCCTGATCTATCCGCTGCGTAATGCCCTCCTCTATTACGAGGCCCTGCAGGCGGCCCAGACGGACCCCCTCACCGGCCTGCAGAACCGTACCGGAATGAATCGGGCCGTGGAGCGGGAACTGGCCGTGTGCCGTCGTACCGCACAGCCGATGGCCATGCTGGTGCTGGATGTGGACCACTTCAAGCGCATCAATGACCACCATGGCCATCATTCCGGCGACCAGGTGTTGATGGCCGTGGCGCAGCGTCTGCGGGAAGTCACCCGCAAGAGTGACATGGTGTTCCGCTTCGGGGGCGAAGAATTCGTCATCCTGATGGCCGGCACCGATGCCCCGGCGGCGGCCGTGGGAGCCGCCCGGGTCCATGAGGCCATCCGCGACTGCCCCCTGCCCCTGGGAGGCGGGGATCATGTCGAGGTCACTGCCAGCATCGGCGTGACCATCTATCGAGAGGAAGACACCCCCCACAGCCTGTTCCAGCGTGCCGACCAGGCCATGTACCGGGCCAAGCAGGCAGGCCGCGACCGGATCGAATGGGCGGAATGATCCTTCAGGCGGCGCCCTTGACGTGCTCCAGGCAGGGCACATGGATCTCCATGATGGCCTGCCGGACCACCTCGATGGCGCGGGGACGCGGAAAGCTGCTGCGCCAGGCCAGGGCCACCCGACGCTCGGGCACGGGGTCATTGAAGCGTCGGATTGCCAGCAGATGCCGGGCGTAGCGATCCGCGCCCGCGGCTGAACAGGGCAGGATGGTCACCCCCATGCCGGTCACTACCATGTGACGGATGGTTTCCAGGGAACTGCCCTCCACCGAATGCTGGATACGGTTGCCTGAAGATACCGTGGAATGACAGGCGGGACAGGCCAGCAGGACCTGCTCCCTGAAACAGTGCCCCGCTCCCAGCAGCAGCAGGTTTTCCTGTGCCAGTTCATCGATATCCAGCTTCTGACGTTGCGCCAGCGGGTGATCGGCGGGCAGCACGGCAACGAAGGGTTCGGCATACAGCGGGAGGGTCACCACCCCCGGTTGCTCGAAGGGTAGCGCCACGATGATGACGTCCAGTTCTCCCTGCCTGAGTCCCTCGGCCAGGCGTGCGGTGTAGTTCTCCTCGATGATCAGGGGGAGCTGCGGCGCCCGGCGGTGTATCTCAGGCACCAGATGGGGCAGCAGGTACGGACCGATGGTATGGATGGCGCCGAGGCGCAGGGGGCCGGCCAGCTGATCCTTGCCCTGACGGGCCAGATCCACCAGGGTATCCACCCCTTCCAGAATGCGCTGGGCCTGCTGCACCACTTCCTCGCCCACCGGGGTGATGCTGACCTCGGTCTTGCTGCGCTCAAACAGCATCACACCCAGTTCTTCCTCCAGCTTCTTCACCGCCACGCTCAGGGTGGGCTGGCTCACATGACAGGCCTCGGCGGCCCGGCCGAAATGCCGCTCCCGTGCCACCGCCACGATATAACGCAATTCTGTCAGGGTCATGAGATCATCCCGTCATTGATCCACCAAGGGCGTCGCTGCTGCAACCGAGTGTAACCCAGAGCATCGGCAAGTCATCCCGCCGGAGCAACGGCCTTGACCCCGGTCTACCTTCCTACTCCCGCACACCAGAATTGAGCATAACTCCGGTCTACGGCCGAGAATGTTCTGAACACGCCATTTCCGACTCATAACACGTCACTCCCTCATAACACGCCATTCCCCCATAACACGCCATTCCCCCATAACACGTCATTCCCGACCCCATGACACGTCATTCCCGCGAAAGCGGGAATCCAGCGCGCCCTGAACTCCCGCTTTCGCGGGAGTGACACGGTAGAGAGAGGTGGGAATGGCGGTAAGGGGGCCGGAGTGATGGGGAGGCCCTTTCCGGGAGCAACCAGAAGAACCTTCTCGTAAGCGACGACAGGAGGTTTTCATGGGAGTAGTGATATCATCATGGCACCCATACCGCCACCTCATGCCCCCGAGACCTCCATGGCATCCCCCCTCCTCAGGCTGAGGCGCCATATCGACGCATATCGACCGGGTCACCTGCCGGTTGCCCATAAACTCGGCCTGAGCATTTCGCTGCTGATCATCGGCTGCGTGACCTTGCTCGGCCTGGTGATCATCAACCAGCAGAGCCGACTGCTTCACGAGCAGATGGACGGCTTCGGTCAGGCGATGGTGGAACAACTGGCGGAAACCTCCAAGGAACTGGTGCTGGCCGATGACAGCCTGGCCCTGAATGCGCTGATCATCAACCTGGCAGGCAGCCCCACGATCATGGGTGCCGCCGTCTATCATCGCGACGGCCACCCCCTGGCCCGATCGGGGCTGGTTCCGGAAACCCTGACACAGAGACTGGCCAGCCCCCTTCACCATCAGGCCTCCAGTTATGCGGGCAACATCCATTTTCAGGATGTACACCTGGGCACCGCGGTGGTGACCCTGAGCCAGGCGGAACAACACACCGCCGCACGTCATGCCGTGACCGCCATCGCGCTCTCCACCCTCATCATCAGCCTGATGGCCGGGATTGCCGCCTTTCTCATGGGCAAGCACTTATCCCGCCCCATCGACCAGCTCATGATCGCCACCCGGGCCATCGGCACCGGCGATTACCGCTACCGGCTGGAGAGTCGTCGACGGGACGAGATCGGGCAATTAATGACGGCCTTCAACCGGATGGCCCGGGGGCTGGAGGAAAAGTCCCAGGTGGAAGGGGCGCTGAGCCGCTATGTCTCCGTCGGTGTGGCGCGCAAGATCATGAACAATCTGGATCAGCTGGAGTTGGGTGGACATCAGGTGGAGGCGTCGGTACTGTTTGCCGATATTGCCGGCTTCACCTCCCTGTCCGAACAGCTGGAGCCGGATCAGGTGGCGCGACTGCTGAACGAGTATTTCAGCTACGTCAGCCGCATCGCCCATTGCTACCGGGGCACCATCGACAAGTTTCTGGGCGACGGCGTCATGGTGGTCTTCGGCGTCACCGAGGACGACCCGGACCACCGTTTTCATGCCATTGCCTGCGGCGTGATGCTGCAACGCCTGGTGGCCCGCCTGAACCGGATACGGGTCAAGGCCGGCCAGGTACCGGTGCGGTTCCGGGTGGGCGTAAACAGTGGTCTCATGCTGGCCGGCAACATGGGGGCGGACGATCGCATGCAGTACACGGTGGTAGGTGATGCCGTCAATCTGGCAGCCCGCCTGATGGCCTCGGGCGACCCGGGGCAGGTCATCATCCCGGCGGCCCTGCTGGCGGAGGATGAGCTGGCGAAAGCCATCCAGACCCGCTCCCACGGCTACCTGTCCCTGCGAGGCAAGGAAGCACCGGTCCATACCTGCGTGGTCGAGGATGTGAGCGAACCGTATCGCCCTTTCATGGAGCGGAATATCCACGCGTTAATCACGGGGCCCGCCCCATGATGATCCTACGACGTGCCGTCCTGCCGTTACTGCTCGCCCTGGGGTTGTCGGGCTGCACCACCGTGATGATCCAGCCCTACAGCCCCGAACAGCGCCTGCAACTGGCCCTGCAACGGGGTGATGTCGTCTTGGTACAGGGAATCATGGCCACCCTGCCGCCGGCGGAGGATGACCCTGAACGGGCCTCCCTCCGGGTCTGGCTGGAGCGTGCCGGCCCGCACCTGGAGCAGGCCATGTTGATGCAGGCGGCCGGACACCTGCGACGGGAACAATGGAGCCATGCACAGGAAAGTTATACCCGCGGGCTGGCCGTGCGGCCCGACAGCGAAGCCCTCAAGACGGCCCAGGCCCGAGCCCTCAAGGAACAGCAGGAGCACCTCCAGCACTTGCGGGTGAGGCTGCTGCTGTCCCAGGGACGCGCCCTGACCACCCTCACCCCGCTCTATGCCCAGATCCTGCGGGCCGACCCCGCGAACGATCGGATACAGGAGGCCCTGGTGCAGGCGAAACAGGATACCGGACGGGTGGCCGAGGCCCTGCTGCAACTGGGTCTGTCAGCCCTGGAGGAAACGGATCACGCTCTCGCGGTGGAGGCCCTGAGCTTGTCTCTGGCGCTGGCTCCCGACGAGGCGGCTGAACAGGCCCTGCGATCGACCCAGGCCGCACAGAGCCGGCAACAGGCGCTTGAGCGACGGGCTCACCAGGCCCAGTTGCAGGCGCAATGGGCGCAGCGCAACCAAGCACTCTTCAGCAGTTTCCAGGGGGCCATGGAATCAAGCGACCTGCCGGCGGCCCGCCGCCATCTGCTGGCGCTGGAACAGGCCCAACCCCGGGATGCCACCGTAAGACGACTGCGGCGGGAACTGGCCAAGGCGGTGGATGCGGAGGTGACCCTGGGACTGGAGACGGGCCGACGCCTGTATCTGGACGGCAGGATTCCCGAAGCCCTGGAGACCTGGCGCAACCTGCTGGAACTGCGGCCCGATCACCCGGAGTTGCAGGCCCACGTCAGCCGCGCGGAGCGGGCCCTGGAGTCGCTGCGCCGCCTGGAACCGGGCGCATCCGCGACCAGTCCATAAGGATCAAGCTTCAGCTGCCCAGGAGACGCTCGGCGATGCGAAAACCCGCCGCGTAGGTGCCGATGGCCGAGCCCAGGGTCGTGAACAGGAATACCAGCAACACCCGCGAGACCCGGTTCTTCCACCAGCCCCGCAGATGAGTGGTGTCCTGACGCAAGCGGGAAAAGTCACCCACCGTGGGCTTGCGCAGGAAGGTTTCCATCGCTGCGGCCACGAAACCGACGCCGATGGTGGGGTTCAGGGAGGTGAGCGGCGCCGCCAGGGCCGCGGTGACCACGGTCACCGGATGGCCGCCGGCAATGAGTCCGCCGATACCCGCCAAAGTACCGTTGATGAGCACCCAGTCCATCACCAGCTGCCAGCCCAGTTCCGGATTGCGGCTGAAGCCCAGGATGAAACCGAAGATCACCAGGGCTACCACCAGCCAGGGCAGGACCTTTGGCCACATGGCCGGCGGCGGTTCTTGGTCCAGCCGCCGGATCAGGTCCGCCGGCGACTCGGCGTCGGTCCCGGCAAGGGCCTGGCGGATACCCTGCAGATGGCCCGCCCCGACCACGGCCAGGATATGCCGGTACTTTCCTTCCCGGGCTTCCTGCCTGAGACGGGCCGCCATGTAGTGATCCCGTTCCTGGATCAGGGGGGTGTAGAGGGCCCGGGATTCCTCAGCAAACTGGGTGAAGGTGGACTCCAGCACGTCACCGCTCTTGAGGCGCTCGATCTCCTCTTCCGAGATCTTTTCCTTGCTCACCACACTGGCCATCAGGCCCGCGAACAGATTGATGCGCCGCCACCAAGGGACGTTACGGTAACAGCGCTTGAGGGTTGTCCCCACTTCCCGGTCGATGAGCAGCACGGGCAGGTGGGCTTGGCGGGCCTCGTCGATGGCCGCCCGCATCTCGGCACCGGGCTCGATACCGAACTGTTCCGCCAGCCGCTGCTGGTAGGCCCCCAGGGCCAG
Source organism: Ectothiorhodospira lacustris (assembly GCF_022227845.1). Taxonomy (GTDB): domain Bacteria; phylum Pseudomonadota; class Gammaproteobacteria; order Ectothiorhodospirales; family Ectothiorhodospiraceae; genus Ectothiorhodospira; species Ectothiorhodospira lacustris. The sequence continues at coordinate 84,221 of NZ_JAJNQN010000015.1, read as the reverse complement.
GCTGGCAGTCACCATGGGCACCTTGCCCTGGCGCAGCACCTGAAACAGATTCATCTGCGCCAGGGCATCCGGATTGAGAATGGCATGATGGCGACTGGGGCACAGTTCCACCGCGACCGCATCAAACCCCCCACTCTGCAGCAGTCGGCTCACCGCCTCGGCGGAAACCCGGGAGACATGGGCGGTGCCCAGCACCGTGATTCGGGTGCCGTCAAGGGTGAGGGTGAACTGGGGTTCATCCGAGGAAGAGGCGACTTGATGATCCATGCAGGCGTCCAGGGAGTGATGCGGAAACGGCCGGGCAGGCCGGGGCCGCCACCATAGCAGGGCGGCCGGACTTAGGCCATCCTCATCAGGGGGTGGGGTCCTGACACGTCCCCACGGAGCCGGCGGCGCAGATACGGCCATCCACCCAGACAGCTCGACTCAGGAGGGCACCGGTGAGGTCCGCTCCGCTCAGATCGGCACCGCGCAGGTCGGCATAGCTCAGATCGGCACCCGTCAGCCGTGACCGGATCAGGCGGGCCTCCACCAAGATCGCCCCGGTGAGGCGGGCGCCGCCCAGGTCCGCATCCGTGAAACGGGCCTGACGCAGATCGGCATAGCTCAGATCCGCGTCGGTCAGACGGGTCTGCTCCAGACGCCCGGCCAGCAGATCCGCATTGTTGAGCACGGCCCCGGTCAGGTCGGCACCGCGCAGGTCGACCCCCAGCATGCGGCAATAGCTCCAGTTCACCCCCGGTGCCGCCGGGGCCTGACAGTCCGGCGGCGGTGAGGGCGGCGTGCGCCCCAGCGAGGACACCAGAAGGCCCGCCAGCAGGAGCAACCCCAGCAGACCGCCAAACAACACCCAGGGCATCCAGGCCTTGAGTGAGTCATCGCGGGGTCGGCGCTCCAGGAGTTCCGCCCTTTGCTGGCGGAAGTTCAGGATCTCCGGCGGTTCGGACCGGCGCCGATCCGGGCACGCGCGCGCCTCCGGCGCGACCTGACCATCCTCTTCCGTCTCTTCCGGCGCTTGCGTGCGTCGCTCCCGGATGCGTTCATCCTCCCGCAGACGGGCCTGCAGAAGCCGCAAGTGCCCTTCTGGACCGTGGGTATTGAGCAGTTCCTCGGGAATCAGGTGGGGGTGCTCGGCAATGCATTTCCAGTGCTCGCCATCAGTGCTGATCTGATCTTCGATCTCCAGGCGGCCCAGCAGCAGATACCGGGACACCACACGACCGGGGTGTGGCCCGCTGACCCGGCCGTCGCGGCGCGTGAACCACAATTGGCGACCACTGTCCTTGGAGGCATCCATGAGAGAGATATTGACCCCGCCGACCCCGACAAAGCAAGCCGCAAAGAGACACCTTCGGCAGCGTCAGTTCCTGAAGATCACACCGATGCCGATGTTGAAACGCGGGCTGCCGGAAGCCGGCACGGCATGATCCCGGGGCCACAGGTGGAACTCATCCACCTCGACCCGGGGATAGAGGTACGGGGCCGCCCCCACCTTGCCCGACACGGTGCCGTCGAGACCGCCGCTCACGGTCAGACGACGCCCGGGCTCGAAGTCCACGGTTTCCAGATAGCCGGGGACGTGAGCCAGGAAACGCCCCTGAGGTGCGCGCGTGGTATCGGGTCCCTGGCTGCGGCCGAGGGGGTAGCCCAGGACCTCGATCTCGGTGACATCCGCCAAATTGCGGGCATGGACGATGACGCCACCCCACAGCACCCGGGTACCGGCCAGGGCCTGGGCATCCCGGACGGCCCCGGCCGGGGTCAGGGCCGCATCCACCCGCCCGGTATCAAAACGCGGCCCGGTGGCGCAGCCCACCGGGAGAAGCAGGATGAGCAGCAGGATCAGCAGCCGGCGAGCGCGCACCGCGGGATCTTTCCTTGCGAGGGCATCATGCATCTTCAATACCGCCATGGTCGGTAGTAGGGGTGATAGAAGGGGTACCATGGATCATACAGTGGAGAATGAAACGGCGGCGGATAATGGTGATAAGGGTCACGAGTCGGCTCGGGCCTGGGGCTCCACAGGTGGGTCCCGGTGGTCAGGATCAGGGGAAAGGCATACCGGTACTCACCGATGGGTCGATGCACCACCCCTTCCACTCGCCCGGTCACGGTAAATTCCCTGCCTTCGACATAGACCAGCGGGTCCAGAAAACCCTGGACATGGGCCAGGAACCGGCCCTCGCTGACATCCACCTGCCGGGGACGGCCCCGGCCATCCAGGGGCCGGGACACCACCTCCACCACGGTATGATCCTGCCGGTTTTCAACCCCGGCGATCACCCCGCCCCAGCGGACTTCCCGCCCCAGCCAGGCATCCGGATCGGCCCGGACCACCATCAGGGCGGGTATCGCCTCTGGCACGTCGGCAATGACCGCAGGCGGACGGGAAGCGCAACCGGCGAGCAGGACGCCGCCCAGCAGCGACACGAACACCAGCCACCCGAACCTCATGGTCTTCACCTCGTAGAGACAACGGAACCTGTTACGGACCGAATGCACGCAGCACGGTCCGACATGACGTTAAAATCCATGTCCCTTCGACAGGACCGCAGCGGAAACATTCCCCATCATGCCCCATCCTCCCCAGCCCATCGATGTCGTCCTGCCGCAGGTGATGCAGGCCCTTGCCGAACAGGGCGCCGCCGTGCTGCAAGCCCCGCCGGGGGCCGGCAAGACCACCCGGGTCCCTCTCGCCGCCCTGGATGCCCCCTGGTGTACGGGCACGATCCTCATGCTGCAACCTCGCCGACTGGCCACTCGGGGCGCGGCCCTGTTCATGGCCGGGCTGCGAGGTGAAGCCGTCGGTGACATGGTCGGCTATCAGACCCGGCTGGAACGCCATGTGGGCCCCCGTACCCGCCTGCAGGTGATCACCGAGGGGATACTCACCCGGCGCCTGCAGCAGGACCCGGCCCTGGAGGGGGTGAGTCTGGTGATCTTCGACGAATTCCATGAACGCAACCTGCAGTCGGACCTGGGACTGGCCCTGTGCCTGCAGGCCCGCGGCCTGCTGCGGGAGGACCTGCGGGTGCTGGTGATGTCCGCCACCCTGGACGTGGCCCCGGTGGCCCGGCTGATGGGTGACGTACCGGTGATTCACAGCGTGGGGCGTCGGTTTCCGGTAGACATCCGCCACCTGACGCCGTCACGGCGAGGCCCTGTCGACCTGGAGACGCTGATGACCACGACCCTGCGGGGGGTGCTGACGGAGGAGCCCGGCAGCGTGCTGGCCTTCCTGCCCGGACAACGGGAGATCGAGCGGGTGGCTCAGGCCCTTGGCAGCGGCAATCTACCCCGGGATGTGGGCATCCACCCCCTCTACGGCAGTCTGCCGCCGGAAGCCCAACAGGCGGCCATTACCCCCTGCCCTGCTGGACAACGCAAGGTGGTGCTCACCACCGACATTGCCGAAACCAGCTTGACCATCGAAGGCGTGCGGGTGGTGGTGGACAGCGGCCTGGCCCGGCGGCCCCGGTTCGATCCCGCCTCCGGACTCACCCGGCTGGAGACGGTGCGCATCAGCCGGGCCTCGGCCACCCAACGCAGCGGTCGGGCGGGCCGTCTGGAACCCGGCGTGTGCCTGCGCCTGTGGACCACCGGCGACGAACAGGCCATGCCGGAACACAGTCCGGCGGAAATCCTGGAAGCGGATCTGGCGCCCCTGGCCCTGGAACTGGCCCGCTGGGGTGCCGATGCCGGGGAACTGGCCTGGCTGGACCCACCACCGCCGGCGGCACTGGCCCAGGGCCGGGATCTGCTGCAACGGCTGGGGGCACTGGATGAGGCCGGACGCCTGACCGCCCATGGCGAGGCCATCGCCGCCCTGGGGACCCATCCCCGGCTGGCCCACCTGATGCTCAGTGGTCGCCGTCTGGGTCTGGAAACCCTGGCCTGCAGACTGGCGGCCCTGCTGGAGGAGCGGGATATTCTCGGCGGTCTGGACGGCCCCGCCGAAGCGGACATCTATCTGCGACTGGAAGCCCTTGAGGGACGGACGGTACCCGGCCACCGCATCCATCGCGGCAGCCGGGAGCGAGTGCTGCAACAGGCCCGGCGCTTTGCCACGGCCATGGCACGGCGTCCCGCCCCGCCGGCCACGGGGCCGGCACCACCGCCACCCCGGGAGGCTGCCGGACTGCTGCTGGCGCTGGCCTATCCGGACCGGATCGGACAACGCCGCTCCGGCGCCGAAGCGCGCTACCGGCTCTCCGGGGGGCGCGGGGCGACCTTCAGCCGTCACGAATCCCTCTCCGGCAACGAATGGATCGTGGTCCCCAATCTGAACGGCGCCGGGCGGGAGGCACGCATCTTTCTGGCGGCAACGCTGAACCGGGAGGACCTGGAGAGCCATCTGGGCCGGCTGCAGGAACGGCGGGAGCAAGTGGTCTGGGATGCCCGGGTCGGCGCCGTGGCCGCGCAGCAAGACATCCGCCTGGGGGCATTGACCCTGGAGACCCGCCCACTGCCATCACCGGATCCGGAACGGATCCGCACCACCCTGCTGGAAGGTATCCGGGACACGGGCCTGGCCTGTCTGCCCTGGAACCGGGAGTCCCAGGGACTGCGGGAACGGGTGAACTTTCTGCACCGCACCCAGGGATCCCCCTGGCCGGATCTGTCGGATGCGGCCCTACTGCAAGGTCTGGAGCATTGGCTGGGTCCCTGGCTGGAGGGTATGAACCGGCTGACACACCTGCAACGCCTGGACCTGACGGCCATCCTGCGTGGCTCTCTGGGCTGGCCCCTGCCCCAGGACCTGGACCGGCTGGCCCCCACCCATCTGACCCTGCCGGGGGGACAGCGGGTCAGGCTGGATTACGGCCGGGGAGAGGTGCCGGTGCTGGCGGCCCGCCTACAGTGGCTGTTCGGTCTGAAGGAGACGCCCCGCATCGCCGGCGGTCGAGTGCCGCTACTGGTGCATGTGCTGTCGCCGGCCCAACGGCCGGTCCAGATCACCAGCGACCTGGCCGGTTTCTGGTCACGGACCTATCCGGAGGTGAAGAAGGACCTGAAAGGACGTTATCCCAAGCATGCCTGGCCGGACGACCCGCTGGCGGAGACCCCTGCCCGGCGCTAAGCCCTCAGGGGTGATGCAGGACCAGGGATTCCACATCCACCACCTGCTGCTGCGCCCGTTCGATGAGGGAACGCACCACATCAGGTTCCAGTCCGACACGCTCCCAGGCCCGGGGGTCGATCGGAGGGACATCGCCGGGGTCCTGGGTATCCAGTTCGGCCATGTGGGCCACGCTGTTGGCAATGTGGACCAGGGCGACCTCGACGGGATAGTCCGTGGGGCTCGCCGGCTCGTGGTGATAGCGGATGCAATCCTGAAGCTTCCGGGGCAGGTTGAGACGGGCCGCCAGCGCCCCACCCACCTGGGCGTGGTCATGCCCGAGAATCCGGCGCTCGGCTTCGTGGGGCGGTAAAGTGCTCACATTCTGCAGGCTCAGCAGAAAGGCCTTGTGGGCCTCGTCCGGCTCCCGGTTGAAGACCAGCAACCGGCCGATGTCATGGAGCAGGCCGGCGATGAACATGGACTCACTGTGACGCAGGTTGAGGTCTTCGGCCAGCATCCGGGCAATGAGGCCACAGTAGACACTGTGACGCCAGAAGGCCTCCATGGACATGAGTTCGTTGGGGATACGCTCAAAGGCCTGCCCCACGCTGGTGGCCAGTACCAGATCCCGGATCTGCGAAGTACCGATCACGGTGACGGCGCGGGAGATGGTCTCCACTCGATGGGACAGGCCGAAGAAGGGGCTGTTGGCCAGTTGCAGCAGACGAATGGTCAGGGCCGGGTCCTGGCTGATCAGGCGACCGATATCCGCCGCGGTACTGTCCGGGTCATTGACCATGGCATTCAGGCGCACCGCTACCGCCGGCAATGAGACCAGTCCCGTGGATTCTTCCACCAGTTGTTCGATGCTGAGTGACATGCTCACCCCCGAAGTGGTTGCCCGCCTATCATACACCCTGGAACCCGGGCCGCCACGGCAACATCGTTCATCCCAGCAGGGTCCCCAGCCAGAATGCCAGAACCAGTGCCGCGAGGCCGCCCGCCGAGAGTATCAGCCACGTCCGACGACGACGCGCACGGCCACGCTCCGCTTCCCAGCGCGCCACCGATTCTGACCCCTTGCGCTCATCCCTGAACGCTTCCGCGACGCTCGGCGAAGGGCCGGATACCGGTTCGGCGATCACCGGGCCGGATGTCTCCGCCTTGTCTCGGGGCGCGGCCTCGGCCACCTGGGTCATGACCTGGGCCAACCGGCCCTCCAGTTCCCGGCAATGGGCTTCCAGCTGCTGTTCCCGCTCCCGCTGAGTGCTGCGCAGACGCCCCGTATCCGCCTTGGCCGCATGCACTTCCTGGTGAGCGGCGGCCAGGGCCGTTTCCACCTCCTCCAGACGTCGGCTGACAGTCAGTAGTTCGTCCTCCGCCTGCAGTCGGGCCAGCTCCTCGGCCTTGATGCGGGCCTCCTGATTGCGTGTCCGGCGCTCGGGGACGTCCGGCCGCTCACGGGCCCGGACCAGTTCTGCTGCGGCCTGTTCCAGATCCCGGGTCAGACTCTGCAGCCGCGCCTCCAGTTCGTTGTTACGGGCCTGCTGCTGCTCCAGCGCCGCCACCAGCCGCTGCTCTCCGGCACGGGCCGTGGCCAGGGCCTGTTCCTGCTGTTTCAGGCGCACCTGCATCTCCCGCTCATCCGAGGTCTGCTGGCGCAACATCAGCTCGGTCCGCAACTGCTTGAGTTCCTTCTCCACCTGATCCCGCCCCTTGAGCGCGGCGGTGGCCTGGGTCAGGGCCTGGGCCAGCTGATCGCGCAACGACTGGAGTTCATCCGCCGGGGCGATGGCAACCGCAGAGGCGGGCACGGCTCCCGGGGCCGGGGTGCCCAACAGACGCGTCGTGAGCTTGAGTACCTCTTCAGCGCGAAACGGTTTTTTCAGCATCTCGTCGGCGCCGTGATCCCGTACCCGCTGCGCGGTGCCCACATCATCTTCGTTGCCGGTCACGACGACCACCGGCAGCCCCCTGATCCGCGCATCCTGACTGTCACGCACCCGTTTGAGCAGGCCGTAACCATCCAGCCCGGGCATGGACAGATCGGTGAAAATGCCGGCGATGGCGGGCTCACGCTCCAGCAGGCGCCAGGCCGCTTCCCCGTCCTCGGCCTCAAGCACCTGGTAACGGGAGCTGAGAATCTTGTTCAATGCCTGTCGCATGACCCTGGAATCATCCACGACCAGAACCGTAACTGCATGGGCTGATGAACTCATCGATCCTTTCTCCCGCTCCGGCATGAGCATCGGTGTGGTTTTAACGGTTGAGTTTAGCGCCTGACACCCGGCGATGCCTCCCGACTGGTCAGTACACGGACTCCTTCCGTCGGTCGCTTGATCCCTTGCAGCACTCAAGCCATTATGAAAACACTGAACAAGTCCGCTGCCGTCACCGAGCAGGCCCCTTGCCGTCACTCCCGCGAAGGCGGGAGTCAAGGATTTTCAGCCTGTGACCGGATTCCCGCTTGCGCGGGAATGGCTTATTCAGAATATTTTTATCGGACTGTTCATTTTTGTGCGGAGGAGAAAGCGGCATGACGGAAACCGTAGTCATCACGGGGGCCAACCGGGGTATCGGGCTGGCGTTTGCGCAGCAGTACGCCGAGGCCGGTGCACGGGTGCTCGCCGCCTGCCGCCACCCGGAGCAGGCCCGGGAGCTGAACCGCCTGGCCGCCAAGACCCGGGGCCGGGTCAGCGTACATCCCCTGGATGTGACCAACCCCGTCCAGATCCAGGCGCTGGCGGGCATCCTCTCGGATACGCCGGTGGACATCCTGATCAACAACGCCGGCAGCTACGGTCCCGCAAGCGCCTTCGGCAACACGGACGTGGCGGGCTGGATGGAGACCCTTCACATCAACACCGTGGCCCCGCTGAAGATCATGGAGGCCCTGGTCGATCCGGTGGCCGCCGGCAACCGTCGCCTGATGATCAATCTCTCCAGCAAGATGGGCAGCATGGGGGACAACGGCTCCGGCGGTTCCTACATCTACCGTTCCACCAAGGCCGCCCTGAACGCGGTGGTGGTCAGTGCGGCGCGGGATCTGAAGGCCCGGGGCATCACCGTGGTGGCTCAGCATCCGGGATGGGTACGCACGGACATGGGCGGCCCCAACGGGGAAATCGACACCACCCGGAGCGTCACCGCCATGCGGGGGATCTTCGAGCACCTGTCCCTGGCGGACAGTGGCCGCTTCATTGATATCGACGGCAGCGACATCCCCTGGTGATCCGATGCTGAGTCTGTTGCGCAATGTCCTGTTTTTATCGGTCCTGAGCCTGGTGCTGCTGGTGGCCTTGTTCCTGGGCGCGCGCAGTTGCGGGCTGACCCCGGAGCAGGCCGAGGAGGCCCGCCTGCTGGTGGAGGTGAATATCGAGGACGGCGAGGCCTATCGTAGCCGCAACGGGCAACAGGCCGGGGTCGTGACCCTCCCCAGCGGCCTGCAGGTGGAGATGCTGGACCGGGGTGACGGGCCCGTGCCGACCCTGGAAGACCAGGTGGTGGTGCATTACCGGGGCATGCACCTGGATGGGCGGGTGTTCGACAGCTCCCGGCGTCGGGCGGTACCGTCGGTGGTGGCGGTGCAGGATACGATCCCCGGCTGGCGGGAGGCCCTGGTGAACATGCCGGCAGGCAGTCGGGCCCGGCTGGTGGTGCCTCACTGGCTGGCCTACGGCGAGGGGCGGGCCGGGGCCGTCATCGGGCCGGGGGAGACCCTGATCTTTGAACTGGAACTGCTGGAGGTACTGGTTCCCGGGGAACCGGAAGACCCGCCGCCGGCGGACCCCATGCAGCAGACGGTACCGGGCATCGGCTGAGCCGCCTCCCCGGCTCCGACCCTCAACGCTTCCAACGCACCTCGTACAGATCCAGCCGCCGGTCCACTAGGTTGCGCACGGCGCCGTGGGTGCGCAGTTCCTTGAGGTTGTCCAGATCCAGGTCCGCGATCAGGGTCATCTCGGTATTGGGGGTGGCCTCGGCGGCCACCGCGTCATGGGGGAAGGCGAAGTCGGAGGGGGTGAAGACCGCCGCCTGGGAGTACTGCATGTCCATATTCTCGACCTTGGGCAGGTTGCCCACGCTGCCGGAGATGACCACGTAGCACTCGTTCTCGATGGCCCTGGCCTGAGCGCAGCGACGTACCCGCAGATAGGCGTTCTTGGTGTCGGTCCAGAACGGCACGAACAGGATCTGCAACCCCTGGTCCGCCAGCAGACGGGGCAGTTCCGGGAATTCCACGTCGTAGCAGATCAGGATGCCGATCTTGCCGAAGTCGGTCTCGAAGATGCGGACCTCATCGCCGCCCTTCAGGCCCCAGTAGGCCCGTTCATCCGGGGTGATGTGCAGCTTGTACTGCTTGTCCCAGCTGCCGTCCCGACGGCACAGGTAGGAGACGTTGCGCAGCTCCCGTCCATCGTACTCGGGCATGCTGCCGGCGATGATGTTGATGTTGTAGGCCAGGGCCAGATTGACCATCTCCTGACGCAGGGTGTCGGTGTAGTCGGCCAGGTGGCGCACCGCCTCGGCGGTGTTGTCCTGGTTGAACTGGCCCATCAGCGGACCATTGAAGAATTCCGGGAACAGGACCACGTCGGCCTGGTAACCGGACACCGCGTCGACGAAATATTCCACGTGCTGCAACAGTTCGTCCAGGGATTTCAGGGGGCGCATCTGCCACTGCACCGCCCCGACCCGTACCACCTGCTTGGTGGCACCGATGAGGGTTTCCTTTTCCTCGTAATAGATGTTGATCCACTCCAGCAGGGTGGCGTAGGCGTGGGATTCCTTGTCGTCGGGCAGGTAGTCGTTGATGATCCTGCGTACGTGGAAGTCGTTGGAGAGCTGGAAGGTGAGCACCGGATCGGTGACTTCATGGGATTTCACCAGTTCCACATACTGCTGGGGGCTCATCTCATCCCGGTAACGGGCGTAGCCGGGGATACGGCCGCCGGCGACGATGGCCCGCAGGTTGAGTTTTTCACACAGTTCCTTGCGGGCATCGTAGAGACGGCGCCCCAGGCGCATACCCCGGTATTCCGGATCCACGAACACATCCACCCCGTAAAGGGTATCGCCGTCCGGATCATGGGTGGTAAGAAAGCCGTTGCCGGTGATCTCCCAGTATTTATGACGATCGCCCCAGCGCCGATAGTCCACGATCAGGCTGATGGCGGCAGCCACCACCCGGCCGTTGTCCTCGATGCAGATCTGGCCTTCGGGAAAGCGCTGGATCTGAGACTCGAACTGTTCCCGACTCCAGGCACCGTCCAGACTGGGATAGACGGCCTCCATGATGTGATGGATGCCGTCGTAGTCTTTCAGGCGGGTATTGCGCAGGACGAGGCGGTGCGAGTCGTGTTCCGTGTCGCGGGACTCAGGCATGGGGACTCCGATGGATGTGACGATGTGAACGGGGCTCAGTCCGGATCATACCCCAGGTTGGGCGCCAGCCAGCGCTGCGCCTCTTCCAGCGCCATGCCCTTGCGCCGGGCATAGTCCTCCACCTGATCCCGGTTGAGCTTGCCGACGCCGAAGTACCGGGACTCCGGATGGGAGAAATAAAACCCGGAAACGGACGAGGCCGGCGACATGGCATAGCTGTCGGTGAGGGTCATGCCCGCGTGGGTCACCGGATCGATGAGTTCCCACAAGAGCCCCTTTTCCGTGTGTTCCGGGCAGGCCGGATAGCCGGGGGCCGGACGGATGCCCTGGTACTTTTCCTTGATGAGGTCATCGTTGGACAGGGCCTCCCGGGAGGCATAGCCCCAGAACTCCCGCCGCACCCGCGCGTGCATGTGTTCGGCAAAGGCCTCCGCCAGACGGTCCGCCAGGGACTTGAGCATGATGGCGGAGTAGTCGTCGTGGGCGGCCTCGAAGCGCCTGACGTGCTCGTCGATGCCACCTCCGGTGGTGACTGCAAAGGCCCCCAGATAGTCCTGCAGACCGGTATCGGCCGGGGCGATGAAGTCGGTCAGGCACATGTTGGGGGCCTGGCGGGGCTTGCGGGTCTGCTGCCGCACATGGTGCAGCCGCATCAGCGGCTCGCCGCCCACCGCGTCCCGGTAGAGCTGGATGTCGTCGGCGCCCACCGCCTGGGCGGGGAAAAAGCCCACCACCGCCCGGGCCCTGAGCCAGCCCTCTTCGATGATCTGCCGAAGCATGGGCTGGGCATCGGCAAACAGCTTGGTAGCCTCCTCGCCCACGACCTCGTCATCCAGGATGCGGGGGAAGGCGGCATGCAGATCCCAGGCACGGAAGAACGGGGTCCAGTCGATGTAGTCCACCAACCGATCCAGGGGATAGTCGTCAAACCGCAGCAGGATGCTGCCGGGACCATGGGGATGCAGAATCTCCGGGGCCGGCCCGCCCGCAGACGGGGCCTGATCCGCATCCAGGATGAGGGGGCGCGGCGGGGTGTAGCCGGACCACTCCACCGGCGTGCGGTTGGCCCGGGCCTCGTCCAGTTTGAGCCAGTCCTGGGTCTTGCGGCGGGCATGGTGCTGTTCGCGTACCTCGACATATTCGGCTCGGATTTTCTCTCCGTAGGGGCCGCGCAGCTCCGGGCTGACCAGGCTCTGCGCCACACCTACGGCCCGGGAGGCGTCCTTCACCCAGACCGTGACCCCTTCGTAGCCGGGGGCGATCTTCACTGCGGTGTGGGCGCGGGAGGTGGTGGCACCGCCGATCATCAGCGGGGTGCTGAAACCTTCCCGCTGCAGCTCCGCCGCCAGGTGGGCCATCTCTTCCAGGGACGGGGTGATCAAACCGGACAGGCCGATCACGTCCACCTGGTGTTCCCGTGCCGCTTCGAGAATCTTCGGTGCGGGCACCATGACCCCCAGGTCAATGACCTCGAAGTTGTTGCACTGGAGTACCACACCGACGATGTTCTTGCCGATGTCGTGGACGTCCCCCTTCACCGTGGCCATGAGGATGCGGCCGTTGTTCTTTGAGTCGTCGCCCTTTTCCGCCTCGATGTAGGGGATCAGGTGGGCCACGGCCTTCTTCATCACCCGGGCGGACTTGACCACCTGGGGCAGGAACATCTTGCCCGCGCCGAACAGATCGCCCACCACATTCATGCCGTCCATGAGAGGGCCTTCAATGACATGAATGGGCCGGTCGAAGGTCTGACGGGCCTCTTCCGTGTCTTCCACCACGTAGGCGTCGATCCCCTTCACGAGGGCATGCTCCAGACGCTTGGCCACGGGCAGTGACCGCCAGGCCAGGTCCTCTTTGCGGGTCTCGCCGCCGGTGTCGCGGAAGCGGTCGGCGATCTCCAGCAGACGCTCGGTGCCATCGGAACGACGGTTGAGGACCACGTCTTCCACCCGTTCCCGCAAGTCCGGCCCGATCTCGTCGTAGACCGTCAGCTGACCGGCGTTGACGATACCCATGTCCATGCCCGCGCGGATGGCGTGGTAGAGGAACACGGCATGGATCGCCTCGCGCACCGGATTGTTGCCCCGGAAGGAGAAGGAGACGTTGGAGACACCTCCGGAGACCATGGCATGGGGCAAGGTCTGCTTGATGCGGCGAGTGGCCTCGATGAAGTCCACGCCGTAGTTGTTGTGCTCCTCAATGCCGGTGGCGATGGCGAAGATGTTGGGGTCGAAGATGATGTCCTCGGCCGGGAAACCCACCACCTCGGTAAGGATCCGGTAAGCCCGCCGACAGATCTCCACCTTGCGATCCTGCGTATCCGCCTGACCGGCTTCGTCGAAGGCCATGACCACCACCGCCGCCCCATAGCGCCGCAGCAGGCGGGCCTGGCGAATGAAGATCTCCTCCCCCTCCTTGAGGGAGATGGAGTTGACGATGCCCTTGCCCTGGATGCACTTGAGGCCGGTTTCGATCACCTCCCACTTGGAAGAGTCGATCATCACCGGCACCCGGGAGATATCCGGCTCGGCGGCGGCCAGACAGAGGAAACGCTTCATGGCCTCCAGTGCATCCAGCATGCCCTCGTCCATGTTCACGTCGATGACCTGAGCGCCGCTTTCCACCTGTTCCGCGGCCACCTCCAGGGCGGTTTCGTAGTCGCCGTCCTTGATCAGGCGCTTGAAGCGGGCACTGCCGGTGACATTGGTGCGCTCCCCCACATTCACGAACAGGGTATCCGCGGTGATATTGAAGGGCTCCAGGCCCGACAGGCGGCAGGCGGGGGCGATCTTCGGGAGCGGACGGGGGGCATGTCGTTCCACCGCCTCACGGATGGCGCGGATGTGGTCGGGGGTGGTGCCGCAGCAGCCGCCGACGATGTTCAGCAGGCCGCTGCCGGCCCACTCGGAGATCTCTTCGGCCATCTGCGCCGGGGTCTCGTCATAGCCGCCGAACTCGTTGGGCAGACCCGCATTGGGGTGGGCGGAAACGTGAGTGTCGGCGATGCGGGAAAGTTCTTCCACATAGGGCCGCAGCTCCTTCGGCCCCAGGGCACAGTTCAAGCCGATGGACAAAGGTTTTGCATGACGCAGGCTGTTCCAGAAGGCCTCGGTGGTCTGGCCGGTCAGAGTACGCCCGGAAGCATCGGTGATGGTGCCGGAGATCATCACCGGCCAGCGTTCGCCCCGATCCTCGAACAAGCCCTCCACGGCAAAGACGGCGGCCTTGGCGTTGAGGGTGTCGAAGACGGTTTCGATGAGCAGAATATCCGCCCCCCCTTCCAGCAGGGCCTCGGCGGCCTCCCGGTAGGCGGCCACCAGCTCGTCGAACCAGACATTGCGAAAACCCGGGTCGTTGACGTCCGGGGAAATGCTGGCGGTGCGGTTGGTGGGGCCGAGGATGCCGGCCACGAAACGGGGGCGGTCGGGGGTCTTGCGAGTGTATTCGTCGGCCACTTCCCGGGCCAGGCGGGCGGCCTCCCGGTTGATCTCCGGGACCAGGTCTTCCATGCCGTAATCCGCCATGGCGATGCGGGTGGCGTTGAAGGTGTTGGTTTCGAGGATGTCGGCACCGGCCTCCAGATAGGCGGCGTGCACCTCGCGGATGATCTGCGGCTGGGTCAGCACCAGCAGGTCGTTGTTGCCCTTGATGTCCGACGGCCAGTCAGCGAAGCGCTCACCCCGGTAATCGGCTTCCTGCAATCCATAACCCTGGATCATGGTGCCCATGCCACCATCCAGAACCATGATGCGGCGCTTGATCTCCTGGTGAAGCTGATTCAGTCTGTCGGAATTCATGAACATCTATCCGGTTGCGTCAAAGTTTTTCAGCATAACATGCCTGCAAGACCCATTCGTAGGCACCACCCCGCCGCCGAACCCGCATTCGGGGCATGACCGCCATCCCGGCCGGCAACTGATCCAGATCAGAGATTTACAACTCAACCTGCACTAGCCTCGATTCGTGGCTGAAGGACATATCCCGGGTCTCCTGATCCTTGGCCATTGTCCCGCTGTTATTTGCGGGTCTCCATCCTCACACGGTTCGGGCTGCCGCTGGCGGCCCTTTTTTTGTCTTGCAAAAAGATCCGGACTCGCACCGTGTCTCAACATGAATCTCTGATCTTCTATGCCACGGCGCCGGATACCTGCCCATACCTGGAGGACAGGAAAATGGTGAGCCTGTTTGCCGATCCGGGCGGGCCGATGGATGTCGGGATCTACGGGGAACTGCTTCACAACGGCTTTCGCCGTAGCGGCAATCATGTGTACCGCCATCAATGTCCCCACTGCCGGGCCTGCGTCCCCTATCGGATACCCGTGGCGCACTTCACGCCGGATCGCAGTCAGCGTCGTGCGCTCAAGCGTAACGAGGGGCTCTCGATCATCACCCATGAGGCGGGATTTGATTCAGAACACTATCACCTGTACACGCTCTATGTGACTCAACGCCACCGAGGCGGCGGCATGGACAACCCCACACCGGAAAGCTATCTGGGATTCGTGACCAGCCGATGGTGCCGCACCTGGCTGGTGGAGTTCAGGGAAGACGGCAGACTGCTGGGCGTGGCGGTGGTCGACCGGCTGCCGGACGCCCTGTCGGCGGTCTATACCTTCTTTGATCCAGCGGCCCGGGCGCGCAGCCTGGGCACCTTGGCGATACTATGGCAGATCCGGCGTGCACGGGAAGAAGGCCTGCCCCACGTCTATCTGGGCTACTGGAATGCCCAGAGCCCCAAGATGGCCTACAAGAACCGCTTCCAGCCGGGGGAAGGGCTGATCAACGGCATCTGGACACCCGTAACCACCTGAAGGCGCCCCGAGCCACGCATCCCGGCAAACATCGGTTGTAGGTCCGTCATTCCCGCGGGCATCAATCAGTCATTCCCACGGACATAAAAGCCCGTCATTCCCGCGAAAGCGGGAAACCAGTCGCGGACTGACAGCCTTGGACTCCCGCTTTCGCGGGAGTGACGGTGAAAAAGCGCTTTCAAAGTGGCCCTCACGGATATGAAAGCCACTTCTCTTGAGTCCATTGCGGGAGCGACGGTGAAGGAGAGTCTTTCAAAACGGCCCTCACTACCCGGCAGGCCCGGCTTTCTTACGGGTTGAGCAGGGCCAGGGCCTCGGTGTGAAGTTCCGGGGTAGCCGCCGCCAGCACGCTGGTAGTTTCCAGGGTCAGGGGACCACCCTGAAGGTCGGTGAAGATACCCCCCGCCTCACGTACGATCACCGCCAGTGCGGCGATATCCAGGATGTTGACATCCGACTCCACGACCAGATCGATACGCCCCGAAGCCAGCAGGTGGTAGTGGTAGAAATCCCCATAACCCCGGGTCCGGTTCACCTGCTGAACGATCTGCGCCAGCCCCTGCCAGCCGGGACCGCCCGCCAGGGTCTTGACGTTGCCGATGGACAGGGTCGCGGCTTCCAGGGTGCGAATGTCGCTCACCCGAATGGCCTCCCCCGCCAGGAAGGCACCCTCCCCCGTTTCCGCGTAGGCCATTTCCTCGAACTCGGGGGCATTAGAGACTCCGGCCACCAATTCGCCGTCGCGGCGCAGGGCGATCTGAGTCGAGAAGAAGGGATAGCGACGCACGAAGCTTTTGGTGCCGTCGATGGGGTCGATGAGCCACAGGTAATCTGAATCCATGCGCTCCTGGCCGGTCTCTTCGCCGTAGATACCGTGGTCGGGAAAGGCGGCGGTGATGATGGACTTGATGGCCTTTTCCGATTCCAGATCGGCCACCGTCACCGGTGTCTGGTCCGGCTTGATCTCCACCACCACATCCTGGCGATAGTAGCGCTGGATCACGTCCTGGGCGCTCAGGGCAGCGTCGATGGCGGTCTTCAGGAATGGGGTCATGGCATCTCCCGGCAGGTATGGAAAGGGCGCAAGGTTAGCACGAGCCGCAGGGACCGCGGTCAGGCGGAGTCGGCCGGATGCCGGCGATTGACGAATTCCAACATCATGCCCCGATCATCCCGCCGCAGGCGCGTAGCGCCCGCGTAAGGGATCCTGATGCGGTACATGGCCTCTGTGGGCACCTCCAGCGCGGCGCAGATGACCGCCCGGATCACGCCCGCGTGGGTCACCACCAGCAGGTGCTCTCCGGCATGCTGACGCAGCATCTCGTCCAGCGCCCCATCAACCCGTCGGCGAAAGTCGTCCAGGGGCTCGGCGCCCCGGGGGCGGGCGTGCATGGGATCATGGAAAAAGGCGAGGAACTCCTCCGGGCTGTTCCTGCGAAGATCCTCCGGGGTGCGGCCCTCCCAACTACCGAATCCCACTTCCCGCAGATCCGGCACTTGAGTGAGCGGCAGATTCAGGGTACGGGACAGTGGCGCTGCAAAATCCAGACAACGACGCATGGGAGAGCTGATGATCCGGGTCCAGGGCACCGAGGTTGGTGCACGCCCCCCCACGGCCTGCCACATCTGCTCCAGACCCGTCTCGCTGAGGGGGTCATCCACGCCGCTGCCGCGATAGCGTTCGCCACCGGTCGGTTCGCCGTGGCGCAGAAAATCGATACGGATCATTCAGGACAGTCCTGCCCTGCCGGGACTCCATGGCCCGGCAGGGGCATCGAACGACAAGGGCTAGCTGCTCAGCCCGACGATGGTCAACAGCGCCAGGATGGCCACGAAGGCAATCAGGCTGCGGAATACCAGACTGGAGGCGCGCTCCACGGCAGACCGGGCCTGCAGGGGTTCCTTGAGCTCTTCTTCGCTGAGCTGGATGGCCTCGCAACCGGCATCACGCAGCAGGGCCTCGTTCTCGGCGGCCATGTTGCCCCAGCTGCCCAAGACACCGGTACGCAGCACGGGGAAGGACCGGTCGAAACTGCCGGTGAGGGCGTAGAACAGGGCCACCAGGCGGGCGGGAATCCAGTCCAGCAGTCCCTGGAGCTGGGTGGCTGTCTGCTGGAATCCATCCGGCTCCGCCCCCTCGGGGGCGCGCATCAGATTGGCCAGGCGATACAGCAGGGCGCCGACGGGACCCAGTACCACGAACCAGAACAACACGGCGAAGAGACTGCTGTTGCTGCCGATGAGCATTCTCTGCAGGACGGCGCGTGCACGTTCGGCGGCGTCATCCGGGACCTGGTCACCCAGGAGGTTGCGGGCATGCTTCATCTCCCGCTCCTCATCCTTCATGGCACCGGCCTCCAGGAAGGCATCCACTTCCTTGCTCAGGTTGCGGGGTCCGATGCTGAACAACAGTACGGCCAGAGCGATGAGCACACCGACCAGGCCACCCAGTATGCCGCCGATGAGCTGCATGAGGATGACCAGCACCACCAGTGGAATGGCCACGGCGATGACCAGGGTGGGGGTGCTGCCAAGGCCGAAACCCTCGCAACGACCGCGTACCAAGGCAGTATATCGATCCAGCCAGGCAAAGTTTCTCAGGTTTTCTATAGCATTGGTGAAGCGTTCGATAAATAGCGTGACAAGTATGATGAACAGTGACATGGCGGGCTTCCCGGGTTTCAAAAGGTGACTAAAGTTTCGTCGCTAAAAATTCTGCTTGCAAGTTCCGGTGATGATGGATTTACTACGAAATCACATGATTTTTCTCCAAGCAAAAAACTTGGATTTACTTAACAGGAAGTTCTGAAAAGCCCGTTGCCGTCACCCCCGAGCTTTACCGTCACTTCCGAAATTACCTTCACTCCCGCGAAAGCGGGAGCCCAGGGCCCCCAGCCTGCGACTGGATCCCCGCTTTCGCGGGAATGACGGATTTGGAACCGTCACCCCCTCATTGGCCGTCGCTCCCGCGAAAGCGGGAGCCCAGAACCCCCAGCCTGCGACTGGATTCCCGCTTTCGCGGGAATGACGGATTTGGAACCGTCACCCCCTCATTGGCCGTCGCTCCCGCGAAAGCGGGAGCCCAGAACCCCCAGCCTGCGACTGGATTCCCGCTTTCGCGGGAATGACGGATTTGGAACATCCTATGCTCGGGGGCTGGTCGGATCATCCAGCAATACTTGCAACCTGGACCATTCAAAACAAGGTCCTGGATCAGTCTTTCGGCCTGGAGCGATATCTGAGTGACCAACCACGGGGGTATCGGCCAGACCGGCATAGTTTTTTTTCAAGGCAGCGATGAGTTCGGCAAGCCGCTCATACTGGGCGCAAGTGAAGGGATGAACATCACTGCCTTCCAGCTCAATGCCGATGGAAAAGTCATTACAGCGTTCCCTCCCCTGGAAACAGGACGCCCCCGCATGCCAGGCCCGCTGGAGAAAAGGGACATACTGCACCAGTTCACCATCACGCCGGATCAGGACATGGGCGGAGACCTTGAGCCCCTGGATCTGCGCAAAATAGGGATGCCCCTCCGGCGGCAGGGTATTGGTGAACAGCCGGTCGATCCAGGGACCACCAAACTCCCCCGGCGGCAGGCTGATGGCGTGGATGACGATGAGCCCCGGAGACATCCCCGAAGGACGGGCGTCCTGGTTGGGAGAAGGAATCCGTGTTGCGATGTCCAGCCAGCCGGCGGTGTCGATATCCATGAAAGTGTCCTGAAGCCCTGAAGCCCTGAAGCCCTGAAGCCCTGAAGCCCTGAAGCTTTGAAGCTTTGAAGCTTTGAAGCTTTGAAGCTTTGAAGCTTTGAAGCTTTGAAGCTTTGATAATTTGATAGAATGCCGCCCCGTCCCATACCCCCGTCGCCATGGACACCCTCAACCCGCAACAACGCGCCGCCATCGAGTACGTGGATGGCCCCTTGCTGGTGCTGGCCGGCGCCGGCAGCGGCAAGACCCGGGTGATCACGGAAAAGATCGCCCATCTGATCCGTCATCGGGGCCTGTCCCCGAAACGGATCGCCGCCATCACCTTCACCAACAAGGCCGCCCGGGAGATGAAAGCCCGCGCCGGAAAACTGCTGTCCCGGGACGAGAGCAAGGGCCTGACGGTCTCCACTTTCCATACCCTGGGTCTGGACTTCATTCGCAAGGAGATCAAGACCCTGGGCTACAAGGCGGGATTTTCCATCTTCGATGCCGCCGACGCCCTGGCCCTGCTCAAGCAACTCACCCACCGGGACGACGATGCGGTGGAGGCCGAATCCGCCCGCCACCGCATCAGCCGTTGGAAGAACGACCTGCTCAGCCCGGAGCAGGCCCTGTCCCTGGCCGAGGACGACCTGGAGGTAGGCCAGGCCCGCCTGTATGCCGCCTACCAGCGGGCGCTCAAGGCCTACAACGCCGTGGATTTCGATGACCTGATCGTGCTGCCCGTGCGCCTGCTGGAAGAAAACCCGGAGGTGCGCGAGCGCTGGCGTCATCGCCTGCGCCACCTGCTGGTGGACGAGTATCAGGATACCAATACCTGTCAGTACCGTCTGGTCCGCCTGCTGGTGGACGTAGACGCGAGCCTGACCGCCGTGGGCGACGACGACCAGTCCATCTATTCCTGGCGCGGTGCCCGACCCGAGAATCTGGTGGCCCTGCAACAGGACTATCCCCACCTGAAGATCATCAAGCTGGAGCAGAACTACCGCTCCACCAACCGCATCCTGCAGACCGCCAACCACCTGATCGCCAACAATCCCCATGTGTTTGAAAAGCGCCTGTGGAGCGGCCTGGGCCAAGGCGATCCCATCCGGGTGCTGCCCTGCAAGGATGCGGACCACGAAGCGGCCCGGGTGGTGACCGAGATCATGAAGCACCGATTCAAGCACCGTCTGGAATTCAAGGACTACGCCATCCTCTATCGAGGTAATCACCAGGCCCGGGTATTTGAAAAACTGCTGCGGGAAAACAACATTCCCTACAAAGTCAGCGGCGGCCAGTCCTTCTTCGAGAAGGCGGAAGTGAAAGACATCCTGGCCTACCTGCGCCTGCTGGCCAACCCCGATGACGACAGCGCCTTCCTGCGCATCGTCAATGTGCCGCGACGGGAGATCGGGGCCGCCACCCTGGAAAAACTGGGAGAGTATGCCGGTCGCCGCCACGTCAGCCTGTTCACCGCCTGTTTCGAATTCGGCCTGACGGAGGCCCTTTCCGCCCGGGCGGCGGAGCGGCTGCAGGCCTTTGCCCAGTGGTTGCAGGACAAGTCCCAGGCAGCGTCTCAGGGCGACCCTGCCACCGTCGCCCGTACCCTGGTGGAAGAGATGAACTACGAAACCTGGCTGCTGGACCAGAGCCCCAATCCCAAGGCGGCCTCTAAACGCATGGAAAACGTGCAGGAGGTGCTGGACTGGATGGGGCGGCTGGCCAAGGAAGGGACCGGCGATGGCAAGAACATCGGTGAAATCGTGGCCCACATGACCCTGATGGATATCCTGGACCGGGCCGGCGGCGAAACCGAGGCCGACGGGGTGCATCTGATGACCCTGCACGCAGCCAAAGGGCTGGAGTTTCCCTGCGTCTTCCTGGTGGGTATGGAGGAAGAACTGCTGCCCCATCGGGTCAGCCTGGAAGAGGATACCCTGGAGGAGGAACGGCGCCTGGCCTACGTGGGCATCACCCGGGCCAGGAAGGCCCTGACCCTGACCTATGCCTGTCGGCGCACCCGTTTCGGCGAGACGGTGGACTGCGAGCCAAGCCGTTTCCTGGCGGAACTGCCCGCAGAGCACATGGAATGGCCCGATGCCACCCCCCCGGACCCGGAAGAAGTCCGGCTGACGGGGAAGGCCCATCTGAACAACCTCAAGTCCCTGCTGGGGTAACGGCACAGTCAGCGGCTGAGCTTCAGGCCCACCCGGGCAATCCGGTCCCCCGACATTTCCCGCACCACCAGTTCTACCTCGCCGCATTGCAGCCGGTCCCCCACGACCGGCTGGGTGTTCAGGCGATTCAGGATGAATGTCTCCAACGTCATGCCTTTGGTGGACTCCGGCAGCTTGAGCCCGTAGACCAGAGACAGGTCATCCATCTTGGCATAACCGTTGAGTACGAATTCGCCGAAGAACTTGCGCTCAGACAAACGTTCCGGTGCCGAGCTGGCCACGAACAAACGATCCAGGATCGGCAGGTCGTCCGGCGAGGCCAGCAGATAGAGGTAATCCCCTGCTCGCAAGTCCAGCATGTTCAACGCGTCCAGCAGGATCTTATCCCGCATGTGGGCCACCACCCGCACGCTTCGGGGCAAGGTGAAGCTGGTCCATTTTTCCCGCACCACCGGCGTGTTCTCCGCCAGCCGGTAGGCCACCAGTTCCAGTTCCTGCTGACCGGGGATATTCAGCTCCACCCGCTGCACCACATGGGTGGTAGGCGGCACCTCCAGCCGCAGCCAGCGAGCCACCGGCGTGATGCTCCACCCCTGGACCAGCAGGGAGATGATGACCACGAAGAAGACGATGTTGAACAGCATCCCCGCCGCCTCGATCCCCGCCAGCATGGGAAACAACGCCAGGATGATGGGCACGGCCCCCCGCAGCCCCACCCAGCCCACAAAGACCTGCTCGCGCCATGGAAAGTTGAAGGGCAGCAGGCACAGCCAGACCGCCAGTGGACGGGCCACCAGGATCAGCACGGCGGCAATCAACAGGGCATCCACGGCCACGGGCATCAGTTCCGAGGGGGTCACCAGCAGCCCCAGCATCAGGAACATGCCGATCTGGGCCAGGCTGGCGATCCCGTCATGGAAGCGATTCACGTACTGGGAGGCCTGCATGGGCCGGTTCCCCACCACCAGCCCCGCCAGATAGATGGCCAGAAAGCCACTGCCCTGCAAAACCGACGCCAGGCCGAAGATGGTCAATCCGCCCGCCAGGGCCACCAGAGGATAGAGGCCCTGGGAGATCTCCAGTCGATTGATGAGCCAGACCAGCCCCAGGCCACCCAGAATACCCACCAGGGCACCCAGCCCCATCTGACGAATGAACTCCCACAGCACGGTGAGCCCCATGTTGCCGTGCCCGCCCACCAGCAGTTCGATGAGCACGATGGTGAGGAAAATGGCCATAGGGTCGTTGGAGCCGGACTCGATCTCCAGGGTGGAGCCCACGCGCTGCTTCAGTTCCAGGCCCTGGGAATGCAGCAGGGAAAACACGGCGGCGGCATCGGTGGAACCGACGATGGCCCCCAGCAGGAAGCCCAGCATCCAGTCGATCTCCAGCCACCAGGCCGCGAAGGCGCCGGTGATGCCGGCGGTGATGATCACCCCGATGGTGGCCAACCCCAGGGCCGGACGCAGTCCCACCCGGAAGCTGTCGATGGTGGTGCGCATGCCGCCGTCAAAGAGGATGATGGCCAGGGCCAGGCTACCGAAGAGGTGGGCCATCTGGATGTCTTCGAATTCGATCCCGCCCGGTCCCTGCTCGCCGAGGAGCATCCCGATGAACAGGAACACCAGCAACAGGGGCACCCCCAGGCGTCGCGTGATGACGCTGGAAAGGACGCTGCCCAACAGAATGAGGCTGCCGAAGAAGATGATCTGGTTAGTCAAATCCATGCATAAACTTTATCAGCCTTATTAAAAAATGGCATGAGTTTAAGGATGTTCTAAACAGACTCATTTCCGTCCATGAGCGCGTCACTCGCACCCATGGGCACCTCATTCCCGCCTATGGGCACGTCATTCCCGCGAAAGCGGGAATCCAGAGGGAGCCTGCTGGAAACGCCTGGGCTCCCGCTTTCGCGGGGGTGACGACGGAGGGAAGGCGTGACCACGGAAGAAGGAGTAACGACAGGGGGCAGGAATGACAGCAAAGGGCACGAACCGCACGAACCGCACGAACCGCACGAACCGCACGAACCGCACGAACCGCACGAACGGAGGCTGGGGGAGGGTCAGCAGTTCCTTGAAGACATGTCCTGCATAAAAAAAGGGCCGGATATCCGGCCCCAAGCGTGCGAGAAGAGGAGAAATGCGACACACACCTTAAATAATAATCTTTCTCATTATCATGTCAACTGATTTCTGCACATTCATGCTGCCGGCCGAAAACGCTTGAGCCGCAGCGCGTTGCTCAGTACCGAGACCGACGACAGGGACATGGCTGCCGCCGCGAACATCGGCGACAGCAGCAGCCCGAAGAAGGGATACAGCACCCCGGCGGCCACCGGCAACAAGGTGGCGTTATAGGCAAAGGCCCAAAACAGATTCTGCTGGATGTTGCGGATGGTGGCCCGGGACAAGGCAATGGCGTGGGCCACGTGACGCAGGTCATCGGACATGAGTACCACCGAGGCCGACTCCATGGCCACATCCGTGCCGGAACCGATGGCCAGACCCACATCCGCCGCCGCCAGGGCCGGGGCGTCATTGATGCCGTCGCCCACGAAGGCCACCTTCATGCCCGAAGCCCGCAGGCGCTGCACCGCCTCCACTTTCCCTTCCGGCAACACCTGTGCCACTACCTCGTCAATCCCCAGATCCCGAGCCACCGCCCGGGCCGTGCGCTCATCATCGCCGGTGACCATCACCACCTTGAGCCCCAAAGATTTGAGACGGGCCACAGCGGCCACCGCCGATGGCTTGAGCGGATCGGAGATCCCCAGCAGGGCAGCCGGCCGACCGCCCAACGCCACCAGCACCGGGGTTACACCCTGCCCCGCCAGGTGGGCCACGGATGCCTCGGTACCGGCAATATCAATGTTCGATTCAGCCAGAAAACGAGGAGAGCCGATGACCATCTCACGGCCCTTCACCCGGCCCTGGAGTCCGCGTCCGCTCAAGGAGTCGAAATGTTCCACCTCCGGCAGGGTCAGCCCCCGCTCCCGGGCACCACGCACCACAGCCTGGGCCAAAGGATGCTCCGAGCGGGCCTCCAGGGCCGCTGCCAGGGTCAGGACCTCGGCCTCATCCCACTCCCCCAGCACCGAGACCCCGGTCAGCTCGGGGCGCCCCTGGGTCAGGGTGCCGGTCTTGTCCAGGGCCACCACCTGCACATCCCGCAGGGACTGCAGGGCGTCACCGCCCCGGAACAGTACGCCCATCTCCGCTCCCTTGCCGGTGCCCACCATGATGGAGGTAGGTGTGGCCAGCCCCATGGCACAGGGGCAGGCGATGATGAGGACGGCCACTGCGTTCACCAGCGCCAGGGTGAGCGCCGGTGCGGGACCGAAGAAGAACCAGACCAGGAACGTGACCAGGGCAATCCCCATCACCGCCGGGACGAAATACCGGGTCACCTGATCCACCAGGTTCTGGATCGGGAGCCGGGCAGCCTGGGCAGACTCCACCATGCGGATGATCTGGGCCAGCACGGTGTCCGAGCCCACCCGCTGTGCCTTCAGGGTCAAGGCCCCCTGGCCATTGATGGTGCCGCCCACCAGGGCGGCGCCGATCTGTTTGTCCACCGGCACCGGCTCGCCGGTGATCATGGACTCGTCCACCCAGGACCGCCCCTCCTCCACCACCCCATCCACGGGAATGCGCTCTCCGGGCCGCACCTGGACCCGGTCATCGGGCTGCACCTGATCCACATCCACCTCGGCCCAGTCGCCGTCACGCCAAACTCGGGCGGTGCGGGGACGCAGTCCCATGAGCTTGCGGATGGCCTCCGAGGTGGCGCCCTTGGCACGAGCCTCCAAATAGCGCCCCAGCAGCACCAGGGTGATGATCACCGTGGAGGCCTCGTAGTAGACATGCACCGACCCCGCCGGCAGGACCCCGGGCAGGAAGGTGGCCACCACGGAATAGCCATAGGCGGCGGAAGTCCCCAGCATGACCAGGGAGTTCATGTCCGGCGCGCCCCGGACCAGGGCCGGGGCGCCCTTGCGATAGAAACGCAGCCCCGGACCGAACTGCACCCCGGTGGCCAGCAGAAAGAACAGCAGGTACACGGTCTGGGTACCCAGAGTCCCATGCACCATGTGATGGAAGGCAGGAAAGAAATGTCCCCCCATGTCCAGCACCAGCACCGGCAGGGTGAGGACAGCCGCCAGGATCAAGGCACGGCGCAGCCGGGACAGTTCCTGCTTGCGGGCTACCCGCTCCCGATCTTCCCGATCCGGCCCGGCTTCGTGGACCCGGCTCTCGTAGCCGGCCTCGGTGATACGCCGGGCCAGGTCCGCGGCGGAGAGGGCGCCGGCAGGGATGCGGACCCGGGCCTGACCGGTGGCCAGATTGACGCTGGCCTCCAGCACGCCCGGAGTCCGCTCCAGCAGGTTCTGCACGCGGCTGCTGCAGGCGGCGCAGCTCATCCCGGAGACGGCCAGGGTCAGGGTATCGAAGGCCACGTCATAACCGGATTTGCGGATGGCCTGGACCAGAGCGGCGACATCGGGGGAAGTCGAAGTGGTGACGGAGGCCTTTTCAGTGGCCAGGTTAACGCTGACGGTATCGACGCCCGGAAGAGGTTTCAGGGCATCTTCCACCCGCGTGACGCAGGCGGCACAGCCCATGCCCGTGATGGGCAGGATCAGTGTATGTGGGGAAGTACGACGGGTACTGGACATGATGCTTGCCGGAAGAGGACCGGTGTCCAGATTAATACCTGAGCGGGATCGATGGAAACTCCTGTGGTCGTTCTCCCCTCACCCCAACCCCTCTCCCACAAGGGGAGAGGGGCTTTAATGCACGTCCTGAACAAGTCCTTCCCACCCATGAGCACATCATTCTACTCATGAGCACGTCATTCCCTACCGTGAGCACATCATTCTACTCATGAGTACGTCATTCCCTCCCGTGAGCACGTCATTCCACTCATGAGTACGTCATTCCCTCCCGTGAGCACGTCATTCCACTCATGAGTACGTCATTCCCGCGAAAGCGGGAATCCAAGAGGGAACCTGCTGGAAACCCCTGGACTCCCGCTTTCGCGGGAGTGACGGCAAGGAGAGGGAGTGACGCCAAGAAAACAAAGTGACGACAAAAAAAAACAAACCGGCGACAAGGGACTTGTTCAGTATCCCCTTGACTTAGTTGACCCGCTCGGTCATCTCGATGCGGATCTCGACGCGCCGGTTGGCGGTACGGCCTTCTGCAGTGGTGTTATAGGCCACCGGACGGTCATAGGCATAACCGGCAGTTTCCATCTGGCGAGCCGGGATGCCGCGCTCCACCATAAAACGCTTGACGGACTCGGCACGGTCCTTGGACAGACGCTCGTTCAGTGCCCTGGAACCGGTGTTGTCGGTGTGACCACTGATCACCACCCGCTCCAGACGGGAACCGGCCTGGCGAATCCGATCGGCCACCCGGTTCAGTTCGCTGGTGGCAGCCGGGTTCAGCTGATGGCTACCGATGGCAAACAGCACTTCGGAGCCCAAGGTGATGGTTTCATAGACAGGCTCCGGCGCGGGGGCCGCGGGGGCCGGCGGCGGGGCACGCTCTACACGCGGTTCCGGCGCAGGGGCGACATACCCGGCACAGCCTTCAATGGCGCGATCCGTGCTCCAGCGGGGCGTACGTACACACTCACCGGAACCATCACGCACGACGGTACCGCGCGGATCCGAGGCAAAGCCGACGTCCGCAAAGGCCATCGACGTCCCGGCCGCCAGCAGGGACGAGGCCAGTATCAAAGTGCCGGCGAAAGTTGTCTTACGCATATCGTGTGTTCTCCTGAAAATGGGGCGGATAGCGTGGCGACGCCACAGCAACAATATTAAACCTAAACACAAAGCCCCGCACGAAGCGGGGCTTTGCTTGCCGTCATGGAAAGACGGCATTCACTGCGGTCTTTTCAGACTGCAGGGCTTACATCATGCCCATGCCGCCCATGCCGCCCATGTCGCCGCCCGGCATTGCGGGCTCGTTCTTCTTGGGCAGCTCGGCCACCATGGCTTCGGTGGTGATGATCAGACCGGCCACGGAAGCGGCGTTCTGCAGCGCGGTGCGGGTCACCTTGGTGGGGTCCAGGATGCCCATCTCGATCATGTCACCGAATTCGCCGGTGGCGGCGTTGTAGCCCTGGTTGCCCTTGAGCTCACGCACCCGGTTCATGACCACTGCCGGCTCTTCGCCGCAGTTGGCCACGATCTGACGCAGGGGCTCTTCCATGGCGCGCTTGGCGATGGCAATGCCCATGTCCTGATCGTGATTGATGCCCTTGACCTCGCCCATGGCTTCCAGGGCGCGTACCAGAGCCACACCACCACCGGGGACCACGCCTTCTTCCACCGCGGCACGGGTGGCATGCAGGGCGTCTTCCACGCGGGCCTTCTTCTCTTTCATTTCCACTTCGGTGGCGGCACCCACCTTGATCACGGCCACGCCGCCGGCCAGCTTGGCGACACGCTCCTGCAGCTTTTCCTTGTCGTAGTCGGAGGTGGCGTCTTCGATCTGGGCACGGATCTGTTCCACGCGGGCCTTGATCTCGTCGTGCTTGCCAGCGCCATCGATGATGGTGGTGTTTTCCTTGGTGACCACGATGCGCTTGGCCATACCCAGGTCGTCGATGCTGGCCTTCTCCAGAGACAGGCCCACTTCTTCGGAGATGACCTGGCCGCCGGTGAGGATGGCGATATCCTGCAGCATGGCCTTGCGACGGTCACCGAAACCGGGGGCCTTGACGGCAGCCACCTTGACGATACCGCGGATGGAGTTGACCACCAGGGTGGCCAGGGCCTCGCCTTCGATGTCTTCGGCGATGATCAGCAGGGGCTTGCCGGACTTGGCCACGCCTTCCAGCACGGGCAGCAGGTCGCGGATGTTGGCGATCTTCTTGTCGTACAGGAGCACGAAGCAGTCATCCAGCTCGGCGCTCATGTTCTGCTGGTTGTTGACGAAGTAGGGGGACAGGTAGCCGCGGTCGAACTGCATGCCTTCCACCACTTCCAGGGCGTTCTCCAGAGAGGAACCTTCCTCCACGGTGATCACGCCTTCCTTGCCCACCTTTTCCATGGCGCTGGCGATGATCTCGCCCACGGACTCATCGGAGTTGGCGGAGATGGTGCCCACCTGGGCAATGGCCTTGTTGTCGGTGCAAGGCTTGGACAGGTTGGCCAGTTCGGCCACGGCCGCGATCACGGCTTTGTCGACACCGCGCTTCAGGTCCATGGGGTTCATGCCGGCGGTGACGGCCTTCATGCCTTCGCGGACGATGGCCTGGGCCAGCACGGTGGCGGTGGTGGTGCCGTCACCGGCCACATCGGAAGTCTGGGAGGAGACTTCCTTCACCATCTGGGCACCCATGTTCTCGAACTTGTCTTCCAGTTCGATCTCCTTGGCCACGGACACGCCGTCCTTGGTCACGGTGGGGGCACCGAAAGACTTTTCCAGCACCACGTTGCGGCCCTTGGGACCCAGGGTGACCTTTACGGCATTGGCCAGGATGTTCACACCCTTGACCATGCGGGCACGGGCATCATCACCGAAGCGGACTTCTTTAGCGCTCATACTTGTCTTATCCTCTAAATATATTCTGTGCGGGGGGGCAGGAAGGGCCGGCTATCAGCCTTCGATGACGGCCATCACGTCTTCCTCGCGCATGACGAGGAGCTCCTGACCGTCCACCTTGACTTCGGTACCGGAGTACTTGCCGAACAGCACCTTGTCACCCACCTTCAGGTCCAGCGGGCGCACTTCGCCATTCTCCAGGCTCTTGCCCTTACCCACGGCGACCACTTCGCCGCGGATCGGCTTCTCGGCAGCGCTGTCGGGGATCACGATGCCGCCGGGGCTGGTGCGCTCTTCTTCCATGCGCTTGATGATCACCCGATCATGCAATGGACGGATATTCATGGGCCTTGACTCCTTAGAAGCAGGTTTTGGATTGACTGTGACTGTGTCTGATCCCAGGGGCTGTTAGCACTCCCCCTTGGTGAGTGCCAATAATAGGGGCGGACTTCCGGATGTCAAGGGGCAGGCGCAATTACTCTTGGCCCCGCTTGTGCTCCGGAGGCTCCTCTTCGGGACGCACCGGCTCTTCCCGCTCCCATTCTCCCTCGATGGTGCGCCCACGCTGCTCCTGACCCGGCGGCTGCCGGCCTTGGGCCTGGTACTGAGCACGGACATGGGTATGGGCGGCGAAAACCCCGCGCCGGATCATCCAGGCCGCCAGCAGTTGACGGGTGAGGGGAATCAGGCAGGCAAAGCCGATGGCGTCGGTAAAGAAGCCGGGGGTCAGCAGCAGGGCACCGCCGATGACCAGGAAGAATCCTTCCACCAGTTCCCGGGCCGGCAACTGCCCCTGGTCCATGGTGCGCTGGACCCGAGTCAGGGTGGCGATGCCCTGCTGCTTGAGCAGGTAGGCCCCGATCACGGCGGTGAGGATGACCAGGCCGACGGTGGCCCAGACACCGATGATCCCGCCCACCTTGATGAGCACGAAGATCTCGATCAGGGGGATGGTGAAGAACAGCAACAACAGGATGGGAAAGACAGGCATGATGGTGATATCCGTGTGTGGTGGATGAGCGTCGGATACACCGACCCATGATCGGAGGCACCGACAAATGAAAAGCAAACACTGAACAAGCCAACTTTGCCGCCACTGCAAGCGTTCTCTGCCGCCACCGCAAGCGTCCCCTGCCGTCACTCCCGCGAAAGCGGGAGCCCAGAATTTCCAGCCCGCGACTGGATTCCCGCTTGCGCGGGAATGACGACACCCGGAATCCATCGCGGCCTTGACCACCTGGATCCCGTCTGTGCGGGAATGACGGCCGGTGGACCACTCCGAGGCCATGCCCGCTTCCTGACCTAGACTCCCGCTTGCGCGGGAATGACGAGCGAGGCCCTGGGTTCAAGCGCCGAGCGCCCCTGGATGCCCGCTGATGCGGAAAAGACTTGTTCAGAATATCCAAAGGGTCACTTTGGCGGCCCGCCCCCATGAATTCAAGGCATACCGTTCTCGTTCTTCGGGATCTCGGTCTGGAAACACCCACTTGCCAGCCACCCCCGGGATTGGGTAAAACAAGGTTATCGACTTATCTCAATTGGAAATATGAAGCCTGGAGGCCGGCCATGCCCGTTATCGGATCACTGCCAAGGGTATTGCTCGGCACGGGCCTGTGCCTGCTGACGCTGCTGTGGAGCCTGTCCCTGCGCGCGTTGGAAAAAGACCCTTACGAGCACTTCTTCCAGTTCACCTTCGGGGATTTCCAGGAAGAACTGGACACCGCCCGGGGGGCAGGCAAGAAGGCGGTGCTGATCTTCTTCGAGATGGACGAGTGCCCCTTCTGCCACCGCATGAAGGACACCGTGCTCAACCAGCCCGAGGTCCAGGACTATTACCGTGAGCACTTCGCGGCCTTTGCGGTGGACGTGGAAGGGGCCATCGAGATCACGGACTTCCAGGGCAATGTCACCACCCAGAGGGAATGGGCCTTTCAGGACAACCGGGTCCGGGCCACACCGGTGTTCCAGTTCTTTGACCTCAATGGCCGGCCCATTGCCCGTCTGACCGGCCCTACCGCGGGGACCGAGGAATTCCTTTGGTTCGGCGAATACGTGGTCGAGGGACAATATCGGGAGCAACCCTTCAGCCGCTACCGGCGCGAGCGTCAGGAACAGGCACGGGGGCTATGAGCCGACGTATTCTGCCCCTGCTGATCGCGCTGTGCCTCCCCGGCGCGGCAGCCGGTGCCGATACCCCCCTGCCCTCGCCCCTGACCCTGGAGGACGCCCTGGCCCTGGCCGACCCGGCACATCCCCGCCTCGCCCTGGCCCGTGCCGAGCTTGACACCGCACGGGCCGAGCACCGGGTGGCCGCAAGCCGCAACGATCTGGCACTGGGCCTGCAGCTCAACCCACGTTGGGTCGAACCCAATGACCTGGCACCGATGCAGGATCATGACGACTCCCGGGCCATCCTCCACGGTCGCAAGACCCTCCACGACTTCGGTCGCAGCCGCCATCACCTGGCGGCCGCCGAATCCGCCGTGCTGTCCCGGGAGCGGGAACAGGATCATGTCCTGGCCGATCATCGCCTGCGGATCATGCAGGGCTTCTTCGAGGTACTGCTGGCGGACCTGACCTACACCCGGGACAACGAGGCCATGGCGGTGGCCTTCGTGG
Organism: Ectothiorhodospira lacustris; assembly: GCF_022227845.1. Lineage (GTDB taxonomy): Bacteria > Pseudomonadota > Gammaproteobacteria > Ectothiorhodospirales > Ectothiorhodospiraceae > Ectothiorhodospira > Ectothiorhodospira lacustris. Next base: position 52,913 of record NZ_JAJNQN010000015.1, on the reverse strand, counting down.
AACTCAACCGCCTGCGGGAACGCCATGGCCTGGGACAGATCTCGGATATCAACCTGATGGCACAGGAAAGCCAATACCAGGCAGCCCGACTACAGCGACTGGCCAGCTGGCAGCAGACACGCATCGCCCGCCAGCGCCTGGCGGCCCTGCTGGGACGGCCGGATCAGGTACCGGGGCGTCTGCGTACCCCGGCCCTGGCGGGCAACGACCGGGAGTTACCGGATGTCGAAATCCTCTGGACACTGTCCCGGGACCACAACCCTCGACGCCAGGCCCTGCACATGACGGTGGAGGCGGCCATGGCCCGGGTGGGCGCGGAGCGGGCGGAGCGCAGGCCCACCCTGAGCGCCGAGGCTCAGGCGGCCTGGTGGCAGCGGGAGTTCGGCGGCGACCGCAACCCCCTTGCCCTGGGGCTGGTGCTGGACATCCCCCTCTACGACGGGGGCCGGGTGGGTGCTCGCACGGCCCGAGAACAGGCCGGCCTGCATGAGGCCCGCGCCCGCCTGCAGGATTTCGACCTGTCCCTGCGCCAGGCGGTGTTGGAGACCTGGCTGGAGATCCAGCGCCTCAAGATCCAGCGGGAACAAGCTCGGGTGCAGGCGGATTACCGGGACCTGTACCTGGATCGCAGCCGCAGTCTCTATGAAATGGAAGTGGCCACGGACCTGGGCGATGCCATGACCCGGCAGTCGGAGGCCATGCTGTTCACCGCCGGCACGGAGTTTCAGCTCGCCCTGGCCTGGGCACGCCTGGCCCTCCTGACCGGGCAGGCCACGGCAGACCCACTGGCACCGGGGCCATTTTCACCCGCGGCCATGCAGGAGGATGATTCGTGATGCGTTCCAAGACTCGCCCCAGCCTGGTCATCTTATTCCTGCTGGCGCTGACGGTCACGGCACCGGCACTCCAGGCCGAGGAGGTCCCCGCCCGACTGGCCTGGGCCGACCGCCTGGAACTGGGCACTCCCATCTCCGGCACCGTCACCAAAGTGCTGGTAAACCCGGGGGACCGGGTGCGACAGGGCCAACCCCTGGTGGAGATGGACACCCGCGCCCTGCAGGCGGAGGAACAACAGGCCCGCGCCCAGGAGCACCGGCTGCGACTGGCCCGGGACGAAGCCCGCCGGGAGCACGAGCGAACCCGGGAGATGTACGACCGCACCCTCATCTCTGAGCGGGAACTGGCCCTGGCCGAGATTGCCCAGCGCATGGCCGAGGCGGAACATCAGGCGGCGCAGGCGGCCCTGACCCGGGTGCGGCTGGATCTGGAACATGCCCGGGTGACGGCCCCCATGGACGCCCGGGTGATCGCCCGGCATGTTGCCCCCGGCCAAGTGGTACACAACGCCCTGCGGGTACAGCCGCTGGTGACTCTGGCGGCGGATGGGCGCATGCTGGCGGTGGCAGACGTGGAGGCCGCTCTGCTTGACAGGCTCTCGCCCGGCACGGAGGTGGAGGTACGTGTGGGGGATCGGCCCCTCGCCGGGCGCGTGCTGGGACTGGGACTGGAGCCAGTGAACGAGTCCTTGCCCCGCTTCAGGCTGGAGGTGGTGTTTTCACCACCGGAAGCGCTCGGGCTGCGGGCCGGGTTGACGGCGGTGGTGGTCTTGCCCTGATGATGTGCGGGGGTCGGGGGAGAAGGGAGGACCGATGCATCTTCCGATCCGAACATTTTTCCGATCTGAAAAGGGCCACCCATGAGCGACAAACTATTGATCCTCACCACCCTCAACGACCCCGTCCGCGCCCGTGAGCTTGCCGGCGAGTTGGTCAGGCGACGCCTGGCCGCCTGCGTCAGCATCCTGCCGGCGGCCACCTCCGTCTATGTCTGGGAAGGCGAAATCCAGGAAGACGCCGAACATATTCTGCTCATCAAGTCCCGCGCCGACGGCTTCGACACCCTGCAAAGGACCATCCAGGCCCTGCACCCCTATGAACTTCCGGAGATCATCGCGGTTCCAATCACCCACGGCCTGGAAGGCTACCTGCGCTGGATAGACGACAACACCGACTCATGATGCGACGCTCACTGCGATTCCTGCTGCTGGCACTGCTGCTGCCGGCCCTCCCCGCTCTCGCCCAGTTCGGCATGGGGGACGAACTCCTGCCTCCGGACAAGGCCTTCGCCTTCGATGCCTATCTGGAAGATGAAGACACGGCGGTGGCCCACTGGCGCATCGCCGAGGGCTACTACCTCTACGGCGCCCAGTTCCGGCTCGAGTCGCAGACCGAGGGCATCGAACTGGGCGAGCCCCGCCGCCCCGCCGGCGTCATCAAGGAAGACGAATTCTTCGGCCAGGTGGAAACCTACCGATATGACATCCGCATCCACATCCCCCTCCTGCGCGGCGAGGATGCCCCTGACACGCTGACCCTCAAGGCCCGCTCCCAGGGCTGTGCCGACATCGGGGTGTGCTACCCCCCCCATTTCCAGACCGTCAGCCTGGATCTCACCGACATCCGCGGCCCCCAGGCCCTGGAACCCCGGCCTGCGGCAGACGGCCCGCCCGTGACGGAACAGGACCGCATCGCCGCCCAGTTGGCGGATGGACGCATCTGGCTGGTGGCTCTGGTGTTCTTCGGTTTCGGCCTGTTGCTGACCTTTACCCCCTGCGTCTTACCCATGATCCCCATCCTGTCCAACATCATCGTGGGCCAGAAGGATCTCACCACCCGCAAGGCCTTCTTCATCTCCCTGGTTTTCGTCCTGGCCATGGCGCTGACCTACACCGTGGCCGGGGTGATCGCCGGCCTGGCGGGGGCCAACCTCCAGGCGGCCTTCCAGAACCCCTGGATCATCGGCGGCTTCGTGGCCGTCTTCGTCGCCCTGGCCCTGGCCATGTTCGGCTTTTATGAGCTGCAGATGCCCTCCGGCATCCAGACTCGCCTGTCCGCCCTGTCCGGCAAACAGCAGAGAGGGACCCTCATCGGCGCCGCCATCATGGGCTTTCTCTCGGCCCTGATCGTCGGCCCCTGCGTCACCGCCCCTCTGGTGGGGGCCCTGATCTACATCAGCCAGACCGGTGATGCGGTGCTCGGCGGTCTGGCCCTGTTCTCCCTGAGCATGGGCATGGGCCTGCCGCTACTCATCATCGGCACCTCCGCCGGCAAGTTGCTGCCCCGGGCCGGCGCCTGGATGGATACGGTCAAGGCCGTGTTCGGCGTGCTGCTGCTGGCCATGGGCATCTGGCTGCTGGAGCGGGTGGTGCCCGCCCAGGTCGCCCTGTTCCTGTGGGCCACCCTGCTCATCGTTTCCGCCGTCTACATGGGCGCGGTGAGATCCCTGCCCGAGAACGCCGGCGGCTGGCGGGTGCTGTGGAAGGGGCTGGGTCTGGTGATCCTGATCTACGGGATCTTGGTCATGATCGGTGCCGCCTCCGGCGGTCGGGACATACTGCGGCCCTTGAGCGGCATCACCACCGGCACCTCGGCAACGGTCCAGGCCGAACTGCCGTTTCGCCCGGTGGACAGTCTGGCGGACCTGGAACGGGAGCTGGCCCAGGCCCGGGAACTGAGTCAGCCGGTGATGCTGGACTTCTATGCCGACTGGTGTGTGGACTGCGTGCGCATGAAACGCACCACCTTCCAGGACGGCGACGTGGCCCAGGCCCTGTCCGGGGTGCGCCTGCTCAAGGCCGACGTCACCGCCAATACCGGCGATCACCGGCAACTGATGCAGGCCTTCAACCTGTTCGGACCACCGGCCCTGGTCTTCTATGATGGGCAGGGACAGGAGTTAGCCCATGAACGGGTGGTAGGCTACATGAACGCCCGTCAGTTCACCGACCATCTGCTCCGCGCCCTGGGGAGATCCTGAGCATGTCATCACCACAATCCGGTCCTTCGCGCCGTTATCTGCTACCGGTCCTGCTGGCGCTCGCCCTGATCTCCGGCACCGCGGCCGGCTTCGGTTTCAGCCTGTTCTCCTCCGGCAAGCAAGCCGACGGCGAACTCACCGGGTCCGGGATGCTGGGTCAACAGCGCCCCGACTTTACCCTGCCCGACATGCAGGGCCGGGAGCGCACCATCGCCGAATGGGATAATCAGGTGGTGCTGGTCAACTTCTGGGCCACCTGGTGCCCGCCCTGTCGCAAGGAGATACCCACCTTCGTGGAAATGCAGGAAGACCATGAGGCCGCCGGTTTCACCATCGTGGCCGTGGCCATCGACGAACACCAGGCGGTGCAGGACTTCATGGATACCTATATGGTGAATTTCCCGGTGCTGATCGGTGAGGACACTGCCATGGAGGTGGCACGCCGCTACGGCAACCGCTTCGGCAGCCTGCCCTACAGTGTGCTGCTGGACCGAGAGGGGCGAATCCGGTATATCCATGCAGGTGAACTGACCCGGGCGACGCTGGAGCGAGAGTTGAAGCCGCTGCTTTAACGTGAACGAACCCAGGTTCAGCCACAGACACTCCCTTCTCCCCCTGGGGGAGAAGGGCCGGGGATGAGGGGGGCATCGCCATCAAGATGCATGAGAGTCAGGCGGCGAAGCATCCCACAAAACCTCTCGGAAAATTATTAGAACATGCCGTAAACTTCGGCAAAAAACCCATAATTCGGTTCAAACCCTGGACACCACCCCACCCTTGAGGCACAATCCCTTGCACCTTGGGGGTATTCACCTTTCCTGCGTCTGACCGCGGTTTCACCCCGCAAGGCCCGGCATTTTCCAGTCCTCGCGATGTTGTGAAGCCCATGGCCCAGTTCCTGCTGCTCAACGGTCCCAACCTGAACCTGCTCGGCACCCGTGAACCCGGCGTGTACGGCAACCGGACCCTGGACGACATCGTTCAGGCACTGACCGAACAGGCCCGGCAGGCCGGCCATGACCTGGACGCCTTCCAGTCCAGCGCGGAGCACGCCCTGATCGATCGCATCCACGCCGCCCGCCATCAAGGCGTGAACTGCATCCTGATCAATCCGGGCGCCTATACCCATACCAGCATCGCCCTGCGCGACGCCCTGCTGGGCGTGGCCATTCCGTTCATTGAAGTTCATCTGTCCAACACATTTGCCCGCGAGTCCTTCCGCCACCACTCCTACCTGTCCGACGTGGCCGCCGGTGTCATCATCGGCCTGGGCCCCCAGGGGTATGCGCTGGCGCTGCAGGCCGCCATGCAACTGACCAACCGAAGCTGAGACGCCATGGATATCAGAAAAATCAAGAAACTGATCGAACTGCTGGAAGAATCCGGCATCAACGAGATCGAGATCCAGGAAGGTGAAGAATCGGTCCGCATTACCCGGGCAGCCCCCAACAGCGGCACCGCCTTCATGATGCCGCCCCAACAGTACATGGTTCCCGGCGCCGCGCCCGCCGCCGCACCGGCGACGCCCGCCACCGTGGAAGACAAGCCTGCCGCCCTGCCCTCCGGCCACCAGGTCACCGCCCCCATGGTGGGCACCTTCTACCGCGCCCCCACCCCCGGCGCCCGCGCCTTTGTGGAAGCGGGCCAGTCGGTGAACGCCGGTGATACCCTGTGCATCATCGAGGCCATGAAGATGCTCAACCAGATCGAGGCCGACAAGGCGGGCGTGATCAAGGCCATCCTGGTGGAAAACGGACAGCCGGTGGAATACGGCCAGCCCATGTTCATCATTGACTGACCGCGGGGCCGAACAAGCACATGTTCAACAAGATACTGATTGCCAACCGGGGTGAGATCGCCCTACGGATCCTGCGGGCCTGTCGCGAGATGGGTATCAAGACCGTGGCGGTGCATTCCGACGCGGACCGGGATCTCAAGCACGTGCGTCTGGCGGACGAGTCGGTGTGTATCGGCCCGGCCCGCTCCATCGAGAGCTATCTCAACATCCCCGCCATCATCAGCGCCGCCGAGGTCACCGATGCCGAGGCCATCCACCCCGGCTACGGCTTCCTGTCGGAAAACGCCGACTTTGCCGAACGGGTGGAATCCAGCGGCTTCGTCTTCATCGGCCCCCGGGCCGAGACCATCCGCCTGATGGGTGACAAGGTCTCCGCCAAGGACGCCATGATCGCCGCCGGCGTCCCCTGCGTCCCCGGCTCCGGCGGCGCCCTCGGGGAAGACCCGGAGGCCAACCTGGAACTGGCACGCAAGATCGGATATCCGGTCATCATCAAGGCCTCCGGCGGCGGCGGCGGCCGCGGCATGCGGGTGGTGCACTCCGACGGTGCCCTCATCAACGCCATCTCCCTGACCCGCAACGAGGCGGCCTCGGCCTTCAACAACCCCACCGTCTACATGGAAAAGTACCTGGAACGGCCCCGGCACGTGGAGATCCAGGTGATCGCCGACGAACACGGCAACGCCGTCAGCCTGGGGGAGCGGGACTGCTCCATGCAGCGCCGCCACCAGAAGGTGATCGAGGAGGCCCCGGCCCCCGGCATCACCGAGGAACAGCGTCACACCATCGGCGAACGCTGCGCCGACGCCTGCCGTCGGATCGGTTACCGGGGCGCGGGCACCTTCGAGTTCCTGTTCGAGGACGGGGAGTTCTTCTTCATCGAGATGAACACCCGCGTGCAGGTGGAACACCCGGTGACCGAGATGGTGACCGGTATCGACATCGTACGGGAGCAGATCCGCGTGGCCGCCGGCGAACCGCTGAGCTTCACCCAGGATCAGGTCAAGATACAGGGCCATTCCATCGAATGCCGCATCAATGCGGAAGACCCGACCACCTTCATGCCCTCCCCGGGCACCATCAGCCAGTACCACGCCCCCGGCGGTCCGGGCATCCGCGTGGATACCCACATCTATAACGGCTACAAGGTGCCGCCCTACTACGACTCCATGATCGGCAAGCTCATCAGCTACGGGGCCACCCGGGAGATCGCCCTGTCGCGCATGCGCGGGGCCCTGGCGGAGATCGTGATCGAGGGCATCAAGACCAACATCCCCCTGCACCGGGATCTGATCAATGACGTGGCCTTCCAGAACGGCGGCACGGACATCCACTATCTGGAAAAGAAACTCAAGGCACAGAGCTGATGATTCAGATCACCATTCCGGCCGCAGCCGAGCAAACCGAGACCGTGGAAGACGCCCTGCTGGACCTGGGGGCCATCTCGGTGATGCTGCGGGATGCCGGGGATTTCCCCCTGCTGGAACCCCTGCCGGGGGAAACCCCCCTATGGCCGGATACCCTGGTGACCGGGCTGTTTGCCGCCGAGGCGGACATCCCCGCCCTCACCGCCGCCCTGTCCCAGGGACTCGGTCTGGAGCCGTCCCGCATCCACCACGAGATCTTGCCGGATCAGGACTGGGTGCGGGCCTGCATGGATGACTTCAAGCCCATCCGCTTCGGGCGGCGCCTGTGGATCGTCCCCACCTGGCACGAGGCACCGGACCCACAGGCGGTCAACATCCGCCTGGACCCGGGCCTGGCCTTCGGCACCGGCACCCATCCCACCACGGCCATGTGCCTGGGCTGGTTGGACCGGCACAGCCCCGTGGACCAAGAAGTCCTGGATTACGGCTGCGGCTCGGGCATCTTGGCCATCGGCGCCCTGGCCTTGGGCGCCCGTCATGCCTGGGGCGTGGACATCGACCCTCAGGCCATGACCGCCACCCGGGAGAACGCCCAGCGCAACGGTATCGCCCCGGAACGACTGCATGCGGCGCTGCCCGACGCCCTGCCGGACGAACTCCGTTTTGACCTGACCATGGCCAACATCCTGGCCGGCCCTCTGATCGCCCTCGCCCCGGCCCTGGGTCGACGCACCCGGGCGGGAGGACACATCATCCTCGCCGGACTGCTGGACCGCCAGGCCGAAGAAGTCGCTTCCGCCCATGACTCCTGGTTCGAGATGAGCGTGGCCGATCAGCAGGACGGCTGGACGCTGTTGCAGGGCGTCCGGCGCAGCGACATCACCTGACCCTCATGCTCACCTGCTGCCCCCATTGCCGGCACCGGTTCCACGTCAGCGATGCGGAACGGGAGGCCTGGGGCGGCCAGGTGAGATGCGGCGACTGCGGTCAGGTATTCGATATCCGGACCACCCAGAACGAACCCGTGGAGGACCTGGCTCAGCCGGACTTCGGAGAACGCCCCCGCAAGCTGAACCTGGGCGCGTTCGGCGTCTCCCTCCAGGACGCAGAGGCGCCCCGCGCCGTCGCCCGTGACAAACCGGGTCCTGGTGCCCCCGACGCTTCCCCTGAACCACCGCGGCGACGACCACCCGGGAACGAGACCCGGGATATTGCACCCACCTCGGTCCCGACGACCCCCGCCATGATCCCGGCCGTCCTAAAGGATGACCTGACCGTCGCGCACCCACCCCGTCGTTCCCTGCGCAGCACCCTGGCCTGGGGCCTGGCCTGCCTGTTTCTGATCCTGGCCCTGATGGCCCAGCTGGCCTACGAGGAACGCGAACAGTTACTGGCACATCCCGAGCTGGAACCCTGGGTACGCCAGGCCTGCGACCTGCTGGGCTGCCCGTTGCCGCCGCGCACCGACCCCGCCTCACTGCACCTGATCAGCCGTCAGGTACACAGCCATCCCGGTCATCCCGGCGCCCTGATGATCACCGGCCGCCTGGAAAACCGGGCCGACTTCCATCAGCCCTGGCCGATCCTGGAGATGATCTTCATGGACATCATGGGCAACCCGATGGCGGCACGGCGCTTTGCCCCCGAGACCTATCTGGTCCACCCCCCGGAAGGACTCATGCCGCCGTCACAACCGGCGGACATCCGCCTGGATGTGGGGGATCCGGGACCCGCGGCGGTGTCCTATGAATTCCGATTCCTCGCCCCCTGAACAACATATCCCTGCCCCGCCCGGGAACAAGGGCTTTATACCCTGCCCCCCACTGGGTATCATGGTTGGTCCGGCGCAAACCACGCATCACGCCCTTCAAGACCCATGCATATCGGACCCTACACCGTCGACCCGCCACTGATCCTCGCGCCCATGGCGGGCATCACCGACCGCCCCTTCCGTCAATTGTGCCGACAGCAAGGTGCCGGTCTGGCGGTCTCGGAAATGGTCCACTCGGACATGAGCCTGTGGGGGACCACCAAGTCCCGCCTGCGCCTGGACCAGGAGGGCGAGATCGGCCCCCGCAGCGTCCAGATCGCCGGCTATGACCCCGACATGATGGCCGAGGCCGCCCGGGCCGCCGTCGAGCTGGGCGCCCAGATCATCGACATCAACATGGGCTGTCCCGCCCGCAAGGTGGTCAACCGCAGCGCCGGTGCCGCCCTGCTGGCCGACCCGCCCCGGGTGGCCCGCATCCTGGCGGCTGTCGTCGCCGCCGTGCCGGTGCCCGTCACCCTCAAGATCCGCCTCGGCGTCGACCGGGATCACATCAATGCCCCCGACATCGCCCGTCTGGCCCGGGATCACGGCATCCTGGCCCTCACCGTCCACGGCCGCACCCGCGCCTGCGGCTTCAAGGGGACCGTGGACTACCAGGCCATCACCCGGGTCAGGCAGGCGGTGGACATCCCCATCATCGCCAACGGCGACATCCGCACCCCCGAGCAGGCCCGGCGGGTACTGGAGATCACCGGCGCCGACGCCCTCATGATCGGCCGCGGCGCCCAGGGCCGTCCCTGGCTGTTCCGGCAGATCCAGCACCACTTGACCCACGGCAAGCATCTGCCCGATCCCACCCCGGCCCAGGTCCATGACCTGCTGCAGGCCCATCTGGGCCGGATGTACGATTTCTACGGGGAAAGCCTGGGGGTGCGTACCGCCCGCAAGCACATCGGCTGGTACCTGGACGGCCGCCCCGGCGCCGCCGATTGGCGCCCCCGCATCCTGCGCGCCCCGGATCGTGCCACTCAGCAACAGCTGATCACCCGCTACTTCCAGTCGCTCCCCCAAGGCGAGGAAATTGCCGCATGAATCACGAGGTCAAGGGAGAGAGCGAAACCCTGGCCAAGGCCGTGCACCAGGCCCTGGACGACTATTTTGCCCACCTGGACGGCCACGAGCCGGACAACGTCTATCGACTGGTGATGGAAGAAGTGGAGCGCCCCCTGCTGGCCTCCGTGCTCAGGCACTGCGACGGCAACCAGAGCCGGGCGGCGCAGTATCTGGGGTTGAACCGGGGGACGTTGCGAAAGAAGTTAAGGCAATATGGGTTGGCGTGAGTTCTGAAAACGGGGCCCATTACAGACCCCGTACAATAGCATCAGACAGAGAATCTGTCCCTTCTGCGATACATCATGCCCAGCATGCCCAACCCAAACCCCATCAGAGCAATCGTTGCCGGCTCGGGCACAGGGGACGGATCCAGTGCGAGGATGCTGGTGGCAAACAGGAAAGTGGTGGTCTGCTCCTCCGGCGTCAACCATCCACGGCAACCCGAAGGCACAATATTGCCAGTTGCCGTCGCCACACTGGAGCAAGCCGCATCACTCAGCACATCCAGCCCCGGCGTCAGCCCCAAGGCACTTGCCGAAATATCGGACTCTGGTGCAATGCCAGCGGCAAGGATCCCGCCAAAGAAGCTCAAACCATACCAGTAGCCTTCGTATTCAAACATGACATCAAGGGTATCCTGATCGATCACGAAAATATCGGCGCAACCATTTACATTCACACCCTGATTGTTTGCAGTACCATCGGCACACGGATTGGCCGCATTCGGTGTTTCGTAAAAAGTGACGGGGAACGTGAGCGTCGTTGCTGCACCACCGAATGGATCCGGGGTCAGAGTCAAGGTCGAGAGTATATTGACGGATTCCAGAAAGGGGCCGGAAGTCTCGAAAATCGGATTATTCTCGTGAGTAATCCATACATTAGTGATCGCGTCACCGTTGGTGATCACCGTAGTCTCGGCACCGCCCCCACCAATCTCCAGAGCGCTTGGACCGCCGTTTCCAGCCCCCCACTCAGAGCTTAAACTGCTGTCTAGATATCGGGGTCCACTATATTTTGGTATCCGTTGCCCGGATTCGTCAAAATCACCACAAAATACCCTGATCTCGCGGCTACTGGCGCTCGCAGCGTGAGGGAAATCCGGAAACTTCAGCCAAAAAAAATAAAGCCCATAAAAAACAATAACATAAAAAACCCGCCTCTATGAGAGGGAAAGTTTGGCGCCAACATTCTCCACCAGACGTCAAAATGACCGACAGACCGCTCTCCAGTCCTAAAAACAGCTGCCGACACCGGAAAATCGCAGATTCGATGTAATGGAGTATGATTGACCATTGCCAGCAAGCTTTATCAGAGGGCGCGGGATACCATGTTCATTATTCGACTATCGGGGCGCATGAAGTTAAGCAGAACACGGTTATTACTGCTGTTTATGCTAACGTGCCTCTGGCTGACACCTCCCCTTCTCAACGCTTCGAGCGAATTCTCCCGCCCCATCACCACCCAAACCCTCGGAGAAGTGGGTTTTTTCCCTGTGCACAGCGCCCCTGCCAGCACTGTCAGCCTGAACGACACCCGCGTAAGCGCCGAGATCAACGGCGTTATTCAGGAGATCACGGTTCGTGCCGGTGAAGAGGTCGATGCCGGCACCGTCTTGGCACGCCTGGATTGCGAGGAACATACCCTCGCTCTTCAACAGGCGAGGGCCTTATCCCAAGCCGCCCGTGCTAATGCCGAATTTTCTGATTTCCAGCTTCAAAGGGCACAGCAGTTGGCGCGTTCACAGGCACTCTCCGCAGAGGTGCTCAACGAGCGTGATGCGCAGGCCAAACGAAACCGCGCCGAAGTGTCCCGACTGCAGGCGGCAGAACGCACCGCCCAGCGCAGGGTGAATCGGTGTGAAATTCGCGCCCCCTTTACGGCAGTGGTCATTGAACGGGTAGGCAGCGTCGGGGAGCTGGCCCAAGCAGGCACAGTCATCGCGCGTATTCTCGACCTGCAGGAACTGGAGGTCAGCGGTAATATCCAGCAGCAGGATCTACCGACGCTTGTGTCATCCGGTGCGATCAGGTTTGTAGCTGACGGAGAGGTTTACCCAGTCGATATCCGGGCCGAACTGCCCATGGTGGACGAACGTCTGCGCAGTGTCACGGTACGCTTTAGGTTCACCGAGCACAGAGCGCGACCCGGTCAAGTGGGTCGAATTGAGTGGGTCTCACACCAAATTCATGCACCAGCTGACCTACTGGTGCGCAGGAATGATCGCCTAGGTGTCTTTTCCGTTGCAGACGGGGAAGCGCGGTTCATCCCACTTGAGGGAATCCGGGAGGGGCAGCCACCACCGCTCAATCTTCCTATTGATACGCCATTGATCATTGACGGCAGATTCGCGTTGCGCGATGGAGATTCCGTCCGCATCGTACCCCGCTGACCGGAGTGCGCCATGCTTCGCAGTTTTTTGGAAAACCACTTCCTTGCCAATGCGGTTTTTCTTGTTGCCCTGCTTCTCGGCCTAGTCTCCTATCTTGGCCTGCCTCGCCAACAGGATCCCACTGTCAATCTGAACTGGGTCGGCATTCAGACGTTCATGCCAGGGGCTTCCGCCTCGGACATCGAGCAACAGATCACGGATGTCATAGAGGGTGCGCTGGAACGAGTCTCCGACATCCGCTTCATCTCCAGCACCAGTCGACAGGACATCTCCTTGGTCTTGGTTCGCTTCGAAAACATCAGAGATCGTGTCTTTGAAGAACGTGTGCGAGATATTCGCCGTGAAGTCCAGAATGTGGAATCAATTCTGCCCCTGGAGGCAAGGCGCCCTCGCATCACCACAGCGTCCAGCGCCAACGCTTTTCCAACCACTCTGATCGCCGTAGTCGGCAAGGGGCAAGACGAAAACCTGCGCTTTCAGGCGCAGCTGATCCAGCAGGACCTTGAACGACACGCAGGTATTGACCGTATTGATACCATCGGCCTGCAGGAACCGGAGCTTCAGGTTCTCTTTGAACCCTCCGCAATGATGGGCCTTGGGCTGACACCGTCGGATATCGCCGACACCGTCCAAGCCTATTTTCGCGACCTCGCCGCCGGGCGCATTGGTCTTGGCGAACAGGAATGGCTTGTCAGGCTTCGAGGGACGGATAATGACCCTGAATACCTGGCCAATCTCCCCTTGATATCCCGCCATGGTGAAATTCCGCTAAGGAGCGTGGCAGAGGTCCTTCGCGGCAAGGAAGATCCGGATCATTTAGCCAGATTTCAGAATCAGCCCGCAATCATCTTGACGATATTTAAGAAAGACGATGTCAACTCCATTGAGTTACTCGAGGAAATCAACGGCTACCTGCGTGATTATAACAAGCGGTTAAGCACGGCTACCGGCGTTGAAATGGTACTTCTGGACGACCAGACACTGGCAACACGCGTGGCAATCGCCACCATGGAGCGTAATGCCGCGCTCGGATTACTGTTCGTTCTGTTTACAACATGGCTACTCCTCGGCTCCCGAATTGCCTTTGCCACCTGCCTGAGCGTTGTCTTCGCCCTGGCTGGAACATTTCTGATCCTTGGCCTGATCGGTCAAACCTTGAATATCATCGTCCTGCTCGGACTGGTGATTGTACTGGGCATGCTGGTCGATGACACGGTGGTGGTCGCTGAAGCGATTCATTACCGAGTTCAATCGGGGATGCCGCCACTGCAAGCTGCTCTTGACGCGCTTCATGAAGTTGCGGCGCCCGTAATAGCTGCCGTACTGACTACTATCGCCGCTTTTTTACCCCTTATGCTGGTACCGGGAGTACTAGGCGACTTCATGAGAGTCGCCCCCATCGTTGTCGCTGTTGCACTGCTGCTCAGCCTCCTAGAAGTGTTCTGGATGCTTCCCAACCATATCATTACTTCGCGCCCCAAACCGGATGCCATGACCCGAAGCGGCCGGTTACGGCAAACTATCATACGCAGGGGACGCACAGGGTATGCAAGGCTGCTCGTTCAAGCCTTGCGGCACCCAAAACTAGCCCTTTCTTCAGTTACGCTACTCCTGCTCCTTGCACTTACAAGCGTGATCACGGGCCTGATTCGTACGGAATTTTTTGCAACTGATTCAGCTAGACTATTCTATATCAACGTGAACATGCCCTCGGCTACGCCCATTGAGAGGACACTGCAAGCCACACTTAAAATTGAAGGGGCTATTTCCGACAAGTTCCTGTCAGGTGAACTCAATTCAATCATCAGCTATGCCGGCGTGCAGTTCACGATGCGAGAGGATTTCTATGCTGGTTCCGTCGGTCAGATCATGGTTAGTCTACATCCTCAGCGGAGGAACGGGCGCAGCATAGATGCCGTCATGGAGATTGCCCGTAAATCTGCCGCCGAGATACCTGGACCCACGTCGATCGGCCTGGAAAGACAGGTTACGGGCGCCCCGCCACTAGGAAAGCCTGTCAGCATCAAAGTACGCGGCAATGACATGGCGGAACTTCGTGAAGCCGCCGACCATGTTATGAACATATTAAGTGATATCCCGGCGGCTTATGACGTTACTGACGACGCATTCGCAGGACAAATGGAGCTCTCATTGCAGTTGAATCCGGACGCAATAATGCGCGCAGGACTCAATCCGGCACAAGTGGTTCGCGACCTAAGGCTATTCACGGATGGCGAGGTAGTTGCGAGCATGCGGGATAGAGGAGAAACACTCAATGTCCGCGTGCGCGCCACCCCCGAAGCCCTCAGAAATATAGATAGCTTTCTGCATACCCCAGTAAGCCTGCCGGAAGGAGGCAACATCCTACTGGGAGCGCTGGTCACCCATGAAATCACTCGGGGGGAAGGCAATATCAGGCACTTTAACCTCCGCCGCACCATTACCGTGGAAGCAAGCGTAGATGAAAAAATCATGGACGTGGCCAGTGTCAACCGAAGAATAATTAATGACTGGCGCGATCTTTACGCTGATCGCCACCCAAATGTCGACCTGGATCTGTCCGGTGACTTTGATGATATTCTAGAAAGCATAGAAGCGATCACTTGGCTTTTTATGCTTGGATTACTACTGATCTACCTCATCCTCGGCACACAGTTTCGTAGCTACATACAACCCTTGATTGTAATCGCCGTGGTACCGATGGCACTGACAGGAGTTCTTTTGGGATTACTGGCCACACAAAATCCACTCAGTGTATTTACATTATATGGCGTAGTCGCTCTAGCGGGCATTGCCGTGAATAATGCCATCGTTCTCATTTCCGCCGCCAACGACCGGCAAAGACGAGGCATGTCGATCATGCATGCAGCATTCTTTGCGGCACGTCGTCGCCTTATCCCCATCGTCATCACTTCTACAACAACCATCGCGGGTCTATTCGCGCTGGCCATCGGCTTAGGTGGAAAATCGCTCATATGGGGGCCACTTGCCAGCGCCATCGTCTGGGGACTTATGGTATCAACCATCCTGACTCTTTTTGTCATCCCCGTCATGTATAGCCTCGTGGTGCGACCCGCCAAAAAGGAGGACGCCCTGAGTGAAGTCCCAGCCCTTCCCATCATCCAGGATGGCAGGAGCCTCAATCCAAGCCTGATTCTGCAATTACTGAAGCAAGGCGCTCTTGCAGGAGCTTCCCAGCTTGGGAAAAATCCTGACCTTGAGAAGGTGGGGAAGGATTCCACGCTGCGTGAACTATATAACGCTGGCCGTCATGCCATGATGAAGAGCGATTATGAATCGGCCATTCGAATTTTCGAAAGAGGGGCACGACTGGCACCGGAGTCAAGTACTTTCCACTTGTGTGAGGCTCAAGCACTTTTGCTTTACATGAAAAATAAAATAGGCTGGGATGAAGGTTATATGATGCGTCTCAGACGCTATTTAGACCATGGCAGTCGCTTAGCACCTAACGACGCAAGAGCGTTGGCATTGCGCCGAATCACGAATGAATTTATTAACTCAAATAAACATCCATCGTAGAGTCGGACTTCTTGTTCGCACCATCAAGCTCAAATATTTCCTGAGACATAAACCAACCTCTAAAAATAAAAAGGGACTCATCCCTGAGTCCCTTGAAACTCCATCAAGCATCTACCCGACTTACATCATGAGAACCGTCTGCGATTAGCGGCAAAACCAAGGAAGGCAAGCCCAAGGCCAAACAATGCCAAAACACCCGGCTCAGGCACTTCCTGGCGGACGGAGGCAAAAGTGGTTGCCCCAATGGTCAAGGTATAATTCCCAGCACCGAGTCCAAGTATGGATAAGGCAAAGTCACCCGTCCGCTCTCTCTCGGTGTCCAGCGGCGGCACGCCGGCAGGCAAGCCAAAGGAAGAGTTAAGATTGAAACCGTCGAGGGCCGTGCATGAAACTCCGGCAGGAACATCGCCCGGGAAACATCCTGCCACAAAGTTAGCGCCCGTGGGGGTCCACGACAAACCTTCCATAAGGCCGTCACCTTCAAGACCAAGGGTAAAAGCTTGACGCACCTGAGCATTAAAACTCAGCGCATCCAGGGTATCAATAAAAGTCCGCATGAATGAGTAGGCGGTAAAGTTCAGTAACAAATCCGCTGTTTGACCGATGGTAAAGTTGAACTCCAGCTTGGTTTCGGAGTCAACAGAAGTATCTGCCGCACCCGCACCCGTCCCGACCACACTCACTTCGGAAATCTGCTGCACACGGCTGGGATCCGCTCCCGCAGAAGTTAACTCCGAAGTAGTGATTTCCGAAGCTGCGGTCGAGTAACTATTGCCGAGCCCAGGCCCAAAGATAGTAAAGTCTCCTGCCAAGCGCTGCGCACCAGGCACACTTGCCACAGAGGTGATAACAGGATTGGCAACGCCGCAGGTACCGCCTACACACTGGTTGAAATCACCAATGGTAGCGCCATTCAAAGTGGCGTCAGCATTGGTCGAAAACGTATAGTTATCTCCAATAATGACGTCCTGGGGCGGCGCGGTAATTACAATTCGAAAATCCGAAATATCCAGCTTGGAGCCGGCATAGACAGCAGCGGCTACAGGGGAAGACACACCCACCACCAAGCACCCTGCGATTGCGGTGGCCAAGGCCGATCGTTTAACAGTCATTGTCAATCTCCTAACAAGTGATTCGAGTCAGACCACTCAGCAACAATCTGAGCAATTGAGGTTAAGCCGGTTCTCCAAGCAAAACACTCTTGGGATAAAACTGAAGCACATTCCGAGCCAGAAATAAAAAATTTATAAAAATCAGAAATATAAAGAAAAAAACCACCGCCATGCCTTGATTGGGCAACTGAATTCGTAAATTCTTCCGACACAGCCAACCAAGCACGCATTCCACGGGGTGGAACTTACCGAACCGGGCACAAAGGGGTCGGGTAGCGGGGCGGCGGTAACGTCGCCTCGCTACCCGATGCACAAAGGGTCCGCCTAACGGAGTCTTCTAGCTGGAACACCACCCCATATTTCACCGGGCCCGATCTGAGTGTGCTTAAGCACGACGGAACCCGCCGACACTATCGCACGGTCACCGACATTCACACCTGACATAATCACCGCGGTCGCACCGATGGTCACATTATTGCCGAGCCGAATTGAAGCTAATTCGAATCTGTCGCCTTCGATCGCATGACTGAAGAGCACCGCACCATGACCGATGATAGTATCTGAACCGATCTCGGTAAGCGGGGGATCAAGAATCACTCCCGCGCTGTAACTATTTTTCCCCATTCGGGTCCCTAGGGCCTGATATACAAGTCGCATCACGGGCACAGGAATGAAATGGGTTCTAATAAGCGAATTAAACAAGACAAGATAGAACAGAATATTAACTTGAGCAGAGAACTCCTCCCTAGAGCCGGGCAGGATCTTCCCAACACCAAGAGGTACGCGCCAAAGAAATATTCTATAGATCAAAAACGACCATAGATAAATGAATACAACACCAGAAATTATGAGTATGACACCTCGAAAATCCCCCAGCGGCATACTCCCGAGCATCATCCACACCGTTAAACTCCCAAGGCATACTGCCAGCCCGAAAAGCACGAGAAAAACCGCAATCTGTTTAATAGTGATAGGTCTCATAAACCACCCTTAATCATTGACACAGGCCACTCACTTTATATCAGCCATACAAACCCACCGAACCGACATATTCTGGAAGCATCCTGTTGACGAACGCATCATATTAAAGCAAGGTAGCGCAATGGCTGCGTACTACGCCCAGTTTTGAGATCAAAATCCTTCCTTGCCATCGAGTAAGTACACCAATGAAAATACTGGCCCTGCCCAATGCCCATGCCCTTGCCCATGTTTCCAGGCTACTGGAGGTTGCAAAGATTCTTCAGAAACGCGGACATGAAATCCTCTTCGCCGGACAGGGCAAATATCTGCAACTGGTCGAAAGAGATGGATTCGAGTTCAAAGAACTCCCCTATATTTCCGCTGAGCGGATTGTACAAGCCGTACGCACACAGAGGCTTTGGGAGCTTTACAAGGAAAAAGAACTGGAAGGCTTCATGAATGCAGAACGGTCACTATATCATGCGTACAAGCCTGAACTGGTGCTGATCGATAACAGACCTACTGCACGAACTTCAGCTGAAAAAGCAGGCATTCCTTCCATAGCAATATTGAACACGCACATGAGCAATTATAGGAGCATTCCTTTTTTTAGTTACAGGCAGTGGAGCGGAAGGGAGAATTCGATTCTCTGGGAAACGGCAGATGCAGTGGAAAACATCATCGAAAAAATCATATATGACCGCATTGTCATGGGAGGCCTGAACCGTATTCGAAAACGTTATGGTTTATCCACGCTTTTTGCATATGAACACGAGGCTGGCAGCCATCTTTCATTGCTGGCAGACATTCCGCAATTCAATCCCGCAAAAAAATTACCGGCAGACTACCATTTCATAGGGCCGCTCACATGGAGAAACACGCTTCCCGCGCCCACATGCCTCGAGCAGATGGACCCTGAGCGACCGGTAGTCTATTTGAGCCTTGGCAGCGAAGGACTGATTGATCTTGTCAACAAACTAGAAACATTAACCCGGGACGGCATTCAATTCATCATTGCCGGGGGCGGCGCAGATCTGGATGAAAGACATGCATTACCGGGAGGAGTTTATCTGGAGAAATATGTGAACACAGAAAAGCTCCTTCCGTACTGCAATCTCGTCTGCTGCCATGGAGGAAACGGGACGCTTTATCAAGCGCTCTCACATGGACTCCCATGTGTTGTTGTATCCACCCATGCAGAGCAAAACTATGGAGGCAAGCGAGTCCATCAATTAGGCTTAGGTCAAAACCTTACTCTCAAGCAAGTGAAGAAATCCGGCCCAGAGATTCTCTTGCAGGCCATTTCAGATACCTTGGAATCAAACGAACAACGCAATTCCGCGCTGAAATTTTCAAAGCATATTCAAGAATGGGACGCCCCTTCACTAGCAGCTGATACCATAGAAAAACTGGATTTTTAGGCCATTTTAAAAAGTGTAGACCACAAGCATCACTTGTGATACCGAGATTACATTGAAACATAAGAACACACACGACTACAACGCCTCAAGCAACGCCTTAGCCTCTTCAACAACCGCCCCTCCCTGCCCTTCCTCGATGATCGAGCCTAAGGAATCACGCGCTTGGTCAAATGATTTTCTTGCAACAAGTACCTTGCTCAAATTCAGGCGAATTTCAAGATTATCGGGCGCACGTTCAACAGCCTCACGCAAGTATCGATAAGAAGCTTCATCATCGCCCTCCTCAAGTCTAATCATGCCCACAGTACTTAAAACGAAGGGATCATCAGGGGCGAGAGAGATTGCTCTTTCGGCATAATGCTTGGCCTGCCCCAGATCCCTAGCCTTGTTCAGCCACGCCAAGTTGTTCAAGACCGGGACCGCGTTAGGTTGCAGCACCAAGACACGCTGATACACAGAGATCGCCTGAGTCTCATTATCTAGTGCCACATATGCACCTGCCAACTGCATAAGTAAGCCAATATCAGCGGGGTTTGAGTCCACCCATTCCTGCATCACAAAGATGGCATCCGTATAATCATTTTTCAGCCAGAGCGCATTACTCAAGAGCATTACCAATTCAGCATTAGGGCTTTGCTTCAAGGCCGACCGGAGGGCTGTTTCAGCCCGGCTTAAATCCCTCACAACTAAGGCATACCAACCCTCGACACCCATTATCTCAGGGTGATCACCGAAATCCGTACGAAGTGCGGTAAGTTCAGCTTCAGCACGCGCTGCCTCTCCTGAGGCCGCAAGCATCTTGATATGTGCAATACGAATTCCCAGATGAAGCGGGGCCAATTCAAGTGCTTCTGCTATGATCGCCTGAGACTCATCTAGGCGACCCGATCTTGCCAGGCTATCCGCATAAAATAATCTCGCCTCTGGCGAGCTGGGCGCAATTGCAACCCATTCACCGAAGCTCTGGATTGCCTCATCAATATTTCCCAGCTGCATTTCTGCTTTCCCTTGTATTTCGAGCAGCACCGGGTAATTTACCAGCGCGCTTCGATCGACATCATCGGTGAGCGCCAGTGCCTCCCTAAGATTTCCAGCTTCCAGATGGTGATTTGCAAGTCGTGATCTCACCATCCCAGCCTGAGGATTACTTTTCAGCGCATCCTCCAGCACCAAAATAGCATTGGTGCCGCCCGCCTCTTCCTCTAATCGGTATCTCAAAAGGGTCAGATTTTCATCACCCGGATGACGTACCCCCAGATCCGAGAGCAAAACCCTAGCCTGCTCAAGATTACCGGAAGAGAGTTCAACTCTAGCCAGATTCATCAACGTATTGAAGTCATTCGGTCTGTACTCAAGCACCTTTCTCAAATGCAGTTTTCCGGCATCCCAGTCACCAAGTGCAAAATGAACTGCTGCTATGAGATTGACCGGGTCAACCCTATCGGGATATCTCTCGTGAAGCTGTTGCGCGGCCAGCAGTGCCCCCTCGAAATCATTTGAGTTAAATGAGTGAAGCGCCCTCGTGAACTGGTGAGAATATGTCCGCTCTTCACCTGTTGTAGTCTGGGTCGGTAGTTCGTCATCAAGAAAACCAGTCGACCCAAACCTGGAAATCATCAGCATGCGCTGAAGTTCATGGGATCCGGGTCGGATCGCCAGTGCACGGGAAAAGTACTGCGCGGCTTTTTCAGGATCTTCGCCCTTAAGCGCTATCTGGCCCAAAAGGCTCAAAATTTCCACATCATCAGGCGCTTGAGCAAGTAGTACTTCCAGAAAATCTCGCGCCGCTTCGTATTCACCACTCGTGTAACGCACCACGCCCAGCAGGTGTCCTGCAACAGGCAAATCCGGGACATTCGCATACAGCCATCGGGCATGCAGACGCGCCTGCTCCATCTGCCCCAGACGCATGCGTGTTGTCGCCAGGTAAATGCGGGTAGGCACATGGGATGGTGAAGCATTGTAGCTAGCCTCAAAAGATCTGACAGCGTCTTGATATCTACCTTCGTTAAAATAAACCAAGCCATCAACGTAGCTCACAAAATAATGACCTGCCAGTCCACTTGATGCAACAATGTCCAGATCGCTACGAGCATCTGCAAGCCTGCCCAGTTGAACCCGGGAAAGTGCGCGCCTAGCCAGATTAAGAATCACATTACCTTGAATCTCAATGGCCTTGCTGAAAGCATGTTCAGCTTCTTCATGGCGACCCAACACTTGTTCAAGTTCGCCGAGCATTCGCCAACCATGCGATGTGCCGGGGTCTGCTTCAATAGCCTTGTTAATCCGTTCTCGTGCTGAGTTAGCGTCACGATTCACTCGCAACTCAACGAGACTCAATCCGAGGTGGGCCTTTGAAAGGCTGGCATCCATCTCCAGCGCCTGGCGAAGCGCAAGTTCACCCGCATCAATATTACCAATACCCAGAAGCGCCAACCCACGATAAGCTTCAAGCATGGGCTTCTGGTGATCAGGCGTTTCTTCGATGCTCCTGATTTCATCCATGATTAAACCGAATCGCTCTTGCTCCAGAAGCACTTCAAGCAGTAGCAGCCTTATCTGATCCGGATCATATCCAAGATCCCGAGCGCGCCTGAACTCTGCCTCAGCCGAGGCATAGTCCCCCATTTTCATCATGGTCGTCGCCAAGCGGTAGCGTCCTTCCGCATGGCCTGGATCCTTCTGCAATGCGTTTCGATACTCGATCGAGGCCGATCTCCAGTCAAAGGTTTTTTCGAACTCAATCCCACGATTGACATGGTTTTGTGCAGAATCAATTCCCTGGCCACACCCCACGGCGGACAGCAAAACTGCGACCGTGAGAATTAGTGCATACGTGGAAGAAAAAACACCCTTTGAAACACTCTTTGCAGGATTTTTAGTCACCAAATGGAGCCTCACCTCAGTTGAACAAAAACCTAAGCAACCGGACCACTCAAATGGGCCATTGAATAACATCGCTGAAAGAAATGATTCTTACACAATTTTTAACATACCGAGCGGCTCAGAACAGCCGCATTTTCAACTTGATCGCCCCAAAGACTCAATCCGCCAGATCAAACTAAAGGGAAACAGGGTGCGCCGCACATTTAAGCGTACACGAGTCACGAGGAAGCCTGCATCACCGGCATTGCCCCGCCGACACTGGCCTTATCTCCGGAACATAGCATATTGGCTGGCTCCTGCAAGTTTGCCCGGTATGCGAAACGCACCCCACGATACTGGCAAGGCCCTCCGACCCGATGGATTGAAAAACCGCCACGCTGGACGATACGGGCAAGTGCAGGCCTTACGAGAAAATACAGCGAAGCCGCGTCTTTCCTAGTCGAATAGCTGATGGCGGCCTTAAACATTGCCCAGATGACTGCAGCGCCATCCACCTTTTCCATGCCAACCTCATCATTTATCGAGCATATCACTGTTTTTAAAGGATATTCACGAACGTCCATGCTTCCGCGCCATACCCTTGAGTCTAGGCACTCTCCACCATCCAGGCCAGCTGACCAGAAGTAAGGCGGACGACTTTTTCCGCCATGACCTGATCTGCCCAAGGAAATGCCATCCTCGTGTGCATGGTTTGCGCTCTGCCGGCTATATTTATGGGTCGCCGACTCCCCGGGCTGTTGCTGGCGACGGAATCGGGATGGCACACATACACGGGAGATTTCCCATGCCCGTCCGTCAATACGGCCAAGATCACCGCATCCTTGATCACCCATAAGCCTCTGGAAAGGTAACCCACCCGCCAAACGGGGCACAAGCCGCATGGTACCTATCCATTGCCCCGAAGGCAGATGTCGAACCAGGAAATGAACCGAATGCTCATCCCAGAGGTCCCTCTCCTCTCCATCCGGATGCGCCGCGGGGTCTTCAAACCCGGTTTCCAGGCAATACACCTGATACCGGATCCGGTGGTGAATACGACGCGTCTCCCTCGTGTCGGCAACGACAACTTCGTAGTCATTCTCGATCATTTTGGTCAACTTTGCGTAATTTAAGGGCGCATTGAGTGTAGTCAGATGACCCCCTTGCAAGCCAAACGTAGATCACAGATCGGAAAAGCTACCAGGGAAGAGGCTAATTCCCGGATGATCTATTAGACCTCCGCCGGGGTTCCCCCGTCGGAGAGGGTCGTGAGCTGCTCTCACTCCCAGATACACCGCAAACCATCGCACGGGCATCGACCGGAAAAACGCCCACCTGGATACTGGAGACGGCGTAACTTTCCGGGCGGGTATATACTCGTTCGATACGTAGCAGGATTTCAGAAGGGGTCGATCACCGCACCGAACCTGCCCATTCACGCCTTACCTATGAAACCGCCCCATGCTAGCCATTGACCACTTCTTCAAGTATTTCCGCCTCGATTTCGCCCGCACCCCGGAACAACTCCGAGCCGTACAACGGGCAAGATATGACGTCTACGTGAAGGAATTCGGGTTTGAAAACCCCGATGACTGCCCCGATGGCCTGGAGCGCGACAGCTTCGATATCCAGTCGCTCCACTGCATGGCGATCTACCAGGGCGACAACAAGGAAAAGCGGATGGCAGACGAGGAGATCGTCGCCGGTTGTGTGCGGGTCGTCCTGCCCACGCTGAAAGATCCCGATGGCATGATGCCGCTGGAAAAGTACTGCCAAGCCAGCCTGGCCCCCGGCAATCCCCGACACCCACGCCGCACGCCCAGGGACACGCTGTGTGAAATTTCCCGCTTGGCGGCACACCCCGAGTTCCGCAGACGCCCCAGGGAAGCCGAAACCCGCATCGGTGCCCTGCCCGACAAGCTCGATCTGCCCTCCGAAGAGGAGATGCGTACCTACCCCCTGGTCAGCATGGCCATGATCTGCGCCTCCCCCGCCATTGCCTTGCTGGTGGGCCGCCCCAACATGTTCATCATGGTGGAGCACTGGCTTGCGAAACTCCTGATGCGCATGGGCATCCCTCTGGAGCAGATCGGTGAACCCACTGACTATCACGGCACCCGCACGGCCTACTACATTCGGGCCGAAGGCATCGTGCAGGGCTTCAACTCGGACATGCGACAGCTGTACGACCGGGTGGAGGCAACCTTGCGCGACAATCTGGCCCAGGATGAACTGGGCACCATGATCCGTGCAGGAGACCACCCCATGGGCCTTGACATGAAAAACCAGCCTTAAGTACCACCTGGGGAAGCAGAATGAGCGTATCGGACTTCGATTACCAGACGGCCTTTTCACGCAACTTGGGCTGGCTCACCGAAACGGAACAGATCCTGCTGAAAAGCAAGCGCATCGCCATCGCCGGCATGGGCGGTGTGGGCGGTACGCACCTGCTCACCCTGACCAGACTGGGCATCGGCGCCTTCCATATTGCCGACCTGGATGTCTTTGAGCAGGCCAACTTCAACCGTCAGGCAGGGGCCATGACAAGCACCCTGGATCACCCCAAGGCGGAAGTGCTGGCGCACATGGCCAAGGACATCAACCCGGCCCTGGACCTGAAGGTATTCAATGAGGGTGTACAGGGGGACAATCTCGATGCCTTTCTGGAGGGCGTGGATCTGTTCGTGGACGGGCTGGATTTTTTTGCTCCCCAGATACGTGCGCAAGTCTTTGCCCGATGCCGCGAACTGGGCATCCCCGCCATCACCGCGGGCCCCATCGGCATGGGTACCGCCTATTTGATATTCACCCCGGATGGCATGAGTTTTGAGGATTATTTCCGCATGGCGGGGCTGTCGGTGGAACAGCAATATGTGAACTTCCTGGTGGGCCTCACGCCGTCAGGCTTCCATCGTGATTATCTGGTCGACCCGCAACGCCTGAATCTGGCTGAAAAACGCGGTCCCTCCACCATCATGGCCTGTCAGCTCTGCGCCGGCGTCACCGGAACCGAGGCGGTGAAGATCCTGCTGAACAGGGGGCCGATTCATCCGGCTCCCTACTATCATGTATTCGATGCCTACCGCCCGCGGTATCGCCGGGGCCGCCTGCACTGGGGCAACCGAGGCCCCCTGCAGACCCTGAAATGCAAACTCGGCTACCGACAGGTGGCGCGTCTACTGTCAACCCAGACACAGGCATCCACGGACGCAGCCACACCCGAACTGCCCAAGCCGCTGGCTACCATCCTCTCCCAGGCCCGCTGGGCCCCCAGCGGCGACAACACCCAGCCCTGGCGTTTCGAGATTCACGACGACACCCGCTTCACCATTCACGGCCACGACACCCGTGACCATGTGATCTACGACCTGCGGGGCCGTGCCAGCCAGATCGCGCTGGGCGGATTGCTGGAAACCCTGGACATCGCCGCCGCTACCCATGGATTTCGTTGCGACATCCAGCGACGGCTGGATGCGCCTGAAAACCGGCCCACATTCGACGTGCAACTGATCGAAAGCCCGGCACGAAGCCATCCCCTGGCACCCTTCATTGCGGCCCGTAGTACCCAGCGCCGATCCATGCAGCGCCGCCCCCTTACATCCCGTCATCGTGCCGCGCTGGAAGCGGCGGCGGGCCCGGAGCATGACGTAGTCTGGCTGCAAGAGCCCAAAGAACGTCGCCGCATGGCCAGGCTGCTGTGGGATAACGCCCTGATCCGCCTGACCACCCCCGAGGCCTATCCGGTCCACAGCAGCATCATCGACTGGAATGCGCAGTACAGCACCGAGCGCATCCCCGATCAGGCCCTGGGCATGGACCCCCTGGGGTTGAAGCTGATGCGCTGGGCACTGGCCAGTTGGCAACGGGTTCATTTCCTCAACCGCTACCTGGGAGGCACCCTGCTGCCAAGACTGCAGATGGACCTGCTCCCGGCCCTGAATTGCGGGGCGCATTTCATCATCGTATCCAGACAGCCGCTGACCACCATGGACGACTACATTGCCGGTGGCCGGGCCATGCAGCGTTTCTGGCTGACCGCAACCCGACTGGGCCTGCAATTCCAGCCGGAGATGACGCCGCTGATCTTCGCATCCTATGTGCATGAACAGGTAGAATTCAGCCGCGTGCCCAAATCCATCGAGCGGGCCGTCAGGCTGACCCGGGATCTGCAGGCCCTGGCGGGCGAGACCGCGGTACACCAGGGAGTCTTCATGGGCCGGGTCGGCTACGGTCCCAATCCGGCGGCACGGTCCCTGCGCCTGCCCCTGTCAAAATTGCTCAAGACTTCCGGACACGACAAAATTACTTCATGACCGCGATCTTCCATCCCGATAAAACACACAGTCCAGGGATGGAAAGTAAAATGCCGGCACACCACCAGGCGGACAGGAAACGCATCCTGTTCGTCGGTGAATCCGTCACTCTGGCCCATGTGGTGCGCCCCATGGTGATGGCCCGTGGCCTGGATCCTGCCCGCTACCAGATCATATTTGCCTGTGATGACCGCTACCTGAAACTTTTCGATGCCCTGCCCGGGGATCTGCGCCCCCTGCGGACGATTCCTTCGAGGGATTTTCTGGAAAACCTTGCCAAGGGCAAAGCGGTTTACGACAAGCCTACCCTGCGAGACTACGTACGCTCGGATCTTGAACTACTGGAATCCACTCGACCGGACCTTGTCGTGGGAGACTTCCGGATCTCCCTGGGCATCAGCGCGCGCCTTTGCAAGGTGCCTTACGTCACCATCACCAACGCCTACTGGTCCCCCTACTCACGCCTGAAATTTCCGCTACCCGAACATCCGATCACCCGGGTGTTCGGGGTCGGGCTGTCCGAGTGGTTTTTCTCCAGGCTACAGCCCACGATCTTTGCCCTGCATGCCCAGGGGCTCAATACCATCCGCAGGGAATACGGGCTACCCAGCCTGGGCGGCAGCCTGCAGAAGGCTTACACGGACGCTGACCTGACACTCTATGCGGACATCCCGGCATTTGTGCCGACCACTTCCCTACCGGCCAACCATCAGTGGCTTGGTCCGATACTCTGGTCGCCGGACAGTCCCAGACCCGACTGGTGGGACACGCTGCCGGAGGACCGCCCCATCGTCTACGTCGCCCTGGGCAGTTCCGGGGATCAGCGGATCCTGCCCCGCATCCTGCAGGGTCTGGCCGCCCTGCCCGTAACCGTCATTGCCGCCACCTCCGGCCGCACCCTGAACGACCTCCCCGACAACGCCCTGACTGCCGATTTCCTGCCGGGCATTGAGGCCGCGGCCCGATCATCGCTGATGATCTGTAACGGCGGTAGCCTTTCCACCCAGCAGGCGCTAGCCGCCGGCGTGCCGATCCTCGGGATTGCCGACAACATGGATCAGTACCTAAACATGATGTGTGTTGAAAAATCCGGCACGGGGACACGGATGCGCGCCGGACAGGTCTCTCCCGAGGGAATCGCCAGACTGGCGAGTCAACTGCTTGAGGTGCCCGACTATGCGGAAAACGCCCAAACGTGGGCCAGGATCGTAGCGGAACATGACACCGGCCTGCGCTTCGAAAGACAGATCAGGTCACTTTTGTAGAGCACCTTATAGAGCACCGGCTCGACCACATCCGGCACAAGGGCGCCGAGGGATCCGGCGTCCAGGCCGGCGCCATCGTAGGGCACGCCGGATTCAGGCATCCTCTTTGCCTAAATCATGCTTCTTCAACAAATCATATAGCGTCGGCCGGCTCACCCCCAGCAGTTCAGCCGCCCGGGAGATATTGCCCCCCACCATCTGCAATGTCCGCCGCACCGCCTTGCCTTCCGCCTCGTCGCGTACCCGACGCAGGTTGAGCATGAGCGGGTCTTCGCCGTCGGCCGACAGTTCCAGATCCTCCGCCGTCACCTGGTTGCCTTCGGCCATGATCACCGCCCGCTTGATGCGATTTTCCAGTTCCCGCACGTTGCCCGGCCAGTCATGGCGTTCGATGGCGCTCTGGGCATCCTGTGAGAAACCGCGCATGGTACGCCCCTGCTTGCCGGCAAATCGTTCCAACAGCACACGGGCCAGCAGGTGGGCGTCACCGATACGATCCTTCAGGGCCGGGATATGGATGGTGATTTCACTGATACGGTAGAACAGGTCCTCGCGGAACCGGTCCTCGGCAATGAGGGTGGAAAGGTCCTGGTGGGTGGCACAGACCACCCGTACGTCCACGGGGATCTCTCCCCGGCCGCCGATGCGCTCGATGACCCGCTCCTGCAAAAACCGCAGCAGCTTGGCCTGCAGAGGCATGGGCAGGTCGCCCACTTCGTCCAGGAACAGGGTGCCGCCGTCGGCGTACTCGATCTTGCCCCGGGTCTGCTTGACGGCACCGGTGAAGGCGCCTTTTTCATAGCCGAACAGTTCGCTTTCCAGCAGGTTTTCCGGGATGGCGGCGCAGTTGATGGCCACGAAGGGGCCTTTATTGCGGCGACTCAGCCCATGGAGGGCCTGGGCAATCACTTCCTTGCCGGTGCCGCTGTCGCCCAGCAGCAGGGTAGTAGCATCGGTGGGCGCCACCTTTTCCACGGTGCGGCAGACCTTGAGCATCTCCGGGCTGGCGGCAATGAGGCCCGGCAGGGGTTCGGTGGCCTGGCGGGCCGACAGGCGGCGGTTTTCCGCTTCCAGTTCGAACAGGCGGTGAGCACGCCTGACGATGAGATTGAGGATGTCCGCGTCCACCGGCTTCTGGTAGAAATCGTAGGCCCCCAGGGCCACGGCCTTGACGGCGTTGTCGCGGTCGTTGTTGCCGGTGACCACGATCACCTTGGTCTCCGGGGCCAGGGAGAGGATCTGCTCCAAGGTGGCAAGACCTTCGGTGGCACCGCCCGGATCCGGCGGCAGACCCAGGTCCAGGGTGACCACGGAGGGTTCGCCGCGACGCAACTGGGCAATGGCCTCCTCCCGGTTCTGAGCGGTCAGGACCTCGAAGTCGTCAAAACACCAGCGCAGCTGACTGAGCAGGCCGGGGTCGTCCTCCACCAGGAGAAGTACGGGATTTTGCTGAGTGCTTCCGGTCAACGTCTGGGTGCCTCACTGGCCGTGGTCTGGTTGCTTTTCTGCGAGCGGGAGAGGGGCTTCTTCTTGTTCCTGGGCCAAAGGAATACTGATCCGGAATCGCGACCCCACGCCCGGTTCGCTCCACACCTCCAGATCCCCCCCCAGGGCGCGAACGAATTCACGGCTTTCATAGGCGCCGATGCCCATGCCGGTGAGTCCCTTGGTGGTATCAAAGGGCCGGAACAGGCGTTCGCGGATGAACTCGGCCGTCATGCCGGTGCCGCTGTCGCGGATCTCCAGGTAAGCCTGGCGGCTGTCACGCCGGAGATTGAGCCTCACCTCGCCCTCGGGCGGCGTGGCTTCCTGGGCATTCTGGATCAGATGATTCATCACGGACAGCAATCTCTCCGGGTCAGCCAATACCGGGATCGGCGCTCCATTGTGAGCCAGTTCCGGCATCGGTGCACGCCCCTGAGCCTGCGCCACGGCGCGGGCGGCCAGAAGTGCCACATCCACCGGCGCCATGTCACGCCCCGGATCTCCGGTACGCAACTGCAGCATGAGCTTGTTCATGCGCTCCACGGCGTTTTCCACCGTGCCGATGGCATCCTTGAGAAAGGCCGGATTGTCGCCATGGCGTCGGGCATTGCTGACCACCAGGGACAGCTGGGCGATCAGGTTCTTCAGGTCATGCACCACATAGGCGGACAGCCGGTTGAAGGCCTCGAACTGCCGGGCCTCGGACAGGGCCTGCAGGGCCTGCATCTGGGCCAGATGGCTGGCGGCCTGAAGCCCGGCGGTCTTGAGCAGGTCCCGGTCCTCCCAGTTCATGGTGCGGTGGGCCCTGGGGGGCAGCAGCACCACGAAGCCCAGCAATTCCTGCCCTTGTTTCAATGGAATCAGCAGCCAGATCCGTTCACTGTGCCGTATCCAGTCCGGCAGCCGCAGATCGGGATGGCGGTGGGGTTCGGACCGGCATTCCTCCACGTCCAGCACCCAGCCCGTGTCCAGCAGATAGCAGGCCAGACTGCCGTCCATCGGCTCGGCATGGTGGCCGGCCTCGGCCATGTTGATCTGGGCCATCTGGGTGAAATGCCGACCGCCGCTGCGCATCCACAGCTGCCCACCGGGGCTGTCGACGATATCCGCCAGGGCGCGGATCACCCGGGTGGGCAGGGCCTCATGCCGGGTCTCGTCGGCCAGGGTGGAGATGAAACGCAGCCACTCTTCCCGATAGTCGTACTTGTAGTTAAAAAAGTGTTTGCTGACAAAGACCTTGAACTGAGCGCGCAGGCGCCCGGAGGCAGCCAGCGCCAACAGGCTCACCAGGGCAGCAAACAGGAATACGACTTGGAATACCTTGCCCCATTCACCGCCGAAGACCCGCAGATAGTAGCCTGCCGCCGCCATCAGCAGTAGATAGACACCGGCCCCCAACAGGGTGGCTGTGTGGAAGACCATGCCCCGAGAGACATAGACATCCAGGGACCACCGGGGATTGCGGGCGGCAGACACGGCGATCAGGGGCACTACCAAAGCGTTGATGAATCCCCTCGCCTCCCACAGACCCGCATCCACGTTGCGAAACAGCAGGGACTCGGCGTACATGTAAAAATCGAACAGATAGATGCCTCCCACACCGAGACACAGATATTTGATCGCCCACCGCCCCTCCCGGGAAGTATTGCGGTAGATCTGTTCCACCAGCAACAGGGCAATGAGGGTCAGCAAGAGCTTGCCGCCGAGGAGGACATCCCCGCGCATCCAGGCCTCCGGCAGCATGGAATGGAGCAGCAGGTAGATGGATAGCCCCAGGATCAGCAGCAATGCCGCCACACCCAGCAAGATGAGAGGACGACCCGGATCAGTATTCGCGGCGTCTGCCGGGGATGAGGGCGTGCCGGGGCGTGCCTGCCAGAGCAACCCCCAGAGAAATCCGATCCAGGCCGCATCCCGGAGCAGTTCGGCGGGGAAAGCAAGGAACAGGGGGATGCGTTCGGGCCAAGCGGCCTGGGCGGCCAGGGTCAGCGCCCAGAGGATGCCGGCAGCGGCGGCCAGGATCAGCAAGGCGCCCTGCAGGCGGCGCTGCCAGCCGATCAGCAGCACGGCCAGCAGAGCGAAAAAGCCGGTGGCGGCGATGGCGTATCCGGTCACGCCCAGGGACACGGGAAACCTCCATGGTCATCCCTCCTCCCCGCCCGCGTGGGAGAGGGTCGGGGTGAGGGAGAACGATGCCTGCGGGGGAGCGTGAAGGCTGACCGCTGTCAGCGCGAGCCTCTGCCCCAGAGAACGACTTCCACGGTCTGGACAATGGTCAGCAGATCCAGGGACATGCTCTGATTCTTCACATAATAAAGATCGTATTTGAGCTTCTCGAAGGCATCCTTCTCGGAGGCCCCGTATGGGTAATGGATCTGGGCCCAACCGGTGAGCCC
This sequence comes from Ectothiorhodospira lacustris, assembly GCF_022227845.1. Lineage (GTDB taxonomy): Bacteria > Pseudomonadota > Gammaproteobacteria > Ectothiorhodospirales > Ectothiorhodospiraceae > Ectothiorhodospira > Ectothiorhodospira lacustris. Next base: position 21,302 of record NZ_JAJNQN010000015.1, on the reverse strand, counting down.
CGGCTTGACCCAGTGGCGATGGTGATAATAGGGGAGTTTGCCGCCCAGTTGTTCCACAAACTCGGGGCGCTCGGGCCGTGGACCGACGAAGCTCATGTCGCCGCGCAGCACGTTGATGAGTTGGGGCAACTCATCCAGTCGTGTCTTGCGCATGAAGGCACCAAAGCGGGTGACCCGGGGATCGGATTTCTGGGCCCAGCGGGCCACGCCGTCCTTCTCAGCATCCATGATCATGCTGCGGAACTTGAACAGCGTGAAGGGCTTGCCATGCTGCCCGGTGCGCACCTGGCGGAAGACGACCGAACCCTGCCCCTTGCTCTCGATCATGACGGCGACGGCACAGATCAGCATGAAGGGCCAGACAAAGGCCAGCATGGCCAGACTGGTGACCACGTCCAGTGCGCGCTTGGCATACTGCTGATAGAGGGTCTGGCGAAAGCCCCGTCCGAAGATCATGCTGGAGGGACGCAAGATATCCAGCTTGAGCAAACCCGCCTCCCGCTCGAAGAAGTCGGCGATGTCCAGCACATGCAGACCCTGCATCTTGCAATGCATCAACTCCTCCGCCGGAAAGCCGCCGCGGGGATCATCATAGGCGATGACAAGATCGTCCACGTGATGACTGCGCACGAACTCGGGTAACGGGGTGTCCAGCCTCAGCGTGGAATCACTGGCCACCTTGGTCTTTTCCCCGGGTCTGGGCACAAACCCCACGAGGATGAAACCCACCTGATCGGACTTGCGCCGCAGGCGATTGAACAGTTGGGCAGACTCCCCCGCCCCCAGTACCAGCACCCGCCGCTTGAAGGCATCGTGAGCCAGCAGCCGGAAAATGCCGAAACGGGTGACCAATATGCCGGGAATGGCCAGGCCCATGGCGATGGCCATGATGCCACGACCAAAGTACAGGTCCGGAAAGACATAAAAGAGCATGGACATCATGGCGACCGACAGCAGGGCGGCGCCCAGGATCCGTAGTACCACTGCGTTGGCGCCACCGCGGAATCCCCGTCGGTAAAGGCCCATACTCAGCATACCCACCATGCCCAGCACAACAAAGGCCAGCATCTGCAGGGACCAGATGATGTCCAATACGGCCGGGAGGGGCGGTGGAAACGGAAGTTTGATGAAACAGGCGGCCAGAAGTGCCAGGCCGAAGACCAGGGCCTCGGCGGAGGCCAGGAAAATGACCGGGGTGGAGATATCCCGTCCGAGGATATTGATATGACCGTGCCTGACCCTGACCGGCCGCTTTATCCCCGCCGTAGCCGAACTCAGCCCACTGTGGGATGTGTTACGAACGCCGGGTTGAGGTTGAACTTCATATTCTGCGCTGTCGACGACGGTAGCCAACACCCTATTTTCTGCTGGATTGCCCATACCCAAACCTCTCTCTTGCTTGGGTGACACGCGGTGATCAACCTGATCCTGGAGTGACGGTAGGTATGTCGATACCTGCCGTCCTTTACACCATGCCACGGACTTATATGACGTGTGTCACACATACTATGTGACGCAGCTCACACTTTTCAAGCCCTACGGCTGAGGATAGTCGATTTTTTTGACAGTGTCTAAGGGGCAGACGAACCGGAGCAGGCCATTCGAGCAGCTTGAACGGCTGACGGGAGGCACAAGGGGAGCATACGGGAGGCATAAGGTCAACGGGTGGGCCGCAGCTCCATGTAAGGTCCGCACCTTTGGGCAAGGAAAAATCATACCAAGATGGTGCCGGCACCAGGAGTCGAACCCGGGACCTACTGATTACAAGTCAGTTGCTCTACCAGCTGAGCTATACCGGCCTTGCCCACGTTAAGACAACAGGTGAACTCTACCATCACGTGCAGTGATTGGGTATCCCTCACCGGCTTTCAGGCAAGGTCCCAAGGCAATTTACCGACACGTCCGCTCCACCAGCAAAATGCCCTCGGGCAACCCTGGAAGCAACGCCCCAAGCATTTGCAAGGAGACATCCACCTCGACCCAGTACAGGGTCACATCCCGGTAGCGCGTCTCAATGACGGGCTCCAGCCCGATCCCGCGCACCTGCTCCAGGCGTCTCAAGGCCCTGGCGTGCTCGGAGAACAGCCCCAGTGACAGGCCATCCCGATGGGGACCGTCGGTGATGATGAAATGATCATTCATCCCCCGGGCCGCCAGCATTGCCATGGCCGCCTGCGCCCCGGCTCGGCCGTCAGTGGGCTCAAGCACCACCCAGTAGGACAGGGGCATGGACTCGACCATGGGCCGCACACGGTATAACAAGCCTTCGCCCGATAGCAGGGCCTGCAAGGGAGCGGCCGCCCGGGGGGTACTGAAGGGTCCCAGGCTGACGCAGGCAGCCCTCCCTGCCTGCGATATCCCATCCGTGGAAGGCACGCCTTCACTCAGCAACCGAAGCAGGGGAATGTCGGCGCGCTGCTGCATTGGCACCGGCTCCAGAGCGTGCTCCGACGCAGGCCGTGCCGGTCCATACAGCAGATACGCCAGGTTCAGCATCAGCAATAGCAGAAACAGCCACCGCATCAATCGCGATCCGCCACGTGGGCCAACCCCCGAAATACCAGGTGCGGCTCCACGGACCAGTCGTCATCCAGCAGGGGTTGAAGGTGCCGGGCATCGCCACCGGTGAGCAATCGAGCCGGAGCAACGCCGTCAGCGCCCATGTTCTTGAGCAGTCCACGACTCAGATGCGCAATAGCGGCCGCCAGACCTTGCAGCGTCCCCGAGGCCACCGCGTCGGCCGTACAGACCGCCACGTGGCAATCATCCTTCCCCTCGGTCATGCCGGCCACCCCCGGTGCCCGTCCCAGGCTGCGACGCATAAGTCCCAGCCCCGGCAGGATCAGGCCGCCCCGATGTCGCCCTTCCGGTACCAGCAGGTCCAGGGTCACCGCCGTGCCGCAGTCCACGATGATGGCGGTTTCATGTCCCAGCGCCCTGGCACCGGCCATGGCCGCGTAGCGATCCAGCCCGAGCCGGGCCGGCTCAAGATAGTCGCTGTAAATCCCATGCAGGGCAGGATCCGATGAAAAGAAGCGCGGGACAGGCCAGCCTCGAACCTCGCACAATTCACGACAGGCGCACCGAAAATCATGCCCAAGCACCTCCACCACCCAGACCGCCTCGGGCGTGACCGATCCCAGGGCGGCATCAAGACGGCGCGGAAGATCCGCCCAGTCGCTCCCGCCGTGGGCCACCCCCCCGGAAGCTCCCGGCACGCCCGCTTCCCAGCAGCTCCATTTGACACGGGTGTTACCCCCGTCCAGCAGCAGTTTCATGGATCGGCCCGCAAGCTGACCTCCCCCGCCTCCACAAGCTCCATGCCCCCCGCGGTCAGCACCCGCAACCGCCCACCGGCATCCACACCGCACCCTGTACCCTCCAGGGTGCGGGTTCCCCGGACCACCACCGACCGGCCGGCGCAGGCATCATGGGCCAACCACTGCGCCCGGTAGGCGGCAAAGCCGGGGTCGGGATAGGCGATAAGCATGTCGGTCAAGGCCTCCAAGAGCCTGGCGGCCAGGACATTGCGGGACACAGCCGGATCCAGGCCGGCGCCCTGTAGATCGCCATAGGGCTGATCGATGGGCAAGCCTTCGGGCAGACGCAGATTCAGTCCCAGACCCAGGATCAAACCGGCCCCAGAACCTGCCTGGGCGTGCCCTTCCACCAGGATGCCCCCCAGCTTGCGGCCATGGACCAGGATGTCATTGGGCCATTTCAGGCTCAGCCCCCGGGCACCCAGGCTTTCCAGCACCCGGATGACCACCACCCCCGTCGCCAGGGTGATGGTGGGGTCCGGTACAGGCCAGTGGTGGATATCCCAGAGGATGGACAAGGGCAGCCCGGAGCCCGGCGGCATGAGCCACTGCCGTCCCCGACGTCCGCGCCCGGCCCACTGGATATCGGCCACACAGGCCATCGGCGGTGCCATCCCCTGGCGGCGCATCTGCGCCAACCGGGTATTGGTGGAGTCCACCTGTTCCAGGACGTGTAGCTTCAGGCCGCGGTCACCGCCGGTGCCGGCCGCCCTGATGCGCGCCTCATCCAGCAACTCCAGCGGATCCCGAAGGCCCACTCGGGCCTCCGTCCTCAGCAATGCAAGGCCCAGGGAGTCCAGGATATCCAACCCCGCTTCAACCTCGGACTCCGCAATGGACAGATGCTGCGCCAGTTCCGCCCGGGGCCAGGCGGACCGCCGGGCAAGCGCCCTGAGCAGGCCGTCCGGAAAAACCGGGCGATTATCGGTGAATGAATGACCAGACATGCGTGGTGCCGGTTTTTAGGTTATCCATTATGATCTGCGCAGAGAGGTCCAAACACAATGCATCGCTTCCTCCGACGATGGGGCAAACCGGCGGCACTGACAATATCAGTGCTTGCCCTCTGCCTGCCCATCGGTCTGGGCGCGGATATCTACATCTACAGGGACCGGGACGGCACCCCTTTGTTCACGGACCGGCGCGACATGGGCCCGGACTATACCTTTGTGGGGCGCTATGGCCGCCCCACCGCCTCCCATGCCTGCCGTGGCGTGACCCGCACCATCATGAATCAGCGCGCCCTGGATCATCTGCTCACCATCCGCCATTACGCGCGCCATCATGGGGTCGACGAGGAGATGATTCGGGCCATCATCATGGTGGAATCCTGTTTCGATCGCCACGCCGTCTCCCGGGTGGGCGCAGAGGGCCTGATGCAATTGATGCCGGGCACCGCCCGGGAGCTGGGCGTGAGCAATGCCTTTGATGCCGCCGAGAACATCCGCGGCGGCGTCACCTATTTCGCGCGGATGCTGGAACGCTTCGACCATGACGTGACCCTGGCTCTGGCCGCCTATAATGCCGGCCCGGGTGCCGTGGAGCGCCATGGTGGTGTGCCACCGTTTGCCGAAACCCGTCAATACATCATACGTGTGATGGAGCAGTACCAATACCTGCGCCCGGAGGCCGGGATAACCCTCAGTCCACCAACCAGATGAGCGTGGCCATGCGCCCGGTCTCCCCGTCCCGGCGAAAGGAATAGAAACGGCGCGCGTCACTGAAGGTGCAGGCGGTTTCCGCCTGAATGCTGCGTAGGCCGCAGGCCGACAACCGTCGTCGTGCCAGCATCCGCAGATCCGCCAGCCAGCGCCCTGTCGAGGACGGCGCAAAGGCGTCATGGGCGCCCGGATCCTGCTGCAGAAAGGCGGCCCGCACCTCGTCTCCCACCTCGAAGGCGCCGGGACCGATGCAGGGCCCCAGCCAGGCCATCAGTTCCCCGGGCGGGCAGCCCAGGGCCTCAACCGTGGCCTCCAGCACCCCGCCGGCCAGCCCCCGCCAGCCGGCGTGGGCCGCCCCCACCCGGGTGCCGGCGTGGTCACAGAACAATACCGGCAGGCAGTCCGCCGTCATCACCACGCAGGGCGGCCCCGGTGCAAAGGCAACCACCGCGTCCGCCGCTGGCTGATCACCGCAACAACTGGTTTCCACCACGCGGATGCCATGCACCTGATGAAGCCAGCACGGCTCGCGGGGCAGACCCAGGCGCTGCCTCAGCAGACGGCGATTGTGGATCACGGCCTTCGGGTCATCCCCGTTATTCAGGCCCAGATTGAAGTCGTCAAACGGGGGCCGGCTGACGCCCCCGGCGCGGGTCGTCGAGATCGAACGCACACCGGCCGGTGCCGGCCAGGCGGGTACGAGCAATCCGGGTTCGGCACAGCGCATGGTTTCCCCCTTCGGGAAAGGGCCTGTCGTCCCGCACATGGGATAAATAATCAACAGGTCAGAACGGGGCCAGAGCCACCTGATTCCGGCCATTGTGCTTGGCCTTGTAAAGGGCCTCGTCGGCCCGGCTCAAGCTCGCGTCCGGACTACCGTCTTCAGGGCTGAGCCGCGTGATACCAATGCTCACGGTCATCGCAATGATGGCCCCCGGTGTCACGGCCGGGGTGGATTTCACCTTGCGGCGAAGGCGTTCCGCCAGAACCAGAGCCTCCTGCTCCGTGGTCCCCGGCAGCAGGATCGCAAACTCTTCACCGCCGGTACGGGCGGGCAGATCCATCCTGCGCAGGCAACTTTGCAGGATATCGGCAAAGTGCTGCAACACCAGATCACCGGAGGAATGCCCATAGGTATCATTGATGTTCTTGAAGTAATCCAGATCCACCATCAGTAAGGTCGAGGGCTGATGCGGTCGGCGCCGAACGCGGGCCAGTTCATCGGTCATACGGGCGATGAAGTGACGGCGATTGAAAAGCCCGGTCAGAAAATCCGTGGTGGCCATGCGGCGCAATTCGGATTCCAGTTTCTTGCGGGCGCCGATGTCCGAAAGGGTCCCCACCACGCGCAGGGGCCGGCCACCCTCATCCCGGCGGGCAACACGGCCCCGCGCCAGCACCCACTTCCACCCTCCATCCTTGCAGCGCATGCGAAATTCACACATATAGTGGGAAGAGTCCCCCTGCAAATGATCCTGCAGGGCGCCGGAAAACCCCCTCAAGTCATCCGGATGCACCAGACTCACCCACTGTTCGAAGCTCTTGTCCAGTTCCGCATCCGAGAACCCGATGATCTGCCGAAAACGGGCACAGTAGACCACGTCATTAGACTCCAGGTCCCAGTCCCAGACCCCGTCACCGGCACCAAACAGGGCAAAGCGCCAACGCAGCGAGCTTTCCGTCAGACCATCCGCCCAGGGAGAGGGCAGACCCGGGGACTCATCCCGGGACTCATTGACCTCGGTCAGCACACACAGGAAGTGTCGATCCGAATCCGCATCCAGACGATTCAGGTGCACAAGGACCTCGAACTTGTGACCATTGGCATCCCGGCATTGTGCTCTGAGCTGCTGGGGACGAGACAGGGTGCAGCAACTCTCCATCAGATCCGCCAGCCCGGCAACATTCAGAGAGAACAGGAAATGGGTCAGATCAGGCCACTGACTGCGATCTTCCGGCAGGGCCAGACGATCACGCGCCGAGGGGTTGGCCTCAAGGATGGTCCCGTCGATATCCACACTGAGCAACGGCAACGGCAGGTTCCGGAAAACGGCCATTGCCCCGGTTGCAGCTTTTTCCATAAGCGGCCAATCCACAACATTCTGCTCCCGTCAGGCCTTTAGGGAAGTTTTGAAAAAGTCCCTTGCCGTCACTCCCGCGAGGACGTCTCGTCATCACCCCCGCAAGAGCGTCTCGTCGTAACCTCCGCAAGGGCGTCTCGTCATCACCCCCGCGAAGGCTCCCCGTCGTCACTCCCGCGAAGGCGGGAGCCCAGGCCTTTCCGACTCGTGACTGGATTCCCGCATTCGCGGGAATGACCTGTTCAGACCAGGGAACCACCTGCCCATACACGGCAATGACGGGTTCAGAACATCCTCAGGAGGTTCTCCGTCGTTCCCTAGCATAGCGTCTTTTTGTAGCGGCGCAGACGAAAAAAAACCCCGGCAGCCAAGCAGCCGGGGTTTTTGTATGGTGGCCAGGGACGGAATCGAACCGCCGACACGGGGATTTTCAATCCCCTGCTCTACCAACTGAGCTACCTGGCCTTTTTGTCTTTTTCACCGCACCAAACTGCGGTGCGGCGAAGTTGCGTATTAAAGCGGCATCAGGCGCTTTCGTCAAGCCCCCTGAAACCAACCCACGTGATTTTTTCCTACTTGGTGGGATCCACGTAGCCTTCCGGCATGCTGGCTCCCTCGCCGAAGAAGAATTTTTCCATCTCTTCTTCCAGGAACTTGCGGGCCTTGGGATCAACCGTGGCCAACCGGTACTCGTTGATGAGCATGGTCTGATGCCGGATCCACTTCTGCCACGCCTCCTTGGAGACGTTGTCGTAGATTTTCTTGCCCAGGTCACCGGGATAGGGCGCAAAATCCAGCCCCTCGGCCTCGTTACCCAGGTAGACGCAATTCACCATGCGAGCCATTGATCTCTCCGTCCTCATGCGCAATATGATCCAGAAGCCGGGCCACCGGCGCGGCAAGCCCCAGCTCCGAACGAGCTTCAGGTTTATACCAGACCCGGCCAGGGGCTTCCATCACACTGGCCGCGGGGTCTTTCACCCACAGTCGCAACGGGGCGATGTGCAACCGAAAATGGGTGAAGACATGCACGAAGGGCTGCAGTGGATGCTCCTCGTGTACTTCCGTGCCCAGATGACGCAGGCACCACTGATCCGCCTCCTGAACGGATGACACCTCCGGAAATCCCCACAGCCCGCCCCACAGGCCCGTCGGTGGCCGCTGTTCCAGCAGGATCCCCTCGGGGCCACGGATGATGAGCATCACCGTGCTGCGCCGGGGCTGCTCCCGCCGGGGGCGGGGCGTAGGCAGGAGGGACTGACGACCGGTGGCATGAGCCACACAGTCCGACTGTACGGGACAGCCCCCGCAGGCGGGCCGACTGCGGGTGCAGACGGTGGCCCCCAGGTCCATGATGGCCTGGGTGTAGTCGGCCACCCGCGCTGACGGCGTCAGGGCCTCCGCCAGCGCCCAGAGCCGGCGGGAGACCGCCGTCGTGCCGGGCCAGCCCTCCACACCGCGATGGCGGGCCAATACCCGCTTGACGTTACCGTCCAAAATGGCCCGGCGCTGACCGCAAGCAATGGACAGGATGGCCGCGGCCGTTGAACGACCAATACCGGGCAGGGCCTCCAGGCCCTCGGGGGTATCCGGAAAATGGCCCTGATGCTGCGCCACCACCTGCCGTGCCGCCCGATGCAGATTGCGGGCCCGGGCGTAATAACCCAGGCCGGACCAGTGGTGCAGCACTTCGTCGATGGGCGCCCGCGCCAGGGCCGCCACATCCGGGAAACGGCCCATGAAACGCTGGTAATAGGGAATCACCGTCACCACCTGAGTCTGCTGCAGCATGATCTCGGAGACCCAGACCCGGTAGGGGCTGATCTCCTGCTGCCAGGGCAGATCATGGCGCCCGTGCCGGTCAAACCAGTCCAGCAGACGGGCGCCGAAGTCCTGTGCAGCGCTCAACGGAGCCGATCCAGTAGACGGTCGCCCAGCTGATCGCGGATACGGTCCGCTTCCTGCTGCACCCGGTCACGCTGCTGGTCGATCAAGGGCTGAACCTTTTCTTCCACCCGCTCCTGCACCTGCTGCTCCAGCCGCTCCCGCTCCTGATCCAGCCGTCCGCTGACCACGCCGGCCAGGTCCAGACCGAAACGGGGTTCGCTGAACGTGCCGCGGATGGTGATGGGCAGATTCACGTTGCGCAGGTCATCCAGGGAACGCCCCCCCTGCCCCTCCAGGGTGGCCACCAGGCCGGTATCCAGACGGTAGTCCAGCCGCTCCCGGTTCAGATCCACGGTGCCCCGCCCACGCACCCGCAACAGCGGCGAGGACGCCTGCAGGTCCTGATTATCAACCACCCCGTTGTTGATCCTGAAACTGCCGGTCAGCTCGGTGAAGTCGGTCTGCACCGGTTCGTCGGTCGGCTCGACGGCACGCCCCCGCAACCGACCTTCCGCGTCGCGGATGATCTGGGCCACATTGATCCCTTTCACCGCACCATCGGCAAAGCGCAGATCCCCATCGCCATTGAGGCCGGCGATCAGGGCCTTGACCGAATCGCCGCGGCTGTTCAGGTCAAGCCGCAGGTTGGCAGTGCCGGTGACCATCGGTGCCTCGCCGGTGAGGTCCTGGAGCAAATTGCCCATGCGCACCCCTTGCAAATTGCTGCGGGCCTGGAAACGGGGGATCTCCCCCCGGGCATCCAGCCCCAGAGCACCTTCCACCCGACCGTCATACAGCGCGGCGCGGAAGGGACGCAGCTCCACCTGGCCGTCCCGGGCACGCAGCTCCAGCACCACGTCGGACAGGTGCAGGTTGCCGACCACCAGTCGGCCGATGCCCAGATCGCCGCTGAGGTTCAGCGGCCGCAACAGTGCCAGCGGCAGGTCGATGGTTTCCTCCGGCCAGCCGTCCCGGGGAGCCGGTACCTGACCCGCACCGGGCGCGGGTCTGTCCTCGGCGGGCGGCAGGTAATGATCCAGATTGATGCGATCCACCTGCAGGGACAGGTTGATGGCGGGCGTGGCAAAACCACTGACGGTGGCCCGCCCCGTCAGGGTGGTCTCGTCCAGGGTGACCATGAGCTGGCTCAGATCCAGACGCTCCCCCTGCATCACAAAGCCCAGGTCCAGGGCGGCATTCTTGAGTACGTCGGGATTGGCGGTCTCGGGTTCTTCCATGCCCAGGGCCTGCATCAATTGGCGGGGATTGATGCGACCGCTGCGCAGCTCGCCGTGCACACGGGGTTCATCGGTGAGTGACTCCACCTTCATCAGGCCGGTGAGCTGGGTGTCGAAGGCGGTTACGGTCAACCGTTCCAGCGTGGCCGTGTCGTTGCGCAGGTCCGCCCACAGATCCCCTTCAAGGCGTGCCAGGATGGGGGCCGGCAGGGTCTCGCCGCGGGCATCCAATGTTGCCGTCAGGCGCCGCAGGCCATAGCGTTGATTGGCCACATCCAAATACAACAGGGCCGACAGGTCGGTGACCGCCGTCAGGGCCGGCTCTCCCAGCCGGGTCTGGAAGGTAAGTTCCAGCGGGGTCTCCTGCCCCAGACGCAGACGGCCCAGGGTCAGATTGAAGGGGTCCACCACCAGATCGGTACCCGCCTGGGCGTCACGCCAGCGTACCCGGGCGTCAATGACCTCAATGCCGGCAATGTCCAACCCCCTCAGGGCCGACGGGAGGGCATCCGACTCCGAAGGCGGCGTCTCTGCGGACACCTCCGGGGCGTCCACGTCTTTCAGCAGATCGTCCCAGTTGCTGCGCCCCCGGGCATCCCGTGCCAGATTCAGATCCAGCCCTTCCAGACGCACCCGTTCCACCTGGAGTTCACGACGCAGCAGGGGCAGCATGGCGACTGCCACATCCACTTCCCGGATGCGAGCGAAGTGGTCATCGGGGAAGCCTTCCCCGTTGGCCAGGGTGGTTTCCCCTAACGCCAGGGCCAGGCGCGGGAAGATGGACAGCCCGATGTCGCCGCTGATGGTGAGTTCCCGGCCGGTCTGTTCCTGGACGGCGGTGCTGATGCGATCCTTGTAGGCGTTGGGATCGAAGGTGGCCAGCAGGAAGATCAGCAGGGCCACGAACAGCACCAGCACGAGCGCCACGGCCATCAGGGCACGTTTGATCCATTTCATCGGGTACATACCTCATTTGGGTCGGAGTACGTATTGGGTCTTGCCACTGTTGCAGTGTAACGTGGTCGATCAAGAGACGCAGGGTTCCCCCGCCCCTGCAGGTGATCCTGCATGACAAACGCATCGAATCTGCGACGCAAGCCTCATATCCTGTTCCTGGGTCCGACCAATACCGCCCGGACCCTGATGGCGGAGGCCTGTGCCCGTGCATACCTGGCCGATCTGGCCGAAGTGCGTTCCGTGGGCATGCGCGCCGGCGACCCGGACGACAGGACCCTGGCGGTACTGGAGGAGGATGGCACGGACACCTCGGCACTGAGGCCCAGGGATCTGGACGCGGCGGTGCTGGAATGGGCCGATCTCATCGTCACCCTGACCCCCGACCCGACCCGGCTGCCCGCGCCCCGGGGGGACAGTTTCATCAGCAAGAACTGGCCCCTGGATGACCCACGGATGCAGGGAGACAACGGCCCGGATCTTGATGCATACCGTCGCTGCCGCGAGGAGATCAAGCGACGGGTGCGCCAGCTGGCCAACTCCATACGGCTGATGCAGCGCTGACAACCGGGATGATCACGACGGCACTACACCTGCAAACCGGCGGGATCGAGATGCCAGTCACCGGACCGGCCACCGGCCTTGTGCAACAGACGGATACCCTCCATCACCATGCCCCGGTCCACGGCCTTGCACATGTCATACACGGTGAGCAGAGCCACCTGAACCGCCGTCAGGGCCTCCATCTCCACCCCGGTGGGTCCTCGCGTTTCCGCCGTCACCCGGCAATGTACCGCAGGCGGCTGATCCGTGGTGTCCAGTTCCACCTCCAGCCGGGTCAGGGCCAGGGGATGGCACAGAGGGATCAGCTCGGCGGTCTTCTTACCGGCCATGATCCCGGCCACCCGGGCGATGCCCAGGACATCCCCCTTGCGATAGCCTCCGCCACGGATCAGCACCAGGGTATCAGGGGACATGACGATGCGTCCCTCGGCCACGGCCACCCGATGGGTGCTGTCCTTGCCGCCCACATCCACCATATGGGCGTGGCCGGCCGCGTTGAAGTGGGTCAATCCGGGCATGCTGGACTATCCTTATGACGGGGATGGCACCCATGGTCTCAGGCCCGCCCCCACAGGTAAACATCGACCTCGCTGAAAACCGGAGTATCTCGCTACGTGACCGTCACTGTTCGCTATTTTGCCTCCCTGCGAGAGTCCGCGGGGCGCGCCCGGGAAGAGATGGATGCCGCGGGCGTCCACTGCGCCCTGGATGTCTGGCGGCGCGCCCAGGAAGGACGCCCCCTGCCCCCCGGGACGCTGATCGCCGTGAATCAGGAATATGCCGCGGCCGATCATCCCGTGCAGGAGGGTGACGAAGTGGCCTTCTTCCCGCCGGTGACGGGGGGCTGATGCCGTGGCCGTTCATCTCTTTGCCGACGCCCTGGACCCCTGGGGTACGCTGATCCGGCACCAACAGGCTCTGACCGCGGGCCAGTTCGGCGCCACGGCCGTCTTCGTGGGGACCATGCGCGACTTCAATGAGGGTGATGACGTCCAGGCCATGACCCTGGAACACTATCCCGGCATGACCGAGCGTCAGCTGGAGGCCATCGAGCAGGAGGCCCGGGAACAGTGGCCACTGGAAGACGTGCTGATCGCCCATCGGGTGGGCCGGGTACACCCCGGCGACCCCATCGTCCTCACCGCTGTCTGGTCGGCCCATCGTCAGGCGGCCTTCGAGTCCTGCCGGTTCCTCATGGAAGCCCTCAAGTCCAGGGCTCCTTTCTGGAAACAGGAGCGCCTGCAAAGCGGACAGAACCGCTGGGTGAAGAGCAGCACGCCCGGCATGTAGGGGGAACGGTTGTCAGGCCTACTGCAGCAGCAGGAAGAAGGCGCTGCTATCGCGGCGCAGATTCAGCAGTAGTCGTTGTCCGCCGGTACCGGCGGCCTGCCTGACTTCCTCCAGGCTGGTGACCGGGCGACGGTTCACCGAAAGGATCAGGTCACCCGGCCTGAGGCCGGCACGGGCGGCCGGCGAACCCGGCGCCACCCGAGCCACCAAGACGCCCTCCACCGCACCGTACAAAGGTGAGTCTTCCTGAATCGCCCCCAGGGCGGCCCCCTCCAGACGGGGACTGATGCGGCCACCGTCCAGGCTGGAGGCCTGGATCTCACTCACCTGAGCCCGGATCACACGGGAACGTTTGTCTCGCAGCACCTCCAGTTCCACGGTGGCCCCCACCCGCAGCAACCCGATGGCGTTGCGCAGCTCGGCGGCGTTGCGAACGGCACGCCCGTTCACCCGGGTGACCACATCGCCCTCCTTGAGCCCGGCCCGGGCCCCCGGCGAAGCCGGCTCCACCCGGGCGATGACCGCCCCACGGGTCTGCTCGATGCCGAAGGCCCGAGCCAGATCCGGAGTAAGGTCCTGCACCGACACGCCCAGACGCCCGCGCCGCACCTCACCATACTCCACCAGATGATCCATCACCTGCAGGGCCATGTTCACCGGAATGGCGAAACCGATACCGATATTGCCGCCGCCGCGGGTCAGGATGGCGGAGTTGATCCCTACCAGTTCACCCCGCAGGTTCACCAGTGCGCCGCCGGAATTGCCGGGATTGATGGAGGCATCGGTCTGGATGAAATCCTCATAGGCCTCCACGCTCAGCCCGGTCCGCCCCAGGGCGCTGACGATGCCCGAGGTCACGGTCTGTCCCAGACCGAAGGGGTTGCCGATGGCCACCACGAAATCCCCCACCTTCAGGGCATCGGAATCGGCAGCCGGGAGTGCCTTGAGGCCCTCGGCCTCCACCTGCAGCACCGCCAGGTCGGTGGCCTGGTCGGTACCGATCACCTTTGCATCCAGGCGGCGGCCATCATGGAGCGTAACCACGATTTCATCGGCATTCCGGATCACGTGGTCATTGGTGAGGATGAAGCCTCTGCCCGCGTCCAGGATCACGCCGGAGCCCAGTCCCTGGGTCTGACGCTCCCGAGGGGCCTGAGGCAGGTCGAAAAAACGGCGGAAGAAGGGGTCATCGAACAGGGGGCTGACCCGTTCCTGCACCCGGCCCCGGGTGGCCAGGTTCACCACACCGGGGATGGTCCGCTCCAGCATGGGGGCCAGGGACGGCAGGGGTTCGCCATCCACTTCTACCGGCAGACGGGCGGCCGCCGGCAGGCTCAGGCCCAGCAGGAGTACCAGCAGGAGGGGCCACAAGAGAGGTTTGTGCAACGGATGAAGGTGTTTCGTTCTCATGGCGAATCGTCAAGACACTGAGTTGCTTGAAAGGAACGCCCCGCGCTTCCCTGGCACGTTTCCATCCCGTCATTCCCGCGAATGCGGGAATCCAGTCACGGGCTGAAAATCCTGGGCTCCCGCCTACGCGGGAGTGACGACAAAGGGGCCTACGCAGCAGTGAAAACAAAGGGTCTGCCAGGGCCTCCATTGAGACTGTCGGTAAGCCTTCGGGTTCAATACCGACCATCGCCATCCCATCATCCTTCGCGGCAATTTCGGCCACGGGGCCATTCAGGACTTCAGGTGCGCCCTGGGGTCGAAAGGCATTTCCTTGCTCATGCGTTCGTACAAGGATCGGGCGGCCTTCTCGTCGGCGGGCGGCGTGTGGATCTGCAACACCAGGTACTGGTCCCCCGGCGGGGCCCCCGGCAGACCGCGCCCCTTGAGCCGCAAACGGCGGCCGGACTGTGAGCCGGCGGGGATCTTCATATCCACCCGCCCCTCCAGGGTGGGCACGCTCACCGTCGCCCCCAGGGCCGCTTCCCAGGGGGTAATCGGCAGATCCAGATGGACATCCCGTCCTTCCAAACGGAAGTAGGGATGGGGTTTGATATGGACCTCCAGATACAGATCACCCGCCGGTCCGCCGCCGGCGCCCGGGGTGCCCTGCCCCGTCAAGCGAATGCGCTGACCCTCGGTAACACCGGCCGGGACCTTCACCTGCAGGGTCCGGTCGCCGGCACGCACGGAGACGGCGCCGCCTTTGACGGCGCGTTCCAGATCCAGACGGATGCGGGCACTCCTATCCTCGCCCCGGCCGGTAAAGCCGCGCTGGGTACGGTGGCCGCGGGTTCGCTGGGCGCCCTGCCGACCGAACAAGGCCTCGAAGAATTCGGAAAAATCGCTCTGGGTGAAGCCATCATGGAAGTCACCGGAAAAACCACCGGCACGGCCACCGCCCCTCCCCCCGAACCAGGCGTCAAAATCCGGCGGCGGGCGAAAATCCTGCCCCGGGCGCCAGTGGCTACCCAGTTGATCGTAGGTTTTGCGCTTCTCCGGATCGCCCAGGACCTCGTAGGCCTCATTCACCGCCTTGAACCGTTCCTCGGCATTGGGCTCCTTGCTTACGTCCGGGTGAAACTTGCGGGCAAGGCGACGATAGACCTTCTTGATCTCGTCCTGGGTGGCGGTACGTTCCACCCCGAGCACCGTGTAATAGTCTTTGTATTCCATGGCCCGTCAGGATACTCCGAAAGCAAGTGCGCCGCGTGGGAACGCGGCGCAAAGTGGGTGTCACGGGAAAAAACCGTCGACGGACATCAGCCTTCCACGGAAATGCGACGGGGCTGGACCTTCTCCTGCTTGGGGATGCGGACCTCCAGCACACCGTTCACGCTGCGGGCGGAGATACGCTCCGCATCGGCGGTATCCGGCAGGCTGAAACGGCGGAAGAAGCTGCCGCGGATGCGCTCCACACGCTTGTAGTTCTCCCGCTCTTCCTTGGTCTCGGCCTTGCGCTCGCCGCTGATGGTGAGCACGCTGTTCTCCATGTGGATTTGGATGTCCTTGGGGTCCACGCCGGGGACATCCGCATGCAGGACATAGGCGTCCTTTTCTTCCCGGATATCCACGGCCGGCACCCAATCGGCGGCGGCGGCGGTCTCCTCGCCGCCGTAACCGCCCCCGTGCAGGCGATCAAGCTCACGGGACAACTGATTCAGAAGACTCCAGGGTTCATAACGGGTCAACATGATAACGTCCTCCTGTTCACGGCTCGTCGGTTTGGGCTGTGAGCCCCTTTCGTGAGCAGATATAGGTTCGCCGTGGAGGATTTCAAGGGGAAGCGGCCTCTCAGAGACGTTCCAGTGACAGAAGTTTGAACTGGTCGTCAACCGTGAGCCGAAAGCGGCCATGAACCCCATCATGCAGCACGAACGGACGCAGTGCAGAGGCCGGAAAACGCACCGTTCTCCCCTCCCGGGACATGGCCACTACCGCAGAGGCCGCGCCGCTGTAGTAGCGCAGGTAGTCGTCGCGAGAGATGCTGAGGTTGAAGTGAAAATGCTGCACGGGGATGGCGGGTCGGCACCGGGTTGACTGGAGAACGGCACGATCTCATTCGATGTTCTGGATCTGCTCCCGCATCTGTTCGATCTGCACCTTCAGCTCTACCGAGGCCTGGGTGGTTTCCATGTCGTTGGCCTTGGAACCCAGGGTATTGGCCTCCCGGTTGAACTCCTGCATGAGGAAATCCAGCCGTCGCCCCACCGGTTCATCCCGCTGCAGACAGGCCAGTACTTCCTTTACATGGCCGTCCAGACGGTCCAGCTCCTCGGCCACGTCCAGCTTCTGAGCCTGGAGGGCCAGTTCCTGCTCCAGCCGTCCGGGCTCCAGATCCACCCCCAGCTCACTGATGCGGGTACGCAGGCGTTCCCTCAGGGCCGTCACCACCTCCGGGCGACGGGCGCGTACCTGGGCCACCTGTTCGGTGATAGCCCGGCAGCGGCTTTCCAGCAGACTGTGAATATGGGCACCTTCACGGGCGCGGTGCTCGATCAGGGCATCCAGGGCCTCATCCAGGAGGTTCAGGGCGGAGGTATGCACCGGCTGCAGGTCGGGCTCGGACTGGCGTACCACGCCGGGCCAGCGCAGGATCTCCATGGCACTCATGCGGGCGGCGTTCATCATCCAGTGCTCCACCTTGACCACCTTGGTGATGAGTTCCTTGGCCAGGTCGTCGTTGATCTCCAGGGTGCTGTCGGTGGTGTCCGCCTTGCGAAAGCGCAGATTGCACTCCACCTTGCCCCGACCCAGGCGGGCGTTGACCCGCTCACGTACCGGACCCTCCAGGGCGCGCAACTCATCGGGCAGACGCGTGCTCACGTCCAGGTAGCGGTGGTTGACGCTGCGCAGCTCCCAGGCCAGGGTGCCGATATCGCCGGAAGATTCACATCGTGCGAATCCGGTCATGCTGCGGATCATGGGGTGTCCTTGCGGTCTCGAATGTGGCGTTGATTGTAGCGCATCCATACCCGGCTCCGGGTTCGAGGCCCCGGCAAGCGATCCATCTGCGCTCGGCGCATGGTGGCCCGGCTTACACATGTGATGAAGTCAGAAATCCACCCGGAGACTGACATAGGCCTCGGCACTGCGGCGGTTCGGCTTGATCAACGAACCTTGCGGGCGCGTATCGTACCCCCGTGCCAGGACATCGGTCAGAGATAGGGCCGCCTGCACCCGCCCCCCCAGATCACGACGCAGGTGCAGGTCCAGGAAACCGTCGCTGGCGTCGATGGCGGGACCGGTCGGGTCATCGTTCCACCGCAACGAACCGTAGTGGTAATACTCGGCGGTCAGGAGCCAGGGTTCGGTCGGGGCGAACGACAGGGCCAGGTTGACGATGTGGGCCGGCACCGACTCGACCTGCAGGCGGGCTTCACGATCGCTGCTACGACTGGACAGCAGGGACAGCCCCCCATGCAGCCACACCCGGGAGCCCGGGCGATAAGCCACCTGGGTCTCGACACCCTGCAGGATCATGCCGCCGGCATTGACGAATTCTCCCTCCGGCTCGATGCCGTGCAGCACCTTGTAGGGGACCTGGATCAGGTCATGCAGCCGGTTCCGGAACAACTTGATGTCGGTGACCAGGCGGCCATCGGCCCACTGACCTTGATACCCCAGCTCCAGAGAACGGATCACCTCGGGTGCCAGGCCGCCGGCGGAGGCGATGGCACCGTCGGCGGTACGCACCTTTTCTTCCACCAGACTGGGGGTGCGGATCGCCCTGGAGGCCACCAGCCGGAAGCTGTGGGACTCGTCGGGCATGTAGACCAGGGCCGCCCGAGGCATCAGGTCATCACCGGTGATGTCGTTGTGCTCGTACATGCCGCCCAGGTTCACCAGCCAGCGAGGATCGGGCGACCACTCCAGATTGCCGAATGCACGGTAAATCCGATTACTCACCCAACCCGGGGCATCGAAGAAATAGGGTGATTCGGAACTGTCCAGACGCGCACCCACACCCCAGACCAAGCGGGTGGCATGAGAAGCCCTCAGATGGGACTCCAGTTCCACGTCGTGGCGCCGGGAGCGGGAATTACGATTGGTGGCGAAGGGATTGTCCTGCACGTCCAGAGCAATGTATTCATCGGTCAGATCGCTGTGCTGATAGTAGTACTGCAGCCGATAGGTGGCATCGGTGTCACGGCTGTCGTGGAGTTCAAGATGCACGTGTTCCATCTGCCGCTCGAAAGTGCGAGGGGGATTTATGCGGCTGACGACCCCCTCGGACCCCTTCTGCGCCTGAGAGGCCCCGAGATGGCTGATCAGGGTGATGCCCGGCAAAAGCGTCCAGTCGATGCGCGCATCTACCGTATCCAGCCGGCGCTGATCCCGCTTACCGCGAAAGCCGTCGTCTTCCTGGTGATGGTAGGTCAGCCGGTAGGCGGTCTGAGGGGTGATGCCCCCATGGCGTATCCGCAGATCCCGGATGCCCTGGGAGCCCAGGCGGGTGACCACCCGCTGCCCCTGAGTCTCGGCCGGATGACGGGTCAGGATGTTGATGATGGCAAAAAAGGAGTTGGAACCGTAGGCTGCGGAATTCGGCCCGCGGATGATCTCGATACGCTCGATATCATCGGGACTCAACCCCAGGCTGCCCCACTGGGCACCGCCGTTGGTGGGGGTATAGATGGATCGGCCGTCCACCAGAACCTGCAACTGGCGCACGAACTGCTCACCCAGCCCATGATAAGTGACGATCGGGCGGTTGCCGTTATTTCTCCCCACCAGAAAACCCGGGACCATTCTGAGCACCTCCGCCAGGTTGCGTGCCTGGCTCCTTTCCAGCCACTGGCGATCGATCACGGTGACCGATGCGGGCGCTTCTATCAGGGGCTGCTGCAGGCGGGTGGCCGTAAGGGCCACCGGAAGGTCCATGAAATAGTCCTGCTCCAGGGCGGTCAGATCATCGGCGGCAACAGGGAGACATGCCCCGGCCATCAGGACAGCCAAACCGGCACCCCACCCTGCAGACACGCCACGCGGGCCGGCGGCATGCGCAGGCATGGACGCCATGCATGAGCGCGGTTCAAAACGGAGCATGGCCAGCCTTACGGTCGTGTCAGATCCTCTTAATGGCCAGACCATCTCATCTCTCATCCCGGCACACGTCGTCAGCAACCATCCATCGGTTTACCCGCTGTATCTAACGGACGCAACCTTCAGCCACCGACCGCATACGCGGGAGGACCGGGCCGCTCATACCCCTCCTGGATACATTCTAAGCAAAGCTGCTTCTTATGGAGAGTATAAATGATCTACCTGTCCGTCCGCACCGAAGGCCCGGCTCGCTGCCCCACTCGGAACAAGCCGGTAGACCGCAGACCGCCCTACATCAGGATGAGCGGGACGGGTATAATCCCCGGCCATTTGCCCAATTCAGGAGTCCCCCATGCGACCCAGCGGCCGTGCCCCGGACCAGCTTCGCCCCATCCGTTTCACCCGCGGGTTCACCCGGCATGCGGAAGGGTCCGTGCTGGTGGAGTACGGCGATACCCGGGTGATCTGTACCGCCACCATTGATGAGCGGGTGCCTCCGTTCCTGAAGGGCAAGGGCCGGGGCTGGGTGACGGCCGAATACGGCATGCTGCCCCGCGCGACCCATGAGCGCATGGGCCGGGAGGCGGCTCGGGGCAAGCAGGGTGGGCGCACCCTGGAGATCCAGCGCCTGATCGGCCGCAGCCTGCGGGCGGCGGTGAATCTGGAAGGGCTGGGCGAGCGTCAGATCACCGTGGACTGCGATGTCATCCAGGCCGACGGCGGCACCCGCACCGCCGCCATCAGCGGCGGCTACGTGGCCCTGTGCGACGCCATCGCCGGCCTCAAGGCCCGGCGGCAGATCAAGCGGGACCCGATGTTCGGCAGCGTGGCGGCGGTTTCCGTGGGTATCTACAAGGGCGTGCCGGTGCTGGACCTGGACTACCCGGAGGATTCCGATGCGGAGACGGACATGAACGTGGTCATGAACGAGGCCGGCGGCTTCATCGAAATTCAGGGTACGGCGGAAGGGCATGCCTTCCGGGGCGAAGAGCTGGACAGCATGCTGGCCCTGGCCCGCAAGGGAATCGCCGAGATCATCCAGGCCCAGCAGGTAGCGTTGGGCAACTGAGCTCACCCTAATGGGGGCTGGCAGACCGACTCCCACGGGCATGGGCCTCTGTGGGAGCGGCCCCCGGCCGCGAAAGATGACTGACGACGCCTACCGTATTGCGTTTCGGAGCCAAGAATGAAAATCGTGCTCGCCACCGGCAATGCCGGCAAGGTCAGGGAATTTGCGGATCTGCTGGCCGGCAGCGGCCATGAAGTCCTGCCCCAGTCCGATTTCCAGGTCAGGGAAGCCGAGGAAACCGGGCTGAGCTTTGTGGAAAATGCCATCCTCAAGGCCCGCAATGCCGCCGAACAGACCGGTCTGCCGGCCATGGCCGATGATTCGGGGATCGAGGTGGACGCCCTGGACGGGGCACCCGGGATCTACTCGGCCCGTTACGCCGGCCCCGGCGCCGCAGCGGGGCAGAACAACAGCAAACTGCTGGAAGCCCTGAAAGGGGTTCCGGAAGGTCGGCGCACCGCCCGCTTTCGCTGCATCATCGCCTTTCTGCGCCATGCCCGGGATCCTTCGCCGATCCTCTGCGAAGGGACCTGGGAGGGGGCCGTGGCCCTGCGACCGGCGGGAGATGGCGGACACGGCTACGACCCGGTGTTTCTGGTGCCGGAGTTGGGACTGACAGCGGCGCAGATCAGCGCCGAGGAAAAGAACCGGCGCAGTCATCGGGGCCAGGCGCTCACCTCGCTGCTGACGCGTCTGGGCGGGCCGCGGTAAGGGGCATCCCTCGACCGGATATTGCGCCTCTG
>NZ_JAJNQN010000014.1 GCF_022227845.1 Ectothiorhodospira lacustris | reverse complement strand
CGGCCGGTGTACTCTGAACTCGCGCTGGTAAGCTCTTCTCGTCGCACACACGACGACGCCTCGTCGGTTGGATTCAGCGGATACTCCCTTGAAGCGGCCGAGATCATCGAGAACCTGAAATAACACTCGGTAAACCGCGGAGTTGCCGTTCAGCCCGATCCCGCAGCCCACCAGCAGAGCTGGCACGAAGGGTCACCAAGCCGACGATGGCGCCGTTACAAGCGCCTTACCTGACTATTTTAGTCGGTTTTAATCCGGGATGCCTGTTATACTCAAATGGAGCCTATTGAATATGCTGTCACTGGAGGGCGTGTCCAATCGGCACCACATCTAAGAGATCACCATCGATCAAAATCTTTGACAATTGTGGTGCGGGAGGCCGAATAGAGGAGTGACTGCTGTGCCTGCCGCCCCCGATTGCCACTGGATGTCCGATCTCTGCGATGCGTTGATGTTGCTCGACGGTGAGGGCACCGTACACCGCTGGAGTGACGGGGCTGAGTTCATGTTCGGTTATACGGGCGCCGAAGCCGTAGACGCGTCGATGGACGAACTGGTGGTGATTCAGGATCGCAGGGACGAACAGCGTCGTTTTATCGCGGATACCCTCTTGCGCGGTCACGACACTTTCGAGACGCTCAGGCGCAGAAAGGACGGCACCCTCATTTACGTGGACATCACCGGCAAGGTGGTGAATCCATCCACGACGCCAACGGAACAGCGGCTACTGTTCTCGGAGAAGGACGTGACCTCGCTCAAGGTCGAGCGTGACAGCAAGACGCTCGAGGCCCGTTTCCGCGAACTGCTCGAGTCGACCCCAGACGGCATCGTCATCGTCAATCCCACCGGGCACATCCTCATTGCCAACAGTCAAGCCGAGCGCCTGTTCGCTTACGGACCCGGTGAGATGCGCGCCACAGTCGTGGAACGACTGCTCCCTGAGCGTTTTCGCGCCGCGCACAAAGGGCATCGCGCGCATTATTTCGCGCAGCCGCGCACACGCTCCATGGGGGCAGGCCTGGAACTCTACGGCTTGCGCAAGGACGGGACCGAGTTTCCCGTCGAGATCAGCCTGAGTCCGATCAGAACGGAAGAGACGCCGCTGGTGATGAGCGCCATTCGTGATGTGAGCGAACGCAAGCTTTTTGAACAGGCACTGCGGGAGAAGAATATCGAACTGGAAAAGGCCAACCTGGCGAAGGACCGTTTTCTTGCCAGCATGAGCCACGAACTGCGCACGCCACTCAATGCGGTGATCGGATTCACCGGCACGCTGCTGATGAAATTGCCGGGTGATTTGAACGACGAACAGACCCATCAACTGGAGATCGTGC
Source organism: Ectothiorhodospira lacustris (assembly GCF_022227845.1). Classification (GTDB taxonomy): domain Bacteria; phylum Pseudomonadota; class Gammaproteobacteria; order Ectothiorhodospirales; family Ectothiorhodospiraceae; genus Ectothiorhodospira; species Ectothiorhodospira lacustris. The sequence goes on along the minus strand of NZ_JAJNQN010000014.1, from coordinate 99,625 downwards.
GCAGCAACGCCATGCATTTACTCTCCCTGATCAATGACTTGTTGCACTTGGCCAAGATCGAGGCGGGCAAGATCGAACTGAACCGCGAACCAACGGACTGCTGCACTCTGCTGAATGAAGTCGCCGCATCCCTTGAGCCCCAAGCCCTGGCAAAGGGACTGGCGTTGATCGTTGATGTGCCACCCGGGCGCGTGGTTGTTGACACCGACCGGCGCGCACTCAACCAGATCTTGCTGAATCTGGCCAACAATGCGATCAAGTTTACCGCTGCGGGCCACGTGCGCCTTGAACTGTTGGCCCATGAATCGGGCGCACGGCGCGGGATCCAATTTGCCGTCGAGGACACCGGTCCAGGCATGAGCGAAGACGAACAGGCGGCGTTGTTCGGCGCATTCGTGCAGGGGCAGGCCGCAAAGCACAAAGGGGTCGAAGGAACCGGACTCGGTCTGCACCTGAGTCGCAAGCTGGCTGAACTGCTCGGGGGCCAGCTGAACTGTCATAGCATTCCCGATCAGGGGAGCCGATTCGTCCTCAGCCTGTGGGAGGCTTCACCATGAGCGCTCGAATCCTCATCGCCGAAGACCACCCCGCCAGCCTCGAGCTGATGTCCTATCTGCTACGCGCCCACGGCTACGATATCCTGCCCGCCGAGAATGGCGAGATCGCGCTGGCGCTCGCGCACAGTGAGCGCCCGGACCTGATCCTCTGCGACCTTCAAATGCCCGCAAAGACCGGGTTTGAGGTCGCAGAGGCCGTCAAGAGTGACCCTCGGACGAAGGACATTCCGCTGATTGCGGTCACCGCCTTCTCGATGTTGGGTGACCGCGAAAAGGTCCTGGCTGCCGGATTCGACGATTATTTCTCCAAACCCATCGATGCCACCTGCTTCGTGCGAGACCTCGAACAGCATCTTCCACCCTCCCTACTCGCCACTCGCCTGCCTCGCGCGACGCGCAATGGAACCTAGTCATGGCCAAGATTACCGTCGTTGATGACGTCGCGGTCAACCGAGAGCTACTCACCACCATCCTGCACGCGCAGGGTCACTGCATTTCCGAAGCCGACAATGGCGCGACCGCCTTGCAGGTGGTGCGCGACGAGCGACCGGATCTGATCATTTGCGACATTCTGATGCCGGACGTCGATGGTTTCGAATTCGTGCGCCGCCTGCGTACGGAGGCCAACGTCGCACACATCCCGGTCATTTTCTGCACGGCGCATTTCCTCGAACCGGAGGCACGGCAACTGGCCGACGTCTGTGGTGTGAGCAAAGTATTGATCAAACCAATCGACCCTCAGGAACTGATTCGCGTCGTCACGGCGATCATTGAAGAAGGGCCGCAAGAGGCACCGCAAGCGCCGTTGCCGGGCCGTGATTTCGACCGCCAGCACCTCCACCTCGTCAGCAGCAAACTGTCCGAGAAGGTCGACGAGTTGCAGATCGCCCACGACCGCCTGGCCGCGCTGGTCGAGCTTAACCTACAACTGGCGTCCGAGCACGACAGGACGCGTTTGCTGGCACATGCATGCAGTGGTGCGCGGGCATTGACGGGTGCGGAATACTGCACGATTGCCGTGCAGCAGTCCCATGACATGCCGGTCCATATCAGTCACAGCGGAATCGACCCGGACGTCCTGGCGGCCATCGACCCGGTGAGCGTGGATCACGGGGAGCTCGGTCGGGTCTATCGCGATGATCAGGTGCTCAAGACGCGTGTTGCCCAAGGGCAGGACTTTGACAGCGGTCTTCCGGCCGGCTACCCCGCACTGCGCGAATTGCTTGCGGCATCGGTCAAGTCGCCATCTGCCCGGTATGGCTGGGTGGTGCTCAGCAATTCACAAGACCGTGGCGGATTCGCTCAGGCGGATGTCGAACTGATCAAGATCCTCGGCGCGCAGACCGGGCGCATGTACGAGAACGGGTGCCTGTTCACGAGAATGCAGCAATATGCCGACGAACTCCAGGCCGGAATCATTGAGCGCGAGCGCGCCCGGCAAAGCCTTGCTGCCCAGTGTGAGGTCGCCAGGATACTCAACCAGGCCACCCGCCTTGAAGACGCCGCACCGCGGATCCTCAGGGCGATATGCATCGAGCTCGGGTTTTCGGCTGCCACCTTGTGGTCCGTCGATCTTCGGGATCACGTACTCAAGTGCGTCGACGTTCACTGCGAATCGGACGAGCAGTGCGGCGATTTTGTCGCACAGTCGCGAGCCATGACACTGGCTCCGGGCATGGGCTTCCCGGGCACAGCCTGGGCAAGCGGATCACCGCACTGGTCCCAGGATCTTGAGGCAAGCACGGGTTTCGTGAGGGGACAAGCCGCACGCGATGCAGACCTTGCCTCCGGTGGTGCGGTCCCGATCGTGGTCGGCGGTGCGGTGATCGGCGTGCTCGACGTGTTCAGTCGCGACCACCTTGAACTGGATGTGCGCTTGGCCGACACCCTGGTGACGCTGGGCACCCAGATAGGCCAGTTTTTTGAACGCACTACCCAACATAGAAGAATTCTGCGGCTCACGCGCGTTTATGCAGTGCTGAGCGGTATCAATTCGGCAATCGTGCGCATTCACGATCGCGCGCAGTTGTTCAAGGAAGCCTGTCGCATCTCCGTCAACGAGGGTCAGTTCGGAATCGCTTGGATCGGTGATGTGGATCAGGCAACCGGGGAGGTGATTCCGGTGGCATGGGCGGGCGTGGATGACGCAATCGGTGCGGACAGGCTCTCGTTCCGACACGACGTCGCGGCCGGACAGGGCGCGGTGGGAGAGGCCCTGCGCACTGGGCAACCCTGTTTCATTGATGACCTGATCGCGCATCAACCGGTGGGCAGGCGACGTGAGGAGGCGCTGCGGCGTGGTTACCAGTCCTTGGTTGCACTCCCTTTGGTGGTTGGGGAAAAGGTGGTTGGCGTCATGGTCCTCTACGCCCATGAGCGTGCGTTTTTCATTGATGAGGAACGCGCACTGCTGGAAGAGCTGGCCAATGATGTGTCGTTTGCGCTGGAATACATCGGCAAACAAAACCTCATCTCCTACCTGGCATACTACGACGCATTGACCGGTCTTCCGAATCGGGCACACCTGACCGACCGGCTCGGCGTGGCGCTGCAGGCGGTTCGTCACCATCCGGATGAGCGGATCGCTGTCGTGCTGTGGGACCTGAACCGTTTCAGTAGCATCAATGATACCTTTGGACGCCAAGTTGGAGACAACGTATTGCGGGAAATGGCGCGGCGTCTCGCTCAGGCCTGGCCGGACAAGAGCGATGTAGCACGCATCACGTCCGACCAGTTCGCTGCCGTCATCAGCGGTCGGCACGAACTGGGCGACATTGCACGATTGATAGAGGGCACCGCCAGCGACGTGCTCGCACCACCGATGGCGGTCGGCGGACACGAACTGCGCATCGACGCGTCGGCCGGAATCGCCGTCAGCAATGGCATCGCCGACGCCGATGTGCTGATCCGCAACGCCGAGGCCGCGCTGCGTAAGGCGAAACGATCCGGAGCAAGGTATCTGTTCTACGACCCGGAAATGAACGCCCTGATCGCCGGCACGCTCATGCTCGAAAACAAGCTGCGGCTGGCACTCGAACGCGACGAATTCGTGCTTCACTATCAGCCCAAGATCAACAGCATGACCGGACGGGTGACAGGACTGGAGGCGCTCATCCGCTGGCATGATCCCGAGAATGGCATGGTGCCACCTGGGAGCTTCATCCCGCTGCTCGAGGAAACCGGGATGATTATTCAGGTCGGTACCTGGGTGATTCACCAGGCGCTTGCCGATGCCCGCCGCTGGCAGGCCGAGGGCGTCAGGCCGCCACGTATCGCTGTCAATGTTTCGCCATTGCAGCTGCAGCAGACCGACTTTGTCGACCGGGTCGAGCACGCGCTGAGCGCCGCCGGACGTGAGCACCCGGGACTCGATCTGGAGATCACGGAGAGTCTGATCATGACGGACATGGAGGGTACGATACGGAAACTCTCGGACATCCAGCGCATGGGTGTCGAGATTGCGATTGATGACTTCGGCACCGGCTATTCGTCATTCGGATACCTGGCAAGACTACCGATCAATGCACTGAAGATCGATCGATCGTTTATTGCCACGATGGCGGTGGCCCCCAAGGGGATGAGCATCGTCTCGACGATCACTTCTCTTGCTCATTCACTGGATGTGAAGGTCATCGCCGAGGGCGTGGAGACCGAGGATCAGGCGGCTTCCTTGAGGCGTTACCACTGCGACGAGTTGCAAGGCTTCCTGATCAGCCGACCGCTGCCGGCAGAACAAGTGCCTGGGTTTCTGCACAAGTGCTGCTCAGAACCATCCAGCGCCCGAAGCTCGTACGGGTAGTAGCCCGCAGCTTCTCGCAAAGGTCGCAGAGGGGCCTCCGCCGGGTTCGCCATCGCGCAGCCGTCTTCCGGACGGCCACCGTGCCGACAAACCCTGCCGGAAAGTCTTACACTTTAGCCGGTGATTCGCGCAGATGCCGCTGCAGCTTGGTGATTTCTGAAAGAAAACAGTCAAGGAAATCTTCAAATCCATCTGCTAGGTTAAGTTGAGGGTCAACATTGATCCGAACTGAGCCCAAGGAGATGTCATCGTGGACAACCTGATCAAGCGCCGTTATCCAGAAGATCCCGATGAAATTCAGCCGCGGCAGACGTTGGACAGCGGAACTCCGTCCATCCGACGAATATCCGGCAGGGCGCCCCTGCGATGGCTTTCGGAGGGATGGAAAGATCTTTGGCGGGCACCGGTGGGATTGGTTCACGGGTTCCTGGTCACCGCCTTCGGGCTGGGGATTCTCTGGCTCACTTGGGGCCACCCATGGCTCACCATGGCGCTGCTATCCGGGTTTCTGCTGGTGGGTCCCGCATTGGCGGTGGGGGTTAACGAACTCGCTCGCCGACTCGAACACGGGGATCGGGATGACCTGGGCATCGGACAAAGCCTCGGAGCCGTACCGGCACTGGGTTCTTCCCTATGGTTGTTCGCGGCACTGCTGGCTGTCATGTTTCTGTTCTGGACCGGCTACATGGCCCTCTGGATCGGCGTGATGAATGTCGGTGCCCTTGGCCGACCGGAGAGCCTGGGAGAATTGCTCGGCACGATGCTGGCCAGTTTCCGGGGCATCATTTCCCTGATCGGGGTCGTGGTGGCCGGTGCCGCTTTGGCCGTCGCCGCCTTCGCGCTTGGTGTGGTCACCGTACCCGCCATGCTGGATCGCCGCGCGGGGACTGTGGATGCCATGGCGATCAGCTTGAAGGCATTTAGCCGTAACCCCGGCCCGATGCTGATTTGGGCGGCACTGATCACCGCGCTGTTCGGCTTGTCCGTGCTGACCGCCCTCGTCGCGCTGATCGTGGTCTTTCCCTGGATCGGTTTCGCCATGTGGCATGGATACCGTGACATGGTGGCCCACGACGACGACTCGATACCTCCCGACGCGCCAAACCCCATCGGGGCGTAGAAAGTAGTCCCTGTGGCCGCGTGAACCTCGGGAAACAGTCTCGGCAGCCCCCCTGTCGTGCGTTGTTTGCAGCGTGGGGGGAGCGAGCATCGGCTGTCCGGCCGGTTTCCGCCCTGGAGACCGTGGTTTCCTTTTATTCGGGCTTGACGGCCATGCCCACAGTGTATTCCCGCCCCTGCTTGACCTTGTCGTAGTTACCGAAGACTTCCTTGAAGGCCCGCTCGATGAATCGCCGCAACCCGGTGATGGTCACCACGTAGATCCGGCCGCCGGGGTGCATGTGGGCCAGAGCATCGTACAGATACAGGTACAGCATCTCCTTGCCCACCTTGGCCGGCAGGTTGGAGGTCACCAGATGGAAGCGGCGGTCCCCGACGGCGGAAAAACCGTTGCTCAGGAAGGCCTCGGTGTTGGCGATCCCGTTCAGGCGAGCATTCTTTTCCGCGTATTTAACCGCCACGAAGTCCTTGTCCACCAGGCAGGTACGCCCCCGGGATGCCAGACGGGCCAGGGTCAGCCCGATGGGGCCGTAGCCGCAGCCCAGGTCCAGACAGTCATCGGTCTCGTTCACCTCGATGAAATCCAACAGCAGGCGGGTACCGGCATCGATGCCCCGGGGCGAAAACAGCCCCCAGGTGGTGTGGAAATTCAGGGACTGGCCCCGCAGGGTATCGGCGAAGACGATGTCTTCACGCAGGGACTGGATGTAGGTGTCACGTTCCATGATTCAGTATCCCGGCTCCAGCGCGGCAAACAGGGCTTCGGCATCGGTGATGACCTCTTCCAGATCATCACCCAGCACGCAGAAATGCCCCATCTTGCGACCAGGCCGGGCCTCACTCTTGCCGTACAGATGCAATTTGGTACCGGGATGATCCAATAACTCCGCCCAGCGGGGCTCGCCCTCGGCCCACAAATCCCCCAGCAGATTCACCATCACCACCGGCGACAACAAGCGGGTATCGCCGAAGGGCAGCTCACAGACCGCCCTCACCTGCTGCTCGAACTGGGAGGTGACGCAGGCGTCCAGGGTGTAATGGCCGCTGTTATGGGGCCGGGGCGCGATCTCGTTCACCCGTAGCTCACCGGCCGTGGTGATGAAGAATTCCACCGCCATCACGCCGCAGTAATCCAGGGCTTCGGCCAACTGGGTGGCAGCACGGCGGGCTGCCTGAGCCATGTCGTCGGAGATTCGCGCCGGAACGATGCTCATGTGCAAAATGCCGTGCCGGTGGATGTTCTCGGCCACGGGATAGCACAGGGTTTCCCCCTCGGCACTGCGGGCGAGCACCACGGAGATCTCGCGCTCCAGCGCCAGACGCTGCTCCAGCACGCAGGGCACCTGCCCCAGTTGCTCGAACGCGGCCCTGGCCGTCTCTACCGAATCCACACCGATCTGGCCTTTGCCGTCATAGCCCAAGGCGGCACGCTTGAGGATGGCAGGCCCGCCCACGGCCGTGAAGGCCGGCTCGACCTCATCCGGATCCGTCACCACCCGGAATCGGGCCGTCTCCAGACCACAGGACCGGATCATGCCTTTTTCCCGCGCTCGGTCCTGGGTACTCTCCAGGGCCTCGGCGCTGGGACGGACCGGGATGAACTGGGCCAGAGTGCGCAAGGTGTCCGCCGGGATGTTCTCGAACTCGGTGGTGACGACGGCACAGCGGGTGGCCATTTGTTCCAGGGCCCAGGCATCCCCATAGGCGGCGTGCAGATGCTCGTCGGCCATGCGCCCGGCGGGACTGCCTGTATCCGGATCCAGCACCAGCACCCGGTAGCCCAGGGTGCGGGCGGCCACGGTGAACATGCGGCCCAACTGGCCGCCCCCCAGCATTCCCAGTGTGTTACCCGGCAGGATCATGATGGTTCAGACAGGCTCATGGCCAGCACTGCGTCGCGCTGGCGACGGCGGAACTGGTCCAGTTGATCGGCAAGTGCAGGATCCTGATTGGCCAGCATGGCCACGGCAAACAGGCCCGCGTTGGCGGCACCGGCCTCACCGATGGCGAAGGTGGCAACGGGGATGCCCTTGGGCATCTGCACGATGGACAGCAGCGAATCCTGACCCTTGAGATACCGGGACGGGACAGGGACACCCAGCACCGGCACGATGGTCTTCGCCGCCAGCATGCCCGGCAGATGGGCGGCACCGCCGGCACCGGCGATGATGCAGCGGATACCCCGTTCGACAGCCTGCTCGGCATACTCGAACAAAAGGTCCGGAGTGCGGTGGGCCGAAACCACGCGAGCCTCGAAAGGCACGCCGAAGTCTTCCAGTTGTGCGGCGGCGTGCTGCATCACGGGCCAGTCGCTCTGACTGCCCATGACCACGCCTACGAGAGGGGATTGATTTTTCATCGGCGAAGCTTAAGTGAAGCGGCCATGGGGGACAAGTTCACAGGGTGTGAAAGCCCCTGTCTATAGTAGAATGACCGATTGTTCAGCCATTTTTCGGTAGCCTGCCATGACCGCCGCCCTCTTCGAAAGCCAGATCAAGAGCCTGCCCCTGATCCACCGGGGCAAGGTGCGGGATATCTACGCCGTGGATGAGCGGCACATGCTCATCGTCACCACTGACCGGCTCTCCGCGTTCGATGTGATCCTGCCCACCCCCATCCCGGGCAAGGGCCGGGTGCTGACGCAGATCTCCCAGTTCTGGTTCGAGCGTCTGGCCCATGTGGTGCCCAACCAGCTCTGCGACCTGACCCTGGCCGACGTGATCCCCGATCCGGTGGAGCGGGCACCGCTGGAAGGTCGCAGCATCGTGGTCAAGCGCCTCAAGGCCCTGCCGGTGGAAGCCGTGGTGCGGGGCTATCTGATCGGCTCCGGCTGGAAGAGCTACCAGGTGGACGGCAACGTCTGCGGCATCGCCCTGCCCCCGGGCCTGCGCATGGCCGATCGTCTGCCGGAACCCATCTACACCCCCTCCACCAAGGCCGCCGTGGGCGAACACGACGAGAACGTGGACTTTACCCACACCGAGCGCACGCTGGGTCCGGCGGTGGCGGCCCAGGTCAGGGACACCGCGCTGCGTCTGTACAATGAGGCGGCAGTCTATGCCCTGGAGCGGGGCATCATCATCGCCGACACCAAGTTCGAGTTCGGTCTGGATGAGCACGGGGTGCTGCACCTGATCGACGAGGCGCTGACCCCCGATTCCTCCCGCTTCTGGCCGGCGGACACCTATGCCCCCGGGATGAGCCCACCCTCCTTCGACAAGCAATATCTGCGGGACTATCTGGAAACCCTGGACTGGGACAAGACCGACCCCGGCCCCGAACTGCCCGAAGACGTGGCGGCCCAGGTGGCGGGCAGATACCGGGAGGCCCTGGAACGGCTCACCGGCAGCACCCTGGACTGATGCCCGCATCTGCCTGCCCGGGCCTGTTCATCACGGGTACCGACACCGGCATCGGCAAGACCGTGGTGGGATGCGCCCTGGTTCGCGCCCTGGTGCGACAGGGCCGGCAAGTGGTCGTCCGCAAGCCGGTTGAATCCGGCTGTGAGCGGCACGAGGGGGGGCTGTGGCCCGCGGACGGCGCACGCCTGATGGAAGCAGCGGGGAGCCGGGGACTGGCACGAATCACGCCACACAGGTTCGAACACGCCCTGGCACCGGACCGGGCGGCCCGGCTGGCAGACCGCCCTCTGTACCTGGCGGATCTGATCGGGGCCTGTCACGCCCCGGACACGGAGAGGAGTTTTGTGGTGGTAGAAGGTGCCGGGGGCTTTTACTCCCCTCTGGCCGAAGACGGGCTCAATGCCGACCTGGCGCAAGCCTTGGGGCTGCCCATCGTGCTGGTGGCCCCGGATCGGGTCGGGGTCATCAATCATGTGCTTTTGATCGCCGAGGCCATCCGGCATCGGAACCTGTCACTGGCGGCGGTGGTTCTCAATCACTGCGAAGCACCCGCACCCGACGGCATGGACAATGGGGCCGACATCGCCGGACGTCTGCCGATTCCCGTCATGCGGTTTCCGCAGGAATCGGATCCATGGTCCGAAACGGTCGCCGACCAGATCGTGCAACACATCAGCCCCGGGATTCACAGGGACTGAACAGCACCTCCAGACGCCGCCCCAGCACCCGGTAGATCTCCAGAGAGGCCTTTTCCTGCAGACAGCGGGCGAACCGAGGCACCCAGCCGCACAGATGCCCCCACAGGTCCTGCCAGCCATAGGGAGAGTTGGGCAAATCCTGCTCCAGGTACCAGGCCGCATAGATAAGCTGCATGGCCAGAGAATCCGGCGCCCGTCCCTGCAGCGCGATGCCGGCCTGTCGGTACAGAACCAGCAGGTTGTGAGCCCCGCCCGCCAGCACCTGCGCAGACCAAGCCGACTCCCGGGCCGGGCACTCCCCATCGGAAAACAGTCGCTGATATTCATGACGGAGCACCGGCAGTCCCAACATCCGAAGTTCCGGCAGGGCCGGCTTGAGCCAGCCCCAGCTGTCTGCCATTTCCTCCATGGCCTCCAGTGTATCCATGGTCGGAGGTGACAGCAGCCCGCTCAGAATGCAGAGCTCATCAACATCAAGCTGTTCTCCTGGCAAGGGATTTTCCATAACCGCCCCGATTGATATGCCCCCAAGTCGCAACTTCATCATCTCATCATCTTCACAGAATGGACTATGACCCCGGCGATGCACCCAAGAAACGGAAAAGCCTCTCTAAGTTGAGCCGAATCAATTAAAAACCTCGACCTCGCAACAGGGTCGGGGGGGGAAGGGAACTCAAGGCAGCGGCCCCCAGGATTCCACGTAGGCATTTCCCAGACCCTGAATTGCCCTAATACGACGATTTCGCTCCAGTTCCCAGGCATCGGGGGGATACTGGTTGTTCCAGGCGTAATAACGACGCTCATCCCAGCGACTCAAGCGAAAACCGTAGGTGTCCCGCATATAGAGCATGGTGCGGGCGATACTGCCCTTGGTCGCGTCAGGGGGCTCGGCGAGACGCAGCCAGCGGCTGATGCGAATCTCGCAATCGCCGTAGCGATCCCCGAACCAGAACACCCGCCCCCAGCCATAGTTGGACCGGCGTCCGTTGATGTAGCCGACGCTGGGGTAAAGATTGTGCAGATCGTTGTGAGCCGCCACAAAAGCAGGATCGACCCGCTGACAGCATTCACGCCCCGACAGGGTCCGTCCCGAAGCAGAGCGGCAAGCCTCATAACGCTCCGGCTCCTGCCAACAGCGTCGGAACTGACCGAACCAAGAGGCGGGAAAGACATGCTCGGCCTCGATCCTGAGGGCGCGAGACTCGGTCACCAGGGACTCCAGACCGCAGCTATTCAGGTCCGTCCTCAGATCGCTGTCATAGCGACACCCGCAGTAAAACGTATAAGCCTGATCCTGATACACGCGCTCGTAGAGCGTCCTGCGGGCCAGACTCCAGTTCGCGGCCGTCACGGGCAGCACTTCCGCCGGCAACGGCTCATAGCGGTAACGCCAGGCTTCCGGCAGCAGGGGCTCCACACTATTGCGGGTCTGCTGGATACCCTGACGAAGCTCGGGCGGCAGAAGATTCAGCGCCCAATGGGGCATCTGGAATACACCCAGCACGGAGACACAGGCCATGACCGCCCCCAGCAACCATAACCGGGAACGGCGCAGGACAGGACGGGAAACGGCGGATTTTCTCTGAGGCGTATTGCGGCGGGCCATGAATCAGGTCGCGGCGAGGGCCAAAAACGGCGCACACACGGAATACCGATGCCGACCAGGGGCAGCCTCGGCAAAAGGCTGCCCGTGATCCTTGCGGGGATCATGCCGCAGCCGCATTTCGTGCAGCCCGGATGCCCGTGGTGACGGCCGCAACAGCGGCCGTGGCAGCAGGTTATTTGGCGGCGGCGGCCTGCTCGATACCCTCGAGCAGTTGAGCATCCAGCTCGGGCAATGCAGGCGCTTCTTCGCCGACAGCGCCCTTGGCCTGCTCCAGCAACTGCTCGGAGACCTTGCGCAACTCCCGATACTGTTCCACCAGCTTGGCACCACTCTCCAGGGAGGCCTGCAGGACGCCAAGCTTTTCATCCAGTTCACGCTTTTCCTTGCGCAAAGCGGAGAGCTGGGTTTCCAGCTGCTTGCGGGCCGTGGCCTCGTCATGCTTCTGCTTCTTGAGCTGCCGCAGCTTCTTCATGACGTTTTCAGGGGTATCGGCCAAGGCCTTGTTGATGGTCTTGAGGGCCTTGTCCTTTTCGGCCAGCAGCTCCTTGATGGACTTCATTTCCTTGGTGTGAGCCACACGCTCGGCCGCCATGTCCTGCTCACCGCTCTGCAGCCGGGCAAGGGCCTCGTTGCGGGCGGCATCCGCCAGGATCTGGGCCTTCTCGCTGGCCTTGACCTTCTTTTCCATGGCATCAATGGCTTGCCTGGCCTGCTCGTTGGCCTGTTTGATCTTTACATCCGCTTCGTTGCCTCTCTGGATGGCAACGTCAAGAGCGGACTTGAGTTCTTCGGTACTGCACTCAGGGTCCAGACCCAGGGCATCTGTGGCGCCCTTCATCAACATCTGCTTGCTGACGGCAAGTTCTTTCCAGACCTTCAACTGCAGTTCTGCTTCAGCTTGATTCACATATAACTCCTGCACGGAAATTTCAGATTGGAGGGGTAGAGATTTTGGGCGCGCATTCTACATGAGTTGGGGAACAAATGCTGCACCCAAATGTCAAGCGCCCGCGAAAGACATCGCGGGCACGGGTGATCACAGAGCCGCGGACGTGGAATTGCAGCGCCCGGAGAAACGGCTCAGTCGACCCGGTAAACGCCCCGCCGAGGCGAATCCAGGCGCCCCTGCTTCTTGAGGTAACCGAGCGTCTGGCTGATGTTCTTCACATTCAGGCCTGCCGCAGCAGCCCGCTCCCGAATCTCTCCGATGGACATCTCGGGCTCCGAGGCCACAATCTCACAAATCACCTGGCTGGGACCAGCATCATCCCCGCCACGGGAAGCACGGGTCTTGGAAACCTTGCCGCCCAGCTTGCCGATCTCTCGATCCAGGGCCGCCAGCTCCTTGCGATGCCGGCGCACCAGTTCCCGACGCTGTTCGCGCAGGGCCTGACGCTGTTCACGCACCGCCTCTTCCTTGGCTGCGACCTCCTGCTCTTCCCGCTTCTTTGCCAGGGCGTAGAGTTCCTGGGCCGACATTTCCAGAGGGTTCTTGATTATTTCAGTCATTCATATCTCCCGAAGACTTGCACAGCGAGCTCTCAGCAAAGGTGCCTGGCTCATTTTTACTTAATTAGCAAACAAAACATTCCGCCATGGATGATTACTTGCAAGGGAATTTCCGCCCCCCTTGCCGTCACCCCCGCGGAGACGCGTGCCCAGGATTGTCAGTCTGTCCGCCACTGGATTCCCACCTTCACGGGAATGACTTGTTCGGAACATGCCAAGAGTCATTGCCGTATCAGAGCAATGCCGCACAGCAGCATTGCCGAACCGGGGACAGAGCAAGCTCAACCAACCGCCCATAGTCCGGACACAAGAAAAATCACACCGCTCATATCACGCCGCGATTATGACATAAGATAGACAAGATTTTCACATCACATGGTGAAATCTTTCATAGCACCGAGACCCCACGCGCACTAGAGCAACATGCTTAATTATTAATCCGGCAACCATACAGGCAGCTTGTCGAAGGGATCTGCTTATGAGCGGACCTCGACGGACTCGGCCCAAACGGCATGTGCTTACCGGACTAATAACTCCGGGTCCGACACACACTTATAAGCTTCAAACAAAAACGCCGCGCCTGCAGGCAACAGGCCGGCACACTGCCCCATGTCCTCCCGGATCAGACAACGCCACGCCCTCTGGCGGAAGAATCGTCAAAATACTTTAAAGGCAAAGACTTGCCAAAACCCTGTCCGTTGCAGCCCCCCCCCCCGGCCAGGACTGCGATGACACGACCCGCATCAGCGAAGAGACAGGCAACGGCCACTTGAGCATTGCCGACTCTGCTGGACTACGGCTCAACCAGCGCAGGACTGATCTGCGGCACGGGCAATTCAGCCAAGACACCGAAGACGACCGACCCGAAAAGCCTGAATGAGCACTCACCAAAACATTCGCAACACACCCAATACCGACAAAGCCTTATGATTTAGATGCAAGTCAATCAGCCCGATCAGAACCGGTAACACCGGGTTTAATCCGCACGCCATCCCCATCAGGACATGAGGCCGGAGACGCCTCATGAGACAGGAGAATCTCACCCACATCACCCGCATCAACACAGGCACGTCAGTGATTGATTGCACTACAAGGGACTCGGCGTTACCGATGAACCGACACCGGCGCAGCAACCGGCGATACTTCCTCATTCCCGGGATTCTTCCACGTCGAGGGAAAAGGCCGAATCGAGGGGCAGACTGCTGTCAGCGATGAAAAGCACGGCGGCTTCCCCTATAATGATCCGTCCAGTCTGAGGAGCGCTGCAACGGACCATCCGGTTCGCCAGGCTCAGACACCTCCTAAAACGGCGCTCGCTGTATCCGCGATAGCGGTCGGCGAGTGACGTGATTTCCCCCGACCGCTTCGCACCCTCGCCCCAACGCTTTTTGAGGAGTGTGTTGAATGAATGCTGTCGTAAACACCAAGAATCAGGATTTCTTCGTCAAGGACATGTCCCTGGCCGACTTCGGTCGCAAGGAAATCGCCATCGCCGAAACCGAAATGCCCGGCCTGATGGCTACCCGGGAGGAATTCGCCAAGTCCCAGCCGCTCAAGGGCGCCCGCATTGCCGGCAGCCTGCACATGACCATCCAGACGGCGGTGCTGATCGAGACCCTCAAGGCCCTGGGCGCCGATGTGCGCTGGGCCTCCTGCAACATCTTCTCCACCCAGGATCACGCCGCCGCCGCCATCGCCGCCACCGGCACCCCCGTGTTCGCCTTCAAGGGCGAGAACCTGGAAGAATACTGGGACTTCTGCCACCGGATCTTCGAATGGTCCGACGGCGGCACCCCCAACATGATCCTGGATGACGGCGGTGACGCCACCCTGCTGATCCACCTGGGTGCCCGCGCCGAACAGGACCTGTCCGTGGTGGACAACCCCACCAACGAGGAGGAGCAGGTGCTGTTCGCCCAGATCAAGGAACGGGTCAAGCAGCAGCCCGGCTGGTACTCCAACATCCTGAAGAACATCAAGGGCGTGACCGAGGAGACCACTACCGGCGTGCATCGCCTCTACCAGATGGCCAAAGAAGGCGCCCTGCCCTTCCCCGCCATCAACGTCAACGACTCGGTCACCAAGTCCAAGTTCGACAACCTCTACGGTTGCCGCGAATCCCTGGTGGACGCCATCAAGCGCGCCACCGACGTGATGATCGCCGGCAAGACCGCCGTGGTCTGCGGCTACGGTGACGTGGGCAAGGGTTCCGCCCAGTCCCTGCGCGCCCTGTCCGCCGAGGTGTGGATCACCGAGATCGATCCCATCTGCGCCCTGCAGGCGGCAATGGAAGGCTACCGGGTGGTCACCATGGATGAGGCCTGCGACAAGGCCGACATCTTCGTCACCGCCACCGGCAACCTGAACGTCATCACCGCCGAGCACATGTCCCGCATGCGCAACCAGGCCATCGTCTGCAACATCGGCCATTTCGATTCCGAGATCGACGTGGCCGGCCTGCGCAAGTATCAGTGGGAAAACATCAAGCCGCAGGTGGATCACGTGATCTTCCCCGACGGCCATCGCATCATCCTGCTGGCCGAAGGCCGCCTGGTGAACCTGGGGTGCGGCACCGGCCACCCCAGCTTCGTCATGTCCAACTCCTTCACCAACCAGGTGATGGCCCAGATCGAGCTGTGGCAGCACGGCGACAAGTACCAGAACGACGTCTACGTGTTACCCAAGCACCTGGACGAGAAGGTGGCCTCCCTGCATCTGCAGAAGATCGGCGCCCAGCTGACCCGCCTCACCGAACAGCAGGCCAAGTATCTGGGCCTGTCGGTGGACGGGCCGTTCAAGCCGGAACATTACCGGTACTGATCGGACGGGGTTCCCCGCCCCGACCCCTCTCCCCACGGGGAGAGGGGCTTTCACCGTCCATCCGACCCTTCTTCCCGCAGTCCTTGCGAGGAGTGTGCATGAAATCCCAACTTCGACACGAACGCACGTTCAGCTTCGAGTTCTTTCCACCCAAGAACGAGGAGGGCGCGGAAAAACTGCGCAAGACCTGGACCCGGCTGGCCAAGCTGGAGCCGCGCTTTTTCTCCGTCACCTACGGCGCCGGCGGCTCCACCCAGGCACGCACCCTGGATACGGTGCTGGACATTCACAAACACTCGGGCATCGCCGCCGCCCCCCACCTGTCCTGCATCGATTCCACCGCGGAACAGATGCGGGCCATCCTCAAGACCTACATGGACAACGGCCTGCGCCATATCGTCGCCCTACGCGGGGACCTGCCCTCCGGCATGCGCGAACCCGGTGAGTTCCGCTATGCCAACGAACTGGTGGCGTTCATCCGCCGGGAGACCGGCGATCACTTCACCCTGGAAGTGGCCGCCTACCCCGAATTCCATCCCCAGGCCCCCAGCGCCTTCAAAGACCTGGAGAACTTCAAGCGCAAGGTGGAAGCCGGTGCCGACTCGGCAATCACACAGTACTTCTACTCGGCGGATGCCTATTTCCGCTTCGTCGATGATTGCGAGCGCATGGGCATCAACATCCCCATCGTGCCGGGCATCATGCCCATCACCAACTACAAGCAGCTGGCCCGCTTCTCCGACGCCTGCGGCGCCGAGATCCCCCGCTGGGTCCGCAAGCGCCTGGAGGCCTACGGAGACGACCTGGACGCCATCCGGGCCTTTGGTGAAGAGGTGGTGAGCCGCATGTGCGACCAACTCCTGCATGAAGGCTCGCCGGGACTGCATTTCTACACCATGAACCAGGCCGGCCCCGTCTCGGCCATCTGGAAGAACCTGGGCCTGACGCCTCAGCCCGAGTGAGCTGAAGCCGTCGGCGGACCTGCCCCTCCCCTTCGGGGAAGAGGGGCAAGACTGCTATCATCCGACCATGAGAATCCCCCGCTGCTACCTGGATCAGCCCCTGGCCGTCGGCCGGGAAATTTCCCTGGATGAACGGGCGCATCGCCATGTGGTTCAGGTCCTGCGCCTGCGTACCGGCGCGCCGCTGATCCTTTTCAACGGTGAAGGTGGTGAATACACGGCCACGCTGACCCAGGCCGAGCGGCGGACCTCGGCGGTGCGCATTGAGACCCATGCCTCCCGGGAGACCCGCCCCGTCCTACCCATCACCCTGGCACAGGGCATCGCCAAGGGGGATCGGATGGATTACAGCCTGCAAAAAGCCACGGAACTGGGGGTATCACGGATCCAGCCGGTGATCACCCGCCGCACCGTGGGCGGCGATGACGATCGACGCCTGGACAAGCGCATGGCCCACTGGCGGGGGGTGATCATCAGCGCCTGTGAACAGTGCGGACGCAACGACATTCCCGAGCTGCTGCCGCCTGCCCCCCTGGCGGGGTGGCTGGGGGGCTACCGGGCCTGCCTGGATGCAAACAGGCACGGCGGCCTGGGCCTGGTGCTGGACCCACGGGCCACCCACGGCCTCACCGACATCGGCGACGAACCGGCGTCGGTCATCCTGCTGATCGGTCCCGAAGGCGGCCTGGACGAGAACGAGATCGGCCAAGCCATCCATGAGGGCATGACACCGGTCCGGTTGGGTCCGCGAGTACTGCGCACCGAGACCGCCGGCGTGGCGGCACTGGCGGTGATCCAGGCCCTTTGGGGCGACCTGGGACACTGATCTTCAGAGCACCTGAAGCACGTCCTGGAGCATGTGCTCGATGCCCTCAAAGGCGGGAATCATGCACAGCACCCCGCTGGCCCTGACCCGGGCCGCCACCGCCGTCGGGTCATCCTCGCGCCGGGGCAGACTCTGGATGTCCGCCGGGGTCAGCTTCACCGGGTGGGGAATGCCCCGCACCTGCAATGCGTAGTAATCCAGCCCGGGCAGGCGTTCCACCCCGTGCATGACCACAAAGCGGTTGATACGGGTCTGACGCTCCCTGGGTACACCCAGCAGGGTATCCAGGGAAACGATGGGCACCTGAGATTGACGCCATTCAAACACCCCGCGCAGCCACGAAGGCGCCCCGGCCACTTCACGCACCACCTGCTGGGTCACCACCTCCACCACGGCGGACTGAGGCAGCACCAAATTCTGCTCCTGAAGGGAAATGATGAAGGCATGGACGCTATCGTTATTGACCATGTCGGTCATGCCTCCCCCCCGGCGCCGTGGCGCCCACCCAGGACCTCGCGAATCTGCATCAGCAAATCCATCTCCTGATAAGGCTTGCCCAGATAACGGTTGACACCGATCTCCATGGCCCGCTGCCGATGCTTGTCGCCGGTACGGGAGGTGATCATGATGATGGGCATGCGGCGCAGGCGGGCGTCATTGCGGATATGGGTGGCCAGTTCAAAGCCATCCATGCGCGGCATCTCGATATCCAGCAACATCAGGTCCGGCACCTGCTCCTGCAGCTGGGCCACCGCATCCACGCCATCCCTTGCGGTCAGGACCTGGTAGCCCTGGCGCTCCAGGGCACGGGCGGTGACCTTACGGATGGTAATGGAATCATCCACCACCATGACGGTGACCCGCTGCCGCTCGGGCGCCGGTTCAGCCTGAGCACCGTGATAAGCCAGGCGCACACCGGCGCCGGCACGTACCAGGGCCGGGATATCCAGGATCATCACCACCCGCCCATCCCCCAGGATGGTGGCGCCGGCAATCCCCTTCACCCGGGAAACCTGAGGCCCCACCGGCTTGATCACCACCTCGCGGCTGCCCATCAGGGCATCCACATGCAGCGCGATGCGATGATCGCCCGAACGCACCAGCAGGACCGGAAACATGGCATCCGGGGACTGCAGGAGAGGACGGGACACCTTCAGCAGACTACCCAGGTACTTCACCTCGTAGGTGTTGCCCGCATACTCGTAGGTGGGATCAGCAGAGGCGTGGAAATCCGCCAGATCACGGCCCTGCATACGCAGGATGCCCTCAATACTGGACAGGGGAACGGCAAAGACCTCATCGCCGGTCTGTACCAGCAGGGCCTGACTGATGGCCAGGGTAAAAGGCAGACGGATGGTGAAGCAGGTTCCCCTGCCCCGGGTACTGTCAATGGCCAGTACGCCACCGAGCTGCTTGATCTCGCTGTTGACCACGTCCATGCCGACACCGCGCCCGGAGATCTGGCTCACATGGGTGGCGGTGGAGAACCCCGACTCCAGGATGAACTGCATCAGGCCCTGCTCGGTGAGCAGGGCCGGGTCACCGGACAGCCCCTGCCGTGCCACCTTCGCACGCACGGCCTCCAGGTCCACACCGGCACCATCGTCGGAGACTTCCAGCACCACTTCCGAACCTTCGCGACGCATGCGCAGGCGTACCTGGCCGGTCTCGTCCTTACCCTGGGCACGGCGCCCGGGAGGCGCCTCGATCCCATGGGAGATGGCATTGCGAAGCATGTGCTCCATGGGGGCCATCATGCGTTCCAGTACCGAGCGGTCCAGCTCGCTGCCCTCGCCCTCCACCTCCAGCTCGACCCGCTTGCCCAGCTCCGCGGCGGTCTGCCGGACGATCCGTCGCAACCGGGGCACGATGGTGGCGAACTGCACCATGCGGGTGTGCATGAGCCCTTCCTGAAGATCAGTGGACACCCGGGTCTGCTGCAACAGCAGGGTCTCCGTATCCCTCACCTGGTCCGTTAGCAGACCCTGGATACTGGACAGGTCGCTGACGCTTTCAGCCAGGGCCCGGGACAGCTGCTGAATATTGGAATAGCGATCCAGTTCCAGGGGATCGAAATCCTGCTGCCACCTGGCCTCCCCCTGTTCCTGCTCATGCCGGAACAGGATCTGGGCCTCGGTTTCCATTTCCAGTTTGCGCAACTGCTCACGCAGACGCTGGATGGTCTGTTCCAGCTCACTCAGGTTGAAACCGAAGCTTGTGATCTGCTGCTCCATGCGGGCATGGTAGATGTTGACCTCGCCCGCGTAGTTCACCAGGTTGTCCAGCACATCGGCACGGACACGGACCACTTCGTGTCCGGCGGTGCCGCCGCGGGTCGGCTGGGGCACAGGCCGAGGCGGCTCGGCTTCCACGCGCAGAGGAATCACCGGCTCGGCGGGGCGTTCCAGCACCGGCCTGCGGCGAATCTCCGTGTCGGCTTCGGGCACCACCGCCTCCGGCGATGCGACCTGTTCGCCCACCGCGGTGCTCTCCCCCCCCTCGATGAAGGCTTGCAAACGCGCCACCAACCGGGGCACGGCCTCCACCGGGCCACCCTGCCGGGCCTGTTCCACCATGGTATTGAGCTGGTCCAGGGCTTGCCGGGCCACCTCGATCATGGGCGCTTCCGGTGCCCGCCCCCCCTCGGTCAGGGCGATCATGAGACTTTCCAGGGCGTGACTCAGATCCCCGATAGGGGTCATGCCCGCCATGCGCGCCCCTCCCTTGAGGGTATGGAGTTGACGCTGAAAGGCCTGAACCGGCTCCGGATCACCCAGGGACTCCGACCAGAGATCCAGTGAGGCATCGGCGGCATGAAGGATATCCACGGCCTCTTCCAGGAACAGCTCCACCAACTCCGGATCCGGCTCATCCGCGGACAGCCCCGACTCCGGTACTTCGGCGTATTCGCTCTCATCCGACGACGGGGCCTGCGCCACTTCGGCGGCTTCGATTTCCCGTGCCCGACGCAAGGCATCCTGATGCGTCTGTTCCTGCTCATGGAGCTGCCGGAAACGTGCCTCCAGCGCCTCTGCAACGGGCAGTGAGGCATCCCCCCCCTCCAGGGCATCCAGAACCGCGGACACATGCACCGTCACCGCACGCAAATCCGGCAACACCTCCACGGGAACCGGGGTATCCGCTTCCGCACGCAGACTCAGATAGCGCTCGCAGATGCCGCAGACCGAGGAGATCTCGGGGACCTCCGCAGTGCGGGCACTGCCATTGAGGGTATGCATCGCCCGCAGCAGTTCGGGGTTGATGACAAGGCCCACAGCCCCCGGCGGTACGTCATTGAGTAAGGTTTCCAGGGTCTGAAGATGCTGGCGGGTTTCCGCAGCGAAAATGGACAGCAGGACCGGATCCATGCGCGGCACGGGTTCAGGCGGCTCAGGCATCGACGGTTCGACAGCCGGCACTTCCGGCTCAGGCGCCACCGGGGGCATGTCGACGGCGGGATTGCCCTGAGCCTGCAGTCGCTGTATCAGGGACTGCACCCGGGACATGGGGAAGGGCTCACCCCGTATCTGGGCCACCAGATGAGGCAACATTTCACTGGCGGCCTCCAGCAGGGCCGGCACGTCCGGACCCGGAACAATCTGGCCATCAATCAGTCGATTGAGCAGGTTTTCGTTGGCCCAGGCAAATTCACCCAGCAAGTGCGCCCCGACCAGGCGACCACTGCCCTTGATGGTATGGAACGATCGGCGGATCGTGAGCAGGGCTTCCTCATTGCCCGGGTCGGCCCGCCAGCGCGGCAGATACTCACCGATCCGGGCCACCTCCTCGTCGGCCTCCTCCAGAAACACCTCGAGGATATCCGGGTCCGCATCATCGGCCAGCACGGCCGGCCCGGAAACGAGCTGATCGCTCTCGGTCAGCGGCGCGGCAAGGGGTTCCTCCCCCGGTGCCTCAAGGTCGTCGAATTCCGGGACTCGCTGCGGGATCACCAAGGTGCGATCCCCTTCCGGGACATCCTCCCCGGATTCGGGCATGGCCGCCGGCGTCTCTTCGTCAGCCGTTTCCGGCGCCGGCCGGACGAAATCCTCCGGCAGTTCCAGCTGCAAGGTCCGATCCTGATCCCCCTCGACAAACTCCGCCGCCGAATCGAGTCCGGACAACGGCTCCCACTGAATATCCTCGGGCAGTTCCGGCAACGGTTCCAGCTCGGGCGGATCATCCAGCGGCAACGCATCCAGGGACAACCGCGCTTCAACATCATCCACGCCCCCGAGCCTTGCCAGCGCGGCACGGCCGCGCGCCAGCAGGTCATCGACACTGCCATGGCCGCTGTCACGCGCCTCCAGGGCGCATTCCAGGGCGGTCAGGACATCGGCGAGCAAGGTTTCCTCAGCCGCCTGCAGGGGGCGGGAATCATCAATACAACGAGACAGGATAACGTCCCGCAAACCCTGCAAAAGGGCCACCTCGCCATCCAGGGACAACCAGGCCAGGGCCCCTGACAGACCATCCAGAATGCCGGGCGCCTCCTCCATGGCAGCGGTGTTTCCGGGCTCATGCACGAAGGTATCGACGGCATCCTTGACGCGGGCAAGATCGGCCAATGCCTCGCCCATGAGGGAGGACATGAGGGCACGGGACTCCGTCGGCGACAGAGCCCCCAGTGTGCCGGGCAGACCATCATTCGCGCCATCGTCTCCCGGACCTTCCACCGAAGAACGGATCGCCGCTTCCATGTTCAGCATGTCGGCGGCGACCTGCATCAGGACCGCCTCATCCGGAGCAATATCCCCGGTCATGATGGATTCAAGGATGTCCGCCTCACGCAGTGCGATCTCGCGGGGGGCCGTCATGCCCACCATGGCCAGGGTGTCCGCCATGTTGCGCAGCCTGCCCACCAGGGGCTGCAATGCCTCCGGTCGCCGGCCACCGGTATGCATGAACACGTCGAGGCTGTCCTTGACGTCCGCCAGATCTTCGCGGATGGCGCTGGATACCGTCAGCATGAGTTCCTGATTGGGTCCGCTGAGGCCTTCCTGGGCAGCGCGCAGCTCCGCCTCGTCAGGCAACAGTTCCCTGAGACGGTAGGCCTCCTGCACTGCAGTGACCAAGGGTCCCGGGGAAGTGGCCCGTCCTGCGTAATAGAGGAGGTTGCGCAACAGCTCGTCGGGAATCTGTGCCGCCATGGTGGATTCGTCGTTCTCGATCAGAAAACGTATCTGACGATCCACCTGGCCCAGCAACTGCTTGATGGTGGCCCCCGGCTCCAGTCCGCCGGCGCGGAGCGCCTCACTGACCGCACCCACCACCCAGAAAAAGCGCTGCACCTCGGCCCGGCGAGCGCAACGACGCAACCCGCCCACCGCCTTGTCGATACGCTGCGCCCCGGCTTCGACCTGTGCCCCCCTGAGCAGGCTGACCAGACCCAGCTGATACTGATGCCGGTAGACACGGGCCAGGGTCTGGATGTCCACACCCTCCTCGGAAGGCAGGAGAGGATCTTCCAGAGGCCTGGCGCTGATCGTGGCCAGATCAGGGAAAAAGAAGACGGTGTCGCTCAGCAGCGATGCCTTGCGAACGGTGCGAAGATCATTGAGCAAAGGCAGCAGGACCAGCGGGACATCCCGATGGCCGGCACGCAGATGCTCCAGATAGTCCGGCAGCTGCAGGAAGGCCCGTATCAGGGTTTCAAGGGCCTCTTCCCGCCCGGTCACCTCACCGGACAGCAACGCCCCGGTGAGCGCGGACATCTCCCGCGCCAGCATGGCGGCGCCGTGGAGATCCAGCATCTGCAGGGTGCCCTCCCCCTGATCGAGCAACCTGCGGGCCTCTTCCAGCTTTTCCGTCCGGCCGGTATCTTCAATGAATGCCTCAAGGGCAGCCCGGGCTTCCGTCAGCAGGGCGTCCAGCTCCTTCTTGACCCAGCGCAGTGCAGTAAATTGTTGGCTGTCTACAGTCATGGTCCACCCTGTGCCCATGATCATGGGCCTATGCCGCTCCAGACCCCACTTTAAGACTGTCTGGACGCGGCGGTATCCGTCGGCTCAAGCACCACCGTTTCCAGCTGTTCCGACTGCGGCAGCTTGAAACCGGAGACCGATTTACGCAGCTCCGAGGCCAGATTGGCCAGATTACCGATGGACACCGCCGTCTCGTTGGTGCCGTCGGAGGTCTGCATGGTGATCTCCTGGATGACCGTCATGGTATTGGAGATGTTCTGTGCTGCCTCGGCCTGTTGGCGGGCGGCCTTGGAGATGGTGGCGATCAGCTCTGCGAGCTGATGGGACACCCCTTCGATTTCGGCCAGGGCATCGCCGGCATCAAAGGCCAGCTTGGCGCCGCTGACGACGTTGGCGGTGGAATGCTCCATGGAGATGACCGCCTCGTTGGTATCAGCCTGGATGGTCTTGACCAGGGCTTCGATCTGTCTGGAGGCGTTGGAGGATCGCTCGGCGAGTCGCTGGACCTCGTCCGCCACCACCGCAAAACCGCGCCCCGCTTCGCCGGCGGAAGAGGCCTGGATGGCGGCATTGAGGGCCAGGATATTGGTCTGGTCGGCAATATCCGTGATCAGACTCACGATATCCCCGATCTCCTGGGAGGACTCGCCCAGGCGTTTGATTCGCTTGGAAGTCTCCTGGATCTGCTCGCGAATGGTATCCATGCCGTCGATGGTCTTGCGCACGGTCAGGGCGCCCTTGGAGGCGATGTCCACCGACTTCTTAGCGACATCGGCGGAGGATTCCGCGGAACGGGAAACCTGTTCGATGGAATCGGCCATATCGGTAACCGCACTGGAGGCGGAGGCGATCTCACGGGCCTGGAGGTTGGAGGCGTCCGCCAGGCGCAGGGCGGTGGCCTGGGTCTTGATGGCGGAAGTGGAAACCTGCATGGCGGTCTGATTGATCGTGGTTACCAGGCTGCGCAAGGCATCGATGGCATAGTTGACCGAATCGGCAATGGCACCGGTAATGTCCTCGGTCACGGTGGCATGGACTGTGAGATCCCCTTCCGCCAGGTTGGTCATCTCATCCAGCAGACGCAGGATGGCCCGCTGGTTACGCCGGTTCTGTTCCGTGGTTACCGCCAGACGACGCTGGGCATCCTGGTAGAACAGGTAGGCCAACAGGCCCAACACCATCACGCTGGCCAAGGCGAACAGGTAGCCGGCATAGATCCAGAGGCTACCGCTCCTGGCCCGCTGATCCAGATCCTGCTGCAGCGTTGCAGCCGCACTGAGCAGACCGGCGGACTGGTCCTGGATGCGCCGGGAGGCCTCGGCCACCTGCGCCAGCCGGGCAGTCTGGGCCAGCAGGGCCTCTATATCGGGCCGCGCCCCGCTGAAGACGGTGGCGATCTCCTGCAGCAACGCCGACACGTCGGCCGAAAGACCGGCCCCGGCCTGCAACCGGCCAAGCCCCGTCTGGAAATCGGCGGCATCCCGCTCCAGGCGGCCGGCAGCCCCAGCCAGGTCGTCCCCGGCAAGTATCCGCGCCAGATCCCGCTCCATGCGCTGCGTCAGCATGGCCTGGCGAGAAGCCAGATAGACCAGACGGGAATCAACCCCGGATTCCGCCAGCCGATCAGCCAGGGTATCGGCCCGTAGCTGCAGCCGGGGCAGCGCCTGCTCCAGGCCGGCGGCATGGGTGGCGACGGTGGCAATGACGGTCTCGTTATCCACTAGGACGGTGATGTGGCGTCGATAAGCGCTCCAGATGGATTCGGCGCCGTGCAACGAATCGGCAACGGCGGCCGGTATGGGCGGCAACCCTCGGCCGGCATCACCTTCACGCAGGTGATTCATGCCCAGATCCAGGCGATCCCGCAACCGGCGCAGTTCCGCAAAGACTGCCGACTGACCCGCCACGGCATCCCGCGACAGGGCCGCCAGTCGCTGAGACATCAGTCGCTGCTCGGAAGCCAGGGCGGCATGCTCGCGGCTGTTACCCACCTGCCCCGCATGGAGCACGAAAGCCATCACGGTCAGCAGCATCAGGACGACCAGCAGGCCGGCAAGCAACAGCATCCCCCGACTGATGCCCAGCCGGCCTGTTGCGTCACTTGAAGACGATCTCATCAGCTTGATTCCTCGACCCATTGCGCCCTTGAAGACGGCTCAACACCCTGCATGTACCCGCGGCTCACGCGGAGATATTCATGAAATCCGGATCATCCACCAGCTTCCAGGGACTGAATACGGCCAGATGCTCGGCACCTCGTCGGCAGGCCCCCGCCAGATACGGCCTGAACGGTTCGTCCACCGGCGGTAGCTCTTCCGTACGCTCCTGCTTCCAGTAGTGTTTCATCCCCATCACGGCCTCCACCATGAGACCGGCGTAGACCCCCTGGTGACTCATCACCAGCAGGCGGTGCCGCCGCGCCTCGCCGGCGAGATTCCCGCCGAACAGGAAACCATGCAAGTCCATCATGGGTAGCAGATTGCCGCGCATGTTGGCGATGCCCAGGGCCCAGTGCTTGACCCCCGGCACACGGGTAAACGGGGGCGGGGTCACGATTTCCGCCACCTGATCCATCGGGGCCAGCAATGACCGGCCATGTAATTGGAACAGGACCCCTTTCCATGCCCCGCGAAGCTCATCCTGGATCGGAAACTGCCCGCCCAGGGAACGCCCCTTGCGCTCCACTTCCAGCAGGTAGGAAAACGGGTCTTCCATTGCGTTCGTGGTCACGACAGCCCCCCTCAGGACAGGATCTCCTTGAGAATCCTGATCAGATCCTTTTCGCGCACCGGCTTCACGATGTAGTCGCGGGCGCCCTGCCGCATGGCCCAGACCTTGTCGGTTTCCTGGTCCTTGGTGGTCACCATGATGACGGGAATGCCGGCGGTGAGCGGGTCCTGGGAAAGCTGGCGGGTCGCCTGAAATCCATTCAGCCCCGGCATGACCACATCCATCAGTATCAGATCGGGCTTGACCTCACGGGCCCGGGACATGCCTTCCTCGCCGGATGAGGCCGTGACCACCGTATAGCCATGCTTTTCCAGCATGGAGCTGATCACATGAAGCTCGGTGGGGGAGTCATCGACCACCAGGATACGCGCCATGACAACGTCTCCGAATTGATTCCTGCCCCGGATCGAATCCTGAGGGGCCTGTGCATGCATGACAGGTGTCCACCGGGCGCCTTCCCGGCCGCCACAGGCGCGACACCATGAACCGTTACTGTTTCCGGACGTGCTGGCGAATGGCCCCCAGCAGATCATCCCGGGTGAAGGGCTTGGTCAGATACTGCTCCGAACCCACGATCCTGCCCCGGGCCTTGTCGAAGATGCTGTCCTTGCTGGACAGCATGATCACGGGAGTCTGCCGAAATACCCGGTTGTGCTTGATCAGCGCGCAGGTCTGATAGCCATCCAGGCGAGGCATCATGATATCCACGAAAATGATGTCCGGCTTATGCTCGGCAATCTTGGCCAGGGCCTCAAAACCGTCCGTGGCGGTCACCACCTCACAGCCGTGTTTCTTCAGCAGTGTCTCGGCAGTGCGACGGATGGTCTTGCTGTCGTCGATCACCATGACCTTGAGACCGGAGAGATCCTCTTGGCCGACATTGTCATCCTGGGTGTATTCGTTCACACCGCCCCCGATACATCATTGTTTGCAGACAGGGCCTTGAATTTACTCCATGGTCTGGAGGGTATCAAACAAAACTGCCGGCATGGTTTCACAACACGGGGTGGTGAGAAATCTTTGTCAGTCATTTATCTTGTGCGCATGTCGAACAAATTGCATCCACTCTTCCCCAGATCGTACGAGGTTGCCCGATGAACGGCGCTCCGACCCGCCTGGGTGTGGTCATGGACCCCATCCAGACCATCCAGGTCAAGAAGGACTCCACCCTGGCCATGCTGCTGGCTGCCCAGGGACGCGGCTGGCAGCTTCACTACATGGAGCAGCAGGACCTGTGGATGACGGCCGGCCGGGTCCATGCCGCCTCCCGTCGCCTGACGGTACGGGACGACCCCGATCACTGGTTCGAACTGGGCCGGCCGGAAGAACATCCCCTGGCGGCGCTGGATGTGGTGCTGATGCGCAAGGACCCCCCGTTCGACATGGAATACGTCTACAGCACCTACCTGCTGGAACTGGCAGCCGCCGAGGGCTGCCTGGTGGTGAATCGCCCCGACAGTCTGAGGGATGCCAACGAAAAGCTCTATACCGCCTGGTTTCCCCGGTGCTGCCCGCCCAGTCTGGTGACCCGCAGTCCGACCCGCATCCGCCAGTTCATGGCCCAACAGGGGGAGATCGTGGTCAAACCCCTGGACGGCATGGGAGGAGCATCGGTATTCCGTCTGGTCCCGGGCGACACCAACACCGGCGTGATCCTGGAAACCGTCACCGATCACGGGCGTCGCAGCGTCATGGCGCAACGCTTCCTGCCCGAGTACCGCCAGGGCGACAAGCGCATCCTGCTGGTGGACGGCGAGCCCGTCCCCTATGCCCTGGCCCGCATCCCGGCGGAAGGCGAGGGGCGTGCCAACCTGGCCGCCGGCGGCCGTGGCGAAGGGGTCCCGCTCACTGAACGGGACCGCTGGATCTGCAGTCAGGTGGGGCCGACCCTCAAGGAAAAGGGATTGATCTTCGTCGGTCTGGACGTGATCGGTGACTACCTCACCGAAATCAATGTCACCAGCCCCACCTGCATCCGGGAACTGGATGCCCGGTTCGGGCTGGATATCGGTGGACAGCTGATGGATGCCATCGCCCGCTACCTGGGAGCCCGTCCATGACCCGCTACCAAAGCAAGATGTCGCCGGGCATGCGCTTCGCCCAGGCACTGGCAGCCTTGAGCCTGGTCCTGCTGCTCGGTGCCTGCGAGCGACCGGAGATCCACCGGGATCGTTTCATCGCCTTCGGCACCCTGGTGGAACTCAATGTCTACACTGCGGACCGGGAACTGGCCGCCCGGGCCTCCGAGTCGGTGCGGACCGACCTGGAGTACATGCATCGGGCCTGGCACGCCTGGGAACCCGGCCCCATGGGTCGGACCAATGAACTGCTGGCTACCGGTCTGCCCTTCTCCGCCAACCCCTCCGTGCTGCCCCTGATCCTGGATGCCCGGCGCCTGTCCGAGGCCAGCGAGGGCCTGTTCAATCCAGCCATGGGCGCCCTGTTCGCCCTCTGGGGCTTTCAGTCGGACGAACCCCGGGGGCCGCCCCCGGACCCGGAACAGATCCGGACCATCCTGGAGCAGGCCCCGAGCATGGCCGATATCGAGATCGACGGCATCCGCATGCGCAGCCGTAACCCGGCGGTACGGCTGGACCTGGGCGCCTACGCCAAGGGCTACGGTATTCATCAGGCCATGGAGCACCTGCGTGAGATGGGCGTGGAAAACGCCATCCTCAATGCCGGCGGCGACCTGCGGGCCATCGGCCGCCCGGGCAACCGCCCCTGGCGCATCGGTGTTCGCGCCCCGGACGGACAGGGCGTCCAGGCCGCCATCGAGACCCGCGGCGATGAGGCGATCTTCACCTCAGGGGATTACGAACGCTATTACCTTCATGAAGGGAAGCGCTATCACCATATCCTGGACCCCCGCAGCGGACAGCCTGCCCGCGGCACCCATTCCGTGACCGTCATCCATCACAATGCCGCCGAGGCCGATGTGGCCAGCACCGCCCTGTTCATCGCCGGCCCCGGGGACTGGCCCGGGATCGCGGCTCGACTGGGGGTCGACAAGGTGATGCTGATCGATGACGACGGCATTGCCCACCTGACCCCCGCCATGGAAAAACGGGTGAAATTCGAAGGCACACCGCCGGAGATACGCATCACCCCCCTGCCATGATGACCCGTGCCGACGCCTTCGTGATCCTGCTCGCCACCCTGCTGGTGGTGGGCAGCTATGCCTGGCTGTGGACACCGTCCACCCCTGCCACCCAGGTGCGGGTCGTGGCCGGTGACCGTGAGATCGCCCGCCTGCCCCTGGATCAGCCCCGGCAACTGGAAGTCTCCGGACCTGCCGGCATCACCGTAGTGGAGATCCGCGATGGCGCAGCCCGCTGCGCCGCTTCACCCGGCTCCCAAGGTATCTGCCAGCAGGCCGGCTGGCTGCGCCGGGCGGGCGACATGGCTGTGAGCCTGCCCAACCGGGTCATCATCGAGGTGCTGGGAGACGAGTGGGCGTTCGACAGCGTGAATTATTGATGCAGCTGCCGACCACCCGCGAAGACCATCGCATTGCCTGGTTGGCCGCCCTGGCCATCGCCGTGCATATCCTGGAGGCCGCGATTCCAAGCCCCCTGCCCGGCGTCAAGCCGGGGCTGGCCAACGTCATCACGGTACTGGTGCTGATGCTGTTCGGCTGGCGCATGGCGGTGTGGGTCACCCTGCTGCGGGTGCTGGCGGGCAGCTTGGTCATCGGCACCTTCCTCAGCCCCACCTTCCTGCTCAGTGCCGCCGGTGCCGGCTGCAGTCTGGCCGTGCTGGGCTTGGCCCACCGACTGGCAGGCACCCGGCTGAGCCCCCTGGGCCTGTGCGTCCTGGCGGCCCTGGCCCACATGACGGGCCAATTCCTGCTGGCCTGGTGGCTGTTCATTCCCCACCCGGCCCTGCTCAAGCTGCTGCCGGTCCTGCTGAGCTTTTCCCTGGTGTTCGGGCTGGTGAGCGGTACAATAGCCGCCATGATGTACCAGCAGGTGTCCCGACCCTCGTGAACGCCATGACGGCCAACGCCGCCCCCATCACCGCCACCGACCGAATGGGTCTGGCCCTGTTCGTGGCCGTCGCCGTGCACGGCATCGTGATCTTCGGCCTGGGATTCGAATTTTCCTTCAGCCGGCCCAAGGCACAGAACCCGACCGTGGATGTAGTCCTGGTCCGGACGCAGTCGGAGACACCTCCGGAAGCAGCGGAGCTGCTGGCCCAGGCAGACCAGACGGCCAGCGGCCGGGAAGATCCCGAAGGCCGCCCCGGCAGCCCCGTCACCGCGCCCATCCCCCTGCCCACCGACGGCCTGGCCCGGGAGCAGAGCCGGGCGGCCGCGCCCGAACCGGTGCCCATGGAACAGATGGAGGTGATCACGGCGCTCGCGCCCCGGACCCCGCCGGTGCCCGAAAAGGTCACGGAAGCCCCCACCCCCGAGCACCCCCTGAGCGCTCGGGAGCTGATGGAACGCAGCCTGGAGATGGCCCGGCTCAGCTCGGAACTGAGCGAGCAGGATAGCTACCAGGCCCCGCGCACACGCACCCATTACGTGGATGCACTAAGCGCCAAGTCCGCGGTGGAAGCGGCCTATGTGGATGCCTGGGTGCGCAAGGTGGAACAGGTGGGCAATCTCAACTACCCGGACGAGGCCCGCCGTCAGCGGCTCAACGGCTCTCTGGTCCTGAGCGTTCTCATCGATCGGGAGGGCCGGGTCCTCAGCATCGAGGTCGGCGCCAGTTCCGGTGAACGGGTGCTGGATGATGCCGCCCGGCGCATCGTGGAACTGGCCGGCCCCTACGCGCCCTTCCCCGCCGAGATGCGCCGCACCTATGACCAGCTCATGATCACCCGCACTTGGGTATTCCAGGGCAACCAGGGCGTCAGAACCCGCTGAAGCGACCGGCGCAGCGGGCTAAATCCGGAACCGTCCCACCCGGTCCTGCAGTTCTGCGGCAAGCCGGGCCAGCTCGTCGCTGGCGGCGGCGATCTGGGTGGAACCGTCCGCTGCCTGCTCCACCCCACTGCTGATGCGGACCAGGGAGCGGTTGACGTCCTCGGCCACCGCCGACTGCTCCTCGGCCGCACTGGCGATCTGGGTGTTCATGTCGTTGATGGTGCTGATGGTCTGAGTGATGGTCCGCAGGGCCTCGGCGGCTCGCTCGGCCGAGGCCACACCGTCGGTGGCCTTGGCATGTCCGGCATCCATCACCCGGGCGGCAGCCCGGGCCGCGGACTGGAGCTTCTCGATGATCCCGTTGATCTCCTGGGTGGAAGACTGGGTCCGGGTGGCCAGGCTGCGTACCTCGTCCGCCACCACGGCAAAGCCCCTTCCCTGCTCCCCGGCCCGGGCCGCCTCAATGGCGGCGTTCAGGGCCAGCAGGTTGGTCTGTTCGGCAATGCCGCGGATCACCTCCAGCACAGTGCCGATGGACTCGGCATCGTCCTGAAGGCGGTGGATCACCGCCACCGCCTCCTGGACCTCCCGGGCCAGTTCACCCACCTCCCGGGAGGTTTGCTGCACCACCCGAGCACCATCCTGGGCAGCCCGATCCGAAGACGAAGCCGCATCCGCGGCCAGGGAGGCGTTGCCCGCCACCTGGGTGACGGTGGCGGCCATCTGAGTCATGGCGGTGGCCACCTGTTCGGTCTCCGACTGCTGTTGCAGGACCTGTTCGCTGGCCTGGCGACTGGACACCGCCAACTGCTCCGCCGCCGCACCCAACTGGCCGGTGGCCACGGAGACCTGTCTCACCAGGGTGTGCACCCCGCTCACGAAGGTGTTGAAGCTGCGCGCCAGATCGCCGAATTCATCGTGGCGGTTGTCCCTCAGCCTCTGGGTAAGGTCCCCATCCCCCGCGGCAATCCGGTCCAAAGCCAGGCGGGTTTCCGTCACCGGGCTGACGATCATCCGCGCTACCAGAAGGATAATGCCCACCAGCAACAGCAACGTGATCACGAACACCAGTACCAGGGTCAGGGTCAGCTCCCGAGCCGTGGCCATCAGGTAGTCGGCAGGAATGGCCACGGCCATGGACCAACCCGGCGTATGGGGAATGGAGTGATACGCCACCTTATAGGCACGCCCGTCATGCAGCGCCAAGTCTGCCAGTCCCTGCCCGCCGTCCACCATGCGCCGCGCCAGCCCCGCATAGTCCTGCCCGCGGGACTCCAGGGCATTGGAAGTCATGCGCAGGTCGGCATCAGGATGGGCGATGTAAACGCCCTGGGAACCCAGCGCCCAGGCAATGGCGCCTGACTGATCCACGGCGTCGCCGACGATATCCGTCAAGGTATCCAGCGTCACCGTCACCGCCACCAGACCGATGACTTCACCCCGGGCGTCCTTGACGGCGTGGGCGAATACCGTGATCGCATTCCCTGTACTGCGGGAATAGACCGGGTCGGTCACCAGTGCTTCACGGGTCTTGCTGCGCACAATCTGCTGAAAATAGGCCCGATCAGCCAGATTGGAACGGTGGCGATTGTGGTAAAAGGCTTCCCCTTCCGTGTTCAGGAAGAACAGCACCTCGTACTCATCGCTCATGTGTGCGCCGAAATGCTCCAGCAGTTGCGAGATGGCATCGGTATCTCCCGAACTCAGGACATGCGTCTGAGCCAGGGTGCGCACCACCGCCATGTGGGATTCCACCCACCAGCCCACGCTTTCGGCACCTCCCGACGCCATGGTTGCGGCGGAGTCCTCTATGATCGCCACCACCCGGTGATTGACCTGGGAAATGACGATGACGGCCACCAATCCAAAAGCCAGCGCCATCGGCACACCGAAAAGGACCAGCATTTTGGGCAGAAGCCGGAGTCGGTTAAGCATCTCACCATCCTGAAAAAAGCGCCGCTCAACACATTGCGGCACGAAGACCGCAGTTTGCTATCGAAACATTCTTCTCAAGGTGGCGGCCCCCCGGCCGGAATCTTGAGATTCAGGCAATACCCATCGCATTTCGGGTTCAGCCGATTCCGAAGCGGCAGGACACACGGTGGGCAACGGCACTCAGCCCAGGGCCGGACCGGACAAGGCCGACAATCATCGGTGACGCTACGACCGGACATGGGGACAGTGTACACTAGACGCCGGATTCAGCCGCGACACCCAGACCTATGCGTAGCGCGAACTTCACAGACCAGTTCCTGATCGCCATGCCCACCCTGGCGGACCCCAACTTCCATCATGCCGTCACCTACCTGTGCGAGCACACGGATGAGGGGGCCATGGGCATCGTCATCAACCATCCCACGGATCTCACCCTGGAGATGGTGCTGGACCACATGGGCATCAGTGCCAAGGTGCCCACCGGTCAGGTCCGGGTCTATAACGGCGGCCCGGTGCAGCCGGACCGTGGTTTCATCCTGCACCCGGCCGATCGTCGCTGGACCTCCACCATGCAGGTGAGCGACGGCATCGCCGTCACCACCTCCCGGGATATCCTGGAGGCCATGGCCGAAGGGGGCGGTCCCGACACCTACCTGATCGCCCTGGGCTATGCCGGCTGGGGGCCGGGGCAACTGGAGCAGGAAATCGGTGAAAACGCCTGGCTCACCTGCCAAGCGGACGTGGACATCCTGTTCCGGCAGCCGGCGGAAAAACGTTGGCAGGCTGCCGCCGGTCAGCTCGGAGTGGACCTATCCCTCATGAGCGGCCAGGCAGGTCATGCCTGATACCCGCACCCTGCGCCGCAAGAGGGACCAGGACATCGGCACACCCGGCACGGTCTTCGGCCTGGACTACGGGGAAAAACGGATCGGCGTGGCCGTAGGCAATGGGGTCACCCGCACCGGCACCCCCCTGGAGACCCTGCCTGCCCGCAACGGCATCCCCGACTGGCAGCGCCTGGACACCCTGATCCGAGAATGGCAGCCGACCCTGCTGGTGGTGGGCCTGCCCGGCACCCCGGACGGCAGTGAACACCCACTGGCCCGCCGTATCCAGGCCTTCTGTGACCGCCTGCGGGCCCGCTACGCCCTGCCGGTGCGGCAGGTGGACGAACAGTTCAGTTCTGCCGAGGCGGAGTCCCATCTCAAGTCCCAGCGCCGGGAAGGCCGGCGGGGGCGCATTCGCAAGGAAGACGTCGATGCCGTCGCAGCGGCCGTCTTCCTGGAACACTGGCTTGCCCAAGAGATCGTTTCATGACCGAACCTGTCAGCACCCTTCTGGACCGCATGGCGGAGGCCCTGCGCCGCCACCTGTCGGAGCAGCACATCAAGGACCCCGCCCTGGTGGGCATCCATACCGGCGGGGTCTGGGTAGCCGAACAGCTGCACCGGCGCCTGGGTCTGAACGAACCCCTGGGCAAACTGGACATCTCCTTTTATCGGGACGACTTCAGCCGCATGGGCATGCACCCCCAGGTGCGGCCGTCCTCCCTGCCCTTCGCCGTGGATGAGCGCCATATCCTGTTGGTGGACGATGTCCTGTTCACCGGCCGCACCATCCGCGCCGCCATGAACGAATTGTTCGACTATGGTCGCCCGGCCTCCGTGATGCTGGCCGTGCTGGTGGAACGGGACGGACGGGAACTGCCCGTCCAGGCCCAGGTGGTGGGCCGGCACCTCAAGCTGCGTGCCGACGAGCAGGTGAAGCTGCGGGGACCCGACCCCCTGCGTCTGGACATCGTCAAACTGGAGCCTGCGTCATGATCGATCAGGATAGCCCGGCCAAATCCCGACCCGCCGCCGGTCCCCTGCCACCGTCCCTGCAGTTCAATGCCCAGGGGCGGCTGCGGCACCTGCTCACCATCGAGGGACTCTCGGGGGCCCTGATCACCGAGATCCTGGACACCGCCGAGTCCTTTGCCGGCATGAATGCCCAGTCGGTGAAGAAAGTGCCCCTGCTGCGGGGCAAGACGGTGATGAACCTGTTCTTTGAGGCCAGCACCCGGACCCGGACCACTTTCGAACTGGCGGCCAAGCGCCTGTCGGCGGATGTGCTGAACATCAACATCAGCACCTCGGCCACGGTGAAGGGCGAAAGCCTGCTGGACACCCTCAGAAACCTCCAGGCCATGTACGTGGACATGTTCGTGGTGCGCCACGCGGACAGCGGCGCGGCCCACTTCATCGCCCGCCATGTGGCGCCCCATGTGAGCGTGCTCAATGCCGGCGACGGCCGCCACGCCCACCCCACCCAGGCCCTGCTGGACATGTTCACCATTCGCCGACACAAGGGGGATTTCACCCGCCTGAAGGTGGCCATCGTGGGTGACATCCTGCATTCCCGGGTGGCCCGTTCCCAGATCCACGCCCTCAACCTGCTCAATACCGGCGAAGTCCGGGTGATCGGCCCCAAGACCCTGCTGCCTGCCTATGTGGAGGATCTGGGGGTGCATGTGTTTCACGATATCCGCGCCGGCCTCAAGGACGTGGACGTGATCATCATGCTGCGCCTGCAGAAGGAACGGATGGAAAGCGGCCTGCTGCCCTCCGAGCACGAATTCTTCCAGCTCTGGGGTCTGACCGAAGAACGCCTGGCCCTGGCTGCGCCGAACTGCATCGTCATGCATCCGGGACCTGCCAACCGCGGCGTGGAGATCGACTCCCGGGTGGCGGATGGCCCTCAGTCGGTCATCCTGGAACAGGTCAGCAACGGCATCGCCGTGCGCATGGCGGTGATGTCCACCATCATGGGCGGCAGCGTGAATCAGGGGGGCTCGGCATGAAACTGCTGATCGAACAGGGCCGGGTAATCGATCCGGACAACGGTGTGGACCAGGTCACGGATCTATACATCCAAGGAGAGGAGATCGTTGCCCTGGGAGCCCCCCCGACCGAGGATTACAGCCCGGACCGGCGCATCAATGCCCATGGCCGCTGGGTACTGCCCGGCCTGGTGGACCTGTCCGCCCGACTGGGTGAACCGGGACATGAGCAAAAGGCCACCATCGCCTCCGAAACCCGCGCCGCGGCCAGTGCGGGCATCACGACCCTGGTGTGTCCGCCGGACACCAGTCCGGTGGTGGATTCTCCGGCCCAGATCGAACTGATCAACCGCCGTGCCCGCCAGGCCTGCGGTGTCCGGGTCCATGCCCTGGGTGCCCTGACGGCGGGCCTCAAGGGGCAGCAGCTGTCCGACATGGCGGCCCTGAGACGGGCCGGTGCCCTGGGCATGAGCCAGGCCCTGCGGCCCATGGGCAGTCACCTGCTACTGCGCCGAGCCCTGGAATACGCCGCCAGCCATGACATCACCGTGTACCTGCATCCCATCGACTGGTCCCTGGCGGGACAGGGCTGTGCCCATGAAGGGGCGGTAGCCACCCGTCTGGGCCTGCCGGGCATCCCGGAAGCAGCGGAAACCGCTGCCCTGGGCGTGCTGCTGGCCCTGGCGGCCCAGACCGAGGCGCGCATCCATGTCTGCCGACTCTCCACAGCGCGCGGGGCCGCCATGGTGGCCCGAGCCATCGAAGACGGCCTGCCGGTCACCGCCGATGTCTGCGCCCATCAGCTGTTCCTGACCGAGATGGATGTGGCGGATTTCAACAGCCTGTGTCACGTGATACCGCCGCTGCGCACCCTGCGGGACCGGGACGGCCTGCGCAAGGCCGTGGCAGAGGGCGCCATCGCAGCCATCTGTTCGGACCACCAGCCCCAGGAGGCGGACGCCAAGCTGGCGCCCTTCCCGGCCACCTTGCCGGGCATGTCCACCCTGGAGACCCTGCTGCCTCTGGCACTGCGGCTGGCGGAAGAGGGAGTGCTGCCGCTACCCGAAGCGATAAGGCGGATCACGGCGGGGCCGGCCCGCATCCTGGGACTGAAGGTGGGCACCCTGGGCGTGGGCGCCCGGGCGGACATCGCCATCGTCGACCCGGAGCGGGGCCATGCGCCGGGGCCGGACAACTGGCTCAGCGCCGGACGCAACAGCGCCTTCTTCGGCTGGGACTTCCGGCCTCGGGTAACGCACACCCTGGTGGCGGGACGGGTGATCTTTGAATTGCAGGCCCGACAGGTATAAGCGGGGCCTTTTGTGGAGACTCTCTGATGAACAAACCCCATCGCGGGACCATCTTCGTGGAAGATGCCCCGATCCTGTCCCATACCGCCCATGCGGGCGATCAGCACGTCCTGCGGGTAAAGGCGCCCCAGTGTGCCGCCCATGCGCGGGCCGGCTGCTTTGCCCATCTGCAGTGCGATCCCCAGTTACCCATGCGCCGCCCGCTGTCCATCATGCGGGTGGATGCCCATGAGGGCTGGGTGGAATTTCTCTACAAGGCCTTAGGCCAGGGGACACAGCTACTTTCCCGACGTCAGGTAGGTGAGAAGATCAACCTGATGGGACCCATCGGCAAGCCCTTCACCCTGCCCCATGGGGATCGCCCCCGCGCCCTGTTGCTGGGCGGCGGTGTGGGTATCCCGCCCATGGTGTTCCTGGCCGACGCCATGCGCAAGGACCCGGTGAGCGAGCCGTTCGTGATCATGGGCTCCGAAGTCCCCTTTCCTTTCAAGGCGTCTCCCTCCCGCATCCTGGTCCCGGGCATGCCGGAGGGGGTGATTGCCGCCATGCCCCTGCTGGAAGACTGGGGTGTGCCCTCCCGGCTCACCAGCCTGGCAGGCTTCCCCGGTTGCCATGAAGGTTATGTGACGGATCTGGCCCGCCACTGGCTGGACGCCCTGTCACCGGAACAGCGTCGACAAGTCCAGGTCTATGCCTGCGGGCCCCATGCCATGCTGGAGGCCTGTGCCGCCCTGGCCCGGGAATACCACCTGCCCTGCCAGGTTTCCCTGGAGGAATACATGGCCTGTGCCGTGGGCGGCTGTGCCGGCTGCGTGGTCAAGGTGCAGACGGACCAAGGCAGCAGCATGAAGCGGGTCTGCGTGGACGGGCCGGTGTTTGAGGCGAAGTCGGTGTTCGGCTGAGCAAGAGACAGCCGCTTTCCGCTATTCCTTGATTTTGGTTTCGGACAATGGCCGCAGGGTTTCGTCGAAGCCCTTGCGGCCGTCGTTCTTGCCGCGGATGGCAGGATCGCTGTCTCCAGGCATGGCCAGGTCGTCATCGTCCTTCTTGAGGCTCTTCACTCCGCCACCGAAGTGGATGCGCCATTCCAGATCGCCTCGGGAGTCGGCCTTGGCCAGGGCCTCCGGCAAGGTCACCAGTCCGGCCTTGTAGAGTTCGAACAGGGACTGATCGAAGGTCTGCATGCCCACTGACCCGCCCTTTTCCATGACTTGCTTGATGGCATTGATCTCGCCCTTGCGGATCAGTTCGGAGATATAGGGGGTGTTCACCATCACTTCCACCGCCGGCAACCGATTGCCCTCCTTACCCAGCAACAGGCGCTGGGAAACGATGCCCCGCAGGTTCAGCGACAGGTCCATGAGAATCTGCTGCTTGGACTCGGGGGGAAAGAAGTTGATGATGCGGTCCAGGGCCTGATTGGCGTTCACCGCGTGCAGGGTGGACAGGGCCAGATGGCCGGTATCCGCATAGGCGATGGCGGCCTTCATGGTATTGAGATCCCGCACCTCGCCGATCATGATCATGTCCGGCGCCTCACGCATGGCTTCGCGCAGGGCATTGTCATAGGACAGGGTGTCCAGCCCCACCTCTCTCTGACCGATGATGGACTTCTTGTGAGTAAAGCTGTACTCGATGGGGTCTTCGATGGTCAGGATATGGCCGGTGGTCGTGCTGTTGCGATGGTCGATCATCGAGGCCAGGGTGGTGGACTTACCCGATCCGGTGGCCCCCACCACCAGGATCAGGCCGTTGTCATGCATGACCAGTTCCTTGAGCACCGGCGGCAGTTTGAGCTGCTCGATGGTGGGGATCTCGCTTTTGATGAAGCGGATCACCATGGAGACCTCGCCCCGTTGCACGTAGATGTTCACCCGGAAACGCCCCAAGCCCTCCAGCGAGATCCCCAGGTTCATCTCCTTGTCCTGCTCGAAGGTCTTGATCTGACGCTCATCCATGATGTCATAGGCCATCTCCTTGACGGCCCCCGGCTGCAACGGCTGCCGACTGATGGGACGGATATCCCCCTCAATCTTGACGCAGGCGGAAGCCCCTGTCGTGAAGAACAGGTCGGAGGCGTTCTTCTGGGCCATCAACTTGAGATAGGGTTCAATGAGCATGGTCGTTCAGGCGCCGGTTATTTGAGCAGCCCGGATTCCTCCGGGGTGGCCTCCACCTCCAGTCCACCCGTGTCATCCAGCAGGTTCTGTCCACGGGCACGCTTACTGTCCAGCTTGATGCGCAGACGCAGGTCATTGACGGAGTCGGCGTTACGCAGGGCGTCCTCGTAGGTGATCCTGCCGATCTCGAAAAGCTGGAACAGGGCCTGATCGAAGGTCTGCATGCCCGCTTCGGTGGACTTGGCCATGAGCGACTTCATCTCATGGATCTCGCCCTTGAAGATCAGGTCCGACATCAGCGGGGTGTTGATCATGACCTCCACCGCCGGCACCCGTCCCTTGCCGGTGGCCAGGGGAATCAGGCGCTGGGACACCACCGATTTGAGGTTCAGTGACAGATCCATCAGCAACTGCTGGCGGCGCTCCTCGGGAAAGAAGTTGATGATGCGATCCAGGGCCTGGTTGGTGCTGTTGGCATGCAGCGTTGTCAGACACAGATGACCAGTCTCGGCGAAGGCAATGGCATAGTCCATGGTCTCGCGGTCGCGGATCTCGCCGATGAGGATCACGTCCGGGGCCTGGCGCAGGGTGTTCTTGAGGGCAATCTCGTAGTTTTCCGTATCCACCCCGACCTCACGCTGAGTCACCAGGCAGTTAACGTGGGAGTGAACGAACTCGATGGGATCCTCGATGGTGACGATATGCCCGTAGCTGTTCTGATTGCGATAACCCACCATGGCGGCCAGGGAGGTGGACTTGCCGGAGCCGGTGCCCCCCACGAAGATCACCAGACCGCGGCGGGTCATGGAGACATCCTTGAGCTGTATGGGCAGACCCAGATCATCCAGGGAGGGGATATCCGAGGTGATCACCCGCAGCACCATGCCCGAAGAGCCCCGCTGGGTGAAGGCATTCACACGGAACCGGGAGATCCCGGGCAGGCTGATGGCGAAATTGCACTCCTGGGTGCGCTCGAACTCCGCCGCCTGGCGATCATTCATGATGGAGCGCACCAGCACCTGGGTATGGGCCGGTGACAGCGGCTGATTGGTGATGGGCGTCATCTTGCCATCAATCTTCATGGACGGCGGCGCACCCACGGTGATGAACAAGTCCGACCCCTTCTTGCTCAGGAGAGTCCTGAGCAGATCGTGCATGAAACGTATGGCCTTGTCGCGATCCATGGAACAGCACCTCGTGCGGTCGGTGGCGAGTGACGCAGGCTACAGATGGTCCGGGTTGGCGGCCTTTCGGCGAGCCTCTTCCTTGCTGATCAGACCCCGCTGCAGGAGCTCCTTGAGGCTCTGGTCCAGGGTCTGCATGCCGACGCCCTGGCTGGTCTGGATGGCGGAATACATCTGCGCGATCTTGTTCTCGCGGATGAGATTGCGCACCGCCGGGGTGCCCAGCATGATCTCGTGGGCGGCACAGCGGCCGCCACCAATCTTCTTCATCAACGTCTGCGAGATGACCGCCCGCAAGGATTCCGAAAGCATGGCCCGCACCATATCCTTTTCCGCGGCGGGAAAGACGTCGACGATACGGTCGATGGTCTTGGCGGCGGAGCTGGTATGCAAGGTGCCGAAGACCAGATGGCCGGTCTCGGCTGCGGTCAGTGCCAGGCGGATGGTTTCCAGGTCACGCATTTCCCCCACCAGAATGGTGTCCGGGTCTTCGCGCAGGGCGGAACGCAGCGCCTCGTTGAACCCCAGGGTATCCCGGTGCACCTCGCGCTGGTTCAACAGGCATTTCTTGGACTCGTGGACGAATTCGATGGGGTCTTCCACCGTGAGGATATGGCCGTACTCGGTCTCATTCTTGTGATTGACCATGGCCGCCAGGGTGGTCGACTTGCCCGATCCGGTGGGTCCGGTCACCAGCACGATGCCGCGGGGATATTCGGAGATCTTCTCGAAGATCTTGGGACAGCCCAGCTCTTCCAGGGTCAGGATCTTGGTGGGAATGGTACGGAAGACGGCGCCGGCACCCCGGTTATGATTGAAGGCGTTGACACGAAAGCGGGCCAGCCCCGGGATCTCGAAGGAGAAGTCGGTTTCCAGATGCTCCTCGAAATCCTTGCGCTGCTTGTCGTTCATGATGTCGTACACCATGCCGTGGACTTCCTTGTGTTCCATGGCGGGTACATTGATCCGGCGAACGTCGCCATCCACGCGGATCATGGGCGGCAGGCCCGCGGACAGATGCAGGTCGGAGGCACCGTTCTTGACACTGAACGCCAGCAATTGGGTGATATCCATCCAGCCCCCTATGTTGAATTCGACGTCCTGTCCTGCACCTTGCCCCGGGGATCCGGCCACAGGGACCCGCGGAGTACAAACGGGCACAGCGCAACAGGTGACGCAGGTTTCAAGCGAATATAGCATAGCCCCATGAACCAGATATGCGAACGAATCCGGGCCATGCATGGCCGTATCCAGACAGCCGCCGAACGGTTCGGACGGCGCCCCGAGGACATCCGGCTGCTGGCGGTGAGCAAGACCCACCCGGCCGCCACCGTCGCCGCGGCCCTGGCCTGCGGCCAGCAAGCCTTCGGGGAAAACTATGCCTCGGAGCTGACGGAAAAGGCGCATGCCCTTGAGGGCCGGGATGTGACCTGGCATTTCATCGGCCCGATCCAGGGCAACAAGACCCGGGCCGTCGCGGAAATCGCCCACTGGGTCCACGCCGTGGATCGGGAGCGGATCGCCCGGCGCCTCAGCGATCAGCGTCCCGAATCACTCCCGCCACTGCAGGTCTGCATTCAGGTGAACGTCAGCGGCGAAGCCAGCAAGTCCGGCATCACCGCGGCGGCCCTCCCGGCCCTGGCGGAGACGGTGGCGACCCTGCCCCACCTGCAGCTGCGCGGCCTGATGGCCATCCCCGCCCCCAGCGAAGACTTCGACACCCAGCGCCGGGCATTTGCCCGTCTGCGACAGGCCCGGGAAGACCTGATCCGGCGCGGCCATGGACTGGATACCCTGTCCATGGGGATGAGCGACGATCTGGAAGCGGCCATTGCCGAAGGCGCCACCCTGGTGCGGGTGGGAACGGCGATCTTCGGCAGCCGTTCGGGTTAACATTGCCCCACACCCATCCCGCAGTCCAAGGACACAGATGAACGAGAACATCGCCTTTATCGGAGCCGGCAACATGGCCCGCAGCCTGATCGGCGGACTGGTGGCGGACGGCTGGAAGCCCAGTGCCCTGTGGGCCGCAGATCCCGGCGAGGATCAGCGCGCCCTCATCAGCCGGCGCTGGTCCGACGTCCACGTCACCGCCGCCAATGCCGAGGCCATCGCCCACTGCGAGGTGCTGGTGCTGGCGGTCAAGCCCCAGGTCATGGCCGAGGTGACCCGGGCCATCGCCCCCCAGGTGCAGGCCCGCAAGCCGCTGGTGGTCTCCATCGCCGCCGGGGTGCGCAGCGAGGACATCGAACGCTGGCTGGGCGGCGACCTGGCCGTGGTCCGTTGCATGCCCAACACCCCGGCCCTGGTGGGCAGCGGCGCCACCGGGCTGGCGGCCAATCCCCGGGTGGATGCCCGGCAGAGGGATCTGGCGGAATCCCTCCTGCGCGCCGTGGGCATGACCGTGTGGCTGGATGATGAAGCCCAGTTGGACGCCGTCACCGCGCTGTCCGGCAGCGGTCCGGCCTATTGCTTCCTCTTCATCGAAGCCCTGGAAGACGCCGGCGCCGCACTGGGCCTGCCTCGGGAGACGGCCCGCCTGCTGGCCCTGCAGACCGCTTTCGGGGCCGCCAAGCTGGCGCTGGAATCCGATGAGGATGCCGCCACCCTGCGTACCCGGGTGACCTCCAGGGGGGGCACCACCGAACAAGCCCTGGCGGTGCTGGAGGCCGGTGAATTTCGTGAACTCATGCAGCGCGCCCTCACCGCCGCCCGGGACCGCTCCCATGAACTGGCCGACCAGCTGGGTCGGGACTGAGGATCATCCATGTCACACGCCTTTCAAAACGCTGCCGCATTCCTGATCGGCACCCTGTTCAGCCTGTACATCCTGGCCCTGATGCTGCGCACCCTGCTGGCACTGTCGCGGGCGGATTTCTACAATCCCATCTCCCAGTTCCTGGTCACGATCACCACCCCGCCGCTGCGTATCCTGCGCCGGGTCATCCCACCCATCGGGCCGGTGGACAGCGCCGCCCTGGTCCTGATCCTGGTCCTGAAGATGCTGGAACTGGTCATCATCGCGGCCCTCTACGGGGCCGTGATCCCCCCCTTCACCTTGTTCATCGCCGGCATCCTCGCCATCGTGCGACTGGTCATCTGGATCTACATCATCAGCATCATCATCCAGGCGGTGATGAGCTGGTTCCAGGCCGGCGGTACGAGCCAGAACCCGGTGGCCGGCCTTGTCTACAGCCTCAACCGCCCCCTGCTCAATCCCATCCGCAAGGTGATGCCGCAGACCGGCATGGTGGATCTTTCCCCCCTGGTGGCCATCCTCGGCCTGAATGTGCTGCTGATCTTCATCAATGCACTCTGAGGATGAGGACGACGGCCGCTGGTGGCAGTGGCGGGACAACACCCTGGTGCTGCGGCTGAGACTGCAGCCCCGGGCCTCCAGGGAAAAGCTGGGGGACCCCCTGGGAGATCGACTGAAGGCCTATGTGACCGCGCCGCCGGTGGAAGGGGCCGCCAATGAGCGGCTACTGAAGATGGTCGCCCGCCAGTGCGGCGTGGCCCGTTCACGGGTTACATTGGAGGCGGGGGCCACGAACCGGGAAAAGACCGTCGCCGTGGTTGCCCCCGCTCGCCTCCTGCCGCCATTGGATGTCTGCAAGCCCCCGGCTACCAGGTAGCAAACAACATGTAGACCCCGTAACCGGCCACGGCGGCCCCCGCCAGCCCCCGCACCCAAGCCTTTCGCACCACCGTCGCCAGACGGGCCGCAAACACCCCCATGAGCAACAGATTGGGCAGAGTGCCCAAGCCAAAGGCCAGCATCAGCGCCGCTCCCTGGACGGCACCACCGGCGGTCAGAGACCAGAACAGCACGCTGTAGACCAGGCCACAGGGCAGCCAGCCCCAGACCAGCCCCAGCGCGAGGGCCTGGGGCGGGGAGCGTACCGGCATCACCCGCCGACCCAAGGGTTCGAGCCGTCGCCACAGCATGCCGCCGGCCCGTTCCAGATACACCAGCCCGCGCCACCAGCCGGCCAGATACAACCCCAGGGCGATCATGAACAGCCCCGCCAGGATCTGCAGTCCCTGCTGGGCCTGATTCACATCCGCAAGGTGAGCGGCAAACCACCCAAGGCCCCCGGCCAGGGCACCGGCCAGGGTGTAACTCATGACCCGCCCCAGGTTGTAGGCCAGCAGAAAGGGCGCAGGCCGGAGCCGCGCCCCGGGTCCCGGGCCACGAATCCCCAGGGTGAGTGCGCCCACGATGCCACCGCACATCCCGATGCAATGCACCCCGCCCAGCAAGCCGATGACGAAGGCGGCGATGAGTGTCCCCGGTTCCATGACGCCCTAATCCGGCATCAGGTCGCGAAAATCCCGGATGGCGGCA
Organism: Ectothiorhodospira lacustris; assembly: GCF_022227845.1. Taxonomy (GTDB): domain Bacteria; phylum Pseudomonadota; class Gammaproteobacteria; order Ectothiorhodospirales; family Ectothiorhodospiraceae; genus Ectothiorhodospira; species Ectothiorhodospira lacustris. The sequence continues at coordinate 55,125 of NZ_JAJNQN010000014.1, read as the reverse complement.
AATTCTCCGGTGTCCACGTCAGCGGCCCGTGAGTCCGGGCGGCGGACTGCCCGCAGGTGGGCAATCCCGTAACGGTCCGCGGATCGGAGCACGTCCAGGTTGTCGTCCACGAACAGGGTACGACGGGGATCGAAGGGCTCACGTCCCTGCAGACAATCCCAGAAACGGAGGTCTTCCTTGGGGCGCCCCAGTTCATGGGCACAGATCACCCGGTGGAAATGCCCGCCGAGGGCGGTCAGGGTCAACTTCAGATCCAGCCCGCGCCGATGGGCGTTGGTCACCAGCACCAGCCGGCGGCCCAGACGCTGGACGGCGGCCAGAAAATCCGGCACATGCTCGTGGACGGCAATCAGGTGAGCCATCTCCCGCTTCAGGGCGATGATGTCCATGCCCAGTTCCTGCTGCCAGTAATCCAGACAATACCAGTCAAGGGTGCCGCGGACACCGGCATAGCGTTTCATCATCTGTGCCCGCGCCTGGGCGGGGTCCAGGCCCCGGATGTCTCCATAGCGCCTGGGCAGGTACTCCAGCCAGAAATGATTGTCGAAATGAAGATCCAGCAGGGTCCCGTCCATGTCCAGGAAAACGCTGTCCACCGACTCCCACGCTAGGGGGGCGGCTGATGGTAATGTACTCATGATGCCTCGATGTCCATCGTGCTTGAAACAACCTGACCTTGGGTGATTCTCCCCAAGCCGGACTTAGATAGTACAATCCCCAGGATATCCCGTTCCCGACGGAGGGCGACAGCATGCCGATCCACCCCCGCCAGCCGCGACTCGTCTCGACCTCGAGTCCGCCCAGCCCGTTGCGCCGCGATGCCTGAAAAGCCCAGCATCCTCAATCGCCGTACCATCGCCCGCAGCCGGCTCTTTCATGTGGAAGAGATGGAATTGCTGTTCGCCAATGGCGCCCGACGCTGCTTTGAACGCCTGGTGGGTTCCGGTCACGGGGCGGTGCTGATCGTGCCCATGCTGGATCCGGATACGGTACTGATGATCCGGGAATATGCTGCCGGCACCCAATGCTATGAACTGGCCCTGCCCAAGGGACGGGTGGAGCCCGGAGAGGACCTGCTCGACGCCGCCAACCGGGAGATCATGGAGGAAGTGGGCTACGGCGCCCACACCCTCACTCGCCTGACCGCCTTCACCGTGGCCCCCGGCTACCTGAGCCACACCACCCACATCATCCTGGCCCAGGACCTCTATCCGGAGCGCCGACCGGGAGATGAACCCGAGGATATCGAGGTCGTCCCCTGGCGTCTGAGCGAGCTGGACAGGCTCATCAGCCGGGAAGACTGCACCGAAGCCCGCTCCATCGCCGCCCTGTATCTGGTGCGCGACCGACTCAAGAGATAAGCCATGTCCCTGGACGACCTGAATCTGGAGTACCTGCTCAACAATGCCTGCCGTATCGCCCGTGAAGCGGGGGACCGCATCATGGAGATCTACGGGGAAGGCTTTCAGGTGGAGCACAAGTCCGACCGCAGCCCCCTGACCGCAGCGGACATGGCCGCCCATCGACACATCGTCGCCGGTCTGCGGGATCTGAGCCCCAGCCTGCCCATCCTGTCGGAGGAGTCGGACCAGATCCCCTTCAGTGAGCGCAGCCGCTGGCAGACCTACTGGCTGGTGGATCCGCTGGATGGCACCCGGGAGTTCATCAAGCGCAACGGCGAATTCACGGTGAACATCGCCCTGATCCATGACCATGAGCCGGTCTTGGGCGTGGTGGCCGCCCCGGCCCTTGACCGCCTCTACAGCGCCGCCCGCGGTCTGGGTGCCCATCGCCATGAGCCGGCCGCCGCGGCGGGAGAGCGGATCCAGGTGAACCGGGATCGGCGTACGCAACCGGTCATCGCCGGCAGCCGCTCCCATGGCACCGAGCGCATGCAGCAGTTTCTGGAACGGGTGGGCGAGCATGAACTCATCAGCATGGGCAGTTCGCTCAAGTTCTGCCTGGTGGCGGAAGGCAAGGCCGATCTCTATCCAAGGCTGGGCCCCACCAGCGAGTGGGATACCGCCGCGGCCCAGTGCGTGGTCTGCGAGGCCGGCGGGGTGGTCACGGACCTCAGTCTGAGTCCGCTGCGCTACAACACCCATGACGGGATACTGAATCCGGAATTCCTGGTCATCGCCGACCCGGCCCGGGGCTGGGAGGGGTATCTACCGGCATGAACGGGAGGCTCCTGTGGGAGCCGCGCCTCAGATGCGCCGCATCAGCGCCGCCTGCTGCATCAGCTGGGCGGCGATCTCCTCCACGGACATCTGGGTGATGTTCATGCAGGGAATCCCCTCCCGCTTGAGCATCCGCTCCACCGCCTTCAGTTCCCGGTTGCACTGTTCCACACTGGCATACTGGCTGTTGGGACGACGCTCGGTGCGGATCTGATGCAGCCGCTCCGCATCCACAGTCAGCCCGAACAGCTTCTTGCGATAGGGCTCCAAGGAGGCCGGTAGCGTGCCCCGGTCGAAATCATCGTCCGCCAGGGGATAATTGGCCGCCCGGATGCCGTAATTGAGCGCCAGATACATGCAGGTCGGGGTCTTGCCGGTACGGGAGACACCCATCACCACCACATCGGCGTTGGGATAGTCCCGGGTTGTCGCGCCATCGTCGTTCTGGATGGCGAAATGCAGGGCATCCATGCGCTCGGCATAGGTGCGCATGTTGCCCATGCCATGGGAGCGGCCCGCCACATGCTGAGCAGCCACCCCCAGCACCTGTTCCAGCCGCGGCGTGAAGGCATCAAAGAAATCGAAGATCAGACCCCGGCAGTGGGCCAGTTCTTCCCGGCGCCGGGCATCCACCAGGGTCGAGAACACCAGCGGCAGCTCACCATCGCTCTGGGCGGCCCGGTTGATGCGCTGCACCGCCCCATCCATCTTCTCCTTCGAGTTGATGAAAGGCAGGCTGATGGTATTGAAATGAACCTGCTCGAACTGGGTCAGCAGGGTGTGTCCCAGGGTCTCGGCGGTAATGCCGGTCCCATCGGAGACGTAGAAGACGGAACGGGTCATAGAACGAAACGGGACCTCTTGACGGGATCATGTCCACACGGACAAAAACCGGCGTTTCCCTCCGGCAATGTGGCCCAAGGGAGACGCCGGAATGACCAGCAGCCCCCGGTTGCCCGGGGGCGGATTCCCGCAGGGACGCCCCTAGGCGTCCTGACGACCTTTGGCATCCCCGGCCAGACGCAGCCAGGTCTCCACCACGGTGTCCGGGTTCAGGGAGATGGACTCGATCCCCTGCGCCATCAACCACTCAGCCAGATCCGGGTAGTCGGACGGTCCCTGACCGCAGATGCCCACATACTTGCCGGCCTTGCGGGCCGCCTGGATGGCCAGGGCCAGCAGCTTCTTCACCGCCGGATCCCGCTCGTCGAAGGTGGCCGCCACCAGACCGGAATCCCGGTCCAGACCCAGGGTCAGCTGGGTCAGATCGTTGGAACCGATGGAAAAGCCGTCGAAGAACTGCAGGAACTCATCGGCCATCACCGCATTGGAGGGGATCTCGCACATCATGTAGATCTTCAGGCCATTCTCACCCCGCTTCAGGCCCATCTCTGCCAGCAGGTTGATCACGCCCTCGGCCTCACCCAGGGTCCGCACGAACGGCACCATGACGACCACGTTGGTCAGGCCCATCTCGTCGCGCACCCGCCGCACGGCGCGGCACTCCAGCTCGAAGCAGTCGCGGAAATCCTCGGACAGGTAACGGGAGGTGCCCCGGTAGCCGATCATGGGGTTCTCCTCGTCCGGCTCGTAGCGCTCACCGGCCAGCAGGTTGGCGTACTCGTTGGACTTGAAATCGGACAGGCGCACGATCACCGGCTCGGGATGGAAGGCGGCTGCCAGGGTGGCGATGCCCTCCGCCAGCTTGTCCACGTAGAAGCTGACCGGATCCGGGTAGCCGGCAAAGCGCCGAGCCACTTCGTCCTTCAAGTCCGGCGGCAGGGTGTCGAAGTTGAGCAGCGCCTTGGGGTGCACGCCGATCATGCTGTTGATGATGAACTCCAGGCGAGCCAGACCCACCCCGGCATTGGGGATGTTGCGGAAGTGGAAGGCGCGACCGGGATTACCCACGTTCATCATCACCTTCACCGGTACCTCGGGCATGGAGTCGGTGCGGGTACGCAGCACCTCGAACTCCAGCTCGCCCTTGTAGATACGGCCTTCGTCGCCTTCGGCACAGCACACGGTCACGGCATCGCCTTCCTTCAGGCGGGCCGAACCATCACCACAGCCCACCACCGCCGGGATGCCCAGCTCACGGGCGATGATGGCCGCATGACAGGTGCGGCCACCGCGGTCGGTGACGATGGCGGCAGCGCGCTTCATCACCGGCTCCCAGTCCGGATCGGTCATGTCGGTCACCAGCACGTCGCCGGGCTGTACCCGATCCATCTCGTCCAGGTGCATGACCACGCGCACCTTGCCCGCACCGATCTTCTGGCCGATGGCACGGCCACGAACCAGCACTTCGGTGCGGGGGGAACGGATGCGATAGCGCTCGATCACCTGGCCATCAGCCCGGCTCTCCACAGTCTCGGGACGTGCCTGCACGATGTAGAGCTGACCATCCACGCCGTCCAGGGCCCATTCGATATCCATGGGACGGCCGTAGTGCTTCTCGATGATCATGGCCTGACGACCCAGCTCTTCGAGCTGCTCGTCGGTGATGCAGAAGCGCAGGCGATCATCCTCGCCGACCGGTACGGTCCGGGTGGACTGGCCGTTCTCGCCAAAGACCATCTTGATGGCTTTACTGCCCAGATGACGGCGCAGCACGGCGGGACGAGCACCGTCCAGGGCCGGCTTGTAGAGATGGAATTCATCGGGGTTGACGGAGCCCTGCACCACGGTCTCGCCCAGCCCCCAGGAAGCGGTGACGAAGACCACATCACGGAAACCGGATTCAGTATCCAGGGTAAACATCACGCCGCTGGCGCCGATATCGGAACGGACCATGCGCTGGATACCGGCCGACAAGGCCACTTCAGCGTGGTCAAAGCCCTGGTGTACCCGATAGGAGATGGCGCGATCGTTGTACAGGGAGGCAAAGACCTCATGGATGGCCTTCAAGACGCCGTCCAGGCCACTGACGTTGAGGAAGGTTTCCTGCTGGCCCGCAAAGGAGGCATCGGGCAGGTCTTCCGCGGTGGCGGAGGAACGCACGGCCACGGTGAACTCGCCCTCGGTCTCGGCCACCATCTTGTTCCAGGCTTCGGTGATGGCTTCGTTCAGGGCCGGCGGGAACGGGGTTTCCACCACCCAGCGGCGGATCCGGGCACCGGCTTCACGCAAGGCGCTGATGTTGTCCACGTCCAGATCACCCAACAGGCCGTTGATGCGGTCCGCCAGGCCTTCGTGCTGGAGAAACTCGCGGAAGGCGGCGGCAGTGGTGGCGAAACCACCCGGGACGCGAACCCCGGCTTCGGACAGGCCATGAATCATCTCGCCCAGTGAGGCATTCTTGCCACCCACGCGGGGGACATCGTTCATTCCCAGGTCCTGAAACCAGATAACGTACTTATCCATACTCCTGCCCTGTGCATACGTGAAACGGTAATTGTAGCCGGGACCATAGCCTCAAGACGAGTATTCAGCAAAGCTATTGGCCCCAAAAAAAGACTTTTATCCTTTAATACTAAACAATCGACCGGGGAAGATTCATGGGGTCCGTCCCGAATCTCTATTACAAGCAGAATCGCCTCAAACAGCTTCGAGCCTTCTGCCGGGCTGCCCGACTGGGCAGTATCTCCATGGCGGCGGAGTCCCTGTTTCTGAGCCAGCCCGCCGTTTCCCTGCAGATTCAGGCCCTGGAGCGGGAGTTCGAGACCATCTTCTTCGAACGTCGAGGTCCCCAGATCAAGCTCACACCGGAAGGAGAAACCCTCTACAAACTCGCAGATCCCCTGGTGGAAGGTATCGACAAGCTGCAAGAGACCTTTGCCGCCAGCTTTGGCCGACTGGAATCAGGGGAACTGAACGTGGCGGCGGGGGAATCCACCATCCTGTACGTGCTGCCCGAACCCCTGCGCCGCTTCGCGGAGGTCTATCCGCACATCCGCATCAAGCTGCATAATGTGACGGGTCGCGACGGTCTGGCCATGCTGCACCGGGATGAGGTGGACTTCGCCGTGGGCTCCATGCTGGAGGTCCCGGAGGACATCACCTATCAACCCATCGTGACTTACCACCCCAAGCTCATCACCCCGAAGAACCATCCTCTGGCCGCACTGGGTGACAGGATCGAGCTGGAGGATATCAGCCCCTATGGCCTCATCCTGCCCCCTCGCCATCTATCCACCTGGCGCATCGTGGACCTGGTGTTCCGGCAGCATAATGTGGACTACCACGTCTCCCTGGAGGCCGGCGGCTGGGAAGTGATCAAGAAGTACGTGGAACTGGGACTGGGCATTTCCATCGTCACCGATGTCTGCCTCACGGGCAAGGAACAGCTGGCGGCCATGCCGCTGGATCGTTTCTTCCCCGCCCGCAGCTACGGGATCGTGCAGCGCATAGGCCGGCATCTTTCACCCCAGGCCAAACGTTTCATTACCATGATGGAAGCCGCCCATGCCGGTCCGAAAATGGGGTCCTCATCACCGTCCCGACGGGAAGAGGACGTTTAAAATTGTGAACTATTACCGATTCCTGGAGATACCCATGCATCACCCTCGGCTCCCCACGCTTGTCGCTGCCCTGTGTCTGCTCCTGTTTCCGATACAGGTTCTGGGTGACGCAGAACAGGCGCCCCCGGAGCAACAGCGGATCATGGGCTGGGTGGAACGCGTGGAGATCCTCCCCGAAGGCATCCAGCTCAAGGCCAAGATGGACACGGGCGCCACCACGTCCTCGCTCAACGCCCTCAACAAGAAGATCTTTGAGCGGGACGGCCGGGAATGGATCGCCTTCGATATCATAGATCCGGAAGACGAACAAAACACCGTACGCATCGAACGTGAAATCGCCCGCTATGTGCGCATCATCCGCCACGACGGCAACCATCAACGCCGCCCCGTGGTCCGCATCGGCCTGTGCATGGGCGAGGTCTACCGTGAAGCGGAAATGAGCCTGATTGATCGCACCCAACTTACCTATCAGGCCCTGGTGGGACGCAACCACATGAAGGAGGTGATCCTGGTGGACTCGTCAAGGACCCGCACTCAGACACCGGCCTGTACCCCACAGGGTCTTCCGCCGGAAGATGCGCCACCGGATACGGACACCACGGACCTGGACATCGAGCAGGACGAAGAAGACCCTGAAGACCGCTGATCACAACAAGGACCACCCATGTTGAAGCGTTTCCACCTCCCCCTGGTGATACTGGTACTCTGCAGTGCCAGCCTGGGCATGTTTTTCCACAAGGTCTACAACCTCGGTTTCCCCCTGCTGCCGGCACAGACCACCGACAACTGGATCGTGGAAGCGCGCGTGAGCTTCGAACCCACCGGCGGCGCCGTGACGGCGCGGGTCTTCATCCCCAACGACCCCGGGCGTTTCGCCCTGCTGGACGAGAATTTCATCTCCCGGGGCTACGGCCTCACCACGGATCTCTCCGGCGAGAACCGGGAAGCCATCTGGACCACCCGCCAGCCCAGCGGTCGCCAAAGCCTTTACTACCGCACCACGGTATCCCAACTGGAACGGGAACGCCGTACCGAGGCACCCTACCCCGGCCCGGTCAGCCTGCCCAATCTCGAAGAGCCCTATCGCTCCGCTGCCGATGCCGTGGTCCAACGGGTGCGAGAGCGTTCCGCCGACATCACCAGCTTTGCCACGGTGCTGATCCGGGACATGAACAACACCCCGGATGAAAACATGACCCTGTTCGTCTCCCGCACCGATACGGATCGGGACAAGGTCCGAACCGCCATTCAACTGCTGGCCGGCGCCCGCATTCCCGCCCGCATGGTGCACGGCATCCCCCTCAGCGACCGCGCCCGCGACCTCCAGCCCCAGGTCTGGCTGGAGGTTCACAACACCCGACAGTGGATAGCCATCAACCCCAATACCGGAGCCGTGGGCTATCCCTCCAACTTCCTGGTCTGGTGGTATGGGGATCAGGACCCGGTACGCCTGCAGCGGGCCCGCAACCCCCATATCAGTTTTGCGGTGACGCAGAACTTCCAGGATGCCGTCGACGTCGCCCAGCAGCGGGCCCAGCTGATGGACTCCCGGGCGGTGGACTTTTCCCTGTTCGGCCTGCCCATTCAGACCCAGAACATGTACCGGGTACTGCTGCTGGTCCCCGTCGGCGCCATGCTCATCGTCCTGCTACGCAACATCGTCGGCGTTCAGACGTTCGGCACCTTCATGCCCATCCTCATCGCCCTCTCCTTCCGGGAGACCCAGCTGTTGGGGGGCGTGATCCTGTTCACCCTCATCGTCTCCCTGGGCCTGGCCATCCGCTTCTACCTGGAGCGGCTCAAGCTGCTCCTGGTACCACGGCTGGCGGCGGTGGTGATCGTGGTCATCATGCTCATGCTCACCCTCAGCATCCTCAGCCATAAACTGGGCATCGAGCATGGCCTGTCCATCGCTCTGTTCCCCATGGTGATCCTCGCCATGACCATCGAACGCATGTCTCTGGTCTGGGAAGAGCACGGCCCCTCGGACGCCATCCGCCAGGGTATCGGCAGCCTGGCAGTGGCGGTGGCCGGCTACCTGCTGATGATCAACCCCTACATCGATCACATGTTCTTCGTGTTCCCGGAACTGCTGCTGATCGTGCTGGCCGTGACCCTGCTGCTGGGCCGCTACACCGGTTACCGGCTTTCCGAGCTGCTGCGCTTTCGGGCCCTGTCCGGCCGGGGGAACCCATGAAGTGGTTCATCAGCCCGAAGGAATTGCGACGGCGGGGCGTCGTCGGCATGAACCAGCGCAACGCCTGGTTCATTGCCGAGCTCAACCCCCGTCGCAACTACCCCCTGGTGGATGACAAGCTCATCACCAAAAAGCTGGCACTGGATGCGGGTATCGCGGTGCCCGAACTCTACGGGGTGATCGAGACCAACCACGACATCCGCAACCTGGCCAGAATCGTCGGCAAGCATGATGATTTCGTCATCAAACCGGCCCACGGCTCCGGCGGCAACGGCATCATGGTGATTGTCGGCCGCATGCGCGGGCATTTCCGCAAGGCCAGCGGCCAGATCGTGGATCAGGCCAGCATGGCCCATCATGTCTCGAACATCCTCAGCGGCATGCACAGCCTGGGGGGACAGCCTGACAAGGCCATGATCGAGTATCGGGTACACTTTCACCCGATGTTCGAGGAAGTGAGCTTTCAGGGCGTGCCCGACATCCGCACCGTGGTGTACAAGGGCTACCCGGTGATGGCCATGGTGCGCCTGCCCACGCGGGACTCGGACGGCAAGGCCAACCTGCATCAGGGCGCCGTGGGCGCCGGTATCGACATGGGTAGCGGGCGCACCGAACACGGGGTCTGGCATAACCAGATCATTGATCTGCATCCGGACACCGGCGCCCCCATCAGCGGGCTGGAGATCCCCGGCTGGGACCGGCTGCTGGCACTGGCTGCCGGGTGCTACGAACTGACCGGGCTGGGCTATCTGGGCGTGGACCTGGTCCTGGATCGGGATCGCGGCCCGCTGATGCTGGAACTCAACGCCCGGCCCGGGCTGGCGGTGCAGCTGGCCAACAGCATCGGTCTGGGCCATCGCATTGCCATGATCGATGCCGGAACCGAGGGCGCCAACACACCCACCGCCCCGGCGGCGGAAAGAGCCGCCTTCGCCCAGACCCACTTCAGCGCCGAAGCCGCCCGCCGCCGCACACCCTGAATCTCCCCGCCCCGAAATTACGGGGCCAAAACGGCCCCGACTCCCGAATTTGATCTTAAAATTCACCCTCCGAAGCAAGACCGGAGCCGCTCGGCAGGCTATCATGTGCCACCCCGCGGCCTGCGTACCCTTGCAGACCTTACAGGGCAAGGTCTGGTCCGGCGGGCGCGGCGGCGGCGTCAGGAAGGCTTGTACCTGACAGCGACGCTCAAGTATGTTAGGGCCGTGTTCCCATACTGCAGGGGCCATCCCTGTAGATCCCGCGGCCGTCCGAAGGTGAATCCATGTCCTCGACCAACGTGATGAACATCAAGGAACTCAAGCAGGCGTGCAAGGCCTGCAGCCTGCGCGACCTGTGCCTACCTCTGGGTGTCTCCGTGGAGGACCTCTCCATGCTGGAGGGGATCATCAGTCGCAAGCGTCCCGTGCAGCGCCGAGACACGATCTATCAAGCCGGGGATCCACTGAACTGTCTCTATGCCGTGCGCACCGGCTCGGTCAAGACCTTTGTCCTGACCAACGACGGCGAGGAGCAGGTCACCGGCTTCCATCTACCCGGGGAACTGCTGGGCCTGGATGCCATCAACGACGGGGTTCACCCCTGCACCGCCCTGGCCCTGGAGACGGCCAGCGTCTGCGAAATCCCCTTCGACCGGCTGGAAGAACTGGCCGGACGCACCCCCGGCCTGCAGCATCAACTGTTGCGCATCATGAGCCGGGAAATCCAGACCGACGAGCATCTGGTGACCCTGCTGGGTCACCGTACCTCCGATGCCCGTCTGGCAGCCTTCCTGCTGAACCTGTCCCGGCGCTTCGGCATGCGGGGGTTCTCCCGCCACGAGTTCAACCTCACCATGTCCCGCTGCGAGATCGGCAACTACCTGGGCCTGGCGGTGGAAACCGTCAGCCGCATGCTCAGCCGCTTCCAGGAACAGGGGCTGATCCAGGTGCAGCGCAAGTTCATCACCATCCTTGATGCGGACGGCCTGCGGGAGATCGCAGGCGTCAACGGCCACGACGCCCGCCAAGCGGAGCAGGCCGCGGGGCACTGACTCCCTCAGTCCAGGCTGGAAGCCAGCACCTGCCAGGTGATGTTGCCGAAGGCCACTTCGTACTCCAGCAGCATGCGCCCCCGAATGTGGCCGTCTTCAAAGACGGCCAGCACCCAGCGATCACTGAGTACATGGGTCTCATCCGGGACGAAGTGCATGCGCCCCCCGTGGACGGCCGCATGACGGATCAACTCGGGCTGACCGGCCAGATCTTCCACCAGCCGTACCCGGGGGTCATTCAACCCCAGCCGCTGCAGATGCCGGATCTGCCCCTGAGTCAGCCCCAGGCGGGCAGGTTCCAGCACCTGCTCGGCAGTCAGGGAGGCCAGCCGCATCTGCAGCGCCAGCACCTCCTGGTTGGCGGCCGACACATCCCGCTCCAGACCAAAACCCCGATAGATATAGATCATGGTGGTGATGAGCAGGAACAGCATGAAACCGAGCCAAACCAGGCGTTCGGCGTGAGGCAGAAAGCGAGAAGACGTTGTCATGGGCATCTCTTCGAGTTGAACAGGAAGAATCGATCTGCCGGGAAACGGAGCCACCGCTAAGGGATCGCCCGATCGGGAAAGCGGATCTCCAGCCGGCGTCGGGCACGGTCTGCCGCATCGTCGTGACCCAGTATCCGATGGGCTTCCACCATCAGGGACAGGGCATCGGCCAGGGCCTGCGTGGTAGCAAAATGCTCATGTACATACTCGGCCCGCGCCAGAGCCTGACGGGCGTTCCCCTGGGCCAGCTGCAGCCGGGCCTGCCGGACCTCGGCCGCCGCCATGCCTTCACGCAGATCCATCAGATAACCGGCGACTTCATCCCGGTAACGGGAATCGGGAAAACGCTGTACCAGTTCCCGGAACAGGATGAAGGCCTCCCGCGCCAGCGCGGTATCCTGCCGAGCATCCGGCGCCGGCGCACCCTCCGCGTGCAGCGCCTTCCAGCTACCGTACCGCGCCATGGCTCGCAGGTAAAAACCGTAGTCCAGATCAGGGTGGGACGGAAAGTCCTGAATGAAGCGATGACTTTGCTCGAAGGCCGGAACCGGCGCATCGGACACCAGGCACAGGAATGCCGTTTCCAGGCGGGCCTGGGCGGTCACCCCACCGGCCTGACCATGGCGGGCCAGTCCCTCCACCGCATCCCGTGCCGCTGGGCAATCCCGGTCCGCCAATGCCCGGGTCAATGCGAGATGCGCCCTGTCAGGGTCGGCCTCGGAAGGCAGCGAGGCACAACCGGACAGCAACACGATCAAGACAAGCAGTGTCAACGACAGACATTTCAAACAGCGGGATTGTGGTGTCATAAAGTCACATGGGTGTCGGAACATCATCTTGCAGAAGTTACCATGTCCGGCAAGCAGACTTCCTCCCTACGTCATGCAAAGATATCCGGTCCGACAGCGAACATTCGATCTCTCCACACCAAGGGACATCCAGCCTTGAGAAGATCCCTAGAGTACATGATCCTTTGCCTGTGCCTGCTGGCGCCCGCACTGTCTGGACAGGAATCGGCATCGTCCCAGCATCATCAGGGCGACGCCGTCATCCCTCTCACCCGAGATGACATGGCGGTCGAAGCAGACGATATCCTGATTCGACTCCGGGATGAAACGACTGCCTTTGTCATTGCCACCCATCGGGATGCCCTGGGACCGCGAACCCTGCGGCGGGGATGGCGCCGCGCACAAATACCGCCCGGCATGGATCTGGAGTCCGCGATTCTCTGGTACCGCCAGCAACCCGGCGTCGCCCATGCCGAACCCAATTACCGCATCCGCCTGACCGCCCTGTATCCCAACGACCCCCTATTCAGTGACCAATGGGCCCTGTTCGACACTGAAAACCCTCATCATGTCCGAGCACCGGGAGCCTGGGGCCTATCCACGGACGCGACGCAGATAGTGGTCGGCGTACTCGACTCGGGGATCGACCATGGGCATGAAGACCTGCGCGACAGCATCTGGCAGAACCCGAACCCACAGACCGAGGCCGACTGTCCCGGGCGCCGGTCCGAAGGCCTGGAATGCTACCCGGATGACCACAACGGCTGGAGCTTCGTCAGCAACCGTTCAGCCAACCCTCCCGGCAACGATGCGATGGATGACAACGGCCACGGCACCCATGTCGCCGGCATCATCGGCGCCCGCGGCGACAACGCGCTGGGGATCACCGGCATCAGCTGGCAGGCAAGCCTGTTGCCGCTCAAGTTCCTGGCGGCAGACGGCACCGGGCACGTCTCCGATGCGGTCGAAGCCATCTACTATGCCGCCGAGGCGGGGCGGGCACATATCATCAATGCCAGTTATGAGTACCGCGGTAACTCCCAAGCGGAGTATGAGGCCATTGCCTACGCCCGCGAACAGGGCGTCATCCTGGTGGCGGCGGCCGGCAACAGCGGCCTGGACCTGGATCAGTCCCCGGTCTTTCCCGCCGCCCACCGGCTGGACAACATCATCGTGGTCTCAGCCAGCACACGCACGGGCACTCGGCTACGCTCAAGTAACTTCGGTGCCGATACCGTTCACCTCTCCGCGCCCGGCCAGGACATCCTCAGCACCTGGCCGACGACGAGAAACTGCAGCAACTCACCGGCGGCGGGCTACTGCCGCCAGACCGGCACCTCCATGGCCGCACCCATGGTCACCGGTGCGGCCGCCCTGCTCTGGGCCCATGACCCGGCACTGACACGGGCGGACTGGAAGCGGGTGCGGGAGCGGGTGTTACTGACGGTCGCGCCCACGGAACCACCTCACCCCACGCTCACCGGCGGCCTGCTCGATCTCTCCGCACTACTCCACACCGATCCCGCCACCCTGCCCCCGTTTCAACCCACCCATCTGCAAGGTACCGGCACCTCGTCGGGGGTACAACTGGAGTGGCTGAACAATAGTCCGCGGACGGATTATCTGGAAATCCAGCGTTGCCTTCGGCATCAGACAGCCGAGGGAAGGTGTGAAACCAACGACTTCCTGCCTCTGGTGACACAGGCTGACGGCCAGTTGACACAGTACCTTGACTCATCCGCCACGCTCTCGGAGGCCACCGCCTACGAGTATCGGATACGCGCCGGAAACAACGCGGGACTGTCGAGCTGGTCTCCCGCCCTGAGCCTTGAAACGCCGCCCCTGCCCCCTTCCGAATTGACGGTGGAATCCACGGGGCAGGGCATTCGTCTGCGCTGGCGCAACCACCCAGAACACGCAGAACACGCTCAGTGGCTGCAACTGGACCGACGCATCGGCAACAGTGCCTATCAGGCGCTGGCACGCCTTTCACCCCAGGCCAATACCTATCTGGACCCGGTGGGCGACATGGGAAATGTCCAGTTACGCTATCGACTTTGTGCCGGCCATGATGCCACCGGCTGCTCCGAATACCTGTTCAGCCGTGCCGTTTCCACCGTTCCCGGCAACGACGGCAGGACCAGGGACGCCAGCAGTGATGACAGAGAGCGGTGCCTGGTATCCGCCGCGCTGGGAGGTAGCCGGCATGCCCGGGCGGAAACCGCACTGGCCGAACTTCGCAGATTCCGGGATGAAAAACTGGCCGCAACCGACTGGGGAAGACAGATCATCGCCCGGTACTACCACATCAGCCCGACCCTGGTCCGGTGGATGGATCGACATGCGGCCCTGGAAAGCCTGGCCAGCGGCGGGCTCATGGCCCTGGGACTGGCATTGAGAGAAATTTCCTGACTTTTCAAACCCATGCCTCAAGAGGTTTACAAAGAGTCGACACCCTGAGCCATCAGGGTGACAACCGGTCGACTGTCCGTATGCGCCGACCACGCTCATAGTCGTGGGCCATGCTCTTCGTCCACGCCATTAAGGGTGTCATACCGATTCGAACCCGCGCCAAGCCGGGTTTGGATTACTGCCTCTTATCCTCGCACACATCAACAGAAGCGCCGCTTATCGGCACATACCCCCCTTTTGTCTCCAACTCATGGGGACATGGGGAACTCGGTGCTAGCTATTTAACAGAGCCCGGCTTTTTCGGCGCCTTTCCACGCTCGCTCCCGCGCTTTTCTCAAAGACACCCGCTTTCGCCAGACAAAACCGGGTGTCGCACATGCCTCGGCCATTAAGGAGACACACCCGATGACCGTACCAAATCAAAGAAACAGGGCAAGATTCACGCCCCATGGCGCGATCACCGCGCTCAAGATCAGCAGCTCACTGGCGCTGATGGTCACGCTCGCTGCCTGTGGCGGCGGGGGCGGAAGTTCAAAAAAAGACCCCACTCCGGAACCAGCGGCACCCTCAGCCGGCACCGCATTCCAGGTATCAGGCCAGATCATCGCGGGAGATGATCGCAGCGGTGCCACCGGCGCCACCGGCGCCATTGCCTCCCAAGCCACGATGGGCGCGCGTAATCTGCGCGCGGCGCCCATCGAAGATGCCACCGTCCGCGTCTGGCTCTATGACGGTTCCACCAGGGACCCGGCCAATCGGCTCAACGATGAGCCCGTCACCGGCACCACCGACGAGAACGGTCGCTTCACCCTGATCGTACCCGAGGCGTTTGGCAACGCCGACCGGATCCTGGCGGAAGTCGTTCGTGAAGGCTACATCCAGACCAGCCGCATCTTCCGCGACCTGGAGCCCGGCACCCAGGTCACCCTGGATCTGGCACTGGCGGCGGAGCAGGTGGCCGTGCAGGCCGTGGACAATGTGGTCTTCAATGCCAGCGGACAGGCCGTCCTGCAGTTCGGCGTGGTACGCCGGGGTGACGGCAGTCGTGCCGTCGTGGCCGGCGGAGCCTTGGCCGCCGCCAGCGACGATGATGTCGAGGTACAGCTGGAAATTCCGGCAGCCCGAGTGAGTGAGGGTACCAGCGCGGTGACCGCCGCCATGGCCTACTTCGATCCCAGCGTGGCCGCAGACGCGGAGGCCTTCCCCGGCGACTTTGTCGGCACCGGTAATTTCGGGGCCGAACTGGACGGCGTCACCCTGGACCCGGACGCCATCGGCAGCGGCAGCGCTTCCGGGGCACAGGAAGTGCCTGAAGAGTATCGTCTGATTTCCACCACCTTCACCCAGCTGCGCCTGTCGGATCAGGACGGCAACAACCTGGCGGTGGACTTCGGCAACGACGACCCGGCCATCGCGTCCGAGGGCAACCCGTCGGTGCTGCTGCGTGTCCCCCCCGGCACCTACAACACCATCACCCAGGACCATGATGCAGACATGGCAGGCATCCAGGTCCCCATCTACCTGTACACCGGCGGAAGCTGGAAATATGCCGGACCGGCCACCCTGGTGACGAATCGTGACGGCACCCCGTACAGTGGTGACGTCAATCCGGTGGTCTTCGATGGCACCCTCTACGCCCGCCTGGAGATCAACGACGGCAACAGCTGGGTCAGCTGGCTGAATATCGACTGGCCCATCGTAGCCGGTGATGTCACCGATTACTGCGCCGCGGCCGACATCCGCTTTGGCCAAGGCGATGCCGCCACACCCTTCAGCGGCACGGTGAACATCTCGATGCCGGATGGGGGCCGCCAGTGGACCCATGTGAGCAATGGGCAGCTGCGCTTCACCACCCTGGCCGCCGACAATCTCTCCCTGAGTGGCTGGGAGTTCACCCTGTGGAATCCCCGCGCCCTGCGGACGGAAACCCTGGCGATCACGCCGATCAAGGCTACTGACTGCGCAGCGGTGACCATCGCCCTGGAAAACCCCTATACCTGCCGTCTGGAAGGCCAGGTCCTGCGGGGGGACACACCGGTCGCCAACCGCTCCGTCTCCGCCCAGGGCGGCCGTTTCTGGCAATCCACTCGTTCCGGTCAGGATGGGGGCTTTGACTTTGATGTGCCCTGCGGCGTGGACATGAACGTGCGCACGGGCAACGTCCAGGCAGACTTCAACGTCAACGACACACTCACCGATCCGGAGCTGAGCGACGACGGCACCACCGTCGAAGTGGCCCTGGAGGTGCCCAACCAAGCACCAACCCTGAACATGTCCGCTCCCGCCACGGGCATCGTGGACCAGCCCCTCCGCGTGCAGGTGACCGCCTGGGACGCCGACGGCGATGCGGTCACCCTGACCTGCGTCAGCAATAATTGCGGTGATTTCACCTCGCAGACCGCGGAAGGCGGCTACCTCAGCCGTACCATCCAGTTTGCACCGGGTGCGGACGGCGAACTGACCGTGACCCTGGAAGCCACCGACAGCCAAAGCGCCAGCTCCGGCGAACTCAGCCGCACGATCCAGATCGATCCGGTGGGTAACCGCACCCCGCGCATCACCCGAGTCAGCCGGACCGTCGACGGACAGACCGCGGACCTGCGCTGCAGCGGCACCAGCTCCAACCTGAGTTGTGTGGACAACGGCGTCCGTGAAGGCCTTGATGTCACCTACACCGCCTATGCCCATGACCCCGACGGCGACCCCCTGAGCTTTGACTGGAGTCAGGGTGAACAGCCCATGGCGGTTTCGGTTCAGAGCGATGCCTTCACAATCAGCAATGCCGCCAGCGGTCGGATCATGGTGGCGGCCAACGATGGCCAGGCTACCGCCACGGCCACCATCAACCTCACCGTAGTAGAAAATCAGCCACCGGAGATCCTCTCCGCCTCGGTCACCCCCAACACTGTTCCCGCCACGGAAACGGCGCCCGAGCGCAACGCACAAGCCATCCACCTGCGGGCACGGGCCATTGATGACTTCACCGCGGATGACGCCCTGGAATACTTCTGGGACGTGATGCTGGATGACGTCGTGGCCTGGCAGGGTGAAGGCGCCGAAGCCACCATCCCGACCGGAGAACTGGCGCCGGGTCGTTACACCGTCAGACTCACCGCGGTCGACGGCGACGATACCGAAACCACCCGCGATCTCAGCCTGCGGGTCACCGCCGACCGGGCCGATGTGGAGGTGATCATCCAATGAGCATCCATACACAGACACCGCCCACTCTGAAAGCTCAGAACAAGGAGACAAGGGCCATGCAGACGCAGATCCCTTTCCGCAAGACCCTGCTGGCCACCCTGGTGGCCGCCGGGATCGGCCTGACCGGGTGCAACTCCGACACCGGCAACACCCAGGCACAGTCAAACGCCAATCTGCCGGGCAGTGCCGTGGTGGCGGTCAGCGCCAGGCTGCCGGGCAGCGGCGATGCCCAGGCAAGCTACATCGATACCACAACCCAATTGATCGAAGTCCGTGCCTTCCCCTTCCCCTACGGCTCCTGGGATGAACTGGCGGAGCGCCTCGGCGACTTCGACCATGGCTACCATGGTGATCAGGAAGGGCTTTGGATAGACTGGGAAAATCCGGTCAACAGCACGACCCTCACTGCCGACAACCCCCGAGGCGAGATCGCCCTTACCCCGGGTACCTACCTGATCGTGGCCGGCAGCTGGTCTGATGGCGACACATCGGGCGACCCCCTCTCGGGCAGCGCGACCCTGGTGAACCTGGACAAGGGCGAGCATCAGGTGGCGTTGAACATGCTGCGTGCCACCTGGTACATCGACGGCACCCTCAACCTGCAGGAACTGAACAATGCCCGGGGGTTTGACTGGGCGCCGGGCCGTGCCGGCACCCAGAGCCCGGCGGCGATGCTGGGCCTGGGCAACCAGCTCACCGGAGTGCACATCCTGTTCAAGGGCGGGGACGAGCACCATTACGACTGGGAAGACAGCTTCTTCGGCCTGGGATTCCTGCCGGGCCTGTCCCAGGGCGTGGTCTGGGGCACCAACACCGACCAGGGCTGGGTGACGCCGGGCTGGGGGGAAGTATGGGACGAAGACGGCGGATTCGAAGATGAAGCGTTCGTCGAAATCTGGTGGGAGGTGGGCAGTACCGGCGCCCTGCTCCAGGACTATGCCCCGGAATCCGGCAACCGGGCCTTCGTAGTGCTGCCCGAGATGTATATCGAGGCCTATCGCGACAACGGGCAAGAGGATGAATGGCAATGGCGGGAAGCCGGCCTGTTCGCCCTGAGCCTCCCCATGCTGGAAATGCTTGATGGAGACAACGAGTACTCCAGTACCTACCAGACCCAGGTCTGCGACCCGGACGGTCTCAACTGTGAATTACGCTGGGTCGCCTGGCAGTCGGTGGATCAGGACCTGTCGGATCTTCCCTTCGATCCGGCCACCTTGCCGGCAGGGGCCATCACCAATGGTGACACCATTGAGGTGACCTTGGTCGAATGGCAGGACCTTGACTGGGTCACGGACGGAACATGGGTGGAAAGGGACGCCCCCCCCACCCTGGATCGGGATGCCCCGAGCCCTGCCCGGGCCACGGCCGCCGCCCAGCGCCAGGCCCATCAGGCAGACAAGCAGGCGCGCATTGGCCGAGCCCTGCAACGGGCCAGATTTGCCCAGCAGCAGACCCCCGGCGGTGCCGTCGCCACCCATTGCTACAACTTCGCGTTCGAAGACCTTTACTGGGATGCCCAGTTCATCTGGGACGAGGAACGTGGTCAGTGGATACCCGGCACACTGGAGGGTAACATTTTCTATGAAAACCAGTTCCGCAATCCGGAAACCGGCGAATTGCAGGACACGTTCTTCGCCGAGACCAGCAGTGGCGAGGCCCGTGCCTGCATCCACGAAGTCACCCTCAAGGCCAGACAGCTGGATGCCGGCTTCCAGGAGAGCTTCCCCGGATTTTTCGGTGACTTTTCCGACACCACCCCGTTCATCGACTGATACCTTCCGCGTACGCTCGCGGAGCTAGCATCCGACCTTGCGACGATATCCAGGCCCGGCTCAGTCCGGGCCTTTTTCTGCGCGTGGATGGATTCACGATCGAAAAAAAAGCCCCGACACTTTCGCATCAGGGCTTTTTCGACACTGGTCGGAGTGAAAGGATTCGAACCTTCGACCCCCGCCTCCCGAAGGCGGTGCTCTACCAGGCTGAGCTACACTCCGTAAACTGACTCTTGGGCCGTTGGCCCCGGGAAGCTGCGTATTCTGCTACGGGGCGCGCAAAAAGTCCAATACCTCCTGCGATGCCCCTAGGACACCCGCCCCACGGAAAAATGGGCCAGGGACGCCATGGCGTCCCGGTGGGGACTGGGGGGCAGCACCGACAGGCTCTCCACCGCCCGCTGGGCCTCGGCCTCAGCCACCTGGCGGGTGTAGTCGATGGAGCCGGTGGACTGGATCACCTTCAGGACCTGGTCCGCATGATCACGCCCGCCCTGCTCGATGGCTTCCCGGATCACGGCGGCGTCTTCGGCGCTGCCCACCCGCATGGCGTGGATCAGGGGCAGGGTGGGCTTGCCCTCGGCCAGGTCATCACCCATGTTCTTGCCCATCTCCTCCTTGCTGCTGCTGTAGTCCATCACGTCATCGATGAGTTGGAAGGCGGTGCCCAGATGCATGCCGTAGGCCGCCAGGGCGGTTTCCGCGGGATCCGGCAGCTGCGCCAGCACCGGACCCAGACGACTGGCCGCATCAAACAGCTTGGCCGTCTTGTACTGGATCACGTGCATGTAGCGCGCTTCGGTGGTGTCTGCATCGTGGCAGTTGATGAGCTGCATCACCTCCCCTTCGGCGATGGTGCTGGTGGTATGAGAGAGGATCTGCATGGCGCGCATGTTGCCGATGGCCACCAACCGCTCGAAGGAACGAGAATAAAGGTAATCCCCCACCAGGACGCTGGCCTCATTGCCGAACAGGGCATTGGCCGTCTCGCGGCCACGGCGCAGCTCCGAGGCATCCACCACGTCATCGTGCAGCAGCGTGGCGGTGTGGATGAACTCGATTACCGCCGCCAGCTCGATATGGTGACGCCCCCGGTAGCCGCAGGCACCGGCGGAGAGCAGCACCATCATGGGCCGCAGCCGTTTGCCGCCGCCGCTGATGATGTAGTGGCCCAGCTGGTTGATGAGCACCACCGGAGAGGACAGCAACTCCAGGATGCAGGCATCCACCGCCTTCATGTCATCGGCGATCAGGTCGCGAATCTGGTTAAGGTCCATGGGTGGCAATCGTTCGCTCGGGGAGGAAACCTCGGGCATGCTAGGAAGCGAGCTGTTCAGTGTCAAGGCGTGTCCTGGGGTTTTCGTGTTTTCACTATTTGACCACTGCCCGCGCTCAAGGTAAACTTCCGCGTCTTTGGATTCGACCCTTTCTGGAGATCAACAAGATGTACGCGGTTATCGCTACCGGTGGCAAGCAGTACCGGGTTGCCCAAGGTGACGTGATCCGGGTCGAGAAGCTCGACGCGGAATCCGGCGCCTCAGTGGAATTCGACAACGTCCTGCTGGTCGGCAGCGGCGAAGACGTCAAGATTGGCGCGCCCTTCGTGGAAGGTGGCAAGGTGACCGCGTCCGTCAAGTCCCATGGACGTGCCGACAAGGTGGAAATCGTCAAGTTCCGCCGTCGCAAGCACTCCCGCAAGCACATGGGGCATCGCCAGCATTTCACCGAGGTGGAGATCACTTCCATCTCCGGTTGATGAAGAGGTAACTTGAAATGGCACATAAGAAGGCAGGCGGCAGCACCCGTAACGGCCGCGACTCAGAGAGCAAACGCCTTGGCGTCAAGCGCTTCGGCGGTCAGATCGTGCTCGCGGGCAACATCTTGGTTCGTCAGCGCGGCACCCAGTTCCACCCCGGGGTGAACGTGGGTTGCGGCAAGGACCACACCCTGTTCGCCAAGGCGGACGGTAAGGTGGTGTTCGAGACCAAGGGCCCCAAGAGCCGCAAGTTCGTGAGCGTGGTGCCGGCCTGATCGGCCACCCGTAGGGTCGAGACACACCCTCGAAAAGCCCCGGTTTCCGGGGCTTTTTTCGTACCAGACCCTACCCCGCCGGCCTGACAGACCCGGCCCGATGGGACTATCATCCCGAATGATTACCCACCTCCAACCACCCCCACTCTACCCGGTCATGCCATGAAATTCGTCGACGAAGCCACCATCAAGGTCAAAGCCGGGGACGGCGGCAACGGCTGCGTCAGCTTTCGCCGTGAAAAATACGTGCCCTTCGGCGGCCCCGACGGCGGGGACGGCGGGGACGGCGGCTCCGTCTACCTGGTGTCCAGCCACGACTTGAACACCCTGGCGGACTTCCGCTTCCAGCGTTTCTATGAGGCCCAACGGGGCGAAAACGGCCGCAGCCGCAACATGACCGGCCAGTCCGGCGCCGACCTGGAGGTCCCGGTACCCATCGGCACCCTGTGCTACGACGCGGAGACGGACGAACTCATCGGCGACATGGTGGAACACGGCCAGCGCCTGCTGGTGGCCCAGGGCGGCTTTCACGGCCTGGGCAATGCCCGTTACAAGAGCTCGGTGAACCGCGCCCCGCGCCAGTCCAAGCCCGGCACCCCCGGGGAACTGCGCCAGTTGCGCCTGGAATTGAAGGTGCTGGCGGACGTGGGCCTGCTGGGCCTGCCCAATGCGGGTAAATCGACCCTCATTTCCCAGGTTTCCGGCGCCCACCCCAAGGTGGCGGACTACCCCTTCACCACCCTGCATCCCAACCTGGGCGTGGTCCGGGTCGGTCCGCTGCAGAGCTTTGTCATGGCCGATATCCCCGGCCTCATCGAGGGTGCCGCGGACGGGGCCGGCCTGGGCATCCAGTTCCTCAAGCACCTCTCCCGCAACCGGCTGCTGCTGCATCTGGTGGACATGGAGCCACCGAATCCGGAAGACTCCCCGGCCCGGGCAGTTCACATCATCGAGCACGAGATGGGACAGTACGATCCGGAACTGCTGGAACGCCCTCGCTGGCTGGTGATCAACAAGGTGGACCTCATCCCGGCCGAGGAGCGGAAGGCCCGCTGCCGGGCACTGGTGGAAGCACTGGAGTGGACCGGACCGGTGTTCCCCATCTCTGCGGCCACCGGCGAGGGCACCGAGGCCCTGGTACAACATGTCATGAGATACCTGGAAGAACATGGCACCGACACGTCAACAACTGGGTAAGGCCCGCCGCTGGGTCGTCAAGATCGGCTCGGCCCTGATCACCGATGAAGGCCGGGGCCTGGACCTGCCCGCCCTGGAAGACTGGGCCGAACAGGTGGCCCGACTGACCCAGGCCGGCCACGAGGTGGTGCTGGTGTCATCCGGCGCCGTGGCCGAAGGCATGAGTCGCCTGGGCTGGACCGAACGTCCCCACGCCCTGCATGAACTGCAGGCTGCCGCCGCCGTGGGCCAGATGGGTCTGGTGCAGGCCTATGAAAGCCGCTTCCAGCGCCATGGCCTCCACGCCGCCCAGGTACTGCTCACCCACGAGGACCTGGCCGACCGACGCCGCTATCTCAATGCCCGCAGCACCCTGCGCACCCTGCTGCGCCTGGGGGCCATCCCGGTGGTCAATGAAAACGACACCGTAGCCACGGAAGAGATCCGCTTTGGTGACAACGACACCCTGGCGGCCCTGGTCTGCAACCTGGTGGAAGCCTCGCTGCTGGTGATCCTCACCGATCAACAGGGCCTGTTCGATCGTGACCCACGCACCCGCCCTGACGCCCAACTGGTCACCGAGGGCTTGGCCTCGGACCCGGAACTGCTCAAGCTGGTGGCCCCCACCTTCGGCCGCCTGGGCCGGGGCGGCATGGCCACCAAGCTCACCGCCGCCTCCCGCGCCGCCCGCTCCGGGACCCACACACTGATCACCTCCGGCCGCAATCCGGCGGTACTGGAGCGCATCGCCGCCGGCGAGGAACTGGGCACCCTACTGCGTCCCGACCGGGAACCCATGGCGGCCCGCAAGCAGTGGATTGCCGGACAGCTGGTCTCCAAGGGGGAACTGATCCTGGATGCCGGGGCGGCCCGAGTGATCCGCGAGGCCGGCCGCAGCCTGCTGCCGGTAGGGGTGACCCATGTAAAAGGCCGCTTCTCCCGGGGCGACGTGGTGACCTGCCTGGATCCGGACGGCCGGCCGGTGGCCAGAGGACTGGTGAACTATGCCGCGGACGAGGCCCGCCGGATCATGCGCCGCAAGGCGGAGGAGATCGAGTCCATCCTGGGGTATGTGGATGAGCCGGAACTGATCCACCGGGATAATCTGGTACTGGTCTAGCGACGGGGAGAAGGGAGCAAAAACAGGAAAGCCCGGCATTGCCGGGCTTTCCTGGTACATCAATCATCACGGCCGGAAAGTAGAACCCGACCCGCCGGTATTACATCTGGCGGATGCGGGTATTCAGACGGCTCTTGTGGCGAGCGGCCTTGTTGGCGTGGATGATACCCTTGGTGACGGTCTTGTCGATCACCGGCACGGCGGCCTGGTAGGCGGATGCAGCACCGTCCTTGTCGCCGGCACGCACGGCCTTCAGCACCTTCTTCACGGCGGTGCGAAAGCGCGAACGCGTAGCCATGTTGCGCTGGCGATTGGTCTCGGCCTGGCGGGCACGCTTGCGAGCGGAGGCGATGTTAGCCAAGGTGAATCTCCTGAAAAATCGGGTCAGTTCCGGAAAAGGACGGGAGTTTGCATGGAATGCAAGGGGATGTCAACCACGGCGCATGCCGGGCGATGCCGGCGGGTATGGTACCGCAACGATGGCTGCCATGGGTACCGTCCCGATGATCGCACGCCGGATTGCCCGAAATATTGAACAACAACGCCCACAGAAGGCAAGCACCACCAGAGGAGCACACACCATGTCGCACCCAACGCAATCCCCGGCCACCGCACGCCTGCGCGCCACCACCCCGGCCTGGCTGCTGCTCGGCCTGCTGGCCGTCACCTTAGCGCTGCCGGCCTGGCAGGCCCACGCCGCCGAGCCGGAGGCCCGGGTAGTCTATCACGCCGACTTTGCCGATCCGCGCCGCTTCAGCGCCATGCTCACCAGCATCAATAACATGGTGGTGCATTATGAGAACCAGTTGACCGATCACGATATCCGCATCGTCTTCGTCGCCCACGGCATCCGCTTTCTCACCGACGCCCCCATGACCGGCACCCCCTTTGCCGAGGATGAGGCCCTGGCCGCCCAGCGGGAGAACCTGAAGGGACGGCTGGGGAGTCTGGTGGCGGTGCACGGGGTCAGGCTGGAGCTGTGCGACATCACCCGCGGCTCGGTGAATCTGGACCGCGATGCACTCCACGAGGGCGTCACCTTGGTGCCTTCCGGGGTGGTTCGCATCGCCGAGTTGCAGAACCGGGAGGGGTTTGCCTACATCAAAATCGAATGAGCTACGGACGCACCCCGCCCTTCGCGGGGTGCATCCCACACACCGGCGCCGTGATCCGGTATCGTATCGTCCCCGGTCCCACCCATCACCCGCCCCATGAGCCGACTCATCAAATCCACCGCCGTGGTCAGCGGCATGACCCTGATCTCCCGCCTGTTCGGCTACCTGCGGGACATGGTGCTGGCGGTGAACTTCGGCGCCAGCGGCGCCACCGACGCCTTTTTCGTCGCCTTTCGCATCCCCAATTTCCTGCGCCGCCTGTTCGCGGAAGGGGCCTTTTCCCAGGCGTTCGTGCCGGTGTTCGCGGAATACCGGGAAAAACGCGGCACGGCGGAACTCAAGGATCTGCTCAACCACGTCAGCGGCGCCCTCACCCTGGTGCTGTTCCTGGTCACCCTGCTGGGCGTACTGGCGGCCCCGCTCCTGATCAGTCTGTTCGCGCCGGGGTTTCACGGCGAAGACGGGCGCCATGCCCTGGCCTCGGAGATGCTGCGCATCACCTTCCCGTACCTGCTGTTCATTTCCCTGACCGCCATGGCCGGCGGCATCCTGAACAGTGTAGGGCGCTTCGCCGTGCCCGCCCTCACCCCTGTGTTCCTGAACCTCTCTCTCATCGCCGCCGCCATCTGGGGGGCGCCTCTGTTCGCGGAGCCGGTGGTGGCACTGGCCTGGGGGGTGTTCATCGCCGGGGCGGTGCAACTGGCCTTCCAGATCCCGTTCCTGATGCGTGTGGGCCTTTTGCCCCGACCGCGACTGAAACGGGCCCATGACGGGGTCCGGCGTATCGGCCGGCTCATGCTCCCCGCCATCTTCGGCACCTCGGTGGTGCAGATCAATCTGCTGGTGGACACCCTGATCGCTTCCTTCCTGGCAGCCGGCTCCATCACCTGGCTGTACTTCTCGGACCGGTTCGTGGAGTTGCCCCTGGCCCTGTTCGGCATCGCCATCGCCACGGTGATCCTGCCCCGTCTGTCCCGGGAGCATGCCGGCGAAGACCCCATGGCCTTCAGTCGCACCCTGGACTGGGCACTACGGCTGTCACTGCTCATCGCGATCCCCTGTGCCCTGGGCCTGATCCTGCTGGCGGCACCGATCCTGTCCAGCCTGATCCAGTACCAGGAATTCCTGGAGAGCGACACCCGCATGGCGGCCATGTCCCTGATGGCCTACGCTGCAGGCCTGCCGGCCTTCATCCTCATCAAGATCCTGGCCCCGGGCTATTTTTCCCGACAGGACACGAAGACACCGGTGAAGGTGGGCATCATTGCCATGTTGGCCAACATGGTTCTGAACCTGATCATCGTGGTGCCCTGGGTCTTCATGGATTGGCCGGGCCCCCATGCCGGCCTGGCCCTGGCCACGTCCCTGTCGGCCTACCTGAACGCCGCCCTGCTCTATCGGGGCCTGCGCCGGGACGGGGTGCTGCAGATCCTGCCGGGCTGGTCGGGGTTGTGGTGGCGGCTGATCCTGGCGACGGGACTGATGGCGGGGCTGCTACTGATGCTCACCCCGGAATCGTCTCAGTGGAGTGCCTGGATCGCCCGGGAACGGGTACTGATCTTGCTGGGTCTGATCGGCCTGGGCGCGGCCGCCTATGGCGGGGCACTGATCGCCACGGGGGTCAGACCCAGGGCCTTCCTGCTGAAATGACCCCCGCAAGCCTGTCAAAGCCCGGCCGCTCCTTAGTATACTCAGCCCTTTTGCGACCAACTCCCATGGAACTGATTCGCGGTGCCCACAACCTGAGGTCCCGCCACCGGGGCTCGGTGGTCACCATCGGCAATTTCGACGGTGTCCACCTAGGGCACCAGGCCGTGCTCGGGCAGCTGGCCGAGAAGGGGGCGGAACTGGGCCTACCCACCACAGTGGTGAGCTTTGAACCCCTGCCCCGGGAATACTTCATGGGGGGCAACGCCCCACCCCGGTTGCAGCGTTTTCGGGACAAGCTCCTGGCCATGCGCCGCTTCTCCGTGGACCGCCTGTTGTGCCTGCGCTTTAATGCCGCCCTGGCGCAGATGTCCCCGGAGGATTTCATCCGCATCCTGCTGGTGGAAAAACTGGGGGTGCGCTATCTGGTGGTGGGAGATGATTTCCGCTTCGGCAGAGACCGCAGAGGTGATTTCCAGACCCTGAAGGCCGCCGGCAGGCAGCATGACTTCGAGATGGCCCACATGCACACCTTCCACATCGACGGCGAGCGGGTCAGCAGCACGCGCATCCGCCACGCCCTGGGCCTGGGTCACATGACCGAGGCGGAAAAACTCCTGGGGCGCCCCTACCGCATCAACGGCCGAGTGGCCCACGGCGACAAGCGGGGCAGACCCCTGGGCTTTCCCACCGCCAACCTGCGCCTGGGACCAAGCCCCATGGCAGTGCGCGGGGTCTATGCGGTCGAGGTCTTCGGCCTGCCGGGGGAACCCCTGCAGGGGGTGGCCAATGCGGGCACCCGCCCCACCCTGGGCGGGATACAGAACCGACTGGAGGTCCACCTGTTCGACTTCGACGGGGACCTCTACGGCCGCCACCTTCACGTGGACCTGCTGCACCGCCTGCGGGACGAACAACGCTTTCCTTCACTGGAGGCCCTGCGCGAACAGATCACACTGGACGCGACACAGGCCCGGCAATTCTTCGCGGCCCCCACACCACCGGCGCCACGCGGGACCGACTGAGGTAATACGACATTGGCTGACTATAAAGATACCCTGAACCTGCCGCAGACCGACTTCCCCATGCGGGGCAACCTGGCCCAGCGGGAACCCAAGATGCTGGCCGACTGGCAGCAGCAGGATCTGTACCGGCAGATCCGCCGGGTCAGCGAGGGCCGTCCCCGCTTTGTCCTGGCAGACGGCCCGCCCTATGCCAACGGCGACATCCACATCGGCCACGCGGTCAACAAGATCCTCAAGGACATCATCGTCAAGAGCCGCACCCTGGCGGGCTTTGATGCCCCCTATGTCCCCGGCTGGGACTGCCACGGCCTGCCCATCGAACTGCAGGTGGAACGCAAGCTGGGCAAGGCCGCCCGCGGCGCCGATGCCGCCGGCTTCCGCCAGGCCTGCCGCACCTATGCCCATGAGCAGGTGGATCGCCAGCGGGAGGACTTCAAACGCCTGGGCGTGCTGGGCGACTGGGACAACCCCTACCTGACCATGGATTATCAGGTGGAAGCGGACATCATCCGCGCCCTGGGGACGATCATCGAACGCGGTCACCTGCTCAAGGGCGACAAGCCGGTGCACTGGTGTGTGGACTGCGGCTCTGCCCTGGCCGAGGCGGAAGTGGAATACGAGGACAAGACCTCTCCCGCCATCGACGTACGTTTCCGCACCCTGGACGACGAGGACGTCCTGCGACGTCTCAACGTGCTGGACGACACCGCGGCCGGCCCGGTCTCGGTGGTGATCTGGACCACCACCCCCTGGACCTTACCCGCCAACCAGGCGGTGGCCCTGCACCCGGAACTGGAATACGCCTTGGTGGCGGTCGACGGCGAACGCCTGCTGCTGGCCCGGGACCTGGTGGAAGCGGCCATGCAGCGCTACGGCTTCGAGGACTGGCGCATCGTGGGCCATGCCCGGGGCGCCCTGTTTGAGGGCATGCTGCTGCAACACCCCTTCTATGACCGTCAGGTACCGGTGATCCTGGGGGAACACGTCACTCTGGAAGCGGGGACCGGCGCCGTTCATACCGCGCCCGGCCATGGCCAGGACGACTACGTGGTGGGCAGCCGCTACGACCTGCCGGTGGACAACCCGGTGGGTGGTGACGGCCGTTTCCTGCCCGGTACCGAGCTGTTCGCCGGGGAAAGCGTGAACGAGGCCAACGGCCATATCCTCCAGGTACTGGAGGAGAGGGGCATGCTGGTGAAGATGGAGAAGATCCGCCACAGCTACCCCCATTGCTGGCGCCACAAGACCCCCATCATCTTCCGTGCCACCCCCCAGTGGTTCATCAGCATGGACAAGGCGGAACTGCGGGAAACCGCACTGACCGCCATCGACAAGGTGCGCTGGGTGCCCGACTGGGGCCGCGCCCGCATCGAGGGCATGGTGGCCAACCGCCCCGACTGGTGCATCTCCCGTCAGCGCAACTGGGGCGTGCCCATCCCCTTGTTCGTCAACAAGGAAACCGGCGCCCTGCACCCGGATACGCCCGCCCTCATTGAGGCCGTCGCCCAACGGGTGGAACAGGCAGGCATTGAGGCCTGGTTCAGCCTGGAGCCGCAGGAACTGCTGGGCGATGACGCGGACCGCTTCGACAAGCTGGGCGACACCCTGGACGTGTGGTTCGACTCCGGCGTCACCCATGCCACCGTCACCGAACGCCGGACCGGGCTGGGCCTGCCGGCGGACCTCTACCTGGAAGGCTCCGACCAGCACCGGGGCTGGTTCCAGTCCTCCCTGCTTACCGCCGTGGCCATGCGGGGCGAAGCCCCCTACAAGGCGGTGCTGACCCATGGCTTCACGGTGGATGCCCAGGGGCAGAAGATGTCCAAGTCCAAGGGCAACGTGGTGGCACCGCAGAAGGTGATGGACACCCTGGGGGCCGACATCCTGCGCCTGTGGGTGGCGGCCACCGACTACAGCGGCGAGATGGCGGTTTCCGACGAGATCCTCAAGCGTACCGCCGACGCCTACCGGCGCATGCGCAACACCGCCCGCTTCCTGCTGGCCAACCTCAACGGCTTTGATCCGGCCCAGGATCTGCTGCCCCCGGAACAGATGCTGCCGCTGGATCGTTGGGCGGTGGATCAGGCCCTCAAGGTGCAACAGCATGTGACCCAGGCCTACGAGCGTTACCAGTTCCACCAGATATACCAGCGGGTCCACAATTTCTGCTCGGTGGAGATGGGCAGCTTCTACCTGGACGTGATCAAGGACCGCCAGTACACCACCCAGGCGGACAGTCGCGCCCGCCGTTCGGCCCAGACCGCCATGTACCACGTGGTGGAAGCCATGACCCGCTGGCTGGCACCCATCCTGAGCTTCACCGCCGAGGAGATCTGGCACCACATCCCCGGGGAGCGTCCGGCCTCGGTGCTGCTCACCACCTGGTATGAACATCTCTCCCCGCTGCCGGAGGACGGCCCCTTGAGCGCCGCCGACTGGCACCGGGTACTGGAAGTGCGTCAGCTCGTCAGCCGGGAACTGGAAAAGCTGCGGGCCGACGGCAGCATCGGTGCCTCCCTGGACGCCGAGGTGGACCTGTACTGTGACGGTCCCCTGGGGGAGATCCTGTCCCGCCTGGGTGATGAACTTCGGTTCGTGCTGATCACCTCCTATGCCCGGGTGCAGGGCCGCAGCCAGGCCTCGACGGACGCCGTAACGACCACCCTCCCGGAGGGCGATGTCCTGGCCATCCGGGTATCCCGATGCGAACATCCCAAGTGCCCCCGCTGCTGGCATCACCGGGCGGATGTGGGCGCCGATGCCGGGCACCCCGAACTGTGCGGACGCTGCGTGGAGAATGTCGCGGGCACGGGGGAGCAACGGGCCTTTGCCTGATCGACACACCGCCCTCACCCCATCCCCTCTCCCTTGGCGGGAGAGGGGCGCCAACAGAAAACGGAAAAAAACATGATCAAATGGCTATGGCTCTCCTTCGCCGTGATCGTCCTGGACCAGATCACCAAGCGGATCGCGGAATACCAGCTGGTGCAGTTCGCCCCCATGGAGATTCTGCCGTTTTTGAACTTCACCCTGGTCTACAATCAGGGGGCGGCCTTCAGCTTCCTCAGTGACGCCGGCGGCTGGCAGCGCTGGTTCTTCACCCTCCTCGCCATCGGCGTGAGCATCATTCTGGTGTGGTGGATGGCCAAGCTCCAACGGGAAGAGGCCGGCACCGCGGCGGGTCTGGCGCTGATCGTCGGCGGCGCCATCGGCAATGTCATCGACCGGATCTGGCATGGCCACGTGATCGACTTCATCGACATGCACTATGCCGGCTACCACTGGCCCGTGTTCAACATCGCCGACAGCGCCATCACCGTGGGCGCCGTCTGGCTGATTGCCGCCAACCTGCTGCAGGGGGCCAAACCCCCGCCCAAGGCCTAATGATCCGCCCCGGCAGCCGGGTCCGCATGCATTTCCGCCTGTGCCTGGAAGACGGCGCGGTGGCGGACGATACCCGCACGGACGGGGGCGAGCCGGTCACCTTCACCGTGGGCACGGGTGAACTCCTGCCGGGCCTGGAGGCCGTGGTCATGGGCCTTGCCGCCGGTGACCATCGCACGGTCACCCTGCCCCCGGAACAAGCCTACGGCTTTGCCTCGCCTCGGGCAGTGCAGACCTTGGACCGTGACGATTTCCCCCCGGACCTGCCCCTCAAAGAAGGCTTGGTGCTGGGTTTCGATACCCCCACCGGGGAGCAGATCCCGGGGCTGATCCGCGAGCTGCGGGAAGACGGCGTGACGGTGGACTTCAATCACCCCCTGGCGGGACAAACCGTGACAGTGACGGTGGAGATCCTGGCCGTGGACACAAAATAGCCCCGCCCACAGAGGAAATGGGGTCATTCGAAGCCGATGGGCAACTGTTGTACACTCGACCCCCGCCAACACACAGCCATCGGGCCTGACCATGCACATCCTCCTCGCCAATCCTCGCGGATTCTGCGCCGGCGTCGACCGGGCCATCGAGATCGTCGAACGGGCACTGGATCTGTTCGGCACCCCTATCTACGTCCGTCACGAAGTGGTCCATAACCGCTACGTGGTCAACGAGCTGCGGGAAAAGGGTGCCATCTTCGTCGAAGAGCTGGACCAGGTCCCGGATGGGGCCACCGTCATCTTCAGCGCCCATGGCGTGCCGCGCACCGTCCGCGACGAGGCCCGTCGCCGGGGCCTGCGGGTCTTCGACGCCACCTGCCCGCTGGTGACCAAGGTCCACATGCAGGTGGCCCGCCACGCCGCCCGAGGCGAAGAAGTGGTACTCATCGGCCATGCCGGTCATCCCGAGGTGGACGGCACCCTGGGCCAGTATGACCGCAGCCAGGGCGGCGAGATCTATCTGGTGGAAAACGTCGAGGCCGCCTCCCGGCTGGACGTGAAACACCCCGAAACCCTGGCCTACGTGACCCAGACCACCCTGTCCATGGACGACACCCAGGGCATCGTGGACGCCCTGCGGGCGCGCTTTCCCCACATCCAGGGCCAGCGCCGGGACGACATCTGCTACGCCACCCAGAACCGGCAGGACGCCATCAAGGTCCTGGCCGCCGAATGCGACCTGATCCTGGTGGTGGGTTCTCCCAACAGTTCCAACTCCAACCGGCTGCGGGAGATCGCCGAAAAGCTGGGGGTGGAGGCCTACCTGATCGACGGTGCCGAAGACATCCGGCCCCAATGGCTGGAAGGTCGCCGGCGGGTCGGCGTCAGCGCCGGCGCTTCAGCGCCGGAACTGCTGGTGCAACAGGTGCTGGACCACCTGCGGCCCCTGGGCGTGGACACCATCGTGGAACACCAGGGACGCCCGGAAAAGGTGACCTTCTCCCTGCCCAAGGAACTGCGGACCCAGGCAGGCTGACCCCCTTCACGTCCTGATCCGGCCCGGTCTGTACGGCTGCTTTGCCACACCCTTGAAGAAATCTCTGCGGTTAAAAAAAAGCGGGCGCCGATGGCGCCCGCAGTCATCTCACTCACACTTCAAAAGAGGCGTTTACTTGCGTCCTGCGGTGAACTCCGGATAGGCCTCCAGGCCGCATTCGGCGATGTCCACGCCCTTCAGTTCATCCTCTTCGCTGACACGGATACCCATGGTGTACTTGAGGATCAGCCAGAAGATAATGCTCATGATGAAGACGAAGGTGAAGATGGACAGGATACCCACCAGCTGAGCCACGAAGCTGGCGTCCGGGTTGGACAGCAGCACCGCGAACACACCCCAGATACCCGCCGTACCGTGAGCGGAGATGGCGCCGGCCGGATCGTCGATCCGGATCTTGTCCAGCAGCACGATGGAGAACACCACCAGCACGCCACCGATGAAGCCGATGGTGGTGGCCAGCAACGGATGGGGCATCAGCGGTTCCGCCGTGATGGCCACCAGGCCGGCCAGGGCGCCGTTCAGCCCCATGGTGAGGTCGGTCTTGCCGAACAGCAGGCGGGAGGTGATCAGGGCCGCTACCACACCGCCGGCGGCGGAGAGGTTGGTGTTGGTGAAGACGCGGGCCACGGCATTGGCGGATTCTACATCGGATATCTTCAGCTCGGAGCCGCCGTTGAAGCCGAACCAACCCAGCCAGAGGATGAAGATACCCAGGGTGGCCAGGGGCATGTTGGCACCCGGCAGGGCGTTGATCTGCCCCTTGGGACCGTACTTGCCCTTACGTGCGCCAAGCAGCAGGACACCGGCCAAGGCCGCCACCGCACCGGTCATGTGCACGATGCCGGAACCGGCATAGTCCAGGTAACCCAGCTCACTCAGGAAGCCGCCGCCCCAGCTCCAGAAACCCTGGAAGGGGTAGATGAAACCAGTGAGGACCACGGCGAAGATGAGGAATGCCCAAAGCTTCATGCGCTCGGCCACGGCACCGGAGACGATGGACATGGCGGTAGCGACGAAGACCACCTGGAAGAAGAAGTCCGACAGGTTGGAGTAGTAGATCTCGCCGTCGCTCAGCAACACTTCCTCAACGGAGTTATCCACACTGCTCAGCAGCGGCATGAAGCTCGGGATGAGGGAGTTGAAGCCGTCCCCGTACATGATGTTGTAGCCGATCAGCATGTACATGATGCAGGCGATGGAATACAGCGCGATGTTCTTGGTAAGAATCTCCACGGTGCTCTTGGAGCGGACCAGGCCGGCCTCCAGCATCGTGAACCCTGCGGCCATCCACATGACCAGCGCGCCGGATACGAGGAAATAGAACGTATCCAGGGCGTATGCAATTTCTATGACTTGGCTTTCCACGGTATGTCCCCCGCCGACAGTGGTCGGCTTATGGTTTTACAGTGCGTCGGAACCGGTCTCTCCGGTACGGATGCGAATGGCCTGCTCCAGCGGGAAGACGAAGATCTTGCCGTCCCCGATCTTGCCCGTATTGGCCGACTTGCTGATGGCCTCGATGACCTGGTCCACCAGGGCAGTGTCGACGGCCACTTCCAGCTTGACCTTGGGCAGGAAATCCACCACGTACTCGGCCCCCCGATACAGTTCCGTGTGACCCTTCTGGCGCCCGAAGCCCTTGACCTCCGTGACGGTGATGCCCTGCACCCCGATCTCGGAGAGCGCCTCGCGCACGTCGTCCAGCTTGAACGGCTTGATGATGGCAGTGACTAGTTTCATGTCGGGTGCTCCCGGGAAACGGCCCGCGCCCGGCAGGCCGTGTCCTGATGTGATTGAGAGATTCCTGGTTCTCAGAAGCTCATGACGAAGGAGACGTTGAAGCGCGGGTCGTCAATATTTCCACCGTTGTCATCAATGTCGTTCTGGGTGTAGGCGAAGGTGAAGTCACCCATGGAGGTAGCCTTGGTCAGGTAGAGGGACCACCAGGTGTAATCGTCCCAGTCACTCTGATCCCAGGCGACATGACCCACGGTAGCGCCCAGGGTCATGTCGGTCATGACGTCAAAGGCGTAACCCAGCTCATAGAAGATCGTGCCTTCAAAGTCACTGTCGTCGGCATTGGTCAGGTAGTTGATCATGCCGTACAGCCCCATGTAATCCAGGGCGCCGTAGATCTCGCCCAGATCGGCGTCATCCAGGCTGGGATAGGCATAGTAGATGTAGCCCACGTCGAACCCGACGCCGGAGGCACCGATTTCACCGGCGACACCGAAATAGGCGTCGATCTCGTAGCCGGCACCACTGTTACCATCGTCATCCTCGCCAAAGTCCACATTGGAGGCCCAGGTACCGATGTAGAAACCGCCTTCATGTTCGAAGTCCAGCCCACCCTGGACTGCCGCCTGATCGTCGGTCTGGGTCACACCACGGAACAGATAGTTGCTGGTGAAGCCGATGTTGGCGCTGATCTCGGCGGAAGCCGTGGACGTCACCAGTCCACCGGCCAGCAGGGCGGCGGTCACGGCGCTGGTAATGGCGGCCTTCTTGAACGTGCTGTGCATGTGTCGATCTCCTGAGCTAATGGTTTTTGCTGTGGTTGAAAAAGTGCTTCAACGGAGCAATAGCAGGGAGCGTGCCAGTTTTTTTTATCCTTTATTTCAAGAGATTGGAAACACACGAAAATAATCGCCCCAGGCAGACGCGCCGTTTTGGGCAAATGCACCCCATGGACGCACCAAAATGGGGCGAACCCCCGCCACTCCCCCATCCCTGCCGAGACGACTAGAATGGGGATCAACACACGCAAGACCACGGAGGTAACCGCCATGATCGACAGCAAGACCCTGGATGAGATGGCACGCAAGCTGAGCGGCATGATGCCCGAGTCGGTGCAGCACGTTCAGTCGGATATCGAGAAGAACCTGAAGGCCGGTCTGTCCGGCGCCCTCCAGCGCATGGATCTGGTGACCCGGGAAGAATTCGAGGTTCAGGCCGCCCTGCTGGAGCGCACCCGCGAGCGCCTCTCCGCCATGGAGGCCAGAGTCAAGGCCCTGGAGAAGGAATTCCTGGTCCCCCGCACCCGGGGGGACGACAACCTGGGCGAGGTGTAGCAGCGTCGTTTTCCCCTCACCCCAACCCCTCTCCCCCAAGGGGAGAGGGGCTTACTGCCTCCCTTCCCCCCTATGGGGAGAAGGGCCGGGGATGAGGGAAACCCGCAACTCATTTGTGGCCCTCCTGATACCCCGTCACCATGGACTTGAGATAGGCATACCAGGGATGACCGGTGGTGGAGGCCATGTAGATGTGGCCGATCAGGAACAGCATCAGGGCAAAGGTGGCCGCCACGTGGGCGTAGGCTACCCAGGCCAGGGGCAACAGGTCGCCCATGA
The DNA here is from genome assembly GCF_022227845.1 of Ectothiorhodospira lacustris. GTDB lineage: Bacteria > Pseudomonadota > Gammaproteobacteria > Ectothiorhodospirales > Ectothiorhodospiraceae > Ectothiorhodospira > Ectothiorhodospira lacustris. Next base: position 19,247 of record NZ_JAJNQN010000014.1, on the reverse strand, counting down.
ACGTCCCCTTCCAGGCGGCGTAGGTCAGCAGCAGCAGACCGGATACCCACAACGCCGGTGCAATCGCCGCCTTGAAACCGAAATAGGCCAGTCGCTGCAGCGGATTATGCTTGCTGGACGGTGATGTCACGAAGGGCTTGGCTTCGCCGGAGAAGATCCCGTAGACGTAGTACAGCATCACCGCCGGCAATCCCCGGTGGGTGGGCACGTACTGGCGCCACTCCCCCGTCACCACATGCCAGAAGATGGCAAAGGCCCACAGACCGATCAGGCTCAGGGCCATGACGATATGGGCCTTGAGGGCCGTGTCATAGGCGATCAGACCATGACTGCCGTGCAGCGCCAGCCCGGTGAACAGCAGGCCGAAGATCAGGACCGTCTGCGCCCAGTGCCAGACACGCTCGAACAGTGTGAAGATGCGTAACTTGCTCATGCAGACCCCCTCATTCGGCGACGGTGGATCAGATAGCGCCCCAGGCCGTGAACCACCACCGACAGCAGGGTCAGCCATACCGCCAGCCAGCCGATGGGTTCCCAGGGGTGACGGTCACGCCCGGGGATGTAGACCCCCGGCAACTCCGCCAGCCGACCGTCCACGCTGTGGCAGGATTCACAGCTCAGGGCGTCTTCTCCGGGCGCCACCATGTGATTGACCGGCCAGTACATGCGGGTGTCGACAAACCCGTATTCGCCACTGAACCCGACCTCGGTCTGACCCACCCGGAGGGCGGTGGCCATGCCCGATGCCAGGGCGGCATCCCAGTCATAGCCCCGCCAGAAGGCGTTTTCGTCACGCCCGAACAGATGGGCCACCAGCAGGGCGTTGTGCCGGGTATCGTAGGGCTGACGCCCGGCCATGACCTTGAAGGGCCAGATCCGGGCCCCGGGCTGCCCCGGCCCGCCCTCCGGCACGTTCACGTCCACCGGTCCGGATGGATCGATGGGATCACCCAGCAGGGTGTAGCGCATGTTGCCGTCAAACCAGCGGTACTCCGGTGCATAGTTTTCCCGCCACTGGAAGGCACCCTTCATGCCGTCATAGACCACCAGACCGTCCTCCATTTCCACCACGGGGCGCCCCTGTGCGTCCCGCCGACCGGCCACGGACCAATCCCAGAGCGTCTTGGTGGGCAATCCGCCCCGGGCGATGGCCGGTACATGGCAGGTCTGGCAGGCAATGAATTCAGCATGCTGATTGAGCTTGTTGTGGATGCCGGTGTCATGGGGCGTCGAGCCGTGGCAGGACTCGCAGGCAGGCCGGTCACTCTCCCGCCCCGGCACTGCGACACCCGCCTGCGGGGCCGCCTTGAGCTGATAACGACTGCCCTGCTGGATGTGACCGGTGAATTCATGGCAAGTGGCACAGGAAAAATTCAGTCCGTCGGGCGCCATGTGCACATCAACGGTGCGGGGCGGCCCCAGCAGTGAGCTGTCCAGATCCCCATGCTTGACCGCGTCGCCCCCGCCGCCTTCAAAGTGACAGGTGCCACAGGTCTCCCGGCTGGACTTGCCCACATGGCGGGCCACATGAGCCAGATCCGGCGCCTTGAACAGCTTGCCCCGGAACGGGGTGTCCTCGTAGGGGGGGTGGCCGGCGCCGGTGGGGAACTTCACGTAGGTGCCGGTGGTGTCGTGACAGACCAGGCAGTCCACCCGGTCCTGGGCGGTGAAGTCGAAGTGTTCGTCTTCCCAGCCGTAACCCACATGGCAACTGCTGCAGCGCTCATAACTGCCGGCAATGCCCTGGCACAAATTGTTCAGGGCAAATCGCTTGCCCAGGACCTGACCGGTTTCCGGTTGCTCGAAGCGCCAGGTCCAGTGGATGCTGCGATGGACCTGCGGCGCGGCTTCCGTATGGCATTCCAGACAGGCACGGGTGACTTCGGGACCGCTGTGGAACGGTCCCGCCAGCTGCTCGAACTTGCGATGATCCGCCGTGGAGGACAGGCGCGTCTCCGCCGGCTGGGGGATGGTCTCGCCGGCCAGGGCCGGCAAGGGAGCCGGCAACAGCACCAGCGAAAGAATGAGAAGACCTGAGCGTATCGACACGTGTCACTCCGGGATATGAATGGCAAACCGGAGACCATTAGTAAACACTAATAATCTAAAGTGAGTGTGTCACAACCTCACCGCCTACGTCCTTGACAATCATCAGAAAGGCCCACGCAAGGGCCAAGGCCGCCCTGCCCGACGCATCCGGACACGCACACACCGGGGGGTCATCACGACAGTCTCAACCGCGACGGCACCAGTCATCGCCGGCGGCGTCCTCCCGGGTCCGCTCGCGCACCACGTAGGAGCGGATCCGGCCGGACTCGAAATAGGTCCGGGCCATCAGCTCGCTCAGCACGCCGGTGGTAAGCAGCTGCACCGAGACCAGCACGCACATCACCCCCACGAACAGCAGCGGCCGGGTGCCGATATCCGCCTGCAGCAACACCTTGACCGACGCCAGGTAGCCCAGGATGACCGCACCCAGGGCACCGAAGAACAGGCCGATGGAACCGAAAAAGTGCCCGGGGCGTGCCTTGTAACGCATGAAGAAATACACCGACAAAAGATCCAGGATCACCCGGAAGGTGCGGGAGATTCCGTACTTGGAGTCGCCATGGGCACGGGCATGATGGGTCACCACATGCTCGCGGATGCGCCGCGGCGAGGTCTGGGTGGCGAACCAGGCGGGGATGAAGCGGTGCATCTCGCCGTAGAGACGCACTCCCTTGAGGACCTGGGCCCGGAACACCTTGAGACTGCAGCCGTAGTCGTGCAGGTTCACCTTGGTGGTCCAGCGGATCAGCTTGTTGGCGATGCGGGACGGCACCTTGCGTTTCCACAGATCGTCATGACGGTCCTTGCGCCAGCCCGCCACCATGTCCAGGTCCTCGTCCAGCAGTCGCCGCACCATGACGGGGATATCCGCCGGATCGTTCTGCAGGTCACCATCCAGGGTGGCGATGACGCTGCCGCGGGCGTGGTCGATCCCCGCCTGCATGGCCGCAGTCTGGCCGAAGTTGCGCTGCAGCGTCAGCACCCGCACATGGCGTCCATACTGCTCCCGGGCCGCCAGCATGCGGTCCGGCGTGGCGTCGGCACTGCCGTCATCCACCAGCACCACTTCCCAGGGCATGGACAGATCACCCAAGGCCTCATGGATACGGGCCACCAAGGGGGCCACATTATCCTCCTCGTTGTACATGGGAATGACCAGGGACAGGCTCAGGGCCTCCTCGGTGCGGTAGACGGCGTAGCCCTGATCATCGGTGACGGCCTGAGCCGCCGCGGCATCGCCTTCGGGTTTGACGGACATGATTCTCTATTTCTCTTCGTTGGCTGCCGGCAGCCAGGGCAACAACAGCCCGCCGGCAAGCGTGGATCCAAGCAGGAAAAGGTGCAGATTGACGGCGCCCACCAGAGCCTGTTCCGCCGACACGCCGAAAGGCAGCAGAGCCGCCATCACACCGGCCTCATAGGTACCGGCACCTCCGACCCCGTGTACCGGCAGGACACTGGTCAGATCACCGGCGATGACCGCCAGCCACAGGGCGGCGGCGGGGGCCTCCAGGAACAGGGCCAGCACCCAGACAAAGACGGCCAGTTTGACGCTCCAGTTCAGTGCCGTCCAGGCCCAGGCACGCCAGAAGTCGCGGGGAGAGGTCGGCAAGGCCTCCAGGGCCTGCAGGATCAAGCCACCCCATCGCCCCTGAACGTGCGGTGCCAGTCGGCGCTGCAGCAGGGGTGAGGCGCGACGCACCAGGGGCAGGGTGAACAACCACAGGAGCGTCGCCGCCAGCGCGGGCAGCCAGCCCACCAGCCAGGTGCCGACCGCCGCCAGACCGAAGGCGGCGAGCACGTGCAGGTCCATGAGGCGAAACCAGAGCAGCACCGGCACGGAATGGACCGCAGGCACCTGGAAGTAGCGCGCCATCAGCACCGGGAAGCTCAACTCGCCGGTACGCATGGGCAGCAGATTGTTGAGCAGATTGTGGATCAGCGTCAGGCGCAGGCAGGCCGGGAAACGGCCTCGCATCACCGGTCGGTAAAAGTCATAGACCCGCCAGGCACGCAAGACATAGGTGAGCAGGGTGAGCAGACCGGCCGCCAGCAGGGCCGCCGGCGACAGATCCCGCCAGGGCACCAGGATGGCCCCCCAACCGTAGAAGCCTTCCACCAGCCCGACAAAGGCCAGGAAGATGATGATGGAAACGAGGGTTCTGGCGCGCGGCCTCAACATCCGGAAATATCCCAACACACTGCCACCCGTCGACAAAGCGAAACCCTGCCGCCGACACCACGACCGGGTTAAACTGCGTTCATTCCATCCAAGCCCTACAAGCCGACATCGTGCCACGTATCCATACCTATTACCCGACGGACCTGCAGGAACTGTCGCCCCGCATCCTCTGGGCCTTCCTCACTGCGGCCCTGTTCACAGCCTTCTTCTACAACCTGCACGGCGTGCCGCTGTTCGACCTGGATGAGGGGGCGTTCAGTGAAGCGACCCGGGACATGCTGGCCCGGGGGGACTTCATCGCCACTTATCTCTACGGCGAGCCGCGGTATGATAAGCCCATCCTGATTTACTGGCTACAGGCCCTGAGCGTGAGCGCCTTCGGGCTCAACGAACTGGCCCTGCGACTACCCTCGGCCCTGGCCGCCACCGGCTGGATGCTGCTGATATTCGCCTTCATGCGGCGGGTCTGTGACCGTCATACCGCACTGGCGGCCGCCATCATCGGCGCCACGTCCCTGGGGGTGATCGTCATCGGCAAGGCCGCCATCGCCGATGCCGCCCTGCATCTTTTCATCGTCGGCGCCATGTTCGCCATCTACCTGCATTTCAAGGAAGGCGGGGTTCGCTGGGTCTATCTGGCGTTCCTGTGCATGGGGCTGGGCTTTCTGACCAAGGGACCGGTGGCAGTGGTGATCCCGCTGGCGGTGAGCCTGATCTTCTATGGTCTCAAGGGCGAGTGGCGGTCCTGGCTGCGGGCGGCCTTCAATCCCCTGGGGATCATGCTGTTCCTGCTCATCGTGCTGCCCTGGTATCTGGCCATCACCTGGCGGGAAGGACCGGGGTTCCTGATGGGCTTTTTCCTGGAGCACAACCTGGGTCGTTTTCAGGCCCCCATGCATGGGCATGAAGGTCCCTTCTATTTCTATCTGCCGGTACTGCTGGTGGCCCTGCTGCCCTATACCACGGTGCTGATCCGGACCCTGTGGGAAGTGAGGGAGAGCTTCCGCGAGGACCTTCACGGGTATCTGCTGACCTGGTTCCTGTTCGTGCTGGTACTGTTTTCGGCGGCCGGCACCAAGCTGCCCCATTACATCTTCTACGGCATCACGCCCCTGTTCATCCTGATGGCCCTGCATCTGGACCAGGTCCGCAGCCGGTTTTGGCTGTTCCTGCCCCCGGCCCTGCTGTTTGCAGGGCTGTTGACCCTGCCCCATCTGGTGGACCTGATCAAACCCCATCTGGACGACCCCTTCATTCTCGCCCTGCTGACGGACCACCATGTGCATTTCGGCCCCATCTGGCATGCCTTCTTCGTCATCGCCCTGGCGGCCTGTCTGTTCTTCATGCTGGATCGACGCATCCAGCGCGGCTATCGCCTGTTCCTGATCGGCCTGACCCTGAACGTGGGCGTGGCGGGACTCCTGCTGCCGGCGGTGGCCGGTGTACAGCAATCCCCCATCCGCGATGCCGGCCTGGCGGCCCGGGATCTGCCGGAGACGGTGGTGATGTGGCGCCTGAACAACCCCAGCTTCAGCATCTACGCCAATCGGGGCGTGGAGCGGCGCATGCCGGAGCCGGGAGAAGTGGCGGTCACCAAGGAGGACTCCCTGGCGCGCCTGGAGCACCATCATTATGAAGTGCTGCACGCGCGCAACGGGGTGATCCTGGTACGGATACTCGAAGCCCCATAGAGGTGCCGGGGATGCCGACTTTGGGTTATAGTCCGGCGATCAAGGACGAGCCCCATGGAAGGACCCATGCACCTTGCCGTCATCCGCAGCCGAGCCCAGTTGGGTATCCAGGCGCCCTCGGTACACATCGAAGTCCATCTGGCCAACGGCCTGCCCAGCTTCGCCATGGTGGGCCTGCCGGAAGTCGCCGTGAAGGAAAGCCGTGATCGGGTTCGGGCCGCCATCCAGACCAGCGGTTTTGAATTCCCTGCCCGCCGCATTACCGCCAACCTGGCACCGGCGGACCTGCCCAAGGAAGGCGGGCGCTTTGATCTGGGAATTGCCCTGGGGATCCTGGCGGCCTCGGGACAGATCCCCCTCAAGGCCTTGAACGGCCTGGAGTTCCTGGGAGAGCTGGGCCTGACCGGTGAACTGCGTTCGGTACGCGGCGTGCTGCCGGCAGCCATGGCCGCGGGACGGGCGGGGCGCACCCTGATGCTGCCCCGGGGCGATGCGGACGAAGCGGCACTGGTAGACGATGTGAACGTGATCGCGGCGGACCATCTGCTGGAAGTCTGCGCCCACCTGCGCGGCGAAGCCCCGCTCTCCGCCCATGTGCGCACCCCACCGGCCATGGGCGATCCGGTATCGCAACCGGATCTGGCGGACGTGCGCGGCCAACCTCAAGCCCGCCGCGCCCTGGAGGCTGCCGCCGCCGGCGGTCACCATCTGCTGATGGTCGGGCCGCCCGGCACCGGCAAGACCATGCTGGCCAGCCGGTTGCCCGGGCTACTGCCACCCATGAGTGAGACCGAAGCCCTGGAGACCGCAGCCCTGCATGCCGTCAGTCACCACGGCATCGACCCCGCCCGGTGGCGTGCCCGCCCCTTTCGCACCCCCCATCACACCTGTTCGGGGATAGCCTTGGTGGGCGGAGGCTCGCGCCCCAAACCCGGAGAGATTTCCCTGGCCCATAACGGCATTCTGTTCTTGGATGAACTGGCGGAGTTTGACCGCAAGGCCCTGGACGTGCTGCGCGAACCCCTGGAGACAGGCCGAATCTCCATCTCCCGGGCCGCCCAGCAGGCGGAGTTCCCGGCCAGATTCCAGTTGGTGGCGGCCATGAATCCCTGCCCCCAAGGCTATGACTGCGACCTGGGGGCCAACTGCCGTTGCACCCCGGAGCAGCGGCGACGCCACCGGGGGCGCATCTCGGCCCCGTTGCTGGACCGGATCGACCTGTCCATTGAGGTACCCAGACTGCCCCGGGATGTGCTGCTGGAGCCTGGCCCACCGCCGGAATCCAGCGCCGTGGTCAGGGCGCGGGTGTCCGCCTGCCGGGATCGGCAACTGGCGCGGCAGGGGAAGCTGAATGCGGGATTGTCCGGGCGGGAGACGGAAGGAGTCTGCACGCTGGCAGCGGCCCACCGACAGTTGCTGGAAACGGCCATGGACCGGTTCCGACTCTCGGCACGGGCCTATCACCGCATCCTGCGGGTCGCCCGCACCCTGGCGGACATGGATGAGGCACCCCGGATCGAGGTGCCTCATCTGATGGAGGCCCTGAGCTACCGGGCCATGGACCGGTGGCGGGCCAGCGAGGCCTGACTGTTCGCAATCAGGGCTGCGCCTCCACCACAGGACGGCCCCTAAAACAGGACCGCCCCGGCCGGCTTAGCCGCCGCTGGAGCGGGAGGCGCGCTTGCGCTCGTGTTCCAGCAACAGCTTCTTGCGCACCCGGATCGCCTTGGGGGTGACCTCAACCAGTTCATCGTCCTCGATGAACTCCAGGGCCTGCTCCAGGGACAGGCGCAGGGGGGGCGTGAGGATGATGTTCTCGTCGGAACCGGCAGCGCGGATATTGGTAAGCTGCTTGGCCTTGAGGGGATTCACCACCAGATCGTTGTCCCGGGTGTGGATGCCGATCACCATGCCCTCGTAAACCTCCTCGCCGGGACCGATGAACATGCGGCCACGCTCCTGCAGGTTGAACAGGGCAAAGCCCAGGGCCTTGCCGGTGCCGTTGGCAATCAGTACCCCGTTGTTGCGCGGGGCCACCGCACCGGGGCGGAACTCGCCATAGCTGTCAAATACATGATGCAGGATGCCGGTGCCGGAGGTGGCGGTCAGGAACTCGGTCTGAAAACCGATCAGGCCGCGAGAGGGTACCCGGTAATCCAGACGCACGCGACCCTTGCCGTCGGGGATCATGTCCAGCAGCTCGCCGCGACGACTGCCCAGCTTTTCCATGATGGCACCCTGGTGCTGCTCTTCCACGTCCACCGTCACCATCTCATAAGGCTCTTCCTTGACCCCTTCACGGGTGCGCACGATGACCTCCGGGCGGGATACACCCAGTTCAAAGCCCTCTCGGCGCATGTTCTCGATCAGGATGGACAGGTGCAACTCGCCTCGGCCGGAGACGCGGAACTTGTCCGGGTCATCCGTTTCTTCCACCCGCAGGGCCACGTTGTGCTTGAGTTCTTCCAGCAGACGTTCACGCAGGTTGCGGGAGGTGACGTACTTGCCGTCACGGCCGGCAAAGGGCGACGTGTTGACCTGGAAGGTCATGCTCACGGTGGGCTCGTCCACCGTCAGGGCCTTGAGGGGTTCCACCGCCGCCGGATCGCAGATGGTGTCGGAGATGTAGAGTTCGTCCATACCGGTGAAGGCGATGATGTTCCCGGCGCGGGCCTCGGGTACTTCCACCCTTTCCAGCCCCCGGAAGCCCAGGATCTGCAGCACACGGCCGTTACGGACGTTGCCTTCCCGGTCCATAACCTTGACGGCGGTATTGGTTCTGACCTTGCCCCGGGTGATGCGGCCGATACCGATCAGGCCCTGATAGGTGTTGTAGTCCAGGGAGGACACCTGCATCTGGAAGGGACCTTCGGGATCCACGCGGGGGGACGGCACCTTGTCGATGATGGTCTGGAACAGGGGGTCCATGTTGCCGTCGGTCACGCGGGGGTCCAGGCCGGCGAAACCCTTCAGGGCCGAGCAGTACACCACGGGGAAGTCCAGCTGTTCCTCACTGGCGCCCAGACGGTCGAAGAGGTCGAAGATCTGGTCCACCACCCAGTCGGGCCGGGCACCGGGACGGTCGATCTTGTTCACCACCACGATGGGACGAAAGCCCATGGCAAAGGCCTTGGCGGTGACGAATCGGGTCTGGGGCATGGGGCCGTCGACGGCATCCACCAGCAGCAGCACCGAATCCACCATGGACAGCACCCGCTCCACCTCGCCGCCGAAGTCGGCGTGGCCGGGGGTATCCACCACGTTGACGCGGTAACCGTTCCATTCCAGGGCGGTGTTCTTGGCCAGGATGGTGATGCCCCGCTCCTTCTCCAGGGCGTTGGAGTCCATCATCCGCTCCACCACCTGCGCCCGGGCATCCAGGGTTCCCGACTGCTGCAGCAGCTTGTCCACGAGGGTGGTCTTGCCATGGTCCACGTGGGCGATGATGGCGATGTTGCGAAGCTTGTCGGTCATGGGAAAAACGGCCTGCCGCCGGGGAATTGTTGGGCAAAGGGGGCGAGGATTATACAGCCCGCAGAGTTGCGCGGATATGGCGAGGCGGAGGAATATGCACTTAAAAGCGGGTATTCAAAGAAGAAATTGGGCATCATGGATGCCCTGCAAACCCTGCGAACCAGGAGGCCTTCCCATGAAGACTCGCTACCAGGACATTGCTCCGTATCAGACGCTGGATGGATCGGAGATCCGGGAACTCATGCATCCCCGCCTGAATGGCGAGGGCGCCCTGAGCCTGGCGGAGGCCTTGGTGCGGCCCGGGGCCTGTACCCGACTGCATGCCCATGTGGAGACCGAGGAACATTATCACTTCACCCAAGGCGAGGGCATGATGCATCTGGGGGAGCAGGTATTCCCGGTGAATTCGGGAGATACGGTAAGGATACCGCCGGGGACCGCCCACAAGGTCCACAACACCGGTAATGTACCCCTGCGCATCCTCTGTGCCTGTGCCCCCCCCTATCTCCATGAGGACACACAGATCCTGGACTGATCAGGCCGGTGTCTGGTTCTCCACCGGCATCTGCAGATGAAACCCCCGGATCCTGAGGTTTTCCATCACCTGGGCGGCATCTTCCCGGGCCAGCCTGCGCTGCGGGGTCAGTTCGAACTCCAGGGCAAACACCGGCGCACCGAACACATTCATCAGGGCATCCGGCAAGGATGAGAAGTCATCCTTTACAGGCAGGTAGAGATAGGTGTCCTGCTTGCGACTGCTGCGATAGACATAGCACGTCATGCCTTCGGTGTTGTAACTCAAACCGTCCTCTCCTTCACTCAAGAATCAATACGTTGGAAACCCCGCAACCGGCCCGTCATTCCCGCACCTCATCCACCATTCCCGCGCCTCATCCGTCATTCCCGCGCAGGCGGGAATCCAGTGACGGACTGCCCTGGACTCCCGCCTGCGCGGGAGTGACGACAAAACACCTTCGCGGGCACGGTAACAGGCGAATTTTGCGGAAACGTCGACAAGGACTCAATCCGCCTCGAAGATCACGTCGGGCTCATCGGGCAGGGACTGCACTTCAGCCGACGGCGGGACCCGAGGCGCGGCACCCATCCGATCCCAGACCTCCATGCGCCGGATGTCCCGGCGCCGGTACTCGAAGGCCACATGCCCCCCCAGGATGACCTGCTGCAGATAGAGGCTGGTGGGCGTGACTGCAATCAGATTGCCCTCCCGAACCACCCCGTCACCCAGCACCAGCCGCATACGCGCACCCTCCAGCTGGGGGAGTTCAGCCGGCAGGACCATTCGGTAGGCTCGGGGCGCGGGGGCGGGATCCGCTTCCAACCTGAAACTGGAGGCAGGGGGCAGGGGCTGAACCGGCGCAAAGGGATCGTACTCGACAATCTCAAGCGGCTGCCCGGTCTCCTCCTCGATCCGACGGACCAAGGCCTGGTTGGGCAGTTCCACATCCCAGGGGCGTGTGACGGGCATCTGAATGTCCACCCCCACACCGAACCGTTCCAGGGTCTGCTCCACGGTCCGGTCGGCACCCCCGTGCAGGGCTCCGCCGAGCACCAGCAGCCCCATCACCGACACCAGAAAGCCGGTTCGGGCCCGGTGCCAGTGCAGCAATACAAAGGCCAGCGAGACGACGGGGACGAGGTTGATCACCCCCCAGATGAATTCCCGGCGAAAACCCGCCAGGACCACCAGCAGGTAACCCAGGAGCACCAGTGCCGCACCTGCCAGCAGGGCGCCGTCCAATACGGTCATGCGCAGGCCCTCAAGCCACAATTCAGTGGCAAGATTATAACAGCGCCTATACCGGTCAACGCCGCTTGTCCACACCACCCGCCCGGGTTAAGCTGCCGGTCGGCGGTCAGAACCTCAAGGAGAGAGGCATATGTCCCGGGAATACGGACTGACACTCACCGAACTGCTCATCACACTTGCCGTTGCCGCGGTGCTTGCCACCGTTGCCATCCCCGGTTTTGCGGGGATGGCGCGGGAACAGCGGTTGATCACCACCACCAACACTTTCATCAGCGCCCTCCACACGGCCCGCTGGGAGGCGGTGAAGCGCGGCCACCATGCCCTGCTCTGCCCCTCCACGGACGGCCTGCGGTGTGCATCCGCATCCTATGCCGAAGGCTGGATCGTCGGCGTGGTGGAACACCCGGTCACGGGGCCGGTGATTCAACCCGACACGGTCATTCGTCACTTCGATTCCGTGCCCGCATCAGTCACCATCCACGCCAACGGCACCATGGGGGAATACATCGCCTATCGCAACGACGGGCAAACCCGTCGCCTGAACGGCGCGCTGCAAATGGGTTCGGTATGGCTATGCCATGGGGAGGTGGGACGACGAATCGTCATCAGCCGGACCGGACGGGCGAGGGTGGAAGCCGCCGCCTGCTGAGCAGGGCGGCGATGCGGGAACCGCCCGAGCATGGGCGTCGGGCGGCTTCCTTGGTTGGCGATTAGCGGGCCACCCAGGCGGTGCACCAGCCGTTGGCGGATACCAGCTTGCCGGGGAATACGGTGCAAGGACCCCAGTCCTGGGCACTGGCATCGCTGTACAGCAGACAATTCATGCAGGTTTGCCCTTCTTCGTAGGCCGGATGCTCCACGCCCGCGGCATCATGCCGGTACTCCAGGGCCTGAGCAGCGGGATCATCCTCGCTCAGGCGCTCCATGGCCATGGCCGTCGTGGTCCAGCCCAGCCCGGCCATGGGCACGGCCAGCAGGCCATAGCTGCCGAACTTCAGAAAACGGCGCCGACTCAGGGTATTGTCGCGATCAGTCATCGTCACTTCTCCTGTGTGTTCATCGTGTGAGTCTCGCAAAATGCCCCTGGCATTCGAACCCTGCACCGGTCCCTGATATTCTGTTGTCCCGCCTTGGCAGCGCAGGCTTACAACCTACATAAGCTGGGGGCACCGGATTCACCCTAGCGAACCCCGGCCACGGGTGCAAGCCTCCTGGCGACCGCCGTCAAGGCCGTTATAATGAACGAATTTCGCACTCCGGAACGCCATCCCGCCCCTGTCCTCATGGACGATTCACCGGACACGCCCTTGTTGCTCGAGATCCAACAACTGCGCACCCCCCAGATCGGGCCTTTGGACCTGAGCCTGCACGCCGGAGAAGTGGTCCAGGTGGCCGGGCCTTCCGGCGCCGGCAAGTCCCTGCTGCTGCGGGCCATCACCGATCTTGACCGCAATGAAGGTCAGATCCGACTGGAAGGGCATCCCAGGCACACATTTTCCGGGGCCGGCTGGCGGCGGCGAGTGGGCTATCTGCCCGCGGATCCGGCCTGGTGGGCGGACACCGTAGGTGAACATCTGCAGTCAGGGGATGAGCACTGGCTTGAGGCCCTGGGCTTCACGCCGGATGTGCGCACCTGGACCGTGGACCGGCTATCCAGCGGTGAGCGGCAACGGCTGGCGCTGGTGCGTGTGCTGCAGAACCGTCCTCGAGTCCTGCTGCTGGACGAGCCCACCGCCAACCTGGACCCGGACAATACCCGGACCATGGAACGCCTGATCCGGGATTATCTGCGCGAAAGCGATGCCGCCGCCCTGTGGGTCAGTCATGACGCGGACCAGCGCAGCCGCCTGGGCGGCCGCCTCTTCACGATGGAAAACGGTCGACTGACGGAGTCAAACGGATGAACGTCATCGCTCTGTCACCCATGGACCTTAGTCTGGCAGCCCTGCTGGTGATTGCCTTGGCGGCCCTGACCAGCCGAGTGGGCATGGGACTGTCGAGGAGCCTACTGGTCTCGGCCACGCGTACGGTGGTGCAGCTGCTGCTGATCGGTCTGGTGCTCAAGACCCTGTTCGAGCATGCCGCCCTGCACTGGGTGGCCGGCATGGCAGCGGTCATGCTGCTGGTGGCAGGGCGTGAAGTGGTGGCCCGGCAGGGGCGACGTTTCACCGGCTGGTGGGCCTACGGCATCGGCACCCTGGCCATGTTCGTCTCCGCCTTCACCGCCACGGTGTTCGCCCTGACCGTCATCATCGGCCCGGCCCCCTGGTGGGAGCCCCAGTACGCCATCCCCCTGCTGGGGATGCTGCTGGGCAACACCATGACCGGGATCGCCCTGGGCCTGGATCGGCTCACTCAATCCGCCTGGCAGCAGCGGCGGGTGATCGAAGGTCGCCTGATCCTGGGGCAAACCTGGACGGAAGCGATCCAGGACATTCGCCGGGAGGCGGCCCGCAGCGGCCTGATGCCCATCATCAATGCCATGGCGGCGGCGGGCATCGTGAGTCTGCCCGGCATGATGACCGGCCAGATCATGGCGGGGACACCGCCCATGGAGGCGGTGAAATACCAGATTCTGGTGATGTTTCTCATTACTGCAGGCACCGGCTTCGGTACCCTGGGTGCCATCTGGCTGGGATCTCGGCGGCTATTTGATGAACGGGAGCGCCTGCGCCTGGATCGCCTGAAGCTCGGATGACGAAGGACACTCCAACCGTCGGGAAGGCCCCTGCAGGCTCCCCGGGGCACCGGCATAGGGAGTATCATAGGCCCGCTTTACCGGGGCCGGTGTTACAGGATCACCGGCCCTCCATTCGCGCTGATCGACAAGGCCCATCATGACAGATTGGACGACGGATAACGCCCGCCAGACCTACAACATCCCCCACTGGAACGGCGACTATTTTCACATCAACGATCAAGGCCGCGTGATCGTCCGCCCGCCCGCCCATGCCCATCATCCAGGCGTGGACCTGTTCGAACTGGTGAGCCATGTGTCCGGCCTGAACATCGACGTGCCGGTGCTGGTGCGTTTTCCGGACATCCTCTGCGATCGCGTGAAGCGACTCACCGAGGCCTTCGATCAGGCCATCGAGGACAACGAGTTCCCCGGCCGCTACACCGCCGTCTATCCCATCAAGGTGAATCAGCAGCGCAGCGTGGTGGAACGCATCCTCACCTGCGGCGGCGAACGGGTGGGCCTGGAGGCAGGCAGCAAGCCGGAACTCATGGCGGTGCTGGCCCTCGCCCGCCCCGGTGGTGTGATCGTCTGCAACGGCTACAAGGACCGGGAATACCTGCGCTTGGCCATGATCGGCCAGCTGCTGGGCCACCGGGTCTACATCGTTATTGAGAAGCCCTCGGAATTGAACGGCGTGATCGAGGCCGCCCGCGACCTTGGGGTCCGCCCCACCCTAGGCATGCGGGTACGGCTGGCCTCCATGGGCAAGGGCAAGTGGCAGAACACCGGCGGCGAAAAGGCCAAGTTCGGGCTCTCCGCCGCCCAGGCCCTGAAGCTGCTGGATCAGCTGCGGGACCATGACATGCTGGACTGCATGCAGCTGCTGCATTTCCACATGGGCTCCCAGATCGCCAATATCCGCGACATCCAGTCGGGCATGTACGAGGCCTCCCGCTTCTTCGCCGAGTTGCATCGCCTGGGCGCCCCCATCCAGGTGGTGGACGCCGGCGGCGGCCTGGGTGTGGACTACGAGGGCACCCGCTCCCGCAACCTGTGTTCCATCAACTACAGCCTGCAGGACTATGCCGACAGCCTGGTGCGCATCCTGGCCAATACCTGCCGGGAATACGACCTGCCGCCGCCTGAGATCTTCACCGAATCCGGCCGCGCCATGACCGCCCATCATGCGGTACTGATCACCAACGTGATCGACACCGAACGCGCCCCGGTAGCCGCCGATATCCAGCCCCCCGATGAAGAGGCCCCGGCGGTACTGCTGGACATGTGGAGCCTGTTCGAACGCACCGCCGAGAGTGCCCCCACCGAGGTCTTTCACACCATGGTGGACTGGTTGCGGGAAGTGCAGTCCATGTTCACCCACGGCCTGCTGGACCTGGAGCATCGGGCCCTGGCGGAGCAGATCTATTTCGCCACCTGCCGAAGGCTGCTGACCGGGCATGCCCAGCGCCTGCCCCGGGATATCGCCGACGAACTCACGGAAAAGCTCTCGGACAAGTATTTCTGCAACTTCTCCGTGTTCCAATCCATCCCGGACGTCTGGGCCATCGACCAGATCTTTCCCATCATGCCCCTGCACCGGCTGGATGAGCGGCCCACCCGGCTGGGGGTGCTGCAGGACCTCACCTGCGACTCCGACGGCCACGTAGACCGCTATGTGGACGGCGAGACCATCGTCCCCAGCCTACCCCTGCACGAGTTCCGCCCCGGAGAGCAGTATCTGCTGGGGATCTTCATGGTCGGGGCCTACCAGGAGATCCTGGGAGACCTGCACAACCTGTTCGGCGACACCGACGCCATCAATGTGGTACTGACCCGGGACGGCGGTTACGAGGTGGTGGAACCGGAACAGGGTGACACGGTGGAGGAACTGCTGCGCTACGTGCACTTCGACACCGAGCTGCTGGCGGGCGCCTATCGCACCAAGGTGGCGGCCGCGGGTCTGGACGAGGCCATGCAGCGGCAGATCCTCAAGGAACTGGACAACGGTCTGTCCGGATACACCTACCTGGAAGACTGATCCATAGCGGGCATGCCCCCTGTCCTCCCGTCCATGGCGCGCCGGGAAGGCAGGAGGACCTGCGTCAGTGGGCGGTCATGCCCCCGACCACCAGATAATGGGCACCGGTGATGCCGATGACCCCGTTATTGAACTGCCCCATGATGATGGATCTGCGGTTGCAACGGTCTGGTTGAGTCCTGGCTCCTCATGCACTAAACTTAGCAGCCTTTCCGTGAGCCTGCCGTGCCCTCTCTCGGCAGCATGTAAAGGATCAAACCGGTTTTTAGTGCCGCCGGCATAGCTCAGTTGGTAGAGCAGCGCATTCGTAATGCGAAGGTCGTAGGTTCGACTCCTATTGCCGGCACCAGTCGCAGTGAAAAGGGCGGCCCCTATGGGCTGCCCTTTTTCATGACCGTCTTTCTTTACCACGCCCCGAGGCCTGATCCCGCCCGTCCGCTTCATCCCCCATGGCCGAAGATACCGGTCGCATCCTGCAACTGCGGACATGCTCATGCTCTAGAATGGTCTCCACCTCATTCCGTCTGGATTTCACCCTCATGCCCACCAAAGCACTCGGTCTCGGATCTTCCAGAGTCATCGTCTTGACAGCCATGGTCGCCCTGCTGTTGGGCGCCTCCCTCCTCGGCCTGAACCAGTGGGTGCATAAGGCGGCAGCGGACCGAATCGAAGCCAGCCTGGAACACCTCGGGCAAATCGACAGCACACAGCCCGGCCTGCACCTACTGTGGGCCGATTATGATCGCAAGCAAGGATTCATCCGATATCGGCTACGCTTCATACCCGCACCCGATAGCCCGCTCTACCCGCTGCTCACCGAACGACAGGAAACCGAACTCCCTTACCTGGAGCTATCAGGTAACGCCGAAGTCACCACCCATGGGTTGCCGGGACTACTGGGTAAGATCGCCGATGTGGAAGGACAGCTACTGCTATCCGATACCTGGAGACAGGTGTTGCCGGATTATCAGGGCGAAGACTGGGCCCACTACGACATTGAATTCCATACCCGACACCAGCACCGCGTCAGCATCCATGGTGAAGGCTATCAGGGCAGAATCATGAATGCCCTGGGCCAAAGACAGGGAGAGGCCGACTGGTCGGCGTGGCGCTTGGTCGGCCACTGGCGACAGGATGGCCGCCTCGACCGACTGTCCCTGGATCTGCCACGGGCATGGATCAAGGTGCAGGATGAAAATCTCGAGCTCCTGCTGGAATCGCTGGAGTTTGTGCTGGAAGATGCCCTGGTTGAAGAAGGCATCCTGACGCAAGCTCAGTCCGAAACCCGGATTACACGCTGGCGGCTGGAAGACCGCCATGACTCCCTGGAGATGCGGGACTTGAAACTCCACTGGCACAATCAGCGGGAAGCGGACCGGCTCAAAAGTGACGTGATCCTGGCCTGGGGACCCCTCATCCTTGACGGATCCAAGCTGCTGGAAAGCGGTCAGGTGAGCATGGGATCCGACGTGAGCTTTTCAGGCCTGGTTGAACTCAGAGCAATGACGGATAGCGGAACCAGCGAAGACGCGGCCGCTCGGGAGGCTGGCCTGCACGCCTTGCTCAGCCGGGGCGCCATGATCGCCGTTGATACGCTGTCCCTGCAGCACGCCGAAGCAGGCTCATTCGAAGGCCGGCTGACCCTGGGGCTGAAGAAAAATCCTGCGCTGGATCTAAGCCGAGGCCTTGCGGGCCTGGAAGCCCTGCACGGCTCCGCCGGTGTCCAGGTCCAGCCCGCCCTGATCAAGGCGCTCATGCGATCCTACCTGCTGGAGCAGTTCCCGGGCGCGGAAGGCCCCCATCTGGATCGACTGGTGGAACAGCAATGGCTGGAATGGTCCTTTTTAATACGCATGATGCCCTTCGTGACCCACTGGGATGACGACCTGATCCGCATGGCCCTGGAGTTGGACGCCGGCATGCTCTCAGTGGACGGTCGACAAGTCATGAACCTGCAGGAGATCCTGCGGCTGTTCTAGCTGCCTGTCGGTCATGATCAAAGACTGCGGGCCGGGGAAAGGTGCTAACTTACCCAAGTCGGGAGGGCTTGGCACAGCCATGTCGGTCCTTCTCCATGACGACGAGGGAGACCCAATGACTTTACTTCCATGCCCACTTTGTACCCCCCGCGATGAAACACTGGTCTGGCAGGATAGCTGCTGCCGGGTCATCCTGGTGGAGGACCCCGACTACCCCGGCTTCTGCCGGGTGATCTGGCATGACCACGTGGCTGAAATGAGCGATCTGGTCCCGCTGGAGCAACAGCACCTGATGGGCGTCGTCCTGGCCACGGAACGGGCGCTGCGCGCCCTGATGAAGCCGGAGAAAATCAACCTGGCCAGCCTTGGCAATCAGGTTCCCCATCTTCACTGGCATGTGATCCCCCGCTTTCGGGAGGATGCGCACTTTCCCGAAGCGATCTGGGGCACCCGGCAACGAGCAACTCGCCCGGGACAGGCGCCGGATCGGGAGATCCTGGCCAGCTGGATCGAGTCCATCATGGGTCATCCGGGGAAACCTGCCGGTAGCGCCACGGTCTGAAAGCGGAGACATCCACCCGCTTTGGAACCCACCATCATGCTGACCCCCTGCATCAATATCTGCCGGGCAGAAAACGGCCGCTGCATCGGTTGCGGACGAACACTGGAAGAGATCGGTGCCTGGCAGGCGCTCCGTGATCAGGAACGGCGCGAGATCATGGCGCGACTGCTCATTGAGGGCTATCCAAGGTCTGCCGGGGCAAAGCCCGAACCCGCCCAACCGTCCAGAGCGCAGATGCCCGGCCCACTCACCGGTCATGCGGGTTCCGACATCACCTTCAGACCGGCCTGGAGGCGCCATCCCCGGGCCGTCCTGATCGATGGCATTCCGTACGGTGAGCGGATCATCACGTTGGTGGAAGCGCTGCAGATGATCTCGGATGGTGGCCTTGGAGCGGAAGCCTATGAATCCATCGCCCGCCGGGCACTAGGAAGATAACCTAGGACCAAATCTTGAGGCCCTTGCCGTCATTCCGCCTTCTTGCCGTCGCTTTGTGCCCTCCTGCCGTCGCTCTGCTCTCTTGCCGTCGCTCTGCTCTCTTGCCGTCGCTCTGCCCTTTCGCCGTCACGCCCGCCCCCCTGTCATCACTCCCGCGCAAGCGGGAGTCCAGGGTGTTGAGTCTGCCGATGGATTCCCGCCTTCGCGGGAATGACGATCTGCAGGGCAGCACTGGACTCACTGCTCGGGAGACTGATGGATTCCCCCTTTCGCGGGAATGACGCGGCGGTGGCGGGAATGACGGTATGGAGTCCTGCCCGGGGTTGGTGGGGGTGCGAGGGCTGTGTGGCTTAGGGGCCGGTGAGGCGGGGTGGCCTGAATTGCGA
>NZ_JAJNQN010000013.1 GCF_022227845.1 Ectothiorhodospira lacustris | reverse complement strand
TTGATCATGTTCCATTCGCCCCAATCTCCTGTATTGTGTGAAGATTGCGTCTGGCACCCCCACTCCAAGGACCCATACCGACCCCCATGTGCGGCATCTGCGGCGAACTGAATTTCAACGATTCCCTCCCCGATCTTGAATCCATCCGGCGCATGCTGGATCGGCTGCGTCGCCGTGGTCCAGATCATGAAGGCAGTTATTCCGATGGCCCCCTGGCCATGGGGCACCGTCGCCTGTCCATCCTGGATCTGTCCGACCGGGCCAACCAGCCCATGCTGGATCCCGAGCTGGGCCTGGCGGTGGTCTTCAACGGCACGATCTACAACTTCCGCGAACTGCGCCGAGAGCTTGAAGACCGCTACCGGTTCTTTTCCAGCGGCGACACGGAGGTCATTCTCAAGGCCTACCACGCCTGGGGCGAGGACTGCGTCAAGCGCTTTCACGGCATGTTCGCCTTTGCCGTCTGGGATCTGCGCCGGCGACGCCTGTTCATGGCCCGGGACCGCATGGGCATCAAGCCCCTTTACTACAGTCACACGGACCGGCGCCTGCGCTTTGCCTCCAACATCCAGGCCTTGCTGGCCGCGGGGGAGGTGGATACGGACATCGATCCGGTGGCCCTGCATCATCACTTCACCCTGCACGCGGTGGTACCCGCCCCCCGCACCCTCTTCAAGGGCGTGAGAAAACTCCAGCCCGGTCATACCCTCACCGTGGAGCAGGATGGCCGCACCCGGTTGCAACGCTACTGGCAGCTGGAGGCCACCCGCCCCGGCAAAGAGCAGACTCCGGAGGCATGGACCGAGGCCGTGCATGATGCCCTGCGGCGCTCGGTCAAGCGGCGCCTGGAGATTTCCGATGTGCCCGTGGGGGTGCTGCTCTCCGGTGGACTGGATTCCAGCCTGCTGGTAGCCCTGCTGGCGGAGTCGGGGGCCACGGGGCTCAAGACCTTCACCGTGGGCTTTGAGGACCAGCCCGAGGAGAAGGGCAGCGAATTCGAGTTTTCCGACCCGGTGGCCGAACGCTATGCCACCGACCATCATCGTTTTCATGTGCCCAACGACCAGGTTCTGGCCCGTCTGCCCGAGGCGGTGGACCAGATGGCCGAGCCCATGGTGGGGCAGGATGCGGTAGCCTTCTACCTGCTGTCTGAGCAGGTCTCGCGGCACGTGAAGGTGGTGCAGTCGGGGCAGGGGGCGGATGAGGTCTTTGCCGGGTATTTCTGGTATCCGCGGATGGCGGCGGAGACGGAAGGCACCTTGGTGGAGCGCTTCCGTCGACACTATTTCGACCGGGATCAGCCCGAGTTTGCCCGCATGGTGAATCCGGCCCTGGTGGGGGAGGACCATACGGCCCGGCTCATTGAGGCGGCCCTGAACGAGCCGGGCGCGGACACCTTCCTGGATGCGGTGTTGCGCCTGGATGTCACCACCCTGGTGGTGGATGATCCGGTCAAGCGGGTGGACAACATGACCATGGCCTGGGGGCTGGAGGCCCGGGTGCCGTTCCTGGATCATGAACTGGTGGAGCTGGCGGCCCGCATGCCGCCGGCGCTGAAGCTGGCCCAGGGCGGCAAGGGCGTGCTCAAGCAGGTTGCCCGGGGGCTGCTGCCGGATGCGGTCATCGACCGTCCCAAGGGCTATTTCCCGCTACCAGCCCTCAAGTACGTGCGGGGGGAGTTTCTGGACTTCATGCGGGACATCCTGGATTCCCGGGTGTGCCGGGAACGGGGGCTTTACCAGCGGGACTATGTGGAGACCCTGCTCAAGGCCCCGGAGCAACATCTGACCCGCATCCAGGGCAGTAAACTCTGGCATCTGGCCCTGCTGGAATTCTGGCTGCAGCGCCAGGGGATCCATGCCGGCTAGACGCCGTCGCCCGGGAACAAACCAATTTTCATGTTCTGATGTCCAATCACGTTGAATCGGTCAGTTGTGTTGAACCAAGTCATTTTTACGCTGAATTCACTTTCCATTTGAATTGAGTCACTCCCGCTTGCGCGGGCGTGACGGGATTTGCCCCGGCTGGGGCTTTTCATAAACACGAGGTCAAACGAAGTGGACGCTCTGGATCGTATCAGGCAGCAGGTCGAGGAAAACCCCGTCATCATCTACATGAAGGGAACGCCCCAGTTTCCCATGTGCGGTTTCTCCAACCGGGCTGCCACGGCACTCAAGGCCTGTGGGGCACCCTTTGCCTATGTGAATATCCTGGCAGACCAGGAGATCATGCAGGCGTTGCCCGGCTTTGCCGACTGGCCCACGTTTCCGCAGATCTATATCAAGGGTGAGCTGATCGGTGGCTGTGACATCACCCTGGAGATGTTCGAGTCCGGGGAACTGCAGACGCTGGTCAAGGAAGCCGCCGGGGAGGAATGACGCGGCAGCGTCCCGTTCGCCGGCAGGCCGGCTCCCACAGGCAAAGCCATCCCCGTGGGAGCGGCCCTCGGCCGCGAACAGGCCGCGGCACGTCGCCGGTCAGGTCACCACCACCCGGGCGCCGCTCTGACCTCGTGCCTGATTCAGGTTGCTCCGGGTCTGCTTCATCAGTTCCCGGATGGTCATCAGCGGCTGATCCGACCGATGGAAATGGGCGCCGATGGAGACCAGGATCGGGACCGACCCTTCCGAGGTCTGGATCCCGTCCCGGGTGATGCTGGCCAGGACCCGCTTGAAAAGATCCCGATTGAAACCCTCGGGAGAATGCACGT
Organism: Ectothiorhodospira lacustris; assembly: GCF_022227845.1. Lineage (GTDB taxonomy): Bacteria > Pseudomonadota > Gammaproteobacteria > Ectothiorhodospirales > Ectothiorhodospiraceae > Ectothiorhodospira > Ectothiorhodospira lacustris. The sequence goes on along the minus strand of NZ_JAJNQN010000013.1, from coordinate 107,377 downwards.
GCATCAACAGGGCAAACTCCTCTTCGGCAATCCTGGCGACCAGATCCGTGGGGCGTACGGCCAGGCGCAGACGCCTGGCAAAGCCCATCAGCACCTCCGAGCTTAGGTCCTTGTGCGGAGACACCTGTTCGTCGTCCTGCTGATCCAGGCTCACCAGGGCCAGGCAGAATCCACCCCCCCGGGCCTGGGTTTCCAGTACCAAGGCCTCCAGACGCTGATTCAGGGCCCGCTGGTTGGCCAGAGCGGTGATGGGATCCGTGGTGGACTGCTGTTCCAGCAGACGGTTGGCGGTTTCCAGCGCCGAGGAGGTTTCCATCAGGCGGTTCTGCAGCATGGCAACCCGACCGGCGGCATAGATCCGTGCCGCCAGCTGGACATCCTGAATCGGTTTGGTCAGGAAGTCGTCGGCACCCTCGTGGAAGGCCTGCAGCATGGCCTTGTCCTCATCCTTGGAAGTGAACAGGATGATGGAAGTATAGCGACCGGCCTCATCATCCCGCCGACGGATGGCCGCCGCGAGCTCCAGGCCGTTCATCTCCGGCATGACCCAGTCCGCGATCACCACGTCCGCACGTCTTTGCGCCAGCGCGTCCAGGGCTTCCGCGGCGGACCCCGCCAGCCTGACATCGTCATAGCCGATGCGCTCCAGGGTATTCCTGAGTACGGTCCGGCTGTACTGCATGTCGTCAACGACCAGAATGGACAGCGGCGGCGGCATCGGAGCTTCTCGTTGTTGATCCATGACCCGTTTCCTATAAGAAACTCATAAGGCCTTGTCCATGGCGGACCCTTCCGTCGGCAATATCCCGCGGTTCCAACGGTTCATGACGTCACAGAAGATGTCGGCCGTTTTTTCCGCATCATAGGTGGCGGAGTGGGCCTCGGCGTTGTCCCAGGGCAGGCCGGCCTCCTTCACCGCCTTGGCCAGCACGGTCTGTCCATAGGCCAGGGCCGACAGGGTCACGGTATCCAGATTGCTGAAGGGATGAAAGGGATTGCGCTTCACCTGGGCCCGCTCGGCGGTAGCGTTCACGAAGGCCAGGTCAAAGCCGGCATTGTGGCCCACCAGGATGGCTCGGGTGCAGTGATTGCGCTTGATGTCCTGGCGGACCTCGCGAAATACCCGCTGCAGGGCCTCGTCCTCGGGCAGGGCGATGCGCAGGGGGTGCCAGGGGTTGATGCCGTTCACTTCCAGGGACTTGGGGTCCATGTTGGCCCCCTCGAAGGGCTGGACATGGCAGGACAGGGTGTGGTCCCGCTGGATGAAACCGTCCTTGTCCATGCGCAGGAACACGGCCGCGATCTGCAGCAGGGCATCGGTTTTGGGATTGAAGCCGCCGGTTTCAACATCCACCACCACGGGCAGAAAACCACGGAAACGGTTGCCCATGGGGCGGAAGTTCAATTCGTCTGTCATGGGCGCTAGATTACCAGCTTCCAGTCCAGCGTGCCGCCGGCCCGCATGGGCACCACCGTGGCATCTGCAAAGGGATATGCCTCCGGCACCGTCCACGGTTCCCGCCGCAGGGTGACGAAGTCCTCGTTCACCGGCAGGCCATGGAAGGCGGGACCGAACAGGCTGGCAAACCCTTCCAGCTTGTCCAGGGCACCTGCCTGCTCGAAGGCCTCTGCATAGAGTTCGATGGCGGCCGGGGCGCTGAAGATGCCGGCGCAGCCGCAGGCGGATTCCTTGGCGCCCTTGGGATGGGGGGCGCTGTCGGTGCCCAGGAAGAAGCGGGGATGCCCCTGTGCCAGGGCTTCCATGATGGCCGCCCGGTGGGTCTCGCGCTTGAGCACCGGCAGACAGTAGTGATGGGGCCGCAGTCCCCCCTGGAACAGGGCGTTGCGATTCATGAGGATGTGCTGGGGCGTGACCGTGGCCGCGACCCGGTCCGGCGCCCGGCGTACGAAGTCCACCGCCTGGGCCGTGGTGATGTGTTCCAGAACCACCTTCAGGCCATGGAAGCGCTCCACCAGCGGTGCCAGGACCTGCTCGATGAACACCGCTTCCCGGTCGAACACGTCCACGCCCGGATCGGTGGCCTCGCCGTGGATCATCAGCGGCAGCCCCAGATCCTGCATTGCCTGCAGGGTGGGATAGATGTGGCGGATATCGGTCACGCCGGCATCGGAATGGGTGGTGGCACCGGCCGGATACAGCTTCGCGCCAAAGACCACCCCGCTGTCTACCGCCTTTTTGATCTCCTCCGGTGAGGTCTGGTCGGTGAGATAGATTGTCATCAATGGTTCGAATCTCATCTCTTTGGGAACGGCATCGAGAATGCGTCGGCGATAGGCGACGGCCTGTTCTACACTGACGATCGGGGGCTTGAGATTGGGCATGATGATGGCGCGGCCGAAACATCTGGCGGTATGCGGCACTGCACTATCAAGGGCGCTCCCGTCCCGAACATGCAAATGCCAGTCATCGGGGCGTCTGATGCGCAGTTCCTGGATTGTCGTCATTGTGTCGCTGTTTCCTGTTTTTATTGCAGAAATGTGTTGCAGTGAAGCATGAAAAGCCGCATTTCGATTCCTTGACCTGGTGATGCAAAAGCTAGAACATGATTCGGCAGATGGCGCCGCTCGGCGATGAGTTTCCTGCTCGATGTGAATCGGATGGTCGTGTTTCAGGTCGGGATTGATGTGGACATAAAAATAATAAAGTCCGGTCGGAATAATATCAGCAAGTATCCCGTTTTGTCTGAACTACACCCCCATGGGGTGCGCCTGTGTGCGCCCGCAGCGAAGGGGTCCTGGATGGAGAAAAAGTGATGACGGCGCAGCAACTGCCTCAAGACCTGGATACCCAGGAAACCCACGAATGGCTTGATGCCCTGGAAGCGGTCATCCAGGCCGATGGCCCGGAACGGGCCCATTATCTGCTGGAACGTCTGGTGGATCAGGCTCGGCGTTCCGGCGCCTTCCTGCCGTATTCTGCCAACACCGCCTACGTGAACACCATCCCGCCCCACCTGGAGCCTGAATTTCCCGGGAATGCGGAGCTGGAGCACCGGATCCGCTCCTACATCCGCTGGAATGCCCTGATGATGGTGGTCAAGGCCAACGGGATCAGTACGGAGCTGGGTGGACATATTGCCAGCTTCGCCTCCGCCGCCACCCTTTATGACGTGGGCTTCAATCATTTCTGGCGCGCCCCTTCCCATGAGCATGGTGGGGACCTGCTCTTCATCCAGGGCCATTCCGCCCCCGGGGTCTATGCCCGTTCCTTCCTGGAAGGGCGCCTCACCGAAGCCCAGCTGGATCGCTTCCGTCAGGAAGTGGGCGGCGGCGGGCTGTCTTCCTATCCGCACCCCTGGTTGATGCCCGACTACTGGCAGTTCCCCACGGTGAGCATGGGTCTGGGTCCCATCACCGCCATCATGCAGGCGCGCTTCATGAAGTACATGAACGACCGCGAGCTGGCCAGCAGCCGGGATCGCAAGGTCTGGTGCTTCATCGGCGACGGTGAGACCGACGAGCCCGAATCCCTGGGTTCCATCTCGCTGGCGGCCCGGGAAAAACTGGACAACCTGATCTTTGTGGTCAATTGCAACCTGCAGCGCCTGGACGGGCCGGTGCGAGGCAACGGCAAGATCGTGCAGGAGTTGGAGGCTGTGTTCCGCGGCGCGGGCTGGAATGTCATCAAGGTACTCTGGGGCAGCTACTGGGATCCCCTGCTGGCCAAGGACACCAAGGGTCTGCTCAAGCAGCGCATGATGGAGGCCGTGGACGGGGACTACCAGAACTACAAGGCCAAGGACGGCGCTTATGTCCGGGAGCATTTCTTCGGTAAATACCCCGAACTCAAGGCCATGGTGGCCAATATGTCCGACGACGATGTCTGGCGCCTGAACCGGGGCGGGCACGACCCTTTCAAGGTCCATGCCGCCTACCATGAGGCGGTCAATCATGTCGGCCAGCCCACCGTGATCCTGGCCCAGACCGTGAAGGGGTACGGCATGGGGACTGCCGGCGAGGGCCAGATGCGTGCTCACCAGCAGAAGAAGCTGGGCATGGACGAGCTCAAGACCTTCCGTAGCCGTTTCAGCATCCCGCTCACCGACGAGCAGGTGCAGCGGATGGAATACATCAAGCCGCCGGAAGACGCCCCCGAGATGCGCTACATGCATGAACGGCGCAAGGCCCTGGGCGGGTTTCTGCCGGTGCGCAAATCCTCGGTGGCGCCCCTGGAGATCCCCGACCTCTCCCTGTTCGACGGTGCCCTGGAATCTTCCGGGGACCGGGAGCTGTCCACCACCATGGCGCTGGTGCGCATGCTCACTCAACTGATCCGGGACAAGAAGATCGGCCGTCACATCGTCCCCATCGTGCCGGATGAGGCCCGTACCTTCGGTATGGAGGGACTGTTCCGGCAACTGGGGATCTACTCCTCCGTGGGGCAGCTCTACACGCCTCAGGACAAGGACCAGGTGATGTTCTACAAGGAAGACAAGAAGGGCCAGATCCTGGAGGAGGGGATCAACGAGGCCGGCGCCCTGTCGTCGTGGATGGCGGCGGCCACCGCCTACAGCGTGCACGGCGTGAGCATGATCCCCTTCTACATCTTCTACTCCATGTTCGGCTTCCAGCGGGTGGGGGACCTGATCTGGGCGGCGGGTGACATGCAGGCTCGGGGTTTCCTCCTGGGCGGCACCGCCGGACGGACCACCCTCTCCGGTGAGGGGTTGCAGCATCAGGACGGACACAGCCACCCGATGGCCGCCAATGTGCCCAACTGCATCAGCTACGACCCTACCTTCGCCTATGAGGTGGCGGTGATCCTCCATGACGGCCTGCGCCGCATGTACGTCAACCAGGAAAACGTCTTCTACTACATCACCGTCATGAACGAGAACTATACTCAGCCGGCGATGCCGGAAGGGGCGGCCGAGGGGATCCGCAAGGGACTGTACCTGCTCAAGGAAGGCGGGCAGGGCGAGCTGCGGGTCCAGCTCATGGGCTCGGGCACGATCCTGCGGGAGGTGATTGCCGCCGCCGATCTGCTCAAGGATGATTTCGGCGTGGAAGCGGACATCTGGAGCGCCACCAGCTTCAACGAACTGGCCCGGGACGGCCGTGATGCGGAGCGCTGGAATCTGTTGCATCCCAAGGCCGAACCCCGCCGGAGCTGGGTCGGCCAATGCCTGGGGGATCGCCAGGGGCCGGTGGTGGCCTCCACCGACTATGTCAGGGCCTTTGCCGACCAGATCCGGGCCTGGGTCCCCGGGCGTTACACGGTGCTGGGCACCGACGGCTTTGGCCGCAGCGATCTACGCGCCCGGCTGCGGCATCACTTCGAGGTGGATCGCTACTACGTGGCCCTGGCTGCCCTCAAGGCCCTGGCAGACGAAGGCCGGATCCCGGCGGAACGGGTCAGCGAGGCCATCGTCAAGTATGAGATCGATGTGGACAAGCCCAACCCTCTGCGCGCCTGAGGCGCCGGTCCGCATCCATTGTGACGTGCATCACCGGCCGGCGCGTCTGTCCCGTCCCGTCGCCTGCCGCCACCGGTGAACCCAATCTTTCAAAGGAGTTGCGCCATGGGCAACGTGGTTGAAATCAAGGTCCCCGACATCGGTGATTTCAAGGATGTGGAAATCATCGAGGTGCTGGTGGGGGAGGGGGATACGGTCAAGCCGGAGGATCCGCTGATCACCCTGGAATCCGACAAGGCTTCCATCGACATCCCTGCTCCCCGGGGCGGGACCGTGCGCGGCATGAAGGTCAAGGTGGGAGACCGGGTCTCCCAGGGGGTGGCCATTCTGGATCTGGAACCGGAAGAGGGGGGTAAGACGCCAACGCCTGACAAGGCCCCGGAACCGTCGCCGCAACAGGCAGCCCCCCCCCGGCCGGAAACGGCTCAGGCCCCGGCGCCCGAGCCGGAGAGGCCCCGGGAGGCCGTCCGGGACGAAGCGGTGCCCTCGCCCGGTCCGCGGCCTTCCCCCACGGCTGGGATGGTGGACGAGACGGCCTTTCGCAAGGCCTTGGCCTCGCCGGGGGTGCGTCGGTTTGCCCGGGAACTGGGGGTGGATCTGGGCAAGGTGGAGGGCAAGGGCCGCAAGGGGCGCATCCTCAAGGAGGACGTGCAGGCCTTCGTCAAGCACGCCCTGACCGCTGCACCGGCGGCCCTGCCGGGTCTTGCACCGCCGCCGAAGATCGACTTCTCCCGCTTCGGTCCGGTCAAGACCCAGGCCCTGACCCGCATCAACCGCCTCACCGGGGAGAACCTGCACCGCAACTGGGTGAGTATCCCTCATGTCACCCAGTTCGACGAGGCGGACATCACCGAGCTGGATGCCTTCCGCAAGTCCCTGGTGGCCGAATACAAGGACAAGGGGGTGAAGATCACCTTCCTCGTGTTCCTGATGAAGGCCCTGGTCTCGGCCCTGAAGGAGTATCCCCGGGTCAATGCCTCGCTGGATGCGGGCGGGGAAAACCTGATCCTGAAACAATATTTTCACCTGGGCATCGCCGTGGACACCCCCGATGGTCTGGTGGTACCGGTGATCCGGGATGTGGACCGCAAGAACCTGGTGGAGCTGGCCAATGAGATGGCCGAGGTCTCCGAGAAGGCCCGCAAGCGTCGTCTCAAGCCTGACGACATGCAGGGCGGGTGCATCACCATCACCAGCCTGGGGGGGATCGGCGGCACTCAGTTCACTCCCATCGTCAACGCCCCGGAGGTGGCGATTCTGGGGGTCTCGCGGGCCAGGATGCAGCCGGTCTGGGATGGCAAGGCCTTTGTGCCCCGACTGATTCTGCCCCTGTCCCTGTCCTATGATCATCGGGTCATCGACGGTGCCCTGGGCGCCCGTTTCACCAGCTGTCTGAGCGGTCTGCTGTCGGACATGCGGCGCATGCTGTTGTAGCAGGCCGACTCCCACCACTGCAGAAAGGAGTTTTGAATCCATGGCTCAGACACGCACCATCCAGGTCCCCGACATCGGCGATTTCAAGGATGTGGAAATCATCGACATCCTTGTCGCCCCGGGCGACACCGTCAGACCCGAAGACCCGCTTATCACCCTGGAGTCCGACAAGGCCTCCATCGACATCCCGGCCCCGGTGGGAGGGACCATCGGTAAACTGCTGGTGAAAAAGGGTGACAAGGTCTCCCAGGGTACGGCCATCCTGGAGTTGGAGGCCGAGTCCGCCGAGGCCTCCCGGCAGCAGGACACCGCCCCCCCGCAACCCCCCACACCGGATACCGAGAACGCATCCAGCGGTCCTGAGTCGGCTCCCGGGCCGACCCCTGAATCGACCGATGACGCGGACATCCGGTGCGGCCTGCTGGTGCTGGGCTCCGGTCCCGGGGGCTATACTGCCGCCTTCCGGGCCGCCGACCTGGGCCTGGACGTGGTCATGGTGGAGCGTTATTCGGAGATCGGAGGGGTCTGTCTGAACGTCGGCTGCATTCCCTCCAAGGCCCTGCTCCATGCCGCCCAGGTGATCGAGGAGGCGGAGACCTTCGCCCCGCATGGCATCCGCTTCGGCAGGCCGCAAATCGACCTGCCTGCGCTGGCCGCTTACAAGGATGGTGTGGTAGGCAAGCTCACCGGTGGCCTCAAGCATCTGGCTAAACAGCGCAAGGTGAGGGTGGTGCAGGGTGTGGGACGTTTCAGTTCGCCCCATCTCCTGACCGTGGCCGGGGAGGATGGTGAGCAGCGGATCCGTTTTGAGCAGGCCGTCGTCGCCGTGGGTTCCCGGCCCGTGCATCTGCCCGGTTTTCCCTGGGATGATCCGCGGGTGATGGATTCCACCGGTGCCCTGGAACTGCAGGATATACCCGGTCGTTTGCTGGTGGTGGGCGGCGGCATCATCGGGCTTGAGATGGCTTGTGTCTATGATGCGCTGGGTTCGAAGGTGACGGTCTGCGAGCTGTCGAAGGATCTGATGCCCGGTGCCGACCGTGACCTGGTCAAGCCGCTGGAAAAACGGATCAAGGACCGCTATGAGAATATCTTCACCGGTACCCGCGTGACCCGGGCGGAGGCCGTGGCCGACGGTATCCAGGTCTGGTTCGAGGGCGGTAATGCCCCGGTGCAGGATACCTTCGACCGGGTCCTGGTGGCGGTGGGGCGCCTGCCCAACGGCGGCCGGATCGATGCGGAAGCGGCGGGCATCGAGGTGGACGAACACGGCTTCATCAAGGTGGACCGGCAGATGCGGACCAACGTCGACCATATTTTCGCCATCGGCGACGTGGTGGGTGGCCCGATGCTGGCCCACAAGGCCAGCCACGAAGCCAAGGTGGCCGCCGAGGTGGCAGCGGGCCAAAAATCCCATTTCGATGCCCGTGCCATCCCCAGCGTGGCCTATACCCACCCGGAGGTGGCCTGGATGGGGCTCACCGAGACGCAGGCCAAGGCGGAAGGGATCGAGTACACCAAGGGGGTCTTCCCGTGGGCGGCCAGTGGTCGTGCCATCAGCGTGGGGGGCGAGGCCGGTCTGACCAAGCTGCTGCTGGATGATCAGCAGCGGGTGATCGGTGCCGGCATCGTCGGTCCCAACGCCGGGGAACTGATCGCCGAGGCCCTGCTGGCCCTGGAAATGGGGGCAGACGTGGAAGATCTGGGGCTGACGGTGCATCCCCATCCCACCCTGTCGGAAACCCTCTGTTTCGCGGCGGAGGTGGCCCACGGCTCGGTCACCGACATCCTGCCGCCGCGGCGGCGTTAGGGGGGAGGGGTGAGGGAAGTCCTCAACTTCCCTCACCCCCCGCCGATAAACCCAGGCATGAACGCTCGTTACGCCATCCTCTTGTTCTGCCTGCCGCCCATCAGCCTGTGGGCCGCCGACTATGGCCCTCGCATGGAACAGGCCCAGTGGATCGTGACCCAGGAGCCGGACCTGTGCGAACTGATCCAGCCCATCCCTCGCTACGGCATCGCCCGTTTCCAGGCCGGCCCGGGACGCACACTGAGTTTCCACCTGGATCCGCGTATCCCGCTGAATGCCCCCGATGTGGGCCTGTTATCCCTGCAGGCGCCGGACTGGCGCCACGATCTGGTTTCGCAGGACTTGGGGGCGGTGCCCGCCCTGGCCGGGGATAGCCTGCTGCGGCTGGGACGGGAGGAGGCCCTGACCCTCTACTATGGCCTGGAAACCGGCCATGAGGTCCTGGTGCAACACCCGGACCCCGGCCATGGTGCCCGAGACATTCGGGTGACCCTCTCGCCCCTGCGTTTCCGGGAGGTTTTGGCGGATTTTCGTGCCTGCCAGGGGGAACTCAGGGCACTGGACTTCGAGATCCTCGATGACTGGCGCATCCACTTCGATTTCGACGAGGCCCGTATCCGCCCGGATCAGTATGCCGAACTGGACCGGTTCCTGGCGGTGCTCAGGGACAGCCCTGCCGGCCGGGTCGTCCTTGGCGGTCATGCGGACGAGCGCGGCACCGAGGCCTATAACGACGCCCTGTCCCTGCGCCGGGCACATGCCGTGCAGGCCTATCTGCAAGGGCGGGGGATTGCGGCAGATCGGATAGAGACCCGTGCTTTCGGCCAGTCATGGCCCCTGGATACGGCCGGGACGGAAGCGGCCTGGGCCCTTAATCGCCGTGTGGACATCTGGCTGGCCCGGTAAGGGCTGAAATCCATCGTCTCTACAGGGCGCAGGGACTACACTACGATCCTTACTGCGGAGCCCCGAGCATGCCCACCCATACGGCCGATGAAAGCACTGAACTGGATGCCTTGAACAGCATCGCCAGTCGAATGAACGGATTCCTTTACCGGTGCCGCAACGATGACCAGTACACCATGCTGGTGATTTCCGGGCGTGCCCGGGATCTTACGGGCTATGGCCGGGATGAATTGCGACTGAACCGGTCGGTGTCCTACGCCTCCCTGATTCACCCGGAGGATTCGGCCGCCGTCGACGAGGCCATCAGCCAGGCCGTAGCCGCCGGCGGCCACTGGGACGTGGATTACCGCATTCGACACCGTGACGGCAGTCTGCGCTGGGTCAATGAACAGGGTGGCCCGGTGCTTGATCAGGAAGGGAAACTGCTGCATCTGGAGGGTGCGGTGACCGACATTCGACGGCGCAGGGAAATGGAATCCGCGCGGCATGAACAGATCGCCGCCGTGAACCGGCTGAGCAACTCGATCTTCGCGGAGTCCAACCAGATCCTGATCGTGCTCAAGGCCCTGCGCATGCTCAGCCTCAATGCCAGTATCGAGGCCGCACGGGCCGGAGAGCACGGACGCGGCTTTGCGGTGGTGGCCAAGGAAGTAAATCGTCTGGCGGATCAGACCGGCTTGTTCGCCGGCAATATCAGTGATCTCATGCTGGAGCTGGAGCAGGAGCTCAAGCGCAAGATCTGATCACCGAAGGTGTCGTCCATTCCTTACCCGGTCCCAGTTTCGTTATACTGCCCCCCCTGTACCACTTACGTCTTTCCCAGGGGTTGCCTTACATGGCCAATGATGTGAAAAAGGTCGTCCTCGCCTATTCGGGCGGGCTGGATACGTCGGTCATCCTCAAGTGGCTTGAGGATACCTATGGCTGCGAGGTGGTGACCTTTACCGCCGACATCGGCCAGGGCGAGGAGCTGGAACCGGCTCGAGCCAAGGCCCAGGCCATGGGCGTGAAGGAAATCTACATCGACGATCTGCGCGAGGAATTCGTGCGCGATTTCGTCTTCCCCATGTTCCGCGCCAATGCCCTCTACGAGGGTGAATATCTGCTGGGCACCTCTATCGCCCGTCCCCTGATTGCCAAGCGCCTGGTGGAGATCGCCAACGAGACCGGCGCCGATGCCGTTTCCCACGGCGCCACCGGCAAGGGCAACGACCAAGTGCGTTTCGAGCTGGGCGCCTATGCCCTCAAGCCCGGTATCCGGGTCATCGCCCCCTGGCGGGAATGGGACCTGAACTCCCGGGAAAAGTTGCTGGCCTACGCCGATCAGCATGGCATCCCGGTGGAGATGAAGCGAGGCAAGAAGTCCCCGTATTCCATGGACGCCAACCTGCTGCACATCTCCTACGAGGGTGGGCCCTTGGAAGATCCCTGGTTCGAGGCCGAGGAAGACATGTGGCGCTGGAGTGTCTCCCCCGAGGCCGCTCCGGACAAGCCGGAATACCTGGAAATCAGCTACGAGCGCGGTGATCCGGTAGCCCTCAACGGCGAGGCCATGAGCCCAGCCACCCTGCTGGCCACCCTGAACCGGATCGGCGGTGCCCACGGCATCGGCCGCCTGGACCTGGTGGAGAACCGTTATGTGGGCATGAAATCCCGCGGCTGCTACGAAACCCCCGGCGGCACCATCCTGCTCAGGGCCCATCGTGCCATCGAGTCCATCACCATGGACCGGGAGGCGGCCCACCTGAAGGACGAGCTGATGCCTCGCTACGCCAGCCTGATCTACAACGGCTACTGGTGGAGTCCGGAACGACTGATGATGCAGTCCCTGATCGATGCTTCCCAGGCCCATGTGAACGGCGTGGTGCGGATCAAGCTCTACAAGGGCAACGTCATCGTGGCCGGCCGCAAGTCCGAATCCGACAGCCTGTTTGATGCCCATATCGCCACCTTCGAGGATGATGCCGGCGCCTACAACCAGAAGGATGCGGAAGGCTTCATCAAGCTCAACGCCCTGCGCATGCGCATCGCCGCCCAGCGGGGACGGTAAGGGAAGGTACCCCTCTCCCCTCAGGGGAGAGGGGTTGGGGTGAGGGGAATAATACCCCCCACGTGTTCACCGTTGCCACAGGTATTGCCCGTGAAGCTCTCCAAGCCCCGTCACCCGATCTGGTTGTTGCTGCTGACCGTCCTGCTTCTACCCGCCTGTGCCACCGTCCCTCCGGAGTCCCGTGACCCGCGCGACCCCTGGGAGGGCTACAACCGGGCCATGTTCCAGTTCAATGACGCGGTGGACTCCGCCGTGATCAAGCCCGTGGCCGAGGGCTATGAGCGCTACGCCCCCCAGCCGGTGCAGACCGGTGTCACCAACTTCTTTTCCAACCTGCGGGACGTGGTCAACATGGCCAACAACACCCTGCAGTTCAAGTTCCACGATGCCGCCTCGGACCTGACGCGCATCATCATGAATACCAGTTTCGGGGTGTTCGGGCTGTTCGACGTGGCCAGTCCCATGGGGCTGGAAAAGAGCAACGAGGACTTCGGGCAGACCCTGGGGCGTTGGGGGGTATCCTCCGGGCCGTACGTGGTGCTGCCCTTCCTGGGACCCAGCACCCTGCGGGATGCTCCGGCCCGGGTGGTGGACGGGGTGACCCATCCGCTGTACTACTACGATGAGACCGGCGTTCGCAATGCCCTGCTGGTGGTGGACATCATCGATATGCGAGCGGGCTTTTTGCCCACCGAGCGTGCCCTGGAAGACGTCGCCACTGACCGCTACATGGCCTTGCGCAATGCCTACCTGCAGCGGCGGGAGTATCTGGTGCGTGACGGTGCCCCCGGCGAAGACCAGTACGACTTGCTGCGGGAACTGGAAGATTGGGACGACGATTTCTGAGCCGTCACCTCGCCCTGGAGGCGGGGTTCGACGCCGGCAGCGCATGGATGCCCCGGCGCAACGCCTTGTCCGCCTCCCGCACATCCCGCATGTAGCTGAGTTGCATCAGCCATTCATCCAGGGCACCAAACAGGCGCTCCATCAGACGATGCCAGCGGCCTCGTGCCTGCCACTCCTGCAGGGTCCATTCCCGGGCCTGCGCCAGATCGCCCGCAAACAGGCCGGCCAGTTCCGCCACGGTGTATGGGGCGGTCACCACCTGATTGGCTTCCAGATTCCAGCGCAAGGTCCAGTGATCCAGGTTGCTGGAGCCCACGCTGCCCCAGTCATCACAGACCACATACTTGGCATGCAGGCAGCGCGGTTCGTACTCAAAGATACGGACTCCCGACCGCAGTAGCCGCCCGTAGAAGCGCCGCCCCGCATGCCTGACCGCCGGCTGGTCCGTCTTCGGACCTGGCAGCAGCAGCCGTACATCCACGCCGTTGCGGGCGGCCCGGGCCAGCACCCGGCGCAGACGCAGGGTGGGCACAAAATAGGCCGTGGTGATCCACACTCGCCGCCGTGACTTCTTGACGGCGGCGATCACCGACCGCATCACCGACCGTCCCCCCAGGACGCTGTTACCCACTACCCGTCCATCTGCCGGGCCGTGGTCACCGGCCCGGGGGGCCGGCAACGTCAGGGGGTAGGCATGCCAGCGGGCCCAGGTTCTGGCGAACAGCTGTTCCCAATCCGACACGCAGGGTCCACGGATCTCCAGCATGACCTCATGCCAGGCCAGGTCGCCGGCAAAGCGGGGATCAAAATCATCGGTCAGCCCGGCACCGCCCACGAAGGCCACCCGGCCATCCACAGCCAGCAGTTTGCGGTGGTTCCGGAACAGGGACAGATGGAGTCGTTTCAGACCCAGCGGGTTATACATGCCCAGTTGCACGCCATGGGCCAGCAGGCGCCCCCGGTCGCCACCGGAGAGGGCCAGACTGCCGAAATCATCCAGCAGGACGCAGACCTCCACGCCACGGGTTGCAGTCAGGCACAGGGCATCGATGAAACGGGTGGTCAGTGCACCGGAGCTGCACAGATACATCTCCAGCAGCACCCGCTCTCGGGCCGATTCGATGGCGTCCACCATGGCGGGAAAGAAATCATCACCATCGACCCTGAGCCGATAGCGGTGAGGTCCCCGGGCCGGCGGGGAGCGGCGTGTCTTGAACGGCGTGTCCATGTCGGGTTCTGCTGTGTACCGGGAGGGACATGATATCCTTGCACGAATCTCAAACGACCGTCAGCGAATCATCAGGACGTCATCCAAGGGCCGTGCATGTACGCGTTGATCAAACCCTTCATCCAGTTGACCTTCATGCAGAAAGGCCCCGAGGACCTGCCGGCCTCCGCCATGCTGCTGTGGCTGTGCGTCATTGCCTACCTGCTGGTGGGCCTGATTGTGGCCCTGCCGTTCTACCCCTTCCAGCTGGCCATCCTGCAGACCGGCCTGGAACTGGCCCTGCTGGCGGGCTATACCGCCCTGCTATTGTCCTGGCGGGGGGTGCCGGGCCGGTTCAACCAGACCTTGAGCGCCTTGCTGGGTGTGGGTGTGATCCTGGGGCTCCTGATGCTGCCCCTGGTCTACAACCTGCGCGGGGCCGAGACTCCCACCGAGATCCCGGTCTACATCACCGTGGGCTATCTGGTCCTGCTGGGCTGGCTGCTGACCACCTACGGCAATATCCTGCGCAGCGCCCTGGGCCTGCAGACCGTGGCCGGGGGCGTGGCACTGGCGGTACTGTACCTGATGCTGGCGGCCATCGCCGGTGAAATGCTCTACACGGCGATCATGCCGTGAGTCACGTCCATATCCTGGGTATTTGCGGCACTTTCATGGCCGGCGTGGCCCTGCTGGCCAGGGCCGCCGGTCACCACGTGACCGGTTCGGACCAGCAGGTCTACCCGCCCATGAGCACGCTACTGGCGGCCCATGGCATCTCCGTCAGCGAGGGCTACGATCCCGCCCACCTGGACCCGGCGCCGGATGTGGTGGTGGTCGGCAACGTGATGACCCGCGGTAATCCGGCGGTGGAATACGTGCTCAACCGCGGCATTCCCTACACCTCCGGCCCCCGGTGGCTGGCTGAGCATGTGCTCAAGGATCGCTGGGTGCTGGCGGTGGCCGGAACCCACGGCAAGACCACCACCGCGAGCCTATTGGCCTGGATACTGGAGGATGCGGGACTGTCTCCCGGGTTTCTCATCGGCGGAGTGCCGGATAATTTCCAGGTCTCGGCCCGGCTGGGGGAGACGCCCTTCTTCGTGGTGGAGGCCGACGAATACGATACCGCTTTTTTCGATAAGCGCTCCAAGTTCGTCCATTACCACCCCAGGACCCTGATCCTGAACAACCTGGAATACGATCACGCCGATATCTTTCCGGATCTGGCCGCCATCGAGCGTCAGTTCCATCATCTGGTGCGTACCGTGCCGAGCGAGGGGCGCATCCTTTGCCAGGGCACCGATGCCGCTTTGGCGCGGGTGCTGGCCATGGGGTGCTGGACCCCGGTGGAGCGTTTCGGGTCTGATGGCGGGCTGGAGTGGCGGGGAGAGGCCCTGAGTCCCGACGGCAGTCGCTTTCGTCTCCATCACCGGGACACCCCGGTGGGCGAGGCCCGTTGGTCCATGCCCGGCCATCACAACATGAGCAACGCCGTGGCGGCCCTGGCAGCGGCCAGGCATGTGGGGGTGCCGGTTGAGGCCGGTTTGTCGGCGCTGTCACGCTTTGCCGGGGTCAAGCGGCGGTTGCAGGCGCGGGGCACGGTCGGCGGGGTGACGGTCCATGATGACTTTGCCCATCATCCCACTGCCATCGCCGCCACCCTTGAGGCCCTGCGTGGGCGGGTGGGGGAGGCCCGCATCCTGGCGGTGCTGGAACCCCGTTCCAACACCATGCGCATGGGTGTCCATCGACAGACCCTGGCGGCCTCGTTGGCCGGGGCGGATCAGGTGTTCGTGTTCGCGCCACCGGATCTGGGCTGGGACGCGGCGGCGGTGACGGGCGAACTGGCGGGGCGGGGGGAGTCCGCGGCGACCCTGGATGCCCTGCTGGCGCGCCTGGTGGCGAGCGCCCGGCCCGGTGACCATGTGCTGATCATGAGCAACGGAGGCTTCGGCGGGCTGCACGAGCGGCTGTTGGGAGCGCTTTCAGCCTGAATGAGCGCGCCGCCCCCATGGATTACACTATGGCCGCCAACCCAACCGGAAACCGTCATTCATGATCTCCCAGGAAGAATTCGCCACTCACCGCGAAGATTTTGCGTCCTTCGTCGCCACCATCCATCGCTTTGCCACCCTGCTGTTCATCATCAGCTTCATTGGTTACGGGGCGGCCGTCTGGGTCTGGTTCCAGGGCGCCACCTGGACGGCGCTGATCGTGGCCACCCTGTCCTACCTGTTCTTCCGCCAGTTCCGGCGCCTGTCCCTGAACATGGCCCGCATCAAGTACACCCTGCAGCCCCGTTATCATCCCATGCTGCTGCTGGTGGACCGGATGTTGGAAGACCACAAGCCCGCCGTGGTGGTGGGGCAGCTCGAATCCCTGCTGAAAAAGCCGGAAGAGACGCCGTCTAGTCCGGAATCCTGATCGCCTCACCGAGCTTCTGGCTCAGCACCCGGTTCAGGGTCTCCAGCAGACCTTCGCCGGTGCGGTCGTTTACCCAGCCTGCGCCGCCGGTGCCCTGATTGAAATGGGCCGGCCCCTCCGGTGAGGCCAGCCAGAGCTGGCGCACCGGCTCCTGCCGGTTGATGATCAGCTTGCTGCCGTCATCAAATTCCATTTTCAGCACCCCGTCCACCAGATCCATGTCCAGATCCGCCAGCGCGTCCACTTCGCTCATGCGTTCCACCAGGGATTCCAGGGCCTGTTCCGCCTGCACGGCAAAGGAGACTGGGTTCATGGCAAGGTTCCTCGGAAGAGATGGAAAGCCCGGACGGTATTGGATTGTCGGGCCAATAGCAAATCCTCCGGAACCGCCGGGCAGGGCATGCTCCCTTCGCGCCTGTGGGCCTGATTGGATTCCCGCTTTCGCGGGAATGACGGCAATGATGCTCCCTTCGTGCCCGTGGGCCTGATCCCGATGGAGGCGTCCTGCGCGCATTTTGATAGACTTGCGCGCTGATTCAGCAAAGCGGAGAAGACCATGCCTTCATTCGACGTGGTGTCCGAAGTGGACATGCAGGAACTGCGCAACGCCGTCGACCAGACCAAGCGCGAAGTGGAGAACCGTTACGACTTCAAGGGCAGCCCCGCCGACGTGGAACAGAGCGAGGCCGAGTTGACCCTGTTCGGCGCCTCCGAATTCCAGGTGGACCAAGTGATGGACATCCTCACCCAGAAGCTGGCCAAGCGGGGCATCGACGTAGGCTGTCTGGAATCCGGCAAGCTGGACGAGGGGGGCGGCAAGGTCCGTCGCGTGGTGACCATCCGGCAGGGCATCGACCAGGATCTGGCCAGGAAGATCATCCGTCTGATCAAGGACAGCAAGCTCAAGGTGCAGGCCTCCATCCAGGGCGAGAAGATCCGGGTCACCGGCAAGAAGCGTGATGACTTGCAGGATGCCATCGCCCTGCTGCGCAAGGCTGAGCTGGAGCTGCCCCTACAGTACGATAACTTCAGGGACTGAAGTTACTGTTCCATGCTGCCGTCCACATCCATGCCGGGGACCCAGCCCTCGGCCTTGGCGCGGGCTATGGCTTCATCGTGGATACGGGTATGGCGTTCCCGCAGCTCAGGTGGTAGCCGACTGACCAGCAGGCCATGCTGATCCCACGCGGCGGCCACTTTGTCATGGAGCATCTGGATCTGGGCATGGGTCCAGCCCTCGCAGGTCTCCGTCTCGGGGATCAGGCCGAACACCCAGGCATCCTTGATGATGCCGCCGATGGGCGTCATGCCGCCGTGAAGGTCGTTGTGGATGCCGACGTAGGCTTGTCTGGAAGGGGTGTTCATCGCATGTTCCCGGATCATTGTGAAATTCCTCATTATTCCCGGATGGATCGCTCATGACCACTGAAGAATCGGATGCTCGCGTCTACTACCGGGTTGCCCTCAAGCTCATGGCCCTGCTGGGGATACTGGCGCTGGTCTATGCCATGATCTCCGGCTTTCTGAGCGAGCCGCGTACCAGTCATGTCCTGACCAAGTCCGTGGACATCACCGCGCTGGCGCCGGGGGAGATGCTGGAGGTGGAATGGAGCGGTCGTCCCGTACTGGTACTGCGCCGGAGCGAGGCCATGGCGGCAGCGGATGCGGCCTTTGTCGAGCGCCTCTATGATCCGGGTTCCCGTTTCAGCCGCCAGCCCCGTGCCTATCGCAACGATCATCGCTCCGCGGCGCCGGACGTATTCGTGGCCTTTGCCATCGGCACCGACCTGGGTTGCCGCCTGGATCTGGTGGTCCCCGAGATCGCGACGGAGCAGGGCTGGGGTGGGGGGATTGTCGACCGCTGCCGGGGAGGGCGTTACGACTTCGCCGGCCGGGTCCATGACGGCCAGGCCGCCCGGCGCAACCTGGAGGTGCCGGATTATCGACTGCATCCGGATGGCCGGGTGATCCTGGGCGAAACGCCTGCTTCCGACTGAACCTTTCCCGTGAGTCATTTCTCGCGTTCGAGATCGTCCTCCGTCATTCCCGTGTCCAAGATTGTCCACCGTCATTCCCGCATAAGCGGGAATCCATTTTTCACCGGGGCAGTTCATGGATGGTTCCCCGTCATTCCCGCGTAAGCGGGAATCCACGTGCAGGCTGGGTATTCTGGATTCCCGCCTTCGCGGGAATGACGACAGGGGTGGGCAAATGACGCCGGGGGAGTTCCAAGCGACGCCGGGGCTTTCCAAACGACTTCAAATGACGGCAGAGCGGCTTTCCACTTTGGCAACCGAGACAGATCCTGTGAACGGCCTTTCCATCGACTACGACACACCCGACACCCGGGACCGGGCCGAGCACCTGGCTCGGCAACTGGGCCTGCCCCTGCAGGGACCGGAACACCCGGGGGGGCAGGTCCTGGTGGTCACCCCCGAGCGTCTGGAACTGCGCCAGACCGGCCCGGGCGCACCGGGACCCGTCTACGTGGATTTTGCCGGTGGACGCCTGGGCTATCGCGATCGCCAGTCCAGCCCGCGCAACGAGCCCTTGGCCCGTGCCGCAGGACTCAAAAAGGGTCATCGCCCCGACGTGGTGGACGCCACCGCCGGCCTGGGCCGGGATGCCTTCATCCTGGCCGGCCTGGGCTGCCGGGTCACCCTGCTGGAGCGCCATCCGGTTATTGCCGCCCTCCTGGCCGATGGTCTGGCTCGGGCCGCCCGGGTGCCCTCGCTGTCATCGACCATCGGGCGCATGACCCTGATTTCGGGCGATGCCGTTCAATGGCTGAGCAGCCATCGGACCGACGTGGTCTGCCTGGACCCCATGTACCCTCACCGGGACAAGCAGGCCCTGGTCAAGAAGGAAATGCGGGTGTTTCGTACCCTGGTGGGGGATGACAAGGACGCCGCCGCACTGCTGGAGGCCGCGCTGGGGGCGGCCCGGGAGCGGGTGGTGGTCAAGCGGCCGGCGAGGGGCGAGCACCTGGGGGGCAGGGCACCCAGTCACACCCTGCCGGGCAGCAGCACCCGGTTCGACGTCTACCTTACCCCCTTCTCCCCTCCGGGGGAGAAGGGCCGGGGATGAGGGGGCGAGTGGATGTCAGTAATGGGGCGGGGGCGGCTCCGGTAGCTGCGCTCCGGAGGACTGATGCTCCATCAACTCCAGCAGCCGCAGTCGCAGCCCTTCCACCTGCAACTGCAGACGATCGATCTCCTGCTGCTGCCTGGTCACCACGTCATTGAGATCCTGGCACAGGGCCTCCTGATGGGCCATGCGGATCTCCAGTTCCACCATTCTTTCGCTCACGGCATCCGACATGTCCGCCCTCACCCGTTCACCTGATTGATGATCTCACCGGCCACAAAACCGGCAATGTTCCGCGCCAGCGCATCCACCATCCGCTGCCGGGCCTCCACCGCCGCCCAGGCCACATGGGGCGTGATGATCAGATTCGGGATATCCCCCGCCAGCAGCGGGTGATCCGCCGGGGGCGGCTCCTGTTCCAGCACGTCGATGCCCGCTCCGCCCAGTCGTTTTTCCCGCAGGGCCTGCGCCAGGGCCTGGTTATCCACCACCGCACCCCGGGCCGTGTTGATCAGCAGGGCATCCGGCTTCATCCGGGCCAGGCGCCGGGCATTCATGAGTCGCTCGGTCCGGGGCGTGAGGGGGCAGTGCAGACTGATGATGTCCGAGTCGGCCAGCACATCATCCAGCGGCAGACGCCCCGATTGCGGTGGATCGCCCCGCAGACTCTCCGCTACCAGCACCCCCAGGCCGAAGGCCCTTGCGGCATCGGCGGTGGCCCGTCCCAGCACCCCGTAGCCGATGATCCCCAGTTGGCGTCCCGCCAGCTCACGGATGGGATGGTCGAGGATGCAGAACTGACGGCCGGCATGCCAGCGTCCCTCCCGAACATCCCGCTGATAGGCGTCCAGGCGGACGGTCAGGGCCAGGATCAGGGCAAAGACATGCTGTACCACGGAGGCGGTGGCATAGTCCCTGACATTGCAGATCACAATGCCCCGTTCAGCGGCGGCTTCCAGATCCACGTTGTTGGTGCCCGTGGCCGCCAGGCAGACCAGCTTTAGCCGCGGCGCGGCGGACAGGGCCTGCCTGTCCAGCACTACCTTGTTGGTGATGATCACCTGGGCCTCCCGGATCCGCTCGGCCACCTGTGCCGGCGTGGTGTAGTCATGGAAGTTCCAGTGGGGCAGGGCATGCTTCAGGGGGGAGAGATCCAGGTCGCCCCGATCCAGGGTTTCCAGGTCCAGGAATACGCCGTGTTCGATCTGCATGTGCACCGTTCCATTCTTGGGTCTTCAGGCGAGGCAAGCAAGAAGGCCCCGGGGCGATGCCCGGGGCCTTCGGTCACGTGTCCGCAATGGCTCGAACGGTGATCAGTTATCGCCGGTGAGCATGGCAAACAGGTTCATCAGGTGCAGGAACAGCACGTAGATGTTGGCGAACAGGGAGACCGTCATCACCACGTAGTTGGCCTCACCGTCGTGCACCATGCGGCTGGTGTCCCACAGGATGGCCGCCGACACCAGCAGCACCACGGCCGAGGAAATGGCCAGGGACAGGGCTGGAATGGCCAAGAACAGATTGGCCACGATGGCCGCCAGGACCACCAGGAAGCCCACGAACACGAAGCCGCCCAGGAAGCTGAAGTCCTTGCGGGTGATCAGCGCATAGGCGGACAGGCCCACAAACACCAGTGCCGTGCTGGCCAGTGCGCCACCCACTACGCCCGGACCGTTGGGCAGGCTCAGATACATGCCTACGATGGGGCCGAGGATATAGCCCATCACGCCGGTGAACACGAACACCAGCGGCAGGCTCCAGATGCTGTTGCGCAGATAATTGATCAGGAAGGGGAAGCCGATGAAAAAGGCCAGCATGAACAGCCAGTGAACCGGCTGGGCGCCCACGGCCATGGCCACGAAGGCCATCACGGCGCTGAAGGCCAGGGTCATGGACAACAGCATGTAGGTGTTGCGGATGACCTTGTTGGAGGCCAGGACGCCTTCGGCCGGACGGCTGACGGCGGTGACGCGCTCGGTTGACATGGTGGATGCTCCTCTTTGACGGGATGGAATGACGAACATCAAGTGTGTCCGTGATGGCGCTAAGGTACTTGATTGGCGGCGCAGGATCAAAACCGGCGACGGTCGCCGGAATCTGAGACCGGCAGGTTTCGTGCCTTGTTCCCGTGGGACCGTTGCGCCGGGTTGCCCGAGTTGTCGCTTTTTCTCCGGACGGTTAAACTAGCGCGCTTGAAGACCCCTCGCCTGCAAGGCATCCCCGCGGAAGGGTGGCAGAGTGGTCGATTGCACTGGTCTTGAAAACCAGCGACGGGCGACCGTCCGTGGGTTCGAATCCCACCCCTTCCGCCATCCCCTTGATTAAAAATGTCATTTCTCCGCGCAGGACGACCTGCGTGTGCCTGCCAAACCCGGGGACGACCCCGCCGATTCGTGGAGATTCATCATGAACATGGCGTGGATTGCCCTCACCATCGCCGGCTTGCTCGAAGTGGTCTGGGCCATCGGCCTCAAGGCCAGCGAAGGCTTTACCCGTCTGTGGCCCAGTGTGATGACCCTGACGGCCATGTCCGCCAGTTTTTGGCTGCTGGCCCAGGCCATGAAGACCATCCCGGTGGGCACGGCCTACGCCATCTGGGTGGGCATCGGTGTGGTCGGCACCTTCATCCTCGGCATCCTTTACTACGGCGAGACCCTGTCCCTGCTGCGGGTACTGAGCGTGCTGCTGATCGTCGCGGGATTAGTGGGGCTCAAATTGGCCGGGTGAATAAAGTCGGCTTTTCCCTCGTCTGAATCCGGTGAATGGAATCCGTCATTCCCGCACAAGCGGGAATCCAGTCTGAGTCTCGAACCTGCCTGTGAAATTGCCGAAGTCATTCCCGCGCAGGCGGGAATCCAGTCTTGAGACAGAGCGTGCTCATGGGCCTGGCCCCGTCATTCCCGCGTACGCAAGCGGGAATCCAGTGGCAGACTGGAAATTCTGGACTCCCACTTTCGCGGGAGTGACGGGGAGGTTTCGCGGGAGTGACGGGGAGGTTTTGCGGGAGTGACGGAGAGGTTTTGCGGGGGTGACGGAGAGGTTTTGCAGGGGTGGCGAAGAGGTTCCGTGGGGGTGGCACAAGGGGGGGGATGAGTGATGAGGGGCTTTTTGGGAGGGCGGAGAGTGGCTTTTCGAGGAATGAGGGAGAGGGACGAGGGAGCGACGGCAAAGCGCTTCTTCAATGGGTTTCCGGGTGCCAAATGTTGACGGTCTATGTTTTTTTCTGTATTGGATAGAGGCAAGGATGGTGGTCGATGCGCATCATTGAGGCTCGCCGCCCTATTTTTTTGCCGCCGGCCATCGGGCGATCCCATGATTTGCGGCATTAGGTGATGCCTGTCGTGTTTTGGTTTTCAGCTCAAGGTACGGGCGTCTTGCCTTGAGCTCCTCCGGAGAATCCTATGACTATGGACGTGTCTGGTGTTCAAGGAAAATGGATTGCTTTGATGCCGGCACTCACCGGTGGTCTTGGCGGTTTTCTCCTTGCCTTGTTAGGGGATGGTCCCTTCGTTCTCTGGGCGCTTTTACTCCTTTTTTTGATTTCGCTCCTGACGTCCTGGGCGCTCTTTATTTGGCTATCCAGGCTTGTGAAGGCCGAGGCGGCCAATCTCAAGGAGATTCAGGAAAATTCCTCGCAGAGGCCGGATTCCCGGCGTTTGTCTCCGGTGGAAAAGCTCAGTGCCTCGGTGGTTCCCATCTGGAGTCGCCAGGTTGATTCGGCTCGGACTCACACCGAAACCGCCATTCATGATCTGGCCCGTCGCTTTGATGATATCAATCAGCGTCTTACTCACGCATTAGAATCCTCTCATGATCACAGTGGTCAGCAGGGGGAGAGTGTGCTCGGCACACTGGGCAGCTGTCGACAGGAGTTGGACCAAGTGCTGCAGACGCTCTTCAAGGCCCTTGAAACCAAGAAAGACCTGCTGGCAAGGATCAGCGATCTAGCTGATTTTACGAAGGAAATGGAAGGCATGGCCGACTCCGTATCCGCCGTGGCGTCTCAGACCAATCTGCTGGCGTTGAATGCGGCGATCGAAGCCGCCCGAGCCGGGGAGCAGGGCCGAGGATTCGCGGTGGTGGCCGATGAGGTACGCGCACTGTCTTCCCAGTCGGGAACGGCCGGCCGCAGCATTGCCGAGAAGGTCCACGCCGTGAACGCCGCCATTCACGAAACCCGCAAGGCCGCCGAAACGTTCTCCACGCAAGACAAGCAGTTGGTTGAACAGGCCGAGCGCTCAATCCGCTCGGTGATGGATCGTTATCAGAAAGTCACGGAAGGTCTTGAGGCTTCCACCCGGTTGCTGCGCACGGAAAGCGATGAAGTGCGCGAGGAGGTCTGCGGCGTCATCGTATCCCTGCAATTCCAGGACCGGGTCTCTCAGATCCTCAGCCATGTCGTTGCGGACATGGAACGGCTTGCATCCCGTATCAAGGCTGGTGACTGCGATCAGGTGGATATGCAGAAATGGCTTTCTGCGCTGGAGCAGGGGTATACCACGCCCGAGCAATTGAGCAATCACCATGGACGAAAGTCCCGCTCACCGGCACCCACTGAAGTGACCTTTTTCTAGGAGATATTAGGCCATGGGCAAAACCGTCATGATCGTGGATGACTCTGCCTCCATTCGGCAAGTAGTCGGTATGACGCTGCGGGGGGCCGGTTATACCGTCATAGAGGCTTCTGATGGCAAGGATGCACTCGCCAAGTTGAATGGCGCGCGAGTCAACCTGGTGATCAGTGATGTCAATATGCCGGGGATGGACGGTATCAGTTTCCTGAAGGAATTCAAGGCTCGCCCGGAGTACCGATTCACACCGGTCATCATGCTGACCACGGAAGCCGGTGACGCGAAAAAGTCCGCCGGCAGGGAGGCTGGTGCCAAGGCCTGGATCATCAAGCCCTTTCAGCCGAATCAGATGCTGGACGCAGTGGCGAAACTCATGGGGCCGTGACCCCGGCCGATTCGGAAGGCGACGGAGACTACTGGCCGGGAGAGCTGCGCATGGAAATGGTACTGGAACAGGATGCAGGGCGTTGTCTCCTGAGGCTGGAAGGGGAGATGACCATTTATCATGCCATGGAGATCAAGCAGAAATTCATGGAGATCCTGCATGAATTTGAAGCGCTGACGGTAAGCCTGGCCAAGGTCACAGACATGGACACCAGCGGCGCTCAGTTGCTCATTCTGATCAAGAAAGAGGCCCTGGCGATGGGACGTCACCTGACCCTGGCTGATCACAGTCCACCCGTACTGGCATTGCTTGAGTTGTATGACCTGGCCGGTCAGTTGGGTGACCCCATGTTTATCCCGCATGACTGCAACGGTTCCGGAGGTCGGACATGAGCCTGTCCGATGCATTGCCCACCTTTCTGGCGGAAGCCAGGGGACTGTTGGAGGAAATGGAAGATTCCTTGCGTATTCTCAAGCAGATACCGTCGGATACGGATGCCATCAACGCCCTGTTTCGTGCGGCTCATACCATCAAAGGCTCCGCCGGGCTGTTCGGCCTGGATGTGATCGTCACCTTCACCCACCACGCCGAGAGTGTCCTGGACCGGGTCAGGGATGGCCTTTTACCCATGGATTCCGTACTCATTACCCTGTTCATGGACTGTCGGGATCATCTTGAAAATCTCATTGATGCCGTGGAGCGGGATGAATCCCCCGACGGTCCCACCCTGGGGCAGGGAGCCGCATTGGTCGCTCGACTGGCGCATTACTTGGGAAGTGACCTGGACGCCGAGCCGCCGCCTGGCGTCGGGGCGGTCCCGCTGGTCCTGGAAGATCCGGTGGTCAATCTGGGGCGGAACGGGGAGAGCGATGACGATGTCTGGCATCTGTCCCTGCGTTTTGGTCCCGATGTCCTGCGCCACGGCATGGACCCGCTCTCGTTCATTCATTACCTCACCAAAATGGGCGAGATCGTCCACCTTTTCACCCTCACCGACGCCATTCCGCCGGCCGCGGAGATGGACCCGGAGCAGTGTTATCTGGGATTCGAGATTCGCCTGCGCAGTGAAGCGGACAAGGCGACCCTGGAAGGCGTGTTCGATTTTGTCCGCGAGGACAGCCGGATTCGCATCCTGCCTCCCGGTAGTCGTTTGGCGGATTTCCGGAAGCTCATGGAATCACTGCCCGAGGGTGTCCAGCGTTTGGGGGAGATCCTGGTGGGTTGCGGTGCCATTACCCAGCGCGAACTGGAGGATGTGCTCGACTTGCAGGCCGGACAATCGACGGATCCACCCTTGTTGGGCGAAGCCCTGGTCAGGGAACAATGCATTCAGCCGGAGGTGGTGGCCGTCGCGCTGGATCGCCAGCAGGAGGTACGCAAGCGCCAGACCCAGGATGCTCGTCTGCTCAGGGTAAGGGCAGACAAGCTTGACCTTTTGATCGACCAAGTGGGTGAGTTGGTGATTGCCAGTGCCGCCTTGCGCGTCCAGTCCAAGGAGACGCAAGACAGTGTACTGATGGAATCCATCTACGAAGTTGCCCGTCTGGTGGATGAAATACGCGACAGCGCGATGAATCTGCGCATGGTGGAGATCGGTGAAACCTTCAACCGGTTCAGACGCGTGGTGCGCGATGTGTGCAAGGAAACCGGCAAGGACATCGAACTGGTTGTTCATGGCGCAGATACCCAGTTGGACAAGAGCGTGGTGGAACGTCTCTCTGATCCGCTGACGCACCTGATCCGGAACGCGGTGGATCACGGTATTGAGTCTCCGGCGCAACGCAGGGCGAAGGGAAAACCGGATCAAGGTCAGGTGCGTCTAAACGCTTTGCACGATGCAGGCAGTGTCCTGGTGGAGGTCTCCGATGACGGCGGGGGGCTGGATCGTGAGCGAATCCTGGCCAAGGCCCGGGAGCGGGGGGTGATCCCGGAGGATAGGGAACTGGACGATAACGCAGTATGGAACCTGATCTTTGAGCCTGGCTTTTCCACCGCCCACAAGGTCAGCAACCTGTCCGGCCGCGGGGTGGGTATGGATGTGGTCCGCCGTGACATTGATGCCCTGAGGGGCAGCGTTGAGATCGAGAGTCGACCGGGGGAAGGTACGACATTTCGTATTCGTCTGCCCCTGTCGCTGGCCATCATCGACGGCTTTCTGGTCAGCGTCGCGGGTAATGATTACGTGGTGCCGCTGGATACCGTGCTGGAGTGCCTGGAACTGCCGGCCACTGCTCAGGCAAGAGGGGATGACCAGCTCAGTCTGAGGGGTGAGATCCTGCCCCTGTTGCGGCTCACGGAGTTGTTCCGGCTCCAGGGGCCGCGCGGACGGCGTCGCAATGTGGTGGTGGTGCATTGGGCGGGGCGCAAGGCGGGCTTGCTGGTGGATGACCTCAAAGGGCAGTTACAGGCGGTCATCAAGCCTCTGGATTCCCTGTTTGCCGGACTGCCGGGTGTTTCCGGGTCCACCATCCTGGGTTCGGGGGAGGTGGCGCTGGTGCTGGATGTGTCAGGGCTGATGGACCTGGCGCTGAGGGAAGAGACGCAGAGCCGTACGGGTTCGCGCAGTCATAACAATGGGAGCAGGATACATGGCTTGGTTCAATAATCTGCGGGTAGGTGTAAAGCTGGTTTCAGCCTTCATCCTGATGGCGCTGTTCACTGCCACGGTCGGTTGGGTGGGGATCAGCAATATGAACCGCATCGACAGCCTCGCGGACCAGATGTACGAGGTCGAGTTGCGTGGGGTTTCCGAGATCAAGGAGGCCAACGTTCAACTGCTCAACGGTAGCCGGGCCATACGCAACCTGCTGCTTGCGGAGACATCGGCGGAACGCCAGCGTCATATACAGAATATCCGGGCTTTTGGTGCCGAGGAGGCTGCGCACATACAGCAGGTCCGAACGCTGTTTTACACCGATGAGTCACGTCAGTTGTTCGCCCGTTACGACAGCCTGACGGCCGAGCGGGCACGAATGATCGATACGCTGGTGGCGATGGTGATGAGTGAGGATGAACAGCAGCAGCTGGCTACAAGGCAGTTCGTTGCCGGGGAACTCCGTCCCTTGGGGGATGAACTGGATCAGTTGCTGACCCAGCTCAGTCGCATCAAGGAGTCCAATGCTGAACAGCTGAGTCTGGCCGCGAACGGCATCCATCAAAACACACTCCTGTTCACTTCCGTTTTGATCATTGTGAGCGTCCTGGTGGGGTTGGCCCTGGGGTTTTTCATCGCCCATGCCATTGCCGGTCCTTTGCGCCGCGTGGTGGGCATTGCCGGCCAGCTCTCCGAAGGGGACATGCGGGTCCATATTGATCCGCAGCCCCGCGACGAAACCGGTCAGGTGCTGACGGCCATGGGGAGGATGGTGGAGAAACTCTCCCAGGTCATCACCGAGGTGCGGGCGGCTGCCGATGGCTTGGCATCGGCTTCCGAACAGGTCAGTAGTACGGCCCAGTCAGTCAGTCAGGGCGCCACGGAGCAGGCCAGCAGTCTTGAGGAGACAAGTGCCTCGGTGGAGCAGATGAGTGCCTCGATCAGTCA
The DNA here is from genome assembly GCF_022227845.1 of Ectothiorhodospira lacustris. Classification (GTDB taxonomy): domain Bacteria; phylum Pseudomonadota; class Gammaproteobacteria; order Ectothiorhodospirales; family Ectothiorhodospiraceae; genus Ectothiorhodospira; species Ectothiorhodospira lacustris. Next base: position 79,675 of record NZ_JAJNQN010000013.1, on the reverse strand, counting down.
AAATACGGAAAATGCCCGGGTCACCGATGGTGTGGCCGGTAAGGCGGCTCAGGAAGCCGTCGAGGGAGGGGAGGCGGTCAAGAAGACGGTGATTGCAATGAAGAGCATCGCCGACAAGATCGGCATCATCGATGACATTGCGTATCAGACCAATCTTCTGGCACTCAACGCCGCCATTGAGGCAGCCCGGGCGGGTGACCACGGCAAGGGGTTTGCCGTGGTGGCCACCGAGGTGAGAAAGCTGGCCGAGCGTAGCCAGGTGGCGGCCCGGGAGATCGGAGAACTGGCCGGCAACTCGGTGGACATGGCCGAGCGGGCGGGACGTTTGCTGGAAGAAATGGTGCCGTCCATCACCCGTACCTCCGACCTGGTGCAGGAGATCTGCTCTGCTTCCGAGGAACAGGCCAGCGGCGTGAGTCAGATCAACGTCGCTATTACCCAGCTCAACACGGTGGCTCAGCAAAGTGCCGCCGCTTCGGAAGAGCTTTCAGCCACCGCCGAGGAAATGAGTAGTCAGGCCGAGGAACTGCAGAGCAGCATGGGGTTCTTCCGACTGGGTGACGATCGTTCGGAGCGGGTTCAGAGTCCACGCAAGACCGCCCGCCCGGTGTCATCCTCGGGCAAGCCGCCCCGTTCCAAGGAATCTCGTCATCATCGTGATCTGGAGAAGCCTGTCGATGAAAACGAGTTCGTGCGTTTTTAGGGGGCCAGGATGAAGGCACTTAAACCAAGGGAACAGGCGCCGGATCCGGCGGGCGACGTCCTCAGGCAATATCTGTCGTTCATGCTCAAGGGGGACACCTACGCGATCGGCATTTTGCACATCAAGGAGATCATCGAGTACGACAAGGTGACCTCCGTACCCATGGTGCCGGACTTTATTCGCGGGGTGATCAATTTGCGCGGTGCCGTGGTGCCGGTGATTGATCTGGCCCGTCGTTTCGGCAAGAACGCCAGTCAGATCAACCGACGCACCTGTATCGTTCTGGTTGAACTGACGGATGCCCAGGAAGAGACCCATGTGCTGGGGCTGGTGGTGGACGCGGTCAACGAAGTGCTGGAAATCACCGATGCCGACGTCCTGGCGCCGCCGACTTTCGGGGCTCGGATACGGACCGATTTCATCCAGGGCATGGGCCGCGTGGGAGAGGATTTCGTCATCATCTTGCGGCTGGATCAGATTCTTTCCAGCGAAGAGATGCAGCTGCTGTCCCAGGTGGGAGAGCTGCCTTCTCTACCTTCCGGGGCTACTCATTTCGGGCCGGATAGCCGGGCATAGCCTGGTTATCCCCGGTGTTTGTCATGGCTGATATTGAACTTAAGGATCATGAGTTCGGCCAGTTCCGGCGTTTGATTTTCCAGTTGGCGGGCATCAGCCTGTCCCCCGCCAAGAAGGCGTTGGTGCAGGGACGGCTGTCCAAGCGGCTGGAGCATCATGGTGTGGCCAGCTTCACGGCGTATTATCGTTTCCTGCAACTGCATCCAGCCGAGCGCCAGTTGGCGGTAGACCTGCTCACCACCAACGAGACGTACTTCTTCCGTGAGCCGCGCCACTTCCATTGGCTCCAACAGCATGTGCTGAGCCCCCGTCGTGATCGAACCAGCCGCCCCTCGCCGCCGTTGCTGAGGCTTTGGAGCGCAGCGGCCTCCAGCGGCGAAGAGGCCTACAGCATGGCGATGTCCTGTGCGGACATCCTGGGCTGGCAGGGTTGGGAGGTGTTGGGTTCCGACATCAGTCACCGTGTTCTGGACAAGGCCCGTCGGGGACTTTACGAAATGACCCGTACCGATGGTATTCCCGAGCATTATTTGAAGACATTTTGCCTCAAGGGAACCGGGCAGTATGCGGGGCACTTGCTGGTGGACCCGAAGCTCCGTGAAAAGGTACGGTTTGTGCCGATGAATCTCAATGACGTCCTCCCTGATGTGGGAGAGTTTGATGTCATCTTTCTGCGCAATGTGTTGATCTATTTCAGCATGGAGACCAAGCAGCAGGTGCTGGACCGGTTGATCCGCCGTCTGCGCACCGGTGGATGGCTTTTTGTCGGTCATTCCGAAACCCTGAACGGTATCGACCACAAGCTGGTGCAGAAGGCGCCGGCGGTTTATCAGAAAGTCTCCGCATGATGATCACGAAAGAAAACGCCGGCATGCAGGATGTTTACGTTCACCCCGGTAAAGTACGCCTGGGATTCGAGAAATGATGAAGACAATCCGGGTGATGGTGGTGGATGACTCCGCCACCGTCAGACAGGTCCTCTCCGAAGTGCTGTCCGCCGCACCGGATATTCAGGTGATCGCCACAGCCGCCGATCCCATTTTTGCCCTGCAGAAGATGAATCGGGAGTGGCCCGATGTGCTGGTGCTGGACATCGAGATGCCTCGGATGGATGGCATCACCTTCCTGAAGAAACTGATGATCGAACATCCCACGCCGGTCGTGATCTGTTCGAGTCTGACGGAAAAGGGTGCCCGGGTGAGCATGCAGGCCATGGCGGCCGGTGCCGTTGAGGTGGTGACCAAGCCCACCGTTGGACTCAAACAGTTTCTGATGGGCGCGGGGGACTCCTTGATCCGCTCGGTGAGGGCGGCGGCCAATGCCCGGCTGCGCAAACCGATGGTGTCGCAGGGGGGATCTCAAAAGCCGCCCGTGGACGCGGCCATGCCCGCGAATGAGTCCGCTCATCTGTACAAGACCACCGACAAGGTGGTGGCCATCGGTACCTCTACCGGGGGGACTCAGGCCCTGGAATCCTTGCTCACACGTCTTCCCCGTACCACACCGGGTTTGGTGGTGGTCCAGCACATGCCGGAAAAATTTACCGCCGCCTTTGCTGCCAGGCTAAATAGCCTCTGTGCCATCGAGGTTCGCGAGGCGCAGGATGGCGACCGGGTCATCCCCGGATTGGCCCTCATCGCCCCCGGCGGTTTCCATCTGGCGCTGCAGCGCAGTGGTGCTCAGTACCGGGTCAGCGTGATCCAAGGGCCGGTGGTGAACCGTCATCGTCCCTCCGTGGATGTTCTGTTCCGGTCCGTGGCTCGCTGTGCCGGGGGCAACGCCTTGGGTATCATCATGACCGGCATGGGCGATGACGGGGCCAGGGGGCTGAAGGAGATGCACGAGGCGGGGGCGCTCACCCTGGCTCAGGACGAGGCATCTTGCGTGGTCTACGGCATGCCCAGAGAGGCGGTCAAAATGCAGGCGGTGGATCGCAGCGTATCGCTGCAGGCCTTGCCGGATGAGATCATGGAGTTCGGGCGCGGCCGGGTGCGCCGCTCCTGAGTATGCGAATCGATGATCATCTGGTATTCAGGTTACTACGTCCGACAGGTCATGGACACGTTGCCTGGAGGGTGTTAAGACTCATTCCATAAACACGGGCTCACAGGACAAGATATGACTTCGGCCGGACTGGCGTTTCGCGTGGACGATGCAACGGGTCGTCTCTTTGTGGGCGGGATCGATCCAGGGCGTTGGCACGATGGGGATGAATCCCGGCTGACCGCCGCCCTGGCGGAGGCCGGTTTTGGTGAGTGGGCCATTGACCCACGGGAAATGGCCGTGTTGCTGGAAGCCATGGGCGATGCGGAGGCTGAACTCACCGAGCGGGAGTTTCCCATTGCCCGCCGCATGGACGGCAGTTTCAGACTGACCCTGGACGCCCGCAAGCACACGGCCACCTTGCTGATTACGCCACCCAGGGGAGGGGCGGCGGTCAACGAGGAGGTTGTCCGCCAGGCCATCGCCCAGCAGTCCATCGTCCATGGCCTGGATGAGGGTGCGTTGGTTGCAACCGTGCAGGCGGGCCGCATGGAACGTAGCGAAGCGGTCATTGCCCGGGCCACGCCCCCGATCCATGGGCGCGACACGGAGTTTGAATCCCTGATCCCCGAGGCCCGCCGACGCATGCCCCATATCGACGAGCGAGGGCGGGCCGATTACCGGGACCTGGGCGAGGTACCCCAGGTCAGCCCCGGCACACCCCTGATGCGCAGACATCCGGCCACCTCCGGGACTCATGGCACGAACCTGCTGGGTCAGGTCATTCCGGCCCGCCCCGGCCGGGAGTTCCCGTTTGCTGCGGTATTGCGCAATGTCGCACCCACTCCCGATGATCCCGCTCTGCTGGTGGCCACCATCGCCGGGGCACCCGTGGTGGTGCCTCGTGGCGTCATCGTCGAAGAATCCCTTCAGGTCGACAAAGTGGACCTGTCTTCGGGCAATCTCAGTTTTGAGGGCAGTGTACTGATTCGCGGTGATGTGGTGTCCGGCATGAAGGTGACCGCCAGCGGCGACATCATCGTCAACGGCATGGTGGAAGGCGCCGTTCTGGAGGCCGGTGGGGATATCCAGGTCAGGCATGGCGTGGTGGGTCAGCTGCATCTGAACGAACAGCAGGACGGCAAGGCCGGACCCACGGCATCGCTCAAGGCCGGCGGCACGGTCACTGCCCATTTTCTGGAGAATGCCCGGGTCCAGGCAGCGCAGGTGGTGGTCCAGGAGCAGGTCTTTCATTGCCGGATCAACGCTACTTATTCCATCGTTGTGGGTAGCACGGCGGCGCGCAAGGGACAGATCGTGGGCGGTGTGGTGCGGGCCGGGGAACTGATCGAGTGCCGCCTGCTGGGATCACCGGCCGCCCCTCATACCCAGGTGGTGGCGGGGGTCGATCCTGAGTTGCGGGATCAGTTCCGTGCCCTGGAACAACGCATTGAGCAGCAGACCCACTTGGCGGAGGAATTGTCTCGCAGCCTGCACTTCGCCAAACTTCATCCGGAGCGGGTGGCGGCGGATTTCCTGCGCAGGGCCGACAATACCCTGGTCGAGGCCCAGGGTCATATCCGGGAATTGGAGCTGGGAAAGGAAAGCCTGTTGGCCCAGATGGGGCGCAGTGAGGGTGCCTGCATCCTGGTGAGACAGCGCATCTACCCCGGCGTGGAGGTCTGGATCGGAGACAGGCCGCGGCGCATTGAGTCGGAATCGGTCGGGGGCGTTTTCCATCTGCGTGAGGGCGAACTGTTTCTGGATCACACGCCCTCGTGATCAGGACCGTTTGATCACCCTTCCGTTTGGTGTCCACCGGGCATGGTCCCATGCCCGGTTGCCGTCTCGGTTAAAATACCCCGGCTTTCATCCGTCAACATCCAACAAAGGAAGGATTAACCGTGATCGTACTTATCCTGGGTCTGGTGATGTTTCTGGGGATTCATTCCCTGCGTATCTTTGCCGACGACTGGCGCACTGCCCGTGTCCAACAATGGGGTGAAAAGGGTTGGATGGCCTTTGCCGGTGCAGTCTCCCTGATCGGCTTCATCCTCATCATCTGGGGCTACGGCCTGGCCCGCCTGAGCCCCATCGTCATCTGGTATCCGCCCCAGTGGCTGACCCACGTGACGGCCCTACTGTCTTTGCTGGCCTTCATCATCCTGGCGGCGGCCTTTGTGCCGGGCAATCACATCAAGGCGGCCGTGAAGCATCCCATGGTCATCGCCGTCAAGGCCTGGGCCTTCGGGCACCTGCTGGCCAACGGCATGCTGGCGGATATTCTGCTGTTCGGTGCCTTCCTGGTGTGGTCCGTGCTGTGCTTCCGTTCCCTGCGCCGGCGTGATCAGGCTCAGGGTTCCACGATCGCTGCCGCTAACCTGAAAGGAACCGCCATCACGGTCGCGGCCGGTCTGGTGGGTTACCTGATCTTCGCCTTCTTCCTGCACGAGTGGCTCATCGGCGTTCCCGTCAAGTAATACCCGGTGTCATGGCATCGTCTCCGGCATCGGGTAGTACTCGACGGTCCCGGAGGCGATCCTTGAGTTGTACTGATTGTAAGCTGGTCTTCCGCTACGGAATCCGAACACACAATGAAAAAAAATTTCCCTATCACCGGCAGGGAACAGTCCTTCGGGGACAAGGCCAATATTCTTTCCACCACGGATCTCAAGGGTGCCATCAGTTACGTCAACGATGACTTCATCGCCATCAGCGGTTTTACCGAAGATGAGTTGTTGCGTAAAAACCACAACATAGTGCGCCATCCCGAGATGCCCCCGGAGGCGTTCACGGACCTGTGGTCCAGCCTCAAGGCCGGACGGGCGTGGATGGGGATGGTCAGGAATCGATGCAAGAACGGCGATCACTACTGGGTCAGCGCCTTCGTGATGCCGATCCTGCAGAAGGGGGTGGTGCAGGAGTATCAGTCAGTCAGGACCCAACCCCAACGGGATCTGGTGAGCCGGGCGACGGCAATCTATGCCCGTGTCCTGGCCGGCAATCCCCCCGTTGCCTTGAAAATTCCCGTGGTGGGTGTGCGTCTGCGCCTGCTCGTGGGCATCGCCCTGGCCGGCGTGATGGCACTGCTGGGTGCCCTGTGGCTGGGGACGCCGATGTCGATCGCTCTGTTCACGCTGGGGCCGGCCACGGTGCTGGCCCTCATGCTGGCCGGGTGGCAGGTGCAGCCCCTGTCGGCACTGCAGGAAAAGGCCCGGGCCATCGCCGTCAATCCTCTGGGCCAATATATCTACACCGGTCGCCGGGATGTCTTTGGTGAAATCGAATTTGCGCTGCGCATGCTGGCATCCGAGCGCGGCGCGGCGGTCGGTCGGGTGGCGGATGCCGCCACCCGCCTGGCAACTCAGGCCGACCATATGGTCAGCACCGTTCAGGCCGCCTCCGGACAGATCCTGCGCCAACAGGCGGAAACGGATCAGGTGGCGACGGCGGTGAACCAGATGGCCGCCAGCGTCCAGGAGGTTGCCCACAATGCCCGCAGCACCGCCGAGGCGGCGGATCGGGCGGACGGCAATTCCACTCATGGTGGGCAGGTCGTCGCTTCCACCGAGGACTCCATCCGTCATCTGGCACAGGAAGTCAAGCGCGCCACCTCGGTGATTCAGGCCCTGGAGCACAGCAGCAGCCAGATCAGTGCCGTGCTGGAGGTCATCCGGGGGATTGCAGAGCAGACCAATCTGCTGGCCCTGAATGCGGCCATTGAGGCCGCCCGTGCCGGCGAGCATGGCCGGGGGTTTGCCGTGGTGGCCGATGAGGTGCGCAGTCTGGCCACCCGGACCCAGAACTCCACCCGGGAGATTCAGGTCATGATCCAGAAGTTGCAGGCCGGTGCTCGTTCGTCGGTGAGCGTGATGCAACAGGGCCTTCATCAGGCGGAAAAGAGCGTGGATCAGGCCCGCGAAGCCGCCGTTTCGCTGGAGGCCATCAGTCGTGACGTGAAGTCAATCACGGACATGAGTACCCAGATCGCCACAGCGGTGAATGAGCAAAGCGTGGTCAGTGAGGAAATCAATCGCAGCATCACCCGTATCCGGGAGGCCGCCGACAGCAATGCCCGGGACAGCCGCAGCATTGAAGCTCTGGCGGTGGGGGTGGCGGGGCTGGCCTCGGAGTTGCGATTGCTTGCGGCGCATTTTTGGAGCAAGAAACAATAAACAGGCGATAGTTCCAGGTTTGCCGAGCCGACCTCCATTACATCACCGAGCGCTTCCATGAAGAAGAATCTACCGGTTACAGGAAGGGAGAAGACCTTTTCCAGTCAGGTCAATATCCTTTCGACCACCGATCTCAAGGGGATCATCACGGACGTCAACGCGGACTTCGTTGAGATCAGTGGGTACACCGAAGCCGAACTGCTGAACAAGAACCACAATATCCTGCGCCATCCCGACATGCCGCCGGCGGCGTTTCAGAATCTGTGGGATTCACTCAAGGCCGGCAAAAGCTGGATGGGGCTGGTCAAGAATCGCTGCAAAAATGGTGATCACTACTGGGTCAACGCCTATGTCACCCCGATCCTCAAGGATGGCCGGGTAGTGGAATACCAGTCCGTTCGCACCAAGCCCGGCAGAGACCTGGTGGAACGGGCGGAAGCGGTCTATGCCCAGGTCATGGCCGGCAGTCTGCCCCCGGCACTCAGGTGGCCGTTGCCCGGGGTGCGGGTACGTCTGCCGGCGCTGATTGCCGCCGCTGCGGTGGTGGGAGGGGGGCTGGGGCTTTCCCTGGGTGGGTCGGGCATGCAGGTACTGGCACCGCTGGCCGGATTCGGCGTGCTGGCCGGGGGATGGGCCTGGGTCACCTTTACGCCCCTGGCCCGTCTGCAGCAGCGTGCCCGTGCCGTGGTCCACAATCCGCTCTGCCAGTTTGTCTACACCGGCCGCACGGATGAATACGGTGAGATCGACTTTGCACTGCGCATGCTGTCGGCCGAGACGGGGGCGGCGGTGGGGCGTGTGGCGGAAGCCGCTAAGCGTTTGTCCGAACAGACCCGGGAGATGGTGACCAGTGTGGAGAAGTCCCGGAAAGGGATCATGGCGCAGCAGGCCGAGACGGAACAGGTGGCCACCGCTGTGAACCAGATGTCCGCCAGTGTGCAGGAGGTGGCTGCCAGTGCGCGCCATACCGCGGAATCCGCCGAACACGCCGATCAAGGCGCCGCCTCCGGGCGCCGATTGGTGGTGGAAACCGGTGCCGCCATCGGTCATCTTTCCCGTGAGGTGGACCGGGCAACCCAGGTAATTCTTGAACTGCAGGCGCGCAGCAATGAGATCAGCACGGTGGTGGAGGTGATCCAGGGCATCGCCGAACAGACCAACCTGCTGGCCCTGAATGCGGCCATCGAGGCAGCTCGGGCCGGAGAAGACGGGCGGGGTTTTGCCGTGGTGGCCGATGAAGTCCGCAGTCTGGCCTCACGGACGCAGAAGTCCACCCAGGAGATCCATGACACGATCGAGAAATTGCAGGCCGGCGCCGAGTCATCCGTACAGGCCATGGGGCAGAGCCGGGAGCAGGCTGAGCGCTGCGTGATCCAGGCCGAAGAGGCCGCCGAATCCCTGGAAGCCATTACCCGCAGCGTGGGGGCCATCACCGAGATGAGCATCCAGATCGCCACGGCGGTGAATCAGCAAAGTACCGTGAGCGAGGACATTAACCGCAGCGTCACGAACATCCGTCACAGCGCCGAAGAAAGCGCCGATGCCATCCTCAAGATCGAACAGGCCGCGGGGGAACTGGCGGACCTGTCACAGCACCTGGAGTTGCTGGCGATGCAGTTCTGGGACCGGATTCACTGAAACTGCTTGAGTGCCGCCGCCAGCTCCGGGTGTTGCCGGGCCTGCTCCGGCACGGGCATCCCCCGGGCCAGGGCATCCCAGGCCTGCCGGATGCTGGCGGCACCGCCGCGGGGTCCCATGGTATGGCCGAATACCCCGCGTCCCGGCACGAAGCCGAAGTCCACGCTGCCCACCTTCTCGTACACCCGTTGCAAGGTGGCGGCTGAATCGCTGCCGCCGGGTACCGGCAGGCAGGGCTTGATGGGTCCCATGTCCTCCAGACAGGCGCGGACATTGGCCATGACTTCCTCGTCGCTGGTCATCATCCGCGGCCCGAAGCCCGGCATGATCACCGAGTCATATCCTGCCAGCCGCTGCAGTCGGGTGATCACCCGGGAATGGATGCCGTAGTGGGGCAGACGGCTGAAGGCGGCGATGAAGGGGAAATGCCCGAACAGGGGCACTTGGGTGTGCTTGCGCAGCATGCGCACCGCGGACAGGCCCACCGGCATCGCATTCACCAGCAGGGCATTGGCCCCGCGCGCCACGGCGATGTCATGGAGTTCGATGAGGCGATCCACCTCGTCGGTGATATTGGCCATGTACATCTTCGGGGTGCCGGTTTCCTGCTCGGCCCGGCGCCGGGCTTCGCCCAAATGGCGGCAGCGCTCATCCAGGGGGGACCAGTCCGGATCGGCCAGCATCTCGTCGTCCTTGGCAATGTCCAGGCCGCCCAGCCAGGCTTCGCTGGCAATGGCCGAGAACGCCGCCGGCGGCAGTCCGATGTTGGGTTTGATCACGCCCAGGAAGATGGGCCGGTCATGGGCGTTGAGCAGCTCACGCAGCCCCTGCACTCCGAACTTCGGACCCTGGAAGGCCCTGAGGAAGACCTCCGGGAAGTGGATGTCCATCAACTTGATCAGCGGGATGCCCGGGGTGAAGAACGGGCCTTCGCCGCAGACCGCCGACAGCAGGTTGGGGATGCGGGGGCCGAAGTTCTCGTGGGGATGGGCGATGCGTACCCGGCAGGCAAAGATGCGCCCTTCGCCGGCATGGGTGACCGGGTAGCTCAGGGCCTCCCGCTCTTCCAGTACCTCCATCTCGATCACCTTGGCCGCGAACCGGGGACGCAAGTCCTCGTCCACGTCCACGCGCTTCCACTGGGCGGTGGACTGCTCGCTGCACAGGTGGGCCACGGCCGGGCGCGGGTCGCCCACGCATTCCAGTTCGTAGTCCAGGATCAGGTAACGATCCAGATCCAGATTGGCGGGATCGGCGAAGAAACCTTCAATGTCGGCGGGCTGCATCGGCTTTAGTCGGTTCCCATGAAATGTACGGTCAGATGGCGCTCGGGGCGAGGGCCGTCCAGTTCGATGAAGAAGATGGATTGCCAGGTACCCAACACCAGGGCGCCGTCCACGATGGGGATGGTCTCGGAGGCGTTCATGAACAGTCCCATGAGGTGGGAATGGGCGTTGTCCCTGCCGTCCACGGGGTTTTCGTTGTGAAGATAGTCGCCGTCACGGGGCACCAGGCGCTTGAGATGGGTGAGCATGTCCCGCTGCAGCATGGGTTCCTGCTCGTTGAGGTTTACACAGGCCGTGGTATGACGGGAGATCAAGGTGCAGATGCCGTTGCGGATGCCGCTGTCTGCAAACAGGTCTTTCACCTGCCGGGTGACATCAATGATCTGGATGGGGGCTTGGGTGCGAAGGCTGATGTCGTGGTGTGAGATCTTCATCGTCAGCGGACGGCTCTCGGTCTCGGTCGGGATGCCGAAGCGTAACCCGACCGAGGCGAGATATCCAGGTTTCAGTCCGCAGCCTTTTCCGCCATGGCAGCCTGGGGCTGAGGCGGCGTCTCGGTGCGCGTCGCCTGGCTGACGGGTCTGGGTCTGGAACGAATCCCCAGCAGGTTCAGCATGAAGGGGAAGGCCAGGATCGCAAACAGGGCACCAAAGCCGATGCTGGCACCGATCAGGGCCAGATAGTCAATGCCGGCCAGGGCCGCCCAGCTGGATTTGGTGATGGTCGGCAGGGTGATCATGGAGAGTATGAAGATGAAGACTCCGAAGCCGACGGTCACATAGGCCGGTAGGATCCAGCAGGTCTTGCAGCCCGTGGAGCGCTTGAGGAAATAGAAGGTCAGTGCAAAGTCCAGCAGCAGGAACAGCCCGATAAACCACAGCCAGCCGCGAAAGAACTCCAGCACCACGGCCAGTAACCCCAGGATTGAAAATGCCATTGTCGATTCCTCTATAAAAAGTTCTGAAAAAGTCATCCCCGCATGAGCGGGAATCCAGGGATGTCATGCCCCCGTTGCAGATCGTCCTGCCGTCATTCCCGCGCAGGCGGGAATCCAGGGATGCCGTGCCCTTGTTGCAGATCGTCCTGCGGTCATTCCCGCGCAGGCGGGAATCCAGGGATGCCGTGCCCTCGTTGCAGATCGTCCTGCGGTCATTCCCGCGCAGGCGGGAATCCAGGGATGCCGTGCCCTCGTTGCAGATCGTCCTGCCGTCATTCCCGCGCAGGCGGGAATCCAGGGATGTCATGCCCCCGTTGCAGATCGTCCTGCCGTCATTCCCGCGTAGGCGGGAATCCAGTCACGGACTGAAAATTCTGGACTCCCGCGTTCGCGGGAGTGACGGAAGGGGGCTTGCCCTGTGTTCCCCTCCGAATATGTGCTCAGGTGTAAATATGTATTCATCCGCGGAAAGTCGTACCGGGCGTCTCAGATACGGCCCCGGAGCATGGCTCGATAAGCGGCCAGCAACAGACGGTCCTTCATGACCCAGGGCACCCAGTGTTCCTGGTAGGGGCTGATGAAGGGGAAGGAAGGCTTCATGTTCAGATCGTAGTCGAATTCCACCAGGATGGCCTGACCCAGTTCGGTGATCAGGGGGCAGGAGGTATAGCCGTCGTAACCCGGATTGAGCTGACCGCCCTGGATGGTCCGGATCATGTTGTCCACCGCCACCGGCACCTGGGCCTTGACGCTGGCCGCGGTCTTGCCGATGGGGACGCCGTTGATGTCTCCGGCGCCGAAGACGTTGGGATAGCGCTTGTGCTGCAAGGTGAAACGGTCCACCTCCAGCCAGCCGGTGAAGGGGACCTCGCGGGCCGCCAGATCACTGTTGCGCAGGGAATCGGGGGCACTCATGGGCGGCACCACATGGATGAAATCATAATCCAGGGTTTCATCGCCCAGAGGGGTGGCAAAGGTGGCGGTCTTGCGCTCGGGATCGATGGCCCTCAAGGGGTGATCCCAGTGGATGTGGATACCCCGCTCGGGGAAGTTCTTGCGCAGGAAGTCGTCGGTGTGGGGCTGGGAGAACAGGCCGGTACCGGGGGGCAGATAGTGCATCTCGGCGCGATCCCGGGTGCCCCGTTCCTTCATCCGGCTTTCTGCGAGCATGGTGACCTTGAGTGGGGCGCCGGCGCATTTCATGTCGCCGCGCGGGCGGGTGAACAGGCCGACGCCGCCTTCATTCACGAACTGATCAATGAGTTGCCAGGTGCGCTCGGCCAGTTCCGGCTTGTCATAGACGCAGCCCACGCCCCGGTGACCGATCAGATTCTCCGACATGCCGTCAATGGCGGTGTAGTTCACCTGCAGACCGGTGGCCACCATGAGGAAGTCATAATCGACGGCACGGCCGGTCTCGGTCACCACCCGGTTATTGTCCGGGTCATACTCGGCGATCATGTCGTGAATCCAGTTGACGCTGGAAGGAACGTAGCGCCGGTTCCGATCCAGGAGCTTCTCCGTCTGCCATACGCCGGTACCCACCAGGGTCAGTCCGGGCTGATAATAGTGATCCTGACGGCGATCGATCAGGGTGATGTCCGCCCCATCCAGCTCCCGGGCCAGCCGGGTGGCGCAGGAGAGGCCGGCCGCACCGGCACCGACGATGACGATGCGGGCATTGGTGGGGACGGCCCGGGCGGCAGCCGGATACATCATGCCGCCGGTGCCCACGGCAGCCCCCGCCAGCAGGGCGCTGCCGCCGGAGAGTTTGAGGAAATCCCGGCGTGAGAGGCCGGATTGTTTCAGGGCGCGCTCAACCGCATCTTTTGCATGCTTGTCGTCTTGGTTGCTCATCTGTGCTTCATCTCCATTCCTGCTGGTGGCCGGCCGCAGTGCTCATCCGCTTAAGCCGGCAGGCCGGTGTGCTCGACTCGGGTCGATGCTTTATTGGATGGATTATAAGTATATTAACATGTTGTCGGCGCGTCGAATCTTCCGAACCGGTACAATGGCGCGTTAAATCCCAAACCCACGTCTTCAGAATCGGTAGGCCCTTTGGCCCGCCCTCGCGGAATGACTCCTATGAATGCTCATCCCAGTCCCATCCAGCCCATTGAGCTCAAGGGGCGCATGATCCTGGTATCCATTCTTCGCCTGCATGATGCGGATACGCATCGACTGAACGAGGCGCTGGATGCGCGCATGCGTGAGGCCCCTGAGCTGATGCGAGACATGCCGCTGCTGATGGATGTGGAGCACCTGACGGATATCTCGGAGGAGGCCCTGACACAGGTGATCGAGATCGTGCGTCGGCGCGGGTTCAAGCTCATCGGCTTGCAGCAGGGGGCGGCGGCTCAGTCCATCGCGGCAAGGACGGCCCTGCCGCTGATCGTCCTGGGCAGCAAGGGTGGCGAGCTCCCGCTGCGCACGACGCAGCCTCCCCAAGCCGAGGCTGCGAATGAGTCCCCCCCCGTCGCACACAAGGACTCAGCACCGATACAGGCGCTGCATACGGCCTCGCTGGTGGTGAATCAGCCGGTACGATCCGGCCAGCAGGTCTATGCCCGGGGCGGAGATCTGATCGTTCTGGGGACGGTCTCGGCGGGGGCCGAACTGCTGGCCGACGGGCATATCCACGTTTACGGCACCCTGCGGGGCAAGGCCCTGGCCGGGGTGCGCGGCCTGGTGGGGGCAAAGATTTTTTGTCGGCGTCTGGATGCAGAACTGGTATCCATTGCCGGACATTATCGGATCGCGGAGGATATCCTTGATGCCGAACGGGGTGACAACAGGCTGGTGACCCTGGCCGGTGAGACCATCGATATTTCGGAAATCTAGCGCAAAATCTTCAAGGAGATGCAGGCTATATGGCACGCATTGTAGTAATTACCTCAGGCAAGGGTGGCGTCGGTAAGACCACCACGTCCGCGGCCCTGGCCACCGGCCTGGCCCTGGAGGGCCGCAAGACCGCCGTCATCGACTTTGACGTGGGTCTGCGCAACCTGGACCTCATCATGGGTTGTGAGCGGCGGGTGGTCTATGACTTTGTCAATGTGATCAATGGGGATGCCAACCTGCGCCAGGCGCTGATCAAGGACAAGCGTACGGACAACCTGTTCATCCTGCCCGCCTCCCAGACCCGCGACAAGGACGCCTTGACCGAGGCGGGGGTGGAGAAGGTGCTGGATGAACTGAGTCAGGAATTTGAATATATCGTCTGTGACAGCCCGGCCGGCATCGAGCGGGGCGCCCTGATGGCCGCTTATTTTGCCGATGAGGCCATTGTGGTAACCAATCCGGAGGTTTCCAGCGTGCGCGATTCGGATCGCATGCTGGGTATCCTGTCCAGCAAGACCCGCAAGGCGGAGCGGGGCGAGGGCGGTCTGCCGGCGAGGCTGCTGCTGACCCGCTATGCACCCGAGCGGGTGGAAAGGGGTGAGATGCTCAGCATGGAGGATGTCACCGAGATCCTGTCCATCGACATGCTGGGTGTGGTCCCCGAGTCCCAGTCGGTGCTCAATGCGTCCAATGCGGGCATGCCCGTGATCCTGGACGAAGAATCCGACGCCGGACAGGCCTACCGTGATGCGGTGGCCCGTTTTCTGGGTGAAGACCGCCCGCACCGTTTTCTTTCCACGCAGAAGAAGGGGCTCTTCGGACGCCTGTTCAGGGGTTAGTGGCCATGAAAGGCATTTTCGATTATTTCCGTTCACCTCGACAGGGCAGTGCCAAGGTGGCCAAGGAGCGTCTACAGGTGATCGTGGCACGGGAGCGGAGCCACCGCTCCGGCCCCGACTATCTGCCGGCCCTGCACCGGGAACTGCTGGAAGTCATCCGCAAGTATGTGCAGGTCGGGGATGAAGCCGTGCAGATGAGTCTGGAAAATCAGGGGAACTGCGAGATTCTGGAAGTCAACATTACCCTTTCGGAACCGGAGCGGCAGGAGTAGGTGCCGCAGGAGCGGTTGGAACGGCCGCTCCCTCATCCCCCCAACGCCAACTCCACCGCCCAGGGTCCGGGGCGACTGGGCACGGAACACAGCTGTTGCAGTCTGGTGACAAAGCGTTGCCGCGACATGGACACGGCCCCCATGCGAGTCAGATGTTCCGAAGGGGTCTGGCAGTCCAGTAGCGGATACCCCCAATGGTCCAGGTGACGGCACAGGGCCACCAGAGCCACCTTGGAGGCATCCGGCACCCGGCTGAACATGGACTCACCAAAGAATACCCGCCCCATGCTTACCCCATAGAGCCCCCCCACCAGCGCGTCGTCTTCCCAGATCTCCACCGAATGGGCATGTCCGTTATGGTGTAGCTGGATGAAGGCCTGCTGCATCCCGTAAGTGATCCAGGTGCCGTGGACCCCGTGCCGGGGTCCCGCACATCCCTTGATGACTTCCGTGAAGGCCTGGTCGAATGTCACCCGGAAACGTTGCCGGCGCAGGATCTTGCCCAGGCTGCGGCTCACCTTCACCTGGGAAGGGTAGAGGATGGTACGGGGATCCGGTGACCACCAGAGAATGGGCTGACCCGCCTCGTACCAGGGAAAGATGCCATGACGATAGGCATTGAGCAGCCTGGGCAGGCTCAGGTCGCCGCCGGCCGCCAGCAGGCCATTGGGTTCACGCAGGGCGCGGTCCACCGGCGGAAAGGATTCATCGCTCTGTCCGGGGTGCAGCCAGGTGAGGGAATGCATATCATTGTTGCCAGACATGGTCCAGTGATCCCTTTGGGTGTCCGAAGCACAGCCTAACCCGAGCCGGAGTCTGCTTCCACCCGGAACGGCGACAGACGCATCAGCTGCTCGCATTGAATCGCCATGGCCGCCTGCTCCCGTTGACAGAATGCAGCGACCGCGCCTCTGAGTCCCGGATGGGCAATCCAGTGCCCCGACCAGGTCCGGGTGGGCAGAAACCCCCGACTGATCTTGTGTTCTCCCTGGGCACCGGGCTCAAACCTCGCCAGACCCTGTTGTATGCAGTAGTCGATGCCCTGGTAGTAACAGGCTTCAAAATGCAGGGCGTCGTAATCCCGAATGCAGCCCCAGTAGCGGCCGTAGAGGGTGTCCTTGCCCCGGTAGCACAGGGCCGCCGCCACCGGCTCGCCGTCTTCCTCCGCCAGGAACATGACCACTTGTCGTCCCAGGGTACGGCCGGTTTCCCGGAAAAAGCCCGGACTCAGGGTGGGAATCCCCATCTTGCGTTCGAAGGTGCTCACGTAAAAGCGATGAAACACGGCCCACAAGTCTTCACTCACCTGATCACCGTGCAGCACCCGGATATCCAGCCCCTGTTCCTGTACGCGCCGCCGTTCACGCCGGACGTTTTTGCGCTTCTTGGCACTGAAACGTTCAATAAAATCGTCGAAATCCCGGTAATTCTCATTATGCCAGTGGTACTGGCAGCCCATGCGCAGGGTGAGGCCGGCCGCCTGCAGTGCCCGGCTGTCACTGTGTTCCGGGAACAGCACATGCAGTCCGGACAACTCGCCGGCGTGGGTCAGCTCGATGGCCTGCTGGATCAGCACCTGTTGCAACGCCTCCCGGTCATGGTCGGGGTGGACCAGCAGGCGGGGGCCGGTGGCCGGGGTATAGGGGATCGAGCAGACCAGCTTGGGGTAGTAGTTCAGTCCCGAACGCTGCCAGGCCTGTTCCCAGGCCCAGTCGAAGACGAACTCGCCGTAGTTGTTGGTCTTGATGTAGAGGGGTAGGGCGGCGACCAACTCACCGCCCGGTTGGCGCAGGGTGACATGCCGGGGATACCAGCCGAACCGGCTACCCAGGCAGTCATGGCGTTCCAGGGCACAGAGGAAGGCATGGCTGAGAAAGGGCTCATCCCGCCCGCCCAGGGCATCCCACTGTGAAGCGGGCAGGGCGGACAGGTCATCGCTGATGCGGCATTCCAGCAATCCCGGGTTATCCATGATGAAGACTCCGAGCACAATGTGGGACTGCCTGTCCGCGAAAAGCCTCAGCTTTCCAGAAAACGCTCCGCATCCAGGGCCGCCATGCAGCCGGAACCGGCCGAGGTTACCGCCTGACGATAGACATGATCCATCACGTCCCCGGCGGCAAAGACCCCTGGCACGCTGGTGGCCGTGGCATTACCATCCAGCCCGCTTTTCACCCGAATGTATCCATTGTTCATCTCCAGCTGTCCCTGGAAAAGATCGGTATTGGGTTGGTGGCCGATGGCGATGAAAACCCCCTGCAGCTCCAGGTCTCGGGTCTGCCCGGACGGCACACCCTTGATCCGCATGCCGGTCACCCCCATGTTGTCGCCCAGGACCTCATCCAGTACATGGTTCCACTCGATGCTCACCTTCCCCTGGCGCTCCTTCTCGAACAGCTGATCCTGCATGATCTTCTCCGCCCGCAGCTTGTCCCGGCGGTGGACCAGGGTGACATGCTCGGCGATGTTGGACAGGTACAGGGCCTCTTCCACGGCGGTGTTGCCGCCGCCGATTACCGCCACTCTTTGGCCGCGATAGAAGAAACCGTCACAGGTGGCGCAGGCGGAGACCCCCCGGCCCTTGAAGGCCTCCTCGGAGGGCAATCCCAAGTACATGGCCGAGGCCCCGGTGGCGATGATGAGGGCATCGCAGGTATAGATGCCGGTATCCCCGGTGAGGGTGAAGGGGCGCTGTTTCAGGTCGGCGGTATGGATGTGATCGAAGATGATCTCGGTATTGAAGCGTTCCGCGTGGCGCTGCATGCGCTGCATGAGCTCCGGGCCCTGTACCCCCTGATCGTCCCCGGGCCAGTTGTCCACTTCCGTGGTGGTGGTGAGCTGACCGCCCTGTTGCAGACCGGTGATCATGACCGGCTTGAGGTTGGCACGGGCAGCGTACACTGCAGCGGTATATCCGGCAGGGCCGGAACCGAGAATGAGCAGGCGGCAGTGTCTGGGGGCAGTCATGGTGATCGTTTCTCCTGGGGGCAATCTGGGGGTAATGATGGTGCGGTCAAAATCCGAGCCGCCTAATCTACTTTGAAGCCCCGTCGGCGCCAAGTCCTCGGCAAGATGTAGAATACCGCGCGAAGTCCCAAAAAAGGGACTTGAAACCCTTCAAAGGGTTAAACTTGATCGCTTACCCTGAATCTCGCACTCAAGCCCCCTGACACGACCTGACCATTGGCCAGAGCAAAATCCAAGAAAACGGCGGACAAGCCCGCCCGCAAGCCTACTTCCGCACCGCGACCCATCAGCGCCCATCTGCGCCGTGCCCTGCGCGAGGGTACCCTGCTGGTGCTGACGGCGGCGGCCGCCTACCTGTTCATCGCCCTGGCCAGTTACAGCCCCACCGACCCCGGCTGGTCCCAAACCGGGACCGGCATGAAGGTTACCAACCTGGGGGGCAGGGCAGGCGCTTGGTTTGCCGATGTGTTCTTCCATCTCTTCGGCTACCTGGCCTACCTGGCGCCGGTGGTGGTGGCCTACAGCGGCTGGCTGGTCTTTCGCGGCCGCAAGGATACCGGTGAGCTGGATCTGCATGCCCTGGGGGTGCGCTGGCTGGGGTTTGTCATCACCCTGACGGCCGGCTGCGGTCTGGCGACCCTGCACTTTCTTCCTGGCGCATTGCCCATGAATGCCGGCGGCATCCTGGGCGAGGTGATCGGCGAGGGGCTGGTGCCGATCTTTCACCTGTTGGGCGTCACCCTGTTCCTGCTGGCCCTGTTCCTGACCGGGGTGACCCTGCTCACGGGGTTGTCCTGGCTGTCCCTGATGGACCGACTGGGACGTTACACCCTCCAGGGCGTGAACTGGACCCTGGAACAGATCGCCCTGGCCCGGGAACGTCATGTCGGGCGGCAGGCCCGCAAGGAACGGGAGGCGAGGGAGAACGCCGTCCGAGCAGCAACGCCAAGGGAGGAGGAACCCCGCCCCCGGTCCCAGCCCAAGGTGGAACCCCGGATCGCCCCTCTGCAGGAACCCTTGCAGCCCCGCGAGGCGGAAAAACCCGCGCCGAAGATCAAGGCCCGGGTGGAACCGGTCCTGGAAGCGGTGTTGCCCACGCCGACCACCCCGCCCAAGCCCTCCGCGCCCAAGCGACAGTCTTCCCTGTTTGCCGCCGGCGAGATCCCCCCGGATGCCTTTCCGACCCTGGACCTGCTGGACGTCCCCAAGCCGCATGAAGGGGGGTATACCGAGGAAGACCTGCATCACATGTCCCGGCAGGTGGAGGAAAAGTTGCGCGACTTCGGGGTCCAGGTGGACGTGGTCGAGGTCCATCCAGGGCCGGTGATCACCCGTTTTGAACTGCAGCCGGCGCCGGGCCTGAAGGTGAGCCGGATCTCGGGGCTGTCCAAGGACCTGGCCCGGGCACTGTCGGTGATCAGTGTCCGCATCGTGGAGGTCATTCCGGGCAAGTCCACCGTGGGTCTGGAAATACCCAACCAGAAACGGGAACTGGTGAGCCTGTCGGAGATCTTCCGGGCGCCGGTGTTCGAAAAGGCCGGTTCCGCCCTCACCCTGGCCCTGGGCAAGGACATCAGCGGCCACGCAGTGGTGGCCGATCTGGCCAAAATGCCCCACCTGCTGGTGGCCGGCACCACCGGCTCGGGCAAGTCCGTGGGCATCAACGCCATGCTGCTCTCGCTGCTGTTCAAGGCCCGGCCGGACGAGGTGCGGTTGATCCTCATCGATCCGAAAATGCTGGAGTTGTCGGTCTACGAGGGCATCCCCCATCTGCTGGCCCCCGTGGTCACCGACATGAAGGACGCCTCCAACGCCCTGCGCTGGGGGGTGGCGGAGATGGAGCGCCGCTACAAGCTCATGTCGCAGATGGGCGTGCGCAACCTGGCCGGCTTCAACCGCAAGATCAAGGACGCCGCCGCCGCGGGCGAGCCCATCCCGGACCCCTTCTACAACCCGCAGACCGCCTTCGACCCGACGGCGGCGCCGCCGGAACTCAAGCCGTTGCCCTTCATCGTCATCGTGGTGGACGAATTTGCCGACATGATGATGGTGGTGGGCAAGAAGGTGGAGGAACTCATCGCCCGCCTGGCCCAGAAGGCGCGGGCGGCGGGGATCCACCTGATCCTGGCCACCCAGCGGCCTTCGGTGGATGTAATCACCGGCCTGATCAAGGCCAATATCCCTACCCGCATCGCCTTCCAGGTCTCCTCTCGGGTGGATTCGCGCACCATTCTGGATCAGATGGGGGCGGAGCAGTTGCTGGGACACGGCGACATGCTCTACCTGCCTCCGGGCAGCGGTCATCCGGTGCGCCTGCACGGCGCCTTCGTGGCGGACCACGAGGTCCATCACGTGGTGGACTTCCTCAAGGCCCAGGGGGAGCCGGACTATCTGGACGATGTGCTGGAGGAACCGGAATCCGGCGCCGCGGTCGTACCAGGACTGGAGCCCGTGGACTCCGGCGAGGACAGCGACCCCCTGTACGACCAGGCGGTGGCCATCGTGCTGGAATCCCGCAAGGCATCCATTTCCTATGTACAGCGCCGCCTCAAGATCGGTTACAACCGGGCCGCCCGGATGATCGAAGACATGGAGGCCGCCGGCGTGGTGAGCGCGCTGCAATCCAACGGCAACCGGGAAGTGCTGGCACCGGCACCCCAGGACTGAAGACGAGATGCCAAGACCCATGCGAGCCCTGTTTGCCCTGATGCTGACTGCCTGCCTGAGCCTGTCGCCGGTGCTGGCGGACGATGCCCGTGCCCGACTGGATCATTTCTTCCAGGAGATGACCAGTTTCGAGGCGGTGTTCGAACAGATGGTCATCAACGAGCGGGACGAGGTCCTGCAGCATGCCCAGGGCAAGGTCTATCTCAAGCGTCCCGGCCAGTTCCGCTGGGACTACCAGACCCCCTACAACCAGCAGATCGTGGCCGACGGCCAGTACCTGTGGACCTACGACGAAGACCTGGCCCAGGCCACGGTACAGGAGATGGGTGCCGTGCTGGGGCGTACGCCCATCATGCTGCTGTCCGAGCCCCGGGCGCTGGAGGAGGACTTCGAGGTGGCCTCCGAGGGCAGTCACCAGGGCCTGAGCTGGCTGTCCCTGACCCCCCATTCCGGCGACACCGATTTTCAGCGCATCCTCATCGGCCTGGACGAACGCACCGTGCGAATGATGGTGCTCTATGACCAGTTCGGCCAGCAGACCCGCATCCGCTTTGAAGACATGCAGCTCAACACCCGCATCCCCGATGCCCGTTTCCGCTTCGAGCCGCCGGCCGGAGTGGATGTGATGAGGAACTGAGCACCGCGACTGTCCGGCATCCATGACGGATCTCTTTTCCACTCCGGAACCCGACCGTCCCCTGGCGGATCGCATGCGTCCCCGGCGGCTGGAGGAGTACATGGGCCAGCAGCACCTGCTGGCCCCGGGCAAGCCCCTGCGCCGGGCCATCGAGGAGGACCGACTGCATTCCATGGTCTTCTGGGGGCCGCCCGGCACCGGCAAGACCACCCTGGCCCGGCTCATCGCCAACTATTGCGGCGCGAGATTCATCACCCTGTCCGCCGTACTTTCCGGGGTCAAGGACATCCGCGCCGCCGTGGACCAGGCCCGGGAGACCCGCCGGGTCGAGGGACGGGCTACGCTGTTGTTCGTGGACGAGGTCCATCGCTTCAACAAGTCTCAGCAGGATGCCTTCCTGCCCCACGTGGAAGACGGCACCATCGCCTTCATCGGTGCCACCACGGAAAACCCCTCCTTTGAACTCAATAACGCCCTGCTGTCCCGGGTGCGTACCTACGTGCTCAAGGGACTGGAAGCGGCGGACATCCGCGCCATCATCGACCGGGCCCTGGGCGACGAGACCCATGGCCTGGGCCGGCGGCACCTGACCATGGCCCCAGCCCTGCGCGACCTGCTGGCGGAACTGGCCGACGGCGATGCGCGGCGTGCCCTGAATCTGCTGGAGATCGCGGCCGACCTGGCCCGGGAAGGGGAGGCGGGGCCGGTGATTACGGAGGAGACCCTGGAGGAGGTGACCAGTCAGGGCCTGCGTCGTTTCGACAAGGGTGGGGAGCTGTTCTACGACCAGATCTCCGCCCTGCATAAATCGGTACGGGGCAGTGATCCGGACGCGGCGCTGTACTGGTTCTGCCGCATGATTGACGGTGGTTGCGACGTCGTCTACCTGGCCCGGCGCATCGTGCGCATGGCCAGTGAGGATATCGGTAACGCCGATCCCCGGGCGCTGACCCTGGCCCTGGAGGCCTGGGACGTGTACGAGCGCCTGGGCAGTCCGGAAGGGGAACTGACGCTGGCTCAGGCGGTGATCTATCTGGCCTGCGCCGCCAAGAGCAACGCGGTCTATACGGCCTTCGGGGCCGCCATGGCGGATGTTCGGCAGCGGGGCACCTTGGAAGTGCCCCTGCATCTGCGCAACGCACCCACCCGGCTGATGAAGTCGCTGGATTATGGCAAGGGCTACCGGTACGCCCATGACGAGGTGGATGGTTTTGCTGCGGGAGAGTGCTATTTTCCGGACGGCATGGGGGAACCCCGTTATTACCAGCCGGTGGAGCGAGGCCTGGAGATCCGGATACGGGAGAAGTTGCTGGATCTGCGCCGGCGCAACGAGGCAAGTCGGCGGGACGGAAAGGATTAGGGTCGGCGCCGCTTCAGGTACCGTACCAGGCCCTCCCGGTGCACCGCCCGGGTACTCCAGTTGAATTCGATGGACGCCATGCGCAGGGCAAAGGTGATCAGGATCGTCACCCAGGCCGCCGCCACCACCGGCACCGACAGCCACTGGGTCATCGCCAGGTAAGCGGTGCCGCCCACCAGGACCGCCAGGGCATAGAACTGACCGGGCTTGAGGATCAGGGGCGGATCACCGGCGATCACGTCCCGGATCAGGCTGCCGCCGACGCCGTTGAGCACCCCCACCAGTAGGGCGGCGGGCAGTCCCAACCCGGCCTCCAGGGAGCGTTCGATGCCTACCACGGCAAAGCCGCCGATCCCGGCGGCGTCGATGATGGCCACCCCGCGACGGGTGTACCAGGCCCGTTCGCCGAACACCAGTCCGATCAGGGTGGCGGCGCCGATGGCGGCCAGGTAGCCCGGGTCGGTGAGCAGCACCGGCAGCCCCTGTTGCAGGAACAACCCGTCCCGCAGCAATCCGCCGCCCGCCCCGGTGACCAGGGCGAGAAAGAACATGCCGATCAGGTCGTAGCCCTTGCGCATGGCGACCACCACGCCGGAGAGGGCAAAGACAAAGACGGCGCCCAGATCGAAGTAGGCGGGAAGGGCGAAGCTTTCGGGAGTCATGCCCGAAGTATAATCCTTATCGGGTCAGTCCGGCATAGAGCATCGGCAACGTCTCCGGCAGCCGCGCCACATGATCCACCACCATGTAGCGCCGCGCCCCGAAGATCCGCTCCACATAGTCATCCGCATGGGGGTCCAGGCTCATGCAGAAACTGTACACCCCATGTTTGGCCACTTCCTCCACCGCATGTTTGGCATCCTGACGCAGGTACTGGGGATCCCGCACGTCCGTATCCGCCGGTTCCCCGTCCGTCACGATCAGCAACAGCTTGCGGCGTGAAGGCTGACGCCGCAGATGCTCCCCGGCATGGCGGATCGCGGTGCCCATACGGGTGGACATCTGACCGGTCATCCCCGCCAGACGGGCCTTCACGGTGTCGTCGTAAGGGGCGTCAAAATCCTTGAACCGGTAATACTCCACGTCGTGCCGGCCGTCGGAATCAAAGCCGTGAATGGCGAAGGGGTCGCCGATCTTCGACAAGGCCCCCGCCAGCAGTGCCGTGGCCTCCCGGGCCAGATCCAGTACCGTGTTGTCGGTGCCGCGCACCTTGTCGTTGGTGGATTCGGACAGGTCGATCAGCACCAGTACCGACAGGTCCCTCACCTTGCGCTCGGTGCGGATATGCACCCGGGTGTCCGGCTGCCGCCCCATGCGCAGATCCACCAGGGACTCCACCGCCGCGTTCAGATCCAGCTCATCCCCGTCCGGCTGGCGCCGATACCGCTGCACCCCCTGGGGCTGCATGGCTTCGATCAGGTATTTCATGCGGCTGATCAGCGGTTTGTGCCGCTGCGCCACTGCGTCGATCTCGGCCGGATCTCCGGCCCGGGGACGGCGTTCCAGCAGAGTGCACCAGTGGGGACGCTCCAGTTGCATCTGGTAATCCCATTCCGGGTAATGGAACGGGGGTGATACCGGCGGCTTGCCCTCCTGCTCGTTGAGGCTGGTCTCCTCCTCGTCGCAGAAGAATTCCGTGCTCAGGGTCCAGATCTCCTGGGCATCATCCCCGGCAAAGGGCACGTCCAGGCCGTTGACCATCTCCATGAGGGTGACATTGCGCCGCACCTGGGGTTGCTCCCGGAGGCGGATCAGGTCCACATCCTCCTGCTCGCCCAGGGCCCAGATATAGCGGTTGTCATCCCGGTACAGCACCGGAATGTGATGATGGCGGCTGCTGAAAGGCTCGTCGGTAGGGAAGGCCGGGGCCAGCCGATGGGCCAGATCCCAGGCCAGACCGTGACGGGTCAGGTCTGTGGCGGCGGCGTCGAACTGCACCCGTGCCAGTTGCACGAAGGGGTGCGGGTCCGCGTAGTCGGGGTCCAGCAGGGCGCGGGCGGCGCGGCCTAGCAGGGCGGTGGTCCCGTCACCGTCATCCGGGCCACTCACATGCATGGGCACCCAGAGCTGGCGCAGGCCGGGGAAGACGGCCAGGGCCAGGGTCTCTACCCGGGCATCCTCGAACAAGCCCACCAGCATGCCGGTGAGGCCCCCGGGATTATCCGCCGGCATGCGGGTGCGGCTGTGGACCAGGTGGGCCGCCGCATGGGCGGCCGTGGCCCGATAGATTTGCAGGCCGCTGATGCCGAACGCGTCGTCATAGGCATCGGGTACGTAGAGGGTGAAGCCGTCGATGAAGGGACGCACACCCTCGCGGGACTCGAAGTCACCGCTGGTAGGGCGCAGGAAGAAGTCCCTGGCCCAGAGGGCGCGCAGGTACATGTTGATCCGTCGTTGCACATCCACGAACAAGGTGCCGCGCCGTTCGTTCTGGAACACCGAGCGGGATTCGGGTGTTTCCAGCCCGAAATAGGCGGTCTGGGCCTTGAAATCCCGGCCATGGACCTTGGCCCCCCACAGGGCCCAGCGGCGCAAGCCGCCCAGGGTGAGGTGGGTGAGCAGCGGGTCCAGGTGCTCCAGCATGGGCCGTACGCCCCGGGGTACTTGGGCCACCAGATTGTCCAGCAGGCGCAGATAGCCCTTGAACAGGGTGGGGTCCGCCAGCCGCCGGGAGGCCACCGGGCTGGTGGCGATCACCAGGCTGATGACCGCACCGCTGGTCTTGGACGAGAGCTTGATGACGGCCTCGATCAGGTCCATCACTGCGTCTTCCCCCAGTTCCCGGGCCACCACGGGGCTTTCCTGGACGAAGGCCGCCACGGGTTCGGTGCCCTTGCCCAGGGCATGGAGGGCGCGGGCGCCTTCCATGTAGTAGTTTTTCAGGCCCGCGGAGCTGAAGCTGCGCACCGCTTCCTGCCAGGCCGATTCCAGCACCTCGACGGCATGGCCGCCCAGGTCTTCCAGCAGTTCGGGGTAGTCTTCCAGATGGACGCTCATGGGCCTGCTCCTCTTCCCGCGTCAGGGCATCAGAAAAAGGTGGTGACCGCCGCGTCCAGGGCGTCGCGCATGTCCGGATCGTCGGTAAGGGGACGCACCAGAGCCATGCGGCAGGCGGCCAGGGGCTCCACGTCGCGGGCGATCAGGGAGCCGGCATGGACCAGCATGCGGGTGGAGATGCCTTCATCCAGGCCATGGCCCTTCAGATTCCTGGCCCGTTCCGCCACGCTCACCAGCTTCTTTGCCACTTGGGTGGAGACACCGGTCTCGTGAGCGACGATCTCTGCCTCCAGATCCGCTTCCGGATACTCGAAATCCAGGGCGCCGAAGCGCTGCTTGGTGGACTGCTTGAGATCCTTCATCAGGCTCTGGTAGCCGGGGTTGTAGGAGATGACCAGCTGGAAGTCGGGATGGGCGCGCACCAGTTCGCCCTTCTTTTCCAGCGGCAGCACCCGGCGGTTGTCGGTGAGGGGATGGATCACTACCACCGTATCCTGACGGGCCTCCACCACTTCGTCCAAGTAGCAGATGGCGCCGTGCCGGGCGGCCAGGGTGAGGGGGCCGTCCTGCCAGCGGGTGCCGTCGGCATCCAGCAGGTAGCGGCCCACCAGATCCGAGGCGGTCATATCCTCGTTGCAGGCCACGGTGATCAGGGGCTTGCCCAGCTTCCAGGCCATGTATTCCACGAAGCGGGTCTTGCCGCAGCCGGTGGGACCCTTGAGCATCATGGGCATGCGCACGGCATAGGCGGCCTCGTACAAGGCCACCTCATCGCTGACGGCGCGGTAGTAGGGTTCTTCCTTGATCTGATAATCGCGGATGGTGTCGTGCATGAGTCACTCCCGGAGAACCAAGGCCCCTCTCCCCTTGGGGGGAGAGGGGTTGGGGTGAGGAGAAAGCCTACTCGCCGCGATGGACGACGAAGGACGTTCCCTGGCACTGGGCAAAGTTGTCATAGCCGATCACGCGCACCAGGTGATCGGGATGCTCATTCTTGCAGGCCTCCACTTCGGCCAGCACCGTATCCACCGACTGCTCGCCGAACATGGGCAGCTTCCACATGTACCAGAAGGAGCCGAAGGCATTTTCCGGTTCGCTGTGTTCGATGGCCGGGTTCCAGCCCTTGCTGATCATGTATTCCACCTGCTTGCGCACCTGGTCGGCGGTCATCTGCGGCAGGTAGGAGAAGGTCTCGTACTTTTCGGACTGATTGAAGCTCTGGATCTCGGACATGGTCTTATCCTCTGTTCAGTGTCTGGGGGGCGGGGCGGCTCGACGGCCGCCCCCGGCAAGGCCGCTCAGCGGTGCTGCACGTCCAGCTTGTCCACGGTATCGAACTCGAACTTGATCTCTTTCCAGGTTTCCATGGCGATCTTGAGTTCGGGGCTATGCTGGGCGGCGGCGGTGAGGATGTCCTTGCCTTCCTTCTCCAGTTCACGTCCTTCGTTGCGGGCCTGCACGCAGGCCTCCAGGGCTACCCGGTTGGCGGAGGCGCCGGCGGCGTTGCCCCAGGGATGGCCCAGGGTGCCGCCACCGAACTGCAGCACCGAGTCGTCGCCGAAGATGGTGACCAGGGCCGGCATGTGCCAGACGTGGATGCCGCCGGAGGCCACCGCGAAGACGCCGGGCATGGAGCCCCAGTCCTGATCGAAGAAGATGCCGCGGGAACGGTCTTCCTTGATATAGGATTCACGCAGCAGGTCGATCCAGCCCATGGTGGCGGCGCGGTCGCCTTCCAGCTTGCCCACCACGGTGCCGGTGTGCAGGTGGTCGCCGCCGGACAGGCGCAGGATCTTGGCCAATACCCGGAAGTGGATGCCGTGGCGCGGATGCCGGTCCATGACCGCGTGCATGGCGCGGTGGATGTGCAGCAGCATGCCGTTCTCGCGGCACCAGTTGGCCAGACCCGTGTTGGCGCAGAAACCGCCGGTGATGTAGTCGTGCATGATGATGGGGGCGCCGATTTCCTTGGCGTACTCGGCCCGCTTGTACATCTCTTCCGGGGTGGGGGCGGTCACGTTCAGGTAGTGGCCCTTGCGCTCACCGGTCTCCATCTCGGCCTTGCTGATGGCCTCCATGACGAAGTCGAAGCGCTGGCGCCAGCGCATGAACGGCTGGGAGTTGACGTTTTCATCGTCCTTGGTGAAGTCCAGGCCGCCGCGCAGACATTCGTACACGGCGCGGCCGTAGTTCTTGGCGGACAGACCCAGTTTGGGCTTGATGGTACAGCCCAGCAGCGGCCGGCCGTACTTGTTCATGATGTCCCGTTCCACCTGGATACCGTGGGGCGGGCCGCCGCAGGTCATCACGTAGGCGATGGGGAAGCGCACGTCTTCCAGACGCAGGGCGCGCACGGCTTTGAAACCGAACACGTTGCCCACCAGGGAGGTGAACACGTTCACCACCGAGCCCTCCTCGAACAGGTCGATGGGGTAGGCGATGAAGGCGTAGAAGCACTCATCGTCACCGGGTACGTCCTCGATGTGGTAGGCGCGACCCTTGTAGTGATCCAGGTCGGTGAGCAGATCGGTCCACACGGTGGTCCAGGTGCCGGTGGAGGATTCGGCGGCCACTGCGGCAGCGGCTTCCTCGCGATCCACGCCCGGCTGCGGGGTCACCTTGAAGCAGGCGAGGATATCGGTATCCCGGGGGGTGTATTCCGGGGTCCAGTAGGTCTGGCGGTAATCTTTCACACCGGCACTGTAGGTCTTGACTGCCATCATCGACTCCTTTGGGCTTGATGTTTTGAACCACGTCCCGGGTCAAGCCGGGTCGTGGGTAAAGCGTACCGAAACTCGATGGAAAAGAGACTACATGATCTATGGGTATAATAGATAATCAATTATGATGATTGTATGTATAAGTTATAGCTTATGGTTTGTTGAATGAGGATCAGGGTGGATTCCCTGACGTGGATTCCCGCTTTCGCGGGAATGACTTCTATGGGGGCGGGAATGACGCCTGAGGGTCCGGAATGACCTCTTGGGGTCCGGAATGACGCCTGAGGGTCCGGAATGACGCCTGAGGGCCTGGGGATGTCTGGGGATCCAGGAATCACTGACGCAGAACATCCAAAAAGGCTTTATCGGGAAGTGACGAGTTATAAGTGTTAAACTTTTTGGCATGAACTGAGCATCCAACCCTCTCAGGACCATGCCCCCCAGCCCCTCGCCCCTCCTCAAACGCCTGTTTCCTTTCCTGACCTGGTTTCCCATGACCCTCGGCAGCCTGCGGGCTGACCTGATGGCGGGCTTGGCCGTGGCCATGGTGCTCATTCCCCAGTCCATGGCCTATGCCCAGCTGGCGGGACTGCCCGCCGTCTACGGACTCTATGCCGCCTTCCTGCCGGTGATGGTGGCCGCCTTGTGGGGCTCTTCCCGCCAACTGGCCACCGGTCCGGCGGCCATCGTCTCCCTGCTCACCGCCTCGGCGCTGATCCCCCTGGCAGCCCCGGACTCCATGGAATACATCACTCTGGCCATCAGCCTGGCCTTGCTGGTGGGACTGTTGCAGTTGGGCATGGGGCTACTGCGACTGGGGGTCCTGGTAAGCTTCATCTCCCACCCGGTCATCGTCGGTTTCACCAACGCCGCCGCCATCATCATCGTGCTCTCCCAGGTCAACCAGATCCTCGGCGTACCCATGATCTCCGGCGGGGTGTTCCTGCAGGACATCGGGGCCATGCTGATGCAGATCCCCCAGGCCCATCTGCCCACCCTGGCCATGGGCCTGGGGGCGATGCTCGCCATGTGGGGGCTGCGCCGGCGCTTTCCCCGGGTGCCCGGGGTGCTGGTGGTGGTGGTCATGGCCACGGTCATCAGCTGGGCCGTCGGTTTTGAGAAGACCCAGTCCATCACCCTGCAAGACATCCGCTCCGGCCAGGTGCAGGAACTGGTGATCCAACTCGATACCCAGAAAACGGTACTCAGGACCGAGGATGCCCAGATCCGCACCCTGAAAAAGACCCTGGACGAACTGCCGCCCATGGAGGCCCTGAATCATCGCCATCAGGTGGATGTGCTCATCTACGACAGCCGGCGTCGGGCCGAGACCATCAGCCACCTGCAGCGGGAACTCCATGGGCTGCCCCTGCGCCGGGCCGGGGGCGAGCATCCGGGGTTCTACCTGGCCGATCAGCTGCCACCGGGGCTGGCACCGGAAGGTCCCGTCTGGCGCATCACCGCCGTGCGCGACAATCTCATCCATCTCAATGGCGGGGGTCACGTGGTGGGGCAGGTGGCCGCCGGCCTGCCGCCCCTGGCCCTGCCACAGCTGAGCTGGGACATGGTGACGGCATTACTGAGCACTGCCTTCGTCATCGCCCTGGTGGGGTTTACCGAGGCCATCGCCATTGCCAAGGCCATGGCCACCCGCACCGGCCAGCGCATCGACCCCAACCAGGAACTCATCGGCCAGGGGCTGGCCAAGGTGGTGGGCAGTTTCAGTCAGGCCTATCCGGTGAGCGGTTCCTTCTCACGCTCGGCCATCAACCTGGCCTCCGGGGCGCGTACCGGCATGTCCTCCATCTTCACCGGCCTGCTGGTGCTACTGGTGATCCTGTTCTTCACCCCCTGGCTGTACCATTTGCCCCAGGCGGTGCTGGCGGGGATCATCATCATGGCCGTGGCCAGCCTGCTGAACCTGCGGGGGTTGCGCCAGTCCTGGGCGGCCCACTGGCATGACGGCATGGCGGCCCTGGTCACCTTTGCCGCCACCCTGGCCCTGGCACCGAGCCTGGACAAGGGCATCCTGATCGGCGCCGGTCTGGCCCTGGTGCTGTATCTGTACCGGACCATGCATCCCCGGGTGTATGAACTGGCCCGCACCCCGGAGGGCACCCTGGCGGATGCCCGCATCCACGGCAAGGGTGAGGAAGAGCGCATCTGCATCATTCGTTTCGACGGTTCGCTGTACTTTGCCAACGTGCCCTATTTCGAAGACGCCATGCTGGGCCTGTTGGCGCGTCACCCCAAGGCCCGTTACGTGATCATCATCGCCTCCGGGATCAATGAGCTGGATGCCTCGGGGGAGGAAGTGGTGCGCAATCTGATTTGGCGGCTGCGCAACCGGGACATCAGTCTGGTGTTTGCCGGTCTCAAGCCCCAGGTGGTGGAGGTGATGAAGCGCACCGGTCTGTATGAGCAGGTGGGGGAGGGGTTCATGTTCCCCTCCACCGACGCCGCGATCCGCGCCCTGGAAGGGCGTCTGGCGGAGCAGGGCGCCGGTGAGCCGCCGGAAACCGGGCGGGAAGAAAAGGGCTACAGCTCGCAGGGAGGGTGAGTCGTCAAAGCTCCCTTAGAGTCAGCAACAACTGCGGCTCCCAGTGGGGTAGCTCGATGCCCAGATCGGTCTCCAGCTTCTTCACGCACAACCGCGAATTGCCCGGCCGCCGTGCCGGGGTGGGGTAATCACTGCTGGGGATCGCCGCCACCTGGGCCGGGGTGAGTTTCAATGCCATCCCCGACTCTGCCGCCCGTCGGAAGATCTCGCAGGCAAACCCATGCCAACTGGTCTCCCCATGGGGCGCCAGATGATACAGCCCCTCGATGCCCCGCCCCAGCCGCCGCCGGTAGACCGCCAGGGCGGTGACCTCGGCAATCAGACGGGCCGGGGTCGGCGCGCCGATCTGATCATTCACCACCTTCAGGCTGTCCCGTTCCTGGCCCAGCCGCAGCATGGTCTTCATGAAATTGTTGCCCCGGGCGCTGTACACCCAACTGGTGCGGAAGATCAGATGAGCGGCCCCGCCGGTCATCACCGCCTGATCCCCCGCCAGCTTGCTTTCCCCGTACACGGACAGGGGCCCGGTGGGACTGTCTTCCCGCCAGGGTGCATCCCCGTCGCCGGGATAGACATAGTCACTGGAATAGTGGATCAGCGGAATGCCGGCGATGGCGGCAAAGCAGGCCAGCTGTTCCGGCAGTTCGGCATTCAGGCGAAAGGCCGCCTCGCGCTGCGTCTCGGCCGCGTCCACCGCCGTCCAGGCAGCGGCGTTGACGATCAGTTCCGGACGGATGGCCCGCAAGGCCCCGGCCACCGCATCCGGACTGGACAGGTCCAGTTGGGCACGGGTGGGAGCGATCAACGATCCCAGCGGAGACAGGGCCCGCAGCAGTTCAAAACCCACCTGGCCGGTGGCACCCAGGATCAGGATGTTCATACGCCGGTCCCCAGTCGTTCTCCCTGGTAGCTGCCGTCCAGCACATGCTGCCACCAGGAGGCGTTGTCCAGATACCACCGCACCGTCTTGCCCAGGCCGGATTCGAAGGTCTCCCGGGGTGTCCAGCCCAGTTCCCGCTCGATCTTGCCGGCATCGATGGCATAGCGCCGGTCATGGCCGGGGCGGTCCTGCACGAAGGTGATCAGGTCTCGATAATGACCCCCGAAGGCGGGGGGCTGCACCGTCTGCAGCAGGTCACACAGGGTATGCACCACTTCTAGGTTGGTCTTTTCATTATGGCCGCCGATGTTGTAGGTCTCGCCGGGCTGCCCCTGGGAGGCCACCAGGATCAGGGCGCGGGCGTGGTCCTCCACATACAGCCAGTCGCGGATCTGACCACCGTCGCCGTAGACCGGCAGGGGCTTGCCCGCCAGCGCATTGAGGATCATCAGCGGGATGAGTTTTTCCGGGAAGTGGTAGGGACCGTAATTGTTGCTGCAGTTGGTGACCAGGGTCGGCAGGCCGTAGGTGCGCTGCCAGGCCCTCACCAAGTGATCGGAACCGGCCTTGCTGGCGGAGTAGGGGGAACTGGGGGCATAGGGCGTGGTTTCGGTGAACAAGCCGTCCGGGCCTTCCAGGTCGCCGTAGACCTCGTCGGTGGAGATGTGATGGAAGCGGAACCCGTCGGCCTTGTCGGGCCGGTCGGTCTGCAGGGCTTTCCAGTAGCCGCGGGCGGCCTCCAGCAGGGTATAGGTACCGACGATGTTGGTCTCGATGAAGGCCGCCGGGCCGTCGATGGAGCGATCCACATGGCTCTCTGCCGCCAGGTGCATGACGATGTCCGGCGCGTGATCGCGAAAGGCCGCCGCCATGGCCCGGGCATCGCAGATGTCGGCATGGATGAAGTGATAGCGGTCACTGTCGGCCACGGGGGCCAGGGATTCCAGGTTGCCCGCATAGGTGAGCTTGTCCACCACCACCACCCGGTGATCGGTGGATGTGATCAGCTCACGGACCACGGCGGAGCCGATGAAACCGGCGCCGCCGGTGACGAGAAAGGTTTTGCGCATGGGTCGGATCAAATCCTGATGTTTACCAGTGATACCGCAGCCCGAAGGTCACGAAATTGGAGCCTACCCGCCGAGGGGCAATCACACCATAGATCCCGGACCGGTGATGTACCCGGGTGATGAAGCTCAACTGAGGATACCTCACCAGCCCCCATTCCACTTCGTAGCCATTGTAATTCTGGAAACGGTAACGCCGCTCCGGGTCATCCTTGGGGCCATCCTCATAGGCCGGATTGCCGAAGGCATAGGACAGCCCCAGGCTCATCGCCGCCCGCAGTCGCACAGGCCCCAGTTCTCCCTGGGGGCTGGCCAGCACATAGGCCACATTCAGCTCCCAGTTGTCCTGCAATCCATAATGCCTGACCACAATGGCCTCGGCGCCGGTGGTCACCCCGGACACCCCGATCCAGCCAAAGGCGGTGTCGATGAAATCCGGGGTAGGGGTCTGCTGACGAAAGCCCAGGGCGGTAAAATAGCTGGACTCATAATCCAGCGAGCCATCCACCAGCTTCTTGGGCATCTGCAGCAGATCCGAGTCCACCCCCTGACCGGCGTACAGGGTCAGATCCCGAGCCGGTGCGTCGGCGGCTGCGGCGGGTCCATGCCATAGCCCGCTTACCACAAGCAGGCAGCAGAGCAGGGCGGTGGCAAGGTGTTGGCTGGAGAAGGATAAAGTCCCGCGCAAGCCGGCCCGGCAGGTGGATCCTTTCAACATGGACGTTTCTCTCACCCCGTGGACGAAGGCAGGTTTCTAACCTGATCCCTGCAAGGGGTCAAGTTGTGCTCACCAAATGCCTTCGTGCAGGCCGTCATTCCCGTGACCGAGGGTTCTGGGCTCCCGCTTTCGCGGGAGTGACGAGTGAAGAAGTCATTCGGCAGGTCGTCATTCCCGCGCAGGCGGGCATCCAGGCATCAGATCCGTCATTCCCGCGCAGGCGGGCGTCCAGGCATCAGATCCGTCATTCCCGCGAAAGCGGGAATCCAGCCGGGGATGAAAAAGAAAACCCAATTCTGTGGTGCACTGCAAAGCACCATTTCGGATCAGGATGCTATACTGTCGGCAAATTTTACCCTCCATGGATCGAGGGCCGGTCGGAATCCCCGCGGCTCCTATTCTCAACGGTTGAGAGGTCGTCGTGCTGTCGCAATTTTCGGGCAAGCGTGTACTTTTGCTGCAGGGGCCCATGGGGCCTTTCTTCTGGCGCCTGAGAAAAGATCTGGAGGCTGCCGGAGCCGAAGTGGACAAGATCAACTTCTGTGCCGGCGACCAGCTGTTCTATCCGTTCCGTGCCATCAATTATCGCGGCACCCTCAAGGACTGGCCGGATTACCTGGCCGGCCTGCTGGCGGATCGCGGTTACGATGCCGTGATGCTCTTCGGTGACTGCCGTCCCTATCATGCCGTAGTGCCCCACGTCATCCGTTTTCTCAAGGTCCGTCTGTACGTATTCGAGGAAGGGTACCTGCGTCCGGATCACATCACCCTGGAGCAGGACGGGGTGAACAGCTACTCCTCCTTGCCGCGGGACCCGGATCACTACCGTCGTTTCGCCCCTCACGAGGTGGAAACGGCCACCTGGGCCCGCGCCACCTGGCCGGTGCTGTGGGCGGGCATCTATGCCACGCTTTATTCCATTGCCAGCCATGTCCTGATCCGTCGCTTTCCCGGCTATGAGCACCATCGCCCCCTGCATCCACTGTCCGAGGCCTTTGTCTGGACCCGGAGCCTGTGGCGCAAACACTGGTTCAAGCTACGGGAACGCAAGGTGGCCCAGTCACTCCAGGACGCCCCGGCGGGGAGTTTCTTCCTGGTCCCGTTGCAGACCCACAACGATGCCCAGATCCGGGTCCACTCCGATTTTCGCGACATCCCGACCTTCATCGAAGACGTGATGCGCTCCTTCGCCGAACATGCGCCGGCGGATCAGCGCCTGGTCATCAAGCATCACCCCATGGATCGGGGCTATCGGGAATATGGCCCGCTCATCCGCCGTCTGACCGCCAAGTATCAACTCCAGGGGCGGGTTGACTACGTGCACGACGTCCATCTGCCCATGCTGCTGGAGCGCGCCCGCGGCACGGTGGTCATCAACAGCACCGTGGGCCTGTCTTCCATCCTGCACGGCACCCCGGTGTGCGTACTGGGTGACCCGGTTTATCACATGCCGGGGCTGACCCATCAGGGTACCCTGCACAGTTTCTGGAACAACCCCGGGGAAGTGGACAAGGCGTTGTTCAAGCGGTTTCGTGCCTGGCTGCTGGCCCATAACCAGGCCAACGGGAATTTCTATCAGCCCCTGCCGGGCCTGAAGGGACATACCGGCGTCACTTGGCCGCCACTATTGGGCGCGGAAGCGCTTGCCACGGACTCGGATCTGGACCGGGCGCGGGAACGGCGTCAGCAGCGCAATCTGCGCCCCGGCACGGCGGTACTGGGGAAATGTGCCCAACCGGTGTCCGGAAAGGTGGTCTGAGCTTCGACTTCCCCTCATCCCCGACCCTTCTCCCCCCGGGGGAGAAGGGGGTGTCTTTTCATGCAAAGACCTCCGCCTTCACCAGCGGCACGCCTTCCTGGTCTTTCCCCGACAGCACCGGCTCCCCCTCAAAAGGCCAGGCAATCCCGATCTTCGGATCACTCCAGGCAATGCAGCGCTCACACTCCGGCGCATAGAAATCCGTGGTCTTGTAGAGAAACTCGGCCACCTCGCTCAAGGTGAGGAAACCATGGGCAAACCCGGGCGGGATCCACAGCTGCCGCCGGTTCTGCGCGGACAGCACGGCACCCACCCATTGCCCGAAGGTGGGGGACGAGCGACGAATATCCACCGCCACATCAAACACCTCCCCCTGAACCACCCGCACCAGCTTGCCCTGGGCATGAGGCGGCAACTGATAGTGAAGCCCCCGCAGTACCCCCTTCGCCGAGCGTGAGTGGTTATCCTGCACGAACTCAGCCTGTACCCCGACGGCAGCCTCGAAGGCCCGGGCATTGAAGCTTTCGTAAAAAAAACCCCGCTCATCTCCGAACACCCTGGGCGTCAACAGCACCACCTCGGGAATGGCCAGACGCTTTGCCTCCATTATCACACCTCCGTCTGGAGCAGGTTCATCAGATACCGTCCATAGCCCGTCTTGGCCAGGGGCGCGGCCAGAGTTTCCAGCTGTGCCCCATCAATCCAGCCGGCCCGGAAACAGATCTCCTCCGGACAGCACACCTTCAGGCCCTGCCGCTGCTCAATGGTGGCAATGAACTGCCCGGCATCCAGCAGACTGTCATGGGTACCGGTATCCAGCCAGGCATAGCCGCGGCCCATGATCTCCACATGCAGCTCACCCTGTTCCAGGTATCGTCGGTTCAAGTCGGTGATCTCCAGCTCTCCCCGGGCCGAGGGCCGCAGGCCCCGGGCCAGTTCCACCACCTGCTGGTCATAGAAGTACAGCCCGGT
The DNA here is from genome assembly GCF_022227845.1 of Ectothiorhodospira lacustris. GTDB lineage: Bacteria > Pseudomonadota > Gammaproteobacteria > Ectothiorhodospirales > Ectothiorhodospiraceae > Ectothiorhodospira > Ectothiorhodospira lacustris. Next base: position 43,121 of record NZ_JAJNQN010000013.1, on the reverse strand, counting down.
CACGGCATAACTGGACTTGGGACGCGAGGGCTTTTCCTCCAGGGAGAGCACCCGCTGGTCCCGGTCGAATTCCACCACCCCGTAGCGTTCCGGATCCTGCACATGATAGGCAAACACCGTCGCGCCCCGGGTCCGCTCCATGGCGCTTTTCAGCATGGGCGGCAGGTCATGGCCGTAGAAGATATTGTCCCCCAGCACCAGGGCGGAGAGATCATCACCGATGAAATCGGCGCCGATGGTGAAGGCCTGTGCCAGACCCTCGGGGCTGGGTTGCACCGCGTAGGAAAGCTGAATACCCCACTGGCTGCCGTCCCCCAACAGCTGCGAGAAGCGTGGGGTATCCTGGGGGGTGGAGATGATCAGGATCTCCCGAATCCCCGCCAGCAGCAGGATGCTGAGGGGGTAGTAGATCATCGGCTTGTCATAGACGGGCAGCAGCTGTTTGGACACAGCCAGGGTCGCGGGATGAAGCCGGGTGCCGGAGCCGCCGGCGAGGATGATGCCTTTGCGCTTCTGGATCATGGTGCCTCGCATGGTTTATGGCAGGGGGAGATGTCTGGATTCTAAAGCGTTCTCTTCAAAATCAATCATTTCTGCATCCCAATCCGTCATTTCCATACCCCAAATCCGTCATTCCCGCTCCTGAATCCGTCATTCCCGCGAAAGCGGGAATCCATGTGATGGACTGGGAGTTCTGGGCTCCCGCTTTCGCGGGAGCGACGGCAGGGGAGTATCCGGGGAGTGACGGCAAGGGGGAGTATCGGGGGAGCGACGAAGGGGGCATTGCGGGGGAGTCGGCATGGGGCCATCCATCAATCCGTCATTCCCGCGAAAGCGGGAATCCAGGTGATGGGCTGGGAGTTCTGGACTCCCGCTTTCGCGGGAGCGACGGCAAGTGGCATCGCGGGAGTGACAGTAGGGCGCCATCATTGGGATGACGGCAGGGGGCCATGACGGGAGTACCCATCAGCCAGCCTCGCCACCGTCTCCCTGGCCTTCGCCGCCAGCGCCATCCGCAGAGCCTCATCGCCGGCCAGCGCCAGGATCGATTCCGCCCAGGCCGCCTGATCCAGCGGCACCACCCACCCATCGACCCCATGGGAAATTACGGCCACGCAGGCTGACCCCGGCGAATACACCCCCGCCGCCCCACAGGCCGTGATATCAAACACCTTGGTGTGGGAACGCGCCCGATTGAACGGCAGATCCAACTGCGGCACCAGCCCGATATCCCGCTGGGCCGACGCCAGAAACCCCCCATAGGCCGGCCAGCGCATGGGGTGCACCACCGTCACCCGAGGTAGCCCCCGATACAGCCGGTAGACATCCCGGCCACCGACGATCTCGAAATACACCCGCTCATCCCGCGCCAACACCGTCTCCATCACCGGTCGCAACCAGCGGATCTCGGCCTGATGGGACGCAGAACCATGGTAAAACACCCGGCACATGGATGCCGGCGGCGGCACGGGGCAGGGCAGCACCAACTCCGGTTGCCAGTCGGCATACTTCTGCTGCAGATAAGGGGTGGACACCCACAGTCTCGCCCCCCGTTGGCGCAGCCAGTCCCGGTGCCGTGCCGCCAGGTGCCAGAGCTTGGCCCGATACCGCCAGGGCATGCCCGCCGAAGCCCGAACATCCAGCACATCGTCATCCATGAACAGCACCAGATGCGCGACATGTCCATGGGCATGCTCCAGCAATCGGCGCCAGGCAGGGGGGATGTAACGCACGAACACCACCGTCGCCCCCTGGAGCGCCTCGATGGATGGGATATCCGAGAACCGGCAACGCCGGACGGCTTCCCCCCCGGCCCGCAATGCCGGGAGCACGAAAAAATCCGAGGAGGGATTGGGCTGTTCTTCCACCAGAAAGATCATCCGCCCCTACCACTCCCACACCATCGGCACCAGCAGCAGTGCCAGCGCCCCGGTCACCACCGTCAGCGGAATCCCTGCCCGCAGATAGTCGCTGAACCGATACCCGCCGGGACCGTACACCATCAGATTGGTCTGATACCCGAACGGCGTGGCAAAACTGGCCGAGGCCGCGAACATGATGATCACCGCAAACGGCAGCACGCTCACCCCCAGGTCCGCCGCCACCGCAAACGCGATGGGAAACATCAGGACCGCCGCCGCATTGTTGGTGATCAGCGACGTGAACAGGGCCGTCACCAGATACACCATCAGCAGATTCACCCAGGGATCCGTGCCCGCCAGCCCCGTCAGGGTCAGGGCGATCGATTGGGCCAGGCCGGTGTTCTCCATCGCCGCCGCCACCCCGAAGGCCGCCGCGATGGTCAACAGCACCGACCAGTCCAGGCTGCTGCGGGCGGAGAACATGCTCACGCAGCCGGTCAATACCATCAGCCCCGCCGCCGCCAGCGCCGCTTCCAGCATGCTCAACAGCCCCAGGGTGGCGCTGCCCACCATGGCCGCCAGGATCCCCACCGCTACCAGCGCCCGGTCATGGCGCGGCGCCACCGAATCCTGCACCTGGCTCATCAGGAAAAAATCCCGCCGATTGCGGTTCTGGGCCAGAAAACTCGGCCCCGCCTCCACCAGCAGAGTATCCCCCGGCCGCAACACCACATCCCCCAGCTTGCCCCTGAGCCGCTGGCCGTTGCGGGCCGCCGCGATCACCACCGCGTTGTAACGGTTGCGAAACTTCCCGTCACGGATGGTCATCCCCACCACCGGACAGGTATTGGACACCACCACCTCCAGCAAGGCCCGGTCCGAACGCCGGCCATCCAGCTTGAACACCTGATCGGTGGCCGGCGTCAGCCCACGAATCCGCTGCAGATCCACCATGGACTCCACCACCCCTACGAAGATCAGCCGGTCTCCGGCCCGCAGCACCTCCTGGGGCGACACCGCCGGGATTAGAGTGCCGTCCCGATCCAGTTCCATGAGAAAGCCGCCGGGCAAGTGCCTCAGACCGGCCTCCTCAATAGTCTGGCCCACCAGGGGGCCACCGGCCTCGACGATCATCTCCAGGGTATATTCTCTGGGGTCATTGATCTCACTGATGGCCGGTCTGCGATCCGGAAACAGCCAGCGATTGCACAGGATCATGAACGCCAGTCCCACCAGGGCCACCGGCACCCCCACCCAGGCGATGTCGAACAGCCCCAGCCCGTCGCCGGTCTGCTCCAGCAACAGGCCGTTCACCACCAGGTTGGTGCTGGTGCCGATCACCGTCACGGTGCCCCCCAGGATGGCGGCAAAGGACAGCGGCATCATCAGGCGGGACACCGGCAACTGAAACTTGCGCGCCCACTCGCTCACCGCCGGGATCAGCATGCCCACCACCGGAGTGTTGTTCAAAAAGGCGCTCATGATGGCGACCGGTCCGGTCAGGCGCACCTGTGCCCGCATCAGGTTGGTCGGGCGCCCCAGCAGGCGATTGACGATCCACTGGATCCCCCCGGTCTCCCGCAGCCCGGAGACCACGATATACAGCGCGGCCACCGTGATCACCCCCTGGTTGGACAGCCCGGCGAAGGCCTCGCCGGGGGAGATGATGCCGGTTAGCAGCAACAGCACCACCGCCCCGAAAAAGACGAGATCCGGCGCCGCCCGGGTGAGGGTGAGCACCGACAGCATGCCGACCACAATGGCGGCGGTGAACCAGGCTTCCAGTGGCATGGGATGAGTCTTTTAATCAGTATGGCGGGAGAAGTGTCCTGGCACTGGAATATACAGGAAGTTCATCCGGGATACCCTTAACTCCTTGCCCTTAAATGAGTTAATCTAAGCACCAGACCCCTGTTCATGACTGCAGAAGGATATTGATGTCAAGTAATGGAAGTGGCCGGGCCTGCCCTCAAATCACGATTCCGAGGCACATCAGCCTGGCGGTATCAGAAGCATGAATATCCCCGCAACCGACGACACGGCCCCCTCAGTCATGGCCCAGGGGCCGGGTATTCCGCACCCCTACCACCAACCCGTAACCCTGCCGTTCACACTGCCCACCCGGCTCTACGGTGGCATGCTGCTGGTGTGGCTGCTACGCCCGGCCTTGCAAAGGCGCTTTCCCCTTCACCTGGGGCAACGGGATGTCTATCTGAAATTTCTGGCCTGGTGCACCTGTTTGGGGCGGCGCCAGTACGCCCTGCTGCGCTCCATCGACGCCTGGAATGAAGAACTGATGCGCCCCATGGCGCTCCCCCCGCTCAAGGGTTGCCCCTGGCAGGAAGGCTACACCGTGGGCATGTACCTGGCCGGCATCACCCGCAGCAGATACTGGCATGGCCAGGTGCTGGGTAACCGCAAGATGCGACACCTGGCCGCACGCTGGTACTTCCGCGAGGGCCGCGACCTCATGGGTCTGAATCACTGCCCACCCTGGCAGCAAGCCGCCCTGGAGCAGGGGTTCGCCTCCCCGGAATCCTTCCTGCAACAACTGCTTCTACCGAAGGACCACCGGCACCCCGAAGGCCCGGCGCGCATCCACCAAGCGGTAGAGGATATTGTCCAATGCTGGGGGCAGGCCGAGGCCGCCACCTCCCGCAAGCCTGTCGCTTGCCAGCCCCATCCCTGCCCAAAGGCCAGTCGGGTGCTGGCAGCCGGTCTGCCCGTTATTTCCCATCGGCTGCACGGGCTGGCCCGCGAACTTCAGCATCATTTATCAGGCCGTCAACCTGACATGGCCCAGATCAATCGCATGATCGCACCACTGAATGCAGCCGCCACCCAGGCCATCAGGCCAGAACTGAAAGGTTATTTCAGCCCCCGCCCCTTTGGCGTCAACCTCATCGGCTACGCCCGCGGCGAGCTGGGCATCGGGGAAGATATCCGTACCGTGGCCCGATCCCTTCAGGAGGCCGGCGTCCCCTTCTGCATCGTCAACGTGGAACCCGGTGCCGACGTCAGCCAAGGCGATACCAGTGCCGAACACTGGATCACCGACCGCTTCGACTACGCCATCAATCTCTTCTGCATGACCGGCATCGAAATGGCCCGCATGACTGCCGAGAGGGGGTTTGGATGGCTCGAAGGCCACTACAACATCGGCCTCTGGCCCTGGGAACTGCCCGAATGGCCGCAACCCTGGCAACACACCTTCTCCCTGGTGGACGAACTCTGGGGCATCAGTCCCTACACCGCCAAGGCCTACGCCAAGGCACCGGTGCCCGTGGTGCCCATACCCTTGCCGGTGGACATCAGCGATCATCTCATTCGCAAGGATCGGGCCGCCTGGGGGCTGCCGGAAGATGCCTACCTGTTCGTCTTCTCCTTCGACATGAACTCCACCCTGGCACGCAAGAACCCGGTGGCCGTGGTCAAGGCCTTCCTGCAGGCCTTTGCCGAGCAGCCGCAGAAGCGGGTAGGGCTGGTCATCAAGGTGAGTCACCTCAAACAGCGCCACCCTGACTGGAAACACCTCTCCCGACTGATCAAGAAAGACGATCGCATCCAGCTCATCAAAGGCGAGCTGCGTAAGAGCGAAGTCCTCTCGCTCTATAAAAGCTGCGACTGCTTCGTGTCCCTGCATCGCGCAGAAGGCTTCGGGCGAGGGCTTGCCGAGGCCCAGTTGCTGGGGCTGGAGATCATTGCCACCGGTTACTCCGGCAACATGGTGTTCTGCGCCGACAACGACACCCGCACAGTGGATTACCGGCTGATCGAGGTCGGCCCCGGCGAGTATTTCTACGGTGATGGCCAGCACTGGGCCGACCCTGATATCCCGCAGGCCGCCAGGCTTATGGCACAGTGTGCCGAAAGCCCGCGATCTCCAACCCGTCAGTTAGAATACTTTTCCCCCAGGCACTGCGGGACTGTCTATGCTCAGCGCCTGAATGACATCATGACGTCCATGCAAAAAATTGCGTAAAGATAAGGAATTCAATACCCCATGATTCATCCCGTCATCCTCTCCGGTGGCTCCGGCAGCCGCCTCTGGCCCATGTCCCGCGCGGGTTACCCCAAGCAGTTTTTACCCCTGCATGGCCAGGGTGAAACCACCATGCTGCAGGACACCGTAAAACGGGCCAGTGGTGAAGGGTTTGCCGATCCCCTGCTGGTTTGCAATGAAGCCCATCGCTTCATCATCGCGGAACAGATGCGTCAGATCGGAATCACTCCCAGCGACATCCTGCTTGAGCCCGTGGGGCGCAACACCGCACCCGCCGTGGCGGCCGCAGCCCTGCGTCTGAGCGAACATGGGCCGGAAGCACTCATGCTGGTGATGCCTTCCGATCATGTCATCCTGAACGAACCCGCCTTCCGTCAGGCCGTTTCCCGGGCTGCCGTGGCCGCCGGTGAGGGCGCGCTTGTCACCTTCGGGATCACCCCCACGGCGCCGGAAACCGGCTATGGCTACATCCAGCAGGGCAGGGCCTGGGGCAGGGAGGCAGAAGGTATTCATGAAGTAAAGCGCTTCGTGGAAAAGCCCGACCTGGAGACCGCCCGCCAATACCTTGAATCCGGCGACTACGCCTGGAACAGCGGCATCTTCCTTTTCCAGGCCAGCGCCTACCTGCAGGCCCTGGAACAATTCCAGCCCGAGATGCTGGCCGCGGTGCGCAAGGCCCTGGAAAACAGCACCCAGGACATGACCTTCTGTCGTCTGGACAGCGCGGCCTTTGCCGAGTCCCCGGCCGACTCCATCGACTACGCCGTGATGGAACATACCGACCAGGCCGCCGTGGTACCGGTGGACATGGGCTGGAACGATCTTGGGGCCTGGTCTTCCCTGTGGGACATCGAGGCCAAGGACGAGCAGGGCAATGCGACCAAGGGTGATGTGCTCCTGCACGACACCCGCAACAGCTACGTGCACAGCACCCATGCCATGGTGGCCCTGGCCGGCGTGGAGGATGTGATCGTCGTGGCCACCGATGATGCAGTGCTTGTCGCCGATCGTCACAAGGCCCAGGACGTCAAGAAGATCGTTGATCGCCTCAAGGCGGAAGGACGGGGCGAACACAACCTGCACACCACCGTACACCGACCCTGGGGGAGTTACCGGGGCATTGACCTGGGGGATCGCTACCAGGTCAAGCGCATCACCGTCAAACCGGGTGAAAAGCTCTCACTGCAGATGCACTACCATCGCGCCGAACACTGGATCGTGGTACGCGGCACGGCCCTGGTCACCATTGGTGATGAGCAGCGCCTGCTGAGGGAGAACGAATCCACCTATATCCCCATGGGCCAGACGCACCGCCTGGAAAATCCCGGCAAGGTGCCCCTGCAACTCATTGAAGTCCAGTCCGGCAGCTATCTTGGCGAGGATGACATCGTCCGCTTCGAAGACGGCTATGGGCGTTAATCATACCTATCATGGCTACCCGATGCCGGAACAGGATCCGTTTCGGGAGTTGGTGCTCACCCGGTGGGAGCAGCGTGATGTCCATGTTTGAATTAAACGTCGAACCGCTTGACCACATCGGGAAAGCCCGATTGACGATTCGCGTAGAGGGCCAGTATGTAACGGAAAACGAAGATTTCCTTGATGAGCATCGCGTCAAGCGATCCCTCGTGATGGATCCCCTTCCATGGGTGGAATGGGTTGCGGCAAACTGGTGGCGGTTGCGCTGGGAGGGCGAGCATCATGGCGCCCCTTCAGTCGACTGGCGCATGAGTCACTGCCTGTCCAGCGCAGCAGGCGGGATGGCGTGGCCGCATGTCTGCATGCATTCGGATGGCCAGGCCATTTTCCTGCGTGCCAAACCCACCCTGGGTGAAAACGCCCCACTGCGTTTCCTGAATGCCGCAGAAGGGTGGGTTGACGCCGAGGTATTTGAGCAGGCACTGGATGCGGGTGTAGCCCAGGCTTTACAGATGATGCCTGAAGATCACATGGTCAAGGGGCTCTGGGACGAAGTCCTGGCCGAGCGAGCCGACCCTGAGTGGGCCTTGTGGCGTCGGCTAGAGGCCCGCATGGGGTTTGATCCTAATGAAGGCCCCGAGTCACTGATTCAGCGTTTGATCAGTGCAGGTACCCGTTTTGGCGAACAGGCTGTGGAAGAACTTGCCGCCGATTCGCCCAGGCAGGTGCCGGCAATGCTTGAAGAACTGGAGGATGCATTGGGCACAGGCCACCTTCCCGCGATGTCATTAGGCGATCTTGAGGGCCTTGATCCACCGACCACGCTTCATGCGCCGAATCGGCCACCGTGGCAGTCCGGAGTGGACATGGCAACCCAGGTAAGAACCTCTCTAGGGATGGGCAATGATCCTGTGGCTGATCACCGTCTATCCGAATTGCTTCATTTGCCCGAAGACATGCTCACATCCGAAGGTTCCCGACTCCCCCGATACAATTGGAATGCCGGGCTGCGCCGGGATGGCGGCATATTGGTGAATCTGTCCTCGCGCCGACATACAGGGCGTCGATTCGGGCTTGCCCGTCTGCTGGGGGATGCACTTGCTTTTGATGAGTCTGAAAGGCTGCTTCCCTCAACGCATTCACGCACTGCACGTCAAAAATACCAGCGGGCTTTCGCGCAGTCCTTGTTATGCCCCCACGAGGCACTGATCGAATGGCTGGATACAGATGTTCCCGATGATGATCAGATTGAAGCTGCCGCTGAATATTTCCAGGTATCGACACGCGTCGTAGAGCATACCCTCGAGAATTATTGATCCATTTTTTTATAACCAAGCGAATTTCTCACTCCATGAACACACTCTGCATCACCGGCGCCCCCAATGCTGAATTCAACACCCTCAGTGGACTGCTTTTTCAAAGCGGCCTGTCTCAGGCCCAGCCCATCGAGCGCCAGGCCCGCCTCAGCATGGCCGACTGGCATGCCAAGGTGGCCCCGGTGCTGCAACGCAAACAGCCACTTGGGCGTCTGTGGGACGAGGTGGCCACAGATCTGCTGCTGGCCAATCTCCATCAGACATGTTGGGGCTGGGCCGATCAGGGAAGCCTATGGGCACTGGACTACTGGGCCGAACTGGAGCCCGGCATCCATTTCCTGCTGCTGACCTGCGATCCTCAAGACTACTTGGCCCATTGCCTGCTGACGGAAGAAGACCCCGACGAAAAAACCTGCCTGGAGCAGTGGCGAAGCCACCATGAGCGCCTGCTGAACTTCTATCTGGCCAACCCCGAGCGCTGCCTGCTGGTCAATGCCCGTCAGGCCCTCATCAAGCCTACCGCTTTGCTGGACAAGCTCAACGAGCGTTGGCAGTTTGGCCTGCAGATGCCCCAGGCTCAGTCATTGCCGGCGTTGCCAGGAGCACGACAAACGGCACCCCTGACACTGGCGCGTCATTTGGCAGACAAAACCCTGCAGGAAGCCGGAGGCAATCTGACCCCCTTGCACCAGGAACTGCAGGCTGCGCAGCAACCCCTGACCAACATGGATGCCGAAAAGGGTGAAGACGGTACTCTGCAAGGTCAGGCAGAACTGCCCCTAGCCTCCATTCTCAAGGACTACCAGCGTCGCTGTGCCCAGGACCTGTCGGAAGACGAGCGCCGGCAGCTCAGTGAGTTGAAACAGGAAAACGAACTGCTGCTGGCTCAGCTCCATCAGGTACAGGAAGAACTCGAAGCCACTTTCCTCAAGCATCAGGAAAGTGAAAAGGCACTCCAACAAGCCAAGCAGGCCGCAGCCAAAATCACCCATGAGCCTGGCCAGGCTTCCGCGCCACAGCAAAAGGCCGAGAAGGCACTGGAAGAAAGCCAACAGGAAAACGAACTGCTGCTCCTGCAGCTGCACCAAGTGCAGGAAGAGCTGGAAAACTATTTCCTGCAACATCAGCAGGCCACCAAGGACAATGAACAACTGGCCGCGGAAACCCGCCGCCTGAAACAGCAACTCAGCACATTCGAACAGGAACAGGCGGAACAGTCCCAAGGCTGGCTCCATCGTGTCATCGGAAGGAAAAAGGACACAAAACCCCAGCTGGCGTATGAACACATTCAATTGCAGCATGAACAGGTCAACCCGGATTATGAGCATCTCTGGATCAGGCTGAAGAATCCCACCTTCGGGACTCGTCACGCCGAAGCCTGGAGCTTCCGCCTGTCCTGCGCGGGGGTACGGCCTGGTGATTTCGGCAGCCAGCCCAAACTGGAACTGCCGGAACAGAAAGAGCAACTCTTCGAGCACTGGTTTGAAGAAAGCCGGGATGATCACGGCCCCAAACTGGAGCTGCGCTTTGCCTTGCCCGATGCCATGGATGGTGGGGTATGGAAAAAGATTCAACCGCAAGACCAGCAGCTGTTGCGCTCCCTCATCCAGCAGTTACCGCAGATGCTGGAATCCCTGGCGCAGCAGGGCAGAAGGGTGTCCCGCGACTGGGCCGACTGGCAACGGCTGGCCGCGGACATGCAGCGCATCCATCAGGCCAAGGCGAAATAACCGGTCGTGAACCGTCCCCTCGTCTCCATCGTCATGCCTTCCTATCATCAGGCGCGGTTCATCGAGGCCGCGCTGGATAGTGTGTTGTCGCAAAGCTGGCCGCATTTGGAACTCATCGTCCAGGATGGCGGCTCTACTGATGGCACTCAGGCGATCCTGGCACGCAAAAGCGCGGACGACCCCCGTCTACGCTGGCAATCGGCCCCCGATAAGGGGCCGGCCGATGCCATCAACCAGGCACTGACCAAGGTGAGGGGCACCCTGATCGGCTGGCTGAACTCCGATGACTGCTACGCCCACGGCGCCGTCGAACGTGCCGTTCGTGCCTTTGAAGCCCACCCTCACTGGATGCTTTGTTATGGAGAAGGGGAGCACATGGATGCCGGCGGACAAACCCTGGGCCGTTATCCCACGCTACCCACACCCCTGGGCGCCTCCATGGGCGCCGACCCGGTGCCGGACAAATCCGCCTTTCAGAAGGGCTGCTTCATCTGCCAGCCCACCGTGTTCTTCAAGGCCGTGATGCCCCGCCTGCTGGGCAATCTGGACACGACCTTATTCGCCGCCTTTGATTTCGAGTACTGGCTCCGCGTCTTCAATGCCTTTCCCGGCCGCATCGGCTACCTGCCACAGGTACAGGCGCGCAGCCGTCTCCACGACGACTGCATCACCCGAAGCCAGCGACAGCGCGTAGCGCTGGAGGGCATGCAGGTACTCGCACGCCACCAGGGCAGCGCTCAAGGGCATTGGGTGCTAACCTACGTCAGTGAACAGCGCCAGGTCGGGGTATCTGAAACGGTGCTGCAGACCGAACTGCAAACCATGCTGAACACGGTGAAACCCTGGATGGCGGCAACTGAATGGCGGCATCTGCAAGATAGGCTGACACACAAACATATGCCCGATCCCGGATCAAGGTAACAGAGTCATGTCCCCCACCTATCACACACTGATTCACCTGGGTGCAGGTACACAGCCCCCTGTCGCCTTCTACACCGCCCTGGCGGAAAACAGCTGGCTGATCGATGCCGATCCGCAGGTCATTGCAAAGCGGCAAGACGAACTCGAAGATCAGTCCGGGCTCCAGGTGCGCCAGGCCTTGATCGACACCGAACAGCGACCGGGCACCTTTCACCGCTATAACCTGTCTTGGGCCAACGGCCTCATTCCCCCCAGCCAGACAGTGCAGCGACTCTATCCCGGGCTTGTCTGCCTGGCCAAGGAGGACCAACTCACCACCGATATCAAGCAACTGATCAAGGAGATTTCCCCGGATGGTCATCGGCCCAATCTGCTGATCATGGATCTGGGTGACAAGGCGCAAGCCTTGCTGGACGAGCTACAGCAAAGTGGTCAGTTGTCTGCATTCAGTCGTGTGGTGGTGATACCTGCGCCTCGTGGCGCTCAACCCCTGGCACTCCCACCCAGCCTGCACGGACCGTTGTACAATCCAGAGGCGCGGCTTGGGGGCCTGCCCGAGCAGCAGCAGGTATTCGTTCGTCACCCGCTGGCCGAAGACAATCGGCGGCTGACTCAGGAGCGGGATGCCAAGGCCAAGGCCTTGGAAGCCGAGCAGGGCAAGACCGCGCAGTTGGCGAAGGAAAGGGATACGCTGAAATCGCAGTGTGAAGAACAGGCCCAGCGTGCCGAGCAGTTGACTCAGGAAAATGCCGCCTTCAAAGATGACATTGCCAAGCTGAAACAGCAGCGCGACGAATTCAAGGCGCAAGCGGAACAACATCAGCAAGCCCTGAAGCACGCTCAACAGCAAGCGATCGAGCTAACCGCTACACGAGATCAGCTGACTCAGAAAAACAAGGAATTACAGGACGCCAAGGATGCCCTGGCTACAGAAAAGGCTGAGCTGCAAAAGCAACTGGAAGCCAGTCAACAAAAAAAACAGCAACAAGAAAAGGAAGTCACAGAAATGCAACATCGCCAGCACTTGTTTCAGGAAGAAATGATCAAGGCAGAAGCGCAGATCGAACTGATTAAGGATCTTCTGCTGCGGGAGCAGCAGGAATCAACGGCTGAGTCCTGATGCCAGTGTCTCAGTGGTACCGGGAGCAATACAGGGCATGACACAAACCACCACCGAAAGCTTACTGGATACCGCTTGGGCGCAATGGCGTGCGGGTGAATGGGAAAGTCTGGCGCAGCTTGAGCAGGAGACTATCGAGAAGGAAGAAGGCCGTGCGGAGTTGGCGTTGTTGGCTGGGGCGGCGTTGTTTCAGTTGGGTAAGAATGAGGCGGCGAAAGCGCGTATTGTACAGGCCAGAAGCTGGGGGGCTGGGAAGCGGTTGGTGGGGGAGGTGTTGGTGGGGGGGGTGCATAACACACTTGGCCGTATACATCTAGTGAATAACCAGGAGAAATCAGCGCTGGAGTATTTTGGAAGGAGCATTGGCGCATTCGCAACTGATGCGGATAGACAATTAATGTCAGAAGCACGCGCTGTGAGCCAAGCTGTGCAGCTGGGTCTGCTAAAGCAAGCAGCCACAAGAGTAAGCGCTCAGTTAGGTCAGGCAAAGGCTGAAGGAGGAAAAAACGAAGCCCGCCTCAAGATTCTTGAGACTGAGGTAGAGCTTCTCCATCATGAACTCTCGCTAGCGCAGCAGCGACAGCAATTATTTGGCTCGAACAACGTTGTCGTTGCCGGTGCCCCTCTTGGATCGGAAGCATGGAAAGCGCAACTAAAGCAAAAATCCGTTTCGCAGCTTGGACAGGATCTTTGGGTGCTGGAAAAAACCGGCTATAAGCGTGGCGGATACTTTGTAGAGTTTGGTGCAACGGATGGGGTTTTACTTAGCAACAGCTGGTTGCTAGAAAAAGAATTCGCCTGGAAAGGCATCTGTGCGGAGCCTAATCCAAAATTTTTCGCGCAGTTACAAAAGAATCGTCAATGCATCGTAAGTGACCAGTGCATTGGTGGAGAGACAGGTAAAGAGGTGGAGTTTATCTTTGCCGACGCCTATGGTGGAAGCCAGGAATATGCCAGTGATGATCAGCACAAGGACAAGCGTGAAGCCTATCGGGCAGCGGGCCAAACTGCTACCCTCACCACCATATCGCTACATGATTTTTTGCTTGAACATGGGGCACCGAAAGACATTGACTACCTCAGCATTGATACTGAGGGTAGTGAATATGAGATCCTTAAGGCATTTCCTTTTGAGAAGTGGAATATTCGCTTATTGACAGTGGAGCATAATTTCACCGAAAGAAGAAAGGATATAAGGAAGCTGTTGGAAGGGTACGGGTATAGGTGTCATGAGGCTCAGTGGGATGATTGGTATGAGCTCATCGATAATGCGATGAGTGTAAACATCCCTTTTATACAAGCCAATTATGATAATTACGCACAAAATGTGCGTAATATGCGTGAAAAATACAGCATATACCCGCGCAATGTCAGTATAGAAACCCTTGTTCGCTGTAACGCCAAGTGTGGTTTCTGTCCTTACCCCACATCACCGCGAAAAGGCGAGACCATATCAGATGAGCTGTTCTTGAAGTTGATAAACGACTTGAGTGAAATCCCAACAGACCATAGCTTCGGTATTACACTCACCCGTATCAGTGAGCCGCTACTAGATCGGCGACAGGAAAAATTTGCTCAGATTATTGCTGAAAATTTGCCGTCGGCCAGGCAGCAGTTCTGGACAAACGGAACTATGTTGAAGCCAGGTAGATTTGAGTGGATGACAGAATACAAAGGCGCTAGTTTAACGGTCTCATTAAACTCCATACATGAGGAAGAACACCAGGAGTTAATGGGTTTTGGTCTTAAGGCGGTCTTTAAAGGCCTTGATTATCTTCATGACTTGGTTTTGTCTGGAAGATTCAATTTGCCGGTGAGTCTGTGTGCGCCTTTCATATCAGATAATCAAGCCCAAGAGTTTACTGAATTCACTAAAGCTAGATGGCCGAGGTTTAAGGCTTCGGTTAGGCCATTTTTTGAATGGACAGGAACATCATCAAAAGGTGCAGATAAAAGAAACCTCTCACCAGTTGATGGCAAGAAAATGTCATCAGATTTCCCATGTGCACAATGGTTTGATATTCATGTATTGGCTAATGGTTACCTTACAAAATGCTGCATAGATGAGACGGGTTTTATCGGTGATGAGAATTTTAATGTTGCGAAGAATAATCTCTTGCATCTTTATCAGATAAATTCTCTTAAAGAAACGCTGCCAAACCGTATGCATGTGAGTGAGTGCAAGAATTGTACGCATTTGGGATGATTTTTGCTGTGGGTTCAATCAAGTATTCCTGCTGTGACACGGGCTATGCCGATATCAGAGCATAATCGTCAGGTCGACGCTGCGGTTGATTAAGGCCTCTGTACCGTGCGGGTTAGATTACGGTGTTCTTTAATGAGTCAATGGGCGTTTTCGCAACTATTTTTCGCCGACCTTGCTAGTCTTCGATGTAATGGAGACTCTATTCTCATGAAATCGATCAATGTCATTTGTTTTTTAAATCTCATGGTCATAATTTAGCGGTGTCAATACAAGAGGAGGTTGACAGTTGTTTCTGGATAAAGCCATTGCATCTGATTTCAGAGGTCGTTATAGAGAAATTGTAAGCGATCCATTGAATTTGCTTATACGTCGTGTCCCGAACGCGGGTTTTGTGGTCGATGGACATGTTGTAATGCACAATGGCCTGTTGATGCCGCTTAGTGGCGATTTGGCCTACTACAAACAGTTTAGTGATATTTTAGTCATAAATAGAGGGGTGCATGAACCTTTAGAAGAGTTCTGCTTTCAATCTCTGCTAGACTCTATGAAAGTTAATGGTCCTGTAATGCTTGAGCTAGGCGCTTACTGGGGTCATTATTCATCTTGGTTTAAGTGCATTTGTCCTGATTCGAGAGTAATACTGGTTGAGCCGGATGAAAATAACTTTATGTCTGGTTGTTATACCTTTAATAAAAATGCCTTGCAGGGAGAGTTCATTCGTGATTTTGTGGGTAAAGACTCATTCACGGTTGATAAATTTTTAGTGAGATCTTCAATTGATAAGCTTGATTTGCTCCACGCAGATATTCAGGGTTATGAGCTCGAAATGCTGGATGGTGCATCCAAAAGCTTGCACAATGGTTCAATAAGTTATGTGATGGTCTCTACTCATTCAGAGCGCCTTCACAGTGATGTGCTTTTGTTTTTGGAAAGATGCCACTATCGCATAGAGGTTTCGTCTAGTTTTGAGTGGCACAGCACTTCATACGATGGATTTATTTTTGCTAGTCATGTAAATGCTAAGCGGGTTTTTACTGACTTAATGCCGCTTGGCCGTGTTGAGATAGCAAAAGCAACACCTTCCCGGCTTGTTGATTATGTTTCGCAATTAAAAAAAGCTATTCGTCACACTTCGAGTGAAATTAGCTAAAAACTTAAACAGTCTGTATGTCTGTTTAGAACAGGGCAGGTCAGCGCAGTGGTCAGCAAGCAGTTTTCTCTTTCTTGGTATCGCCTGAATCCGTGAATCCCTTCCCGCGACAAGCCGTCCCCGTGGCCGGATGGGCAGACATTCAGTCCCGGCCATCTCTAACCCGTGGAATCTCAGATTTCAGGTCACTCGATCATGGGAATTGCTGTCCTCATGATGGATTTTGACGGCGATATGCATCGCGACGGCGATGGGAGTCCGCACGTCCTGGGCTTCGGGTCGTGGCCAAGGTCGGCGGTGATCCGTGATGGCTGTTTATCCCGATCCATGCGCCTGCAGCTGTGTCAATACGCGTTGGAAGGCCGCAAACCCGGGGCCATACGCCCCAAAGCGCAGGACGTTCTAGACAAAGGTGCCCGCGGCCATCACCAGGGTGTTGGTGTCGAACTTGCCCGAGGGCAGGCGCTCCAGATCCATGTCGGTCTTGAATTCGGAATGGAACTGCTCACAGGTGGCATGGCCGCGATACAGGGCGATGATCTGCTCGTCAGGGAAAGCCAGGGAGGTCCACCAGCCTTCCACTTCGATGTCCGGCAACACCAGGATCTGACCCTTGTGGTCAATGGTCCGCTCCACCACCCGCATGACTCGGCGGTGGGTGTACGTCCGCCCCCTCCAGCGGCGGCTGACCGCCATGCTGAAGGTCGCAACCCGCTTGCCCTCGCGGGGCGTCTCCCAGTGCACCGAATCCAAGCCCTGTGCCAGCGTCACCCAGTCGGGGGAGGTTTTTTGACGGGGGTTCCACTTGATGATGAAATCGATCCCCTCGTCCTGCGCCCGGCCCCGGTCGGGGCGGTTCTCCAGGGCATCATGGGCACTATCCAGGCGCATCAGGATCGGCAACGCGGTGAGACCGCGGGCGGCGGGCAGTACCCGATTCAGCACAAAGCCAAAGCCGTTCTGACTGTTTTCCGAGCCCGGCTTGAGTTCGGTGGTCAGACACCAGCCCTCTTCGCCCAGGTAGGCCGGCATTACCCCGTAACCGTCAAACCCCCGGTAGGTGTAGCCCACCCCCTCCTTGCGCGTCCCCGAGTTGTCCAGCGCAAACAGGTCCAGATCCAGGGCCACGTGACCACAGGCCAGCGGCGTCACCGGCACCTTCACCTGCCGCAGAAAGTTCAGGCCGGGCATAGTCCAGTGCAAAGGCATCCATCCGCTGGCGTAGCCGCGCCGCCGACAGGCCCCGCTCAAGCCCCAGGCTGGACAGGAAGAACGGATCCTTGCGCACCCCTTCCGCCGCTTCAAAGTCGCTCTTGCCCAAGCTCAACAGACCCTGGTACAGGCAGCACATCGGCATGGTCAACGCCCTGATAGGTGCCCATCGACTGCTTCACCCCCTCTCTCAGACGGGAGACCTTGATCGCTTCTCCCACCAGGACCAAGCCTGCATGGGCGGTGAGGGTGCGGCGCGAGGACTGTTCCGGGCGAGGCGCTTGGCGGGGCATGGGAGGGTCACCCAACTGGTGCAATGGAATGCGCCTATTTTCTTATGCAAGCCTTTGCTTTTAAAGCAGAATAATGAAATTCGCCGAGAACTCTTCACGGATTCAGGTGAGTATAGAAGGTAGTGAATATGAAATTCCCAAGTTTTTTCCATTTGAGCAGTGAGATATTCATTTTTTGACAATGAAACACAATTTAACCGAACGACGTAAGGATATTCTCGAGCTTATAGAAGGATTTGAGTATCGGTGCCGCGAGGTACAGTAGGGCGATTAGTCTGAGAGAGATATGGCATGACTTCCTATGCCCCACGGGAATTTGTGAGCACAGATTCAAGTATTATGACTTTATTGATTATTGACAAGCGCCAAAAAGGAGGAAAGTATGTTTAACCGCGTAGCCGCATTCGTACCTCTCAAGCTGAACTCAAGACGGCTTCCAAACAAAAATTTTCTTAGGCTTGGCGACCGTCCGCTTGCCTATCACATTTTCGAAACACTTGCGACGATCGAAGAAATTCAACAGGTTCTTTGTTATACGAGCCAACCTCAAGTATTAAATCTTCTTCCGAATGATGTAGAACTGCTGATGCGCCCTCGAAATTTGGATGCAGACTCAGTAAAAGCGAACGAACTTTTTCATTACGCTGTTTCGAAAATAGATGCGGAGGTTATTGTGCTTTGCCATGCTACTGGTCCGTTTGTCAAAAGCAGATCAATAAGAGAGGGAGTGCGTGCTGTAGCTTCTGGGGAATTCGATTGTGCTTTCGCGGTACAACGGCATCAGACCTATTGTTGGTACCAAGGAATGCCGCTCAACTATAATCCTGAAAACATGTCGCAAACTCAATACTTGCCGCCAATTTTTACTGAAACAAGCGGTTTCTACGTTTTCAGAAAAGAAGACTATCTGCGAAATGGAACGCGCATAGGCAAGGATCCTTATATGGTAGAAGTCGATTTTAAGGAGTCAGTTGACATCGATAATCCTGCGGATTTCACTTTGGCTGATCTGTTGATCGACTACGAGCCAACAAATAACAATTATTCCAAAGATCAGTTTTTTGTTGATATTGCAAATAATAGTGTTCTTTACAAAAATATCCAGCACATTTCGTTTGATATGGACGGAGTTCTCGTTGATTCACTAGCAGTTATGGAACTCGCCTGGAAGGAAGCCATGAGTGCAGTTAAAGGGGATATTCCGTTTTCAGAATATAAAAAAAATATTGGTATTCCATTTTTCGAGATTCTTCAGAGATTGGGTTGCAGGAGTGAGCAACTTGATCACATATCAGAGATCTATAACCTCGTCTCGCGTAAAAACTATCGTGATATTAGGGTGTTCGATGATATAGCCGATTCGCTGGCTCGTATACGAGCTGCAGGACTAAAAGTTTCTGTCGTCACCTCGAAAAACAGAGATAGAACTTTGGAGTTGCTAGAGCAGCTTTTCCCTACTATCAAATTTGACGCGGTCGTCACACCGGAAGACGTCGCTGAAGGACGAGGCAAACCGTGCCCCGACCCGCTCCTTCTCGCCTGCCTTAAGGTAGGCGCAGACCCCTTCAATACCATATATGTTGGAGATATGGAAGTTGATCGCGAATCGGCGCAACGAGCAGGCATTCATTTCGTTCATGCAAACTGGGGCTATTCCAGTTTGAATAGTGTCAAAGATGTTTGGTTTGATAACTGTAAAGACATGGTCGACTTTATCCTGGAATGAAAATGACGGTTCCTATTATGAAAAATAATTATACAGTGTCAGAAAATCAAAAAATTGCGCTAGTCCTTGCGAACGGCCCATCAGCAAAATTTGTAGATTTCCAAGACCAAGCGTTAAAGAATATCGTGACTGTTGGAATGAACTCCGCTTTTCGCTATTGGCGAAAAATTGATTTCCGTCCCACCCATTACATTTGCATGGATACAGAAGTAATTCGAAGTATTGCAGATGATATTGCAGCACTAGTGAATGAAAATAGAATTAAAAAGTTCTTCCTTCGAGACGAACTTAAAGAACTACACCCAGAGCTAGCAGATGATGAAAAGATATTTTGGTTCAGCCAAGCAAATGGTAGGAGTGCATTGTTTGAGAGTAGTTTCATAACCACTGGGAGCTGGGCTATACGCTGGATGTTATATGAACAGGCACGGCTTATTGCTACTATTGGAATCGATGGAATTCAGACAGAAATACTACCAGAAGCAAAGAGATTAGGTGGTGGGTCTGATATCCGGCTTCAGATCACTAATACGCCGAAATTCAACCCCAACTATTTCTTTTCCGACTACCAGAAAGCAGGTGACAGGTACAATATTCCAAATCACCCGGACTATGTGCGGGCGGCGGGTACATCATTTCATATCGACGCATTGAAAGCCGTTTCGGATTTCATGATCAGAAATGAGATGACCGCAAAGGTTGTTGACCTCAGTCCTATTAGTGATCACAAAATATTCAAAAAGTGCTCGTATTCCTCCTTCTTTCATAAATTGAAATTTACGATTATCACATCTTTTCATTCAAGGGAAGAAGCGAGCGTTTTAGAGAATAACGCACAAGTAGCAATCGAAAATTGTAAAAATCCATTTGTGTCGGATGTTCATATTTTGTTAGAAGGAGATAGAGATCACTTTAACGTATCGCTGAATTTAGCTACGCTAAATCAAGTTAGGAATCTAGAAGAATCAGGAAAGCTGACTTTTTTCTCGATAGAACAGCGCCCTAGCTATAAGGTTTTGTTTGAACACGGCAACTCGGAAGGGTCTGGAACATCATGCATAATCGCAAATTCAGATATTGTTATTCCTCTGGACACGGCAGAAAAAATAATAAGTAATCGCTTCTCTGGAGCTCAACCAATTTATGCTCTAACGAGATGGAACAAAACTGCAAATGGGGATTTCATTCAAGGACTAACTTCTACACCGCCCTGGTGGGAACTTGACTGCAATAATATGACACTTTTGGAAAAGAATTATTTGTCATTTGATACGTATATATTCGATTCTCCACTCGAAGTCCCTGAACTAACAGATCAAATTCTGCTTGGAAGTTTTGGCTGCGATACGGCATTAGTAGGTTTGCTAAGGGTGCATGGTTACACCATAAGTAATCCTTGCCTCTCTCTTAAAACGATTCACATTGACGAAAAGATTAGGAACTATGACCCAGCGACTGTCTCGCCGTTTGTAGAGAAAAATATTGTAGCCTTCAGAGATTCTGTTATGAAGCGCTATTTGACTAGCCCAGAAATCAGAAAAAACCTTGATCGTGTTTCAGAATTAAGTAGAACTACTGCATGGATTGGGCACGGAAAAAGTGTTAATATTTGGCGTAATCTTTACAGAGCAATTGGATCGGTTTCTTGGAGCAAAGCGACCGATTTTCAAAGTATTAAGTACAAGAAAATTAGTCTTTCTAGTGAAGATTTGAAGGGTCAGCGACTAGATGCTATTTCATTAATTGAAGAACTTGAAAGGCATAGTGTCTTCTTGGAGTGGGAGTTGTCTGGCTTTAGTGAGAGTGAACATATTTCTGATCTATTTTTAAAGTATGATAAGTATAAAAAATTGGGCGACTATCTTTCAGTGTATCAGTGGCAGTCTATGGTTTTTACCGATATTGTTTCTCCCGATATAC
This sequence comes from Ectothiorhodospira lacustris, assembly GCF_022227845.1. Taxonomy (GTDB): domain Bacteria; phylum Pseudomonadota; class Gammaproteobacteria; order Ectothiorhodospirales; family Ectothiorhodospiraceae; genus Ectothiorhodospira; species Ectothiorhodospira lacustris. The sequence continues at coordinate 22,243 of NZ_JAJNQN010000013.1, read as the reverse complement.
GGTCGATCCATTCTGACTTACTTTTAGTAGTCTACGACCTGTTATCCCACCGAGATCTTGGTCAATTAGTTTCGAATCGCGAAGAGAGTCGAAATCTTGAGTTTACAGGAATATCTATACATGGTGATGTAACTCAGGAAGGAGGCAGTTTTACGCTGTCTCCGCCAGCTGGAGAACGTCACATCTTTTGTAAGTATTCCGGGTCGATTCGTTCAGGAGAAAATTTAATTGGTAATGTAGATTTTGAAGTGGACAGAAGTTGCCTACTTCAGATATCCCTATCTCGTTTCGGAGATACGAAATTCGAATCGACGAGTAAAGATATTGCGTGCGACAAGGGAAAACAATCCGTGGAGATTTCGCATTGTTTTTCAAGCTCGCATGCAGGTGCAAAAATTCAAATTGGAGCGAAGGATTGCCGCGTTAAAATCTCGGGGGTCAAATCGAATTTAAAGCGGGACGAACAAGCGAAGAACCATGCTCAGATACCTACCTTATGCGCGAAGATAGCACACACTAAAGATGGGAGGAGAACGAAATATACTCATGACAATGCAAAGGATTTAATTGACGGTTTGATCATTTTGGATCCGGACGGAAAAAATGCGCGAGGTCACTTTCTCGCTTACTGTGATCAGTTGACATTGGCTTGTAAAAAAGTTGGCATTTTACCGAGTGTTCTGTGTCGTTTAGACATTGAGCCTTCATTGCTTGAATCAAGGAGCAGTTTCCATCCGCTATTCAGTACACACTCATGGACGATCGCGACAACTGAAAGCACGTTTCTTGCTGAAATTAGGGCAGGACTAAGCCGCTTCGATCTGTCAGGAAAGCAACGACTTTTAGTGTATTTATACACTGGCAGCTTGCATCATGCGCGAGTATTTCTAAATCTTTCTAAAGATTTACCGCATATTAAATTCAATTGCAATTTATTCTGGGAGATGGTTCGCGACATCAGCACGCCTGAGTATGACGAATTGTGTGCCGAAGTATTCCGTAAGTTGAAAGTGCAAGAAAACGTCATTCTTACTGTTCCAACAGAGGGTTTGCGTAAAGAGTTTTTTGAGCGCTTCCACGTCAGCCTAAAACTTGCACCTCACCCAAGTACTGCCGTATCTGATGATTTCTTCGAAGAAATCAGGAAGTGTGACTCCAGGTTGCAATTTGATGTCAAGTACCCACGGAATATTCTTTTCCCCGGTGCTGCGACACAAAGTAAGGGATATGAAGTATCGCTTGAGGTTACCCGCGCTCTCTCAACAGAGCAAAATATGATTTGCTGGATGCGTGATGAGAAAAAGGGTATCCTCGCACCGGATGTGCGAGTTATTCCAGATAATCTGTCCGAAGCTGATTTCCAAAATCTCATACAAAATTGTGACCTGCTTGTACTCCCTTACATGCCCGATGGATTTAGAAAGAGAACTTCTGGTATTCTCATTGATGCGATGTATTTCGGCGTTCCAGTTGTTGTCTGCGCAGGCACTTGGCTTGCTGATATTGTGGATCACTACAAGTTCGGAATTGCTGCAAACCCAACTAAAGAGTCTATTGTATCGGCTATAAATTCCGTCTTAAGCGATCTGCCGAAATACAGGGCAGCGGCACGCGTTGCTGCTACAGCTTATTTTCAGGAGAATTCATGGAGTAAGTTGATGAAAAGTTTACTCCCTGAGAAAAAACAAATTGCATTTTCTGCTTTAACCACTAGCGCTGGCTCCGACGAAAAACCATGTTTTAAGAAAGCAAACCACCTTTTACGAAAAGGTCAAAACGCTGCAGCATTAAATATGTATATTCGGCTCCACTCAAAAAATCCATTGCAAATTTACGAGAACAATTCAATGCTTTGTGCATACCGGCTCGGCTGGCAAGATTGCGGTTCGTTCCTTGACATAAAAAAACGCGCATTATTGAAAGGGTGATTCCCAATAATTAGAGGCTATTGATATCTTGCGCGCCACACTGATTTATATCTCGACTGGAGGCAATAATGGAGCTCAAGCGTGGACTTGTTGATTATATAAATAGTGAACTATTTGGTCGACTTGAGGGTGCGTGCAATATCCAACATTTGGTCGCCGCCTCGCTTGTCGATTATTTTCAGAAGACAAGTGGTGTAACCGGTAGCATCGGTGAAATCGGTGTCCGTGATGGCAAACTTATTTTTGGCATGAGTTTTTTCTTAGAGTCATTTGAACGCTGTGCTGCAATTGATTTGTTTGAGAGTCAGCATCTTAACGTTGACATGTCTGGATTTAAGCCTGAGTCACACGGGAACCCTTTCGAACTTCACCACAAATCTTTCCTTCCATCAGAGCGTTGGAGCATTGTAGATGGAGATTCTCTCGGCCTTACACTCCTTGATAAGTTTAATTTGCTTAATGAGTGTGATTCATTTCGAATGTTTTCGATTGATGGTGGTCACGATCCTGAGCATGTGATTAATGATATGAATTTTGTCAATGATTTGATGTGCTCTGGTGGTGTGCTGATGATTGATGATTACTATAATATTGGATTTCCTGGAGTTCATGAGGGGTTGCTGACATATCTTAAATCTCTGCCAAAATGGAAGCCCTTCATGTATTCGCATAATAAGCTTTTCCTCTGCACGCATACATATCATCCGATCTACTCTGTATTATTGGAAAAATATGTTGTAGGAAATTCAGAGTATCTTGTTCAGGACTGGTACACGCGAAAGAAGGTGAGGCTGGGTGGAAATAGTTTTAGGAATGTTGAGTGGTCACGTTCGGGGATAGGTATGTTAATGACTGCCAGTAAATAAAATGGAGTGGCGTGGACAGCACACGTTGTCGCACATGCTTCATTGATCGGAATAGCGTCGAAGGCTACGGTACCGGTCTCGTAGTGCCACTTTCGACAGCAGCAGGCCCAGGTGTCGCTTGATGAATGATAACTGCTGCAGTTAGGGCTATAGCACTATTACCGATACCGCAAATGTGTCGGTTTGTTTGCGCTTAGAAAAAAATATACTGATCACGCGACTACTGGAGCTCGATGCATGAGAGAGCCCCGGAAAATTCAGTAAAGGAAATTATAGTGAAAACGGCGATTGTTACAGGTGTAACCGGCCAAGACGGCTCCTATCTCGCAGAATTCCTGCTGGCAAAAGGTTATCAAGTCCACGGCATAAAGCGCCGTGGATCACTATTCAATACCCAGCGTGTCGATCATATCTATGAAGATCCCCATGTAGAAAAGCAGCACTTCATTCTCCACTACGGTGATCTGACCGATTCCACCAACCTGATTCGAATCATTCAGGAAGTGCAGCCGGATGAAGTCTATAACTTGGGTGCTCAATCTCATGTCGCCGTGTCCTTTGAATCCCCGGAGTACACAGCCGACGTCGATGGCATGGGCACCCTGCGCCTCCTGGAAGCCATCCGCATCTGCGGTCTGGAAAAGAAGACCCGCTTCTATCAAGCCTCCACCTCCGAACTCTACGGCCTGGTTCAGGAAATCCCCCAAAAGGAGACTACCCCTTTCTATCCACGCTCTCCTTATGCGGTGGCCAAGCTCTACGCCTACTGGATCACCGTGAACTACCGCGAGGCCTACGGCATGTATGCCTGCAACGGTATCCTGTTCAACCATGAATCCCCCCGCCGTGGTGAAACCTTTGTCACCCGCAAGATCACCCGTGGGCTGGCCAACATCGCCCAGGGGCTGGAGGGCTGCCTTTATATGGGTAATATGGATGCCCTGCGTGACTGGGGGCATGCCAAGGACTATGTGCGCATGCAGTGGATGATGCTGCAGCAGGATCGGCCCGAGGATTTCGTGATTGCCACCGGCAAGCAGTACTCCGTGCGCCAGTTCATCGAGTGGTCGGCTAGGGAACTGGGTATCCACCTGCGATTTGAAGGGGAGGGGGTGGATGAGGTCGGCGTGGTGGATTCCGTGAGCGGTGATGACGCACCGGCCGTCAAGCCCGGTGATGTGATCGTGCGCGTGGATCCCCGTTACTTCCGGCCGGCGGAGGTGGAAACGCTGCTGGGAGATCCCTCTTATGCCAAGCAGAAGCTGGGTTGGGAGCCGGAGATCACGGTGCAGGAGATGTGCGCCGAGATGGTGGCCGAGGATCTCAAGGTGGCCAAGCGCCATGCCTTCCTCAGGGCCAATGGCCATGTTGTGACGATCTCGGTGGAGAACTGAGGATGGCCAAGCGCATCTTCGTCGCCGGCCATCGCGGCATGGTGGGTTCGGCCATCGTGCGTCGTCTGCAGCAACAGGGGGATGTCGAGATGCTCACCGCCACCCGCGATGAACTGGATCTGCTGGACCAGGCGGCGGTTCACGCCTGGTTTCAGCAGCGGCAGGTGGATCAGGTGTATCTGGCCGCGGCCAAGGTGGGGGGTATTCATGCGAATCACGAATATCCGGCCCAGTTCATCTATGAGAACCTGATGATCGAGGCGAATATCATCCATGCCGCGCATCGGGCGGGGGTGAGGAAGTTGTTGTTCCTGGGTTCATCCTGCATCTACCCCAAGCATGCCGAGCAGCCGATGCGGGAGGAGGCCTTGTTGACGGGAACGCTGGAGCCCACCAACGAGCCCTATGCCATTGCCAAGATCGCCGGGATCAAGCTCTGCGAAAGCTATAACCGCCAGTATGGTCGTGATTATCGCAGCGTGATGCCCACCAACCTCTATGGCCCTAATGACAATTTTCACCCGGAAAACAGCCATGTGATCCCGGCGCTGCTGCGTCGTTTTCATGAGGCCAGGGAAGCCGGTGCGGCCCAGGTGGTGGCCTGGGGTAGCGGGTCGCCCATGCGGGAGTTTCTGCATGTGGATGACATGGCGGCGGCCAGTGTGTTTGTCATGAATCTGGACGATGCCGTCTACCAGGCACACACCCAGCCGATGCTGTCGCACATCAACGTGGGGACGGGGGTGGACTGCACCATCCGTGAACTCACGGAGACCGTGGCCAGGGTGGTGGGGTTTGATGGGGGGATCGTCTGGGATACCACCAAGCCCGACGGCACCCCGCGCAAGCTGATGGATGTGTCGCGCCTGAAGGCGTTGGGGTGGCAGGCGTCGATCGAGCTGGAGGCGGGGTTGCGGGATGCCTACCGGTGGTTTTTGGATCACCAGGATGATTTCCGGGGGTGACGGGGATGAGTTGGCTGGATGCCGAGACCTTTCGGGGTGTGGTGGAGGCCACGCCGCTGGTGTCGATTGACCTTGTGGTGCGGGATACGGAAGGCCGTATCCTGCTGGGCAGACGAAACAATCGCCCGGCACAGGGGTACTGGTTTGTGCCCGGGGGGCGTATTCGCAAGAACGAGACCCTGGATGCTGCTTTTGCCCGGCTGACGCAGGAAGAGCTGGGCCAGCCATCGGAACGCTCGGCTGCGCGGTTGATGGGGGTGTACGAGCACCTGTACGAGGACAGTGTGTTCGGGACGGCGCCCAGCACGCACTATGTGGTGCTGGGGTATACGCTGTGTTGTCCGATCCCTGCGGACAGTCTGCAACTCCCTCGCAAGCAGCATGGTGAGTATCGGTGGTGGGCGCCGGCGGCAGCACTGGCAAGCGAGTGGGTACATGACAATACAAAGGCATATCTGAAGCCATGCGAATGAATGACACGACTTCAGCGGTGATCAAAGACAGTGGCGTGACATTCGGCACCAGTGGTGCCCGCGGTCTGGTGGAACAGTTCAGCGATGAAGTTTGCGCCGCCTTTTCCGTGGCTTTTCTCCAGGTGATGCGCGAGCAAGGTGAGGTGGGGTGCGTAGCCCTTGGCATGGATCGGCGTCCCAGTAGCCCTGCCATGGCGGCTGCCTGTACGGCGGCCGCCCGGGCTTTGGGGGTCCGGGTGCTGGACTACGGCATTCTGCCGACTCCGGCCCTGGCCCTGCAGGCCATGGCGGATGGCATGCCGGCCATCATGATCACCGGCAGTCATATTCCCTTCGATCGTAACGGCATCAAGTTCTATCGGCCGGAAGGTGAGATCACCAAGGCGGATGAGCAGGCGATTTTGACGATGACCGCTCGTTTGCCGGTATTGGGGGCCGTTGCCCGTGAGCCGGAAAGTGCTCGGGCCGTGCAGGGGTATATGGCTCGCTATTCGCAATGGTTTGCTGACCAGCCGCTGGCGGGCAAACGTGTGGGGCTGTATCAGCACTCCGCCGCCGGGCGTGATCTCAACCGTGATGTGCTTGAAGCCCTCGGCGCGGAGGTGGTTGTGCTGGGTCGCAGCGAGCTGTTCGTCCCGGTGGACACCGAGGCGGTGAGCCAGGAGGATCGTATCCGGGGGCGTGATTGGGTTGCCGAGCACCGGCTGGATGCCTTGTTGACGACGGACGGTGATGGCGACCGTCCGCTGCTGGCTGACGAGCAGGGCCGCTGGTTGCGCGGCGATATCGTGGGTCTGCTGTGTGCCCGGGAGCTGGGTATTCAGGCCTTGGTGGTGCCGGTGAGCTGTAATACCGCGATTGAGGCCTGCGGTGCCTTCGAGCAGGTGCTGCGGACCCGAATCGGTTCGCCCTATGTGCTGGCAGGTATGGAGGAACTGGCGGGGCAGTATGATCGGGTGGCGGGTTTCGAAGCCAATGGCGGATTTTTGTTGGGCAGTGTCATTGAGCAGGGTGGTCGCCGGTTGGCGGCGCTGCCCACACGGGATGCGCTGCTGCCGGCGCTGACGCTGCTGGTGGCGGCGGCTCGCCGTGGCAAGCCACTGTCCTCGCTGGTATCGGATTTGCCGTCTCGCCATACTGCCAGTGACCGTCTCAAGGATTTTCCCTCTGACCGGAGTGGGGGTTTGCTGGCGGCGTGGCACAAGGACCTGGCCGCCATGCAGCAGGCTCTGGGGCTGGGGCAGGCCATCACGGCACTGAATGAAACGGATGGGCTGCGTGCCACCCTGGAGAATGGGGATATCGTGCATCTGCGCCCTTCCGGCAATGCGCCGGAATTGCGGTGTTATGCGGAATCGGACAGCGAGGCGGGTGCGGTGGCGTTGGTGGGGCGGTGTCTTTCGGGGCTGGGTGCTTTGCATAGGGAGTGGCCATCAAGCTGATCGACTGGGAAGAACGCTGGGAGAGCCGGAAGCGAGGGGATGACAGGGATGAGCTATTAATCCGGCAATCAAAAGTCTTTTATTTGAAAACTCAAGCTATTTTTTTAATTAATTTAATTGCCGGTTTAATATTATGTGGACTCACAGAGTGAAAGCGATTGTCTTGTATGATGTTGACTTCCTGGGTCTTGACGCGATGGATGAAACTGCGTGAAGTTGCCGAAAAAGTTGCGTTGGTCATGGCTGTGTCGACTTGTCGGTAGGAAAAAGAAACGCAGCCGTGACGCTGCCATTCCAACTGATAACATAAGGCTGGAACGCCGGCCCTTGGCATATGAGGAAATGATAAAAGATGCTCGCAATAGTGGACCGCGATTCCTGGTTCTCAGTGGTTGTCAGGGGAAAATGATCTCAGGTTTTCTGGAAATCCTTACAATGGGGCAGTCTACGCACCATTTTATGGGGGCTTCCAAGATGAAGGCTTTTCAGGATGATGGGTGGGAGTTTTATAAGGAGGCGATGGATGCCGCCGATTTTATCTACACACAAAAAACTCAGGTGGCGGATTTTCTTGCATCCAAACCTGAATATTGTGATAAGGTTCTTTACTTTCCTGTGATCGCTTCTGGTTTTTTTCATCCAGATATCTCATATATGCGCTATAAGGGAGAGCTTTTTGCAGGCCCTGTGGGGGACTATCATTCTGTATTGATAACAGCCTCTTACTTTGCTGGCCTTACTCAAGGTCAGGCCCTTAATTGCTTTCATCCTGATGTTTATGAAATTGTGGGGTTTTGTCAAAAGGCAAAAAATGAGCGTAAGGCATTTTTGGAAAATTTTGACAGGGCAGGCATAGATCTTTCCGAAGTGGTCATGGAACGTGATAAAGATGGTCCATGGATGAGGACCTTGAATCATCCAAAGCCTCAAATGATTTATGATGTGGTGAAGCGGGTTCTGGAGCGTGATGGGCTGAGTATTAGGAATCAATCGGCTTCTGCAGTCGAGTGGGTCGAGGATAACTTGGCTCAGAGTGCAGAATGGCCTCTGTATCCCGGTATTCATGGAGAGCCTGTCGAAAACGTAGTACAAGCTCGGCAAAGCATGCTCTTTAAGTCACCTTACAGAGATTTGGGTAAGGGGCTTATGTTTGATCTTGAAAAACTGATTTACTATACCTATGTTTCGCTTTCTAAAACGCAGTTGAAAGATGTGTCTCTAAATAACTTTGATTTGCACAAGGCGATTAAGGCCGTACGTTGTTTATGGCGAAGATTTATGTTAATCCACCGGTGGCGGTTCTGTGTTGTTACCATGGAAATGGGGTAAGTGGCATGATCGTTTAGGATGTGCATGAGTCAAACCACTCCGTCCGGGAAATTCTCTATCATTGCCTTCGGCAAGATTAGCACCTTGTAGTCTATCGGCACAGAATGACGCGAAAATATCGTTTGATCCTGCACATCGGTACCGAAAAGACCGGATCCACCGCCCTGCAGGGGGCGCTCTATCGTCATCGAGATTTACTCCGTTCGTATGGCTTGGCCTACTATCATTCGCCTGGGCGTCAGGAGGCCCGTGGCATCGCTTCAGCGGCGCTGGACAATAAGGCTGCGGATGATTACCTTCGGCAACTTGGATGTGAAGATGCGGCTTCACGGGAAGCATTCCGGCAATGTGAAGTCGATTCATTACGGAACACTTTAGAGAGTCTACCTCCGTCGGTACATACCGTTATCCTTTCCAGTGAGCATTTCCATTCCCGGTTGGTTGATACCAGCCATCTCACGTGGTTGAGGCAGTTGTTGGAGCCCTTTGCCGAGAGTTTTGAGGTGGTGGTTTACCTGCGCCGTCAAGTAGATATGCTAGCCTCCTTTTACTCTACTCAGTTGAAGAACGGGGGCACGCAGTTGTTGGAAAGGACTGCTGAACGTGCTTGCCACTCCCGTAATCATTATTACAACTATAAGAAGCTGCTGGCCCTATGGGGTAAGGTGTTTGGACATGATGCCCTGTGCGTGCGACTCTTTACTCCGGCCTTTCTGCAGGGACGTACCATTCAGGAGGATTTCCTGTCGTTGGTGCAATGCCCGCAGGAGGCGATTCAATCCATGTCGATATCCGAGCGGCATAATGAATCCCTGATACCCGCGGGCCAAGTGATGTTGAGGGGATTGAATGTTCGTATCGCCGACTTGCCGCTTGATGCGGTACATGAGCGGGGGACAGTGGAGGTGCTGCGGAATGACTTGGTCCGGGACTATAAGGGTGTTGGAATGCAGTTGACGGCCTCTCAGGCCCTGCGGATTCAGGCTGGTTTTGATGAGAGCAATGAGTGGGTGAGACAGGCGTGGTTTTCGCAGCGTGAGTGCTTGTTTGAGCCGCTGGAAAGCGATTACGGGGAGAGGCGTGGCCCGCTCATGGAGATATCCAAGGCGCAGCTGACATTGGCTGAAGGCGTTGTGGGGTATCTGGGCGATGTGGCCGGGGCAGGTCAGCCGTTGTCCGAGCTGGAGCCCTGCGCCAGTTGGTTTCGGGATTTGGCATTGCAATTGGAAGATTCCAAGCCGGATGTTGCTCTGCGGTTGATGGCCCTGGCTCACCGCATCCGGCCCCAGGAAGAGTTCATCGCTGACAGACTGGATTCCTACCGCGACAAGGTGTCAACGTATCCATCCTCGGGTATGAATGCGCTTTGGCAACGCCTACGCGATCTATGGACATCCAAATGATGGTGTGCGATGGCGGGGCAGTGGCTGGTTGGGCACATGCTGGAGCTGGGGAGCAGTAGGCCCATCTGGTATCCTTGCCCCATTTGACCATCAGGATGTTGGGGATGCAGAGCGACTTTCTTGATGCCCATGACCGTCACTGGCAGGATGCAGAGATGCTGTACGCTGCGCAGCGGCTGGCCAATGCAGATCATCTCTATGGTATGGCGGTGGAGTGTGGCCTTAAGCGCTTGATGTTGGCTTTATGGGCTGTCAAGCCCCAATCCGTTCGGGGATTGGCACGCATCTCAGCGTTATGCTAGGCAAAGCGAGTTTTCAATGCAGCGTGTGGCTCCTCACCGCGTGGGCGCACAGCAGGTGTACGAGTTGGTACGCAAGGCCCGTTGGGAGGGTCTGATATGACCACTTTCGACATGATCGTGCCCGTGTTGCAAGAGGTGCTAGGGTCCTGTATGCCGGTGGAACTTCAGGCTTTTGCGCCACTTATTGTTAATCGGGATCTCAATGGACGGGTGAGATTGGTGGTGCCGGCCGAAGTCTCCCAGCAGAGCGCGGCACGTGAAGTACTTGAAAAAGTTGCCGAAACGCTTTCTCAGCGTCTGGGTTGCCATGCCTTCCCGGCTGGGCAGATGGTGCTTTACGAAGAAGACATGGCCGCAGTGCGTCGAGGTACGCAACCGATGCCGCTTCCCGGTGTGAATGGTATTGAATTGATTGACCGGCTGGCCAGCGAGGGGCAGTGGGCACGAATTGCGCCGCTTTCTCCCGGCGCCCCGAGGGTGGTCTTCTTCTCCATCAAGGGGGGCGTGGGGCGCTCGACCGCCATGGCGGTTGCGGCCTGGTCCCTGGCACAGGAAGGCAAGCGCGTGATGGTGCTGGACCTGGACCTTGAGTCCCCCGGACTCTCGTCCAGTTTGCTGCCAGAGTCACGCCGCCCGGCCTATGGCATCACCGATTGGCTGGTGGAAGATCTGGTGGACAATGGCCAATCGGTATTTGCGGATCTCGTCGCGACCAGTACGCTGTCTCATGATGGTCAGATCCTGGTGGTGCCTGCTCATGGCGCGGATCCCGGCGAGTACATCGCCAAGCTGGGCCGGGTGTGGATGCCCAAGATAGCGCCAACCGGTCGGCGTGAAACCTGGTCCCAGCGACTCGGGCGCTTGTTGGATGAGCTGGAACGGCGCTGGCAGCCGGATGTGGTTTTGATAGACTCTCGCTCCGGCATTGACGAGGTCGCTTCCAGTTGTGTCACGGACTTGGGCGCAACCTTGGTGTTGCTTTTCGCGCTGGATGGGGAGCAGACCTGGAATGGGTACCGGCTGATGCTTGACCATTGGCACCGCGCCGGCGTGGCTCATGAGATTCGGGAACGTCTGCAGCTGGTGGGGGCGATGATCCCTGAACTGGGGGCACCGGACTATCTCACCGCGTTGCGTGAACATGGCTGGGATCTGTTTTCGGAGCAACTCTATGATGAGGTGCCTCCGGGGAGGACCGGCGAAGGGCTGTGGAACTTTGATGATCGTGATGAGGCGGCCCCCCATCATCCCTGGCCGATTCGCTGGAACCGTGGTTTTGCTGCGCTGACTTCCCTTCATTCGCATCTGGAAACGCTGGACGAAGCATTGGTCAAGTCAACCTTTGGGCCCCTTCTGGATGGTGTGCGTCTGGCCGTGATGTCGCCGGAGCATGCCAATGAGTGATGCTGTCCGGACTCGGGAGGCAATGCTGGCTGCTTTGCCGGTGGATACATCGCCAAGCGGCACTTGCTTGCCTTTGAGTCAGCTGTATGTGCCACCCACGCACCTCAAGGCACTGCGTATGGAGTGCCAGTTGGTGGTGGGAACCCGAGGTGTGGGGAAGTCCGTTTGGACGATGGCGCTCGGTGATCTTAGCTTACGCAGGGCACTTGGCTCTGCCGTGCCGGAGTTGGATCGTACGGCCATTCACGTCGGCTATTCAGAGCGTCCGGCACTGGATGACTATCCCGATGCGGATACCTTGGCTGTGTTGCTCTCGGCCGATCATGCCCCCTATCAGATATGGCGGGCGGTCATGGTGCGCTGGGTCGCCCGCTTGAGTGAGCAGAGTGCGCCTATGGGCAGTTGGGCCGGCACGGTGGAGTGGGTGTTGAACCAGCCCGAGTCCGTCGCCAGGCTGATGCAGGTGGCGAGCCGGTACCAGATGAACCAGGGCACCTATGGCCTGATTCTGTTCGATGCCCTGGATCGGGTGAGTAGCGACTGGGTGCAGATGGATCGGGTGGTGCGCGACTTGCTCAGGGCCGTCTTATGGTTGAAGAGTTACCCCCATCTGTCGGCCAAGGTGTTCTTGCGCGAGGACCAGTTGGAGCGGACTGTGACCAATTTTCCCGATGCCTCAAAGCTGCTGGCAACCCAGGCCGAGCTTTCCTGGGCGCGCCATGACCTGCATGGGCTGCTATGGCAGTATTTGATCAATGGGCCTGGCGAACAGGGCGCCATGTTGCGTGAGGTTTATTTGAGCGTGCAGCGCAGACCGCCGATCGAGCAAGATGATCATTTTGCCTTGCATGAAGCCGCCAAACGCGACACTTCGGTTCAGCGCCAGTTATTCGAGGCTTTGGCGGGGGCCTGGATGGGCCGTGACCGGCGTCGGGGCATTCCCTATACGTGGGTTGTTGGCCATCTGGCGGATGGACAGGGACGCACCTCTCCCCGCTCTTTCCTGGCCGCTGTGCGCCAGGCGGTGGAAGAGACGGGTAACCGTTACCCCGAGCATCGCCATGCGCTGCATTACGAGAGCATCAAGCGGGGTGTGCGCAAGGCATCCGAGATTCGGGTCAACGAGTTGGCCGAAGATTACCCTTGGGTGCGCACCGTGCTGGCTCCACTTGAGGGGCTGACGGTGCCCATCGCCTTCGAGGTTATCCGGGAGCGTTGGTTGAGTACCTTTCCGGCCGATATCCTGGGACTTGATCTGGGGGCTGGCTTGCCGCCGCAGCATCAGGCGCTGGGTTGGGAAGGCGTTAAGGATGACCTGTTGCGCATAGGGGTGTTCGAACAGCGCCGTGATGGCCGTATCGACATGCCTGATTTGTATCGCGTGGGCTTTGGTCTTGGTCGGCGTGGCGGCATCAAGCCCAACTCATAAGTTGACTGCCCGCCTGCGCGAATCTCAAGCGACCTTACCGGAATGCCGCCATGCAGCTTGAGGGGATTGATCGTCTGCGCCGGTGCTTGGGGTTGCTGCGTGAGCCGGTGAAGTGTGTGGCTGTGTGCCATTCCCTGGAGCCACTGGGGCAGGGAAGCTGGAATGCGCTACGGGACAACCCGCATATGATCCTCCGGGATGACCTGCCCTGGGCTGGTTGGCATATGCTGGAGCTGGCGCTGTCTCACGAGCGTCACGTTTCGACGGCCTGCCTGTGGGTGGATTATGGGAGCGGGTTTTCCGAGGCCGATTCCTTTCTCCTGCAGGTGAAGTCCGGCCGCATGGCCAAGCGGCTGGTGTATTTTCCCAAGCGTCCCAAGCGGTTACGACTTTGCCCCGTTAGACATGCGGGGCAATTTTCCATCGAGGCGTTTCGTCTGGCGTGGCTCTCGCCCTGGTTTGCCCACAAGCGGCTTTTGCGCCGACTCTGCGGTGCCCATCCCCAGTGGCGCGGAAGAGACGTCGGCGAAGTTCTGGCCGGTTTGCGTGATGAGGCTGGCGAGGTGGGTGTGCCGTTCCGAGAGTGGCTTTGGTATCAATATGATCAGACTTTCCGCCGTCGTTGTACGCAGGCGGATTATGCCGTGTGGCTGGCCCATCATCCGATTTCGGATGAACGCGGCATCCGGCGACGCATTCGGGAAGTCGACGGCGCTCTGGGAGCGGTGGGTGAGCCTGTGGATGGATCCACGCGTCCGTTTTGCTCGGTGATTTTGCCGGTCATTGATCCGGATCCGCCGTTGCTGATCGAGTGTCTGGATTCGGTACTGTCTCAGCATTTTCAGGATTGGGAGCTGTGCATTGCCGTGGCTGCCTCGGCGCCCTTGGCGGTGTATCGGGTGTTGGATGAGTATGCCAATCGGGAAGCTCGCATCCGGCTGATGCCTCAGCCGGAGCGTGTGCCCGTCGATGACATTCCCGGTAGGGCCATGGCGATGGCACAGGGGCGATTTGTGGCCATGCTCGGTCAGGAGGACTGCCTGACGGCGGAGGCCTTACTGTGCGTGGCGGAGTTGATCGCCGCTCATCCCGATGTGTTGCTCATCTATAGTGACGAGGACTGTCTCAATGTCTCGGGTGAGCGCGTTGCGCCTTGCTTCAAGCCGGCCTGGAATCCGGACCTGGCTTTGTCGCGGGATTATGTAGGTCATCTGACAGTGTTTGAGCGCCGACGGTTATTGGCGGTGGGGGGCTTGAGGGCGCATTGCGGGGGGGGCGTGATGCATGATCTCTTGCTGCGCTTTGTGAGGGATTTGCCGGGTTCCCGCATTCATCATGTGCCCCGTGTGCTGTATCACCGGCGCCTGGGGCAGGGCGGCTCTCGGTGTGAGAACGAGTCGCATGACGTGGGGCTTCGCGTGGTGTCTGAAGCGGTTGCCTTGATGTCGCCCTTGGCCCGGGTGGAGCCGGGGCGTGTTGTTCGCGGCTATCGTGTCCGTTGGCCGTTGCCGGATCCGGCCCCTCTGGTGAGTCTTGTCATTCCGACTCGGGATCGGGTCGATGTCCTCAGGCCGTGCGTGGATGCCTTGCTGGCGCGGACCCGTTATCCGAATTTCGAGGTGTTGGTGGTGGACAATGCCTCCCGTTGTCCGCGGACGCTGGCGTATTTATCCCATCTGCGCCGTGATCACCGTGTGCGGGTTTTAGGATGGCACCGGCCGTTCAATTTTTCGGCCATCAATAATTTTGCCGTGGGTCATGCCCGGGGAACGGTCATCGGCTTGCTCAATAATGACATTGAGCCTATCAACGGCGATTGGCTGGAGGAGATGGTGTCTCAAGCCTGCCGGCCGGAAATCGGGTGTGTGGGTGCCAAGCTTTATTATCCCGGTGGCCGCATTCAGCATGGTGGGGTGATTTTGGGGATGGGGGTGATTGCCGGACATGCCCACCGGCATTTGCCGGGGGATGCGGCGGGGTATTGTGACCGTCTTCAGTTGGTCCAGAATCTGTCGGCGGTGACGGCTGCCTGTCTGGTGATGCGCCGCGAGGTGTTCGATGAGGTGGGCGGGTTTGATGAGTGCAATCTGCCGGTGGCGTTCAATGATGTGGATCTGTGTCTGAAGGTGCGCGAGGCGGGTTACCGGAGTCTGTGGACGCCTTATGCGGAGGCTTATCATCATGAGTCGGCCTCCCGGGGGGAGGAGAAGACACCGGAGAAACGGCGGCGACTGGAGCGGGAAATTGCCTACATGCGGCGGCGTTGGGGCCGGGAGCTGGATCATGATCCGGCCTATAATCCGAATCTAACCCTGGCGCATGAGGATTTTTCGCTGCGGTAGTGGGTGTTTTTTGCTCAAAACGGAAACACCCACGGCGTCAACAACAACACCCCCGCGGAATAGGTCAGGCTCACCGGTAGACCGGTTTTGAGGAAGTCGCTGATCCGGTAACGGCCCGGTGTATAGACCATCAGGTGGGTCTGGTTATAGTGGACCCCGATATCCAGACAGTAGTTTAAGCTCCTCTAGGAAGAGAAGGATATCTGCATAGATACAAATAAATTTACTATCGATAAACTTTGCATGAACGTCTGGCGACGAGGTATAGAAATGATGAGATTAAAAATAAAAGGTACGCTCAGTATCCATCATCAATTGGATAGAAGTACGTTTGCCATTTATCCTGATGTCCTCTATCTGTGCCCCAAAAAACAAAATGCTGTGCTTTACCCTGTCAGTGATTCAGAAGGTTTGGGATTTGCATGTCTGGTGAAGCTGGACGATGATGGTTTCATCAAAGATCTAAATCTGGGAGATGAATTAGATGAGCTTAAAGGTTTGCTGACTCAACTAGCCCTGCAGCAAAAATCGGTAGAATTAATTATGGATGTTGATATGGATGTTGATGATGAGAGAAAAACTATCATCGGCATTAATTTTCCGGCCTCATAAAAATGGACTCCCGTATCCAAACCTTTAAAGCCGACACCCTGGATGAAGTGATCCGTTATGCCCTGCAGGTGGGTAAAACGGGAAAAGACAATATTCTTTATTTCCGCGGTGAAAATAAAGACTTCAAGGCAACAGCACTTGTGCCAGGCATATACCGGAATGGTCTGATCCGGAGTGAGCACCTTATATATCGGGAAATGCAGCGCTTTAATGATCACGAGTTCACCACGGACAAAACGGCATTTGATAAGCTAGCACGAATGCAGCACTACACTACCCCCACACGTATGATTGATGTGAGTGAAGATATTCTGAGTGGGGTATACTTCGCCTTGGATGGTAAGGAAGCGCAAGCTATCAGTGTGCTTTATCTTTTGGAGGTTGATGTTAAGAAAATAAAATATTATGACTCGGATGCAGTCAGTATTTTGGCGAATCTGGCTAAATCACCACTGGATGGCAACGGTGATAAGTCCAAAGAAGCCATACGAAAGGATGTATTACCTTTTCTGAATGATCGTGAGGGTTATAACCAGGCGAAATTAAAAAGCAAGGAATATCTTTTACATGATATATGTGAAGAAAAAAGCTACTTTAAGGATGTCATAGAACCTGATGACATCTTCTCAATCTTGGCTGTCAAACCCAAACTCACCAGCCAACGGATACAAAGCCAGAAAGGTGCGTTCTTGCTGTATGGCCTTAATCTAGAGGACGTCAAACAAGCCCCGCAGCTTTTGAGCGAACACGCAGGGCACTTACAACTGAGTTTGGACAGTCGCTACCACCCACTGGTAAGAGTGACGAAGATTCTCCTCAGCCCGCGAATTACCATGCAGCAGCTCAATAATCTGGGTGTCAGCAAACCGTATATCTATCCTGAGCTGGATCGGTTGTCAGAGTATTTCAAAAAATATTATCAGCAATAGGCGCTAACGCAGCGCGGTCGGGCGGTATTTTAGTTCTGCTTCTGAAAGTCTTTCTCAATTGCCTGTCTCCACATCGAATGCCACGATCTGCCGCTGCTCGCTGGAGAACTCCCCCCCCCGATCAGGTGGCGAGTATCTTGAACACCACATGATAGTGGTTGGACATGACCGCATAGGCGGCGATGTCCACGGCGAACATGGAGGCCATGCGCCGGAGGCGGTCCTCGATCCATTGCTGCCGGTACTCATAGCTCTTGCCGGTGGCCTGATCCTGTCCACACAGGAAGGTGCGTCGCACACAGCGCGAGACCACGTGGTAGTAGGGGGCGTATCGGTGATGGATATCTGTTGGCTGCGGGGGCGTGGCATGAGTCCCTCCTGGACGGTGGTTCTCGATCCGATCCGGTGGCCGGGCTGTGGGTAGATTAACTCAGGGGCGGGCTGCTCTTGAAGGGGGGTATTGCGTGGTAAAGTGAAGGGCTGCTACAGGAGTGCACATGACCGAACACGATGCCGACAGGCCCACGGACCACGACAGCCCCTGGAAGGAAGCCCTGGAGCACTACTTCCAGGAATTCACGCAGCTGCTGTTCCCGGCGATTGCGGTGAGGTGGACTGGTTCCGGGGTTACAACCCGATGGACAAGGAACTGCAGCAGATCACGGCAGACGCCAACACGGGTCGACGCCACGCGGACAAGCTGATCCAGGTGTATGCCCAGGATGGTAGCGAGACCTGGGTGCTCATTCACGTGGAAGTGCAGGGCGAGCCGGCGGGAGCAGATCGTGTGTCTGTTCAGGATCATCGACTGGATGATCCCGCTGCCCAGAGAGCTGGAACCGGGGTTTGTGCAGGCGGTCTTTGCCATACAGGAGGAGAAGAAGATGCCTTACGTGAACACGATTGAACGCGTTGAGCGAGAGAAAGCGCTTCAGCAGGGGGTTGAGCAGGGGATGGCTCAGGGGCTTGAGCGAGGTCGCCGTCAAGGGGTGGAAGGTACCCTGCGCAAGCAAGCAACCCTGAAATTTGGCGAGTTGCCTGCCTGGGCAGACGAACGCATAGCCGCTGCCACGGATGCCCAGCTGGATGATTGGGTGGTGCGGATTCTGGAGGCGGACAGCCTGGAGTCCCTGCTGGACAAGCATTGATCTGAGGACAGCGACCACACTATATAAGGCGCCCACTATTTTTGCTTCTCTCTTATCACCGTCACTCCCGCGAAAGCGGGAGTCCAGCGCGTGGTTTCAGTCTGCCACTGGATTCCCGCTTTGAGGAGACTGTGGATGCTGCTGATCAGTGATGCCAACATCATTATCGACTTGGCCGATGAACTGGTGGATGTGCAGGCTAAGGTTTATGCCCGCGACCTGTTTGGGAGTAATTAATCGCGCAGCTCCCGCTAGATTGCACTCTATACGGTATAGTGAGGGTTTGTTGTTCAATGCATTCAATAGAAATCGTTGAAATTTTGCGTCGATCAACCCAAGGAGTGACTGAGCCTTTCATTTGTCGTGGTGAGGATGGAAAAATTTATTTTGTTAAAGGAAAAGGTGCTGGTAGAAAAAGCTTGGTTGCTGAATGGCTCGCGGGTCATTTAGCTGTTGCATTCAATATACCGGTTGCCCCTTTCTCCTTGGTCTCCATACCTCAGGAGCTGTTGCAGGTGAGTAGCGCGCTTAACCTGTCTGACTTGGGGCATGGCTACGCTTTTGGCTCAGAGGAGTGCAGCGTGACGGAGTTGACTTTCAGTCGCATTGATCAAGTACCGGCTGAGACGCAGCAAGCTGTTCTGGCATTTGACTGGTGGATCGCAAATGAAGATCGAACCTTATCAGCACAAGGTGGCAACCCCAATCTTTTCTGGGATGAGGCAGGTCAACAGTTACTGGTGATTGATCACAACCAAGCATTTGATCCCCAGTTTAATCCAGACAGTTTTTGTCGTACCCATGCATTCCGGAATCAATGGCCAAAAATTATTGTAGATGATCAGTTACGAACACGATTAGTCTTGGGTATGCAGCAAGCACTGTTGGGCTGGGATGCCTGGGTTGATGCGATTCCTCAAGCCTGGTGGTATATTGACGAAGAACAAACATTGCCCGCCGAATTTGATTTAACGCAAATGTATGCTCATTTAAGTGAATTTAAAAATCCAAATTTCTGGAGAGTACCATGAGCCGTATGGCTTATCAGTACGCTATTTTGCGCTTTATGCCCTACGTTGAAACGGGTGAGTTTGCCAATGTGGGGTTGGTAATGGCCGCACCCGGCCAGGGTTTTTTTGCTTACCAGCTGCAAGAAAAACGTTACGCTCGGCTGACCCATTTTTTTAAAGATCTGGAAGGCACGACTTACATTGCTGCCATTAAGGCAATGCAAAAAGAGCTTAGCCGCATTCAGCAGTATGTAGAGACATGCCGCTATGGGAGTGCTGGTTTATTTGAAGAGCTTGTTCGTTCTCGTGAAACCATTTTTCGCTTTAGTGAACCAAGCCTGGTGCTTACCGATGCGCCTGAAAATAAACTGGCAGAACTTTACAGTCATTACGTTGAGCATGATTTTGTTACCCCTCAGTACCGTGAAACCCAGATGGAAAGCCGCTTACGCCAGCTCTTGATTCAGGCCGACTTGGCTGATCGTTTTAGCCAAAAAAAGTTGGGTGATGAGCAATATCGGGTTTCACTACCTTTTGTGGAGCAAAAAGAAGGTCGCTTGCTTAAAGCAATGAAGCCTCTTTTCTTGGGGCAAAAAGAAACCAGTAAAATTCTGGAAAAGGCTGGGCGCTGGCAATTCAGAGTCCACGAATTACAGCGCCGCCATCAGTGTCCTGAAGAGCTGCTTTTTGCTGTTGATGGACCAGAAGAGCAAGATACTCCGCAATATGCAGCCTACTTAAGTGCTCTGAAAATACTCAACGCACTTGAAGCAAAAGTGGTGCCCATGAATCAACATAACGCAGTGCTTGAGTTTGCTTTGGATTGACTGCTCTCTCGCCCTGGCTCTGAAGTGCAAGGAAAACAAAGGCTAGGCCAGCACTCAGAGCCTGACGTATCCCCACGAATTTCATGCAGGGAGCCCGGCGGCAAACACGGTTCGTATGGCTGATCTGATGCTGTTTAGGGTGTCGTCGCGGATGTTGGCGGATTCTCGCCGCAACACCCTCAAGCCCAAGAAAAAATGGGATAACACCCGTCGCTTGGCCGTGTTCGGCTGGTAATGACGGTGGCGTCCCTCATGCTCCGCCGCCAGGTTTGAATGCCGATGGGGAGTCTGAGGCGCTGTTGGTTAGCCATGCCTAGCCCTCCGGGAACAAGTCTTGTGCCGGTGGCAGTCTATCATGGCCCCTGGTGGTGGTCGTTGTTGCCACTGTCGTCCCGTCACCGTCCCGCCCCGTCCTTTCCTGTCCCGTCACCGGCATTATCATCGTCACTCCCGCGAAAGCGGGAGTCCAGTGCATGGTTTCAGTCTGCCACTGGATTCCCGCTTTCGCGGGAATGACGGCGGGGGCTTTGGATTCCTTCTTTTCGCTGGCAAGTCAGTTCCCACCGGGTGGCCCCTTGGCCCCTGATGCGGCTGTGGCTCCCGTGGGAGCGGCCCTTGGCCACGAGCGATGCCCGAGATTGTCGCTTCAGGCCGTTTCCACGTCGAATGCCACGATCTGCCGCTGCTCGCGGGAGAACTCCACGCCGATCAGGTGGATGGGTTTGCCGGAGGCGCGGTACTTGTCGGCATAGCCCTTGGCCTTGATCTGCTCCAGGGCCTTGCCTTCGGGCAGCTGCTCCACCACCTTGAACTCGAACAGGTAGAGGTGGCCGCCGAAGTCGACGGTCATGTCTACCTTGCCGTGGTGGCTGGCGTCTTCCACCGTGACCTGGACCCCCAGGGCGGCGAAGTGGCTGTAGAAGACGCTGGCATAGTGCCCTTCGTATTTCGCGATGGGGTTGTTGCGATACCAGTCGTGGGGCAGGCCGGCGTAAAGGGCCTTCAGGTGGGCTTCGAGGCCGGCCATGTCGGCGGCCTTGAGCAGGCGCGGCAAGCGGATGACCACATCATCGAAGACGGCATGGCTGACGCCCAGCGCCGGTAGCAGGGCCTCATTGAGGCTGATTTCCACCTCCTGGTTGGGCAGGCCCAGTTTGTAGAGGGGCCGGTTGGGGACTTCTTCGTGGATGTCCTTGAGGGTGAGGTAGCCTGTCTGAAACAGTAGGGCATCGGTGGAGATGTCATCCACATCGAAGCGGCTGAGCAGTGCCGGTCGGCTGTGCCAGGCGGTGAGCTCGGGGGTGAAGACGCCGCGTTCCTTGAGCAGGTTCACCAGAAAGGTGGGCGTCGCGCTTTCGAACCAGTAGGGGCCGAACTGGCGCTTCTGCAACAACAGCAGCACATCGAAGGGGTTATACACCGAGGGCGTATCCGTCCCACCCCAGCGGTAGCCGTTATACCAGTCCCGGATCTCAGCCCGATCCAGCCCCGGTAACTCCGCCGCGAACACCGTATCCACGTCCTCATCCGTATAACCGCAAATGTCCGCGTAGGGCTTGTCCAGGGTGATGTCGTTGAGATTATTCAGCCCCGAGAAGAGGCTCACCTTGCTGAATTTGGACACACCGGTGATCAGCACCAGATGCAGGTGGGGGTCGGCGTCCTTGAGTACGCTGTAGAGGTTCTTCAGCCCCTCGCGCAGTTCGCGGGCACGCTCGGGCTCCAGGATGTTATCCAGGATGGGCTTGTCGTACTCGTCGATCAGGACCACCGCCCGTTCGCCATACTGGGTGTGGGTATCGCGAATCAGCGCGGAGAACTCTCCTGCAATGTCTGTCTCGCGCTGCAGTGATACCCCCAGGCGTTCACGCTCGAGGAACAACTGGTCACGAATCCGTGCGTCGAGCTCCTCCCGGTTGCGCATCACGCCGCTGCCGAAGCTGAGGCGAATCACGGGGTGGGTCCGCTGCCAGTCCCAGCGGTCGTGGATATGGAGCCCCTCGAAGAGTGCCTGGCGGCCCTCGAACAAGCATCGCAGGGTGTCGAGCAGCAGGCTTTTGCCAAAGCGTCGGGGGCGGGAGAGGAAGTAATACTTGTTCTGGTGGACCAGGCGCTCGATGATCGGCGTCTTGTCCACGTAGTAGTAGCCCCCTTCACGGATCTCGGAGAAGGTTTGAATGCCAATGGGGAGTCTGAGGCGCTGTTGGTCAGCCATGCCTGGCCCTCCGGGAACAAGTCTTGTGCCGGTGGCAGTCTATCATGGCCCTGGTGGTGGTCGTTGTTGCCACTGTCATCGCCATCCCGTCATCGTCACTCCCGCGAAAGCGGGAGTCCAGTGCATGGCTTCGGTCTGCCACTGGATTCCCGCTTTCGCGGGAATGACGGTGGGGGGAATGCCGCGGGGGGGGGGGGGCGGGGTTTGGGGGAATGCCGGCGGGGG
>NZ_JAJNQN010000012.1 GCF_022227845.1 Ectothiorhodospira lacustris | reverse complement strand
TCACCTCAGCCCCTCTCCCACAAGGGGAGAGGGGCTTTATTGCCCCCTCCTCCAAATGAGGTCAGCGCAGGGACACCCGTGCAAAACGTCGCTTGCCCACCTGGTAAACCGCTTCGCTGCCGGCCTGCACCTGGACGCCGGCATCGTCCACACGCTCACCGTCGATCCGCACCGCTCCCTGACGGATCATGCGCATCGCCTCGGAGGTACTGGACACCAGGCCGGCTTCCTTGAGCAGGTTCGCCAGCGGCAACGCCCCTTCGGAACTTTGTACCGTAACGGCCTCGATGTCGTCAGGCATCGCCCCTTTTTGGAAACGCTCGATAAAGGCCTGCTTTGCCCGGGCCGCCGCCGCCGCATCATGGAACCGACCCACCAGCTCCTCGCCCAGCAGGAACTTGATGTCACGGGGATTGGCGCCCTCGGCCACGGCGCGGCGGAAACCCTCGATCTCCGTCATCGGCCGGAAGGACAGCAGTTCGAAATAACGCCACATGAGCGCGTCGGACACGGACATGATCTTGCCGAACATCTCCTCGGGTGCCTCGGTGATACCGATGTAGTTCCCCAGGGACTTGGACATCTTCTGCACGCCATCCATCCCTTCCAGAATGGGCATGGTCAGCACCACCTGCGGGGATTGCCCGTACTGCTTCTGCAGTTCACGCCCCATGAGAAGATTGAACTTCTGATCGGTTCCCCCCAGTTCCACATCGGACTGCAGCTGCACCGAGTCATAGCCCTGGATCAGGGGGTAAAGGAATTCGTGGATGGCAATGGGCTGACCCGAACTATAGCGCTTGTGGAAATCGTCCCGTTCCAGCATGCGCGCCACGGTATGGCGAGCCGCCAACTGGATCATGTCAACAGCCGTGAGCTTGCCCATCCAGGTGGAATTGAAGCTGACCCGGGTGCGTTCCGGATCTAGAATCTTGAAGATCTGCTCCTGATAGGTACGGGCATTCTCGGCCACCTGCTCCGGAGTGAGCGGAGGACGGGTACTGTTCTTGCCGCTGGGGTCACCGATCATGCCGGTGAAGTCGCCGATCAGAAAGATGGCCTCATGCCCCAGATCCTGGAACTGGCGCAACTTGTTCAGCAGCACTGTATGCCCTAGGTGCAGATCCGGCGCCGTGGGATCGAAACCGGCCTTGATCTTCAGGGGCCGTCCGGCCTTGAGCTTCTCCCGCAGCTCATCTTCCAACAACAGCTCATGACAGCCACGACGAATAAGCTCAATCTGATCTGAAACTTCAATCATTTCCTTTCTCTTGTCTCTTGGATGCTTGCATGAAGGGCGGCGATTTGACATCGGGATGGAAGGCGATGATAACCAAAGAAACGGCCCGGTACACGGCCCCACCCTTTGACGACCTTTGCGAGAACCTGCATGCCCGAACGCTACATCGGCCTGATCTCAGGCACCAGCATGGATGCCGTGGACGCCGCCCTGGTGGAATCCGACGCCGACGGGCTGCGATGCCTGGGGGCCATCGCGCACCCATTTCCCGACTCATTAAGACAGGACTTGAGAAGACTGGCGTCACCGGACTGGCGGGGTGATCTGGATGAGTACGGGCGCCTGGACGCCCTGACCGGCGACCTGTTCGCCCAAGCGGCCCTGTCCCTGCTGGCACAAACGCAGGTCCCTGCCGCCACCATCACAGCCATCGGCAGCCATGGGCAGACGGTGCGCCACCGTCCGGATGCGCGCCCCTCCTTTAGCTTGCAGATCGGCAGCCCGGCCCGAATCGCCCGGATCACCGGCCTGACTGTGGTGGCGGATTTCCGCAACGCCGACATGGCCGCCGGCGGCCAGGGCGCACCACTGGTGCCGGCCTTTCATCAGGCCATGCTGCGCCATCCGGAGGAAAACCGCGTGATACTGAACCTGGGCGGAATCGCCAATATCACCTCCCTCCCGGCCTCGATCCAATCTCCCGCCCAAGGCTTTGACACCGGCCCCGCCAATACACTGATGGATCATTGGGTTCGGCATCATCGCCATGAACAGCATGATGAGGATGGGCGCTGGGCTATGGCAGGACAGGTGGTGGAAGCGCTGCTGACGCGCTGGATGGCGGACCCCTATCTGGGCCTGCCGCCGCCCAAAAGCACGGGAACGGAATACTTCAGCCCGGCCTGGCTGCAGGCCCATCTGGCGGCCTGCTCAGGGGTGTCGGCAGTGGACGTGCAACGCACTCTACTGGAATTCACGGCCGGGAGCGTCGTGCGGGCCATCGAGACCCATGCCCCCGGAACCGACCGGGTGATTGTCTGCGGCGGCGGCGTACACAACGGCGCCCTACTGGCTCGCCTACAAACACTGCTGACGGGTTGCATCGTGGAGCCGTCCAGCCGCCATGGGCTGGACCCGGACTGGGTGGAGGCCATGGCCTTTGCCTGGCTGGCCAGGGAACGCATGCAGGGAAGAACGGGGAATCTGCCCGCGGTGACGGGGGCATCCAGGGCCGTGATACTGGGGGGGATTCATGCCCCGTGACCGGGGGGCGGCATCCCGCCGGGAGGATCAGGCCTCCCGGGCCGGCTCTACCATCCGATCTGCGACCATCGATCGGGCCTGTGCCGAAGAGGCTTCGGCATCCCAGTCCCGGGCCAGCCGGAGAGCCCTGTCGACCTGTTCCGGTGTCATCTCGGCGGCATACTGCTTGAGATTCTCCTCGGCCTGGGCATAACCCTGAAACGCGGCCAGTTGCGTCCACATGTAGGCCTGGACCATGTCCTGCGAAACGCCCCGACCATTGGCGTGGAGCACCCCCAGATTGGACTGGGCCGAAGGATTTTCCAGATCTGCCGCCACCCGGTACCAGTGGGCGGCCCGAACCTCGTCCTGGTCCGCACCAATGCCGTGCAGATACAGGTAGGCCAGGTTGCACTGGGCACTGGTACTGCCCTGCTCCGCGGCGAGGCGGTACCAGTGCATGGCTTGGGCCTCATCCTTGTCGACACCCCGACCATGGACGTACATCAGGGCCAGGTTGCCCTGGGCATTCAGATCACCGTTCTCGGCCGCCATCCGGTACCAGCGGATCGCCTCGGCATCATCCTGACGGACGCCCTGCCCCCTGGCATACATGTAACCGACATTGAAACGGCCGGTGTCATGACCCAATTGGGCCATCATGCGGTACCAACCGAAACGGATCAGGGCAACCAGCCGGGAGAGATTCATGCCGACAATCCCGTCAGACAGAGAATGAAGACCCACAACCACAGGTCGTAGTGGCATTGGGGTTACGGATCACGAACTGAGCCCCTTCCAGGCTCTCCGTGTAGTCGATCTCGGCCCCCATCAGGTACTGGAAGCTCATCGGGTCGATGAGCAGGGTCACCCCCGCCTTCTCCACCGCGGTGTCACCTTCGTTGACTTCTTCATCGAAGGTGAAACCGTACTGAAACCCGGAACAACCGCCGCCGCTGACAAAGACGCGCAGCTTCAGCTCAGGATTGTTTTCCTCATCAATCAGGGACTTCACCTTGGCGGCCGCGGAATCGGTGAACACCAGCGGGCTGGGCATGGCATCGGTGCTGGTTTCGGTTGCGCTCATTTTGTCTGCTTCTCCATGGTCGCTGTCTCGTGCCCGGAGTGGGCGATCACGCTACGCTATCATTGGCTTACGGAAATGGTCAAGAATCCTTGGTTGCGGTACTCGGCAGCCTGGTCTTGGGTTCGGCCTCATCAATGCCCTTCCTGCCGACATCGTGCCGTGCCTTCTCTGCCGGCACATCCAGATGTTCCAGCCGCATGGGCTCATCGGACCGCCTGACCAGACTGCCATTGACCTCGGCGCCGGCGGCCATCTCGATCAGAGTGTAATGCAGATTGCCGCGAATCCGTGCATGGGGAGCCAGTTCCACATGCACGGAGGCATGCACATCCCCTTCCACGGAACCATTGATGATCACCCGAGGGACCCTGACATCCCCTTCCACCAAGGCACCCTGGTTAAGCACCAGAATGGACTCCTGCCCCTCATCATCGGCCAGCAGATTGCCCCGGACCGTACCCTCCAGGTGCAGGCCACCGGAAAATTTCACGTCACCGGTGATGACCGTGTTACGACCCACGATGGTATCCACCCGGGCCGCCTTGAGCTTCTTACGACGGGACCACATCAGGGACTGCCTCCACTGAGATTGAAAAGGGATTGCCACGGCAGGGACTGCTCCGTGGCGCGAAGCCCGCCGCCACCGGGCTCGGCCTGGATGATCAACCGTTCCGGCAGCAGATGCTCAGGGAGCACCAGACGCCCGTCGAGCACCTGAAAATAGCGGAAGGAAAATCCCCGGCCCCGGGCCTGATCCGGGGAAATGGCCGCGTGGTCATAACGCACCTGCTCACCGGCATTACGCCCTTCCAGCCCCAACCGAAGGATACCCTCCACCACCTGACTGCCCTGCACCTGGGTCAGCACCACCTGGTAGAAGTAATGGCCGTGATGTTCCGGGTCGGGTTCCAGCCGCACCCGCTGGATATGCAACCCCCGCTCCAGGTCTTCGGGTGAGATGATGTTGCGGTAGAAATCCAGTTCCTCCGTCAGGTGGTAAATACGCTGCTCCATTTCATGGATCGACGAGCGGACCCGCGCTGAAGCCTCCCGTTCGATCATGAGATCTCGTTCCAGAGCCGCATGACGCTGCCTGAGCCGACGGTGGGCGGTTTCGAGATCCTTGTAACGGGGGCCCAGTTCCGCGATCTGCAGATCAGTGTCCTGCCCATACAAAAGGCCGTGATCATAGCCCAGCCGATAACTCTGCCACCCGGCAAGCAGCAGGCCCCCCAACAGCGTCACTGCCACCAGGAACAGCTGCCAGGGGCGCCACTGGCCGGCGTGGTGATACCCGGCATGAACCCGTCGCCTGACCATCCTGTCAGGGCAGCACAGCGATGGATTCCAACCCGAGCGCCTCCGGCAGTCCGAACATCAGATTCATGTTCTGCACCGCCTGCCCGGAGGCACCCTTGACCAGATTGTCGATGGCGGAAAGCACAACAACCGTATCGCCGCCGCCGGGCCGGTGCACCGCCAGACGGCACAGATTGGTCCCGCGGACACTCCGGGTCTCCGGGTGGCCGCCGGCGGGCAGCACATCCACGCAGGGTTCGTCGGCATAGCGCTGTTCATACAGGGCCTGCAGATCCGCATCGGGATGGGTCAGCGTGGCATAGAGGGTGGCCAGAATGCCGCGGATCATAGGCACCAGATGGGGTACGAAAGTCAGCCCAGGCGGTTGCCCGGCCACCGCGGACAGAGTCTGCAGAATCTCCGGCAAATGCCGGTGCCCCGGCACGGCATAGGCCTTGAAGTTCTCGGCAGCCTCACACAGCAGCGAACCCACCTGGGCCTTGCGCCCGGCGCCGCTGACGCCGGACTTGGCATCGGCCACCAACCGGTCGAGGTCCACCACGCCCTGCTCCAACAGGGGCAGGAACCCCAGGGTGACGGCGGTGGGATAGCAACCGGGCACGGCGATCAGACGGGCTTGGGGAATTCGCTCACGGTTGAGCTCAGGCAACCCATAGACCGCTTCATCCAGCAGTTCGGGCGCCCCATGGGGCTGCTCGTACCACCGGCTCCACAGCCGCGGGTCCTTGAGACGGAAATCGGCGGACAGATCGATGACACGGGTGCCCCGGGCCAGCAGCTCACCGGCCATGGCATGAGCCACGCCGTGGGGGGTGGCAAAGAAAACCACATCGCACTCGCCCAAGGCGCCCGGATCGGGTTCCTGAAACACCAGCGGCCCCTGCCCCCGCAGGTTCGGGAACAGGGATTCCAGCGGCTCGCCGGCATTGCCGCGGGAGGTGACCACCGCCGGCTCCACCTTCGGGTGGGCCAGCAACAGCCGCAACAATTCAACACCCGTATACCCGGTGGCCCCGACAATGCCTGCCCTTATCACCACATGATCTCCCGCTCAGCTATGAAACACTCGGTCCAGGGGATGATACCCCCGCCCAGGGGGATCATCATACATGCCCATGACCACCGGTTTAAGATCGAATATGGCCGTGCAGCGCCGTGGGCGATTAAGATACGGCCCCTGCCCTTTGCAACACGGACACGGCTGATGAAAATGAACAAGAGAGACCTGCTGATAGGTGCCTTCCTGGTGGTGCTGCTGGGCGGGCTGCTTGCCCTGTGGCTGGCCCCGGAAGGCCTGCGCCCCATGCCCAGGGTGGCGGTACAAACCCTGGATCAGTCCCAGGTGGACCTGGCCTCACTGGAAGGCCGTCCGGTACTTCTCACCTTCTGGGCCACCACCTGCATCAGCTGCGTGCAGGAAATCCCCCATTTACGGGATATCCACGATCGCTACCATGAGCGCGGCCTGAAGGTAATCGGCGTGGCCATGGCCTACGACCCGCCGGAGCAAGTGGCGGAGATGGCCCGGAGAAGAAGTATCAACTACACCGTGGGACTGGACACCACCGGCGAGGTCGCCGAGGCCTTCGGCAACGTGCGCCTGACCCCCACCTCCTTCCTGATCGCCCCCAACGGACGGATCGTCTACCAAAAGGTGGGAGAGATGGACTGGCAGCAGGTGGAACGCCATCTCTCCCGGTGGCTGTAGGTGATGGCGGATTGCGGTAAGACGGGCTGAATATCAGGTCTTGCCGGCCCGCACCAATCCACCCAGTCCGGCCTGGACCAGGGCGTTGTTGAGCAGGGCACGGATGGCCGCCGGCTCCTCCATGGTCATGCACTGAGTCAGCAGCTCCCGGGCGCGCGCCCGGGAGAAGCTGCGAATCACCCACTTCACCCGCGACAAGGAGGCCACGTTCACACTGAGGGCATCAATCTCCATGCCCAGCAGCAGGATCACCGAAGCCGGATCAGCGGCCATCTCCCCGCAGACACTGATGGGCTTGCCGGCCTGATGAGCGCCCCGGGCGGCATGGCTCAGGGCGTGCAGTACCGCCGGGTGCAAGGCGTTGTACAGATCCGCCACCCGAGCATTGTTGCGATCCACCGCCAACAGATACTGGACCAGGTCATTGGTGCCCACGGACAGGAAGTCCACCCTGCGCGCCAGGGCCTCCGACAGATAGACCGCTGAAGGGACCTCGACCATCACCCCCACCCGGGGCACCGGAATCACATAATGCTCATCCAGCAGCTCGTCCCGTGCCCGCTGCAACAATTGCAGGGCATCCTTGAGTTCGCCCAGGGAACTGATCATGGGGAACAGGATGTGGAGATTGCTCAGCCCCTGACTGGCGCGCAGCATGGCGCGTAGCTGAGTCAAAAAGATCTCCGGGTGGTCCAGGGTGATGCGGATCCCTCGCCAGCCCAGAAAGGGGTTGTCTTCCACCACCGGGAAATAGGGTAAGGCCTTGTCCCCGCCCACGTCCAGAGTCCGCAGCGTTACCGATCGCGGGTTGAATGACATCAGGACCTCACGGTAGATCTCCGTCTGTTCCTCCTCCCCGGGGAAACGGTCCCGGATCATGAAGGGGACTTCGGTGCGATAGAGGCCGATACCATCGGCACCCGACTGAATGGACGGGGCGATATCCGCCAGCAGGCCGCTATTGGCATACACCGGCACCTCGCAACCGTCCTGGGTGATTGCCGGCTCCTGGGCCAGGGTCCGCAGGCCGTCCGCCAGCTCCTGCTCCTCTTCCTGCAGATGCTTGAACTGCTCCAGCAACTCGGGGCTGGGCTGAATGTAGAGACTGCCCCGGTAGCCATCCACCACGATCTCACGGCCTTCCAGCCGCCCCACCGGCAGATCGGACACACCCATCACGGCCGGGACCCCCATGGCCCGGGCCAGGATCGCCACATGGGATGAGCCAGTACCCTTGGACGACACTACCCCGGCCAGACGGTCCGCCGGCACCTCGGCCAGCTGGGTGGCGGTCACGTCCTCCCCCAGCAGGATGGTGCGTTCGGGGAAATCTTCAGGACCACGCACATGGGACTGCAGGCGCATGAGGATACGCCGGGCGATATCCCGCACATCGGTGGCCCGCTCGCTCAGATAAGGATCATCCATTTCTTCAAAGGCCCGGGTACTCTCCCGCACGGTGTCCCTCAGGGCGGAAGGCGCCCAGCTTCCCGCCCGGATGCGCTCTACCGTGCCGTTCACCAGGCTATCGCTGCCCAGCATCATCACGTAGGCATCAAACAGCAACAGCTCCTCTGTCGGTAAGATGTCCTGCATGCGGCGCTTGATCTCGTTGAGCTCATCCTGAACCGCTCGCACCGCCTCGCGAAAGATCTGCTCTTCCTCGTGGACATTCTCCGCATCGCGATCGGGCACGGAATCCAGGTCAGCCAGGGCATAGGCCACTACCCCCTGGCCCACCGCTACGCCGGCGGCACCGGGAATGCCGGTGATCTGCAGGTTTTCCTGGGCCGGGCGCTCCCGCCGCCGCCCCACCTCGCCGATCAGCTCCGCATGACTGATGGCACCGGCCAGCTGAGCCGCCAGAGTGATGAGAAAGGCCACATGCTCATCATCGAAGCGCCGACGCTCCCGTTGCTGCACCACCAGCACCCCAAGCATGCGCCGATTGTGCACGATAGGTACGCCCAGGAAGGCGTGATAACGTTCCTCACCGGTTTCGGGGAAATACTTGAAGCGAGGGTGGTCGGGGGCGTTCTCCAGGTTGACCGGCTCCGCCCGCTCCGCCACCAGGCCCACCAAACCTTCGCCGGCGGACATTTCCACCTGACCGACGGAATCGGGATTGAGGCCCTCGGAGGCCATCAGCAGCAGCCGCTGCCCCCCGGGTTCGCTCAGATAGACGGAACAGACATCGATATCCAGTTCCTGCTTGACGCGTCGGACGATGATGCCCAGGGCCGACGTCAGATTGTCGGCGGCGCTTACCTCCAGAACGATGCGTCTGAGAACATGGAGCATGGGATAGGGTTGCCGGTAGAGGGGACCGCCGCCGCGGCCCGGGTGACTCAGAGCCGGCGGGGGCGGTAGCGCCGCTCGGCAGGATAGGAGGGCACATCCTCCTGAAACAGTAACGGTGCCAGCTCCCGCAGGGCCTGGCGGTACACGTGACGCTTGAAGAAGACCACCTCACGCATGGGGTACCAGTAATCCACCCAGCGCCAGGCATCAAACTCCGGATGAGGCGCGGCGTCCAGACGGACACGACCGTCATCCCCCACCAGCCGCACCAGAAACCAGACCTGTTTCTGACCAATGCACAGAGGCCCCGGCCGACGCCGGATCAGATGCTTGGGCAGACGGTAGCGCAACCAGTCCTGGGTGTAGCCGACGACTTCCACATCGGCAGGCTCAAGGCCGGTCTCTTCCGCCAGTTCGCGGTACATGGCCTCCGTCGGCGACTCATCCCTTCGGATCCCCCCCTGAGGAAACTGCCAGGCCTGCTGCCCGATGCGCTTGGCCCAGAACAGGCGTCGGTCCCGATTGCACAGGATGATACCGACGTTGGGCCTATAGCCATCACAATCAATCACTTAACGAGGTCACTTGGAAGCTGGTCTGTGAATTGCATTTTTTCACAAGCGGAGCCGATCGGCAAATGCTCCAGGGCAAGCTTCAGGCATGATGGCCTTGACCCGACCGTGCTGAGTAGAATGTCACGATTCAAGCAAGCGATGATAGAGGAGACACGCAGTGAGCCTTGCCCTGTTCGACCTGGACAACACCCTCCTGGCAGGAGACAGCGATTACGAGTGGGGGCGTTTCCTCGTGGATCGGGGGATCGTAGACGCCGATGTGTATCAGGCCCGCAACCTGGAGTTCCTTGAAGCTTACAAGGCCGGCACCCTGGATATCCTGGCATTCTGCCGTTTCTCCTTCTCGCCGCTGGCGGCCAATACCCTGGAGGACCTGCTGGCCTGGCGCGAGGAATTCATGGAAACCCGGATCAACGCCCTGATCGCTCCCCGCGCAGAGGAGGTCCTGGACCGGCACAGGGAGGCTGGTGACACCCTGCTGATCATCACCGCCACCAACCGCTTCGTCACCCAGCCCATCGCCGAGGCCCTGGGGGTGGACAATCTGCTGGCTACGGAACCGGAATTCCGCGACGGCGCCTATACAGGAGAACTGGAAGGGATACCCTGCTTCCAGGGCGGCAAGGTGAGACGCCTGGAACAATGGCTGGCGCAGCGGCCCGGCATGGGACTGCAAGGGAGCTGGTTCTACAGCGACTCCCACAATGACCTGCCGCTGCTGGAGCGAGTCGACAATCCGGTGGTGGTGGACGGTGACGAGAAGCTCACCGTCACGGCCAGGAATCGGGGCTGGCAGCAGATATCCCTTCGCTGAAACCGCCCACCCGACCTGCGCCCTTCTCCCCCGGGGGAGAAGGGCCGGGGATGAAGGGAAGGGGAAAGTCAGCCGGCCATTTCCTCAAAATCCGATTTCTCCGCACCACACTCGGGACACACCCAGCCTTCAGGCACATCTACCCAGGGCGTCTCCGGCGCAATGCCGTCGTCCGGTAACCCCTTGGCCTCGTCATAGACGAATCCGCAAATCACGCATTGATAAGTCTTCACGGCAAACCGACCTCCGCTGGTGTGATGCCCCTGGCCTGGCCCGGGCAAGTGATACACTCTGATGGATTACCCATTGGGAGCTTATCATGACCGCCACTCCATCGGTTCCTGTCGTCATGACCCTGGCGGGGCACGACCCCACCGGAGGCGCCGGCATTCAGGCCGACATCGAAGCCATCCTCAGCATGGGCTGTCATCCTGTGTCCGTGATCACCACCGTCACGGTGCAGGACACCGCCGACGTGATCGGCATCGCGCCCCTGGAGGCAGAACTCATCGTCCAGCAGGCGCGGGCCGTGCTGGAAGACATGCCGGTAGCCGCGATCAAGATCGGCATGATCGGCTCCATCGAGGCTGCGCAGGCCATCCATACCCTGCTCACCGACTACCCGGACCTGCCGGTGGTCCTGGATCCGGTACTGGCCTCGGGGGCCGGCACCGCCCTTGCCACGGAAGAGATGGTGGACGCCCTCAACAACCTGCTGCTGCCCTTCACCACCCTGCTCACCCCCAACACCCTGGAAGCCCGGGTACTGGCCCAGGGCTGCGACACCCTGGATGCCTGTGCCATGTTCCTGCTGGATCAGGGCTGTGAGTATGTGCTCATCACCGGCACCCATGAAAACACGCCACGGGTGCAGAATGTGCTTTACGGCAACCACCGTCGCCTGGAAACCTATCCGGCGGACCGTCTGGCTGGAGAGTATCACGGCTCCGGCTGCACCCTCTCGGCGGCGATCGCCGCACTACTGGCCCAAGGCATCGACCCGGCTTCCGCCGTGCATGAGGCCCTCACCTACACCTGGCACACCCTGGACCGGGCCCACCGGCTGGGCATGGGCCAGCTCATCCCCAACCGCTTGTTCTGGGCCAGTGACGAATCCGAGGATGAAGAGCCGGAACATGACGATACCGCCCATTTCTAGGCATGTTCGGCCACTGCGGGGACTCTATGTGATCACCCCCCAGGATGGCGGCGAGGCCCTGCTGCGACAGGCGGAAGCAGCCCTGGCCGGCGGCGCACGTATCCTCCAGTACCGGGACAAGAGCCGTGACCATGACCGTCGCCTCGCCGAGGCGACGGCACTGCGCCGGCTGTGCCGTCGCCATCAGGCCCTGTTCATCGTCAATGACGATGCCGCACTGGCCTCGCGGGTGGCGGCGGATGGTGTCCACATCGGCAGTGATGATGGCGGCATTGCCGAAGCACGCGCCCTGGTCGGCCCCGAACGGATCGTCGGCGTCTCCTGCTACAACCGACTGGAACTGGCCTGCCGGGCGGCGGCGGCAGGAGCGGACTACGTGGCCTTCGGCGCCGTGTTCCCCTCCGGCACCAAGCCGGAGACCGTCCACGCGCCTTTGAGCCTCATCCGGGAAGCCCGCCGGACCCTCGCCCTGCCCATCACGGCCATCGGCGGCATCACCGAGGACAATGCCGACGCGGTCATCCAGGCTGGTGCCGGGATGCTGGCCGTGGTGCAGGGCGTGTTCGGCGCCAAGGATATCCGGGCCGCCGCAGCCCGCTTGAGCGCCCGTTTTTGATCCAGGCAAGGTTTGCCCTGCTTTGATTTTGCCCGGCGCGCGGTATCGAGTATCTTGTAGGGCTTTATTTGCGACAGCCCCCATTCACCAGCCAACACAGCGAAAGATCACCTCATGACAAAATCCCATGATCTCTTCCAGGCAGCCCAGAAGCACATCCCCGGTGGCGTGAACTCTCCGGTCCGCGCCTTCAAGGGCGTGGGCGGCGATCCGATCTTCATCGAACGCGCCCAGGGCGCCTACATGTACGATGCGGACGGCAAGCGCTACATCGACTACGTGGGCTCCTGGGGTCCGATGATCGCCGGCCACGCCCACCCGGAAGTCATCGCCGCCGTGCGCGAGGCGGCCCTCAATGGCCTGTCCTTCGGTGCCCCCACCGAACTGGAGATCCAACTGGCCGATCGGGTCTGCGAACTGGTGCCCTCCATGGAAATGGTGCGCATGACCAGCTCCGGCACCGAGGCCACCATGAGCGCCATCCGTCTGGCCCGTGGCTTCACCGGTCGCGACAAGATCCTCAAGTTCGAGGGCTGCTACCACGGCCATGGTGACTCCCTGCTGGTGAAGGCCGGTTCCGGCGCACTCACCCTGGGTGAGCCCAATTCCCCCGGCGTACCGGTTTCCCTGGCGGAACACACGCTGACCGTCAGCTACAACGACCTGGAGCAGGTCAAGGATGTCTTCTCCCAGGTGGGCAACGAGATCGCCTGCATCATCGTCGAGCCGGTGGCGGGCAACATGAATTGCATCCCCCCGGCCCCCGGCTTCCTGGAAGGTCTGCGCAGTGTCTGCGACGAATACGGCGCCCTGCTGATCTTCGATGAAGTCATGACCGGTTTCCGCGTCGCCCTGGGCTGTGCTCAGGCCTATTACGGCATCAAGCCCGACCTCACCACCCTGGGCAAGGTCATCGGCGGCGGCATGCCGGTAGGCGCCTTCGGTGGCCGTCGTCAGGTGATGGAATACCTCTCCCCCCTGGGTCCGGTCTATCAGGCGGGTACCCTGTCCGGTAACCCCATCGCCATGACCGCGGGCCTGAAGACTCTGGAGATCCTCTCCACCCCGGGCTTCCATGAGGACCTCACCGCCAAGACCGGGACCCTGGTCTCCGGCATCCTGGGCGAGGCGAAAAAGGCCGGCATTCCCATGGCCGCCAATCAGGTGGGTGGCATGTTCGGCCTGTTCTTCACCGACCAGCCGGAAGTGACCAACTTCCATCAGGTCAACCAGTGCGACGTGGCCCGTTTCGGCAAGTTCTTCCACCTGATGCTGGATCGGGGCGTCTACCTGGCCCCCTCCGCCTTCGAGGCGGGCTTCCTGTCCAGCAGCCACAGTGCAGAGGATCTGGAGGCCACCATCAAGGCCGCCGCCGACGCCTTCAAGGCCCTGGCCTGATTCAAAGACGGCGTTTGCCGTTATCAGCTCTGCATGGGCCGCCCACCGGGCGGCCCTTTTTGTTCATCGCGTACCGGAGATGCGTTGCGCCATGGGGGAGATCACCATCTACCTGGCCCTGGGGGCCTTTACCGGGGTCATTGCCGGCCTGCTGGGCGTGGGCGGGGGGCTGATCATCGTCCCCGCCCTGGTCTGGCTGTTCACCCGGCAGCAGATGGATCCCGGCGTTGTCACCCACCTGGCCATCGGCACCTCCCTGGCCACCATCATCCCCACCGCCATCGCCTCCACCCGCGCCCACCACCGTCACGGAGCCGTGCGCTGGGATGTCCTCAGACGGCTGGTACCGGGCATCATCCTGGGGGCGCTCGGGGGCGCCACCCTGGCCGAATTCATGAGTGCGGGGCTGTTGCGCCAGGTCTTCGGTGTGTTCGAGATCCTGGTGGCCCTGTATCTACTGCTCAACCTGCCGCCCAAGGCGGGTCGTCCCCTGCCGGGTGCAGTGGTATTGAGTACGGGTGGTGGCGTGATCGGCGGGATTTCCGCCCTGCTCGGTATCGGTGGCGGCACCCTGACAGTGCCGTTCCTGGTGTGGTTCAACGTGCACCTGCGCCAGGCCATCGCCACGGCGGCGGCGGCGGGACTACCCATTGCCCTGGCGGGCACGGCCGGCTTCCTCGTCCATGGCTGGGGCAACCCGGCCCTGCCGGACTTCTCCAGCGGTTACGTGTACTGGCCGGCCTTTGCCGGTATCGCTTTAGCCAGCTATTTCACCGCCCGTTGGGGGGCGTGGCTGACCCATCGCCTGCCGGTGCCGCTGGTGCGGCGTTTCTTCGCGGTGCTGCTGATCCTGCTGGGCCTGCGCATGCTGCTGGGCTGAGCGGGCCTGCCGCCGAAAACAGCCCGCAGGAAGCACTACGCCTTGTCTGCCCGGGACTGAGATTCCAGCTGGCTTCGCACCTTGTCCATATCCAGTTCCGCCACCTTGCCCAACACCTCATCCAGCTGGGAGGCCGTCAGCATGCCCGGCTGGGAAAACACGATGACCTGTTCACGGAAAACCATCAGCGTAGGGATGGACCGAATCTGAAACAGGGCCGCCAGCGGCTGCTCCTGCTCCGTATTGATCTTGCCGAACACCACCCCTTCATGAGACGCCGAAGCCGCCTCGAAAATGGGGGCAAAGGCCCGACACGGAGCACACCAGGGCGCCCAGAAATCCAGGATCAGGATGTCATTGTTCTGCACGGCTGCATCCAGGTTATCCTGGGTGATCTCGATGACGGCCATGGCCGCTCCTTGTGTCTTCAGGGTTTGATGGTCAGCCCGAATGCAGGCCGACAAGGGCATCACGCAAGTGAAACAGGCGGGCCAGATGATCATCCATCTCCAGCATCGCCTGTTTTTGGGCCAAATTGACCGGCATGAGTTCCGTCAGGCGGGCGCCGACCCAGCCGCACCGGTCGAACTCACCCGTCATGTCGCGGTAGGGGGGCGGCAGTTCCTGCAACAGGCGCTGCAGCAGTTCGGACAGGGGCAGGAATTCAGCAGGCAGCAGCACGTCCGCCGGCATGGGACGTTCGGTGACCTCGCCCATCATCAGGCCATCCTTGCGCACCCAGGTACGCCCCACTTGAAAGCGGGCCTCCCCCTGGACCGTAATACCCAGCAGACCGTCGGGACGCTGATCCCAGTCGATGATCCGCCCCCAGGTGCCCACGGTATGGACCTCGGCCGGCCCCGCCACCTCACCCCCTTCGCGGATGAGGATCACCCCGAAGGGGGCGTCGGTGCGCAGGCAATGACACACCATGTCGATATAGCGGGTCTCGAAAATTCGCAGGGGCAACACCCCGCCGGGAAACAGGACGGTATTGAGGGGAAACAGCGGCAGTTCCATTCATTCCTCCCCGACAGGTTCCGCGCCCCAGCGACGGATAAGGTCATTGGGAACGTGCAGATGATCCAAGATCCGCGACACCACGAAATCCACCAACTGATCCACCCCTTCCGGCCGATGATAGAAGGCCGGATTGGCCGGCATGATCACCGCCCCCATGCGCGCCAGCCGCAGCATGTGCTCCAGATGGATCTCCGAAAACGGTGTCTCCCGCACCACCAGGATCAGGCGACGGCGCTCCTTGAGGGCTACATCCGCGGCCCGTTCGATGAGAGAACGGCTGGCACCGCCGGAGACGGCGGCCAGGGTGGCCGTGGTACACGGACAGATGACCATGGCATCGGGCGGTGAAGACCCGCTGGCCACCGGGGCGGTCCACTGCTCCCGGTCAAAGACCCGCAACCGGCCCGGGGCCGCATTGAACCGTTCGGAGAAGAAGTGCTCGATCTCCCGGGGGCGACCGGGCATGGAGAGGTCCGTTTCCATGCTGATGACCACCTGAGCGGGACGGGACACCATGAGATAGACACGCACGCCCGCCTG
Source organism: Ectothiorhodospira lacustris (assembly GCF_022227845.1). Taxonomy (GTDB): domain Bacteria; phylum Pseudomonadota; class Gammaproteobacteria; order Ectothiorhodospirales; family Ectothiorhodospiraceae; genus Ectothiorhodospira; species Ectothiorhodospira lacustris. Next base: position 95,236 of record NZ_JAJNQN010000012.1, on the reverse strand, counting down.
GATCAGACATTCCAGCAAACGCAGGCCATACTGGGCCCCGGAGGCCCCGGTGAAGGCCAGGGCCACGGTCCCGGGAGTTTCTGCCACGATGGACTCCTGTGTAGCGAATGGGTGCGGACACGGCATGTCGTCCGTCTCAAGCCGGTCATCATAGCGGATTTCAGCACGGTTGCCTGCCTTGACCAGGGTCAAGTGCAAGCCCCTGTCCCGACTGATAGTTTGCGCTCAAACTCACCATTTTCAAGGCCCCCATCATGGAAACCATCCAGGACTTCTTCACCGCCGACCACCGGGAATGCGACTATCGTCTGGCGGACCTGGAATCCGCCATCGCCGACGGCGACTGGGAGGCGGCCGAAACCTGCTTCCGGGAGTTCCATCACGACATGGAGCGCCATCTGCAACGGGAAGAAGCCCTGCTGTTCCCGGCCATCGAGACCGTCAGCGGCAGCACCATGGGTCCCACCGAGGTCATGCGACGGGAACATGATCAGATGCGTGCCCTCATCGACGAGATCCGTATCGCCAAGGATCAGCGGGACGACAACACCACCCTCGGGGTCATCGAAACCCTCATGACCATGATCCAGCTCCATAACGTCAAGGAAGAGCAGATCCTTTACCCCATGGCCGACCGCTTCCTGCAGACCCAACGCGACGATCTGATGGAGCAAGTCAAGGTCCTGGCGCCGTGAGCGGTCAGCGCCCCGTGCGTGTGCTGGATGTGCGTGACCTGCCGCCGCCGGAACCCATGGAGCAGGTACTGGACCTGCTCCCCCGGCTGGCGCCGGGGGAAATCCTGTGCATGCGGCACCGGCGCGAACCCTTTCCCCTCTATCCCATCCTGCGGGACATGGGCTTTGACTGGCGGGTCGTCACCCCGCCCCACGCCCCCTTCGAGATCCTGATCTGGCGTGCCGACGAGCCGGTCCCGGAGGATCCAGCATGAACAATCTGTCCCGCCTGTCCCTGGACCGCACGCCCCCCCTGTGGGTCCCCCTGCAGTTCATGGCGGTCGCCCCCCTGTTCGGCGTCCTGTTTGCCGTGGCCATGATCCTGCTCGGCCCGCAGGTGCTGGTGTCGCGCTGGATGCCCGGCATGATCGGCGCCGCCCATCTGCTGGTCCTGGGCTATGTGGCCATGGTCATGTTCGGCGCCATGCAGCAGATGCTGCCGGTGGTAGCCGGCGCCCCCGTCCCCCGGGGGCTCGTCACCGGCCGTCTGAGCTTCACCCTGCTGGCACTGGGCACGCCCCTGCTCGGTATCGGCCTGATCCTGCACCAACCTTTCTGGATCGCCGTCGGCGGCGCCCTGGTGCTGGGCAGTCTGGGGCTGTTCACCCTCACCGCCCTGATCGCTCTGGCCCGCAGTCAGGCGCGCGGACCCACCACCCAAGCCATGACCCTAGCGGTCATCGCCCTGCTGGTCACGGCGGTCATGGGCGGGTGGCTGGCCGGAGGCCATCTGGGTCTGGGCTGGCCCCTGCCCCGACACATGACCGACCTGCACCTGGCCTGGGGCCTGCTGGGATGGGTGGCACTGCTGGTGGCCGGCGCCGCCTATCAGGTGGTGCCCATGTTCCAGATGACGCCGGAGTACCCCGCCCTACCGGCCCGCCTGCATGCCCCGCTGGTATTTGCCGTCCTGACCGTGCTGACCCTGACGGCCCTGCTGCCGGTACCGGCGGCCGCAGCCAAGGTCATCAACATGACCGGCAGTGGCATGCTGGCAGCCCTGATGGCGGGTTTTGCCGGGGTCACCCTGTGGCTGCAGTCCAGGCGCCGCCGCCGCAACGCGGATGTCACGGTCCGGTTCTGGCGCATCGGCATGGTCTCGCTGCTGGCCGCGGTACTGGTCTGGACGGTGATCCAGCTACTCCCGGGCCGGGGCCTGTGGGGTGTCTGGGCACTGGTGCCGGCCTGGCTGTTCGTGGCCGGATTTGCCGTGTCGGTGATCAACGGCATGCTGTACAAGATCGTGCCCTTCCTGGTCTGGCTGCATCTGAACCAAACCCGCATGCGCTCCGGCAACTTCGAGATGCGGGTACCCAACATGCACGAGGTCATCCCCCTGGGGCTGACCCGACTCCAGCTCCACCTGCACCTGGCGGCCCTCGTCGCCGGCCTGACGGCCCTAGCCTGGCCCGTCCTGCTGATCCCGGCAATGCTGCTCTTTGCCGCCTCCAACGGCCTGCTGAGTTGGAACCTGTTCACCGGCATTCGCTGCTATCACCGCTGCCTGAACGCGCCCCGACCGGTAGCCGACTGAAGGGCAAGGCTTCAGGATCACGAAGGGCTGCCCGCCCGGCAACCAGCCAAGGTCTTCGGTTTTTGGTACCCTGCACAGGCAACACCGTCTCTCCTCTTCTGTAACCCCTGAAGTGATCCCATGCCCTTACGCCCCCTGAAGGCCCTCACCGCCGCCCTCCCCCTGCTGTGGCTCCTGTCGGCCTGCGGCGAAGCCCCACCGTCGCCCCAGGCGGTACCACTGATGATGCTGGTCAATCAGCCGGCCAGCCATGACGGCCGCCTGATCACCACCGAGGGCACCGTCCGGCGGGTGGAAGACCCCCTCCACTACTGGATCGAGGATGCCCAACTGCGCCGCGTGGCCATTCTGCCCGATGCGCTGATCGCTCCCTACCTAGGCCGTGAAGTCCGGGTCACGGGCCGTTTCAGCCATGCACCGGACCAGGGACGCCGTCTGCAGGCGGAGCACGTCATCCCCCTGGATGACTGAGCCCGTCACCGGGGGAACCATCCGTCCCCCCGGCATGCCTGCTGCACCGGTACCCATTCGCGGCCGAAGGCCGCTCCCGCATGACATGCCTCTGATCCGCTTGACAGATATCCTGCTCCCCCCATGGCTCCGCCGCAGCGGTATGGAAACCCGGCGGCTGCTCCTGCTCGCCCTGCCCATCTGCGGCGCCCAGCTCACCCAAGCCGGGATGGGGGTGGCCGATGTCATGATGACCGGCCGTCTGAGCGCAACCGATCTGGCCGCCGTCTCCGTCGGCGCCAGCCTCTGGATGCCCATGATGCTGTTCATGCTGGGTACCCTGATGGGGCTCACCCCTATCGTCAGCGAACGCCTGGGCGCAGGAGACCACCACCGGATCCGGGCCCGGGTCCATCAGGCGCTGTGGATCAGCCTGATCATGGGTACGCTGGTGGGCCTGATACTCCGGCAACTGTCCGCCCCCATCTTCCAGTGGATGGACGTGCCGCCGGAGGTTGCCGCCCTTTCCAGCGACTACCTCGCGGGCGTTGCCCTGGGCATGCCGGGGATTGCCCTGTTCCTGGCTCTGAGGGCCTTTTCCGACGGCATGAGCCACACCCGCCCCGCTCTGTGGATCGGTCTCCTCGGCCTGGGGATCAACATCCCCGCCAACTACCTGTTGATCCACGGCGGCAGCGGCGTGGCGGCACTACTCGGTCCACTGACGCCCGCCGGCCTGGCTGATCTGCCCGCCCTGGGGGCCCTGGGCTGTGGTATCGCCACGGCCTTGTCCTTCTGGACCATGGGCCTGGCGATGCTGATCTACACCCGGCGCAGCCCGATCTACACCCCGGTAGCCCTGTGGTCACGGCTGACGCCGCCTCGCCCGGCCCTGATCGGTGAGTTGCTGTTCGTGGGTCTGCCCATCGGCGTCGCCATCTTCGTGGAGGTCACCCTGTTCACCGTCATCGCCTTGCTGGTGGCCAGTCTGGGGGAGATCACCGTGGCCGCCCACCAGGTGGCGTTGAACATCACCTCCTTCATCTTCGTCCTCCCCCTGGCCCTGGGCATGGCCCTGACCGTCCGGGTCAGCCACACGCTGGGGGCCGGTCGGAAACGGCAGGCGCGATTCGTGGCCTGGAACGGCGTGGTGATCTCCCTCTTGACCGCCCTCATCAACGGTGTCTTTTTGCTGTTGCTGGGAGAAACGGTCATCGGGTTTTATACCCATGATGTCCAGGTACGGGCACTGGCCCTGTCACTGATCTTCCTGGCGGTGCTCTTCCAACTCTCCGATGCCCTGCAACTGAACATGGCCGGCGCCCTGAGGGGGTACAAGGACACCCGAGTCCTGATGCTGATCACCCTGCTGTCCTACTGGGCCGTGGGCCTGGCCGCCGGACACGGGCTGGCCACCCGGGGTCTGGGCGAAATCTCCCCCCTGGGCGTGCATGGCTACTGGATCGGGCTCATCATGGGTCTCACCGTCGCCGCCCTGCTGTTGGGACTGCGCCTGCGCGCCGTCAGCCGTGCCGATCACCCTCTATCCACAGAACCTGTGGATAACTCTGTGGAAAGCATGTCCGAAACCGCCCCTGCGGCAGGCCCCATCACAGGCCATGACAATTTGAACAAAAAATAACCAATTCAATAAAAAATGTTTAATTTCAAAAACTTAAAAAATAATCATCAGGCACGACCTGCGACTTGACAAATATGTACAGGATCGATAACGCCCTTGGCGAGATGTGCATAACCCACCTGCCTCAACCCTCGGCACAGAGTCTTCGGCCCAATGGCGTATACTGTGCCCATGCCTGCCGATACCACCATACCTCCCGGTCAACGCATCTGGGTCGACGCCGATGCCTGCCCCGCCGTGATCAAGGACATCCTGTTCCGCGCCGCCCAGCGCACCCGCACCCCGGTCACCCTGGTGGCCAACCAGCACATACGGGTGCCCCGGTCCCCGTTCATACGCGCCATCCAGGTAAGTCATGGCTACGACGTGGCGGACCAGGAAATCGTCCGCCAGGCCCAGGCCGGCGACCTGGTCATTACCGCTGACATCCCCCTGGCGGCGGAGGTGATCGACAAAGGCGTGCATGTGCTCAACCCACGGGGTGAACGCTACACCCCGGAGAGCATCAAGGAGCGCCTGCAGATGCGGGACTTCATGGAAACCCTGCGGGCCAGCGGCATCGATACGGGCGGACCCGATGCCCTGAATCAGCGTGACCGCCAGGCCTTCGCCAATCAACTGGATCGCTGGCTCAACGGCCGGTAAGCCCTGCCTCAGCGGGAGAACAGGGCCTTCAGGCGGGCCAGATCCGCCGCTGACCAGCCCTCCGGCTCCGTGAGCGCATGCCAGGCATCGATATAATGCTCGACCGCAAAGGTGTGGCCATACCCGGGAGGAGTAGACCCCACCGCCATGTCCGCCGCCAGTTGCAGCATGGTGACGATCGGGTACCAGCGCAGATCCGGCGACACATCCGGCCCCCGGGGCGGCAGCATCCACTCCGGTTCACGGAAGAAGGCATGGGTGTCGAAGAAGGTGACCGGATCGCTGGCGTGCTGTAGGTAAGCGATGCGGAATGTCCCCCAGGGACCCGTCTCGTCGTTCAGCCCCCGGGTCTGATTCATGAAACGCACCACCGCGCCGTCCCGGAACCGGGGTAGCCAGGCCGGAGAATCCGGGTCCCGCTCCTGGGTGGCCTTGCGCCAGGTCTCGCTGCGAAACGGGGGGCCGCTCCAGAGGGCGCCATGGAAGGGGTCCTGAATGATGTCGTAGACATCGAAGGAGCGGTCGGAATTGAGCGCCCCCAGGCTCAGGCCATGGAGATACAGGGCGGGCCGGGCGTCCCGGGGCAGCCCGGTCCAGTAGCCGTACACCTTCTCGAACAGGGCCCGGGCCATCTCGGCCCCGTACTCCCCCTCCACGATCAGGGACAGGGCGCTGGGCAGGTAGGAATACTGGGCCGTCACCGTGGCGATATCCCCCCGATGCAGATACTCCACCGTATCCTGGGCCGCCGGATCCACCCATCCCGTGCCCGTCGGCGTCACCAACAGCAGCACGGAACGCTCGAATCCGCCGACCCGCTTGAGTTCCTCCAGGGCCAGCCGAGCCCGTTCCTGGGCCGTATCCGCCGCATTCAGTCCCACATAGACTCGCAGCGGCTCCTGGGCCGTGGTACCGGTAAAGTCCGCGATCTCAGCAGCTGAGGGTCCCGATGAGATGAAGTTACGCCCCTGACGACCCAACTCCGCCCAGGGGATCAGGGAGGCGCTGCTGCCGGTCTTGAGAGGCTCCTCTGGACGGGCCAGATCATCCTGGATCAGGGCGTCCACCTGCTGATAGGAGTTGTCCGCCGCCCGCAGGGCCAGGGAGAAGATCACCCCGTCGATCAGCGACCAGAACAGCATACCCGCGATCAGCACCCCCACCACATGGGAGACATGGGTGGGCACGAAACGCTGCAGCCGGCTGGAGAGGAAGAAGAAGGTGTATTTGAACAGGCGTGCCATCACCAACAGCACCGTGAATATCAACAGGGTCATCAGACCGATCCCCACCATGGGCATGCCGCCGATGGGCTCCATGCCCATGAGGGTGCGCAGGGCGTTCTGCCACTCGGTGGCCTGCCATAGAAAGGTGACCACCACCACGGCGCAGACCAGGGCTGCCAGTGACTTCAGGATCAACTCGTTACGGCGTCGGGGTACCGGCAATTCCACGTAGATCCACAGCCAGCGAAAGAAAAAGCCCACGGCATAGCCTGCGGTCAGGGACAGGCCGGAGATCAGCCCCTGAATGCCGAAGGGCCGGGGCACCAGACTGGGGGTAAGGGAAAAGGCAAAGAAAAGGGTCCCCACCAGCAAACCGACCACGGAAAAACCGCGGGCCAGATCCAGGATGAAATCGCGGACTTTATTCATGGCAATGAATATCCTGTACACCCAACAAAAACGCTCCCGTTCCCCTGCCCCCGGAGTCCCCGATGAACCACGACGATCTTCGCCACTGGTCAAAACGCGCCGCCGACTGGACCCATGAATACCATACCAGCCTGCGCGACCGTCCGGTGCGGGCGCAGACACGGCCCGGCGACATTGCCGCCCACCTGCCCGAGGCCGCCCCGGAACAGCCCGAGCCCATGGCAACGATCTTTGAAGACTTCGCCCGGATCGTGCCCGATGGCATGACCCACTGGCAGCACCCCCGCTTCTTCGCCTACTTCCCCGGCAACGCCGCGCCGGCCTCCATGCTGGCGGAGCAGCTGGCCAACAGCATGGCCGCCCAGGCCATGCTTTGGCAAACCTCCCCCGCCGCCACGGAGATGGAAACCGTGATGATCGGCTGGCTGCGCGACGCCCTGGGACTGGCGCCCCACTTCACCGGCACCATCCACGACACCGCCACCATCGCCACCCTCTCGGCGGTGCTCACCATGCGGGAACGGGCCCTGTCCTGGACCGGCAACACCCAAGGGCTCACGGACCAGCCCCGCCTGCGCGTCTATGCCTCCACCCAGGTCCATTCATCCATCGACAAGGCGATCCGCATCGCCGGCATCGGCCAGGACAACCTGGTCAGGATCCCCACCGATGAGCACCATGCCATGGATACCGCGGCCCTGGACGCCGCCATCCGCGCCGATCTGGCCGCCGGTTACCGGCCAGCCGGGGTGATCCTCTGCGTGGGTGGCACCGGCATTGGTGCCTGCGATCGGCTTCAGGACGCCATCCCGGTGGCCAGGAGCCACGGCCTGACCACCCACGTGGACGCCGCCTGGGCCGGATCGGCCATGATCTGCCCGGAGTTCCGTGGCCTCTGGGCAGGCATTGATGGTGCCGACAGCATCGTCTTCAATCCCCACAAATGGCTCGGCATACAGATGGACTGCTCCATCCAGCTTCTGGCCGACCCCGTCCCCCAGGTCCGCACCCTGGGTCTGCGTCCCGATTACCTGGAAACCCTGGGACAGTCGGAGATCACCAACTACAACGAGTGGACGGTCCCCCTGGGGCGTCGCTTCCGGGCCCTGAAGATCTGGTTCACCCTCCGCGCCTACGGCCTGGAAGGCCTGCGCCGACGCATCCGCAACCACGTCGCCTGGTCTCAGGAACTGGCCGCCGCCATGGCCGCACTGCCGGGTGTGGAGATCATCACCCCCCCTAACCTGTCCCTGTTCAGCTTTGCCCTCAAGGCCGGCGATGTCGCCACCGAGGTACTGCTCACCCGCATCAATGACGATGGCCGAGTCTACCTCACCCAGACCCGGCATCAAGACCGCTTCGTCATACGGGTACAGGTCGGGCAGTTCGACTGCACCCGAGAAGACGTCATGACGGTACACCAAGTAACCAGGGAACTGCTTTCCGGGTAAGTATCCGGCACCGCTCAGCCCGGCTCAATCCAGATATTCATCCAGTGCCTTGAACAGGGCATCCCTCAGGGCAGTGAGTTCATCCAGACGGCGGCAGGCGGCCTGAGCGTCGCCCCGCGCATGCAACTGGTAGAGCACCCCGGCCAGCTCATGGATCTGCCGATGCAGCCGGTCCACGGTATCGAACCCCGGGCATGGCTGAAGGCCGGACTGATCCATCCAGCGGCTGAAGATGGACTGATCATGAACCGGATGGGGCAACTCGCGACCGCCCGCCCTCAGGGCATCTGCCAGCTCCTGAATCCAGGCACGATGCTCCACCTGGGCATACAGCAATGGCAGATATTGACGGTTCAGGCGTCGCAGTCCGGCCCAGCGGGGGCTGGGTTGCCATTGCCGAACCCACCCCGGCAAGGACGCCGCCGGCATCGGCCTGGCAATACCGTAGCCCTGACCCAGCTCACAGCCGATCCGCAGCAGCATGTCGCCATGGCAGAGGGTCTCCACCCCTTCCGCAATCACCACGCGACCAAACGCACCCGCCAGCCCCAGCACTCCGTCCAGGATGGCCAGGTCATCCGGGTCTTCCAGGATATCCCGCACAAAGCTCTGGTCCACCTTGACCACGCCCGCCGGCAGTCGCTTCAGGTAGGTCAGTGAGGAGTACCCGGTGCCGAAATCGTCCAGGGCGATACTCACCCCGATGGCCCGGCATTCTTCCAGCAGGCGAGAGACCTGGACCAGATCGCCCAAGGTGCTGGTCTCCAGTACCTCCAGCTCCAGATGATCCGGCGGCAGCTGGGGATACCTTGCCAGCAGTGCCTTGAGACGGGCCGTGAAGTCACTCTGACGTAGCTGTCTGGCACCAATGTTGACGCTCACCGGCATCCCAAGACCCTCCGCCTGCCAGTAAGCAGCCTGTCTCAGCGCGGTATCAATCACCCATTCGCCAACGGCAACACCCAGAGAATGCTCTTCGATCTCGGGCAGAAAATAGGCGGGGGACAGCAACCCCCGTTCCGGATGCTGCCAGCGAATCAGCGCCTCGGCACCAATGATCTCACCGGTGCGCAGGTTGACCTTGGGCTGGTAATGAAGCACGAACTCATTACCCTCCAGGGCACCCCGGATACGCTCGATGCTTTCGTGCCGTGTGCGCAGGCTGCGATCCAGATCCGCATCAAACCGGTGGAAGCGATTCTTGCCGGCCACTTTGGCCTGATACATGGCCTGGTCCGCCTGCCGCAGGAGCTGGTCGGCTTCGATGGGCTCTTCCTGAGGGTAGAAGGCCACTCCCAGGCTGGCTGACACCTGGAGCACATGACCTTCGATCCGGATGCCGCGGGAAGCGGCATCCAGCAGGCGCAACAGCAGAGGCGTACCGGCATCCGGGGCCGGCAGGTCGAGCAACACCGCCACGAACTCATCGCCCCCCAGACGTGAGAGGGTGTCACCATCGCGCAATGACTCCTTCATGCGGCCGGCCAGCGCCATCAGAAACTGATCCCCCACGGAGTGACCAAACCGGTCATTGACGGCCTTGAAACCGTCCAGGTCCAGATACACCACGGCAATGTGCAGACCGCGGCGCTGGGCCTGACTCATGGCCTGATGCAGACGATCAGCCAGCAGGACCCGATTAGGCAGGTTGGTCAACGCATCATAGTGGGCGATGCGCTCCAGTTGCATTTCATGTTCCTTGAGTGTGGTGATGTCGGTGGAGATGCCCAGCAGACCAACAACAATCCGCGCTTCCGTCTCATCATGAATCGGGGTCTTGATCTCCAGATAAGTCCTGTTGCGACCCTGGCTGTCCTCCAGTTCCACTTCCTCGCTGGTCTGTTCGCCCTGCAACACCCGTCGGTCGATCTGCCGCAGACGGCGTACCGAAACAGAGGGAAAGAAATCGCTGTCCTCGGCGCCAATCAGCGCCTCCGTGGAACAGTTGAACAGCCTCAGGGTTGCCCGATTGGCATAGATATAGCGGTAATGAACGTCTTTCATGTAGATGTATGAAGAAACGTGATCCAGCGCCTCGCGAAAACGGCGGTTCTCGGCATGGGCGCGGCACAGCGCCAGTTCGGACTGCTTGCGCTCGGTAATATCAGTGATGACGCCATACCAGCTGATGGCCCCATCTTCGGCGCGATGGGGAAGCGCATCGCCGAATAGCCAGCGTATGGTCCCATCCCTGAACCGTGACCGATATTCCTGTTGCCACGGAGACAGGTCCTCGGCCGAGCGATTGATCGAGGCAACGAACTCCCGGCGATCCTCCGGATGCACGGCCTTGAGTGCCGACCGGGCGTTCTCCCTGATCGCTTCCGGCGCCAGCCCGTAAAGCTGACGAATACCCTCGCTCACATAGGGGAAAAAGGCACGACCACCGGGATATAGCCTGAACTCGAACACCAGGCCGGGAACACGGGCGGCAATGGTCTGGAACTGGTCCAGTAGACTTTCACGGGCGGCTTCCAGGGCCTTACGCCGGGAAATGTCCGTGCTGGTCCCGATCATGCGCACGGGGCGGCCGTCCGGAGCGCGACTGACCACGACGCCCCGTTCCATCAGCCATTTCCAGCGACCGTCCTTGCACTGCATCCGGTGCTCGTCACTGTACACGGCAGCCTCACCGCCCAGGCAACCGTGCAGGGCATCCAGGGCCCGCGACCTGTCATCCGGGTGCAGACGATCTTGCCACTCATCCACAGAGACGCCGATATCTTCCGCATTGAACCCGAGGATGTGTTTCCAGCGCCCCGAGTAAAACACCGAACCATCATCCAGGTTCCAGTCCCATAGCCCTGCGCCGGAGCCCTCAATGGCAAAACGCCAACGGAACTCGCTCTCCTCGAGCTGAGCCTCCCTTGCCTTGATCTCTTCGGTAAGCTGATCCGCCAGACGGATGGCACGAGTACGGGTCGTGGCCATGGACAGGATCAACGCCGACAGCAGACCGGAAAGGCTCAGGCCTGCGGCTAAGGTCGTCCAGGCCATGCCGTATGGGATACCGGCGTCCGGGGCCGGTTCATCGAACACCAGTAACCAGCGGCGGTCATTGAAACTGATGGTCCGCTTCTGGAGCAACGGGCCTGATGGGGCGAACGCCGCACCATGATTACTGAACAGCAGGTGTCGAGAATCGGCTTCCAGGCCATCGTAGACTTGCAGGGCGATACCTCGCCCATTCAACCGCCCCCAGTCCTGAAGAATCCGGCCCATCCAGTCATTCATCAGAAACGGACTGAACGTCCAGCCCACGAGAGCGGCGCGACGCTGCGCCACCGTGTCGACCGAAGCCCCCTGCAGATAGACCGGCATGGCCATGAGGATCGTGTGCTGCGCATCGCCCGTGGCCTCCCGCAACATATCGATCTTGCCGGTCAGGGTGGACAGACCGCTGTCCCGGGCGTGGATCAGGGCGGCCTGTATCGCCTCGTCCGTCAGCAGATCCATGCCCAGGACCTGCAGACCCAAGGTATCGAAGGGCTCCAGATAGAGCACGGGGACATAGGCCTCCCTGGCCCCGCGGGGATGCACGGTGTAATGCGGAAATCCGGCCCGCAGCTCGGCCACATGGCCTTCCAGCAGTTCCGGACGGATCAGCGGCGCAAAACCGAAGTGCTGCGCATCGGAGATGATGTCGGACACCCGCAGCTTCCGGATGAAGGACCGCCACTCATCACGGGTGACATCATCGGAAGACTCGAACAACCCGGCACCGCCACGCAGGACCAGGGTATGGGCATTGAGGCGTTCCTGGACCTTGATGGTCAACTGATCACTGGTGAAGGCAAAACCGGCGATGGCATCCCGCTCGGTGGCACGGCGCACCTGATCGGCGACCAGTACCGAAAGCAGGACGCCGATGACCAGCGTAATGATCGCAAGCCTTGGTTGAACAACCCAGCGTTTGAGCAACATGTCAGCGGCCCAGGTGTTGGGCAGCGTCAGCGTCTGCCGCGGAGTGCCCAGCATACCTGGATGGACGCGGTTGCGGGAGGCCGCTTGCGCCATACGCCACCGACCATGAATGGGATACGTGCGAACCGGTCATTGAATGGCCTGCATCATTGTTTTTAATGGGATCTCTGGCATAGATTGCCCCCTTGCCCACCACGTCTGATTTGCCGCGACGCAACATCTTTCGCGTCCGTGCCGGTCAGGGATCAATGCCAAAAGTGAACCCATCCATGCTGCACGCGCCGACCCTGTTTCACACCTTCCTCAACAGCTGTGAACACTTCAACGGCCGCCTGGCCTTCATCTACCGGGTGGGCGAGGAGGAATTCCGGGTCACCTATGAAAAATTCTTCGAGGACGTGCTGCTGCTGGCGCGGGCCTTCAAGGCCGGCAAGATCCGGCGGGGCGACAAGGTCTTTCTGCTGTCCGACAACCGCTACGCCTGGATCGTCACCGACATGGCGCTGCAGGCCCTGGGCGCGGTGAGCGTGCCCCGCGGTTGCGATACCCCCGCTGGCGAGATCGAGTACATCATCAACCACTCCGGCGCCGAATTCGTGATCGTGGAAACGGATGCGGTCTACGAAGCCCACCAGGACCTGTTGCACAGCCTCAAGCCCCGGGGCGTGTTCGTGATGGTGGGGGCGGAAAAGCATACCTGGTTCCACAAGGTGGTGTCCTACACCGAGATCCTGGCTGACCGCACCATCGAACCCCGGGACATCGAGTGGTTCAAGGGGCTGGCGGAGCACATCCAGCCTGAAGAATTGCTGACCATCATCTATACCTCGGGCACCACCGGCACGCCCAAGGGGGTCATGCTCACCCACAGCAACATCATGCACAACATCCGCACCCTGCCGCCGCTCATCGCGCTCGATGAGACGGATGTCTGGGTATCGATCCTGCCCTCCTGGCACATCTTCGAGCGGACCGCCGAATACATCGGCATCGCCCGCGGCAGTTGCCTGGTCTATTCCTCGATCCGGACCTTTGCCCAGGACCTGGAGACCTACCGGCCCACTCTGGTGGCCACCGTACCCCGTGTGTGGGAGGCCCTGCACACCCGGATCACCACCGAACTGAAGAAAAAGGATCCGAAAAAGGCCAGGATCTTCAGTCTGCTGGTCCGGGTATCCGCCGCCTACCGGCGCAATCAGCGCATCCTGAGGGACCAGTTGCCGGTATTTGCCAAGCCCCCCGTCCTGCGACAGGCCGGGGACAAGACTCGGGCGGCACTGACCAACGTCCTGCTGTTCCTGCCCAACCTGTTGGCACGCAAGAAATTCCGCTTGGTCCAGGAGAAGTTCGGGGGCCGCCTCAAGGCCGCCATCAGCGGCGGCGGCAGCCTGCCGCCCTATCTGGACGAATGGATCGACGCCATCGGCATCCGCATCATCAATGCCTACGGCATGACCGAGTGTTCACCGGGCATTGCCGGTCGCGGCCTGGAATGCAATGTGTTCGGCACCCTGGGTCCGGCGGTGGGCGAAACGGAACTGCGCATCGTGGACGCCACCGATCAACCGCTCCCCCCCGGCACCGAAGGGGAAATCCAGGTGCGGGGCGCCCAGGTATTCAAGGGCTATTACGACAACGACATCGCCAATGCGCAGGCCTTCACCAACGACGGCTTCCTGCGCACCGGTGATCTGGGGCGCATGACCCTGACCGGAGAACTGGTCATCACCGGACGGGCCAAGGACATCATCGTCCTGGCCAGCGGCGAGAACGTGGACCCGACCAACATTGAGGCCACCCTGTCCATGTTCCCCTTCGTCAAGGACGCCGTGCTGGTGGGGCAGGACAAGAAAGGACTGGGCGCCCTCATCGTGCCCGACATGGAGAAGCTGCGGGAGTTTGTCCAGGAAAAGTACAACCAAATCGTGGGAGAAGCCGACGAGGCCCTCAAGGACAAACATCTGCTGGATCGCCTCCGCGGTGAGATGAACAAGCTGCTCCACCCCCGCAAGGGCTTCAGGCCCCACGAGAAGCTGCACAGCATCTACTTCCTGGACAAGGAGTTCACTCCGGGAGAGGAAATCACCAGCACCTTCAAGAAAAAGCGTCATGTGATCGAAAGAAAGTACAGCGACATCATCAACCGCCAACTCAAGTGACGGCCTGCCGCACACCGGATCAACTCCCCCTACCATCCCCCCCGCCCAAGCGGGGGAGATCTGTTCAGAGCCCCCCTGGCCGTCTGATCACGCCGCAGAATCGGCGTTTCCCCATTCCTGCCCTTTCGGTCGGTCCCATCCCGCCCCGCGAATGACGACCCGCCTGGCACGCATCGTGCTAAAAAATCATACCTCCAGTGTTTGCAGGCCCAAGTGCCCTTGATACGCACGGAATCAGTGCAGCCCCGATAGCCGCTCCAGCCTGTTCCGGCATCGTTTCCCGTGTTCGGAACTTCGGAGCCGTGGCGACCCGATCCGACAGTGAGCCCGTAACATAATGAAAAACCATACAAAAAAAAGCGTTTATCAGCAACAACCCGCATCGGAAGACAGGCTGATGCACACGCTTGGCCATGCCGCACCAAGGATGATCATGGCCAAGCCGGAAAACCCGACGGATCAGGGGGTTCCGGACGATGCGGCCTACCGTGCTCTGTTTAGCGCAAGCCCGGCGGCCTTGTTGTTGCTGGAACCGGATGACATGCGGGTACTGGACGCCAGTCATGGGGCCTGCGCCCTGCTGGGGCGGCCGATTCAGGACGTAGTGGGCATAAAGCCGACACACTGGGCTCCCGGCCGGCCCCGGCAGTTGGTCCGCATGGTGGAGCAAGCCGTGACTGAAGGCCAGGCTGGTACGCAGGCGTTGGAGATCGGCTTGGTCGATGGCGCGCTGCTTGAAGTGAATTGCTCCATTCGCGCCGTGACGGTGCAAAAGCGGAAACTGCTGCTGGTAGCCCTGGGTGAAGCGTCTGAGCCTCGCGAGAAACGTACCGAGGCCACGGCGGCTGCGGAGGAAGCGCAGAAGACACACCCCGTGCTCACGGAAGCGGAGCGCCGGGAACGGGACCGGCAGAACATCATCGCCGCCCTGGAGGCCTGTCACGGGAAGGTGTTTGGCCGAAGCGGCGCGGCCGAGTTGCTGGGCATTCCGGCCACCACCCTGGCCTCCCGAATCAAGGCAATGGGAATTACCCAGGTGCGCCAGCGCAAAAGCACTCACAAGGGAAAGCGGTGCCTCAAGGCGACTGCATGAGCAGCCATACCACGACCGAGGGGTCTCAAGCGGTATCAGGATTGGATGTGAACGGGTCTCGCCCGCCCGGAAGCCGCTACTGGCACAGAGGAAAAAACCGGGCCTGAGTCAGCCGCGCCAGGTCCCGGGGAGACAGTTCGATCTGTAGGCCCCGGCGACCGGCGCTCACGAACATCGTGGGAAAACCCTGGGCTGAGTCGTCGATATAGGTTGTCAGGCGCCTTCTCTGGCCCAGGGGGCTGACACCGCCCAGGACATAACCAGTGGTACGCTCCACCAGGGCCTTGTCCGCCATGGCGGCCTTCTTGGCCCCGGCGGCCCGGGCGATGCCTTTCATGTTGAGCATGGAGGAGACGGGCACCACGGCCACGGCTAACCCTGCGCCGTCCAGGCTCACCACCAGGGTCTTGAAGACCCGGCCTTCCGGCAGGCCCAGCTTTTGCGCCGCCTCCCTGCCATAGGCGGCGCTGGATGGATCGTGGTCATATTCGTGCACCGTGTGCGCAACCCCTGCCCTTTTCACCTGCTGGACGCCGGGCGTCATCATTTTCCTCCCCACTCATGCCAGACTACACTCACCACCATGGATCGGAAGCATACAGTAGCCCAGCCAGAGCCGACCGTCCCAGGAGCAACGCGACCGACATGTCCCTGACCATCGATCCCGAAGCCGTCATCCAGGCCGTCCGCAGCCAGGTGAGCCGGGCCCTGGAGGCACAAACACCCGCCGCCACGCGCAAGAGTGACGGCTCCTGGGTGACCCAAGTAGACCTGGACATTCAGCACGGCCTGCAATCCTGGCTGGGACGGCACTACCCCGAGACCGGATTTCTGGGGGAGGAGATGTCCCCGGATCGCCAACAGGCTGCCCTGGCCGAGGATCGTCCGGTCTGGGTACTGGACCCGCTGGACGGCACCAGCAACTTCAGAATGGGCCTGCCGGCCTACGCCACCAGCCTGGCCCTGCTGGAACGCGGCCAACCGGTCTTTGGCCTAGTCCATGACCCCTGCCGCAACGAGACCTTTTCCGCCCGACGAGGCGCCGGCGCGCAACTCAACGGTGCCCCCATGAAGCTGGCCCCCGACGATGCCCCACCCCTGTGCGAGGCCCTGGCGGGCGTGGACTTCAAACGTCTGCCCAAGGCACTGGCCACCCGGCTGGCCAATGCCCCGCCCTACGCCTCCCAGCGCTCCATCGGCTCCATTGCCCTGGAGTGGTGCTGGGTGGCCACCGGACGCTTTGCCGTCTATGTGCACGGCCGGCAGGGCCTGTGGGACTACGCCGCCGGCCAGCTCATCCTGAGCGAGGCAGGCGGCCACTTTGCCACCCTGACGGGACCGGCATCCGACACCCTGGACCTGCGCCCCCGCTCCGCGGTATGTGCAGCAAGCCCCGACCTGATGCGGGAATGGCAAGCCTGGCTGAGGCTGATCAGCTCGCCTTGACGGCCATGGCCACACGCACCACCGCGGCGCCCACACCCTCCACCGCCTTGCGAACGCCCTCGTCCCTGAGCTCACCGGCGTCCGTGAACGCCTTGTCCGCCTGGCCCACCCCCATCTGCTCCGGCACCACCAGGAAACCCAGATTGGCCAGGTACTGGCGGGTATGCTGCAAGGAACGGATACCACCCAAACCACCGGGGGATGCGGCAGCGATGCCGGCAGGCTTGCCCCACACACAAGCGGTGCCCGGCCGGCCGGAGCCGTCCGGCAGCGGACGAGACACCCAGTCCAGGGCGTTCTTGAGCAGGGGGGTGAAGAAGCCGTTGTATTCGGGGGAAGCCAGCAGCAGGCCGTCATGATCGGCGAACAACTGCTGCAACTGGGCGGCATTGTCGGGCAACCCCTGGGTGTCTTCCAGGTCGCCGTCATAGAGGGGCAAGGGGTAGTCGCCCAGACTCACCACCCGGACCTCGGCCCCCGCCGCCTCGGCACCGCGCACCATCACGGCCAGCACCTTGCGGTTCAGGGAATCCCGGCGGGCACTGCCGGACAGGGCAAGCAGACATGGCTTGGGCATGGAAATCCTCCGTTATCGTGCATTCTGTTCGAGTGAATGGTTCAAAGACGATTTCTACACTATAGTGAGGTCAAGGCACGGAGCAAATCCAAAAAATCATGCGATTGACCCAGGAAAACCACGAAACACTGGCTGCCTTCCGAGTCCGTTTCAGTGATTTTCAAGAGCACCTTGGCAAAACCATGCGTGCTGTCGCCATTGAAGAAGACCTAAATCCGTGAAGAGCTTCCGGAGAATTTGATTATTTTGCTTTAAAAACAAAGAGATGCATAAGAAAATAAGCGCATTCCATTGCACCAGCTGGGTGAACCCACATGCCCCGCCAAGCGCCGCGCCTGGAACAGTCCCCTCGCCGCACCCTCACTGCCCATGCGGGCTTGGTCTTGATGGGAGAAGCCATCAGTCCTGCGCGGACCGCAAGGGACCTCTGGGGATTGTCATTGCGGGTATTTGCCCATGAGCGCCAGTCGACGGGGTTCATGCCGAGAAGGGCGCTGTTCCCGAGGATGGCGCCTCGGGATGACTTGGGGGTGGTGAAAGTCCCTTACATAACTGATAAAGGGAAGTGATAGCCCGGACAAAAATGTATCCCTCGGAGCGGAAGAACTAACCTGAGGGCGGCCACAGTAAAATCTCCAATGCCCCCTTATTTACAAAAAAGAGCATTCTGTTCTGTGAAGTAACAGACTGCCGGCGTCGCGTGCAGTCCGTACCGGGCACAGCCCGGTCCACGACCCTCCAGCCATTAGCCATTAGCCGCTAAGCGGCATCTACAGACTCGGGACCGTGTGTGCGTTTGGCAAAGCATTTTCTTCGCTCTGCGAGGAAAATCACAAAATGCCACGCAAAAAAGCACCTGAAAGCCCATCAACCATAGGGGCACAGGGGCAGTAACAGATCGATACGGATCGCGGCAGCGCGATGGCCGCTTAGGTGCCACAGCGACGCCCGGCACCATAATCCTGAAATCATCGGGAGCGGGAGGGTGGCGTAAGCGCCTGATTTAAATGGTGGGTCGTGTAGGATTCGAACCTACGACCAAGAGATTAAAAGTCTCCTGCTCTACCAACTGAGCTAACGACCCACTGGGAGGGATGTTCCAGGGTTTTGGTTACCCCTGGAAAGGGCAGGTATCTTACTGGATTTTCCGGGAAGTGCAAGTTTTTTTGCAGGAAAGGTCACCCCCCTCATCCCCCGCCCTTCTCCCCTTTGGGGAGAAGGGCGGAAAATAACGGCTACATGGCCTCCAGCTTTCTGAGTCGGGCGGGCAGCAGGCGCAGGTCCACCAAGCCGGTGACAAAGGCCTTGAAGAAGGTGGCTTCGTCTTCGTAGAGCATCTTGTAGTACTGGATCTTCATGGTCATGGCTGCGCCCAGGACGATGGCGCCGAAGGTGAGAAAACCGCCCAGGGCCAGGGTGGAGATGGCGGTGATGCCCTGGCCGATGGTGCAGCCCATGGCCAGGACACCGCCGAAGGCCATCAGGATGGCGCCGATGACGTGGTTGAAGAAGTCCCTCAGGGAGGCAAACCATTCCACCCGGAAGGCGCCTGAGACCATGGCCCAGAACAGGGAACCCACGATCACCCCCACCAGGGCGATAACGCCGATGTATAGCAGGGTGGCGTCGAAACCACTGCCCGCATAGCGCAGGGTCTGCCCCATGGGATTAATGAAGGTGAAGGACTGGGCGGCCCAGGGGGCCGCCTCGCCGGGGCGTCCGCCCGGATCATCGGCCAGGAAGTCCCAGTCCTGGACATAGCTTTGCAGGCTGTGCCGACCGTCCATGCCGTCGTCGATCTGTACCGTGCTGGTAACGTACCAGGCCCCGACGATCACCAGCCCCACCACGAGGCCGCCGAGGATGTTGTCGAAGCTGCCTCGGAAGTCCGCCTTGCGGAAGATCAGAAACAGGGCCGCCGCGCCGATCACAAGACCGATGATGAGTCGCGCCATCGCCCCATGTTCGTTGCCGGCCACGAGGGAGCCCAGGTCCTGTTGGGACGACAGGCTGATACTCAGGGGATTGGTCCAGGGGTAGAACAGCAGGGAATAGAGGGTGTGGGCGGTACCCGGGAACGGATTGATCATGAAGTAGGCGATCACGGCGATGATCAGCAGCACCATGATGGACTTGATGTTGCCGCCGCCAACCCGTACCAGGGTCTTGTTGCCGCAGCCGCTGGCCAGGGTCATGCCGATGCCGAACATCAGGCCGCCCAACAGGTGCTCCACCCAGGCGAACTGAGGTGAACGGTAGGGAGGAAAGGCCCCATCCGCGCTGATGAGGCCGAAGGCCTCGAACAGGATCACCCCCAGCATGGCGACGGTTATGGCCAGGAACCAGGATTTCATGCGCCCGGTGTCCCCCATGTTCACCCAGTCGGAGACGGCACCCATGGTGCAGAAGTTGGTCTTGTTGGCCACCGCGCCGAGGATGAAGGCCAGCACGAAGATGGAGGCCAGCACGGCGGCGGCGGCGGTGGGAAAGCTCTCGAACAGCATGGATCTCCTCCTGGGGCCCCGGGGCCGGCTGCCAGCCGGCGGCTAGGCTTGCCTTGGGTGCAGGTCGGTCTTGTTCCGAATCGGACCGCCGACTTGATTCTTGTCATGTCGGCGTCATTGTGCAACAGGCCGCTGACCGGGACATTCAGTGTTTTGTATGTCCGGATCAGTTTTCCTGGTGTAGAAGCCGTCGGGCATGTTCAGGGGCGGTAGCGGGTGACGTCGGGGATGCCGGCGTCGGCGAAGCCCTTGGCCCGCAGGCGGCAGGCATCGCAGGTGCCGCAGGCGCGTCCCTCGGCATCGGCGCTGTAGCAGGAGACGGTGCGGGAGAAGTCCACGCCCGCGGCTACGCCCCGGCGGATGATCTCGGCCTTGCTCAGGTCGATGAGGGGGGTGCGGATGCGGATGCGATCCCCTTCCACGCCGGCCTTGGTGGCCAGGTTGGCCATGGTCTCGAAGGCCTGGATGAACTCGGGGCGGCAGTCCGGATAGCCGGAATAATCCACCGCGTTGACGCCGATGAACAGGTCCCGGGCCTTGAGCACCTCCGCCCAGGCCAGGGCCACGGCGAGAAACACGGTGTTGCGGGCCGGGACATAGGTGACGGGGATACCGTCGGAGAGCTGGTCCGGGACTTGGATGGTGTCGTCCGTGAGGGCGGAACCACCGAACAGGCCCAGGTTCAGGTCCACCACCCGGTGATCCGTCGCGCCCAGGCTGCGGGCCAGTTCCGCCGCTGCCGTCAGTTCGGCGCTGTGACGCTGGCCGTAGCGGAAGCTGAGACAGTGGCAGGCAAAACCATCGGCCTTGGCCAGGGCCAGGACGGTGGCCGAGTCCATGCCGCCGGAGAGTAGGACGACTGCGTTTTTCATGGTTACTCCGAGAGACTGGATTCCCGCTTTCGCGGGAATGACGGGGTTGGGTTGGTATCGTCACTCCCGCGAAGGCGGGAGTCCAGGGGGGGCCTCGCTGGATTCCTGCTTTCGCGGGAATGACGGGGCCAATTATCGGGAATCACCGGGTTAATTATCGGGGATGGCGGACTCCGGGGGGGGGGCGCTTTCATCGACCCCGGGCGTCATCCCAGAGCCATTTGTGGAGCTGGATCTGGAAACGGACCGGTAGGCGGTCCGCCAGGATCCATTCGGCCAGGTCGCGGGGCGATAGACGATCGTGTACGGGGGAGAACAGGATCTCCGCCCGGGACGCCAGGTCGTGGGTCTGCATTACCTCCCGTGCCCACTCGTAGTCGGCCCGGTCGCAGAGGACGAACTTGATCTGGTCCGCCGAACCCAGGCATTGCAGATTCTCCCAGCGGTTGCGCCCGGACTCCCCGGAGGCCGGTGTCTTGAGGTCCATGACCTTGATGACACGAGGGTCCACCGGGGCAAGATCCAGCGCCCCACTGGTCTCAAGAGACACCTCGTGGCCGGCATCACACAGGGCGGTGAGCAGGGGCAGACAGTCCGGCTGGGCCAGGGGCTCGCCGCCGGTCACACAGACATGGTGAACACCGTACCCGGCCACCTGCGCCAGGATCTGCGTCAGGGTCATCCAGGAGCCGCCGGTGAAGGCATAGGCGGTATCGCAATAACCGCAGCGCAGGGGACAGCCGGTCAGACGTACGAAGACCGTGGGCCAGCCCACGCTGCGGGACTCCCCCTGCAGGGAGAGAAAGATCTCGGTGATGCGCAATCGACCTACCACGGTCACGAACGCCCTGCCTCGTTCATGCGCTGCAGCCGCTGTTCCGCCAGCCGGGCCACCGAGCTGCTGGGGTTCTGATCCCGAACCTGGGTGAGTACACGCCGGGCCTCGGCCCATTGCTCCAGCTCATAGTGGGTGAAGCCCTGCTTGAGCAGGGCGTCACTCCCCTTGTTGCTGCCCGGATAGCGTTCGTTCACCAGCTTGAACTCCGCCAGGGCGCGGGGAAAATCACGGGTCACATAGTAGGCCTCGGCAATCCAGTACTGGGCATTGGATGCCAGGTTGCCATTGGGAAAACGCTCCAGGAAGCCGCGAAAGGCGGTGATCGACGGCTCATACCGACCTTGCCTGAGCAGCTCGAAAGCGGCCTGATAGGCCGCCTGCTCCGACGCGGGATCGCTGTCGGTGCCGACGATCACTTCGCCGAAGGCCGCCCCATCGCCCTGATCCACGGCAGCGGCAGCCCCATCCGGCAATGTGGCGGGCGCCGCCCCGGAGGCGGGTGCAGGCGCGGAAGATCCGCCCCGCTCCAGGTTTTCCAGGCGTCCGTCCACGTCCAGGTACAGGTCACGTTGACGGGCCCGCAGCCCCTCCAGCTCATGGCGCAGGGTTTCGGATTCACCCCGCAGCTCCCTCACATCCCGGTCCATGGCGTCCACCCGCTGCATCAATTCCATCAGGGCCTCGCTTTCCAGCAGCCGTTCCAGACGCTCCAGGCGAACGTCCAGTTGCTGCATGCGCTCCTCCAGAGCCGCGGCCTGGGCGCGGCTCTGGGCCTGAACGGGGGACAACGGCGCTGCCAGCAGCGCCGTTACGACCAGAACAGCGGTCATCGATCCCTTCATCTGCGGTGCCCCTCATAGATCAATTCCACCCGGCGGTTCTGCTGCCAGGCCTGTTCACTGCTGCCCATGGCGGCGGGCATCTCTTCACCATAGCTGATCACCTGGATCTGGTCACCGGACGCCCCCTGCAGCAGCAGCATGCGACGCACAGAATGGGCACGGCGCTCGCCCAGGCCAAGGTTGTATTCGCGAGTGCCGCGCTCATCGGTATGACCTTCAAGACGGATGCGGGTCTGTGAATTGCGGGCCAGATAGGCACCATGAGCCGCCACCACGTCGACGAAGTCGGCACGGACATCGTCACGGTCGAATTCGAAATAGATTACTCGCTGGGACAGAGGGCTGGAGGGATCGGACAGGGCATCGGCCGTCAGGCGGCCATCGCGGCCCAGGGGGGTGGTTTCACCCGGGTAGCGGTCGCCCGGGGCGCGGCCATCGTCATGGACATCACCCACCAGCACCGGATCGGTGGTTGCAGTCTTGTCCACCGAGGCACAGGCGCCCAGGGTCAGGAGAACGATGGCCATCAGGACGAACAGCAGGGAACGACTAATGACATGGGAACTGCGCATTGAGGTAATCCTCGGGGTATCGGTTAGGTTGTTAAATGCCTTGATCCCGGAGGATCAAGGGGTACTGCATCTGAACTTCGGTGCTCGATTTACTCACGAAACGGCGACCAGGCGGGTTCTCGAACCTCGCCCTCCTGCAACACCAGACGCTGGTGGACGCGGCCGTCTTCGCTGACCGCCGCCAGAATACCCCGGCCGCGCTCGGAGGTCGCGTAGATGATCATGCTGCCATTGGGGGCAAAACTCGGAGCCTCATCGGCACGGCCATCGGTCAACACCCGGAACAGGCGGGTCTGGCGGTCCAGTATGGCGATGCGAAAACCACCGCCGGCACCATGCACCATCGCCACGCGACGCCCATCCGGGGAAATGCTGGCGCCGCCGTTGTAACGTCCTTCAAAGCTCAGGCGCCGGGGCTGGCCGCCGGTGACCGGCACTTCATAGAGCTGGGGCTGACCCGCCCGGTCCGAGGTGAAGACCAAAGAGCGGCCATCGGGCATCCAGGCCGGTTCGGTGTCGATGGACCGGCTTTGGGTGACGCGGGTGACCGAGCGGTCAGCGAGATTCATCACATAGACGTCGGGAGCCCCGTCCCTGGACAGGGTCAGTGCCAAACGCCGGCCGTCCGGGGACCAGGCCGGGGCACTGTTGATGCCCTCGAAGGCAGCCAGACGGGTACGATCCCCGCCGTCCACGTTCTGCACGAAGACCTCGGAACGGCCGTTCTCGAAGGACACATAGGCAATCCGGCGACCATCCGGGGCCCAGGCCGGGGACAGGATGGGCTGGGCGGAGCGGAAGATGGTGCGCGGATGATGACCATCCGCATCGGCCACCTGCAGGGCAAAGCGGCGCTCACCGCCCTGCCCAGTGACGCTCACATAGGCCACCCGGGTATCGAAAGCCCCCCGCTCACCGGTCAGGCGCTCGTAGATGATGTCGCTGATCATGTGGGCGGCCCGGCGCAGGTCGGCCCGTTCCACTGGGATGTTGTAGCCGGTGAGCTGGCGCCCACCGGCGACGTCGAAGAGCTGGAACTGGACGGAAAAACGGTCGGCTCCGGTGGATTGCAGACGGCCGATGACCACGTAATTGCTGCCCTGACCGCGCCAGGCGGGGAAGTCCAGCTCATCGGCCCGGGTGGGCCGCTGGGGCATGGTCTGCCGATCCACCGGGGCAAAACGCCCGCTGCGGTGGAGATTGGCACCGATGATGGTGGCCAGGTCTTCGGGGACCTGGGCTTCGCCCTGCCAGCCGAAAGGCACGATGGCGATGGGCATGGCCCCTTCCACGCCCTGGGTGATGCGGATCTCCAGGGCGGCCTGTCCCGCCAGGGGCAGACAGAGCAGCAGCAAAAAGATGACGTGTCGGATCTGAATCATGACCGGTATCTCATGGCCCCCGTTCAGGCGGGCTCGAAGGTGAATCGGATCTCGCGGGCAAAGACATCGGGGCTGGGCGGACTTGGCAAAGGCTCGGCCAGGCGCACCGCCCGTTCCACGGAGTCGCAGAAGGCCCGATCGCCCGAGCATTGTTCCACCCGGACTTCGTGGAGGTAGCCCCCCGGGGCCTGGCGAATGAAGACCACGGCACGGTAACCGGACTGATGACCGGCCGAACGGTGCCAGCGGCTTTCCACGGCGGCGCGGATGGCGGCCATGTATTCATTTTGTTGGCCCTGCCGGACGGCGGCCTGACGCCGGGCGGCCTCTTCCGCCTGCTGGCGGCGCTGTTCGGCGGCCGCTGCCTCTTGCCGACGGCGCTCCTCGGCGGCCCGTTCTTCCGCCAGACGCTGTTGGCGCGCCTCTTCGGCCTTGCGCTGTTCTTCCGCTTTGCGCTGTTCATCGGCACGGCGCTGCTCTTCCGCCTTGCGCTGTTCATCGGCACGGCGCTGTTCTTCCGCCTTGCGCTGTTCATCGGCACGGCGCTGCTCTTCCGCCTTGCGCTGTTCATCGGCACGGCGCTGTTCTTCCGCCTTGCGCTGTTCATCGGCACGGCGCTGGCGTTCCGCCTCCTGCTGTCGAGTCTCTTCCTGGCGACGGGCCGCTTCAGCCCGCTGCTGTTCTTCGGCGCGCCGTTGTTCCGCCGCCTGGCGGACCTGTTCCTGGCGTTGGCGCTCGGCCTCCGCCTGACGTTGCCGTTCTTCCTGTTCTCGCCGCAAGGCCTCCTGGCGCTGGCGTTCCGCCTCCGCCCGGGCTCGCTGCTCGGTATCCCGCTGCTGCTGTTCGATGCGGTCGAAGGTGCGACCATCCACCGCCACCGCCTCGATGACCTCCACGGCGGCATCCGGATTGGCCTGCAGAGCGCCGGCCTCGTCCCGGGACTTGAAATGAATATTCAGTCCCAGCAACACGAACAGCAAAAGGTGGATACCGAGGATGCCCCCGAACAGACCATAATGTCGGCGCAGCAGGGACCACATGGCATCAGCGGTCCCTGGCCGAGACATCGGGGGGGTCGGTGATCAGTCCCACCCGCTGGGCACCGGCGGACTGGACGCTGACCATGGCATCCACCACTTGACCGTAGTCCACGAAGCGGTCCCCCCGCACGTAGACCTGGGTCTGCGGATGCTGCCCCAGCAGGCCGGCCACGATCTCACGCAATGTCTCCCGGTCCAGGGGGACACCCACCTGGGGCCCCTGATTAAGGCTCAGCTGCCCGTCGCGGGTGACGGTGACCACAATGGCCTCCCGTTGGCTGGTTTCATCCTGCAGCGGCTGGGCATCCGCCTCCGGCAGGTCCACCTCCACGCCCTGCTGCAGCAAGGGTGCGGTGACCATGAAGATGATCAGCAGCACCAGCATCACGTCGATGAAAGGCACCACGTTGATCTGGGACATGGAGCGACGACGCCCCGTGCGACGGGAGGCTACCGCCATGGCGGCGGCCCCCAGGCGATCGCGTCAACAGAATTTGGGGCGCGCAAGTTCATGCCTCGACCTCGTCCCGTTCGCGACCGCCCATCTGACGCTGCAGCAGGGTGGCCAATTCCTCGGAGAAGTTGTCGTAACGGGCCATGAGACGGTCGATATCCGAGGAAAAGCTGTTGTAGGCAATCACTGCCGGGATGGCGGCAAACAAGCCCAGGGCCGTGGCGATCAGCGCCTCGGCAATGCCGGGGGCCACCATGGCCAGGGTGGCCTGCTGGGCCCCGGACAGCCCCATGAAGGCATGCATGATGCCCCATACCGTGCCGAACAGGCCGATATACGGGCTGGTGGAACCCACCGTGGCCAAGGCGTTCAGGTACGACTCCAGCCCATCCCCTTCCCGGGAGATGGCCACCCGCATGGAACGCTCAGTGCCGCCGGTCACCAAGACCCCGACCGTGGGATCCCTCAGCTGCTTGCGCCCGCGCAGGAATTCCTTGAATCCAGCGGCAAACACGTGCTCCAACCCGGAGACCTCCGTCTTGCGCCGGATGCCGTCATACAGGTGGGTCAAATCCACGCCGGACCAGAAACGCTCCTCGAACTCGTCCGCCACCCGGCGGGCCTCCCGCAGCACCCGCCACTTGAGGACAATGATCATCCACGAGAACACCGAGGCCAGCACCAGGATCAGCATCACCAACTGGACGATGAGGCTGGCGTCCAGGATCAGGCGGTACAGGGAAAGATCGACACTCACTGCTCAGGGTCTCCGGCGGTCATGGCGTCCACAATCAGGTCAGGGAGGGGGCGAGGGGCAAATTTCCCGGCATCGAGACAGGCTATCTTGACCTCGCCGTGGTTCAACAGTTCCGGTGTCTCGGTCTCATAACGGCGCCAGATCTCATGCCGGATCACCAGGCTGGCCCGGCGCCGATCCGTGACCCGGGCGGTGACATGCAGCAGGTCGTCAAGCACTGCCGGGCGCAGATACTCCAGGGAGGCGGCGCGTACGGCAAAGATCACCCCCTGCTCCTGCCGCAGCCGTTCCTGGCTGATCCCCAGGTGGCGCAGCCATTCGGTGCGGGCACGTTCCATGTACTTGAGGTAGTTGGCATAGAACACCACGCCGCCGGCATCGGTGTCTTCGTAGTAGGCGCGGACAGGCCAGACAAAAGCGGGGCTCATGGTGGGGGATGGGGGTGTGTCAGGCACGGAGATCGGTCACAGTTTGGGGTTTTCAGGGCTTGAATCCGTCACCGTAGCGGCGGATTCAAACAGATCCGGCAGGGCGACCCGGGCCTCCAGGGCCGAGGGCACTCGCAGACCAAAGTGCCGGTAGGCGTTGCTGGTGGCCATGCGGCCGCGGGTGGTGCGCATGAGAAAGCCCTGCTGAATCAGATAGGGCTCAATCACATCTTCGATCGTCCCTCGTTCCTCCCCCAGGGCTGCCGCCAAACTGTCCAGCCCCACCGGGCCGCCATCGAATTTCTCGATCACCGACAGCAGCAGCCGCCGGTCCTGGGCATCAAAACCATGGGCGTCCACATCCAGCAGGTTCAGGGCACGATCCGCCACCTGGGCGCTGATAATGCCATTAGCCTTGATCTGCGCATAGTCCCTGACGCGCCGCAGCAGACGATTGGCAATTCGGGGGGTACCACGGGCACGGCGGGCGATCTCCACGG
Organism: Ectothiorhodospira lacustris; assembly: GCF_022227845.1. Classification (GTDB taxonomy): domain Bacteria; phylum Pseudomonadota; class Gammaproteobacteria; order Ectothiorhodospirales; family Ectothiorhodospiraceae; genus Ectothiorhodospira; species Ectothiorhodospira lacustris. The sequence goes on along the minus strand of NZ_JAJNQN010000012.1, from coordinate 67,737 downwards.
CCCCCTCCCCGTCCAGCTCCGCCCCCAGGATACGGGCGGAACGGCGCACGATATGGGCCAGATCCTCGTTGGAATAGAACTCCAGGCGCTGGACAATGCCGAAGCGGTCCCGCAGGGGTGAGGTGAGCAGACCAGCGCGGGTGGTGGCGCCCACCAGGGTGAACGGAGGCAGGTCCAGCTTGATGGAGCGGGCCGCCGGGCCTTCACCGATCATGATGTCCAGCTGGAAGTCTTCCAGGGCCGGGTACAGCACCTCCTCCACCACTGGGGAGAGCCGGTGGATCTCGTCCACAAACAGCACATCATGGGGCTCCAGGTTGGTCAGCAGGGCCGCCAGGTCGCCAGGGCGTTCCAGCACCGGGCCGGAGGTCTGGCGCATGTTCACCCCCAGTTCCTGGGCGATGATATGGGACAGGGTGGTCTTGCCCAGCCCCGGCGGACCGAAGATCAGCACATGGTCCAGGGCCTCGCCGCGGGCGCGAGCGGCGGAGATGAAGATCTCCATCTGTTCCCGGGCCACCGGCTGACCCACGTAGTCCGCCAGACGCTGGGGACGGATGGAGCGTTCCAGGGTTTCATCGTCGGGGGCGGTGTCGGCACTGATGATGCGCTCGGACATGTCACATTACTACTTGTTGAGGGTGGACTTGAGGGCCAGCCGGATCAGCTCTTCGCTGGTACGGGCCTCATCCTCCACCAGACTGACCAGGCGGCTGGCCTCCTGAGGCTTGTAACCCAGGGAGATGAGGGCCGCCACCGCGTCGGAGACCGGGTCCGCCGGACGCGGCGTCGAGACGCCGCCGGTCATGCCGGGCAGGATGGCCCCCTCTCCCAGTGCCGCCACCCGGTCGCGCATCTCGATCACCAACCGCTCCGCCGTCTTGCGACCGATACCCGGCAGGCGGGTGAGCTGGGTGATGTCGTTGTCCATGACGCAGCGGCTGAAGGCCTCGGTGGTCATGCCCGAGAGGATGGCCAGGGCCATCTTGGCACCGACACCGCTCACCCGGATCAGGCTACGGAACAGGGCCCGCTCCCGCGCACCGGCAAAACCATAGAGGACATGGGCATCCTCGCGCACATGCAGATGGGTGTGCAAGGTCACCTCGGCCCCTTCCGCCGGCAGGTCATAGAAGGTGGATAGGGGGGCCTCCAGCTCATAGCCCACGCCCTGCACATCCAGCATCAGGTGGGGGGGCTGCTTGTGGATCAGCACACCACGCAGTCTTCCGATCATCGGGATCTCCTCACATACCCCGCCGGCAGGCGGGACAAGGTGGCCTGGGTATGGGCGTGGCACAGGGCCACCGCCAGGGCATCGGCGGCATCGGCGGCGGGCCGGGCGGCCAGCCCCAGAATCATGGTGACCATGTGCTGCATCTGGGTCTTGTCGGCGGCACCGGTCCCAACCACCGCCTGCTTGATGGATCGGGGGGCATACTCGGCCACGGCCAGCCCGCCCTGCACCGCCGCGCAGATGGCCGCCCCCCGCGCCTGCCCCAACTTGAGGGCAGAGGCGGCGTTGCGGGAGACGAAGACCTGTTCAATAGCCATCACCTGGGGCTGGTGGCGGGCCACCAGCTCGGCGACCGCGACCAGGATATGGCCCAGACGGGCCGGCAGGTCCTCGCCCCTGACACGGATGCAACCGCTGTCCACATGGGTACTGCGACGGCCATCGGTATCGACGATGCCGTAGCCGGTGACCACCGAGCCCGGGTCGATCCCCAGGATGCGTATGGGTGCCGTCACAGGGCCTGCATGACCTCATCGGGGAAGTCGGCATTGGTGTAGACGTTCTGCACATCGTCCAGGTCGTCCAGCATGTCCAGCAGCTTGAGCAGGGCCTTGGCCGTGTCCGTGTCCGCCACGCTGCTGCCGGTGGCGGCACGCATGGTCACCTCGCTGCGCTCGGGCTTGAGCCCCCCTCCGGTCATGGACTCACGCACGGCGTCATAGTCTTCGGGGCTGGTCAGCACGTCGATGGACCCGTCGTCGTTCACCAGGATATCGTTGGCGCCGGCCTCCAGGGCGGCTTCCATGACCTGCTCCTCATCGCTGTCGGCGGGATAGCTGAGAATGCCGGTCTTCTCGAACAGATAGGCCACGGAGCCGTCGGTACCCAGGTTGCCGCCGCACTTGCTGAAGGCATGACGCACTTCGGAGACGGTGCGGTTGCGGTTGTCGGTCATGCAATCCACCATGATGGCGACACCACCGGGCCCGTAGCCTTCGTAGCGCAGTTCCTCGTAGTTGACCCCTTCCAGCTCACCGGCGCCCCGTTTGGTGGCACGATCGATGGTGTCCTTGGTCATGTTGGCATCCAGGGCCTTGTCCACCGCCAGTCGCAGCCGGGGGTTGGTGGCTGGATCGGACCCGCCCATGCGGGCCGCCACGGTGATTTCCTTGATGAGCTTGGTGAAGAGCTTGCCGCGCTTGGCGTCCTGGGCATTCTTGCGATGCTGGATATTCGCCCACTTACTATGTCCGGCCATGTGATGTCTCGTTGTCTGGTTCGATCAGAAAAGGCGGGGCGAAAAGGATACTGGAATAGCGGCACCGATGCACCGCACCGCGCCTGGCCCGCTCAGAAGGTATGACTGGTGCCCGCATAGACCCGGGTCTCGCCGGTGGTGAAGGCATAGGCGTAGTCCAAGCGCAGGTGGGTCCGCACGAACCAGCGCAGGTTGATTCGCATCCCCAAACCTGCACTGCCATGGACATCCGCCAGGTCGATGTCATCCCGCTCCCAGACCCCCCCCAGGTCCATGAAGCCCACGCCGCGCACGGCGGTATTGCCCATGATCGGCTTGAGGTACTCCATGTTCAGCAGCATGAACACATCCCCTTCCCGGTAATCCCGGGGATATCCGCGCAGATTGCCCCCGCCCCCCAGGGCATAGGCCTCGTCGCCGAAGGGTGTGCCGCTGGCGATACCAAAGCGGGCCTGATAGTTCAGGTTGGCGGACAGGGGGGCATCGCGCCAGGGACGGTAGGCGCGATAGAACAGATCCAGCCGCTGATGGGATCGTCCTGCCCCGAGGACATCGCTGCCCCAGGAAAAACGCGCCCCGTAGGCAACACCCTCCCGCCTCACGCCCAGGTCATTGACCTCAGAAAAGGTCAGACTGCCCGACCAGCTCACGTCTTCACCATCCCGGGGAATGGTCGCGCCCTCTTCCAGGGCACGATAGCGCCGGCCGTCCCAGGCGATCCCCAGACCCGCTCGCCAGCCGGCACTGGGGCCACGGCGATCCAGCCAGCGACTGATGGAGAGACCCACCTGGCGGGCATCTTCCCGGTGTGGGCCGTATTCGCCGTCGTCGGATTCGGACTCCAGGGTGTACTGATCCTTGAAGGAGATGTTCAGCCCCCAGGCGGTCCAGGGCAGACGGGGGATGTCATAGTCCACGCTCAGGGTGCGGGACTCTTCTTCCGTAGTGTCACTGCCGGCGTCTTCCCACTCGGCCAGGATGCGCAGCTCCTGGTTGAGTCCGAGCAGGTTGTCGACGCGCAACTCGCCGCCAAAGCGCAGATCTCCGTCGGAGGTCCGGCTCAGTCGAGGCAGGGGAAAGAGATAGTATTTTTCCTCCAGCACGTAGGTCACCCGGATCTCTCCGGCTTCCTCATCCGTCCTGGCCGTCACGGTCTTGAACAGTCCCAGGTTCATGATGGCCTGCCGGTCACGCTCCAGTTGGCGGGCATCCAGGACATCCCCCGCCCTGAGCACCGTTTCCTGCAGCAGCACGGATTCCCGGGTGATACGCCGACCTTCAAAGCGAATATCCGAGATCAGCAACCCCTGATGGACACGGGGCGCCGCCGGGGTGTCATCGGGGGACTCGACTGCCCAGGCCGCGCCGCTCAGCATGACCAGCAGGATACAGAGCCCGACTCCAATACGTCCCAGCATCTCGATCATTCAGTCCCGCCCTCATCAGTACCTCCACCCGTCACCCGTCACCCGTCACCCGTCACGCCAGGTTTCTCCCAGACGCCTGGCGACAAAAATGGCCACTACCGCCAACACTAGCACGACGACCAGAGAACCATAGAAACCCAGGTAGGGTTCCAACAGGTTCCACTTGGCACCCAGGACATAGCCGGTCAGGGCCAGCACGGTATTCCAGGCAAAGGTACCCAGGAAGGTCAGGCCCACGAAACGGGCCAGGGGCATGGGCAGCAGGCCGGCCGGGATGGACACCAGGCTGCGCACGGTGGGAATCAGACGCCCGCCGGCCACGATCCAGTTGCCGTGGCGACCGTAGATCTCCAACACCCCGTCCAGGTCCGATTCCCGCATCAGCAGCCAGCGGCCGCGTCGCTGCAGCATGCCGCGCACCCGGGTCTCCCCCACCCGGCGCACCATCAGATAGATCAGGGTGGAACCCAGGGTCCCGCCCAGACTCCCCGCCAGTACCGCCCACCAGAGCCCCACCATCCCCTCGTGGGCCAGGAAGCCGGCAAAGGGCATGAGGGCCTCCGGGGCCAACACGATCAGGAACAGACCCAGGGCCCAGTAGCCATATGTCTGGATGGCATCAACCACCAGTTCGGTCAGTTCCATGGCGAGGACTCAGACAAGGCTTAGCGGATGACCAGGGTCTTGGCATTCATGAAGGTGCGGATGCCGGGGCGGGCCAGTTCCCGACCAAAGCCGGAGTCCTTGATACCGCCGAAGGGTAGGCGCGGGTCACTCTTCACCATGGCATTGACGAAGGCACTGCCACAGGCCATGCGACGGGCAAAGACCTCGCCCCGGGCGATGTCGCGGGTCCACACGCTGCCCCCCAGTCCGAAGCGGGTATCGTTGGCCAGGCGCAGGGCGTCGCCCTCGTCTTCGGCCCGCAGGATGCAGGCCACCGGCCCGAAGATCTCCTCTTCATAGGCCCGAGTGCCGGGGACCACCCGGTCCAGGATGGAAGGGGCATACCAGGCACCCTTGCCCGGCAACGGCTCACAGCCCATGACAGGGATGGCCCCTTCGGCGATGGAGTCCTTCACCTGCTGGTGCAATTCATCACGCAGATCCATCCTGGCCATGGGCGCGATACCGGATTCCTCCTTCATGGGATCTCCCGGGCGAATGGCCGCCACCGCATCCTTGAGCCGGGACAGGAAACCGTCCGCCGCCTGGGGCACCAGGATGAAGCGCTTGGCGGCAATGCAGCTCTGGCCTGCATTGCGATAACGGGACACCACGGCCTGCGCCACCGCCAGGTCCAGGTCGGCATCTTCTAGCACCACGAAGGGATCGGACCCGCCCAGTTCCAGGACACAGGGCTTGAGTACACCACCGGCGACGGCGGCAACGGCCCGCCCGGCGGCCTCGCTGCCGGTCAGAGTGACCCCATGGACGCGGCGATCCTCGATCACGCGCCTGACCTCGTCAGAGGCGATCATCAAGGTCTGGAAGGCCCCGGACGGGAAACCGGCATCCCGGAAGACTTCCTCGATGGCCAGGGCACAGCGGGGTACATTGGAGGCATGCTTGAGCAGTACCGTGTTGCCTGCCATCAGCGCCGGCGCGGCGAATCGGAACACCTGCCAGAAGGGGAAGTTCCAGGGCATCACGCCCAGAATGGTGCCCAACGGCTGGAACACCACCCGGGCATTGAGTTCACCGGCAGCCATGGATTCATCGGCCAGAAACTCAGCGGCATGATCGGCGTAGTAGTCGCAGACCAAGGCACAGCGGTCAATCTCGGCCCTGGACTCGGTCAGAAGCTTGCCCATCTCCTGGGTCATCATGACGGCAAAATGATCCCGGCGATGACGCAGCACATGGGCGGCCTGACGCACCAGCACGGCGCGCTGATCCAGCGGGATCTCGCGCCACTCGGGGACGATGCGGGCGGCCTGACTCAGGGCCTTGTCAATGCGCGGCCGGTCCCAGGTCTCGAACACATGGAGCACGGAACCGTTGGCGGGATTGACGGAACTCAGAGGCACTTGGGGGACTCCTTTGGATGCAGAGGGCGCATACAATAGTATATTCGGCCCTGGAACAGGAGCTTGTTTGCAGGATCGGCACGGGGGCCTGTCCCGGGCATTCACAGGTTGGACATCGGCAAGGGGTATGTTGTCCCCGGCAGGGCCTTGCATTTGTCCGGCACAGGCACAATCCAGATCACAGCACTCGACGGCGCTTGCATGCATTCGTCACATAGGACAATTCGAACAATGAACATCCGGACGATCTGTGTCCTGGGGGGCACCGGCTTCGTGGGTACCCATGTCGTGGCACGACTGGCCGCCGGTGGCCGCCAGGTCAAGGTCATCACCCGCCATGTCAGCCGCCACCGGCATCTCCTGGTACTGCCGGGGGTACGGCTGGTGGAAGCGGACTGCCACGACCCGCAGGTCCTGCGACAGCATTTCAGTGACTGCGACGGGGTCATCAACCTGGTGGGCATCCTGAACGAACGGGGCCGGGACGGCAGCGGGTTCCGTCATGCCCATGTGGAACTGGCCCGCAAGGTGATCGAATGTGCTCGAGAGACCGGGGTAAAACGCCTCCTGCACATGAGCGCCCTGAACGCGGATGCGGCCAGCGGCCCCAGCCACTACCTGCGCACCAAGGGCGAGGCGGAAAACATCGTCCATACCATGGCGGGCAGCGTGCGGGTCACCAGTTTCCGCCCCTCGGTGATCTTCGGTCCCACGGACAGCTTTTTCAACCGCTTCGCCGGCCTGCTGCGACTGAGCCCCGTCCTGCCCCTGGCCTGCCCCGAGGCCCGCTTTGCGCCGGTCTACGTGGGCGATGTGGCCCAGCACTTCGTCGATGCCCTGGAAGACCGCGGAACCTGGGGACAACGCATCGAGCTGTGTGGACCGTCCGTCTACAGCCTGAAGGAACTGGTGAGCTACACCGCCCAGGTCATGGCCCGTCGCCGTCTGATCCTCGGCCTGTCGGACGGCCTGTCCCTGTGGCAGGCCCGGATCATGGAATATGTCCCCGGCAAGCCCTTCAGCCTGGACAACTATCATTCCATGAGCCGGGACAGTGTCTGCCGCGCCGGCGGCTGTTGTCCCACCGCCATCGAATCCATCGTCCCGGGCTATCTCGGTGACCGGGAGCGACATGCCCGGCTGCAGCGTCTGCGCAGCGGGCCGCGCTGACCATGGACATCTATCTGGTCGGCGGCGCGGTCCGGGATGCCCTGCTGGGACTGCCGGTGCAGGAACGGGACTGGGTGGTCGTGGGCGCCACGGTGGAGGAGATGCTGGCCGGGGGCTTCCGGCAGGTGGGACGGGATTTCCCCGTCTTCCTGCACCCGCGGACCCACGAAGAACATGCCCTGGCCCGCACCGAACGCAAGACCGCGCCCGGCTACCGGGGGTTCGAGGTCCATGCGGCACCGGAGGTCACCCTGGAAGAGGATCTTGAACGCCGGGATCTGACCATCAATGCCATGGCCCGGGATGACCAGGGCCGGCTCATCGACCCCTTCGGCGGTCAGGCAGATCTGCAGGCACGACGGCTGCGCCATGTCTCCTGTGCCTTTGCCGAAGATCCGGTCCGGATCCTGCGGGTGGCCCGCTTCGCCGCCCGCCTGGCCCCCATGGGCTTTACGGTAGCGCCCGAGACCATGACCCTGATGCGCCGCATGGTGGCCGCCGGCGAAGTGGATGCCCTGGTGCCGGAACGGGTCTGGCAGGAGACGGAGCGCGCCCTGACAGGCCCCTGCCCCTCCCGATTCTTCCAGGTCCTGCGGGAATGCGGCGCCCTGGCCGTGCTGTTTCCGGAGCTGGAATGCCTCTATGGCGTCCCCCAGCCACCCCGACACCACCCGGAGGTGGATACCGGCGTCCATACCTTCATGGTGCTGGACCAGGCCGAACGGCTGTCCCCGGACCCGGTGGTACGATTCGCCGCCCTCACCCATGATCTGGGCAAGGGCAACACGCCCCGGGACATCCTGCCCAGCCACCATGGTCATGAGCAGCGCGGTGTGGTGCTGATCGATCAGCTCTGCGACCGCTACCGTATCCCCAATCGCTATCGGGAACCGGCCCGGATGGTAGCCCGCTACCACGGCCACATGCACAGGGTCTTCGAGCTGCGTCCGGACACCCTGGCCAAGACCCTGGAAGGACTGGATGCCTACCGTCGGCCCGAGCGCATGGAAGGAGTCCTGCTGGCCTGCGAGGCCGATTACCGGGGCCGAACCGGATTCGAAGAGCGCCCCTACCCCCAGGCGGACTATGTGCGCCGGGCCCATGCCCGCTGCCTGGACATCCAGGCACGGGAACTGGTGGCACAGGGTCTCAAGGGACAGGCCATCACCCAGGCCCTGCGTCGACTGCGCATCGAGGCGCTCACCGAGCTCAAGCAGGCCCACGAGACCAGGGCGGCAGGCGCTTCCTGAATCGACCAACGGGTCAGAGGCGGTGGCTCAGGTCCTGCCGGGCAAACCCCATCAGGGGTGTTTCTACGCCCCGTCCCAGGGCCATGACCTGAAACCGCTCTCCCATCTCCCCCGGCAGGGTGAGCGTGCGGACCTGAGAGGCCAGCGCCAGCTGGGATTTGAGATCTTCGGAGCAACGGGCCTGAAAGGCCGCTTCCAGATCCGTGCCGAACAGGAACCAAGCCTGGCTGGTATAGCCCAGCAATGACAGGCCCGCCGCCGCACCGGCCTCGGCCACCGCCGAAAAGTCCACGTTGGCGGTGATGTCCATCAGTCCCGGCCACAGCAGGGGATGCTCCAGCATGCGATGGCGGTAATGGGCGATCAGGGTGCCCCGGCAACGTTCGGCACTGTAGTACTCCCGGCGGGGATAGCCATAGTCCACCAGCAACAACACCCCGGCCGCCATGGCCTCGGACACCGCCGCCAGCCAGGGGGCCAGCCCCGGATTGAGTTCCGACACGTAGCCTTCCCCCCAGTTCGCGCCGGCCGCCTGATGCAGCGCCCTCACCTGCCGGACCAACCATGCATCGGCGGGCCGGTCCGCCCAGGCCAACGCTGCGGACGACACCTGCACCCCCCGGCGCATCACCCCGTCCCGGCCCCAGACAAACAGCTCCACCGGCATGGCGTCAAGCACCTCGTTGGCCAGCATCACCCCCCGGAAGCTGCCGGGCTCGGGCAGACCGTCCAGCCAGTGCACCCGGCTCGACAATGCCTGCGGCAACAGGGACAACGCGGCCTGCTGCCGTTCCCGCAGATCCGGGCTCGTCTCCAGAATCAGGTAACGGTCCGGGAGTGCGTCCATCCCGGCCAGGGTCTCCAACACATGGGCCGCCAGCCGGCCGGTACCAGCCCCGAACTCCAGGACCTCGCCGCTCCCGAGGGCATCCAGCACCTGGGCGCACTGACGGGCCATGCAGTGGCCGAACAAGGGGGATATCTCCGGCGCGGTGACAAAGTCCCCGGCCGCGCCCAGCTTGTGGCTGCCCGCTGCGTAATAGCCAAGACGGGGAGCGTAGAGGGCCAGTTCCATGTAGCGATGAAACGACAGCCAGCCCCCGGTTGCGCTACTCTCGTCCTGCATCATCTGCAACAGACGATCACTCAGGACCAGGGCCTCGGGGACGGGTGAAGGCAGTCGGGAATCCTTGTTCAGCGGCATGGTCGAAATTTTGATTAAGTCCGGCAGGGGGGTTAGGGTAACTTAACCTGATCACGAGAGGGACAGCACGGACGCCGAGGCAGGATTCCCCACCGGATCAGCACCCCCCGGCCGCGTCAAATCGTTAAACAGGCAAAAGGAAGCAGAGTGGCACAACCGGACACCCCCTCACTTCAAGGCAAGACCGTGTTCATCACCGGCGGCGCCCGGCGCATCGGCGCCGCCATCGCGCGACGCCTTCATGCCCAGGGCATGAATCTGGTCATCCATTACCGTCGTTCCAGCGACGACGCCCGCGCCTTGCAGGATGCATTGGAGCAACGGCGCGCAAACTCCGTCACTCTGGTCGGCGGGGAACTGCTGGAACCAGGCGCTACCGAGCGACTGGCCCGGGAAGCGGCGGCAGCCTTCGGCGGCCTGGACGTCCTGATCAACAATGCCTCCACCTTTTACCCCACCCCGCTGGGTCGGATCACCGAGGCCCACTGGGACGATCTCATGGGCACCAATCTCAAGGCCCCACTGTTCCTCTCCCAGGCCCTGGCCCCGGCCCTGACAGCGCGTGAAGGCTGCATCATCAACATTGTCGACATCCATGCCCTGCGCCCCCTGAAGGACTACCCGGTGTACTGCGCGGCCAAGGCCGGACTCTGGCTGCTCACCCAGTCCCTGGCGCGGGAGCTGGGTCCCCGGGTACGGGTGAACGGCATTGCCCCGGGGGCGATCCTATGGCCCGAAGCGGAGGAAAATGCAGCCAGCCATAAGGAGATGATCCAGCGCACCGCCCTCAAGCGGGAAGGGGGTCCGGACGACATCGCCCGCACGGCCCTGTTCCTGATCCGTGACGCAGATTACATCACCGGGCAGGTGATCGCGGTGGATGGCGGGCGTACCACGGCCCAGTAGGCCGGCGCGCCACTTCAAGCTACCAGGGAAAATCCACCGGGCGCAGCCACTGAGCGGGGTCATCAAAACCGGCCCACAGCGCCCTCATGGTTTGTTTCAGTATCGGATGTTCCAGATCAGGGGCTATGTCCGCCAGCGGTCTGAGCACAAAGGCATGGCGAGTGATCTCCCGCCGGGGCAGATGCAATCGCCCGGATTCCAGAACGCAGTCCCCCAGCAGCAAAAGGTCCAGGTCCAGGGTGCGGTCCGAATAGGGGTCGCCCCCCCGCTGCCGACCATGCCGATCCTCAATGGCCTTGAAGCAGGCCACCAGCGACTCCGGCGGCAACGCGGTATCCACCGCCGACACCAGGTTATAGAAGGTACGCCCCTCGAATCCCACCGACCCCGTTTCATACACCGGAGAGATCTGCACCGGGCCGAAGGCGGCCCTGAGTGCCTCCACTCCGGCCCGCACATGACGAACCCGGTCCACATTGGTACCGATACTGATGTAGGCCCGACGCATCATTCAGTTCCGCTCACCCCGCTCAATGGTGACCCCCACTTCCGAGGCCCCCCTCACCGCCCCGGGCTTACCCAGGGTGAGCCGGAGCCAGGGCACGGAAAACTCCTGCATGATCATCCGGGCGACGTCCTCGGCCATGGCCTCCACCAGCTGCCGCCGATTGTTTTCCACCAGTTCGATCACCCGCTTGGCCACCGCCTTGTAGTTCAGCACGTCCTCGATGCGGTCACTCTGCGCACCCCTGCGGATGTCACAGCCCAGTTCCAGATCCAGACGCACGGTCTGCTGAATGCTCTGTTCCCAGTCGAAGATGCCGACCGTGGTTTTGACCCTGAGGTCGCGAATGTAGACGATATCCATGGGAAGCGACTATAAAGGCATGCAGAGACGCAGGGAAGGACCACCCTTCAGGCTTGAGACTTCCCCCCCCTTCTGCTATCGTTCCCGGCTTTATTCAAATCAGCCTGGTTTTTCCGGAGAATATCCAATGGCCCGAGTCTGTCAAATCACGGGTAAGCGTCCAGTGTCTGGGTTCAACGTATCCCACGCCCACAACAAGACCAAGCGTCGCTTCCTTCCCAATCTGCATGAGCACCGTTTCTGGGTGGAGAGCGAAAATCGTTTCGTCAAGCTCCGGACCAGCAGCAAGGGCATGCGCATCATTGACAAGAAGGGGATCGATACGGTCCTCGCCGAGCTGCGCGCCCGCGGCGAAAAGGTCTAAGGAGACGCAACCATGGCAAAAGGTGTTCGCGAAAAGATCCGCCTGGTGTCCAGCGCCGGAACCGGCCACTTCTACACCACCACCAAGAACAAGCGCAACATGCCCGACAAGATGGAGATCAAGAAGTTTGATCCCGTCGTGCGCCAGCATGTGATGTACAAGGAAGCCAAGATCAAGTAGTACCCGGCACGACCTGGCTGATGACCTCGCTCCAGCGAGGTCCTGTGCACGAGGCCCGCATCACGGGCCTCGTGCATTTTCCCTACCCCTCCTGACCGTCGCCCGGACGCTCCGCCGCAGCTCGGGCCCAGACCTGCATCAGATCACCCCAGCGATCCGCCGTGGCCGGATCCAGATCCAGGTGGGTATAACGCTCGCCGTCACGGATCAGCACCCGCAGCAGGGGCACTCCGGACTCATGCAGCACCTGCCGCAGCTCGATCACTTCCCCCATGGGGGCCTGGATCTGCTCCAAGGCGGCCTACCCCACAACCACCGGGATCCGACGCCCCACCCGGGCGATCAGGCGAGGCAGCTCGATACGCAGCACCCCGTGTTCGTAGGAAGCCTTGGCCTGCTCCGTTTCCACCGGCCCCGGCAGCGGAATCGCCCGCTCAAAGCGGCCGTAGGCACACTCGGCAATATGATAACGCCCCTGGGTGTGTTCCTTCTGTACGCTCTTCTCCCCGCGGATCACCAGGTGATCGTCGATCACCTGTATGTCAAAGGCGGCCTTGTCCATGCCGGGGGCCTCCAGGCGCACCACCACCTTGTCGTCATCGTCGAACACCTCGGCGGCCATGACCCCCCAACCCACACTGCGGGCCAGGAGTTCATGCTCGTCCCGATCATCCGCAACCTCTCCCCGGCCACCCCGCTCCCCGGCACTGAAGTGGGTAATGGCTCCGGCGGCACGGCCGTACAGCCGCTGCCAGCCATCCAGCAGGCTGTCCCAGGCCTCACTCATACCCTGACGTAACTGACGCAGACTGGACATGACGTTGTTCTCCTCCTCGGTTGATTCGCCTCCTCCTCTGACGGGAGCAGGGCCATCTGTCTTTTAGCAGAATCGCGGCCGTTGCAACTGCAACGGTACACTCAGGAACACATCCCGGGGCCGAAAATGGTAAAGTGCCCGCAGGCCCTGCAGGGCAAACTGCCCGCGGTCTCATGCACGCGCACCCGTCGGCATCTCACAACACGAATTCGACCCAGGTGCCTCCGGTATCTGCCGGACCTTTTCATGGATTTCATGATACGACGAAGCCGGATGATCCGGTAACATAGCTCCATGGCGCAAAACCCCCATTCCACACCTCTGACGATTCGCTTCCAGCAGGAAGCGGAGATTCCCGCGCAAGACCCCTGCCGTCTTGCATTGATACGCTTCGGCCGGGAGAACCGCGTTGATCCCGCGCGCCCCATGGAGCTGACTGTAGCCCTGCCCCCAATGGCCGACCCCACGCCGCCGGAACTATGGCTGGCGGACGAACCGGTCGCCGCCGGTTTCGAGGACGGCGTGGGCTACAGCCGGACCGGCAAGGTCCTGTTCGGATGGATACTGCTGAACGAGGCGGATTTCGACCATGACATGAACCAGGCCGCCGAGCATGCCTATGACCGGCTGCTGGCCTTTCATCGCAGCCGGGGTTTTCCCCATCTGCTGCGGATCTGGAACTACTTCCCGAACCTGCATCAGGAAGCGGATGGGCTGGACCGCTATCAGGCCTTCTGCCTGGGGCGTCACCGTGCCCTGGAACGGGTGCCGCTGACGGAAGGGGAACTGCCCGCAGCCACGGCCATCGGCACCACGGCGCCGGGCCTACTGGTCTACTTCCTCGCCGGTCGCGAGCCCGGTGCGCAGATCGAAAACCCCCGTCAGGTGAGCGCCTTCCACTACCCACGCCGCTACGGACCCAAGAGTCCCTCCTTTTCCCGAGCCACCCTCAAGCCCTGGCCGGGGCAGTCTCACCTGTACATCTCCGGCACTGCCAGCATCGTGGGCCATGAGACCCTGCATACGGATGTCCTCACCCAGCTGGACGAGATCATCGAAAACCTGCGCGCCCTGATCCGCTCCGCCGGAGAGGACATCAGCAGCCGGGTCAAGGACCCGGGTGGCCTGTCCATGCTCAAGGTCTACGTCCGTCATGGGGACGACGTTGCCGCCGTCAAGGCCCGCCTGGAGGCCTCCCTGGGCGTCCAGGCGCCGGCCGTTTATCTGCGCGGAGACATTTGCAGGGACGACCTGCTGGTGGAGATCGAAGGCCTGTATGCCTGAACTGCCGGAGGTGGAAACCACCCGGCTGGGGATCGCGCCCCATCTCACGGGCCGCCGGATTTCCGCGGTCGTGGTCCGCCAGCCCCGCCTGCGCTGGCCGGTACCCGAGACGCTGTCGCAACAGGTCCGTGACCGACGGATCATCGGCGTTGCCCGACGTGGCAAGTACCTTTTGCTGGACTGCGGCGATATCACCATCCTCATGCATCTGGGCATGTCCGGCAGCCTGCGTATTGTCGAAGCCGACCGGACACCCCGTCCCCACGACCACGTGGATCTGGTGCTGGACTCGGGCAAGGCCCTGCGTCTCCATGACCCTCGCCGTTTCGGCGCCGTGCTCTGCTTTGATCCCCGGAAGGGCCTCCACCCCCTGCTATCCCGGTTGGGTCCGGAACCCCTGGGCGAGCAATTTGACGGTGACTACCTCTACCGGCAGACTCGGCGGCGCCGAACCGCCGTCAAGGGCCTGATCATGGACAGTCACGTAGTCGTGGGCGTAGGGAACATCTATGCCTCCGAATCCCTGTTCCTGGCAGGCATCCGCCCCCGGCGGGCGTCAGGGCGCCTCACCCGGACCGAGGCCTTCAGGCTGGTGGAAGCCATCCGCACGGTGCTGACGGCCGCCATCGAACAGGGCGGCACCACATTAAGGGATTTCGTGCATGAGGACGGTAGCCATGGGTATTTCAGCCGGCAGCTGCGGGTGTATGGCCGGGCGGGCCTGCCCTGCCTGTGCTGCGGCGCGACCGTGCGGCAGGTGCTGGTGGGACAGCGGTCGACATTTTATTGCCCGGCGTGTCAGAGGCGCTGAGCGGGCCTGCCCTCGACCCGGGGAGATTCGCAGGCCCTGAAAACGGCAAGGGGACCCTGCAGGCCCCCTTGCCGAACATCCCTTGATCCGGACCCGGATCAGGCCGCGCCGGTGATGCGCTCGAACTTGGCCATAAGTTCGTCCTGAGTCTCTTCGTTTTCCGGATCCTTGGGAATGCAGTCCACCGGGCAGACTTCCACGCACTGAGGTGCATCAAAGTGGCCCACGCACTCGGTGCACAGCGCCGGGTCGATCACATAGATCTCATCCCCCGGGGAAATCGCGCCGTTGGGGCACTCCGGCTCGCACACGTCGCAGTTGATGCATTCATCGGTAATCATCAGGGCCATAGTGCACTTTCCTCTTCAAACTCAATCACATGTAGTTATATATGGCGTTCAGCGCTTGACCGCACAGTTTAGCGCAAGCGATCAATCAGCGCAGCCTTGACGCTATCGGCAACGAAGTGTGAGACATCACCACCCAGCATGGCAACTTCCCGCACCAGACTTGAGGATATGAAGGCATATTCCTCCGCCGGCGTCAGAAATACGGTTTCCAGATCCGGGGACAGGTGACGATTCATGCTGGCCAGCTGGAATTCGTGCTCGAAGTCAGAAACGGCACGCAGCCCCCGCAGCAGCACTCGGGAATCGTTGGTGGCGGCAAACTCCGCCAGCAGGCCGCTGAAGCCCTTCACCTCCACCTTGTCGCCCATGTCCGCCAGCACGGTACGCGCCAGCGCCACCCGCTCATCCAGGGTAAACACGGGGCGCTTGCTGGGATTGGCCGCCACCGCCACCAACACCCTGTCGAACATCCGGCAGGCACGGCGCACGATATCCGCGTGGCCGTTGGTAATGGGATCGAATGTCCCGGGATAGACGACGGTGACAGGCATGGGCTGGGATTCCGGAATATGAGAAGCGGCCATTTTCGGGGAGGGAAATGATAACAGGATGTCGCGGGGAGAGAAGTTCCTGATGCTATCTGCGGCGAAACTCCCGGGCCTCGGCCACCTGCCGACCCCGTTTTTCATCCAATCTCAGGGCCACTACCAGCGCAAGCCCGAACAGCAGGGCGCAGAACAGAATGGACAGGTGAAGCCCGAACAGGACCTGCAGGAACCCCAACCCCAGCAGGCCGACAATGGCCGCCAGCTTGCTGGACAGCCCCCAGAAACCGAAAAACTCCGCTGCCCGGAGCCGGGGGGACAGCACGCCCACCAGGGCGCGCCCCGCCGACTGGGTGGATCCCAGACACAAACCTGCCACGCTGCCCACCACCAGGAAGACATGCTGGGCTTCAAAGTCCAGGAAACGCCCCAGCCAGGGCGTGGCGAAGATCAGGGTAACGGCGACGACCCACAGGGCCAGGGTGGCCACATAGGTGCGCCGAGCCCCGACCCGGTCCTGCAGAAAGCCGAAGGCCAGCGCCCCAACCGCTGCCGTGAGCTGGACAGTGATGAACATCCACACCCGGACCGTTTCATCCCACTGGATCACCTGGGCCCCGTAGATGAAGGTGAAGGAGATGATGATGTAGATCCCGGCCATGGCGAAGAATACCGAGATCATCAGGATGGTGAGATCGCGGTAATGGCTCAGGTCCCTGAGCGTCGCCCTCACCCGCCGCAAGCCGATCCCCACGTACTGACGCAACCCCGGCAGACGCCGGGCCCGTCCCCGTTCCCGGATCCACAGGAAGGTGGGAATGGCCGCCACCAGGAAGAACACGGCGGCAAACGGCCCCACCCAGCGGATACGCTCGAAGTTTTCCTCGCTCACCTCGCCCAGGACCACCAGGGCAAAGGCGGTGGCCACCAGCCCGCCCACATACCCCAACGCCCAGCCGAACCCCGAAATCCAGCCCAGTTCCTCCCGCGGCCCCAGCTCCGGCAGAAAACTGGCGATGAAGGACTCGCCGATGGCGTAGGCAAAGTTGGACACCACGATCAGGGCCATGCCCAGCCAGATGTAACCGGGCGCAACGAAATACAGCAGAGAGGTGGAGACCACGGTGAGTACGTAGCCGGCGAACAGGAAGCGCTTGCGGGCAGCGGAAAAATCCATGATGGCCCCCGCCACCGGCCCGGACAGCACCACCAGCAGATAGCTGACCGCCAGGGCGATGCTCCACAGCAGGTTGCCCAGCCGGTAATCCCCGTGGGTATCCCCAACGATTACCCGAGTGAACAGATCACCGAAGATCACCGTGATGATCAGCAGGGTATAGGCCTGATTGGCGAAGTCGAACATCGCCCAACCGAAGATTTCCTTGAATGGGGCCCGTTTCATGCGATGAGGCAGATCTGGCGGACACACGGCCCGGTAAGCCCACGATGTTAGCGCATATGCCCTTGGGCCGCCGCGGGAAATGATGCGCAGGACCCTCCACCGTCCTGCCCTGGACGCCTTCCACCCCGTTGACCCGGCGATTGCAAGGGCGGGACAATGAGCCTGAAAACATGTGCATCATGCCCGGATGTTCAAGCAACGACCGTGGCACACTGGTCCCCCACTTCAGTATCACCACGAGGCTTCCCCATGACCCGACATCCGCTGATCAGACGCTTGCTGACACTGCTCTGCATCTTCTCACTGCTGGCCACCGTCACCAGTCCGATTCACGCCGGCATGGTAGGTACCGAGCGCCTGATCCAGACGGAACAAGGCCTGGTGGACCGGGCACAGCTGCTCTCCAGTCTGGAACGAGCGGACGTGCAGCAACAGTTGGCCCGCCTGGGAGTCAGCGGCGAAGAGGCAGCGGAACGCATCGCCCGCATGACCGACGAGGAGGTGCGCCTGCTCAATGAGCGACTGGAAGAGATGCCCGCCGGGGCTGCCAGCGTCCTGGGCGTAGTGGTACTCATCTTCATCATCTTCATCATCACCGATGCCATCGGCGCCACCGACATCTTCCCCTTCGTCCGACCGGTAAATTGATCCCTGGTACCGGCCATCTGCGTCAGGGCCGCGCGGGGGCATGGCTGCTCCCGGCGGCCCTGATCAGCTTGCTGCTTGCAGGCTGCGCCGCACCGCTGCAGGCCCCTGCCCTGCTCCGCGAGTCGCCCGGGGACCTGCCCCGTCAGGTGGAGCTGACGGACACCCCTTTCCACCCCCAGGACCTCTACCAGTGCGGTCCCGCCGCCCTGGCCACGGTACTCAATGTGCAGGGTATCGAGGTCACGCCACAGACACTGGTGAGCGAGGTCTATGTACCCGCACGCCAAGGCAGCCTGCAGACCGAGATGCTGGCGGCCACACGAAGTCGGGAGCTGGTGGCCTGGTCTCTGCCACCCCGCATGGATGCCTTGCTGGAGGAAGTGGCGGCCGGGCATCCGGTAGTGGTGTTCCAGAACCTGGGGCTGAACTGGGCGCCCTACTGGCACTACGCCGTAGTCATCGGCTACGACCTGGACGAGGCAACGGTGATCCTGCGCTCGGGCACCCTTGAGCGTCACGTGAACACGATGCGCCGTTTCGAACGCACTTGGCGCCGTGCCGGATATTGGGCCTTCCTGGCGCAGCCCCCGGAGCGACTTCCCGCCACCGCGACGCCCCTGAGCTGGCTGCGGGCCGCGAACGACCTGGAGCGCACCGGTCGACTGGAGACCGCCGCCGAGGCTTATCGCACCGCCACCCGAGCCTGGCCGGCGCATCCGGTGGGGTGGATCGGCCTGGGCAATGCCCTGTATGCCCAGGGGGATCTGGACGGAGCGGAACAGGCCCTGCGGGCGCTTGTCACCCACGACCCGGCCTCCCATGCGGGCTGGAACAACCTGGCCCATGTGCTGCACGCCCGCGGCTGCGGGAAGATGGCCCGGGAAGCCGCGGCATGCGCATCGCGTCTGGCGCCCGACGAGCCGCTGTACCGACAGACGCGGCGCACGGTGGCGCAGTCCCCGGCCGCTCCGGCCGGGGACTGCGGCCCGACGCAGGAGCAACAACCGGCCCGGGATCTGCGCTGCCCGCACTGACCGGTTGCGCTAGACCCCGGCCCCGTACCAGAGCACGGCAAAGTAGTGGCACACCGTCCCGGCCATCACAAACAGATGCCAGATGAAATGCCCGTAGGGCAGACGGTGGTCCAGGGCATAGAACGCCACCCCACCGGTATAGGCCAGACCGCCGGCCACCAGCCAGACCAGCCCCGCCGGTTCCATCAGCTGATATAGCGGCACGATGGCAATCAGTATCAACCAGCCCATGAGCAGGTACAGCCCGGTGGACAGGATGGGATGGGACAGGCCATTGAGGGACTTTAGGAAGACGCCCAGAGCTGCCAGACCCCACACCAGACCGAACAGGGTCCAACCCCAGGGGCCGCTGAGCACGCCCAGAGTAAAGGGCGTATAGGTCCCGGCAATCAGCAGATAGATGGCCGAATGATCAAGGATCTTGAACACCCGCTTGCCCTGCCCCTGAGGCAAGGCGTGATAAAGGGTGGAGGCCAGATACAGCAAGGCCATGGTGACGGAAAAGATGCTGACGCCGACGATGAATCCCGCATTACCGGTCCGCACGGCCGCCAGCAGCAGAAAGGGCATGCCCATCAGCACCGCTGCCAGGGCTACCCCGTGGCTGATGCTGTTGGCGATTTCCTCGCCCAAGGACTGGTGGCGATCTCGCCCCGCCACTGCACAAGCTCCACTCATGACGATACCCCGTGTCTTGATGGGTTCAGAGACTATGTTTTAGCAGGAAATCACGACGCTTTCGATAAAACGCATCTCATTTTCAGAGCTCGCCCGGGTGGATATTCGCAATCGCCGGCTCGGATCACTATCATGTCAGCCCATCCGGACGGGGATCCGCCCCTGTTCACCCCCTTCATCCAGAGGAGTTCCAATGTCTGCCTTGATCTGCGGTTCCTATGCATTTGACACCATCATGGTCTTCCCCGATCGGTTCAAGAACCACATCCTCCCGGACAAGGTACACATGATCAACGTCTCCTTCCTGGTGCCGGACATGCGCCGGGAGTTCGGTGGCTGCGCGGGCAACATCGCCTACAACCTCAAGTTGCTGGGCGGCGCTCCCCTGCCCATGGCTACCGTAGGTGCGGATTTCGAGCCCTATGCCCAATGGATGGATGAGTGCGACATCTCGCGCCGCCACATTCGCATGATCCCCGAGCACTATACCGGTCAGGCCTTCATCACCACCGATCAGGACGACAATCAGATCACCGCCTTTCACCCCGGCGCCATGAATGACGCTCATCTCAACAAGGTGAGCGATGCCGAGGGCGTCACTTTGGGCATCGTCTCCCCCGACGGGCGGGACGGCATGATCCAGCATGCGGAGCAGTTTGCCGAGGCCGGCATTCCCTTCATCTTCGACCCGGGCCAGGGCATGCCCATGTTCGACGGCGTGGACCTGCGCCGGTTCGTCAAACAGGCCACCTACGTGACCCTGAATGACTACGAGGCCCAACTGATGAGTGAGCGTACCGGCTGGAACCCCGAGGAACTGGCGGCCCAGGTGGAGGCCCTGATCATCACCAAGGGCGGTGAAGGCTCGGTGATCTACACCGGCGGCAAGACCCTGCGCATCCCCGCCGCGCCCATTGCCCGGATCAAGGACCCCACCGGATGCGGTGATGCCTACCGGGCCGGCCTGCTGTGGGGCCTGATGAGTGGCCTGGACTGGGAGACCACGGGCCGGGTGGCTGCGGTGATGGGGGCCATCAAGATCGAGCAGACCGGGCCGCAGAACCATCGACCAAGCTTTGAAGACATCAAGGCGCGATTCAAGGAGGCCTTCGGGCGGGAGATGTGATGCCGCGGGGCGGGCGCCGCCCTCAACCCAGCTGCAGAATGGCCGTCGCCACGGAGAAATAGACCAGAATGCCCCCCACGTCCGCAACGGACGTGATCAGGGGGGCACTGGCCGTGGCCGGATCCAGTTTCAGACGGGTCAGGATCACCGGCAGCAACATCCCGATCATGCTGCCGAAAATGACCACCAGCACCATGGCGATGGCGACCGCCAGTCCCACATCAGGCCCGCCCAGCCAGATCCCCGCGCCCCAGACCGCCAGCCCCAGGGTGACACCCAGGGCGATGGATACGAGCAGTTCCTTGCCCCACAGCCCGAGCCAGTCTCGCGGCTGAACATCCCCCGTAGCCAGGGCGCGGACCATCAGGGTCGAAGACTGGGACCCCGCGTTGCCGCCGGTGGCGATCACCAGAGGCAGAAAGAAGACCAGCGCCACCACCGCCTCGATGGTGGTCTCGAATACCGCGATGGCCGCCCCGCTGAACAGGTTCACGAAGACCAGTATCACCAACCACCCGACCCGCTTGCGATAGAGCAGACTCATGGCGGCGTCCTTGAGGCCGGGCGCGATGGTACCCACGCTGCCCATGCGCAGGAAGTCTTCCGTGGTCTCTTCCTCCACCACGTCCAGGGCATCATCCACGGTGATGATCCCCACCAGGACCTCCCGTTCATCCACCACCGGCAGCACTTCCAGATCATAGTGACGAATCAGCCGTGCGGCCTCTTCCTGGTCGGCCCGTGCCTGAATCCGGACCACCGCTTCCTTGAGCAGATTGTCCACCCGGCGGCGAGGGGAACCAAACAGCAGATCCTTGAGCTTGATCGCCCCCAGCAGGTGCCCATCGGTCTCGGTAACGAAGACCACGTTCACGGTCTCGCCCTGCGAGAAATGATCGCGCAGGTAGGCCAGCGCCGCCTCCAGGGTCCAGTCCGGGCGCACGGCCACGAAGCCGGGCGTCATCAGGCGTCCCGCGCTGTCGGCTGGATAATTCAGGAGCCCCTTGACCACCCGACGCCGGGGCTTGGGCAGCAGCGCCATGAGCCGGGCGGACTCCAGCTTCGGCAGATGCTCCAACAGTTCCGCCACGTCATCGTAGGATGACGCCGTCAGCAGGCGGGCATTTTCGTCATCGCTCAGTTCGGCCAGGACGCGGGTCTGCTGCTCCAGGCTCAGATAGGAAAACACATCGGCCATCCGCTCCCTGGGCAGTAGCCGGATCACCGGGACCCAGTCCTCGGGGGGCAGCGCCTGGCTCAGTGCCGCCACATCCTGGTTCTGCAGGGAGGCCAGCATCGTTTTGAGGCCCTCCCAGTCGCGTCGACTCACCTGCGCGAAAAATTGCGCGTGCTTGAGATAATCGCTCATTGTCCTTGAAGTCCCAGCAAGGCGGCCGCCAGGCCGAAGTAGATCGTGATCCCGGCCACGTCGGCGATGGACGTCACCAACGGGGTACTGGCCGTGGCCGGATCCAGGCGCAGGCGCGCCAGGATGAAGGGCAGGATCATGCCCACCAGACTGCCCACCAGCACCACCAGCATCATGGCCATGGATACCAGCACGGCGATCTCCATGCCCCCCCGCCATAGCCCCAGCCCGGAGACCGCCAGGGCCATGGTCGCCCCCAGGGCCGTGGCCACCCCCAGTTCCTTGCCCCAGAGCCGCAGCCAATCGCGGGGATGGACCTCGCCCGTGGCCAGGGCGCGAACCATCAGGGTGGCGGACTGTGCCCCGGCATTGCCGCCACTGTCGATGATCAGGGGCAGGAAGAACACCAGCGCCACCAAGGCCTCGATGGCCTCTTCATACCCGGCGATCACGAAACCGCCGATGATGTTCACCGCCACCAGAATCAGCAACCAGCCCACCCGCTTGCGGTACAGCAACCAGGGATGGGCCTGGCGCAGGCCCAGGTGCAGACTGCCCACCGCCCCCATCTTCTGGAAGTCCTCGGTACTTTCTTCCTGCTCCACATCCAGCACATCGTCCACGGTGATGATGCCCAGCAGTTCACGGTCCTGATCCACCACCGGCAGGGCCGGCAGGTCATAGTGACGCATCATCCGCAGGGCGTCCTCCTGAGGGGCATGGGCATCGATGGACACCACCCGGCCGGTCATGAGTGTGGACACCGGGACATCCATCTGCGACTTGAGAAAATGCTTGAGGGCCAGCACCCCCAGCAGCCCGCCCTGGTCATCGGTGACGTAGACCAGATTGACCGTCTCGCCACGGCCCGCCTGCACCCGGAGATGATCCAGGGCACGGGCCATGCTCCAGTCGGGACGCACACTCACCACCGCCGTGGTCATGAGCCGGCCACAGCTGTCCTCCGGATATCCCAGCAGGGTCAAGGCGCGACGAATGGAACGGAACGGCAACAGGCGCAGCAACTGCCGGACCTCTCCCCTGGGCAGGTCTTCCAGCAGGGCGGTGAGATCATCCGGCAGCATCTCCGACAGCAGATGGCGCCCTTCGTCCAGAGATGCCTGACGGATGAGCTGGAGCTGATGCAGGGGATCCAGGTAGGCAAAGACATCCGCCCGCCGTCCCGCCGGGAGCAGACGGAACACATCGCGGCGAACCTCTCCGTCCAGGGTCATGAGGGCTTGGGCGATGTCCTGGATACGCATCTCGTCCAGCCATCCGCGCACCGCAGGCAGATCCCCCTGGGAGAGCAATTCGTTCAGTTCGTCCAGATCGTGAATGCGAGTCGATTCCATGCCTTGGCCCGGTTGGAACATGCGGTCGGAAGAAACACCGGCGGTTCATGCCGGCGCCCTCAGGCCTGATGGCGCCGATGCCGCTCGCTCATCAGGGATACACCGCGACGACGCCCTTCCGGCAGGGAACGCGCGATGGTTTCACTCAACGGGGCGGGCCCCTGGGCGCAGAGTCGCGCCAGGGTGGCGTCGGGCAGCCCTAGGGCCAGACGCCGGATGGCCTGCTCGTCCATGGTCTGGAGCACCCCGATCTGGGATTGCTGGGCCAGCTTGAGAAAGTTCAGCCGGGCGCTGCCGAAATCCCCTTGGCGACAGGCGCGGGTCACGGCCTCGACCACGGGGTTACCGGCCTCGGGGGTACGGCGAGCCTGGGACTCCAGGGCCTTGAAGGCCAGGGTCATCAGCCGGTTCATGTTCTTGATTATCCGGGTCATGATTCTCTCCTTGGCTGCCGAAGGCAGACCGATCGGGACGCACGAGGACGCGGCCTTGAAGGCCGGTGCGGCATGGGGAGAGACCAGGAGCACAGGGAAGCGGCACAATTCCGAGAAAACGGTACCCGGATTCGGCAGGCACCCATCCCGCGCCGGGACGCTGAGACGCCCATGGCAAGGTACATTCGGGATGATGCGAATACCGGTTTCCCTGATCCGACCGACGCGATGCGGTCCATCAGGGAGCCCGGAGCGCGGCGGATTACCGCTGGAGGGGGCGACCCCGACGGACGCAGTCACATGCCGGTCTACAGCCGCTCACGGCCTCACCACGCATGCATCTACAACAACTGTCCATCGACAATTAAACCTCTGTTGCCTGACAAGTGTTTTCGTGGTTTGCGAAAACGGCTCAATGATAACGCCTGCCCAAGATAAGGAAAACCCCGCCTGTCGGGATACACGGCCGATTCAGCCGACGCGCAGGGCTTCCAGCAGGCCCTGCATGTCGGCCGGGATACCGGCTTCCCAACTCCGAGTGCCGGAACCATCAGGGTGCTCCAGGGTAAGACGTGCCGCATGCAGGGCCTGGCGACGAAACCCGTGCACGGCTGCCATGGCCGTCTCGGACAGACCGGCGGGGATGCGCAGGCGTCCACCATAGGCCGGATCGCCCACGATGGGATGATGCAGGTGGGCCATGTGTACCCGGATCTGGTGGGTACGCCCGGTTTCCAGGTTGACCCTGAGCAGGGTATGGCCGGGAAACCGTTCTTCCACCCGGTAATGGGTGACGGCCTCCCGTCCCCCCGTCACCACCGCCATGCGCTTGCGGTCCACCGGATGACGACCGATGGGGGCATCGACCGTGCCGCCGGCCACCAGGGCGCCCTGTACCAGGGCCAGGTATTCACGCCCCACGGTGCGAGCCTGGAGCTGGCGCACCAGGTCGGTGTGCGACGCCAGGGTGCGGGCCACCACCAGCAGACCCGAGGTATCCTTGTCCAGACGATGGACGATGCCGGCACGGGGCAAATGGGCCAGCTCCGGGGCGTGATGCAGCAGGGCATTGACCAGCGTCCCCTGGGGATGCCCGGCGGCTGGATGCACCACCAGCCCGACCGGCTTGTTGATCACCAACAGGTGGTCATCCTCGTGGATCAACTCCAGGGGCAGGTCCTCGGCTTCATCCCGGCCCGGCGCATCCAGGGCGGCACGGATCCGTACCGGCTCCCCCCCGCAGGTCTTCTGGCGGGTGCGGGGGTGCTCTCCCGCCACCAACACCGCGCCATCCTCGATCCACTGCTGGATACGGCTGCGGGAATATTCCGGGAACATCTGCGCCAGCACGGCGTCCAGACGCTTGCCGGCCAGTTCGGGCGGGATTTCCCCCGCAAGTTCGATGGTTCTGGTCATGTGCCGGGGGCCGTCGGTTATACTCGTTGTCTCAATTATCTCAGTCTTCGCGCCCAATGACAGCTCTTCGCTCAGTCCTGACCCTCCTGCTTATCGCCAGTCTGGCCTCCGGCTGCGCTTCCATGCGCCAGGACCCCACCCGGGACTGGTCCGCCAGCCAGCTCTACGAAGAGGCCAAGGCGGCCCTGGAGCGGAGCAATTATGACCAGGCGGTGGAATATTACGAGATCCTGGAAGCCCGCTTCCCCTTCGGCCGCCACGCCCAACAGGGCCAGCTGGAGATCGCCTATGCCTATTACAAGGCTCAGGAAGCGGAAATGGCGCTGGCGGCCGTGGATCGTTTCATCCAGATGAATCCCAGGCATCCCCATGTAGATTATGCCTATTATCTGCGCGGGCTGATCAACTATGAGCGAGACCAAAGCTTCCTCAACCGCTGGATCCCCCAGGATCAGGCCCGCCGCGACCCGGTCCCCCTGCGCAATGCCTTCGATGATTTCGGCACCCTGGTACGCACGTTTCCCGACAGCCGCTACGCCGAGGATGCCCGTCAGCGCATGGTTCACCTGAGAAACCGGCTGGCAGCCCATGAGATGTATGTGGCGGACTTCTACATGCGCCGGGGCGCCTGGCTGGCGGCCGCGCAGCGGGGCACCCATGTACTGGAACATTACGAAGGCGCCGAGTCGGTACCCGACGCCCTGGAGGTCATGGTGAAGGCCTACCGCCGGTTGAAACTCGACGATCTGGCCGGGGATGCCCTGCGGGTGCTGGAGTTGAACTTCCCTGACCGGGCCGACAGGCTCAGACAAGGCACCTGATTCCACGCAACCGATTCAAACACTACCCAGGGGGGACGTTGAGGATGTGGGATTTCTTTCAGACCGTCAGGCATCGGCACTCCATCCGCCGCTACCAGGCCGACATGCCGGTAGAGCCGGAAAAATTGCACGCCATCCTGGAGACCGCGGTGACCGCCCCTTCTGCGGGGGACCTGCAGTCCTACCGCATCATCTGCGTGAAGGACGCGGCTCTGCGCACAAGGCTGGCGGAGGCGTCCAACGGACAGCAGTTCATCGCCGAGGCCCCCGTCTGCCTGGTCTTTTGCAGTGATGCACAGCGCTCGGCCGAGCAATACGGTGAACGGGGCCGGGAACTGTTCTCCATCCAGGATGCCACCATCGTGGCCGCCTACGCCCAGCTGGCGGTGGTGGCCGCAGGGATGGGCTCCACCTGGGTGGGGATGTTCGACGAGCAGGCCGTGGCCGACACCCTCTCCCTGGAACCGGGTCTGCGGCCACTGGCCCTGCTCTGCGTAGGCTACCCGGCGGAACTGCCGGAATCGTCCCAGCGACGGCGCCTGGATGAGGTGGTAACTTACCGATAGCCCGGATCCGGGACGGCAGTGAGGCCACGGGCGGACATGGCCTCACTGCCCATGCAAGGCGGTGCCAAGACCTGTTTACTTACAGGGCATCGCTGTTTTCCTCACCGGTACGGATGCGGATGGCCCGCTCCATATCGGTCACGAAGATCTTGCCGTCCCCGATCTTGCCGGTGCGGGCAGCCTTGATGATCGCATCCACACAGGCATCCACCAGACCGTCATCGACACCGATCTCCAGCTTCACCTTGGGAATGAAGTCGACCACATACTCGGCACCCCGGTACAGTTCCGTATGTCCCTTCTGCCGGCCGAAACCCTTGACCTCGGTGGCGGTCAGCCCCGTCACACCGATCTCCATGAGCGCCTCGCGGACGTCCTCGAGCTTGAACGGCTTGATGATGGCTTCAATCTTTTTCATACGGTTTAGTTCCTAATGACTCATGGAAACAGGATGAAGGTACTGCAAAGACATCACGCTAGCTTAACAGCCTGCCATAACCCGACGTAATGGGATAACGCCGGTCCTTGCCGAAGGCACGGCGGGTAACCCGGACCCCGGGTGGCGCCTGTCGGCGCTTGTATTCATTGCGCAGCACCAGGCCGATTACACGGCGCACGGTGGCCGGCTCGAAGCCGGCGGAGACGATGTCGGTGAAGGACTGGTCCTGCTCCACGAAGCGCTCCAGAATCCCGTCCAGGATCTCGTAGGGAGGCAGGCTATCCTCATCCCGCTGATCGGGGGCAAGCTCCGCCGAGGGCGGACGTTCGATCACCCGCTCGGGGATGGCCGGCCCCAGGGTATTGCGATACCGGGCCAGCCGATAGACCCAGAGCTTGGAGACATCCTTGAGCGGGGCAAAGCCGCCGGCCATGTCCCCGTAGAGGGTGGCATAGCCCACCGCCATCTCGCTCTTGTTGCCGGTGGTCAGCAACATGCGTCCGCTCTTGTTGGAGAGGGCCATGAGGATGGTGCCCCGACAACGGGCCTGGATATTCTCCTCGGTGGTATCCGCCGGCAGGCCGGCAAAGACCCCCGCCAGCCCGGCCATGAAGGCTTCGACCATGGGCGCAATGGGAATCTCCTGATACCGGACCCCGAGGATCAGGGCCTGGGCGGCGGCGTCCTCCCGGCTCATGCCGGCGGTATAGTGATAAGGCATCATCACCGCCTCCACCCGCTCAGCACCCAGGGCATCCACGGCGATGCACAACGTCAGGGCGGAGTCGATCCCTCCCGAGAGCCCCAGCAGGGCGCCCTTGAAGCCATTCTTGTTCACATAGTCCCGCACCCCCAGGACCAGGGCCTGATACAGACTTTCCTCCGGCGACTGCAGGGGCGCCAGGATACCACCGCTGATGCTGATGTCACGGCGATCAAAATGCACGTCCAGGGTATGGATACCCTCCTGCCAGGCGGGCGCGACCAGCCGCAGTGCTCCGTCGCGATCCACCACCAGAGAATGACCATCGAAGACCAGTTCATCCTGGCCACCCACCAAGTTGAGATAGACCACCGGCAAGCCGGTCTCATGGGCCCGCTCGCGCAGCACCGCCAGTCGCTCATTGTGCTTGGAGAGATGGAAGGGAGAGGCGTTGAGACTCAGCAGCAACCGGGCACCGGCGGACTGGGCCCGACGGGCCGGTTCGGAGACCCAGATGTCCTCGCACAGGGCCAGGGCCACCGGCAGGCCTTTGATCTCCACCACGCAGGGACCCTCGCCAGGCTTGAAATAGCGCTTTTCGTCAAACACGCTGTAATTGGGCAGGACCTGCTTGTGGTAGCGGGCCAGCACCTTGCCGTCACGCAGATACACCGCACTGTTGTGGAGGTATCCCGCCTCCCGCAGGGGCAGACCGACCGCCAGGTCGATCCCCGAGACCTCCCGGGCGATGCGCTTGAGGGCCTCTTCGGCACGCTGCAGCAAGGTACCACGCATCAGCAGGTCTTCCGGCGGGTAACCGGTAAGGGTCAGTTCGGGAAACAGTATCAGGTCGGCACCGTGATGATCCCGCGCCTCGTGAGCGGCGGTTATCACCCGGTCGGCATTGCCTTCCACATCGCCCACCAGGAGGTTGATTTGCGCCAGGGCGATCTTGAGGGTGTCTGTCATGATCCGGACGTAATGAAACAGGTAGCAACAGGAGACCACCACCCTCACAGGGCGGTGGTCCGTAAACGTGTCGACAGTGGCCGTTCAGCCCATCAAGGCCTTGAGCCGCGCCCCCATATCCGCAGGGGAACGCACCACAGCAACACCGGCGGCCGCCAGGGCATCGAATTTTTGGTCCGCAGTGCCCTTGCCGCCCGAGATGATCGCCCCGGCATGTCCCATCCGGCGCCCCGGTGGTGCGGTGACACCGGCGATATAGGCCACCACCGGCTTGGTCACGTGGTCGCGGATGAAGGCCGCGGCTTCTTCCTCGGCGCTGCCGCCGATCTCGCCCACCATGATGATGCCCTCGGTCTGTTCGTCTTCCTGGAACAGGCGCAGACAGTCCACGAAGTTCATCCCATGGATGGGATCACCGCCGATACCCACGCAAGTGCTCTGACCCAGGTCCGTATCGGTGGTCTGCTTGACCGCCTCGTAGGTGAGGGTGCCGGAACGGGAGACGATTCCCACCTTGCCCGCTTGATGAATATGGCCCGGCATGATGCCGATCTTGCAGTCCCCCGGGGTGATGATTCCCGGACAATTGGGGCCGATGAGATAGGCTGAACCGTGGGTCAGGGCGGCCTTCACCTTGAGCATGTCCAACACGGGAATCCCCTCGGTGATGCAGACAATGACCTCGATTCCGGCATCCGCGGCCTCCAGGATGGCGTCGGCGGCAAAGGCGGCCGGGACGTAGATCATGGTGGCATTGGCCCCGGTATCACGGACCGCATCATGCACGGTATCGAACACCGGCAACCCCAGATGTCGCTGCCCCCCCTTGCCGGGAGTCACGCCGCCCACCATCTGCGTACCGTAGGCGATGGCCTGTTCGGTGTGGAAAGTGCCCTGCTTGCCGGTGAAACCCTGGCAGATGACGCGAGTATGCTTGTCGATGAGAATGCTCATGAAGAATCCGTGTCAGCTTCGTCTGTCTGAATCCGGCATGCCGGTCCCGTGGGTCGATTCCGTGACCTTCAGGCGGCCGCCGCAGCCTCGACCACCTTGAGGGCGCCATCCGTCAGGCTCTCGGCGGCAATGATATTGAGATCACTCTGTGCCAGCAGGGCCCTGCCCTTTTCCACGTTGGTGCCTTCCAGGCGTACCACCACGGGAACGTCCACATGGACTTCCTTGACCGCCGCGATGATGCCCTCGGCAATCAGATCGCAGCGAACGATGCCGCCGAAGATATTCACGAACACGGCCTTGACCGCGTCGTCGGAGAGGATGAGCTTGAAGGCCTCGGTGACCCGGGCCGCCGTGGTGCCGCCACCCACATCCAGGAAGTTGGCCGGCTCACCGCCATGAAGCTTGATCAGATCCATGGTGGCCATGGCCAGACCGGCACCATTGACCATGCAGCCGATGTTGCCGTCCAGGCGGACATAATTGAGCTCATGCTCTCTGGCCCGGGCCTCCCGGGCCTCTTCCTGGCTGATGTCCCGCAGGGCTGCCAGGGCGGGACGTCGAAACAGGGCGTTGTCGTCCAGATTGATCTTGCCGTCCAGGGCCACCAGGTCACCCTCTCCGGTGACCACCAGAGGGTTGATCTCGATCAGGCCGGCATCGGACTCGATGAACAGGGTATAGAGTCGGGTGAGCAGAGTGACGAATTCGTTCACCTGACTGCCTTCCAGACCCAGGGCAAAGGCGGCGCGGCGGCCCTGGTAAGGCATGATGCCCGCAGCCGGATCCACGAACAGGGTCAGCAGTTTTTCGGGGGTATCGGCAGCCACCGCCTCGATGTCCATACCGCCTGCCGCCGACGCCATGATGGCGACGCGGCGAGTGGCCCGGTCCACCAGCAAGCCCAGGTAGAGTTCACGCCGGATGTCGGTAAGGGATTCGATCAGCAGGGTCTTCACGGGCAGCCCGGCCGGCCCGGTCTGATGGGTGACCAGGGTGGACCCCAGCAGGGCCTGAGCCGCAGCTCTGAGCTCATCCCGCCCCTTGACCAGCCTGACGCCACCCGCCTTGCCGCGACCACCGGCATGGACCTGCGCCTTGACGACCCAGGCAGTCCCCCCCAGGGTGCCCATGGCATCATCCAGGGCGTCGAGACCCTCGATGGAGACACCGGCCGGCACCGGAATCCGGTAATCGCGAAAGAGGCCCTTGGCCTGGAATTCATGAAGGTTCATAGTTTCACAGTATCAAAGGTATGGATGGAGACGGCAGACAATCCGGCAGACAACAGCCCCCTGGGGCTGAGGGACTCACCGCCGACACGCGTTCTGTAGTACCTTCTTATACACCACTCAAATCGAATCACTGCGCCATGCAAATCCTGTTCCTGATAGCATCCATCGTTCTGGTCTTCATGGTGGTCCGGCTCATGCTCAAGACACCGGACGTACCGCGTCCGGAACATCCCGGCAAGCTCAGCCAAAAGACCACCGGCAAGATGCTGCGCTGTCACTACTGCGGCCTGCATATCCCGGAAGAAGAGAGCCTGTGGGAAGGGGGGAAACCCTTCTGTTCCGAGTCGCATCGGGATCTGGCCCTGTCGCAAGAGTCTACACGAGAATAAGCCGCCTTGCGGTGTAAGGCCAGGCGCCCGCGCAGAATTCAGGCATCATGTCTTCACCCTTGTCGGGCCGGCTGATGCGGGAGAGCGGCAGCGCAGGGGACCCCTCAGGAGACGTCTGGCGAGCGCTGAGGCTCTTCAGCCTGTATCGCTTTTTCGTGGCGGGCATGCTCACGGCCCTGGAGGTGTTCGGCACCGGACCCCACGCCCTCGGCAGCTCCCATCCGCGGCTGTTCCTGCTGTTTGCCGTCACCTATCTGCTGCTGAGCCTGGGATTCGGCATTGCGGCGCGTCTGCGCCGATCCCCGCCCTCTCTGCAGATCTACCTTCAGGCGGCCACGGACATCAGTCTCATCACCCTGCTCACCTACACCAGCGGGGGCGTCTCCAGCGGCCTGGGCATGTTGGCGATCCCGGCCATTGCCGGCCTGGGACTGCTGGCGCCGGGGCGCCCCGCCCTGCTCTTCGCCGCCCTGGCCTCCATCGCATTGCTGCTGGCACAGATCCACGGCTACTGGTTTGAACCCGGCCGCGAGTCGGCACTCACCCAGACCGGCCTGCTGGGAGCCGGCCTGTTTGCCACCGCCCTGCTGGCACTGGTGCTGGCCCACAGGGCCCGGGAAAGCGAAGATCTCGCCCAGCGCCGCAGTGTGGACCTGGCCAACATGGCCGAACTCAATGCCCATATCATCGACCGCATGCAGTCGGGCGTCATCGTGGTCAATGATGACCGCCATGTCCACCTGATCAATGAGTCCGCCTGGCTGCTGCTGGGCAATCCGGTGACTGCGGATACCAGCGACCTGAGCCGCCTTGCGCCGGATCTTTTCCACGCCTTGCAGGAATGGCTTCGACATCCCGCCAGGGCCGGTCATCGGACCCTCCCCGCCGGCGACCACAGTCCGGAATTGCGGATACGATTCACCCGCCTGGGGGTAGACAAACCCATCGGCACGGTCATCCTGCTGGAAGACACGGCGGAACTGCGCAGACAGATGCAATCCATCAAGCTCGCGTCCCTGGGCCGTCTCACTGCCAGCATCGCCCACGAGATCCGCAACCCCCTGGGCGCCATCAGTCATGCCGCCCAGCTACTGGACGAATCCATAGAGCTCAATCGTGCGGATCGCCGACTGGTGGGCATCATCCAGGATCAGAGCCGGCGTATGAATCAGGTCATTCAGAACGTACTGGATCTGTCCCGGCGCCAGGCTCCCCGCATCGAGGCACTGGCCCTGGAACCATGGCTGGAACGCTTTGCCGATGAATTCTGCCGACACCATAACCTGGCGCGCTCTCAAGTGGAGCTGTCCATCCACCCAGCCGATGCCCGGGCCTGGTTTGATGCCGAACAGCTGCACCAGGTGACCTGGAACCTGTGTACCAATGCCTTGCGCTACGGCACCCGCGCCGGACAACCCGCCCGCATCCTGATCCAGGGCGGCACCCGGGATGTGAGCCGCCACGCCACCCTGGACATCATTGATCAAGGCTGCGGCGTGAACCCGGCGATTGCCCGACGACTCTTCGAGCCCTTCGTCGGCACCGGCAATGAAGGCACCGGACTTGGCCTGTACATCTCCCGTGAGCTGTGCGAAAACAATGGCGGCAGTCTTGACTACATCCCGCTTCCCACCGGCGGCAGCTGCTTCCGTATTCAGTTCCCCCCCTCTGAAACAACCGGATCCGGCCTGCAAGGCCGCCTTTCCCAGCAGGCATGACCATCCAGAACGTACTGATCATTGACGATGAGCCGGATATCCGGGAACTCCTGGAAATCACCCTCGGCCGCATGCGGCTTAACACCCAGGCTGCCGGGACCGTCAGGGAGGCGAAACGACTGCTGGGCAACGCGCATTTCGATCTGTGCCTGACAGACATGCGCCTGCCGGATGGTGACGGCATCGAGCTGGTGGAACACATTCAGGCCCACTATCCGGAACTGCCGGTGGCCGTTATCACGGCCTACGGCAGCATGGATTCCGCCGTTCAGGCACTCAAATCAGGGGCCTTCGACTTTGTCTCCAAGCCCGTGGACCTGAACATCCTCAGAGACCTGGTGGACAGCGCCCTGAAACTGGGCAAGCCCGAAAACAACACCGCTTCAGGACGGAGCCCGCCCGCCCGGGAAGACCATCTCCTGGGCAATGCACCGGCCATGCGTCAACTCAAGAGCACCATCCTCAAACTGGCCAGAAGCCAGGCCCCGGTGTACATCCTGGGTGAATCCGGCAGCGGCAAGGAAAGGGTCGCCCGGGAGATTCACCGCCAGGGTCCCCGGGTCGATCGGCCTTTCGTGCCGGTGAACTGCGGCGCCATCCCCGCCGAACTCATGGAAAGTGAATTCTTCGGTCATCTCAAGGGCAGCTTTACCGGAGCGGTTGCCGACAAGCAGGGGCTGTTTCATGCGGCCCAGGGAGGAACCCTGTTTCTCGACGAGGTGGCGGAGTTGCCCCTGCACATGCAGGTCAAGCTGCTACGCGCCATCCAGGAACGGGCCATCAAGCCCATCGGTGCCGCCCATGAGGCTGCTCTGGACGTACGCATCCTCTCCGCCTCCCACAAGGACCTGAGCCGGGAGGTGCAGGCGGGACGTTTCCGCCAGGACCTGTTCTACCGCCTGAACGTGATCGAACTGCGCGTCCCCCCCCTGCGCGAACGCCGCGAGGACCTCCCCCATCTGGCGGAACATATCCTTTCCAAGCTGGCCGCCCGCTGGCAGGAGCCCCCCAGGCGACTCAGCCCGGAAGCCACGCAAAGCCTGATGACCTATAACTACCCGGGCAATGTGAGGGAGTTGGAAAACATCCTGGAACGGGCCGCGACACTCTGCGACAGCGACACCATCCAGGCGGAGGACCTGCAACTCCCCGGCTCCGGCTCCGCCCCCCCCACGGCCCCTCTCGCCGCGGAACACCTCAAGCCCCTGGAACAGCGGCTCGCACAGCAGGAAAAGCAGGCACTCCTGGCCGCTCTGGAACAGGCCGGCGGTCACGACACGGCTGCCGCCCAACTGCTGGGACTGACTCCCAGGCAAATGGGTTATCGGCTCAGGAAACTCGGCCTGACCCCGTGAAAATACCCTTCCACGCCCACCCCCGCGCCGCTATTGACGCAGACCGTGCAGCCCGTCCCGGTTCTCAATCACTGAAAGTCTTTGTTGACTTGATAACGACAGCTACTAACATGCGATAAGAAGGACCCACTCCCCAACCCAGAGTCCCCATGTCAACACCTGCCGCCTCCATACCATTGAGCGGGCTTGCCCGACGTCTGGTTCAAGACGGATTACTCAGCGAAAGCGATGCCAACAAGGCGCTGGATCACTCTCGCAGGAAACGTGTGCCCCTGGTGGCCTACCTGGTAACGGAAAAGATCGTGGAGGCCCGGAGCCTGGCGCAGGCGGCGGCCGAGGAATTCGGGACCCCGTTATTTGATCTGGACGCCCTCGACAAGGAATATCTGCCCACCAAACTGGTGGACGAGAAACTGATCCGCCAGCATCAGGCTCTGCCCATCTTCCGACGTGGCAACCGGCTGTTCGTGGGCCTGTCCGATCCCATGAACATCAGCGCCCTGGACGAGATCAAGTTCAACACGGGCATCCCCACCGAACCGGTGCTGGTGGAGCATGACAAGCTGTCCAAACTGATTGAGGACAGTCTCAATGATACCTCGTCCATGATGGAAGGCCTCATGGACGAGGATCTGGACAATCTGGAGTTGTCGGACACCGAAGACCGCGGCCAGGAAGCCTCCGAGAGCGAAGTGGACGACACGCCGGTGGTCCGCTTTGTCAACAAGGTGCTGCTGGACGCCATCAACCGTAAGGCCTCGGATATCCACTTCGAACCCTATGAAAAGGACTTCCGGGTCCGGTTCCGTCTGGATGGCGTACTGGACGAGGTGGCTCACCCGCCGGTGAATCTGGCCCCCCGGATCATCGCCCGCATCAAGGTGATGTCCCGCATGGACATCTCCGAGCGGCGCATCCCCCAGGATGGGCGCATCAAGATGCAGCTGTCCAAGAACCGGGCCATCGACTTTCGCGTCAATACCTGCCCTACCTTGTACGGGGAAAAGGTGGTACTGCGAATACTGGACCCCACCAGCGCCTTCCTGGGCATCGACGCCCTGGGTTATGAAGAACACCAGAAGGCGCTCTATCTCAAGGCCCTGAGCAAGCCCTACGGCATGATCCTGGTCACCGGCCCCACCGGCTCCGGCAAGACCGTCTCTCTCTATACCGGCCTGGGCATCCTCAACACCCCGGACCGGAACATCTCCACCGCCGAAGACCCGGCCGAGATCAACATGCCCGGCATCAACCAGGTCAACGTGAATCCCAAGGTGGGGTTGACCTTTGCCGCCGCCCTGAGGGCCTTCCTGCGGCAGGACCCGGACATCATCATGGTGGGCGAGATCCGCGACCTGGAAACCGCCGAGATCGCCATCAAGGCCGCCCAGACCGGCCACCTGGTGCTGTCCACCCTGCATACCAATGACGCCCCCCAGACCCTCACCCGCCTGGCCAACATGGGTGTGCCGCCCTACAACATCGCCTCGTCCATCCTGCTCATCATCGCCCAGCGTCTGGCCCGACGCCTGTGCAATCACTGCAAGGCCCCCGTCAATGTCCCCAAGGAGGCCCTGCTGCAGGAGGGATTCAATGAAAACGAGGTGAACCAGGGCTTCAAGATCTTCAAGCCTGTGGGCTGTGATCAATGCACCAACGGCTACAGGGGCCGGGTGGGCATCTACCAGGTGCTGCCCATTTCCGAAACCATGCAGCGGATCATTCTCGAGGGCGGCAACGCCATGCAACTGGCGGAGCAGGCCAGCAAGGAAGGCGTCGATGACCTCCGGCGAGCCGGTCTGCTCAAGGTCAAGGCCGGTGTCACCAGCCTTGAAGAAGTCAACCGCGTGACCAAGGACTAAACCATGGCCGAGACAATGACGGTATTCGTCTGGGAAGGGGTGGACAAGAAAGGTGTCCGGATCAAGGGCGAAACCACCGCAGCCAACGAAAACCTGGCCAAGGCGGAACTGCGGCGCCAGGGCATCAACCCACTCAAGGTGCGCAAGAAGCCCAAGCCCCTGTTCGGGGGCAAGAAAAAGATCAAGCCCAAGGACATCGCCATCTTCCTGCGTCAGATGTCCACCATGATGAGCGCCGGTGTTCCACTGGTACAGTCCTTCGAGATTATCGGCCGAGGGCACGAAAACCCCTCCATGCAGGAACTGATCCTCAGGATCAAGGCGGACGTGGAGGGCGGCACTACCTTCGCCAACGCCCTGGCCAGGCATCCGACCTACTTTGACGACCTGGTCATCAACCTGGTGGGAGCCGGAGAACAGTCAGGCGCCCTGGAAACCCTGCTGGACCGCATTGCCACCTACAAGGAAAAGACCGAGTCCCTCAAGGCCAAGATCAAGAAGGCCATGTTCTATCCGGCGGCCGTGATCGTGGTGGCCTTCATCGTCACCGCCATCCTGCTGATCTTCGTGGTCCCCCAGTTTCAGGACCTGTTCCAGGGCTTCGGCGCGGATCTGCCCGTCTTCACCCA
The DNA here is from genome assembly GCF_022227845.1 of Ectothiorhodospira lacustris. GTDB lineage: Bacteria > Pseudomonadota > Gammaproteobacteria > Ectothiorhodospirales > Ectothiorhodospiraceae > Ectothiorhodospira > Ectothiorhodospira lacustris. Next base: position 30,934 of record NZ_JAJNQN010000012.1, on the reverse strand, counting down.
GTTCGTCATCGGCATCTCCGACTTCTTCCAGAGCTACTGGTGGGCCATCTTCGGCGGCATCGCCATTGCCGTGTTCGGCTTTACCCAGGCCAAGCAGCGTTCCGCCGCCTTCCGCCGTCGGCTGGACCTACTCTCCCTGCGCATCCCGGTGGTGGGAGAACTCCTGCGCAAGGCCGCCATCGCCCGCTTTGCTCGGACGCTGTCCACCATGTTCTCCGCCGGTGTCCCGCTGGTGGAGGCGATGGACTCAGTGGCCGGTGCGACCGGCAACGCCCTATTCTCGGAGGCAACGCTGCGCATGCGTGACGAGACCGCTGCCGGCACCCAGCTCCAGCAGGCCATGCGAAATTCCGCAGTGTTTCCCAACATGGTGGTGCAGATGGTGGCCATCGGTGAAGAATCCGGTTCCCTGGATGAGATGCTCAGCAAGGTGGCCGATTTCTACGAAGAAGAAGTGGATAACATGGTCGACGGCCTCTCCAGTCTCATGGAGCCCATGATCATGGCCTTCCTGGGCATCGTCGTCGGTGGTCTGGTCATTGCCATGTATCTTCCTATCTTCCAGCTTGGAGCCGTGGTGTGACAGACCTTCTCGCCTCAAGCCCAACCCTGCTGCTCACCCTGACCGGGCTGTTCAGCCTCATGGTGGGAAGCTTTCTCAATGTGGTCATCCACCGCCTACCGATGATGATGGAGCGCCAGTGGCAGAGCGAGGCCCGTGCCTGGCTGCAGTCACGAGGGGGCAACCTGGACCATGCCGAAGAGGTCCAGGGACCCTATAACCTGGTGGTCCCCCGGTCCGCCTGCCCCGCCTGCGGCCACCGCATCACGGCCCTGGAGAACATCCCGCTCATCAGCTACCTGTTCCTAAGGGGCAAGTGTGCCTCGTGCGGTGCCCGCATCTCTCCCCAGTACCCCCTGGTGGAAGTGGCCACGGCCCTGCTGTCCATGGCCGTGGTCTGGTATTTCGGTTTCACCTGGGTAGCCGCAGCGGCACTGCTGCTGACCTGGGCCTTGATTGCCCTGACCGTGATCGACCTGCGCACCACCCTGTTGCCGGATGTCATCACCCTGCCCCTGCTGTGGCTGGGACTGGTACTGAACCTGGGGGGACTGTTCACCGATGCCGCCAGCAGTCTGTTGGGTGCCGTCTTCGGTTACCTGAGCCTGTGGCTCGTCTACCATGCCTTCCGGCTGCTCACCGGCAAGGAAGGCATGGGCTATGGTGACTTCAAGCTGTTTGCCGCCCTGGGGGCATGGATGGGTTGGCAGATGCTCCCGCTGATCATCCTGCTGTCCTCCCTGGTGGGCGCCGTGGTGGGCCTCGTTCTCATCGCCGTACTCGGACGTGACCGCAACCTGCCCATTCCGTTTGGCCCCTATCTGGCCGCCGCAGGGTGGATTGCCCTGCTCTGGGGCGACACCATCGTGCAGACCTACCTCGGCATCCTCGGCTGACCCCATGCTCACCATTGGACTGACGGGGGGCATCGGCAGCGGCAAGAGCACCGTATCGCGCCTGTTCGAAGACAGAGGCGCTGCAGTCATCGATTCGGATATCATTGCAAGGCGCGTGGTGGAACCGGGCTCGCCCGGACTCACGGCACTGGTGGAGACCTTCGGCACACAGATCCTCAAGGACGACGGGACCCTGGACCGGGCGGCCATGCGAGACATGGTGTTCCGGAACAGCCAAACCCGTCACAGACTGGAAAGCCTGCTCCACCCTATGATCTGGGACGCAATAGAACAAGAAAAATCAAAGATCGCGACGCCCTACTGTGTGCTGGTCGTGCCTTTGCTGGTGGAGTCCGGGGCACAGGGGCGAGTGGATCGCATTCTGCTGGTAGATTGTTCCGTGCCCAGCCAGAGGGAGCGTGCCGGGCGCCGTGACGGGGTGTCTCCGCAACAGATTCAGGCCATCCTGGATGCCCAGGCCACCCGGGAACAGCGTCTGGCAGCCGCAGACGATATCATCGACAACGAGAAATCAGTAGATACCCTGCCGGCCCAGGTGGAAGCCCTGCACCAGCGATACCTCCGGATGGCAACGGCATGCTGATACCGGATACCGAAGACACCGGTCTCATCCTACCAAGGTGGTAAAATGTTCGTTCATTTCGGCCGCAGATCGGAAAACAATGAATACGTGGTTCACACGCCTCCGGCAGCCGCTTCTGTGAAGGGTTCCATCATCTACGAACAGCCCTTGCATGAGCGCATGCGTCTGTTCATGCGTCTTGAAGTGCTGATGCACCGATTTGACCATAGCTTGCAGCACGATTCAGGCCCGGACACCCACGGCAGTCTGCTCACCCTGATCGAGATGGTGAATCTCACTAATCGGGTGGATGTGAAGCGCGAGCTGATGAAGGAGCTGGAACGGCAGATCACCAATCTGAACCGGCTGAGTACCGAGCCCGGCGTGGATCAGCGTCGCCTCAACACGGTGATCGACAAGCATCGTCGTCTCATCGACGGCATCCATGCCCTCAATGGCCAGCTGGACCAGCAGGTCAAGGGCAATGATTTCTTCAACAGCATCCGCCAACGGGCCGCCATCCCCGGTGGAACCTGTGATTTTGACCTGCCGGCCTACCACTACTGGCTGGCCCGCTCCACCGGGGAACGGCGGCAGCTGCTACTGGAATGGGCCCAGCCCTTTGCAGACATCCAGGAGTCCGTCAGCGTGATCCTGCAGCTGATCCGTGATGCCGGCGCCCCCCGTCCCATGACGGCGAGTCGTGGCTTTTACGAACAGGGCATGGATACCGGCCTGCCCTGGCAGATGATCCGCATCGCCCTGCCCCTCAACGCCCCCTGTTACCCCGAGATCAGTGCCGGACGGCAGCGCTTCTCGGTGCGGTTCCTGCGTGCCGGCGACCTGAAGACGCGATCAATCCAGTGTGACGAGGAAATCCCGTTCACGCTGTGCTGCTGCGCACTATAGGTAGGCAAGCGTACTACTCTCGGCGCAGCAACACAGGGACATGCAGTTCATAAAGCCGCCCGTCCACGCGAACGCGCACCCGTGCCAGCCAGTCCATGCGTCCGGACATGCAGACCGGTAGTACCGACTCGGCCAGCCAGTGCCCCGAGCCCTCCGGTTCAAACTCAAACCGGTGCAATCCCATGTCCATGCCGGTCATGATGTAGGACACTTCCAGAGGTTCCAGGGAGGTGCTGCCCTCCAGCCGCAGGGCAAACCGCTCCAGCGGCGGAATCCGCTCGGGACCCCGGACACGAATCTCCACCCCATTCACCGGCATCAAACACCCTCGGGCATCCAACTCGCAGCCGGCCGGGGCCTGAATGACCGTCGTCGCCGGATCCACCGGCGCCACCAAAGGTCTCAACCAGTGTTCTCCGGCCAGGTAACCCAGTCCCAGCATCACGGGAATCAGCAACCAGCTCAGCCAACGTGCCATGTATCCGCCCTCTTCGCCAAAGGATTGCCGTCCTGTCACGTGGCCCGGATCGGGAGTCAATCCCCCTCCGTTGCCGTTACCCCTTGCCAGAGCCCCCGAATGCCGGCAATGCCCTGTCCGCCATGACGCTGCGCCGCAGAGATGTCATCCACCGTCATGCCGCCCAGGGCGTAGGCCGGCCTGCCCGCCTGCCGCGCCAGTTCCTCAAAACGGCGCCAACCCAGCACCGGCGCGCCCGGATGGGTATGCGTGGGCGCGACGGGGGAGACGAGGACAAAATCGACACCGAGCCGGATCGCTTTCTCAAGCTCACCCCGCTGATGAACCGAGCACCCCACCAGGCTGACTTCGGGACGCTCAGCCAGGGAAGCCAGTCTGCGACTATTGAGATGAACACCGTCCGCCCCCAGGGAGATGGCCAACTCAGGTTCCGCATTCAGCACGACCCCCGCACCCTGGGCATGGCACAGCGGGATCACCGCGGCGGCCAGGGAGACAAAGTCCTCCCGGCTCAGGCCCGGCGCACGCAGCTGCAACAGGCGCACCCGGCCCGCGTCCAAGGTCCGGTTCAGTCCGTCCAGCAGGGTTTCGGGGCAGCGCAGATCCGGGGTGATGACCAGGCAATCCGGCAAGATCAGGGCCTTGATGATGGCACGGTTGGCGGCCGGGAAATCCAGGGCATGCAGCTGGGCGGCCGCCACCCACCGCAGCGGCTGCCCTTCCATGCCGCGGGGCTCGCCCTCGAAACGGTCGACCTTCACCACTTCCAGGCAAACCCGCCGGTCCGGGTAATCGTGATTCAAGGTGATCAAGGGATGGTGCCGCAGAGGCGTAATGTCCAGTTCTTCCCTCAGCTCCCGCCGCAAGGCGGCCTCCAGGGTTTCCCCCGGTTCGATCTTGCCGCCGGGGAACTCCCAGAGACCACCCTGGTGCACATGCTCGGGGCGGCGGGCGATCAGATACTCATCGCGATCATTGGCGATGGCAGCCACCGCCACCCGAAGCGGCTCAGTCATGGCCCTCAGGAACGGTATTCGGCATTGATGCGCACATAATCGTAGGAAAAATCACAGGTGTAGACCTCGGCCTCGGTCTCTCCCGGCCCTCCCAGATCAATGTGGATAAGGATCTCCGCCCCGGCCATCACTCGGCGCCCCATGGCCTCCTCATACTCGAGTGCCCGACCGCCATTGGCGACGATGCGCACATCGTCCAGATGAATGGTCACCCGGTCCACGTCCAGATCCTTCACGCCGGCGCGGCCCACCGCTGCCAGGATCCGTCCCCAGTTGGGGTCCGATGCAAACAGGGCGGTCTTCACCAGCGGCGACAGGGCCACGGCAAAGCCCACACGGCGGGCCTCTTCCGCATCCCTCGCCCCACTGACCCGCACCGTGATGAACTTGGTCGCGCCTTCACCGTCACGCACGATGGCATGGGCCAGATGACGGCAGATCCGCAGCAACGCCTGCTCGAACAGGGCCTGGTCTTCCGCGGAGTCCACCGACACCCCGGAGGCCCCGGTGGCGGCCAGCACGCAGGCATCATTGGTGGAGGTATCCCCATCCACGGTAATGGCATTGAAACTGGCATCGGTGCAACGCAGCAGCATGGCCTGCAACACCGCCTTGTCCAGCAGGGCGTCGGTGGCCAGGAAGGCCAGCATGGTGGCCATGTCGGGATGGATCATGCCGGAGCCCTTGGCAATCCCTGTCAGGGTCACCTCGCCACCGGAAAGACGCAGCGTTTCCGAAGCCCCCTTACCCACCGTGTCAGTGGTCATGATGGCCCGCATGGCCGGCATCCAGCCCTGCTCATCCAGGGCGGCCACGGCCTCGGGCAGGGCCGCCGAGATGCGGTCCACCGGCAGGGGTTCGCCGATCACGCCGGTGGAGAACGGCAGTACCTGGGCCGCCCTGACATTGGTGCAACCGGCCACGGCGCCACAACTCAGATAGGCAGCCTCCAGGCCCTGGGTCCCGGTACCGGCATTGGCATTACCAGCGTTGATCAGCAGATAGCGGGGGGCGCCTTGGAGCAGGTGCTGTCGGGCCACCTGCACCGGGGCGGCACAGAAGGCATTGCGGGTGAATACGGCGGCACAGGTACTGCCGGTAGCCAGTTCCATCAGCACCAGGTCGTTACGCCCCTGGTAGCGGATGCCCGCAGCCACCGCACTGAGGCGGACCCCGGAAACAGGTGCCAGCTCAACGGGCTCGGACAGGTTCACGGCCATCTTCGATCACTCCAGTCTGCCGTGGCAGTGCTTGTACTTCTTGCCGGAACCGCACCAGCAAGGATCATTGCGACCCAGCTTGGGTCCTTCCCGGCGATAGGGCTCCTGATCCGACTCTTCCGGCTTGCCCTGGGCATCGTCTTCGGCGGACAGGGGGCTGTCCGGCTGATCATGCTTGAATTCCATGGCGGCCGGCTTGGCGCCGCCAAGGGCCTGAGCCTCCAGCGTGGCCACGTCATCCGGAGACTGTACCTGCAGTCGCATGAGCATGGAGATGACATCATGCTTGATACGCTCGAGCAGGCTCTCAAACATGGCGAAGGCTTCGCGCTTGTACTCCTGCTTGGGATTGCGCTGGGCATAACCACGCAAGCCGATACCCTGGCGCAGATAGTCCATGGATGCCAGATGCTCTTTCCAGTGGCTGTCCAGTACCTGGAGCATCACATCCTTCTCGATGCGCTGCATCAGCTCCGCACCGACTACGGCCCGCTTGGCATCCAGCGCCCCGCTCACTTCCCCCTGCAGACGCTCGCGCAAGGACTCCTCATGCAGATCGTCATCCTTTTCCAGCCAGCCGGCGACATCCAGCTTCAAGCCGAACTCGCTCTCCATGGCCTGGGTCAGACCCGGGATATCCCACTGCTCATCGATGGAACCCGGGGGAATGTAGCGGCTGATGGTCCGGTCCACCACGTCCTCGCGCACGGCGCGGATGGTATCGGAGATCTCCTGGGAATCCAGCAGTTCCCGGCGCTGCTCGTAGACCACCCGGCGCTGGTCGTTGGCCACATCATCGTATTCCAGCAGATTCTTGCGGATATCGAAGTTGTGGCCCTCCACCTTGCGCTGAGCATTTTCGATGGCCTTGGTCACCCAGGCATTCTCGATCGCCTCACCCTCCTCCATGCCCAGCTTCTGCATGATCATCTTCACCCGGTCGGAGGCGAAGATGCGCATGAGGGTGTCTTCCAGGGACAGGAAGAAGCGGCTGGAACCCGGGTCCCCCTGACGACCGGCGCGCCCTCGCAGCTGGTTATCGATACGGCGAGACTCATGGCGCTCCGAGCCGATGATATGCAGGCCGCCCGCCCCCAGCACCTGATCATGACGCTGTTGCCACTCGCCCCGGATCTTCTCCACGTGGGCCGGGTCCTGGTGGGGACCCAGGGCCTCCAACTCCGCATCCAGGCTGCCGCCCAGCACGATGTCGGTACCGCGACCGGCCATGTTGGTCGCGATGGTCACCGCACCGGGCCGGCCGGCCTGGGCGACGATATGGGCCTCCCGCTCGTGCTGCTTGGCGTTGAGGACCTCGTGGTTGATCTTGGCCTTCTTGAGCAGATCGGAGAGGATCTCCGAGGCCTCCACCGAGGCGGTACCCACCAGCACCGGCTGGCCCTGCTCCCGACAGTGCTTGATGTCCTCTATGATGGCCTTGTACTTGTCCTTCTGGGTCATATAGACCAGATCCTGCATATCGTTGCGGACCATGGGCTTGTTGGTGGGGATCACCACCACCTCCAGGCCGTAGATATGCTGGAACTCATAAGCCTCGGTATCGGCGGTCCCGGTCATGCCCGAGAGCTTCTTGTAAAGACGGAAATAGTTCTGGAAGGTGATCGAGGCCAGGGTCTGGTTCTCGTTCTGGATCGGCACCCCTTCCTTGGCCTCCACGGCCTGGTGCAGACCTTCCGACCAGCGCCGGCCGGGCATCACGCGACCGGTGAATTCATCGATGATGAGGACCTGCTTGTCCCTGACCAGATAATGCACGTCCCGCTGGAAGATGGCATGGGCACGCAGGGCGGCGTTGAGATGGTGCAGCAGGGGAATGCTGGCGGCATCATAGAGGGACTGGTCTTCCTTGAGCAGTCCGGCCTCCTTGAGGAGTTGCTCGGCCCGTTCCTGGCCGTCCTCGGACATGAACACCTGCTTGACCTTCTCATCGACGTAGTAGTCGCCTTCGGACTCCTCCTCTTCCTGGCGCTGCAGCGTGGGCACGATGTCCTTCATCCGCTGGTAAAGCTCGGAGTTCTCACCGGTGGGGCCGGAGATGATCAGAGGGGTACGGGCCTCGTCGATGAGGATGGAGTCCACTTCGTCCACGATGGCATAGGCCAGGTCGCGCTGCACCCGGTCCTCGGCACGAAAAGCCATGTTGTCGCGCAGATAATCGAAGCCGAATTCGTTGTTGGTACCGTAGGTGATGTCGGCGGCATAGGCCTCACGCCGGCTCACCGGCCGCAGATGGACATAACCCTCCTCGTCGCCGGCAAAGTCGGGATCATAAAGATAGGAGTGCTTGGCACCCTTGGCACCGGAGGAATTGACCACCCCCACGCTCAGACCCAGGCCGTGGTAGAGACGACCCATCCAGGCAGCATCGCGGCGGGCCAGATAGTCGTTGACCGTGATCACATGCACGCCCTTGCCGGGCAACGCATTCAGATAGGCCGACAGGGTGGCCACCAGGGTTTTGCCCTCACCGGTACGCATCTCGGCAATGCGGCCGTCGTTGAGCACCATGCCGCCGATGAGCTGGACGTCGAAATGACGCATGCCCATGATGCGGCGGCCGGCCTCGCGGACCAGCGCAAAGGCTTCCGGCAACAGGTCATCCAAGGACTCCCCTTTGCCGAGGCGGTCCCGGAACCCTCCGGTCCTGGCCCTGAGTTGTTCGTCCGTGAGCACCTTGAGATCGGCTTCCTGCTCGTTGATCCGTCCCACCTGCTTGCCGTATCGCTTAACCAGGCGGTCGTTACGGCTACCGAAGATCTTTCTGACTAGGCTTGTGACCATGAAGGGTTCTGCGCTGAGTTGCTGAACTTGAGGGCCGTCATCATACCCCATCCGCGATGGTGACGCAGGGGGCGCCGGGGGACCTAATCCGAGGCGGCGATGAAACGGTGAGGATTCACGTGACGGTCATCCTTGAGCACTTCGAAATGCACATGAGGGCCGGTGGCGCGCCCGGTGGATCCCATCCTGGCGATCACCTGCCCCTTGCGCACCATATCGCCCACGGCAACCAGCATCTCCTGATTGTGGGCATAGCGGGTGACATAGCCATTACCGTGGTCGATCTCCACCAATTTACCGAAGGCATCCCGGCGATCGGCAAACATCACGATACCGCCCGCAACGGCAATGATGTCGGAGCCGGGACGACCGGCAAAATCCACCCCCCGGTGGAAGACCTGACGACCGGTAAAGGGATCGGTGCGACTGCCGTAACCGGAGGACATCCACCCGGACACCACGGGACGACCGGCCGGGGTCACCTCGTCGGCCAACTGCCCCGAAAGGATGAGACGGCTCAGCAGACGCAGCTGGGATTCCCGGTCATCCATCTGCCGGGCCAGTTCATCGAGTTGCTGCAACAGATCGGAAGGCGGTGCGTCGTAAAACAGCTCTTCAGGCCCACCCAGGCCAGGCAGAATCCCGAAATCGAACTCGCCGTCTTCCAGGTCGGCCATCTTCACCAGCTTATTGCCCAGAGCGTCCAGGCGCATCATCTGTGCCTGGAGTTGGGCCACGCGCTGGGTCAGGGCCTGAATGCCCGCCTCGGCGGTATCCCTGGCATACTCCAGTTCATAGCGCTGCTCCCGCAGTTCCTCGCCCCAGTAAACAAGCCGGGGATCCGCAGCACCCTGAAGATGCCGGCCGGCGTGATAACCGGCCCCCATGATCAGGCCGCCACAAACAGTGAGTGCCGTCAGAGGAATGGCAAGGTGGTACCAGCGTGACATGTGAAAGCGCCGGGAACCCGCCCCGTTGCTCGTCAGAAAGATAATATTCATGCTGATTCAGCCCGCGTTTTTCTGATCAGGACCAGCGCCGGGAAAAACCGACAGCTGGTGAGCGTCTTTCATGAAGAGCAGATCATAGTCCAACCATACACTTTGTGGGAAATCCGGGTATCCCGCCGTCACGGATGCAGGTAGTCTTGCAAACATATCACCCCGGAGGAGCCCTGCCCGCCCATGCACCGCCCCAGAGCCCTGCTGGACCCCGATCTGCTGCACCGGGCGCGTGCGCTGGAGGCCCTGACCCGGAGCGTCAGGGATCTGCTGCCCCCGGGCCCCCGGGAGCACTGCTGGGCGGGCGGCATGGAAGAAGGGTGTCTGATTCTGGTGACGGACTCCGGGGCCTGGGCTTCCCAACTGCGCTATCTGCAGCGGGAGATCCTCAAGCAGATCAAGGCTCACCATGGGCTGCAGGCTCGGTCCGTCCATATCCGGGTGCGTCCTGCCATGGGAACGGCCCGAACCGAAACCCGGCACCGGCAACTCAGCCCTCTCCCCCCCCAGGCACGCATCGCCCTGCTGAGCGTGGCCAACACCGTGGACGACCCTGAGCTGAGTCAGGCCCTGCGCCGCCTGGCGGCGCGAAGCGGAGACCCGGTCAGACCGTAGCCGCTGCGTGGGCGTAGGAGATGGGCAACGGCTCACCGCCCTCTTCAAAGGTCACGATCTCGTAGGCATCTTCCAGGGTGATCAGCTTGCGGATCAGCGTGTTGTTCAGGGCATGGCCGGACTTGTAGCCGGTAAAAGCCCCGATCAGGCTGTGGCCCAGCTGATAGACGTCACCGATGGCATCCAGGATCTTGTGCTTGACGAACTCATCCTCGTAGCGCAAACCATCCTCGTTGAGCACCCGGTAATCATCCAGCACCACGGCATTGTCCAGACTGCCGCCCAGGGCCAGCCGGCGACTACGCAGGGCCTCGATCTCACGCATGAAACCGAAGGTCCGGGCCCGGCTGACCTCCTTGACGAACGAAGTGGTGGAAAAATCCAGTTCCGCCGTCTGGATACCGCCGCTGAAGATGGGGTGCTTGAAATCGATGGAGAAACCCACCTTGAAACCGTTGAAGGGTTCCAGTCGCGCCCACTTGTCGTCCTCCCGCACTTCCACCAGTTTTTTGATACGGATAAAACGTTTGGGGGCGTTCTGTTCCACGATCCCGGCGGACTGAATCAAAAAGACAAAGGGGCCGGCGCTGCCATCCATGATCGGTACTTCCGGCGCACTGACATCCACGTAGAGGTTGTCGATGCCCAGCCCCGCCACGGCCGACAGCAGGTGTTCCACCGTGGACACGCGCACATCACCGCTCACCATGGTGGTGGACAGACAGGTATCACCGACGTTCGCGGGATGGGCCTTGATCTCCACCACAGGGTCCAGATCGACCCGGCGAAACACCACACCTGCGTTCACCGGTGCGGGGCGCAGCATCAGATAGATCTTTTCACCAGTGTGAAGACCGACGCCGGTGGCGCGGATGGTGTTCTTGAGTGTGCGCTGTTTGATCAACGTGATAGTCCTCTGAACCCGTGACGCACCGGGGTGGGTGCAGTGAGCGTGCCAGGCCTTCCCGAAACGCGCCGACGGGGGAAAATAGCCGGACATTATGCCACTGGATGGGGTCACTTGCATGTTTTCATGCAAGATACGCCCTGAAAGAGTGCCTGGACAGGGAGGCGGAGCACACCAACGGTGCGCTCCGCCCCGCACCTCCCCATGCTCAGTCAGCCTGTTTGCGCAGGAAAGCCGGGATATCCAGGTAGTCCATATTGGGATTACCGGAGATATCGTAGGCGGCATTGCCCTGCTGCTTGCGCATCACGGCGGGCCGGTCCAGCTTGTCGTAATCCACCATATCCAGCTCGTTGCCGTGGCCGCCCATGGCCGCCTGACGGGGCTCCACCAGTTTCACGGCCGGCTTTTCGCGGGTTGGACGGGCGGCCTGGCCCGGGGTCCCCAAGCCGGTGGCCACCAGGGTCACGCGAAGCTCGTCGTTCATCTCCGGATCGATGACGGTACCCACCACCACGGTAGCATCCTCGGAGGCAAACTCCTTGACCGCCGCACCCACTTCCTCGAATTCACCAATGGACATGTCCATGCCGGCGGTCACGTTCACCAGGATGCCCCGGGCACCGGCGATGTTCACATCTTCCAGCAGCGGGCTGGAGATGGCGGCCTCGGCCGCGACGCGGGCACGATCACCGCCGGAGGCGGAGCCGGTCCCCATCATGGCCATGCCCATCTCGGACATGACCGTACGCACGTCGGCAAAGTCGACGTTGATCAGGCCCGGACGGGTGATGAGTTCGGCGATCCCCTGCACCGCCCCCAACAGCACGTCGTTGGCGGCCTTGAAGGCATCCAACAGGGTCACGTTCTTGCCCAGCACCGACAACAGCTTGTCATTGGGAATGGTGATGAGGGAATCCACGTACTTGGCCAGATTTTCCATCCCCGTCTGGGCGACCTGCATGCGCTTCTTGCCCTCGAAGGGGAAGGGCTTGGTCACCACGGCCACGGTGAGGATGCCCATTTCCTTGGCGATCTGCGCCACCACGGGGGCGGCCCCGGTGCCCGTGCCACCACCCATGCCGGCGGTGATGAAGACCATGTCGGCGCCATCGATCACTTCCTGGATCCGCTCTCGATCTTCCAGAGCGGCCTCGCGACCCACGGCGGGATCAGCCCCGGCCCCCAGTCCCTTGGTGATATGGGAACCCAGCTGCAGCAAGGTCTTGGCATCCACCCGCTTGAGCGCCTGGGCATCCGTATTGGCCACCACAAAGTCCACGCCCTCGATGGATGCATTGACCATGTGCTGGACCGCATTGCCGCCACCGCCACCGACGCCGATGACCTTGATGACCGCGTTCTGGGGATAGGTATCCATGAGTTCAAACATATCCACTACCTCCTAATAAACCACAATGTTCGTTGAAAGACCGTAAAGCTTCGAATTCCGACCCGCAGACCCAACCGCCCCTGCTTGTTTTTTTTCAGCCCCTGCTCCGAAGACCGGCCGTGCAACCGGTACTAGAGATTCCCCTGAAACCAGCTCTTCATCCGCCCCCAGACGGATTTCATGCCGCCGCCCCGAACCCCTTCCCCAAGGGCCTGATGGCGACTTTGATGGCCAAACAGCAACAGCCCCACCCCGGTGGAATGAATGGGATTTCTCACCGCATCCACCAGGCCGGTGACATACTGGGGCAGGCCCAGACGCACCGGCATGTGAAAGACCTCCTCGGCCAGTTCCGCCACACCTTCCATCTTTGAAGAACCCCCGGTAAGGACCACCCCCGCCGCCACCATTTCCTCGCAGCCGGACCGGCGCAGCTCCGCCTGCACCAGGGACATGAGTTCCTCATAGCGAGGTTCCACCACCCCGGCCAGGGTCTGTCGGGACAGGCGCCGGGACGGCCGGTCGCCGACACCGGGCACCTCGATGCTTTCCTCGGGATTGGCCAGCTGACGCAGGGCACAGGCATACTTGATCTTGATGTCTTCGGCATACTGGGTCGGAGTCCGCAGGGCCACGGCAATATCGTTGGTCACCTGGTCACCGGCAATGGGGATCACCGCCGTATGGCGGATCGCACCGTCGGTAAAGACGGCGATATCGGTGGTGCCGCCACCGATATCCACCAGACACACCCCCAGCTCCTTCTCATCCTCGGTCAGTACCGCATAACTGGAGGCCAGCTGCTCCAGGATGATGTCATCCACCTCCAGGCCACAGCGCCGTACACACTTGATGATGTTCTGGGCCGCGGACACCGCGCCGGTCACCAGGTGAACCTTGGCCTCCAGACGCACACCGGACATGCCGATGGGCTCGCGGATCCCCTCCTGTTCGTCGATGATGAACTCCTGGGGCAGCACATGGAGAATGCGCTGGTCCGCCGGAATGGCCACGGCACGGGCGGCATCGATCACCCGTTCCACATCCGCCGTCGTCACCTCTTTGTCCTTGATGGCCACCACGCCGGTGGAGTTGAGGCTCTTCACATGGCTGCCGGCAATCCCGGTAAAGACCGAGTGAATCTGACAGCCGGCCATCAATTCAGCCTCCTCGATGGCCCGCTGGATTGATTGCACGGTGGATTCGATATTGACCACCACCCCCTTCTTCAGGCCTCGTGAGGGGTGGGAACCGATACCGACGATCTCAATCCCCCCCTCGTCATTCACCTCGCCGACGATGGCCTCCACCTTGGAGGTCCCAATATCCAGACCGACGATCATCCCTTTATCGGATCGCTTAGACATAACCCTTCATCTCCGCTACCGGACCGCCCAGCGCGATGACCGCATCCCGTGGCAACCAGGTGCATAACGCCGTATTCATGACTCTCATTCGCCTTGCCTGCCTACCCTGTCTCATTGCGCACCGCCTTCCCGGGGATTCCAGGCCACGGCGATGCCGTTGGTGTAACGCATGTCGATTCGCCTGATGGGCTCATCCCGGTGTTCCTCCAGGCGCGGGTACATGCGCACCAGTCGATCCAGCCGGTCCGGGTCCATGCCGCGCCCCATCAATACCTGCCCGCCGTCTTCAAGCTGAATGACCCAGGAACGGCGGGCATCCTCTTTCAGCCCGGAGACCTCCAGTCCCACATCCGCCAGCCTGGCTTGTACTGCCAGGAAGCGCTCCATGAGCTGCCGCTGGCGCCCCTCGCGACCTTCCAGGAACGGCAAACCTCCGGGGGCTTCGGACAGTTCAGGGCGGAACAGTTCCCCATATTGGTTCACCAGGGCCTCGTCGCCCCAGCGTGCCACCGGGACCTGCTCCTCGATCCGGACCACGATCCGGTCCGGCCATTCCCGATGCACCCACACCCCGCGCACCCAGGGCAGTGCCTTGACCGAAGCCTCCACCCGACGCAGATCCAGGTTGAAGAACCCGCCCTGGACATGGGGCGTGATGGCGGCGGACAGGATCTCCGGCCCCAGATAACGTAACTCACCCTCCACTTCCACGCTGCGGATGGGCAAGGTATCGGGCTCCATCAGGTAAGCCACGGCCCCTTGAGCGGCGACGGCGAGCATCATGACTGCCGCCGCCAGCAGCAGGGTTCGCAGGGCGCGGCGCAAGCGTGCCTCCCGCCACCAGGGCGGCCGCTGCACCCTTCGCCTTGCCATCGATCTGCCCATACGTACCCCATTACCGCGCCCCCGACTGCAGGGACGTGGCCAGAATCTTCATTACCAGGGCCTGGAAATCCAGCCCGGCAGCCCGGGCCGCCATGGGTACCAGGCTGTGATCGGTCATGCCGGGGACCGTGTTGACCTCGATCACCCAGGCCTTGCCTTGGGCATCCATCATCAGATCCACCCGTCCCCAGCCCTGCCCGGATACGCCCTCGAAGGCGGCCAGGGCCAGGGTCTGCACGGCGGTCTCGGCCTCGGGCGCCAGTCCGCAGGGACAGTGATAGCGGGTATCTCCTGCGGCGTACTTGGCCTCATAGTCATAAAAGGAACGGGGGGTTTCCAGGCGAATCAGGGGCAACGGCTCACCATCCAGGATGGCCGCAGTGAACTCCCTGCCCGTGATCCAGCGCTCCGCGAATACCGGTCCGCCACAGGCGGCGGCGACTTCAAAGGCACCGGGAAGATCCTCCACCTGGTTGACCCGGCTCATACCGATGCTCGACCCCTCCAGTGCGGGCTTGACGATCAACGGCAGACCCAGGGCCTCCACCACTGCCCCCGGGTCAAACCCGGGCTCCAGCACCCGGTAGTCTGGCGTCGGCAGACCGGCCCCGCGCCAGAGGCGCTTGCTCATGAGCTTGTTCATGCCCACCGCCGACCCGGCCACGCCGGTGCCCGTATAGGGGATGCCCAGCAGTTCCAGGGCGCCCTGGATGACGCCATCCTCACCGCCACGGCCATGCAGGATGATGAATGCCCGGTCATGGCCGGCGCGGGCCAGGACCTCCAGCACATCCCGCCCCACGTCAATGCCATGGGCATCCACGCCGGCCGACCGCAGTGCCTGCAGCACCGCCTGTCCGCTGCGTAAGGAAACCTCGCGCTCCGCGGACCAGCCGCCCATGAGCACCGCCACCTTGCCGAAGCTGTCCTGCCTTGACTGCGTCATGACGCCATCTCTCCCAAAGGCTCACCTACGATGCGGACCTCAGGGACCAGTTCCGTCCCGAAACGGGCATGGATTTCGCTCTGCACCCGGGCCATCAGAGCCTCCATGTCCGCAGCCGTGGCCGTGCCGGTATTGATGATGAAATTGGCATGTTTTTCCGAGATCATGGCTCCGCCGATACCCGTCCCCTTAAGGCCCGCCGCCTCGATCAGCCGCGCCGCATGATCCCCGGGGGGATTACGGAACACCGAGCCGCAGGAGGGCTGCCCAATGGGCTGACTCCGGTTGCGGCGGGACAGCAGGTCCTTCACCCGCCGCCGGGATTCTTCCCCATCGCCGGGGGTGAAGGCCAGCACCGCTTCTACGAACCAGCCTTCCCGGCTACCCTGTACATGGCGATAGCCCACCTCGTAATCCCCCCGGGTATGAATGTGCAGACATCCACGCCGGTCGACGGTGGTGACCTGCTCCACGTGGGACCAGGTGTCATCGCCCCAGGCCCCGGCATTCATGGCCAGGGCACCACCCAGGGCACCGGGGATGCCGGCGAGAAATTCACCGTCGGCAAGATCCTGTTCGGCACAGAAACGGGACAGTTTGGCGCAACTGACACCGGCCCCGGCCCGTACCCGGTATCCCGACAGGACCTGCAGGGTATCCAGCACCCCCGCATAGGCAATCACCGTCCCCCGGATGCCCCCGTCCCGCACCAGGATGTTGCTGCCCAGACCAAGCCAGAACAGGGGTTCATCCGCCCGCAGACCGGACAGAAACAGCACCAGATCATCCAGGTCCGCCGGACGATACCAGCGGTCCGCCGGGCCACCCACCCGCCAGGAGGTATGCCGGGCCATGGCTTCATTGATGCGCAGTTCCCCACGCAGATGACCGGGACGACGGGCGACGATCATGGGGCATCTCCCACGGCACACAAGGCCACCGGCAGACTGGCCGCCAGCGCCCCCACATTACCCGCCCCCTGGGTCAGCAACACATCCCCCTCCCGCAATACACCCCGCAGGGCATCCACCAGGCGCTCGGGGGCATCCACAAACACGGGGTCTACCCGTCCCCGGGTACGGATCGTGCGGGCCAGGGTACGACCGTCGGCGCCGGGAATGGGGTCCTCACCCGCCGCATAGACATCCAGCAGCACCAACACATCAGGCTCGGACAGCACCTCGGCAAAATCCTCGAACAGGTCTCGGGTGCGGGTGTAGCGATGGGGCTGGAAGGCCAGTACCAGACGCTGCCCCGGCCAGGCGGACCGGGCCGCGGCGATGGTAGCGGCCACCTCGGTGGGATGATGGCCATAGTCATCCACCAGCAGCACCGCCCCCATCGGGGTGGGTAGATTACCGTAGACCTGGAAACGACGACCGATACCCTGAAATGCCTGCAACCCGCGCTGGATGGCGCCGTCATCCACCCCCAGCTCATGGGCCACGGCCACCGCCGCCAGGGCGTTGAGCACATTGTGGCGTCCCGGCAGATTCAGGGTCACCGGCAGGGCCTGGTCACGCCCCGGCAGGTGCAGATCGAAATGGGTGCGGGTGCCGTCCGGGCGTAGCTCGCGGGCATGGACATCCGCCGGATGATCGATGCCGTAGGTGAGCATGGGACGGCCGATGCGGGTGATCAAGCCGCGGATCTCCGCATCATCCACGCACAACACCGCCAGGCCGTAGAACGGAAGATGATGCAGGAATTCGAGGAACGTATCCCGCAACCGGGAAAAATCCCCTTCATAGGTGGCCAGATGGTCTGCATCGATGTTGGTCACCACTGAAATCATCGGCTGCAGACACAAAAAGGAGGCGTCGCTCTCGTCCGCCTCGGCCACCAGATAGCTGCCCTGCCCCAGCCGGGAATGACTGGCGGTGCTGTTGAGCCGACCACCGATCACGAACGTGGGGTCCAGCCCCCCTTCCGCCAGCAGGCTGGCTACCAGGCTGGTGGTGGTGGTCTTGCCGTGCGTCCCGGCCACAGCGATGCCGTAGCGAAAGCGCATCAACTCCGCCAGCATTTCGGCCCGGGGCACGACGGGAATGCGACGCTCCCGTGCCGCCTGCAACTCCGGGTTACCGGGGCGGATGGCACTGGAAACCACGAGCACATCGGCCTGCTGCACATGGGTGGCATCATGACCCACACGGACCTCCACCCCCAGACCTTCCAAACGCCGGGTCACGGCGTTTTCGGCGATATCGGAACCGCTCACCTGATACCCCAGGTTGGCCAGCACCTCGGCAATGCCGCCCATGCCCGAACCGCCGATACCCACGAAGTGGATGCGGCGGATACGGCGCATGCCGATCAGGGCTGTGGGGGCATTCATGAGCGATCTCCTTTACCGGCCAGGGCCAGACAGGCCTCGGCCACGCGACGGGTGGCATCAGGACGAGCCAGGCGCCGGGCCTGGGCGGCCATCTCCAGCAGCCGGGGACGATCCAGGGACTCCAGCAGGGTCGCCAAGTCCCCGGCATCCAGTTCATCCTGAAGGATGAGGTGTGCCGCACCGGTCTCGGACAGATAGCGGGCGTTGGCGCGCTGGTGGTCATCCACCGCATGGGGGTAAGGCACCAACAGGGCGGCCACGCCGGCAGCCGCCAACTCGGAAACCGTCAACGCCCCGGCACGGCAGATCACCAGATCCGCCCAGCCGTAGGCCTGGGCCATGTCATCAATGAAGGCCGTCACCTCGGCCTCCACGCCGGCCTCGGCATAGGCCTGGCGAGCCTGCCCCAACGTGCGCTCCCCGGCCTGATGCCGGATCTGCGGACGGTGAGCTTCGGGCAGACGGGCCACCGCTTCGGGCACGCGGGTATTCAGGGCCAGGGCACCCAGACTGCCGCCGACCACCAGCAGGCGTAGAGGACCTTCCCGTCCGGCCATACGCACCGCGGGGTCCGGCAGTTCACGGATGCTTGCGCGCACCGGATTGCCGACGGCCACCGGCTCCCGAGCAACCGGAAACGTGCCCGGGAAGGCCTCCAGCACCAGATCCGCCCGTCCGGCCAGCCAGCGGTTGGTCATGCCGGCAATGGCGTTCTGTTCATGGATCACCAGGGGATGGCCCAGGGCCGCGGCCATGAGTCCGCCGGGGCCGGAGGCAAACCCCCCCAGCCCCAGTACGGCACGGGGTTTCAGGCGCAGCATCAAGCCCAGGGCGGCCCACAGGGCGACCCCCAGTCGCCAGGGGGCCAGCAGCCAGGCGGACAGCCCCTTGCCCCGCAGGCCGCTCACCGGCAGGGTGTGAAACTCGATCCCGGCCGCCGGCACCAGCCGGGCCTCCAGACCCGTGGCCGTGCCCAGCCAGCACACGGTCTCGCCTCGGGCACGCAGATCATCGGCCACGGCCAGTCCTGGAAAGACATGCCCCCCGGTACCACCCGCCATGATCAGGATAGGGCGACGGCTCATGATCCACCTCCGGACGCACGGCGGCGGGGCCTGAAGCCCCCGCTCTCCACCGTTTCCCGGTGTACCCGGGCCAGCAGCCCCATGGCCGCACAGGTCACCAGCATGGAACTGCCGCCATAGCTCATCAGGGGCAGGGTCAGCCCCTTGGTAGGCAGCATGCCCATATTCACGCCCATGTTGATGAAGGCCTGCAGGCCGATCCAGATGCCGATGCCGTAGGCCAGGTGCGCTCCGAACAGGTGCCCCACCCGTTCGGCGGCCTGGCCGATGGCAAAGCTGCGCCAGAGCAGAAAGCCGTAGAGGGCCACCACCGTCACGATGCCCACCAGGCCCAGTTCCTCGGCCAGCACGGCGAACAAGAAATCGTTGTGGGCTTCCGGCAGATAAAAGAGTTTCTGCACACTGCCGCCCAACCCCACGCCGAACCAGGAACCACTGCCGATGGCAATCAGGGACTGGGTGAGCTGGAAGCCGGTATTGAAGGGGTCGGTCCAGGGGTCCATGAAACCGGTGAGGCGGGCCACCCGATAGGGCGTCTGGACGGCCAGCCAGGCCATCGCCGCACCCACGACGCCCAGGAGCATGAAAAATTGCCACAGCCGTGCGCCGCCCAGGAATAGCATCCCCAGGGCGATGGCCATCAGCACCACGGCGGCGCCGAAATCCGGCTGCATGAGCAGGGGCACCGTGGCCAGCATCAGCAGGATCAACGGCTTGGCAAAACCCATCAAGGTTTCGCGCACCTGGCGGGCATGCCGCACCAGATAGCCGGCCAGGTAGACGGTCATGAGCAATTTCACCACCTCGGAGACCTGCAGATTGAACAGTCCCACCGAGATCCAGCGGGTTGAGCCGTTCACGGTCTTGCCGATACCGGGCACCAGCACCAACAGCAACAACACGTAGACGGACAGAAGCAGCCAGGGTCCCATGACCTGCCACCAGGCCAGGCGCAGGTTGTAAAGCATGACAGCCGCAACCACGCCGAGGGTGACGAAGACCACCTGCCGCTGCAGAAAATAGAAGGGATCGCCCAGACTGCGCTCGGCGATGCCGATGGAGGCGGACCCCACCATCACCAGCCCCAGCCCCAACAGGGCCATGACCGTGACCGCCAGCCCCAGGTCCACCTTCTGGTGCAGTTCCACCGTCAAGCGGTTGTCCATGTCCCGGGTGGCCTGAAGATCAAGTCCCTTCATGATGCCAACCTCCGTACTGCGGACTCGAAGACCTCGCCCCGGTGTTCATAATTGCGAAACATATCCAGGCTGGCACAGGCAGGCGACAGCAGTACGCTGTCCCGACGACAAGCCAGCCGGGCGGCCTCGGCCACGGCCTGATCCATGTCATGGACCCGCACCACCGGCACTACACCCTCCAAAGCCCGCTCAATGACGGCTGCGTCCTGCCCCAGGAGTACCACTGCCCGCGCTTTTTGGGTCACCACGGCCTTGAGGGGCGCAAAGTCCTGCCCCTTACCCTGCCCGCCGGCGATGAGCACCACCTTGTCCGGCAAGCCCGCCAGGGCCGCCAGGGTGGAGCCCAGGTTGGTGCCCTTGGAATCGTTGTACCAGTCGACACCTTGCAGATTCGCCACCCACCGGCAACGATGGGGCAGACCGGCAAAGCGGTGCAATACCGCCAGCATGTCGCCCCTGGGCAGGCCGGCGGCCTCGCCCAGGGCCAGGGCAGCCAGGGCATTGGCGGTGTTATGACGCCCGGCCATGCGTAGCTCCGCCTCCGCCATCAGGGGGTCATCCCCCCGGTACAGCCAGGACGCGCCGTCCCGCTGTTTCAGACCATATTGACCATCCGCCGGGGCATCCAGGCCGAAGCTCACCCGCATCCGGCCACCGGACATGGCCTGGACCCGGGGATCTTCCCGATTGGTCACTGCCACCCGGGCGTGACGAAAGATGCGTGCCTTAGCCTGGGCATACTCGTCCAGCCCCTGGTAACGATCCATATGATCCGCGGAGAGATTGAGCACGGCGGCCGCCTCGCACCGGAGCCCGGACGTGGTTTCCAGCTGAAAGCTCGAGAGCTCCAACACATAAAGATCAGGCGCCGGTCGGGATGCCGGAAGATCCAGTGCCGGGGTACCCAGATTACCGCCGACCGCCACCTGCAGACCCGCGGCCCGGGCCATCTCCCCCACCAGGGTCGTCACCGTGCTCTTGCCGTTGGAACCGGTGATGGCCAGGACCGGGGCGTTGACCTGCCCGGCAAAGAGTTCGATATCACCCAGCACCCGGGCACCGGCGGCCTCGGCCGCCCGGATCGCGGGTTCCCGAATGCTCACCCCGGGGCTCACGATCAGCCGCTCGAAACGGGACAGCACGTCCGGGTCAAACGGCCCGGAGAACAGACACACGTCCGGCACCTGTTCCCGCAGCGCAGCCAGACCCGGCGGCGATTCGCGGGTATCGGCCACGCAGAAGGGCTCCCCGCGGGCGGCCAGATGCCGCGCCACGGAGAGCCCGGTGGTGCCCAGTCCCACGATCAGTGTCGTTGCCTGCTCTGTCACGTCACTCGCCGTCCTCAACGGATCTTCAGGGTGGCCAGACCGATCAACACCAGCACCACGGTAATGATCCAGAAACGTACGATCACCCGCGGTTCGGGCCAGCCCTTGAGTTCAAAATGATGATGCAGCGGCGCCATGCGGAAGATGCGCCGCCCGGTCAGCTTGTAGGAGGCCACTTGCAGGATCACCGACAGGGTCTCGATCACGAACACCCCGCCCATGATCACCAGCACGATCTCCTGCCGGGTGGTCACCGCCAGCAGGCCCAAGGCCGCGCCCAGGGCCAGGGCGCCCACGTCGCCCATGAAGACCTGGGCCGGGTAGGCGTTGAACCAGAGAAAGCCCATGCCCGCCCCCACCAGGGCCGCGGCAAACACGGTCAGATCCCCCACCCCGGGCACAAAGGGAATGCCCAGGTAGTCGGCAAAGATGGCATGACCCGACACATAGGCGAACACCCCCAGCGCCCCCGCCACCAGCACACAGGGCATGATGGCCAAGCCATCCAGGCCATCGGTGAGGTTCACCGCGTTGCTCGAACCCACGATCACCAGCCAGGTCAGGGGGATGAACCACAGACCCAGATCAATGGCCACATCCTTGAAAACGGGCACGATCAGCGTGGTCTCGATGGGGGTCTGGGCGGTGTAGAACAGAAACACGGCGGTCAGAAAGGCCACCAGACTCTGCCAGAAAAATTTCTTGCGCGCCGACAGCCCCCGGCTGTTGCCGTACCGCAGCTTCAAGTAATCATCGACCCCGCCGATAAGCCCGAATAACAGGGTGACCAGGAGCACCACCCAGACAAAGCGGTTACTCAGGTCGCTCCACAACAGGGTGCTGACGGCCACCGCCACCAAGATCAGGGCACCCCCCATGGTGGGGGTTCCCGCCTTGCTGAAATGGGTCTGGGGACCGTCGCTGCGCACCTGCTGGCCGATCTTGTAGCGGGTCAGATGCCGAATCATGGCCGGTCCCACCATAAAGGCGATCAGCAACGCCGTGAGCACGCCCAGGATGGCACGCAGGGTCAGGTACTGGACTACGTTGAAGGCCGTGTAGTACTGGCTCAGATACTCAAACAGAATGAGCAGCATGCCCATTATCTCCCGATTGTTCTTGTCGCTGCCCTTGTTCCGGCATCAATGCCGATACCACCCGCTCCATGCGCTGTCCGCGGGACCCCTTGATCAGGACCACCACATCAGGTCCCAGACATCCTGTCAGCACCGCCGACAGGCGGGCTTGATCCTCGAAGTGCTCCGCACCGTTGCCGAAGGCATGGACCGCATGTCGGCTCAGCGGACCCACTGCCAGCAGCCGTTCCACCCCCATGGCCCTGGCCAATGCACCCATTTCGCGATGCATACCGGCGGCGTCCTCACCCAGTTCGCCCATATCCCCGAGGACGAGGATGCGGTGCCCGGGCTGCTCCGACAGCACCTGGATCGCCGCGCGAGTGGAGGCGGGATTGGCATTGTAGCTATCGTCGATGAGACGACTGCCCGCCGCTCCCGGCCGGGACACCAGACGCCCCGGTACCGGCTGCATCAATGCCAGACCCCGGCCGATGGCCGCGGCGTCCGCCCCCAGCGCATGGGCGGCCGCAGCCGCAGCCAATGCATTGAGACGGTTATGACGACCGGCCAGGGCCAGGGACACACGGATTCGGTCATCCGGCAGATGAATCAGCAGATCCTCGCCATCCATCTCTCCCCGGACCCGGGCCCGTGCCGACAGGCCGAACAGGATGACCTGGCGCCCGGGATTCATGGACAGCCACAGGTCGGCATAGGGATCATCGGCATTGATCACCGCCACCCCCTCATCTTCCAGCCCCTGGAAGATCTCGCCTTTGGCATGGGCAACCCCTTCGATGCTGCCGAACCCCTCCAGGTGGGCAGGGCCGGCATTGGTGATCAAGGCCACATCGGGCCGGGCAATGCGCGTCAGCAAGGCAATCTCGCCGGCATGGTTGGCCCCCATCTCGATCACACCGAAGCGATGCTTCCCGGACAGACTCAGCAGCGTCAGGGGGACACCGATGTCGTTGTTCAGGTTGCCGCGGGTGGCCCAGGTCTCGCCGCAGTGACCGAGAATCGCCGCCAGCATCTCCTTGACCGTGGTCTTGCCGTTGCTGCCGGTCAGCGCCACGATCCGGGCCGGACAATGGCGGCGCCAGCCGGCGGCCAGGTCGGCCAGGGCACGACGGGTATCATCCACCAGCACCCAGGGCCGGTCCTGGTTCGGGCCGGGGTCCCGGCTGAGCAGCAAGCCGGCGGCCGGGAACTGCGGACAGATGAAGTCATGGGCGTCGAAACGCGGTCCCTTCAGGGCGACAAAGAGCTGTTCCGCCGTTACGCTGCGACTGTCCGTGGACACCCCCTGCACAGCCGCGTCGGCGCCTTGCAGGCGTCCGCCGGTCAGTGCCGCCACCTGGCTCATGGAAATCCGCATCATGCCTCACCCTCCACCAGCCGGCGGGCCAGGACCCGGTCACTGAAGGGGCGGCATTCATCGCCGAAGATCTGCCAGGTCTCATGACCCTTGCCCGCGATCAGCACCACATCCTCCCGACCCGCCTGACCAAAGGCATGGCGGATGGCAGCCTCCCGGTCGGCTTCCACATGCACCCGCGAAAGATCGGTAAAGCCGGTACAGACCGCCTCGATGATCGCCCGAGGATCCTCATGGCGCGGATTGTCGCTGGTCACCACCACCTGATCCGCGTCACGCTGGGCTACGGCCGCCATCAGCGGGCGCTTGCCCGAGTCGCGGTTGCCGCCGCAACCAAACACGCACCAGAGCCGACCACTGCAATGGGCACGCAGGGCCTGCAGCACCTGGGCCAGCGCCTCGTGGGTGTGGGCATAATCCACCACCACCAGCGGCCCCCGGGTACCGTGGAAACGCTCCATGCGTCCAGGGACTGCCGGACTGTGATGCAGCCGTTCCAGGGCATCGGTGAGGCTGACGTCCAGACTCAGCAACGCCGCCAGTACCGCCAGCAGATTTTCCAGGTTGAACCGTCCCAGCCAGGGGCTTTCCAGCTCACCCGCCCCCCATGGAGTCATGACATGGGCGCGGATACCCTCGGCATGGAATTCCGGATGGGTCGCCAGCACCAGTTCGGGGCCGTCGGACGACGCCTGCAGGCCATAGCCCAGCACGGGGACCTTCAGCCGCTCGGCCAGCAGGCGACCGAAGGGATCGTCCAGGTTCAGCACTGCCGTTTTCAGGCCGGGCCAGGAAAACAGCCGTGCCTTGGCCTCACCATAGGCGGTGACCGTACCGTGATAATCCAAGTGATCCCGCCCCAGATTGGTGAGGATGGCAACATCGAAATCCACCCCCGCCACTCGGGCCTGATCCAGGGCATGGGATGACACCTCCATCACCACCTGATGCAACTTGCAGCGCCCCATGGCAGCCAGAAAGGCCTGCAGGGACACGGGATCAGGCGTGGTCAGACCCGGATCTCCCAGTTCACCGTAACGCCCGCTGCCCAGGGTACCGATCACGCCGCAGGGGCGACTGTCACTGTCCAGGGCGCCGGCCAGGCACTGGGATACCGAGGTCTTGCCATCGGTGCCCGTCACCCCCACCACCTGCATGGCGCGTGAGGGATGACCATGAAACCGCGCCGCCAGCTCACCCATGCGCTCACGCAGCCGGGGGACGGCCAGATAAGGCACCGACGCCTCGGGAGGCGGTGCCCCCGTCGCTGCCGTGGGCTCCCAGAGTACCGCCACGACCCCACGCTGAACCGCCTCCCGGGCGTGGCTCAGACCGTGATGGTGATGTCCCGCCGCGGCCAGAAACACCTCGCCGGGCAACGCCCGGCGACTGTCAAGACACAGGCCCTGCACGGGGCGGTCAAGGACAGCCGGAACCGGCACCATCCCGACCAGCAGTTCCGACAGCAGATATCGGTGTTCGGTTTGCGCAGGGCACGTCATGTCGGCGCCTCCGCGGAGGAACGGGAGGCGGACTTCAGATCCGGGAGATTGTCGGGGGGAATATCCATGAGGCGGAGCGCACCACGCATGACCGCCCCGAATACGGGGGCCGCCACCTGGCCGCCGTAATATTGATCGCCGGCGGGCTCATCGATGATCACCACCATCACCAGACGCGGATCACTGGCGGGCGCCATGCCGGCAAACAGGGACAGATAGAGCCCCTTGGCATAACCGCCATCCACCAGCTTGCGTGCCGTGCCGGTCTTGCCGGCCACCCGGTAGCCCTCCACGGAGGCCCGGATGCCGGTACCCTCACGGGATACGGCCACCTCCAGCATGTGCATGAGGCTCTGGGCCGTATGGGGACTCATGACCCGATAGGCCTCGCGCGGGGCATCGGATACCACCAGACGGGGCGTGAACATCACCCCCTCGTTGGCGATGGCGCCGTAGGCCTGGGCCAGCTGCAACGGCGTGACGGACAGGCCATAACCAAAGCCCATGGTGGCGCGCTCCACATCACGCCAATGGAAAAAATCCCGTAGATTGCCGCCGGCCTCTCCAGGAAACCCACTGCCGGTGCTGCGACCAAAGCCGGCCCGATAGAAAGTCTCCCAGAGCTGCTGAGGCTCGATGGCCAGGGCCAGCTTGCTCGCCCCCACATTGGAGGACTTGCTGATCATGGTGGTCAGATCAATCAGGCCGTAGTTACGGATATCCGTGACGGTGTGGCGGCCCACCCGCATGCGGCCGGGGCTGGTCTGCAGCAGGGACTCCTTCTGGAACTGCCCGCTCTCCAGGGCCGCGGCCACGGTGAAGGGTTTGATGGTGGAACCAGGCTCGATCAGGTCCGTGACAACCCGGTTACGGGCGCTATCGCCACGCAGGGTGCCCCGGTTGTTCGGGTTGTAGGAGGGCTGGTTGACCATGGCCAGGACATCGCCGTTACGGGCATCGAGAATCACCGCAGAGCCCGCCCGCGCGCCATGGGCCTGGACTGCGGCCTTGAGTTCACGATAGGCCAGGTACTGCAGGCGCTGATCAATGGTCAGGGTCAGATCCTGCCCGGGGCGGGCGGGCCGGATATTCTCCACGTCCCGGATGGCGCGCCCCAGACGGTCGCGGACCACCCGTTTGGCGCCCGACTCGCCGGTCAGCCAGGGGTTATAGGCCAGTTCCAGACCCTCCTGGCCGCGATCATCGATATTGGTGAAGCCCAGCACATGGGCGGAGACCTCGCCCATGGGATAGTAGCGTCGGTATTCGCGCTGCAGGGCGACACCGGGGACTCGCAAGGCCATGACCTGCGCCCCCACATCCGGCCTGACATGACGGCGCAGATAGACAAATTCACGCTCGGCACGCTCGGCCAGACGCTGATGCAGATCCCGTGGATTCATGTCCAGCAGATGGGCCAGGCCCACCAGTTGCTGCGTGGGGTGCTGTAATGTTTCCCTGGGGTTGGCCCAGACGCTGTCGACCGGCGTGCTGACCGCAATGGGTTCACCATTGCGGTCCACGATCATGCCCCGGTGGGCCGGCAGGGACACCACTCGCAGATGACGTGCGTCACCCTGGCCCTGGAGAAAATCCTGCTGCAGAACCTGCAGATCCACGGCGCGCGCCAGCACGGCAACGAAGGCCAGGGCGAAAGCCCCCAGCACCGCGCCGCGCCGCCAGCGAGAAACCGTTGTCTTTGGCTCCGACATCAATCACTCCAGCAAGATAACGGTAGAACGGGCATCAGGCAGCCGCATGTTGAGACGGCTGCCTGCCTCCTCTTCGATCCGTCCATGGGTCGCCCAGGTACTCTGCTCCAGCTGCAACTGCCCCCATTCGATGTTCAGTTCGTCACGCAATCTCAGTTCAGCCTGCAATTCAGTGAACAACACCCGGCTCTGATGCTTGCTGTGCACCACCGCCAAGGCACCGATGACCACCGCCGGAAACAGCAGGGCCAGTAATATCAGGCGCCGGCTCATGACAGGCGCTCGGCCACCCGGAGCACGGCGCTGCGTGCCCGCGGATTCTCATCAACCTCATCTTCCCGAGCCCGCTGCGCCTTGCCGATCTTCAACAGGGTCCTTCCGGGGGGGAGATCGGTGACAGGCAACCCCCGCGGCAACGGCTCGCCTTCCGACTGGCGACGGATGAAGCGCTTCACGATCCGATCCTCCAGGGAATGGAAACTGATCACCGCCAGTCGCCCTGCGGGGGCCAGTACCGCCGGTATCTGCGCCAGGCATTCGTCCAGGGCGTCCAGTTCACGATTCACATGCAGGCGAATGGCCTGGAAACTGCGCGTGGCCGGGTGCTTGTGCCGTTCAGGGCGGGGAATGGCCTCAGCGATCAGCGCCGCCAAGCGACCGGTCCGCTCGATGGGCATGACGGCCCGCTGTGCGACCAGGTGGCGGGCGATGCGGCGGGCGAAGCGCTCCTCGCCCAGGGTCTTCAAAACCCCGGCGATCTCGGCCTCATCGGCACGTGCCAGCCACTGGGCGGCAGACGCTCCCCGCATCGGATCCATGCGCATGTCCAGAGGACCATCCCGCATGAAGCTGAAGCCTCGCTCCGGGGTATCCAACTGGGGGGAAGACACCCCCAAATCCAGCAGCACACCATCCACCCGTCCTGTCAGGCCACGCACCCGGAGTTCAGGCAGCAGCCGGGTAAAGGACGTTCGCACGAACTCGAAGCGATCATCTCCCGCAAAACGGTGCAGGGCCTCGGCTTCGGCTTCAGGATCCTGGTCCAGGGCAATCAGGCGACCTGCCGGACCCAAACGGTCGAGGATGGCACCACTGTGCCCCCCCCTGCCGAAGGTACCGTCCACGTAAAGACCATCCGAGCGGATACACAGGGCCTCCAGGGCCTCTTCCAGCAGTACCGGGCGATGGCCGATCTTCTCCAGCATGTCATGACTCACAGCGTCAGAGACTCCAGGATCGAACTCAGATCACCTTCCCGCGCCTCTTGCCGGAACCAGTCATCACGGCCGCTGTTCCACGCATCCTCGTCCCACAACTCAAACTTGTTGCCCTGCCCCACCAGTACCGCCCGTTTTGTCAGGTTTGCAAATTCACGCAGGGGAGCAGGCAGGAGTATCCGACCATTACCATCCATCTCGCAGTCCGAGGCATGCCCCACCAGCAGACGCTGAAGGTCCCGCACCCGCCGGTTCATGTTGGGCCGGGACATCACCTGCTGTTCAAGGATTTCCCAGTCCGGCAGGGGATAGATCAGCAGACACTGATCCAAGTGAACGGTGATGACCAGATTACCCTGACAGCTTTCCGCCAGGCGGTCACGATACCGGGTGGGCATTGCCACACGCCCCTTGGAGTCCAGATTCAGGTTGGTAATCCCTCTGAACACGACCGCCCCGGGCATCTGCACCAATCACAGCGTCTGTACCGCCGGAATCGCCCCGCCTTTCCGTCTTGGGAAGGCCTCGAAAACTCGGGCAAACTCCACCTGCCCCCACATAAAGCCACTCGTCGACACTATAGGTAGGCGCTCAGCGGAGTGTCAAGGGAAATGCCCCTTCAAGGATCAAGATTTATGCTTGCGTCACAAATACTTACAAAACATGCTGGAAGGCGCCCGTGAGATCGAACCCAGTCATGTTGGGGTTTCTCGACTAATCAGGGAGTTGCAAAAGAAACCCGACAAGTCACGCAAACAGAGTTGAGTGAGCTGGTAGGATTTTCAGGGGGCGATCGAGTCGGCAAGGCGCCCCCGGGCGGGGGCAAGGAAGAAAAGTGGAGCCGGCCGATAAGCCGGGTTCTGTCGAGGACAGTCATTCGTCTGGGACGCATGTCACCATGCGCCTCGAGCAGCCTACCCGGGTGCAGTGCGGGCCACACCAGTGCACCCCTATTTGGCCTTGCTCCGGGCGGGGTTTACCCTGCCACGGCGTGTTGCCACCCGCGCGGTGCGCTCTTACCGCACCATTTCACCCTTACCTGTGCCCGAAGGCCATCGGCGGTATCATTTCTGTGGCACTTTCCGTCGGCTCGCGCCGCCCAGGCGTTACCTGGCGCCCTGCCCTGTGGAGCCCGGACTTTCCTCCACGGCCTGTGAAACCGCAGCGACTGTCTGGCCGGCTCCGGGAAGCATTGTATGTAAGTTCAGCGACCAAGCACAAGACAGGGAACGCCGCTTAGGAAGGTTCCGAACACGTCATTCCCGCGCAAGCGGGAATCCAGTCGCGGACTGAAGATCAGGGACTCCCGCCTTCGCGGGAGTGACGAAAGCGGGCCTGCTCGATGTTTCGCCGGCAATACTCAAGCCGGCGTTTCCTCAACGCAGCTCAAGCCCGCGTTGATAGAGGATATTTCTGGAAACACCGGTAATCTCCGCCGCCAGGCGCGCCGCCGACTTCAGCGGCAACTCCCCCAGCAGCAGCTGCAGCACACGCTCCGCCTCCGCCGTCAATTCACCCGTCTCCTGCTGTGGCGCCCCGGACACCAGCACCACGAACTCGCCGCGTCCATGATTGGGGTCCTCGGACTGCCATCGCACCAACCCTTCCAGGGTATCCCCCTGGACCTGCTCAAAGGTCTTGGTCAATTCCCGTGCCACCACCGCCCGACGCTCCCCCCCCAGCACCTCGGCCATGTCCCTGAGGGCATCACCGATGCGATGGCTGGACTCGTAGAAGATCAGGGTGCAGGGGATCTCCCGCAGAGTCTGCAGACGCCTGCGGCGGCCCTGCTCCCTGGCAGGCAGGAAACCCTCGAAGAGAAACCGGTCGGAAGGCAGTCCGCTGGCGGAGAGTGCCGCGATCAGGGCGCAGGGGCCGGGGACGGGAGAGACGCGAATCCCGGCCTCGCGAGCCGCCGCCACCAGACGAAAGCCGGGGTCACTGATCAGGGGGGTACCGGCATCACTGACCAAGGCAATGGAGTCACCCTGGGCAAGACGCGCCACCAGTGCCGGGACCTGCTGCTCCTCATTATGCTCATGGAGACTCACGCGCGACGTGGCCAGACCGAAATGGACCAGCAGCCTGCCCGTATGACGGGTGTCTTCCGCTGCGATCAGGTCGACCCTTCCCAGTATCTCCAGCCCGCGGCGGGAGATATCGGAGAGATTGCCGATCGGCGTCGCCACCACATATAAAACACCCGCCTCAATTGACACACTGCACCCCGGCCAAGATACTGGAAACCCCACAAAAACGGTTCGCCAGTCTAACCCGCCCAGGCGGGAGGGAGAACCCATGACCCCGTGTGCACCATGCGACATATCGTCCTGCCACTGCTGATTGCGCTGTTCCTGTCGGCCTGCGCCGGCCTGCCCCGCCCCGCAGACCCACCCACCGATGCACTGGCCCATGCCGCCCTACTGGAGCAGGAGGGGTCGCACCTGGCGGCCGCGGGGGGGCTTAAGAAATACCCCCCCCCGCCGGGGGGGGGGGGCCCGGGGCGGGGGGGCCCG
>NZ_JAJNQN010000011.1 GCF_022227845.1 Ectothiorhodospira lacustris | reverse complement strand
TCGCATGCACTCGGACAGCAAAAAGCGGCGCTCGTTCCTCGCTCTGCTTTCTGCTGCCGGTGATGCGAGGCGTTATGCTGGGCGTTCATCTTGACCTACGTATTCAAAGGCGTACATTTGGTGAGAGTTTTAACACTCAAGAGGTGCGTCATGACCGCAATCTCAGCAACTGAGGCGCGCAGCAACCTTTATCGGTTGATTGACGAGACCGCCGAATCCCACCAACCAATCGTCATCATGGGTAAGCGGAACAAGGCTGTCCTGGTCTCCGAGGAAGACTGGTCTGCAATCCAGGAAACGCTTTACCTGCTCTCCGTACCGGGTATGCGGGAGTCTATTCGTGAGGGAATGGACACCCCCGTGGATGGATGCGATGAGGCGCCAGCTTTGATTCATGAATGCTCCTCCTGCTCACTTGCAGAGGTGTGGTTTGATGAAGATGACGGCAATATCTATCTAAACTTGAGCAGGGTCGCCACAGAAGAAGATTTGGAAAACGACCATTATCTTGAGTGTGAAGGGCAGACAATAGAAACCGTTCAGATCCAGGTTGCGTTCTGCCCTTATTGTGGTGAAAAGCTGTCGGTCGGTAAGGAAATTGTTGTACCCAACTTCCAGCACTACAACTTCGGCAGAAAGAAATGAGCACTCATGATCTGTCAGTCAACTTCGCGTCTGCGGCGCTGGACGGCTTACACTACGCTCCGCTCCGTTGTAGCCCCGGTTATTGAGGCGTTACGTTTCCGGCAGCGCTGAGACCAGGCCGAGATGATCAACAAAAGGAATGAAATCGCGGTCAGTGAAAAGCAAGGGCAACTTCTGCTCAATGCAGTAAGTCGCAATAATCACGTCCGTAGTTTTTCGGATAGTTATTCCTTTTTTGCGCAGTGCTCGGTAATTCTCCGCGCACTTCTCGGGCATGTCTTTTCCAAACATTTCAAGCTGGTCCAGCGTCATTAGGCTTTGCCTGGTCGTGCGGTATTCCCGGTCGTCCCGGATTCCCTGAAGAATTTCCAGAAATATCAAATCCCCCATGGCAACGACGCCCTCAACAATAGCAGCGTCAAGAGCATCGGTGTGCCGGCTCTGAGTGCCGTTAAGGTAGTCGATCCAGACACTGGTATCGACCAATATCATTTGCCGCCTCGCATTTCGTCAAGGTCGCCTTCCCACTTGATTCGACCTCGGAGCTTGCGAATTTCCTGCTGCTGGCTACGTCGCACCAGAAGCTTAAGCCCTTGTTCTACAACTTCTCTTTTAGTGCTCAGGCCAGAGGCTTTAAGGGCATCCATCATTAGCTTGTCATCTATAACAATGTTGGTTCTCATAAATCACCTATGTGTATTAATATCTGCTATATACACACCCTATCATAGGCAAAGAAACATAACAATCGGATCCACAGCGAGTTCGAACGCTGCTATCCTGCGCAGCATCAATCCTTCCTGCACTGGATCGGTTTTTCGGGTGATGAAATCCGGGTGCGAGAGTGACTGCGATAGCACGCCGCGCAAAGCGCGGCGCATCGAGCCATTTGGAAGTCCTGGTATGGAATTGGCCGAGGATCAGGAAGATCGGGGGGTATTCGAGGAACGGGTTTCTCGGCCGATAAACCCGTGCAATTTCACGCCCGGTTCACCACCGGATTGAGCCTCTGCAGCATGCCCTTGAACACCTTGGGACCGGCGGCCACCACGTTGCCGGTCACCAGATGGTCGGGATCGCCCTTGAGGTCGCTCACCAGGCCGCCGGCCTCCTGCACCATCAGTACGCCGGCCGCCATGTCCCACTCATGCAGGCCGATCTCCCAGAAACCATCCAGTCGACCGGCGGCCACATAGGCCAGATCCAGTGAAGCCGCCCCGGCGCGACGCACGCCGGCGGTGCCCGGCAGCAGGGCGCTCAGGGTGCGCAGGTAGTAGTCCAGGTTCTGGTCTTCCCGGAAGGGGATGCCGGTGCCCAGCAGGACGCCGGTCATGTCCCGGGGCTGGGTTACGCGAATGCGTCGATTGTTGAGGGTGGCACCGGCGCCGCGGCTGGCGGCGAACAGTTCTTCCTTGACCGGGTCGTAGACCACCCCGTGTTCCAGGCGTCCCCTCTGCTTGAGGGCGATGGAGACCGCATACTGGGGGATGCCGTGGAGGTAGTTGGTGGTGCCGTCCAGGGGATCGATCACCCACTGGAACTCCTCGTTGCTGCCCTGAGTGCCGCTTTCCTCCGCCAGGATGGCGTGACCGGGGTAGGCCCGGTGGATCACGCGTATAATCTCCCGCTCCGCCATGCGATCCACTTCGGTCACGAAGTCGTTGGGCTGCTTGTCCTGGACGGTGAGGGTATCAAGCCGATCCGCATGACGTACGATGACCTGTCCCGCGGCGCGGGCCGCCTTGACGGCGATATTGAGCAAGGGATGCATGGAAGACTTCCGGGATGAGCTGGGAAACAGGGCCGCGACCGTGCAGGCCGCGGGGAGATCAAAGAAGATACACAGCCATAGATGATAACTGAACCCATGGAATTACTGAATCCGGTCCGGATCGTGCTCGTCAATACCTCCCACCCGGGCAATGTGGGCGGGGTGGCCCGGGCCATGAAGAATATGGGCCTGTCGGACCTTCGGCTGGTGACCCCCCAGGATTATCCCAGCGCCGAGGCCACGGCCCGGGCCTCCGGGGCCGATGATCTGTTGGCCCGTGCCCGGGTGGTGGATGACCTGGACGAAGCGCTGGCGGGCTGTCGTCTGGTGCTGGGAACCAGTGCCCGCCAGCGCACCCTGCGCTGGCCCGAACTGGACCCCAGACAGGCGGCGGCCAGGCTGCTCGAAGTCGTCCCGACGGGGCCGGTGGCCGTGCTGTTCGGGCGAGAGCGGACCGGGCTGACCAATGAAGAGCTGGATCGCTGCCAGGCCCTGATCCATATCCCGGCCAACCCGGAATACAGCTCCCTGAATCTGGCGGCCGCCGTGCAGGTGCTCAGTTACGAGCTGCGCATGGCCGCCCTGGCCCATGCCCCCGCATCGGCACCGGCACCCACCGGCGGGGAGTTGCCCGCCAGTCATGAAGAGCTGGAGCGGCTTTATGCCCATCTGGAGGAGACGCTGCTGCTGCTGGAGTTTCTGGATCCGGACAACCCGCGGCACCTGATGCGTCGCCTGCGCCGTCTGTTTGCCAAGGCCGACCCCACCATCAACGAGGTGAACATCCTGCGGGGCATCCTCACCCAGGCGGCAAAAGGCCCACCGGAACACTCTGGCAAGCCCTGACGATCGGGGTACAATGACTCCAAAAAGACCCATGCCGGCGCCAATTCACGGGTCGGCCATCAGGACCCTCCATGTTCCAACGCCTGCGCGACGATATTCGCTGTGTCTTCGACCGGGACCCGGCTGCCCGGCATACTTTCGAAGTAATCACCACGTATCCGGGGCTGCATGCCCTGCTGCTGCACCGCCTGAGCCATGCACTCTGGCGTTTACGCCTGTGCTGGCTGGCACGTTATCTGGCCTTTT
Source organism: Ectothiorhodospira lacustris (assembly GCF_022227845.1). Classification (GTDB taxonomy): domain Bacteria; phylum Pseudomonadota; class Gammaproteobacteria; order Ectothiorhodospirales; family Ectothiorhodospiraceae; genus Ectothiorhodospira; species Ectothiorhodospira lacustris. Next base: position 118,126 of record NZ_JAJNQN010000011.1, on the reverse strand, counting down.
TGGGGCGCTGGCTGACCGGGATCGAGATCCATCCGGGTGCCACCATCGGTCAGCGCTTCTTCATCGACCACGGCATGGGGGTGGTGATCGGCGAAACCGCCGAGATCGGTGACGACTGCACGCTTTACCATGGTGTGACCCTGGGCGGGACCTCATGGGGGAAGGGCAAGCGTCATCCCACCCTGGAGGACAACGTGGTGGTGGGGGCGGGGGCCAAGATCCTCGGCCCCATCCGCATCGGTGAGGGCGCCCGGGTCGGTTCCAACGCCGTGGTGCTGCGGGACGTACCTGCCGGTGCCACGGTGGTCGGGATTCCCGGGCGCGTCATCACCCCCAGGAGCGATGAGGACCGGCGGCGGGAGGATATGGCCCTGAAGATGGGGTTCGATGCCTACGGCACCACCCAGGATATGCCGGACCCGGTGGCCACGGCCATTACCCGCATCCTGGACCACCTGCATACCCTGGATCAGCGCATGGACGAAAACTGCCACGCCCTCAAGGCCATGGGGGCGCAGGTGGATGACTCCCACATCAAGGAAATCCAGGCGGACGAACTGGGGGATCTGGCCGGGTCGTCCGCGCAGGGGCAGGACGGAGCTGAGTCACGACGGGGCGTTAATACTTGACCAAAAAGATAAGGTATTGTTAGCATACCCGGACGGATCATACGGGAGAGAGGCAATGAGACTGACAACGAAGGGGCGCTATGCCGTGACGGCGATGCTGGATCTGGCGATCCACAATGACCAGGGGCCGATCTCCCTGGCGGATATCTCGGGCAGACAGGGTATCTCACTATCCTACCTGGAACAACTCTTTGCGCGCCTGAGAAAGCGTGGTCTCGTGGTCAGCACCCGCGGTCCCGGCGGTGGTTACACCCTGAGCAGACCGGCGGATGAGCTTGCCATTGCCGACGTCATTTCGGCGGTGGATGAAAAAGTGGATACCACCCGCTGCGGCGGCACCGTGGATTGCCAGGACAGCCATCGCTGTCTCACCCATGATCTGTGGTCCGACCTGAGCGCCCAGATCCACAATTTCCTGGCCAACATCACCCTGGCCGACGTCATGCGTCGTAACGGCGTTCAGGAAGTGGCCGCCCGCCAGGACAGCATCATGTCACGCCAGCCTGCCGGCGCCCGCAGTGGTGCCGGTGCCGGGCTTGCATCCCAGTCCGTGGAATGAACAGGCCCAGGAGTGAAGCCGTGAGCGAGAACAATCGACCCATCTACCTGGATTATGCCGCCACCACCCCGGTGGATGAGCGGGTAGCAGAAAAGATGGCCCGCCATCTCACCATCGACGGCCTGTTCGGCAACCCTGCCTCCCGTTCCCATCCGTTCGGCTGGGAGGCGGAAAAGGCGGTGGAGGAGGCCCGTGAACAGGTGGCTGCCCTGGTGGGCGCCGATCCCCGGGAGATCGTCTGGACCAGCGGCGCCACCGAGGCGGACAACCTGGCCATCAAGGGGGCGGCCCATTTCTACCAGAAGAAGGGGCGCCACATCGTCACCATGAAGACGGAGCACAAGGCCGTCCTGGACACCTGTCGCCAGTTGGAGCGGGAAGGGTATGAAGTGACCTACCTGGATCCGGAACCCAATGGCCTGCTCGACCTGACCAAGCTTGAGGCCGCCCTGCGTGACGACACCGTGCTGGTGTCCATCATGCACGTGAACAACGAGATCGGCGTGATCCAGGACATCGAGGCCATTGGCACTCTGACCCGTGCCCGCGGCATCCTCTATCACGTGGATGCGGCCCAGTCCACCGGCAAGGTGGACATCGATCTGGCCATGCTCCCCGTCGACCTGATGAGCTTCTCCGCCCACAAGAGCTACGGCCCCAAGGGCGTGGGGGCTCTTTATGTGCGGCGCAAGCCCCGGGTGCGGATTGAAGCCCAGATGCACGGCGGCGGGCATGAGCGGGGCATGCGCTCCGGTACCCTCGCGCCCCACCAGATCATCGGCATGGGCGAAGCCTTCCGCATCGCCCGTGAGGAGATGGCTCAGGAAAACCAGCGTCTGCGCCAGTTGCGCGACCGTCTCTGGGCCGGTCTGTCGGACATGGACGAGGTCTATCTCAATGGCGATGCCGAGCGCCGGGTGGCGGGCAGCCTCAATGTCTCCTTCAATTTCGTGGAGGGCGAGAGCCTGATCATGGCGCTCAAGGACATCGCCGTGTCTTCCGGCTCCGCCTGCACCAGTGCCAGCCTGGAACCCTCCTATGTGTTGCGCGCCCTGGGTCGTGACGACGAACTGGCCCACAGCTCCATCCGTTTTTCCGTGGGCCGCTATACGACTACGGACGATATCGATCGCACCATCACCCTGGTCCGCGGGGCGGTACAGAAGCTGCGCGACCTCTCGCCGCTCTGGGAGATGCACCAGGAAGGGGTGGACCTGAAATCGGTGGCATGGGTCGCCCATTGACCTGCGCACGTCCTGCCCCGTGAGGCAGGACATGAAGACATTACTATTCAGAGTTTGGAGAGGTAACCGGAAATGGCCTACAGCGACAAAGTCATCGACCACTATGAAAACCCCCGCAACGTGGGTTCCCTGGACAAGGCGGATCCTCATGTGGGTACCGGCATGGTGGGTGCCCCGGCCTGCGGGGATGTGATGAAGCTGCAGATCCGCGTCAACGATGTCGGTGTCATCGAAGAGGCCATGTTCAAGACCTATGGCTGCGGCTCCGCCATTGCCAGTTCCAGCTTGTTGACCGAATGGGTCAAGGGCAAGACCCTGGAAGAGGCCGCGGCCATCAAGAACACCCAGATTGCCGAGGAACTGGCTCTGCCGCCGGTGAAGATCCACTGCTCGGTGCTGGCCGAAGATGCCATCAAGGCCGCCATTGCCGACTATCGCAAGAAATCCGGCGGTACGGTCGATACCGAAACCGCCTGAGAAGGAGAGTCAAGAGACATGGCCATCATTCTGACCGACACCGCCGCCGACCGGGTGCGCAGCTTTCTGGAAAAGCGAGGCAAGGGCATTGGTCTGCGCCTGGGGGTGAAGACCACCGGCTGTTCCGGCATGGCTTACATCATGGAGTTCGTGGATGAACTGGAGCAGGGTGATACCGTCTTTGAAGACAAGGGCGTCAAGGTGGTGATCAATCCCCGCAGCCTGGTCTATTTGGACGGGATGGAGCTGGACTACACCCGAGAAGGGCTCAACGAGGGTTTCCGCTTCAAGAACCCCAATGAGAACTCCCGCTGCGGCTGTGGCGAGAGCTTCAATGTCTGAGCAGGAGGCGCCCATCGGTCCGGCGCTGGATTTCGGGCGTGACTACTTTGCCTTGCTGGGCCAGCCCCGGGAGTTTCGCATCGACCTGGAGGCCCTGTCCCGAGCCTACCGGGCCTTGCAGGCCGATCTGCACCCGGACCGCTTCGCCCAGGCCTCGGAACAGCAGCGTCGTCTGGCAGTGCAGGGGTCGTCCCACGTGAACGAGGCGTATGCCACCCTCAGGGACGACACCCGTCGGGCCCGGTATCTGCTCAGTCTGCGGGGGGTGGAGGTGGATGATGACCGGGCCACCGCCTCGGATACCGCCTTCCTCATGGATCAGATGGAACTCCGAGAGACCCTGGAAGCGGTGCCGGAAGCCGCGGACCCTTTTGCCGCCCTGGATCGGGTGACCGCAGACATCGAGGCTCGCCACCATGCCCTGATTGAGGCCTTTGAGGCTGCCTGGGCCGCCGGTGACCTGGCGCAGGCCCGGGAACAGGTCCTCAAGTTGCGGTTTTTCAATCGTCTGCGTGATGAGCTGGAGCGTATCCGCGAGCGACTGGAAGACGACTTGCCCTGAACAGGGGTATCCCCAAGAACCCATCAAGACGGACTCAACTCGCCATGGCGCTATTGCAGATCTCCGAACCCGGCCTGTCGCCGGACCCCCATCAGCGACGTCTCGCAGTGGGGATCGACCTGGGGACCACCAACTCCCTGGTGGCGACCGTGCGCAACGGGGTGGCTGAAACCCTGCCGGACGAGGCCGGTCTCCACCTGCTGCCATCGGTGGTGCATTACGGTGCCGAGGCTCGGGTGCTGGTGGGGCATGAGGCCCGGCGCCTCGCCGCCCTGGATCCCCTGAATACCCTGTCCTCGGTCAAGCGTCTGATGGGCCGGGGCGTGGGAGATCTCAAGACCCTGGCCGGCCACGTTCCCTACGACTTCGCGCCGGGGGAGGGCGGCGTACCCCGCATCCGTACCCAGGCGGGGGAAGTGACCCCGGTGGAGGTCTCCGCCGAGATCCTCACGGCCCTGCGCCGCCGGGCGGAAGCGACCCTGGACGGGGATCTGGACGGGGCCGTGATCACCGTGCCCGCCTATTTCGACGACGCCCAGCGCCAGGCCACCAAGGATGCCGCGCGCCTGGCCGGGCTGAATGTCTATCGCCTGCTGAACGAGCCCACGGCCGCCGCCATCGCCTACGGTCTGGATCAGGGCCATCAAGGCCTGATCGCGGTCTTTGACTTGGGTGGGGGTACCTTCGATATCTCCATCCTGCGTCTGCACAAGGGGATCTTCGAGGTCCTGGCCACCGGCGGTGACAGTGCCCTGGGCGGTGACGATTTCGACCGCGCCATCGCCGCCTGGATGATGCAGGAGGCGGGCATCGAAGGAGATGCGGGGCATCGTCGCATGCGCCAGCTCATCCTCGATGCCTGCGCCGTCAAGGAGGCGCTCACGGATCGTGACGAGGCGCAGCTGCGCGTGGCCCGATCCGATTCCGAATACTGGACCGGCTGCATGACCTGCCACCAGATGAACTGTCTCATCGACCCCCTGATCAGCAAGGCCCTGTCCGCCTGCCGGCGCGCCCTGCGCGATGCCGGGGTCAGCCGCGACGAGATCACCGACGTGGTCATGGTGGGTGGCTCCACCCGCGTGCCCCGGGTGCGGGAGCGGGTCGGGGAGTTCTTCGGGCGCGAACCCCGGGTGGACATCGATCCGGATAAGGTGGTGGCCGTGGGGGCCGCCCTGCAGGCGGACATCCTGGCCGGCAACAAGCCCGGCGACGAGATGCTGCTGCTGGACGTGATCCCTCTGTCCCTGGGCATTGAGACCATGGGTGGCCTGGTGGAGCATCTGGTCCCCCGCAATACCACCATCCCGGTGGCCCGTGCCCAGGAGTTCACCACCTTCAAGGACGGCCAGACCGCCATGGTTCTCCACGTGGTCCAGGGGGAGCGGGATCTGGTGGACCACAACCGCTCCCTGGCCCGTTTCACCCTCTCCGGGATTCCGCCCATGGTGGCGGGTGCCGCCCGGGTGCGAGTCACCTATCAGGTGGATGCCGACGGCCTGCTCAATGTGACGGCCCGGGAAATGGTCAGCGGGGTTCAGGCCGGCATCGAGGTGAAGCCCTCCTACGGCCTTACCGACGGCGAAATCGAGTCCATGCTCACCGATTCCCGCAGTCATGCCGCCGAGGACATGCAGGCACGTCGCCTGCGGGAACAGCAGGTGGAGGCGGATCGGGTCCTGGAGGCACTGGAGTCGGCCCTGGCCGCAGATGGCCATCTGCTGAATCAGGGCGAACTGGAAGGTATCCGCGAGGCTGGCCGCCGGTTGTTGGAGGCTCGTCAGGGGGGCGATCACGAGGCCATCCGCCGGGCCATTGCCGAGATGGAGAGGGCCGGCGAGGCCTTCGTGGCCAGGCGCATGAACGAGAGTGTCCGCAAGGCCATGTCCGGCCATCGCGTCGAGGAATTCGAATAAACCCAGCTGGGAGTGAACGACCACATGCCGCAAATCATCTTTCTACCCCACGAGGAGATCTGCCCCGAGGGGTCTGCCATCGAGGTGGAGTCCGGGACCACTATCTGCGACGCCGCCCTGGCCAACGGCATCGAGATCGAGCATGCCTGCGAAAAGTCCTGTGCCTGCACCACCTGCCATGTCTATGTGCGGGAGGGGCTGGACAGCCTCAATGAGGCCACTGAGGACGAGGAAGACCTGCTGGACCGGGCCTGGGGCCTGGAGCCGGACTCACGACTCTCCTGCCAGGCCCGGGTGGGGGACCAGGATCTGGTGGTGGAGATCCCTCGTTACACCATCAATCAGGTATCCGAACATCACTAGGAGTCTGCCATGCGCTTGAAATGGACCGACAGTCTGGAGATCGCTCTGTCCCTGCAGGAGGCCCATCCGGACGTGAATCCGGCGCAGGTGAATTTCGTCGACCTGCGCCACTGGATCATGGCTCTGCCGGAGTTCGACGACGATCCGGATCGCTGCGGGGAGCGTATCCTGGAGGCCGTGCAACTGGCCTGGATGGAGGAGTACGACGGCTGATTGAACGCGGGCTTTCCAGGACCGCCTTCGGTGTCGGGTCATTGTCTGCCACCCGCCCCGCAAGGTAACATTCCCCCTCTGCGTCGCGATGCAACCTTCTTCCCCTGACGCAGGCCACGACGACCTGCGTCGCAATCTTGCACTTCATATCCCATATCGGAGTTTCATTCCATGGCTGTTGAACGCACCATTTCCATCATCAAGCCCGATGCTGTCGCCAAAAACGTGATCGGTGAGATCTACAGCCGCTTCGAGAAGGGCGGCCTGCGCATCGTTGCCGCACGCATGATGCAGCTCAGCCGTGAGCAGGCGGAAGGCTTCTATGCGGTGCACAAGGCGCGTCCCTTCTTCAACGACCTGGTGAGCTTCATGATCAGCGGTCCGGTGATGGTGCAGGTCCTGGAAGGCGAGGACGCCGTTGCCAAAAACCGGGAACTGATGGGTGCCACCAATCCCAAGGACGCCGCCCCCGGCACCATTCGCGCCGATTTCGCCGACAGCATTGACGAGAACGCCGTGCATGGTTCCGATGGCGCCGACACCGCCGCCCAGGAAATCGCCTTCTTCTTCAAGCCCGAAGAACTCTGCCCGCGCATCCGCTGACAGACGGCTTCATGCCGAACCGGGGGCGGGTCCGCCCGCCCCCGGCAGGGGCTTGCCCCACATGCTTTTCCGGCCACCGCCGGTGGATAGATCCATGAGTGAAAGTACCAAGACCAATCTGATGGGCATGACGCGAGAGGAACTGGCCGGGTTCTTCGTCGCTCACGGCGAAAAGCCCTTCCGTGCCGTTCAGGTGCTCAAGTGGATCCACCAGCGCGGCATCACCGATTTTGCGGCCATGACGGACCTGACCAAGGGGCTGCGGATCTGGCTGTCCGAACATGCCGAGGTCAGTGCCCCCGAGATCGTCATGACCCAGGCCGCTCGCGACGGCACCCACAAGTGGCTGTTGCGCCTGGATGACGGCAACTGCATCGAGACCGTCTTCATCCCCGAGGAAGGCCGCGGTACCCTGTGCGTGTCCTCTCAGGTGGGCTGCGCCCTGGACTGCACCTTCTGTTCCACCGCCCGTCAGGGTTTCAACCGTAATCTGACCGCCGCCGAGATCATCGGCCAGCTTCATGCCGCCCGTCGCCATTTGCAGCCGGAAGAGGGCCAGAGCCGGGTGGTGAGCAATGTGGTGCTCATGGGTATGGGTGAACCCCTGCTCAACTTCGAACCTGTGGTGGCGGCCATGTCCCTGATGCTGGAGGACAACGCCTACGGGCTGAGCAAGCGCCGTGTCACTATCAGCACCGCAGGGGTGGTGCCGGCCCTGGATCGTTTGCGCGAGACCGGCCTGCAGGTGGCCCTGGCCTTGAGTCTGCATGCCCCCAACGATCCCCTGCGTGACCAGCTGGTGCCCCTGAATCGCAAGTATCCCATCGCCGAGGTGCTGGCGGCCTGTCGCCGCTATGTGGGCAAGGGTGGCCATCACAGTCGGGTCACGGTGGAGTACGTCCTGCTCGACGGAGTCAACGATAGTCAGGCCCAGGCCCGTGAACTGGCCGTCCTGTTGCAGGATGTGCCCTGCAAGATCAATCTGATCCCCTTCAACCCCTTCCCGGAGAGCCGTTACCGGCGCTCCACCGGGGCCGCCATCGACAAGTTCCGGGACATCCTGGTGCAGGCCGGTTACACCACCATCACGCGCCGTCCCCGGGGTGACGACATCGATGCCGCCTGCGGTCAGCTGGTGGGGCGGGTGGAAGACCGGAGCCGCCGTGAGCTGCGTTTTGCCAGGCTGGAAAACTCGCCGGGAGCCGCGCCGCCATGAGGCCGACCCTGGTCCTGCCCGGCCTGATACTTTGTCTGGCCCTGATCCTGACCGGCTGCGCCGTCACGCCTCAGGTTCAGGAACGCGAACAGCGTGCCGCCCAGGTGAATGTGGAACTGGGGCTGCACTACATGCGCAACAATCAACTGGAACAGGCCAAGGGCAATCTGGAGCGTGCCCTCTCCCAGGACCCGAGTTCCGCCCAGGTCCATGCCGCCTATGCCTTGCTGCAGGAACGGCTGCGTGATCCCCGGCTGGCGGATCGCCACTTCCAGCGGGCCATGGAACTGGACTCGAGCAACGCCCCGGTGCAGAACAACTACGGGACCTTCCTGTGCCGCCAGGATCGCCTTGATGAGGCCGACCGAGCGTTTCGCGCCGCGGCGGACAATCCCCTCTATTCCAGTCCGGAGGTGGCCTGGACCAACGCGGGTATCTGCGTCTTGAAGAAGCCGGATGAAGACCAGGCGGAGCGGTATTTTCGTCGGGCCCTGGAAACCAACCCGCGCCACATCCCTGCCTTGTATGAGATGATGCGTATCACCTTCGAGAACGAGCGTTATCTCCAGACCCGCGCCTATCTGCAGCGCCTGACGGAACAGATGCCCCATACCCCGGAGACCCTCTGGATCTGCTATCGGGCTGAATTGGAATTGGGCAACCGGGATGCCTCCGGGGTCTGCGCCCTGCGCTTGAAGAACGATTTCCCGGACTCAGAACAGACCACACGATTGCTGGAAACCGAATCCCGTGGCAGAAGATAGAATGCAACAAGACGACTGGGACACACCCATGGCTGCAGCGCCTTCGCCGGGCGCGTTGCTGCAGGCCGCCCGCGAGCAGGCCCGCATGACGCAAGAGGATCTGGCGGCGCGTCTGCATCTGCCTCTGCGAACCCTGGAGGCACTGGAAGAGGACCGTTTCGAACAGCTGCCCGAGCCTCCCTATGTGCGGGGTTATCTGCGCAGTTGTGCCAAGGTCCTGGAGGTGGATGCCGAGCCCATGATCAGTGCCCTGGAACAGGCCACCGGCGCGCTGCGGGAACGGCTCGATATCGCGCCTTCGGCCGCATCGACCGGCGGCAAGGTTACGGGGCGCCCAGCACCCGTTGACAAGGCCGTATCCACTGCAGGCTCGGGTCCCTGGATGATCATCATGGGAGTGATCCTGCTGGCGGCACTGATCATCGGCCTGTTCCTGTTCACCAGTGGTCTGTTCCACGATCGGACGGAACCGGTGGCCGGTGGTGAAGAAGCCGCACAGGCACGCCCCGAGCCTTCAGTTGCCACCCTTTCCGCCCGGGTCGTGCCGGCCCCTGAGGCCCCGGAGGCCGCCCCGGAGTCTCAGCCCATCGAGCCCGTCATTCCCGCCCCGGCAATCCCGGAGCAGCCCCTGTCGCTGCCGGCTACCGAGACGCCGCCCGCACCGCCGACCGAGGCCATTCCGGCGCCCGCCGCCACCGAGTCGCCACCGCCGGCCGGGCGGGGTCGGCTGGTGCTGCGGTTTGAAGAAGACTCCTGGGTGGAGATCACCGATGCCGGGGGCGGGCGCCTCCTGGTGGGGTTGATGCGTAAGGGCTCCGAACGTCGCATTGAGGGCGCCACGCCCATCCGCGTCTTCATGGGTAATGCCCCCGGGGTGCGTCTGACCTTCAATGGTCAGACCGTGGACATGTCCGGCGATACCCGGGCCGATAATACCGCCCGTTTCACCGTGGGGCGGCGCTGACAGCCGCCGCCCGCCGTTCCGACCGTTTGACACAGATCCGAGATTGATGAGCAGGCAGATTAGATCCATCCGGGGGATGCATGACATCCTGCCCGAGCACACAGGCGCCTGGCAGTGGCTGGAATCCAGCATCCGGGATATCTTGAGCGGTTACGGCTATCGTGAGATCCGTCTCCCCATTGTGGAAAGCACGGACCTGTTCGCCCGTTCCATCGGTGAGGTGACGGACATCGTCTCCAAAGAGATGTACACCTTCGAGGATCGTAACGGTGACAGCCTGACCCTGCGTCCGGAGGGGACGGCGGGCTGTGTCCGCGCCGGGGTTGAGCATGGCCTGCTGCACAACCAGCAGCAGCGTCTCTGGTACATGGGGCCGATGTTCCGTCACGAGCGCCCCCAGAAGGGGCGCTATCGTCAGTTTCACCAGATCGGGGTCGAGGCCTTCGGCATGGAAGGCCCGGACATTGATGCCGAGCTGATTCTCATGACCGCACGCATGTGGCAGCGTCTGGGACTTCGGCAGGTGCGTCTGGAGCTGAACAGCCTGGGTTCCGCCGAGGCCCGCGCCGCCTATCGCGAGCATCTGGTGGCATATTTCCAGGCCCATCACGAGCAGTTGGACGATGAGTCCCGCCAGCGGCTGCACAGCAACCCGCTGCGCATTTTGGACAGCAAGAATCCGGATTTGCGAACACTGATCCAGGCCGCTCCCAGTTTGTTGGATCATCTGGACGAGACCTCGAAACTGCATTTCGAGGCCCTGCAGGCCATTCTCACCCGGGCCGGGGTCGAATTCACCATCAATCCCCGCCTGGTTCGTGGTCTGGATTACTATGGCCGCACCGTGTTCGAGTGGATTACCGATGCCCTGGGTGCCCAAGGTACGATCTGTGCCGGGGGCCGCTATGACGGCCTGGTGGAGCAATTGGGTGGTCGGGCCACGCCGGCGGCCGGTTTTGCCATGGGAGTGGAACGCCTGCTCAGCCTGCTGGAAGACGATGGGGGCCTGCCCGAGACCGTGTCGCCCCAGGCCTATCTGGTGTTGGCTGGTGAGGGTACGATGACGGCGGGCATGGCCCTGGCGGAGACGTTGCGTTCAGCTATCCCGCAGCTCCGGCTGATGGTCAATTGCGGTGGTGGCGGCTTCAAGGCCCAGATCAAGCGTGCCGATCGCAGCGGTGCGACCGTGGCCCTGATCCTGGGTGAATCGGAGCTGGCTGCCGGACAGGTCGCCGTCAAGCCGCTGCGTGACCCGGAACGTCCCCAGGAAACGGTGTCCATGGCTGACTTGGGTGAACGTCTCCCTGAGCTGCTGGGGCTATCGGCTCCCATCGATTTCTGAATCCGAATCACACTTAAGGAGAACGATCCATGTCCTACGCGACCGACGAGGAACGCGTCGAGGCCATCAAGCGCTGGTGGAAGGAGAACGGTACCGCCGTGATCCTGGGACTGGTGGTGGGTCTTGGCGGTATCGTGGGCTGGCGCCTGTGGACGGGGCATGTGGATTCCCGTGCCGTGGAGGCCTCGGAGATCTATATGGCCATGGTGTCCGCTGCCCGTCAGGGCGGTGAGATCGCCCACAACCACGGCACGACCCTGATGGAAGGTTATCGCAAGACCCCCTATGCCGCCTTGGCGGCCCTGGAGCTGGCCCGGCTGGCCGTGGAGCGGGATGATCTGGTCCAGGCCGAGGGACGTCTGCGCTGGGCCATGGAACATGCCCGCACCCCGGAAACGGCCCAAGTGGCCAGGACCCGTCTGGCCCGCGTGCTGATTGCCGACGACCGGGCCCAGGATGCCCTGAAACTGCTGGAGGATCCGGTGCCCGAGGGCTTCATGGCGGTGGTGGAAGAGTTGCGGGGGGATGCCTACCATGCCCTGAATGATCAGGCCCGTGCCCGTGCCGCCTATGACCGTGCCATGCTGATCTCCGGCGGACTCTCCGACTATCTGCAGATGAAGCGCGACGCACTCAACGTGCCCGCCCAAGTGGGTGATTCATGATGCAGCGACTGCTGGCCTTGTTACTGGTCACCGCCCTGCTTGGCGGCTGTGGTCTGTGGAGCCGGGACACGGCGGAACCGCCTGCGCCGCTGCCCCGGATCGAGGCGGAAGTGTCGCCGAACGTGTTGTGGAGCCGCAATACCGGCTCGGGCGCGGGCAAGTCCTATCTCCAGCTCTCTCCCTATCTGGGGCGGGATCACATCATCGTCGCCGATGCCGATGGACGGGTTTCCGCCTGGAATCCGGAGGATGGGACCAACCTGTGGCGGACGAACCTGCGGGTGCCGGTGACCGGCGGTGTCAATGGCGGCACCGAGGCGGTGGTGCTGGGCACCGGCCGTGGAGAGGCCATCGCCCTGAGCCCGACGGATGGTCAGGTACTATGGCGTCGGATGCTCTCCAGTGAGGTCATGGCCGTGTCTTCGGTGGAGCAGGGCCTGGTGGTTGTGCGCACCAATGACGGCCGTCTCCATGCCCTCGATGTCCTCACCGGCGAGCCGCGCTGGCTGGCGGGGCGCAGCACACCCGCCCTGAGTCTGCGGGGCGCGGGTACCCCTTTGATGATCTCCGGGCGGGTCCTGTCCGGGTTTGACAATGGTCGCCTGGCGGTCTTTGGTCTGGCCCGAGGCAACGTGATCTGGGAAACGGCGCTGGCCGTTCCCAGCGGCCGTTCCGAACTGGAGCGCATGGCCGATGTGGATGGTGAGCTGGCCCTGGCCGGTGGCGTCGTCTACGGCGCGGCCTATCAGGGCCGGGTGGCTGCCTTCGGCGTGGCCGATGGCCGTACCCTCTGGCAACGGGACCTGTCCTCCTATCGCGGCGTGACGGTGGCGGGCGATTTGTTGCTGCTGACCGATGCCTTTGGCCATGTCTGGGCGCTGGACCGTCGCAACGGCGCTACTCTCTGGCAGCAGGACTTGCTGCGGCTGCGGGGGGTGACCCTGCCGGTGGCAGTGGACGATCACGTGGTGGTGGGGGACTACGAGGGCTATCTGCACTGGCTTGCCCCCGAGGACGGCACCCTGGTGGGCCGTGTCCGTACCGACCGTAACGGGATCATGGGGGTGCCTCTGGTGCGAGCCGGGGTCGTCTATGCCCTGGGGCGAGGCGGGAATCTGAGCGCCGTCACCCTGCGTTCCCGGGAAGACTAGACACCCTTTCGTCGCCAGGGTCGGCCCCCGCAACCTCGTTCTTTGCGGAGGCGGCCCGCGGCCGCAAATGGCCGCCTTTTTCGGATCAACCCAGGGGCAATCGCCCCTGATTCGGGGTAGAATGCACCATCCCGCCGGTACCGGCATCCCTCCCGCATCACCACGCAGTCTTCAGATCATCGGAATGCCCCAATGAAGCCCGTCATTGCCCTGGTAGGGCGCCCCAATGTGGGCAAGTCCACGCTGTTCAATCAGCTCACCCGTTCCCGCGATGCCCTGGTGGCGGACCTGCCCGGACTCACCCGTGACCGTCAGTACGGCACCGGCCGCGTCGGTGGCTACGGTTACATGGTGGTGGACACGGGGGGGCTGAGCGGCGAGAACGAGACTCTGGATGAACTGATGGCCCAGCAGACCCGCCAGGCCATCCGTGAGGCGGATCTGGTGATGTTCATGGTGGACGGTCGTGCCGGTCTGTGCCCCGCCGACGAGACCATCGCCCAGGAACTGAGGGGTTTCAACAAGCCGATCGTCCTGGTGGTGAACAAGACCGACGGGGTGGACCCGCAGGCGGTCACCGTCGAGTTCCACCGCCTGGGCCTGGGCGACCCCCGTTCCATTGCCGCTTCCCATGGTCGTGGTATCCAGGCTCTGATGGCCTCGGTCCGATCCCTGCTGCCCGAAGCCATGGATGACGAGGACGAGGGTGAGCGCTGGCCGGGCATCCGCATTGCCTTTGTGGGGCGCCCCAACGCGGGTAAGTCTACCCTGATCAACCGGATCCTGGGCGAGGAACGGATGGTGGCCACGGATATACCCGGCACCACCCGTGACAGTGTCTTCGTCCCCTTTGAACGGGATGGTCAGGTGTATACCCTGATCGATACCGCCGGTGTGCGTCGCCGCGCCAGGGTGAAGGAGGCGGTGGAGAAGTTCAGCGTGGTGAAGACCATCCAGGCCATCGATGCCGCCCACGTGGTGATCTTCCTGCTGGATGCCCGGGAAGGCATCGCCGAGCAGGATGCCCACTTGCTGGGCATGGTGATGGAGGCGGGACGGGCGCTGGTGGTGGCCATCAACAAGTGGGATGGCCTGACCCCGGATCAGCGCGAACGGGTGCGGACCGATCTGCTGCTCAAGCTACCGTTCCTGGATTTTGCCGAGCGACGGTTCATTTCCGCCCTCCACGGTACCGGGGTCGGAGACCTGTTCGGGGCCGTGCAGCGGGCCCATGAGTCCGCCTTCCGGGACATGGGCACCAGCGTTCTGACCCGGCTGCTGGAAAGCGCCGTGGTGGCGCACCAGCCTCCCTTGGTGCGGGGACGGCGCATCAAACTGCGCTATGCCCACCAGGGGGGCCGCAATCCTCCGCTGATCATCATTCACGGCAATCAGACCGAAGAACTGCCGGGGGCCTACAAGCGTTATCTCACCAACCACTTCCGTGAGCATCTGCAATTGGTGGGCACCCCCATCCGCCTGGAATTCAAGAGCGGTGCGAACCCCTACGAGGGCAAGCGCAACACGCTGACGCCCCGTCAGATCCACAAGCGCAAGCGCCTGATGCGGCACACCAAGAAAAAGGGGCGCTGAGGGCCGGGCCGGTCAGACGAATCTCAGATAGCCGGCCACGAACAGCACCCCCATGATCCCGGCCGTGATGTACAGGGTGTTGGAGAGCTTCTTGTAGTGGGGGCGGCTATAGAAGGCCGCCCATAGCATCAGCAGGATCAGGACGAACAGGAAGAACAGAAAACGCACGGTATGGCTCCCGAAAAGCGATCAGTCCATCAGGAGGCTGCCGCCGGGTCAAGGACATAGGGCAGGACCTCCATCCGGGCCGGGGCACCATCCGGCCCCTCCAGGCGAGGTTCTCCGGCTTCCGCGCTGGCGATCTGCATCACCGCCAGGGCGGACACGCCCCCATCGGGATGGTGTTGGGCATCAACGATGATGCCGGCGGGCTGATCGGATGGCTGTGTTGCGTCAAAGAGGGTGTCTCCCGGCCGCGGCAGCGTCTCCACGGGGAGATGAATCAGATACATGCGGCGTTTGAGCTTGCCCAGATACTGCATCCGTGCCACCACTTCCTGCCCGGGATAGCAGCCCTTCTTGAAACTGACCCCGCCCAGCAGCTGCAGGTTGGTCATCTGCGGCACGAAGGCTTCGGCGGTGGCCGGATAGAGGGTGGGCACCCCCGCCAGGATATCCATCAGGGCCCACTGCGCGGCGCCTACCGGGGCGCAATGGACATTGAGGGCCTGCCACAGCCGTTGCATGGATTCCAGGTCGCCGTACAGCTCGAAGCGGGGATGATGGCCGGGGGTGCGGATGACGGTGATGCCCTCATGCCGGATGCCGGCATCGACCTCGGCAGGTATGTCTTTGCCCAGGGCATCCTTGAGCAGCGTCTCGGCATGGGGGCCGGACAGCCCTATGGGAATGAAAGCGCCGCCGGCGTCTTCCAGGGTGAGCTTGGCGCGCAGTACATACATGGACAGGCGCTTGAGTACCGCTTCCACCTGTTCCCTGGGCAGGCGCAGGTAAAGGGCATCAGCGCGGCTGAAAAGACGGAAGGTGCAGACCATGCGCCCCTTGGCGGTACACCAGGCGCCCAGGCGGCCGCGCTCGGCATTGACCTCGCCCACATCACAGGTGAACTGGCCCTGCAGGAAGGCGGCGGCTTCTTCGCCGTGGGCGCTGATCAGCCCCTGGTGAGACAGGTCGCAGATGACATCGCCGGTCACGGCCACGCTGCGTTCGCGCTCCGGGTTGCCGAAATGGGATACCCGGTCGTTGTCCATCTCCGCACCTGCATCGAGCAGGAACGCTTTCCACTCGGGCTTCATGGTTTTTCTAGCCTCCGGCACTTGTCTCGACATCCGATCGTCATCTTAGAACAAAGTTCGCTGCAGGGGGAGGAAGCCGGCCGGGTCGGCCCATAAACACACATCCCGGCGCGTGGCCGGGATGTGTGTGCGGGGATTGCTGTTCCCTGCAGGGCAAACTCAGTTGCCCCTGACGCACGACGTCATTACTTCTTGGCGGCTTCCAGGTCCTTGGCAGCCAGACGGATGCGGTCGGGCTGGTCGGGGGCCTTGACGGAAGTGGCACCAGGGATGGTCTTGGCGGCCTGAGCAGTCTGGGCAGCCTTGGGCTTCGTGTCGCGCTTCAGTGCCGTGGCGCCGCGGGGATCAGGACGGTTCTGCTGAGGCGCGGCAGCAGCGGCAGGCTTCTGCGGGGCTGCAGGCTTTTGCGGAGCCGGAGCGGCTTTGGGAGCCGGGGCAGGCGCAGCGGCCTTGGGTGCAGCGGCGGCCTTGGGGGCTTCAGGCTTGGCAGCAGCAGGCTTGGCAGCAGCAGGCTTGGCAGCAGGTGCAGCGGCCTGAGCCGGCTTGGCCGCGGCCGGGATGGCACGTCTCTGCTCTTCCTTGGACAGCTCCAGCAGCGCGGAGGCGCGGCGGGGCAGGAAGCGGTTCGAGGGGCCGTCACCCAGACGGTCATAGCTGTCTACCAGGTGCTCATAGAGTTCGCGGTAGGAGTGGGCCATGCCCGTGAACAGAGTGGCGGTCTTTTCGAAGTGACGGTTGACCTGCGCACGGTAGTTGTTGATCTTGCGCTGCTGGTTATCCAGTTCCTTTTCCAGGTCCCGGACCCGACCGGCATCCCCCTGCTGCCGACCAAACCAGAAGCCCAGCAAGCCCGCCCCCACAAAACCGAGGACCGTGAGCATGCTGTCCCCAACCATCAAGAACTCCCGCATATTCGCGGCTATTTCTGTCGATGACATACCTATCTCCTGCAAGTTTGCCGCCGTTGGCCCCCGCGACCATACGGGTCTCCGTGGCGGCGGTTAGCCCGCGGCGTCTTGGCGACCACCGCATGTTGGTTACTCCAGTGAGTCGAAAATCCTGTTGATGCTATCCGGCCCGAACATTATGCACAATAACTGCAAGGTATGCTGCTATGGGTTCGGGATTAAGTGTTTGTTTTCCCATCTTAATAGTCGGTTATAGCCTTTGCATTCGGCCACTGTCCCGACTGATTGTCTTTGATGCTGAATGATGAGTTTGGATGCCTAAGGATGACAGGGATTTTTTACAAGGAGCGTTGACCGTGGTCATGGTGACGAGCAGTCGTGGGCATTTTGTGCCCTTGAAGTCTTCCGGGCGGGTCCTGGGCGGTCTGTTTCTGGTCCATGCGGCCGCCGTGGCATCCGTCTGGGGCAGTGGCCTACCGCTATGGATGCAGGTGCCGGCCGCCTTGGGCGGTCTGTGCAGTTTTGCGTTGATGGTGTGTCGGGTGGGGGTGGGGTCTTTTCCCGGACAGTGGCAGGCCCTGGGTTGGGGGGCTGATGGGGGGTGGTGGCTGGCATCCCGGGACGGCGGACGGCTGATGGTGCGGGTCCTGCCCGGCTCGGTGGTGTTGCCGGGGCTGATCCTGCTGTCGCTACGGGACGAAACGGGGCGCCGTCACCGTCTGCTGTTGGCCGGGGATTCGGTGGCGGGAGGGGATTTGCGGCCGTTGCGTCTGTGCTTGCGTCGGGCGGTCAGGGACAGGCGGACGGCGGAGCCTGGGCCGTGATCAGAAAGCTGCGAGGAAGTGGCGCCTGACCCGATCGATCATCGCCGCCAGCTCGGTCTTTTCCACCGACTCACCATAGAGGAGCCAGCGCTGGAGGTCATCATCTTCCTGTTTGAGGACCTGCTCGAAGGTCTGCAGTTCTCCGGCATCCAGGTCTTCCCCGTAGGCGAGCAGGAACCCCTCCAGCATGAGATCCAGTTCCTTGGTGCCGCGTCGGCAGTGCCAGCGCAGTCGGGCGATATCACTCATCATTCAGGACTCAAGGACAGACAGGGAAGACGCCCGTGGGCGCCGACCTGCCGGTGACCATCGGTGCAGCAAGCCCCGATCCATGCATCATGGTGGTGGTCGGGGCTGCTGCTGCGAAAGGGACGCTGCCGACGGGCTTTAGCGCCGGACCACCATCAGCTTCTTGATCTCCGCAATCGCCTTGGCCGGATTCAGGCCCTTGGGGCAGGTGCGGGTGCAGTTCATGATGGTGTGGCAGCGATACAGCTTGAACGGGTCCTCCAGGGCATCCAGGCGCTCACCGGTGACCTCGTCACGGCTGTCCACAATCCAGCGATAAGCTTGCAGCAGGATGGCCGGACCCAGGTAGCGGTCACCGTTCCACCAGTAGCTGGGGCAGCTGGTGGAGCAGCAGGCGCAGAGGATGCACTCGTACAGACCGTCCAGCCGGGCGCGCTCTTCCTTGGACTGCAGTCGCTCGGAATCCGGCGGCGGTGGGGTCTGGGTCTGGATCCAGGGCTTGATGGATGCATACTGGGCATAGAAGTGGGTCATTTCCGGAATCAGGTCCTTGACCACCTTCATGTGCGGCAGCGGGTAGATGTTCACATCCCCCTTGATCTCGTCAATGGCCTTGGTGCACGCCAGGGTGTTGGTGCCGTCGATGTTCATGGCGCAGGACCCGCAGATCCCCTCCCGGCAGGAGCGCCGGAAGGAAAGGGTGGAGTCCATCTCGTCCTTGATCTTGATGACGGCGTCCAGCACCATCGGCCCGCAGGTGTCCAGGTCCACCTCGTAGGTGTCGATGCGCGGGTTCTCACCGCTGTCCGGGTCCCAGCGATAGATATTGAAGCGCTTGACGTTGGTGGCACCCTCGGCCTTGAAGGTCTTGCCCTTCTTGATCCGGGAATTGATTGGCAATACAAACTGGGCCATGGTCTTGCGTTCTCCTGAATCTGCGGCTCAGTAGACCCGTGCCTTGGGCGGCACGACTTCCACGTCATCGCTGAGGGTGTACATGTGCACCGGGCGGTAGTCGAGCTTGACCTTGCCCTGTGCGTCGACCCAGGACAGGGTGTGCTTCATCCAGGTCTCATCGTCGCGATCCGGGAAGTCCTCGCGGGCGTGGGCGCCGCGGCTTTCCTGACGGTTCACCGCCGAGCGGATGGTGGCCACGGCACTGCCCAGCAGGTTTTCCAGTTCCAGGGTTTCCACCAGATCCGAGTTCCAGACCAGGGAACGATCACTGACCCGCACGTCACCGAAGGACTGGAAGACCTCGTCCATGCGCTCGCAGCCCTTCTGCAGGGTTTCGCCGGTACGGAACACGGCGGCATAGCGCTGCATGCATTCCTGCATGTCGCCGCGGATGGACGCGGTGGAGCGGCTGCCGTCGGCGTAGCGCAGACGGTCCAGACGCTCCAGGGCGGCGTCGCTGGCGCCGGCCGGCAGGTCGGGCACGGAGGCGCCGATGTCCTTGACGATCTCGGCGGCGCGGATGGCGGCGGAACGGCCGAACACCACCAGGTCCAGCAGGGAGTTGGAACCCAGACGGTTGGCGCCGTGCACGGAGACGCAGGCCGCCTCGCCGATGGCCATCAGGCCCGGCACGATGTGATCCGGATTGCCGTCCTTGAGGGTGACCACCTCGCCCCGGTAGTTGGTGGGGACACCGCCCATGTTGTAGTGCACGGTGGGCAGCACCGGGATGGGCTCTTTGGTGACGTCCACGCCGGCGAAGATCTTGGCGGTCTCGGCGATCCCCGGCAGGCGTTCGTTGATCACCTCCGGACCCAGGTGCTCCAGATGCAGGTGAATGTGATCCTGCTTCGGACCCACGCCGCGACCTTCGTTGATCTCTATGGTCATGGAGCGGGAGACCACGTCACGGGAGGCCAGGTCCTTGGCGTTGGGGGCATAGCGTTCCATGAAGCGCTCACCCTTGGAGTTGGTCAGGTAGCCGCCTTCGCCGCGCACTCCTTCGGTAATCAGACAGCCGGCGCCGTAGATGCCGGTGGGATGGAACTGGACGAACTCCATGTCCTGCAGGGGTAGGCCGGCGCGCAGCGCCATGCCCATGCCGTCGCCGGTACAGGTGTGGGCGGAGGTGCAGGAGAAGTAGCTGCGGCCGTAGCCGCCGGTGGCCAGCACCACCAGGTGGGCGCGGAAGCGGTGCAGGGTGCCGTCCACCAGGTTCAGGGCCATTACGCCGCGGCAGGCCTCGCCGTCCATGATCAGGTCGGTGGCGAAGTATTCGATGAAGAATTCCGCCTGATGCTTGAGGGCCTGCTGGTACAGGGTGTGCAGGATGGCGTGGCCGGTACGGTCGGCGGCGGCGCAGGTGCGCTGGGCGCGGCCTTCGCCGAAACGGGTGGTCATGCCGCCGAAGGGGCGCTGGTAGATCTTGCCGTCCTCGGTACGGGAGAAGGGCACGCCGTAGTGTTCCAGCTCGATGATGGCGGGAACGGCCTCGCGGCACATGTATTCGATGGCATCCTGGTCGCCGAGCCAGTCGGAGCCCTTGACGGTGTCGTACATGTGCCAGCGCCAGTCATCTTCGCCCATGTTGCCCAGTGCCGCGGAGATGCCGCCCTGGGCGGCCACGGTGTGGCTGCGGGTGGGGAAGACCTTGGTTACGCAGGCGGTCTTGAGACCTTTTTCCGCCATGCCGAAGGTGGCTCTCAGGCCGGCGCCACCGGCGCCCACCACCACCACGTCATAGGCATGGTCGACAATCTTGTAGTCGCCCTTCATCAATCAGCTCCCGAAAGCAATGCGCAAAATGGCGACGATCCCGATGATCGCCAGCAGCCACGTGAGAAACGTCATGGCAATGAGCACCGTGAATTTCTTGCCTTCACTGTGCACGTAATCTTCGATAACGGTCTGCAGGCCCATCCGGATGTGATGAAACATCACCCCGACGCCGAGGATCAGCAGGACCGTGTTCAGGGGCTTGGCGGCCCAGGCCAGGGTGGCCTCGTAGCCCGTGCCGGCCAGGGTGGCCAGGCTGAAGATCAGCCACAGCATCAGCGGTACCAGGGCGATGGAGGACAGACGCATCACCCACCAGTGGTGGGTGCCGTCCTTGGCGGAACCGAGGCCGTGGGCCCGGCCGAGTGGTGTACGAAGGCTCATGTCGATATCCCCGTCAGATCACGATGACCCAGAAGATCAGGGTCAGAAGGAGTGTGGTGGCCAGGGCGATCCAGCCGGTGACATAGACGCCCTTGATGGTCAGTGCGACACCCGCGTCCCAGACGAGATGGCGAATGCCGGCACACAGGTGATAGAACAGCGCCAGGGTGACGGGGGCCAGGATCGCGATTCCGATCCAGCCATGCAGCAGGGCCTCGGCGCGGGCGAAGGCCTCGGGGCCAGCGGCCAGGGCGGCCAGCCAGTAGACCAGGATCAGACTGGCGATGCTCAGGATCACGCCGGTGATCCGATGCAGGATCGAGAGTACCGAGGTCATCTGCGGCCGATAGACCTGCAGATGGGGTGACAGCGGCCGGTTGTCGTTTGGCATGGCTTGGAAGGCTCCGCTTGAAGAGTCCGCAGTGTGCGGGTGTTGACGGTCTGCTACCCCGAAACCCTTGCACGCCATGGCGTTCCGGGCCGGGGAAGGTCGTTCTGTCATGCGATATGCAAGGGCGGCGGCTGCCAGTGTGCTGCCCGGCAGGCCGAGGTGGCCGGCTGTCAGAAGTCGGTGCAACGCCCGCGCTGTTCCCAGTCGCCGTAGCGGGTGGGTTCCGGACCCTGGTAGCCGCCGATCTCCCGCGCCGGCCGGGGCGTGGCGGACGGAGGGGGCAGTGAATCGCCCGCCTTCGACGCCTGCTCATCATCAGGCGTCGATGTGTGATCTTTCTCGCTCATGGGTATTCTCATTATTCGCCGCGATAGGGGCGTCCGGGTGCTTGCTGCGTCCGGCGACATGAACTGAAGACCCCGGCCGCGCGCCCCGTGATTTGGCTGCCGCACATGACGCGGCGCATCAAATCAGAGTATAAATAGCAGTTCTGCGCGGGGCTCGCAAGGTCGGGGGCGCCACCTCAGCGCCGGGCCAGGGCCTGACCCATGCGGACCGCCTGGCCCGGTGCCAGGTCCGGCAGCCAGCCGGAAACCTGTTCGGGGAGCAGCAGGATGACGGTGGAGCCCAGATTGAAGCGCCCCATCTCTTCGCCTCGCGCCAGGGTCGGCGGGTCGTCCCGGTGGTCCCATCGGCGCGGTGTCCGGGGGTTGCGCGGGGTGATTTCACCGGCCCAGACCGTCTCGATGGAGGCCACGTTGATGGCGCCTACCAGCACCATGGCCATGGGGCCGAAATCCGTCTCGAACAGGCAGGCCAGACGTTCGTTGCGGGCAAACAGGCCGGGCACGGTCTTGACCGTGAAGGGCGCCACCGAGAACAGGCGGCCGGGCACATACACCGATTCCCGCAGAGACCCGTTCCAGGGCATGTGGATGCGGTGATAGTCGCGGGGGGAGAGGTAGAGGGTGATGAAGTGTCCGTCGGCAAAGGGTGCCGCCAGGTCTGCGTCCCCGCCCAGCAGGGCAGCGGCCGAGTAGGCGTGTCCCTTGGCCTGGATCAGCTGCCCGTCGCGAATGCGGCCGAGCTGACTGATGCGGCTGTCCGCCGGGCTGACCAGGGCGTCCGGGGAGGGGGCCAGCGGCCGGGCGTCGGGCTTCAGGGCGCGGGTGAACAGGTCGTTGAAGCTGGCATAGCGGCTCGGATCCGATTCGACGGCCTCGGACATGTCCAGGCCGTAACGGCGAATGAACCACCGTGCCACCGGGTCCTTGTGCCGGGTTTCCCAGCGCGACAGCCGGTAAACCAGCCGCGAGATCCCGTGATGGGGCAGCAGATACAGGGGCAGGGCCTTGAGCCAGTCCTGCCAGTTGGCCACTTGATCGTTCATCGGCGTATTATTCCACACCCTGAACCGCACTGGCTGATTTCCATGACCGATTCCACCGCTACCGACGGGCTGCTGACCGTCCGTGACTTCATTCGCTACGGCATGAGTCGTTTCACCGCCGCGGGCCTGAGTTTCGGCCATGGCACCGACAATGCCCTGGATGAAGCCGCCTGGCTGGTGCTCCACACCCTGCACATGCCCCATGACATGACCGGTCCCTGGCTGGAATGCCGCCTCACCCGGGACGAACGGGAGCGGGTGACGGCACTGCTGGAGCAGCGGGTGCAGACCCGCAAGCCCGCCGCCTACCTGACCGGTCAGGCCTGGTTCATGGGGCTGGAATTCTTCGTCGACGAGCGGGTGCTGGTGCCCCGTTCCCCCCTGGCGGAACTGATCCAGCAGGGGTTTGCGCCCTGGATCGAAGCCGGTGAGGTGCGCCGGGTGCTGGATCTGTGTACCGGCAGCGGCTGCATCGGCATTGCCTGCGCCCATGTGTTCGATGAGGCTCGGGTGGACGTGAGTGACATCTCCCCGGACGCCCTGGCGGTGGCCCGGGAGAATATCCGTCGTCACGGGCTGGAGGGGCGGGTGGAGGCGGTGCAGTCCGACCTCTTCAAAGGGCTGGGCGGGCGGCGCTATGACATTATCGTCAGCAATCCCCCCTACGTGGACGCCCGGGACATGGCGACCCTGACCCCGGAATTTCACCATGAACCGGCGCTGGGGCTGGCCTCGGGTCCGGACGGTCTGGATGCGACCCTGGAGATCCTGCGGGACGCGGCGGATCATCTCAACCCCGGCGGCATTCTGGTGGTGGAGGTGGGCAACAGCGCCCCGGCCCTGGAGGCGCGTCTGCCCGACGCGCCCTTCACCTGGCTGGAATTCGAATCGGGCGGGGAGGGGGTCTTCCTGCTGACCGCCGAGCAGCTGCAGGCCCTGGACATCTAGGGGCTCCGGCCCGGAAAGCCACACCGGGATGACCTCCGACTTGGCGCAAGTCACCAAAATACCCCAATACGTTCGGCACATCCGCCCTGAGCGGTTACAATAGACAGTTACATTCCTAGACCGGGTACCAATGCCGTCATGAGCTTGTCGCAGACCATCGATTTCGATCTGGACCTGATCAACCGTTACAATACGGCGGGTCCCCGTTACACCTCCTATCCCACCGCCGTACAGTTCCACGAAGGTCTGGATGCCGATCGCTATGCGGAGATCGCCCGGGGCACCAACGCCAGCGGCCGGCCCCTGTCCCTGTATTTCCACATCCCCTTCTGCGACACGGTCTGCTTCTACTGTGCCTGCAACAAGGTGGTGACCAAGGATCGCGCCAAGGCCCGTCCCTACCTGGACCGTCTCTACAAGGAAATGGCCCTGCAGGGCGAGTTGTTCGATCGCAGCCGCCCGGTGACCCAGCTGCACTGGGGCGGTGGCACCCCCACCTTCATCTCCCATGACGAGATGATCGAGCTGATGGACAAGACCCGCGAACACTTCAGGCTGCTGGATGACGACACCGGCGAGTATTCCATCGAGATCGACCCCCGTGAGGTGCATGACGACACCCTCGCCCTGCTGCGCAAGCTGGGTTTCAACCGCATCAGCCTCGGGGTGCAGGACTTTGACGAGACCGTGCAGAAGGCCGTTAACCGGGTTCAGACCGAAGCCCAGGTGATGAGTGTGCTGGACGAGGCCCGCCGCCTGGGCTTCCGCTCCACCAGCGTGGACCTGATCTACGGCCTGCCGCACCAGACCCCGGATACCTTCGGCAACACCGTGCGCAAGATCATCGAGGTGAACCCGGCCCGGATATCCGTATTCAATTACGCCCACCTGCCGGATCGCTTCAAGCCCCAGCGTCGCATCGACGAGGATGCCCTGCCCAATCCTGCGGACAAGCTCACCATCCTGCAGCAGACCATCCAGCAGCTCACCGAGGCCGGCTACGTCTACATCGGCATGGACCACTTCGCACGTCCCGACGACGAGCTGGCCGTGGCCCAGCGTGACCACACCCTGTACCGCAACTTCCAGGGCTATTCCACCCACTCCAACTGTGACCTGATCGGCCTGGGTTCCACCAGCGTGGGCGTGGTGGGCAACAGCTACAGCCAGAACCACCACGACCTGGAGAAGTATTACCAGTGCCTGGATGAAAACCGCTTGGCGGTGTTCCGGGGCGTGGAGTTGGATGCGGACGACCTGCTGCGCCGGGACGTCATCACCCGTCTGATCTGCCACTTCGAGCTGGCTTTTGCCGACGTGGAGCGCGCCCACGATATCGTTTTCGGTGACTATTTCGACCAGGAACTAGAAGGGCTCAAGCCCATGGAGGCCGATGGCCTGCTCAAGGTCACCGACAACGCCATCACCGTGCAGCCCGCCGGCCGCCTGCTGATCCGCAACATCTGCATGGTGTTTGACCGTTACCTGCGCCAGGCCACCGAACAGCGCTATTCCAAGGTGATCTGAACGTGTCGGGCAACACCATCGGCAAGCTGTTCACGGTCACCGGCTTCGGTGAGAGCCACGGGCCGGCCATCGGCTGTATCGTCGATGGCTGTCCGCCCGGATTGGCCCTGTGCGAGGCCGACCTGCAGCAGGATCTGGAGCGGCGGCGGCCGGGCAAGACCCGGCACACCACCCAGCGTCGGGAACCAGACCAGGTGAAGATCCTCTCCGGCGTGTTCGAGGGGCGCACCACCGGCACGCCCATCGCCCTGATGATCGAGAATACCGATCAGCGCTCCAGGGACTACGCCGACATTGCCCGGCAGTTCCGGCCGGGCCATGCGGATTATACCTACCACAAGAAATACGGCCTGCGGGATTACCGGGGCGGCGGCCGCAGCTCCGCCCGGGAGACCGCCATGCGGGTGGCGGCCGGGGCCATTGCCAAGAAATACCTCCGGGAGCGTTTCGGCGTCCAGGTGCGGGGCTATCTGGCCCAGCTCGGCCCCATCCGCGCCCGGCAGGTGGACTGGTCCGTGGTGGAGACCAACCCCTTTTTCTGTCCGGATCCGGACCGGGTGCCGGAGATGGAGGCCTACATGGACGAGTTGCGCAAGTCCGGCGACTCCATCGGCGCCCGCATCAACGTGGTGGCCACCGGGCTGCCCCCCGGCTGGGGCGAGCCCATCTTTGATCGTCTGGATGCGGATATCGCCCATGCCATGATGGGTATCAATGCGGTCAAGGCGGTGGAGATCGGTGACGGCTTCGCCTGCGTGGAGCAGAAGGGCACCGAGCACCGGGACGAGATGCTGCCCAAGGGTTTTGCCTCCAACCATGCCGGAGGCGTGCTGGGAGGCATCTCCAGCGGCCAGGACATTCGCGTCAGCATCGCCCTGAAACCGACTTCCAGCCTGCGCATCCCGGGGCGCTCCCTGGACGTGGATGGCCAGCCCATCGAGGTGATCACCACCGGACGTCACGACCCCTGCGTGGGCATTCGCGCCACCCCCATTGCCGAGGCCATGCTGGCCATCGTCCTGATGGACCATGCCCTGCGGCATCGGGGACAGAACGGCGATGTGTCGGTGACCATGGCGGACGTTCCCGCGGGACAGCCCTGAGCGGCTGCCCCGCCGCGCCATCACGTAAAACCCCATGCCTGCCGCCTACTGGAAACTCTCCAGCTTTTACTTTTTCTACTTCGCCAGTATCGGCGCCTTCATGCCCTACTGGGGGCTGTATCTGAACGAGCAGGGGTTCTCCGCCGGACAGATCGGTGAACTGATGGCCATCGTGCTGGCCACCAAGATCATCGCCCCCAATGTCTGGGGCTGGGTGGCGGATCATACGGGGCGCCGCACCCTGGTCATCCGCATCGCCGCGGCCCTGGCCATGCTGAGCTTTTCCGGGCTGCTGTTCTACAGCGGCTACTGGTGGATCGCCGTGGTGATGGCCCTGTTCAGCTTCTTCTGGAACGCGGCCTTGCCCCAGTTCGAGGCCACCACCATGAACCACCTGGGCAAGAGCACCCATGCCTACAGCCGCATCCGGCTCTGGGGGTCCATCGGTTTCGTGCTCTCCGTGGGTTCCCTGGGGGCGGTGTTCGAGCGGGTGGATGTGGCTGTCCTGCCCTGGATCGTGCTGGTGCTGCTGGGGCTCATGTGGCTGAGTACCCTGCAGGTCCGTGACGGTCAGGCGCCGGTGCACGAATCCGCTCCCGTCTCCCTCTGGTCCACCCTGTCCAGCCCGGCGGTGATCCTGCTGCTGGTGGCCTGTTTCCTGATGCAGGCCAGTCATGGTCCCTATTACGCCTTCTTCACCCTGTATCTGGAACTCAACGGCTACACCCGGACCATGGCCGGTTATCTCTGGGCCCTGGGCGTGCTGGCGGAGGTGGGTGTGTTCCTCATGATGCACCGGTGGCTGCCCCGTTTCGGCGCCTGGCCGCTGCTGGCAGTGGCCATGTTCGTTACCATGGTGCGCTGGGCCCTGCTGCCGGTGTTCGTGGACAGTCTGCCCATCATCATCCTGGTGCAGCTCATGCACGCGGCCAGTTACGGGCTCTATCATGCGGCCGCCATTTCCCTGGTGCATCAGTTCTTCGTGGGGCGCCAGCAGGGCAGGGGGCAGGCCTTGTATTCCTCCCTGAGTTTCGGCATGGGCGGAGCTATCGGTGCCCTGATCAGCGGCTATGTCTGGGAGGGTCTGGGGCCGGCCTGGGTCTATGTGATGGCCTCGGTGATGGCGGGTCTGGGCTGGCTGGCCGCCATGGCCGGCAGCCGGGCCTGGAAGGCCGCCTGGGGGCGTGCCCCATCTTCCCGAAGCAACCACTAACCTCCATGCATCTTGATGGCGACGTACCCTTGATGATGCAATACAAGATGCACCGATGTTGAAAGACAACAGGGGGTAGGGCCGGCACAGCGCTTGTCCCAGGCCTCTCCCTCATCCCCTATCCTTCTCCCCCCAAGGGGAGAAGGGAGTCTCTGTGATAGCCCCCCGGAACACTACGACATCGCCCGCTGGGCCTCCAGCAGCCGGATCAGGGCGGTGGCGGCATTGGAGCGGGTGCGTTCCCGGTGGGTGACCCAGCCCAGTGACCGCTCCATGGTCAAACCCTCCAGCGCCGGCCGTTGCAGGGATTCCCCCATGGACAGGGGCAATACCCCCCAGCCCAGCCCGATGCCGACCATCATCTGAATGGTTTCCAGGTAATTGGTCTCCAGGATCCGGGTCGGCGCGATGCCCAGGGGCAAAAACGCCCGTTCCACCAACCCCCGGGTGAAGGTGCCCGCGGGGGGCAGAATGGCGACATGGGTATTGAGCCGTTGTGCGGTGACGACCCCCCGGGCCAGATCATGATCCGGCGCGACCATGGGCACCAACGGGTCATCCCACACCGACCGGCAGCTCAGCAGGGGAGAGGGGTGTTCCGGCAGCGTCACCACCGCCAGATCCACCAGACCCTGCTCCGCATACCGGCAGGCATCCTCGGAATCCATGAACCGGATATCCAGTTCCACGGCGGGATATTGTCGGGCGAAGGCCTTGAGTACCGGCGGCAAGCGCCGCAGGCCGACGTGGTGGGAGGTGGCCAGCACCAGCGGACCCTCCACCCGGTCCGACAGACTGTCCAGGAGCCGACGTGTCTCTTCCAGGTCCAGCAGGATGCGCCGGGCCTGGGGCAGCAGTACCCGGCCCGCCTCGGTCAGGCCGACCTGGCGCCCGATGCGATCGAACAGCCGGCGTCCCAGCTCTTCTTCCAGGGCGGCCACCCGCTTGCTCACCGCCGGCTGGGTCAGGTGCAGCACCTCCGCGGCCCGGGAAAATGAGCCGGAAGAAGCAACGGCGGTGAAGGCTTTCAGATTATCGATGAGCATGGGGGAACATCATGGCAGAGTGGACGACACTGGTCTTCTCTCTTCTCCCGCCGTGGGAGAAGGGCCGGGGATGAGGGGTGGCCCTGGATCGGAGCACTCATTCTTTGTGGGAATCTTATTCATGAATAACATGAATTTGTGTTATCAAACGGATGCGCCTATCCTCATTCCCAGCGTACACCGAGGTAAGCGTGATGACTGCAAAGACCCTTTACGACAAGCTCTGGGATGCCCACGTGGTCCGTACCGAAGAGGACGGCACGGCACTTTTGTATATCGACCGTCACCTGGTCCACGAGGTGACCTCACCCCAGGCCTTCGAAGGCCTGCGGCTGACCGCTCGCAAGCTCTGGCGCAGCCATTCCGTGGTGGCGGTCCCCGACCATAACGTGCCCACCCGTGATCGGGATCAGGGCATCGCAGACCCGGTCTCCCGTACCCAGGTGGAGACCCTGCAGCAGAACGTGCGGCATTTCGGGCTCACCTTCTTCCCCATGGGGGACATCCGTCAGGGCATCGTCCACGTGATCGGGCCGGAGCAGGGGGCGACCCTGCCGGGCATGACGGTGGTCTGCGGTGATTCTCATACCTCTACCCACGGGGCCTTTGGTGCCCTGTCCATGGGCATCGGCACCTCCGAGGTGGAGCATGTGCTGGCCACCCAGTGCCTGTTGCAGAAGAAGATGAAGAGCATGCTCATCTGCGTGGACGGGCAGGTGGGTCCCGGGGTCACCGCCAAGGACATCGTGCTGGCCATCATCGGCGAGATCGGTACCGCCGGTGGTACCGGCTACGCCATCGAGTTCGGCGGTGATGCGATTCGCGCCCTGTCCATGGAAGGACGCATGACCGTCTGCAACATGGCCATCGAGGCCGGTGCCCGTGCCGGCATGGTGGCGGTGGACGATACCACCATCGATTACGTGAAGGGTCGGCCCTTTGCGCCCAAGGGGGCGTACTGGCACCAAGCGGTGGAGGCCTGGCGCGAACTGCGTTCCGATCCCGATGCCCGGTTCGACCGGGTGGTTCACATCGATGCCGCCCGCATCGAACCCCAGGTCACCTGGGGCACCTCGCCAGAAATGGTGTTGCCGGTCTCCGGCAAGGTCCCCAACCCGGACGAGGTGACTGACGAGGTGAAGGCCAACGGCATGCGCCGGGCCCTGGAATACATGGGGCTGACCGCCGGCACGCCCATCACCGACGTCACCGTGGACAAGATCTTCATCGGTTCCTGCACCAATGCACGCCTGGAGGATATCCGCGCCGCCGCCGAGGTGGTCAAGGGTCGTCGCGTGGCCGGGAACGTGAAGCTGGCCATGGTGGTGCCCGGTTCCGGGCTGGTAAAGCAGCAGGCCGAGGCGGAAGGTCTGGACCGCATCTTCCTGGATGCCGGGTTTGAGTGGCGGGAGCCGGGCTGCTCCATGTGCCTGGCCATGAATGCGGACCGGCTTGAGCCCGGCGAGCGCTGCGCCTCCACTTCCAACCGCAATTTCGAGAGTCGTCAGGGGTTGGGTGGCCGCACCCATCTGGTGAGTCCGGCCATGGCCGCCGCGGCGGCGGTGACGGGCCGGTTCGCGGACGTGCGTGAGCTCAACTGATAAAAGGTACCGCAGCGATGGAAAAATTCGAGACACTCAACGCCCTGGTCTGTCCATTGGATCGTTCCAACGTGGATACGGACGCCATCATTCCCAAGCAGTATCTGAAGTCCGTGAAACGGACCGGTTTCGGTCCCAATCTGTTTGACGACTGGCGCTACCTGGATCCGGGCGAACCGGGCATGGATCACGGCCGGCGCAAGATCAACCCCGATTTCGTCCTCAACCAGTCCCGCTATGAGGGGGCGCAGATCCTGCTGGCGCGCAAGAACTTCGGCTGCGGCTCCTCTCGCGAACACGCGGTGTGGGCCCTGACCAACTATGGTTTTCGCGTGGTCATCGCGCCGAGCTTTGCGGACATCTTCTTCAACAACAGTTTCAAGAACGGACTGTTGCCCCTGATCCTGGACGAGGCCATTGTCGATCAGTTGTTCCGCGAGGCCGAGGCGACGCCGGGCTACACGCTGACCGTGGACCTTCATGCCCAGACCGTGGTAACCCCGTCCGGGGAGTCCTTCCCGTTCCAGGTGGACCCCTTCCGGCGTCACTGCCTGCTCAATGGCCTGGATGACATCGGTCTGACCCTGCAGCACGGGGAGGATATCCGGGCCTACGAGGCTCGGCGTCGGACCGAGGCGCCTTGGCTGTTCTGAGCCTTTTCCCCTCATCCCCGGCCCTTCTCCCCCAAGGGGAGAAGGGGGGTAATGTGCAGCCCCTCTCTCCACATGGTGAGGTGGGGGCATGGGCAGCCTCTTTCCCCGCATGGGAGGTGAGCGGCATGTGCAGCCTCTTTCCCCTCGTGGGAGAGGGGTTGGGGTGAGGGGGAGAGCCGGAGAAAGGGCTTTTCAATTCCATTCATCGCAGAGAATCGACATCCATGACCCAGAAAATCCTCATCCTGCCCGGTGACGGCATCGGCCCGGAAATCGTCGCTGAGGCTACCCGCCTCCTGAACGCCCTCAAGGACCGTTTCGGCCTGGCCGTGGCGTTGGAAGAGGCCCCCATCGGCGGCGCCGGCTACGATGCCGCCGGCAAGCCGCTGCCCGACGAGACCCTGGCCCTGGCCCGGGCCGCCGACGCGATCCTGCTGGGCGCCGTGGGCGGACCCCGCTATGACCAGCTGGCCTGGGAACTGCGCCCCGAACGGGGGTTGCTGGCCATCCGCGCCGAGCTGGCCCTGTTCTCCAACCTACGCCCGGCCATCCTCTATCCCCAGCTGGCCTCCGCCTCGGCCCTGAAGCCGGAGATCGTCGGCGGTCTGGACATCATGATCCTGCGCGAGCTGACCGGTGGTGCCTACTTCGGCAAGCCCCGTGGTATCCAGGCCCGCGAGGACGGGGTGCGGGAAGGGTTCAACACCATCATCTATTCCGAGCCGGAAATCGAACGCATCGTGCGCAGTGGCTTCGAGATCGCCATGAAGCGCGATCGTCGCCTGTGCTCGGTGGACAAGGCCAACGTACTGGAGGTCTCCCAGCTCTGGCGCGAGGTGGCCGAACGGGTGGCCAGGGACTATCCGGAGGTGGCCCTGTCCCACATGTACGTGGACAACGCCGCCATGCAGCTGGTGCGGGCACCCAAGCAGTTTGACGTGATCGTGACGGAAAACATGTTCGGTGACATCCTCTCCGATGCCGCCGCCATGCTCACCGGCTCCATCGGCATGCTGCCTTCCGCCTCCCTGGACGCCGAAGGCAAGGGCATGTACGAACCCATTCACGGTTCCGCCCCGGACATCGCCGGTCAGGGCGTGGCCAATCCGCTGGCTACCCTGCTGTCGGTGGCCATGATGCTGCGCTACACCCTGAACGAAGAGGTCCAGGCCGCCCGTGTGGAAGCGGCGGTGGGACGGGTGCTGGATCAGGGGTTGCGCACTGCCGACATCTGGACCGAGGGCTGCCGCAAGGTGGGGACCCGCGAGATGGGCGAGGCCGTGGTGGCCGCGTTGGCGGACTGACGGGCAAGGTAGGCGATGGCTGGTATCCGGGATTTTCGTGCGGATACCGGCGCACCTGTTAGACTGATACACACCAGTTTGAACGAAAGACACCGTATCCAAGGAATTACGAAGCGATGAGCAAAACCTATGATGTGGCCGTCGTCGGCGCCACCGGCGCGGTGGGTGAGACCATGTTGTCCATCCTGGCGGAACGCAAGTTTCCGGTAGGCAATGTCCATGCCGTGGCCAGCAGCCGTTCCGCCGGCAGCCGGGTGGCCTTCGGCAACAGGCAACTGGTGGTGGAAGACCTGGCCACCTTCGATTTCTCCAAGGTGCAGATCGGACTGTTTTCGCCCGGCGCCTCCGTGTCCAAGGAATATGCGCCCAAGGCCGCGGCGGCCGGCTGCGTGGTGATCGACAACACCTCTCAGTTTCGCTATGACGACGACATCCCGCTGGTGGTGCCGGAGGTCAACCCCCATGCGGTGGCCGGTTATAAAAACCGCGGCATCATCGCCAACCCCAACTGCTCCACCATCCAGATGCTGGTGGCCCTCAAGCCCCTGCACGATGCCGCCGGCATCGAGCGCATCAACGTGGCCACTTATCAGGCCGTCTCCGGTACCGGCAAGGAGGCGATCGAGGAACTGGCCGCCCAGACCGCCCAATTGCTCAACGGCAAGCCGGTGGAATGCAAGGTCTATCCCAAGCAGATCGCCTTCAACGTCCTGCCCCACATCGACGTCTTCATGGATAACGGCTACACCAAGGAAGAAATGAAGATGGTCTGGGAGACCCGCAAGATCATGGAAGACGACCGGATTCAGGTGAACCCCACTGCGGTGCGGGTGCCCGTGTTCTACGGTCATTCCGAGGCGGTGCACATCGAGACTCGCGAGAAGCTTACCGCCGAACAGGCCCGCGAACTGCTGTCCAGGGCGCCCGGCGTGGTGGTCATGGACGAGCGCCGTGACGGCGGGTATCCCACAGCGGTCACCGAAAGCGCCGCTCAGGATCCGGTCTTCGTGGGACGTATCCGGGAGGATGTCTCCCATCCCCGCGGTCTGAACCTGTGGGTGGTGGCGGACAACGTCCGCAAGGGTGCGGCCCTGAACAGTATCCAAATAGCGGAAGTTTTGATAAAAGATTTCCTGTAAGCAAAGGTCCGGAGCTGTCTCTGCGCCGGGCCGGCGATACATCACCGTCGGCTCGGACACGGGGGCATCACATCGGCAGGGGGCTTGGCCGGATCGTTTCAGAAAGGGGACATGCTGTGCGCAGACTGGCTTTGGGAACCGCCTTGTGGGCACTCATGGCGCCGGGGGCGACTCTTGCCCTTGGCCTGGGGGAGATCGAGACCCGTTCGGCACTGAATCAGCCTCTGCGGGCGGAGATCCATCTCCTGTCCGTGCGCCCTGGGGAGATGGAAGATCTGGTGGTCAGGCTGGCGCCCGATGCCCTCTTTCAGCGGCTCGGCATCGATCGCTCCCACCTGCTCTCCGATCTGCAGTTCGAGCCGGTCACCACGGCGGATGGGCGGCACGTGGTCCGTGTCACCTCCCGCAACCCCATCCGCGAACCCTTCCTGAATTTCCTGATTGAAGCCAGCTGGCCCAGTGGCCGGCTGGTGCGTGAGTACACGGTACTTCTTGACCCGCCCACCATGTTCGAGCGGGCACCACCACCGGCACCGACCCTGGCCGCCCCCGTCGATCGGCGCCCGTCCGCACCTCCCACCACCCCGCGCCCGGATACCGTGGCCGCTCCCTCCACTTACCGGGTCAGGGCAGGGGATACCATGTGGGATCTGGGCACGCGGCTGCGTCCCGATGCCGGAATCTCGGTCGAACAGATGATGATGGCCCTGTTGCGTGCCAATCCCGAGGCGTTCACCGACAACAACATCAACAATGTTCGCAGCGGCAGCGTGCTCCGGGTGCCCGAGCGTGACGAGGTCATGGCCCTGAGTGCGGCCGAGGCCCGCCGTGAAGTGGCCGGCCAGCATCGTCTGTGGCGGGAGTATCGGG
Source organism: Ectothiorhodospira lacustris (assembly GCF_022227845.1). Taxonomy (GTDB): domain Bacteria; phylum Pseudomonadota; class Gammaproteobacteria; order Ectothiorhodospirales; family Ectothiorhodospiraceae; genus Ectothiorhodospira; species Ectothiorhodospira lacustris. The sequence continues at coordinate 83,984 of NZ_JAJNQN010000011.1, read as the reverse complement.
CCAGGGCCGCCGAAGAGGCCCCCAGACCCCAGCTTCCGGCCACGCCGGATATACCGCCTGCCCCCCCCGCCGTGTCCCAACCGGATCCGGCGCCGCGGGAGACGGATGATGGACGTCTGGAGATCGTGGCCGAGTCCGATGCCCGGTCTGTCGACGGAACGGCGCGGCTGGAACAGGATCTGGCCCTGTTGCGGGAGACCAGTGAAACCCGGCGCCAGGAAGGTCTCGAATTGCGAGAGCGCATTCGCGAACTGGAAGACCTGCTGGAGCGGCAGGGGCGCCTGCTGGCACTGAATAACCAGCAACTGGCGCAACTTCAGCGACAGCTGGCCGTTGCCCAGGGCGAGGACCTGGATGCCCTGCCGGTGCCGGTGTCGCCCACGGCACCCATGACCCCCCGGCCGTTACCGCCGATAGTGACGGATGACCCCGTATCGGCAGCTCCGATTCCGGCCCCGATCACCCCGGCCCCGCAGCCTCCCGTCACTGCACCGGCGCCTCAGCCTCAGGCCGCCGGCTTCCTGGCCGAACTGTTGCGTAGTCCTTCCCTGCTGATCGGAGGAGGCTTCGGCATCCTGCTTATCCTCGCCCTGATCCTGTTGGCGCTGCGGCGTTTGCGCGGTCAGGCTGATGCGGCCGGGGAGCCGAGCATCGCGCCTGAGCCCCACTACCGGGGGCAGGATGCGGTATCTTCCGGATCCGGTGCCACCACCCTGGCCACCGGGGTTGCGGGTGCCGGTCTGGCCGCGGCCAGGCCCGCCTCATCCGAGGCGACGGTGACCGCGGAAAAGGCCCCGGTCGATCTGACCTCCACGGCCATGATGGATACCGTGGAAACCCAGTTGCCGGCAGTCCCTGCGTCCCCTGCCGCCGCTGACGGCGCGCCTCCTGAAGCAGGTAGCTGGGATGAAGTGGTCAATGACGACACCATCGCCGAAGCCGATGTGTATCTGGCCTACGGCCTGTACCAGCAGGCCGAGGACCTGCTGAAGGAAGCACTGGGCCGCGCGCCCGACCGCCCCGACTACCAGTTCAAACTGGCGGAAACCTACTTTGCCACCGGCAACCAAGCCGCGTTTGATGAGACGGCGGCACGGATGTTCGAGCAGAAGGGGGACCGTACTTCCGCCCTGTGGGACCGCCTGGTGACCATGGGACAGGAACTGAGTCCGGGGAACAGCCTCTATCAGGCCGGGCAGAGAACCTCGTCCCTGTCGCCTCCGGCGAGGGCGGATGACAGCGATCTGATCCTGGATGCACAGGATCTTGAGGTATCCCTGGGGGAGGTGGATTTCGACATCCACGATGACATGGATACCCAAATGACGGGCCGGTCCGATGGCGATGACGATGCGCCCACGTCGCTGCTGTCCGGCGACGAAGACGCACCGACCCGATTGCAGAATACCGGACCTGATGATGCCCCGACGGCCAAGCCGGCCCAGGATGCAGCAAGGGTGAAGGATGAGGACGAAACCCTGCAGTTCGCCCTGGGGGATCTGGATTTCGAGATTGACGACCTGGAATCGGATACCTCGATGCCCGGCCCGGCGACGGTGAATCAGGAAGACGAGACGGTCAATCTCGGCCTGGATGAGCAGGCGCCCTCCCGCGAGGCAGGTCGCGGCACGCAATCACCGGCTTCGGGTAATGACGCGACGGTCGAGATTGATTTCAAGGATCTGGACTGGGCGGATGATGATGCAACCGCCCGGATACCCCCGGAGCCTGAAGACACGGCCGGCGGCAGGTACGGTGAAGCGGACGCGGACGACACCATGGGCCTTCTGGATGACTCCTTTACGGAGGAGGATCTGAGAAACCTTGAGGATGATACCGAGGGCCTGGAAGATGCCTTCGGTCTCGGCGACGAAGTCAGCACCAAGCTGGATCTGGCCCGTGCCTATATCGACATGGGGGATGCAGAAGGCGCCCGCGCCACCCTGGAAGAAGTCCTGGCAGAAGGCGATGCCCTGCAGAAGCAGGAGGCTCGGGATCTCCTGAATCAGCTCCGCTGAAATTCTCCGGGGTAGGTGAATGTCTGAGCCGATGCATCCGGCCCTGAAGATCCTGGGTGTCATCCTGTTCATCCTGGGTGTGGCCCAGGCGAACTGGGCCGTACTGGGCGTGGGGGTGGGGCTGGCCGCCGTCGCGCTGGCGGCCACCGGCCCCGCGGGGGTGGGGCGTTTCCTGGAGATGTCCCGTCGTCTCAAATGGTTCTTTCTCTCCATCATCCTGATCTTCGGCTGGTTTACTCCGGGCACACCACTGCTGGAATGGGCGGGGGCCTGGTCCCCGGCCCGGGAAGGTCTGGTGATGGGCCTGCAGCGCACCCTGGTGCTGGTGCTGGCGGTGGCCGCGGTGGTCTGGTTGCTGCAGGTCACCTCACGGGAATCCCTGGTCAAGGGCCTGTTGTGGCTCACCCGTCCCCTGGCGCCGCTGGGCCTGCCCAGGGAGCGCTTCGCCGTTCGCCTGGTATTGACCCTGGAGGCGTTGCCCCAGGTGCGTATCCTGGTTGCGGCCGGCCGCCCCGAGAGACCGCCGGAAGGCGCCATGGCCCGGCTTCAGGGATTGGGCCGTCGTGCCACCGGCCTGTTCAGCGAGGTACTGGAGCAGGCGGAAAAGGCGCCGCTCGAGCCCATTCATCTCGATCCCGCGCCGCCGCCGGGGCTGCGTCAGTGGCTGCTGCTGTGCCTGATTCTCCTGCCGCTGCTGCTGGCCGCCCTGCACTGATTCCGGGAACTGGTATCATCCCGCCTCCCATTCATGCCCTGCGAATCCAATGAACCATACCCCGCGTCGACTGGCGATCGGACTTGAATACGACGGCTCCGGATTCCGGGGTTGGCAGCAGCAGAAGGATGGCCGCACCATCCAGCCCCTGGTGGAAAAGGCTCTGGCCAAGGTGGCCGATCATCCAGTGCAGGTGACCTGTGCCGGCCGTACCGATGCCGGGGTGCATGCCACCTGCCAGATCGTGCATTTCGATACCACGGCCGAACGTCCGCCCCATGCCTGGCTGCTGGGCGGCAACAGCAATCTGACGCGGGAGATCGGTCTGCAATGGGTCAGGCCCGTGGCGCCGGATTTCCACGCCCGGTTTTCCGCCCGCTGGCGCCGCTATCGCTATGTCTTCCTGAACCGGGTGGCCCGGCCCGCCATCCTGCGGGGGCGGGTGACCTGGTATCACCGGCCCCTGGCGGCGGAGCCCATGCACGAGGCCGCTCAGCATCTGCTGGGCGAACACGATTTCAGCAGTTTCCGCGCCCTGGGTTGCCAGGCCCGTCATCCCATCCGGGAGGTGCAGTCGGTCTCGGTGACCCGCGACGGGGATTTCATCTATCTGGACATTCGCGCCAATGCCTTTTTGCATCATATGGTGCGCAATATCGCCGGGGCGCTCATGTGCGTGGGCCGGGGAGAGCGGCCCAGCGAGTGGCTGGCGGAGCTGCGGGAGGCCCGGGATCGCAGTCAGGGCGGGGTGACGGCGCCACCGGATGGTCTGTACCTGGTTCAGGTAGGTTATGACGAGCAATTCGACCTGCATCCGCAGGCGGTCATTCCCCGTTACGGCTTTGTGTAGCTGTTCCCTTCCCGACATTCCCCTGTGGGAAGCCCCACATTCGTACTGACTGATCTTTTTAAAATCTAATAAAAACAGTGAAATAAAACTATATAAAGACTGGGCACAAGTCTTGCATTCCTCCTGGAAAACCAAGTCAATCCCGCTGCGGCGGGCACCCTGGGAGGATTGTGATGGACCCAAAGCCCCACAGAATCATTGAGATCCCCGTCACCGTCCAGGGCGGGTGCTCCAACCCCAAGCCCAGTGCCGGTTCCGGCTGCGGTACCGGTCAGAATGGGGGGTTGCCTGCCCATATTCAGGCCAAGATCCAGGATCATCCCTGTTACTCGGAAGAGGCCCACCACCACTTTGCCCGTATGCATCTGGCGGTGGCCCCGGCCTGCAACATCCAGTGCCATTACTGCAACCGCAAGTACGACTGCTCCAATGAGTCCCGCCCCGGCGTGGTGTCCGAGGTGCTCAAGCCGGCCCAGGCCATCCATAAGGCCCTCACCGTCGCGGCCGGCATTCCCGAAATGACCGTGGTGGGCATCGCCGGTCCCGGTGATGCCTTGGCCAATCCCACCCGCACCTTCGCCACCTTCCGCGGCATTCGGGAGCAGGACCCCGGCATCAAGCTTTGCCTGTCCACCAACGGTCTGGCACTACCCCAGCATGTGGATGAACTGGTCGCGCTGGGCGTGGACCACGTCACCATCACCATCAACAGCATCGATCCTGAGATCGGTGCCCGCATCCACCCCTGGATACTGTGGGAGCGTCGGCGAGTGTTCGGACGGGAAGGGGCGGAGATCCTGATTCGTCAGCAGCAGAAAGGCCTGGAGATGCTGGTGGAGCAGGGTGTCCTGGTGAAGGTGAACTCGGTCATGATCCCGGACATCAATGATCGCCATCTCAAGGAAGTCTCCCGCATGGTCAAGGAAAAGGGGGCCTTCCTGCACAATGTCATGCCCCTGATCTCCGATCCGGCCCATGGCACCTATTTCGGTCTCAACGGCCGGCGCGGACCCACGGAAGCGGAGCTATCCGCCCTGCGGGATGAGTGCGGGGGCAACATGAACATGATGCGCCATTGTCGCCAGTGTCGTGCCGACGCGGTGGGTATGCTGGGTGAGGATCGGGGCGAGGAATTCAGCCTGGAGCGCATCGATCAGGCCCCGCTGAATTATGACGTGGTCCGTGAACGCCGGGATCAGGTTCAGGCCTCGATTCGGGAACGCATGGCGGCGCGCAAGCGCCAGGGGGACACTGTGACTTCAATGCCATCGGCAAGGCCTGTCGCGCACCAGACAACGCGCCCGGTGCTGATGGCGGTCGCCACCAAGGGGGGGGGGCTGGTCAATCAGCATTTCGGGTATGCCCGGGAGTTCCTGATCTACAAGGCCACGCCGGAAGGGGTCCGTTTCGAGGGGCACCGTCGGGCGGACCTGTACTGCTCCGGACCGGATGCCTGCAATGACCGGACCCAGGTGCTGGCCAGCACGGTGCGTGCCCTGGAGGACTGCGAGGTGCTGCTTTGCGCCCGTATCGGTATCGAGCCCTGGTCGGTGCTGGAGGCGGCCGGGATCATGCCCAACGGTGAACACGCCATGGCACCCATTGAGGATGCGGTGATGGCCGTGTACCGGGAGATGATGGCCGCCGGCCGCCTGGACATGTCCGAGCGCGAGGCCATTCAATGTGCCTGATCGCCACCCTGCGCGTGCGGCCGTCCCGACGGCAGGCATGGCAGGCAACATGAGGATGTCTCCATGACACCGAACATGGCAGCGTCGTATTGCGAAACGCCCGTGGCAGTGGGCACCGTGCATTGGAAGAAGATCCCCCATGGTCACCGTCATACCACCGGTCGGCCCCTGATCCACGGCCGGGATGCTCCTGTTGCCGACGGTCCTGAGGGCAGGGCGGACACCCTTCACGACCGGGTGCTTGCCCACACCGGGGGGCTGCCCAACGATGGCCTGCTGGCCTGTCTGCTGTCCGCCTGGGTAGGGGGACGCAGCGTCTTGCCGGTCCACATGGGGCTGTCCGGCAGCGAATACCGGCAGCTGCTCGGCCGTCACTTCCCCGGGCTGATGCTCAATCCCCCGGCCCTGGAGCCGGTGGAGGTCCAGCGTATGGATGAGCGGCGGGAACTGCGCGAACTGCTGCTGTCCCATCGCCGGGGGCAGGATCCCTCGGAGGTCTGGCTGGCGGGTATCGTGGCCGCCGCCTGCATGGGGCCTGATCACCTCTGGCAGGACCTGGGGCTGCAGAGCCGCGATCAACTTTCCTGGTTGATGCGGGACAACTTCCCGGGACTGGTCGAACTCAACGACCGGGACATGAAGTGGAAGAAGTTTCTCTATCGCCAGCTGTGCCTGGCGGAAGGCATCCTGATCTGCCGGTCACCGTCCTGCGAGGTCTGTCAGGATCATGCGGTGTGCTTCGGGCCGGAGGTCTAATTGTCGGGAAGCGCGCTGCAACGCGGACTGGGTGCCTATCTGGGGCTGGCCGTGGGGGATGCCCTGGGGGCGACGGTGGAGTTCATGACCCCACGGGAGATCCAGGCTGATCACGGGGTGCATCGGCGCATCATCGGCGGCGGCTGGCTGCACCTCAAACCCGGCACAGTGACCGACGACACCACTATGAGCCTGGCCCTGGGCAGGGCGATTCTGGCGTCCGATACCCTGGACGGGGTGGCCATGGCCGAGGCCTTCAGTCAATGGATGCGGGATCGCCCGGTGGATATCGGTCATACCGTGCGCCGCGGCATCATCCGTTATCGCCGGACCGGCGAGATCGAGACGCCCCTCAACGACAATGATGCCGGCAATGGCGCCTGCATGCGCGTTCTGCCCGTGGTGCTGGCGACCCTGGACCAGCCCCTGGACGCCCTCAATGAAGCCTGTTATCTGCAGGGACGGATCACCCACCACCATCCCCTGTCCGATGCGGGGACGGTCTGCGTGGCGACCATGGTACGGATGGCCATCCAGGGTTGCGGCCCCGCGGATCTGATCCAGGGGCCGGTGGAGGCCCTGGTGACGGCCCATCCGGAGTTCCGGTTTCGGGGCAAGCGGGAGGAAAACCCCAGCGGGTTCATCGTCCACACCCTGAGGGCGGTGTTTCAGGCCCTGTTCGACACGGACAACTTTGAAGACTGCCTGGTGGACGTGGTTAATCGGGGCGGGGATGCGGATACCACCGGGGCCATCGCCGGGATGATTGCCGGTGCCCTGTACGGTGAGGCGTCCATTCCTCACCCATGGCGAAGTGCCCTGGATGGCCGGGTGGCGGAAGCTGTCACCACCCAGGCCCGAGCATTGATGGCGGGTGACTGTCTCCCCGCTTAGCCGGCGTATACCCGCGATGCGGCAGGCATGGCATGGCCGCGCTCGATGGGGGCGTTCATTTCCAGCAGCACCGCTTCCAGGGCATGCAGGCAGAGTTGCACGTTCTTGCGGTTGCAGCCAAAACCCATCAGGCCGATACGCCAGATCTTGCCCGCTAGCGGCCCCAGTCCGGCGCCGATTTCCAGGCCGTAGCGCTCCAGCAGCAGACCGCGCACCCGGGCTTCGTCCACGCCGTCGGGCACCTTCACCGCATTGAGCTGGGGCAGGCGGTGGGCCTCGTCCACCAGCAGGTTCAGACCCATGGCCTGTAGGCCCGCCTTCAGGGCCTCGTGATGATGCCGGTGCCGCGCCCAGGCATTCTCCAGACCTTCTTCCTGCAGCAGTACCAGGGCCTCGTGGAGGGCATAGAGGGCATTGATGGGCGCGGTGTGGTGATAGGCCCGCTTGGCATTGGGACCCCAGTAGCCCATGACCAGGTTCAGGTCCATGAACCAGCTCTGCACCGGATGCTTGCGTCCCTTGATGCGGGCCACCGCGGCCTCGCTGAAGCTCACCGGTGCCAGGCCCGGGGTGCAGGACAGACACTTCTGGGTACCGGAGTAGATGGCGTCCACGCCCCAGTCGTCCACCCGCAGCTCACAGCCGCCCAGGCCGGTGACGGTGTCCACGATCACCAGACAGTCATAGGCATGGGCCACCTGGGTGAGGGTCTTCACATCGGAGCAGGCCCCGGTGGAGGTCTCGGCGTGGACGAAGGCCACCAGACGGGCATCGGGGTGGGCCTTGAGGGTGTCTTCCAGCTGTTGGGGGTCCACCGGACGACCCCACTCACACTCCACCACCACCGGGGTGCCGCCGCAGCGTTCCACGTTTTCCTTCATGCGCATGCCGAACACGCCGTTGATGCACACCACCACGGTGTCGCCGGGTTCCACCAGGTTGACGAAGCAGGTCTCCATGCCGGCGGAACCGGGGGCAGAGACGGGCAGGGTCAGGGCATTCCGGGTCTGGAAGGCATACTGCAGGAGGCCTTTCATCTGATCCATCATGCCGACGAAGGCCGGGTCCAGGTGACCGATGATGGGACGGCTCATGGCAGCCAGCACCCGGGGGGCGATATCGGAGGGGCCGGGGCCCATCAGGGTGCGAACGGGGGGATGGAAGGACTGGATGGTCATGGCACGTCCTGTCAGAAGTGGTTGTGTATTATGGTAGGAATTTTGCGGGTGGCCGGAGTATACGAAGCCCGCGCCAAGGGCGGCAAGTCGGCGAACTCCGTCCCCGTCCCCGGCCGCTTTGCAGTATCATTGCCCCTTTTACGCACCGTAAGTTCGGGGTCATCAATGCTGTGTCTGCCGGGTAGTCCTTCCCTCTCCACCTTCCGCCGCCAACGCCTGCTGGAGGCCCTGCGCCAAGCGGTGCCGACCATCTCCGGCGTCAGTGCCCGTTTCGAGCACTTCGTGCAGACGGAACGGGAACCGGGTACCCAGGAACGCCGGGTGCTGGAACAGTTGCTGACCTACGGTGGCGGCACCGCCGACGAAGGTCGGGGCCGGCTGATCCTGGTGGTCCCCCGCATCGGCACCATCTCCCCCTGGTCCAGCAAGGCCACCGACATTGCCCGCAACTGCGGCCTGGACGGCGTGGTCAGGCGCATCGAGCGGGGCATCACCTGGTGGATCGACAGCGACGCCCCCCTGGATGCCGATGCCCTGGCGCGCATCCTGCCCCTGATCCATGACCGCATGACCGAAACCGTCCTGCATGAACGAGATGAGGCGGTGGCCCTGTTCTCCAACGCGGAGCCGGCACCGCTGCGGACGATCCCCCTGGGGGACGACCCCCATGGTGTCCTGGCCCGGGTGAACGGGGAACTGGGCCTGGCCCTGACCCAGGACGAGATCGAGTACCTGGCCGACGCCTACGAGGCCCTGGGCCGGGATCCCTCCGACGTGGAGCTGATGATGTTCGCCCAGGCCAATTCGGAGCACTGCCGCCACAAGATCTTCAATGCGGACTGGGTGATCGACGGCAGGCCTCAGGAAAAGACCCTGTTTGCCATGATCCGCAATACCCATGCCCATGCCCCGGAAGGCATCCTTTCCGCCTACCGGGACAACGCCTCGGTGATCCAGGGCCACAAGGCCCGCCGCCTGACCCCGGACCCTGTGACCGGCGAATATCGGGATCAACCGCTGGATCTGCCCATCATCATGAAAGTGGAGACCCACAACCACCCCACCGCCATCTCCCCGTTCCCGGGTGCGGCCACCGGTTCCGGCGGCGAGATCCGTGACGAGGGCGCCACCGGCCGGGGTTCCAAGCCCAAGGCGGGGCTGACCGGATTCTCGGTCTCCAACCTGCGCATCCCCGGTTTCGAGCAGCCCTGGGAACAGGACTTCGGCAAGCCCGAGCGCATCGAATCCGCTCGCCAGATCATGCTGGACGGCCCCATCGGCGCCGCCGCCTTCAACAACGAATTCGGCCGTCCCGCCCTGGCGGGCTACTTCCGCACCTACGAGGCCCTGGTGCCCGGTGCCGGGGAGCCGGAACTCAAGGGCTATCACAAGCCCATCATGATCGCCGGCGGTGTGGGCAGCATCCGCGCCGAGCACGTGGAGAAGCTGGCCCTGCCGGAAGGCACCCCCGTGGTGGTGCTGGGCGGGCCGGCCATGCTCATCGGTCTGGGCGGCGGCGCTGCTTCCTCCATGGCCAGCGGCGAGAGCGCCCTGGCGCTGGACTTTGCCTCCGTGCAGCGGGGCAACCCAGAGATCGAGCGCCGCTGCCAGGAGGTCATCGACCGCTGTACCGCCCTGGGCGCGGACAATCCCATCCTTTCCATCCATGACGTGGGGGCCGGTGGCCTCTCCAACGCCATCCCCGAGATCCTCAACGACGCCGGCCGTGGCGGCAGCATCGAGCTGCGTACCGTGCCCTCCGACGAACCGGGGCTCTCCCCCATGGAGATCTGGTGCAACGAGGCCCAGGAACGCTACGTCCTGGCCATCGATGCCCGGCGCCTGGAGGCCTTCACCGCCCTGTGTGAACGGGAGCGGGCACCCTTTGCCGTGGTGGGCACGGCCACCGCCGAGCGGCGTCTGCTGGTGGGGGATGCCCTGTTCGCCAATCACCCGGTGGACCTGCCCATGGAAGTGCTGCTGGGCAAGCCCCCGAAGATGCTCCGGGACGTGCACCACCGCAGCTTCCAGAAACCGGAGGTGGATACCTCGGTGATGGACCTGGGCGAGGCCGTGCGTCGGGTGCTGCGGCTGCCCGCCGTGGCCTCCAAGTCCTTCCTCATCACCATCGGTGACCGCACCGTGACCGGGCTCGTGACCCGGGATCAGATGGTCGGCCCCTGGCAGGTGCCGGTGGCGGACGTAGCGGTGACCGCCAGCGACTATTGGTCCCATACCGGCGAGGCCATGGCCATGGGCGAGCGCACCCCCATCGCCCTGGTGCATCCCGCCGCCTCCGGACGCATGGCCATCGGCGAGGCCATCACCAACATGGCCGCGGCGGCGGTGGACGATCTGTCCCTGATCCGCCTCTCCGCCAACTGGATGGCCGCCGCCGGTCACCCGGGGGAGGACGCCGCCCTGTTCGACACCGTCAGGGCCGTGGGGGAGGCGCTGTGTCCCCGCCTGGGCATCGCCATCCCGGTGGGCAAGGACTCCCTGTCCATGCGCACGGTCTGGCGGCAGGACGGCGAGGAACGGGTGATGAGCGCCCCCCTGTCCCTGATCATCTCCGCCTTCGCCCCGGTGAGCGACGTGCGCAGCACCCTCACGCCTCAGCTGGTGACCGACCAGGGGGATACGGATCTGATCCTCATCGACCTGGGCAAGGGTCACCGCCGTCTGGCCGGCTCCGCCCTGGCCCAGGTGTTCGGCCAGGTGGGTCACCACGCCCCGGATCTGGATGATCCGGACATGCTCAAGCGCTTCTTCGCCGCCATTCAGGAACTCAACCGGGAAGGCCACCTGCTGGCCTATCACGATCGTTCCGACGGTGGGTTGCTGGCCACCCTGTGCGAGATGGCCTTCGCCGGTCGCACCGGCATCACCGTCCACCTGGACGACCTGGGGGATGACGACCATGCCGCCCTGTTCTGCGAGGAGCTGGGGGCGGTGGTGCAGGTCTCTCACGATGCCGTGGAGGACGTGCTGGCGCTGCTCAATAACGCCGGTCTGGGCCATCACAGCCACGTCATCGGCAGCCTCAATGACGAGCAGAGCATCGTCTTCCGTCGGGGCCACGAGATCCTGTTCCAGGCCCCCCGCAGCGAGCTGTACTCGTGCTGGGCCGAAACCAGCTACCGCATGCAGGCCCTGCGGGATGACCCCGACTGCGCCCGGGAGGCCTTCGAGGCCCTGGCCGATGAGTCAGATCCCGGCCTGACCCCGGTACTGGGCTTTGATCCGTCCGAGGACCCGGCCCTGCCGTTCATCCAGACCGGCACCCGTCCCCGGGTGGCGATCCTTCGGGAGCAGGGGGTGAACGGCCAGGTGGAGATGGCCGCCGCGTTCCACCTGTCTGGTTTTGCCGCCGTGGACGTGCACATGACCGACCTCATCGAGGGCCGGGTGGACCTGGCGGACTTCCGCGGTCTGGTGGCCTGCGGCGGCTTCTCCTATGGGGACGTGCTGGGCGCCGGTGGCGGCTGGGCCCGTTCCATCCTCTTCAACCCCCGCCTGCGCGAGGCCTTCCAGGCCTTTTTCCACCGTCCGGACACCTTCTCCCTGGGGGTGTGCAACGGCTGCCAGATGCTGTCCCAGCTCAAGGAACTGATCCCCGGTGCCGGTCACTGGCCCCGTTTCGAGCGCAACCGCTCGGAGCAGTTCGAGGCCCGCCTGTCCCTGGTGGAGGTGATGCCCAGCCCGTCGGTGCTGCTCAAGGGCATGGAAGGGTCCCGGCTGCCCATCGCCGTGGCTCACGGCGAGGGCAGGGCGGACTTCGGTGGTGACTCGGCTAAAGGGGTGATGGACTCGGGGATGGTGTCCCTGCGCTACGTGGATAACCGGGGTGAACTGGCGCGGCACTATCCGGCCAACCCCAACGGCTCCCCCCTGGGCATCACCGGGCTGACCACGGAGGACGGCCGAGTGACCATCATGATGCCTCACCCGGAGCGGGTGTTCCGTACCGTGCAGTATTCCTGGCATCCCCGGGACTGGGCCGAGGATGGCCCGTGGCTGCGGATGTTCAGAAATGCCCGGGTCTGGGTGGGCTGATGCCGAAGACCGCGCCCCAGGTCTCCTTCGTCATTCCCGCCTGGAACGAGGCCGAGTTGCTGGGGCGCACCCTGGACAACCTGAGGCAGGCCTGTAACGGCCTGCCGGAGTCGTGTGAAATCATCGTCGTCGATAATGATTCCGACGACGACACCGCTGACATCGCCCGGGCGGCAGGCGCCGTCGTGGTTCATGAGCCGGTGCGCCGTATCGCCCGCGCCCGCAATGCGGGTGCGGAGGTGGCGCGGGGACACTGGCTGATTTTCGTAGACGCCGATACCTGGCCTACCTCAGCACTGTTGCGGGCCAGTCTGGATGCCCTGGCCTCGGGGCGGATCTGCGCCGGTGGGGCGCGGGTGGAGTTTGACCACCTGGATTACGGGTTCTATCGGCTGGGGGCCCGTTTCTGGAACTGGTTGTCCCTGTCCCTGGGACTGGTGGCCGGATGCTATATCTTCTGCACCCGCGAGGCCTTCCAGGCCGTGGGCGGCTTCAGTGAAAAGGTCTATGCGGGGGAGGAGGTGTTTCTGTCCCGCCGCCTCAAGCGCTGGGGGCGGCGCCACGGGCAGCGGTTTCACGTGCTGCCGGAACCGACGGTACGGACCTCCGGGCGCAAGGCCCAGTGGTTTTCTCCCTGGCAGCATTTTCTGGTGACGGCGACGGTGCTGCTGGTGCCTTTTGCCCTGCGTTCGCGCCGGCTCACCTGGTTTTGGTATCGCCGGCCGAAATAGCCCTGATGGCGGGCGCCTCTCTCCACAGAGGGGGCTTACATCAGGCTGACCTTCACCCGGTACACCCCGCCGATCACCAGGTGCTCTCCCTCGCCCTGCAGCACCCCCGGTAGCAGGTCCTGGAAGCAGCAGACCTTGGTCGTTGGCACCTTCACCGTCAGGATGTAGTCCCCGAACTCGTCCGCCCGTTCCCGCACCGCGCTGAAGGCATTCACGTTATTCAACAGCACCAAGGCCTCGCCGCCGGACAGATGGGCCAGCACCTCGTGGTCCGCCAGCCGGTTCACGCCCCGGTACAGGGTGAGATGGGTGCGTGCGGGTGCCCGCCGCCGCAGTTCATACTGGGTGTAGGAGTACAGCAGGTCCAACTGTGATTCCAGGGCATTGGTGTTGTAAACCCCACAGACCCGTTCCTGCATGAACCGCCCGTAGGCCTCCGACTCCGCATCCGGCAGGGGTTCGCGGTGAAAACGGGTGATCAGCCCGAAACGGGATTCCACCCAGCCCTTGACGACCGCCGCCTCCCGGCCATCCGGGTTGAACCACCAGCCCCGGAGGGTGCGCAGGTAATCCGCCCGCGCCCGACCGCCTTCTTCCCCCAGCGTCAGCCCGCAGGCCACCGGATCATCCAGGCAGAAGTGGCCGCGCATGTAGGCCATGAAGTCATGGATACGGACCGCTGCGTCATCCAGCCCATCCAAATGACGCCACAAATCCCCATGCAGGGCCCTGACTCCATCCAGTTCCAGTGGGGCGGGGTGATCCTGGAAGGTGAGGCTGCCCAGGATCACCGCGGGCAGATTGCAGCGATTGATGGGCAGACGGGCTTCAGCGGGTAGGGAAGGGGGCGGCGGGGTGTCGTTATCCATACAGAACGGGGGTCTTTGTCGTGTATCTCACGTGCAATGTCGGATTGTCTAAAGAGTGTTTTTAACTTAATAAACAGAGGCTTATGCATTTATTTTGCGATTGGCACGGGGTTTGCTGAATACAGGGTGCACGCACACCCAATCGCAACAGTCAGGCAGAGGAGAACAAAGCCATGGCCCTTCGTCAATGTGCAATCTACGGTAAAGGCGGTATCGGCAAGTCCACCACCACTCAGAACCTGGTCGCGGCCCTGGCCGAGGCCGGCAAGAAGATCATGATCGTCGGTTGCGACCCCAAGGCCGACTCCACCCGTCTGATCCTGCACGCCAAGGCCCAGGATACCATCATGCAGATGGCCGCCGATGCCGGCAGCGTGGAAGACCTGGAACTGGAAGACGTACTCAAGACCGGCTACGCCGGCATCAAGTGTGTCGAGTCCGGCGGTCCCGAGCCGGGCGTGGGTTGCGCCGGCCGCGGCGTCATCACCGCCATCAACTTCCTCGAAGAGGAAGGCGCCTATGAAGAAGACCTGGACTTCGTCTTCTACGACGTGCTCGGCGACGTGGTCTGCGGCGGTTTCGCCATGCCCATCCGCGAAAACAAGGCCCAGGAAATCTACATCGTGGTTTCCGGCGAGATGATGGCCATGTTCGCGGCCAACAACATCGCCAAGGGGATCGTGAAGTATGCCAGTTCCGGCAGTGTCCGTCTGGCCGGTCTGATCTGCAACAGCCGCAACACCGACCGTGAAGACGACCTGATCGTCGCCCTGGCCGAAAAGCTGGGCACCCAGATGATTCACTTCGTGCCCCGCGACAACGTGGTGCAGCGGGCCGAAATTCGCCGCATGACCGTGATCGAGTATGACCCCAAGGCCAAGCAGGCCGACGAGTACCGGGCACTGGCCCAAAAGGTCATCGACAACAAGCTGTTCGTGGTCCCCACCCCCTGCACCATGGATGAGCTGGAAGACCTGCTGATGCAATTCGGCATCCTGGACGCGGAAGACGAGAGCATCGTCGGCAAGACCGCGGAAGAAGAAGCCACCGCATAAGGGTTCAGGCCGGAAGGGAGGTGCCCCGTGGGGGCCTTCCGCCGGCAGGCGCGCCGCGCAGCGGCGTGTTCATGAGAATTCCACCTGGCGTACGTCCACGGATTAGTGGCGGCGCAAGAGGAGCAAATCGCAATGTGCGCAATGAAACGCGAAGAAGCCGAGGCCCTGATCCAGGAAGTCCTCGAGGTCTATCCGGAGAAAGCCCGGAAGGACCGTGCGAAGCACCTGGCTGTCAGTGATCCCAATACCGAACAGGCCAAGAAGTGCATCGTCTCCAACCGCAAGTCGGTTCCCGGGGTGATGACCATCCGCGGCTGCGCTTACGCCGGTTCCAAGGGCGTGGTCTGGGGTCCCATCAAGGACATGGTCCATATCTCTCATGGCCCCGTCGGCTGCGGCCAGTATTCCCGCGCCGGTCGCCGCAACTACTACACCGGCCACACCGGTGTGAATGTCTTCGGCACCATGAATTTCACCTCCGATTTCCAGGAAAAGGACATCGTCTTCGGCGGTGACAAGAAGCTGGAAAAGCTCATTGACGAGATCCAGACCCTGTTCCCCCTGCACAAGGGCATCAGCATCCAGTCCGAGTGCCCGGTGGGGCTGATCGGTGACGACATCGAATCCGTCTCCAAGAAAAAGGCCAAGGAACTGGAAAAGCCGGTGGTGCCGCTGCGCTGTGAAGGCTTCCGCGGTGTGTCCCAGTCCCTGGGTCACCACATTGCCAACGACGCCATCCGCGACTGGGTGCTGCCCAACCGGGATGATGACAACAGCTTCGAGTCCACCCCCTACGACGTGGCCCTGACCGGTGACTACAATATCGGCGGCGACGCCTGGGCTTCCCGCATCCTGCTGGAGGAAATGGGCCTGCGGGTAGTGGCTCAGTGGTCCGGCGACGGCACCATCTCCGAGCTGGAACTGGCCCCCAAGGCCAAGGTGAACCTGCTGCACTGCTATCGCTCCATGAACTACCTGGCCCGTCACATGGAAGAGAAGTACGGCATTCCGTGGATGGAATACAACTTCTTCGGCCCCACCAAGATCGCCGAGAGCCTGCGCAAGATCGCCTCGCTCTTCGATGAGAAGATCCAGGAAGGGGCGGAGCGGGTGATCGCCAAGTACACGTCCGAGATGAACGCCATCATCGAGAAGTACCGTCCGCGCCTGGAAGGCCGCAAGGTGATGCTCTACGTGGGTGGCCTGCGCCCCCGTCACGTGGTGGGCGCCTACGAGGACCTGGGCATGGAAGTGGTGGGTGCCGGTTACGAGTTTGCTCATAACGACGACTACGACCGCACCATCAAGGACCTGGGTGAAGGCACGCTGCTGTATGACGACGTCACCGGCTATGAGCTGGAAGAGTTCGTCAAGCGGGTGCGTCCCGACCTGGTGGGTTCCGGGATCAAGGAGAAATACATCTTCCAGAAGATGGGCATTCCCTTCCGGCAGATGCACTCCTGGGATTACTCCGGTCCGTACCACGGCTACGACGGTTTTGCCATCTTCGCCCGGGACATGGATATGACCCTGAACAATCCCTGCTGGGACAAGCTCCAGGCCCCGTGGAAGAAAGCTGACGCTGCCGCCAAGGCCGCCTGAACCTGACCGTGGCGCCGCCGTAACCGGCGCCACGGCCACCGACAGATGTCATTCCAGACCGTTCGTCCACAGATTGGTGGCGCGGCAGGAGAAATTACCATGAGCCAGAACGCAGAAAACATCAAACCCTGCTACCCCCTGTTCCAGAGCGAGGAGTATCAGGAAGTCCTGGCCCGCAAGCGGGCCGTCGCCGAGGAGGCCCACAGCCCCGAGAAAGTGCGTGAGATCTTCGAATGGACCACCACGGAAGAGTACAAGGAGCTGAACTTCCAGCGCGAGGCCCTGACCGTGGACCCGGCCAAGGCCTGCCAGCCCCTGGGTTCAGTGCTGTGCTCCCTGGGTTTTGAGAATACCTTGCCCTACGTGCATGGTTCCCAGGGTTGCGTGGCCTATTTCCGCACCTACCTGAACCGGCACTTCCGTGAGCCCGTCGCTTGCGTCTCCGACTCCATGACCGAAGATGCCGCCGTGTTCGGCGGACAGAAGAACATCATGGAAGGCCTGCAGAACGCCAAGGCCCTGTACAAGCCGGCCATGATCTCCATCTCCACCACCTGCATGGCCGAGGTCATCGGTGACGACCTCAATGCCTTCATCGGCAACGCCAAGAAGGAAGGCTACATCCCCGAAGAGTTTCCCACGCCTTACGCCCACACCCCGTCCTTCGTGGGCAGCCACACCACCGGCTGGGACAACATGTTCGAAGGCACCATCCGTTACTTCACCATCAACGACATGGAAGGCAAGGAGCCCGGCAAGAACGGCAAGCTCAACCTGGTACCGGGCTTCGAGACCTACCTGGGCAACTACCGGGTGATGAAGCGCATGATGAAGGAAATGGGGGTGGATGCCACCCTGCTGTGCGACCCGGAGGAGGTGCTGGACACCCCCGCCGATGGTGAGTACCGCATGTATGCCGGCGGTACCACTCAGGAAGAACTCAAGGATGCCCCCAACGCCATCAATACCCTGCTGCTGCAGCCTTGGCAGCTGGAGAAGACCAAGAAGTACGTGCAGGGCACCTGGAACCATGAAGTGCCCAAGCTGAATATCCCCATGGGGGTGGAATGGACCGACGAGTTCCTGATGAAGGTCTCCGAACTCACCGGTCAGCCGATCCCGGCCTCCCTGGAAAAGGAGCGGGGTCGCCTGATGGATATGATCACCGACTCCCACACCTGGTTGCACGGCAAGACCTACGCCCTGTACGGGGACGCGGACTTCGTCATGGGCATGGCTAAGTTCCTGATGGAGCTGGGCGCCGAGCCCAGGCACATCCTGGTGCACCATGCCAACAAGCGCTGGAAGAAGGCCATGGAGAAGGTCCTCTCCGAAAGCCCCTACGGCGCCCGCAGCGAAGTGCATACCAACTGTGACCTGTGGCACCTGCGCTCCCTGGTGTTCACCGACAAGCCGGACTTTTTGATCGGCAACTCCTACGGCAAGTTCATCCAGCGCGACACGCTGGCCAAGGGCAAGGAGTTCGAAGTGCCGCTGGTGCGGATCGGCTTTCCCATCTTCGACCGTCACCACCTGCATCGCATGACCACCCTGGGCTATGAGGGCGGCATGTACATCCTCACCACCCTGGTGAACGCGGTGCTGGAGCGTCTGGACGAAGAGACTCGGATCATGGGCGACACGGACTACAACTACGATCTGGTTCGCTAACCCCACGCGTCCTCATCTTTGCCCCTCTTCCATCCACGGGAGAGGGGCTTACTTCGCCGGAGAGAACACCATCATGCCCAGTGTCATGATCAACAAGACCGAAGCCGGGGGCCTGTCCCTGTACGTCCCCAAGAAGGATCTGGAAGAGATGATCGTTTCCATGGAGCACGAAGGCCCCGGACTCTGGGGTGGGGAACTGACCCTGGCGGACGGTACCCGGTATTACCTGGAGCCCATGGACCCGGAGCCACGGCTGCCCATCACGCTGCGCGCCAAGCGTCTGTGATATTGAAACGGTCATCTTTCAGACAGCGCTGTTTACCCGGCACTGGTCGAAGGTGGCTGCCTGGCAACGGGCTTCGACAGGCTCGGCCCGAACGGCATGGGTTGCCGTGTCAATGAATGAGCCAGATATCGACACCATCAGGAGATTCCCATGTCACCCGACATCCTCAACCGTGAATGCGCCCTGCGTATCGCCCTGGCGAGCCGGGTCCTGCCCGGGGTACAGCTACCGCGCCTGATCGAGGCCATCATCGAGAAGGTGGATGCCCCCATCCGGGAGGATGGCCTGGCCAGGCTCACCGTGGCGGATCTGCGCCAGGCTTTCAAGCGCCCCAAGTCCGAATCAGGGGAGGAGGGCGGCCCCGGCGACGAGGCCCTGGAGATGGCCGTCCGGTATCTCAGTGGGGAACGGGACGTGGAGCCCGGATTGCCCGTCATTGAGGATTACGTGTCCGGTGACATGCCCGATTCCGTACGCATCGCCATGGCCTCCAATACCGGAGAAAAGCTGGACGGACATTTCGGTTCTTGCCTGCGGTTTCTGGTTTATCAGGTGTCCGCCACCGAGGCCCGTTTGGTGGACATCCGCGAGACGGAAACTGCGGATCTGAGCGATGACCGCAACGCCGCCCGTGCCGCCATGGTGAATGACTGCCAAGTATTGTATGTCCAGGGCATCGGTGGTCCCGCCGCCGCCAAGGTGATTCGCGCCGGGGTGCACCCGGTGAAGTTCCCCCGGGGCAGCGTGGCCTCGGAAGTCATCACCCAGTTGCAGGATGTCCTTAAAGGTTCCCCCCCGCCCTGGCTGGCCAAGTCCATGGGACGCCAGCCGCAGACGTTGGAAAAATTCCGTACCGGGCTGGAGGCCTGAATGAATCGCCCTTCTCCCCTCCGGGGGAGAAGGGCCGGGGATGAGGGGGGGGAGCCCCATCCTCCACAATGACACCCTTCCTCCAATCCTCCCGCCATTGTCGCATTCGCAACAATCAATTCGTTCCTGAAAGTCTCAAATAAACAATAGCTTGATGCCATCATCCGGCCTGGCCCACTCCTTGCAATAAATCACGTCAACAACGCGCCAAACGCGGAGGCAAGGCATGAAGGCTCAGGACATCAAGGCACTGCTGGACGAACCGGCCTGTGCCCACAACACCCACAAGCCCAAGGGCGGCTGCACCCGGCCCAAGCCCGGCGCCACCGCCGGCGGCTGTGCCTTCGACGGTGCCCAGATCGCTTTGCTGCCGGTGGCCGATGTGGCCCATATCGTCCATGGCCCCATCGCCTGCGCCGGTAACACCTGGGACAACCGGGGTACACTTTCCTCCGGTGGCCCGGACCTGTTCCGCCTGGGCATGACCACCGACCTTACCGAGCAGGACGTGATCATGGGCCGCTCCGAAAAGCGCCTGTTCCACGCCATCCGCCAGGCCGTGGAGGCCCACCGGCCACCGGCGGTGTTCGTCTACAACACCTGCGTCACTGCCCTCATCGGTGATGACGTGGATGCCGTCTGCAAGGCCGCCCAGGAACGCTTCGAGGTACCGGTGGTGCACGTGGATGCCGCCGGCTTCTACGGCTCCAAGAACCTGGGCAACCGCATCGCCGGCGAGACCATGGTGAAGAAGGTGGTGGGCACGCGGGAGCCGGACCCCATCCCCGACTCCGCGGTTCGCCCCGGCATCCGGGTCCATCAGGTCAATCTCATTGCCGAATACAACATCGCCGGCGAGTTCTGGCACGTGCTGCCCCTGTTCGACGAACTGGGCCTGCGCATCCTCTGCACCCTGTCCGGGGACGCCCGCTTCCACCAGATCCAGTCCATGCACCGCAGTCAGGCCAACATGCTGGTCTGTTCCAAGGCCATGATCAACGTGGCCAGAAAGCTGGAAGAGCGCTACGGCACCCCCTGGTTCGAGGGCAGCTTCTACGGGGTACAGGACATGTCCCAGGCCCTGCGTGACTTTGCCTGCCTGATTGATGATCCGGATCTGACCCGGCGCACCGAGGATCTCATCGCCCGGGAAGAATCCCGCATTGATGCCGCCCTGGCACCGTGGCGGGATCGCCTGCGAGGCAAACGGGTGCTGCTCTACACCGGTGGGGTCAAGTCCTGGTCCGTGGTGTCCGCCCTGCAGGATCTGGGCATGACCGTGGTGGCCACCGGCACCCGCAAGTCCACCGACGCCGACAAGGCCCGGATCCGTCAGCTGATGGGGGAGGACGCGGTCATGATCGAGGACGGCAGTCCCGCCAATCTGCTTCGTATCTACGAAGAGACACAGGCCGACATGCTTATCGCCGGTGGCCGCAACCTCTACACCGCCCTCAAGGCCCGCATGCCCTTCCTGGACATCAACCAGGAACGGGAGCACGCCTATGCCGGCTATGAAGGGATGCTGGAACTGGCCCGTCAGCTGGCCATCACCCTGGAAAGCCCCATCTGGCCCCGGGTCCGTGAACCCGCACCCTGGGATGCCGACGGCATGCCCGTCACCGTGGAGGTCCGCTGACATGCCCGAGATCCTCAAGCGCAACAAGGCCCTGTCCGTCAGCCCCCTCAAGGCCAGCCAGCCCCTGGGCGGCGCCCTGGCGTTCCTGGGCATGGATCGGGCCATGCCCATGTTCCATGGCGCCCAGGGCTGTACCGCCTTTGCCAAGGTATTCCTGGTGCGTCACTTCCGGGAACCCATCCCCCTGCAGACCACCGCCATGGACCAGGTGAGCGCGGTCATGGGGGCGGATGAGGCCCTGCTGGAAGGCCTGGCCACCATCTGCAATAAGTCCGCGCCGGCTCTGATCGGGATCGTCACCACCGGGCTGTCGGAAACGGAAGGGGCCGACATCCACCGGGTGGTGCGGGAGTTCCGGATGCAGCATCCTGAATTCGCCCAAGTGGCGGTGGTGCCGGTGAACACCCCGGATTATTGCGGCTCGGCGGAGACCGGCTTTGCCCTGGCGGTGACCGCCCTCATCGACACCCTGGTGCCCGAGGCGAAGGCGGCCGGGACGGTCCCCGGCAGTCGGCCCCGGCAGCTCAACGTGCTGGTCGGGTCAAGCCTGACCCCGGGCGATGTGGACCATCTCAAGGAGATCATCGAGGCGTTCGACCTGGAACCGGTGGTCCTGCCGGATCTGTCCGCCTCCCTGGACGGTCATCTGGACGAGGCGCGCCTGTCCGCCCTGACCACCGGCGGCACGCCCCTGTCCGCCCTGGCCACTTTGGGGAATGCCCAGGCCACTCTGGTGGTGGGGGCCTCCATGGCCACGGCGGCGGATCTGCTCAAGGCCCGCACCGGGGTGTCGGATCTACGCTTTGACGGCCTGATGGGCATGGATGCCACGGATGAACTGCTGCTGGCCCTGTCCCGGCTCAGCGGCCGGCCGGTGCCGGCGCGCCTGCGCCGCCAGCGCGCCCGTCTGCAGGACGCGATGCTCGACACCCATTTCATGATGGGGCTGGCACGCATTGCCGTGGCCGGCGAGGCGGACCTGCTGGCGGGCTTTTCGGCCCTGCTGCGGGAAGTGGGCAGCGAGGTGGTGGCCGCCGCCGTGCCCGTCAAGGCGCCGGTACTGGATCGCCTTACAGTACGCACCATCAAGATCGGCGACCTGGAAGACCTGGAGGCCATGGCCCGGGAGCAGGGGGCGGAACTGCTCATTGCCAATGCCCATGGGGTGGCCTCGGCCCAGCGACTGGGCATCCCCCTGTTGCGGGCCGGGTTCCCCCAGTATGACTGGCTGGGTGGCTTCCGGCGGACCTGGATCGGCTATGCGGGGGCGCAACAGGCCCTGTTCGATCTTGCCAACCTGCGGGTGGCGTCCCATCACGGCGTGACCCCGTACCGCTCCATCTACGACCGTTCTCCCGACACCGACCTTCCGGAGGGTCCTCGCCATGGGACTTCAGCGTCGCCTGCAGGTGGTTACGCCACCTGTCACTGAGACCGCCGCCATGTCATTGCCAACCTCGATTCTGATTGCCTTTGCCAGTACGGACCTCAAACGGGTGGACCAGCATTTCGGGTCCGCCCAGTGTCTGGCCATCTACCGCCTGGACGGTGAGGGGGCTGCACTGGTGGAGGCCGTGCAGTTCGGTCTGCAGTCCCAGGACGGCCATGAGGACAAGCTGATGGCCAAGTTCGAAGCCCTGCAGGGCTGCGCCGCCGTGTATTGCGAAGCAGCGGGCGCCTCGGCGGTGAAGCAACTCCTGGCCCTGGGGGTACAACCCCTGAAGGTGGCTCACGGGACCCGTATCGGTCCGCTGCT
The DNA here is from genome assembly GCF_022227845.1 of Ectothiorhodospira lacustris. Lineage (GTDB taxonomy): Bacteria > Pseudomonadota > Gammaproteobacteria > Ectothiorhodospirales > Ectothiorhodospiraceae > Ectothiorhodospira > Ectothiorhodospira lacustris. The sequence goes on along the minus strand of NZ_JAJNQN010000011.1, from coordinate 61,347 downwards.
GAGCGAGCTTCAGGATGTGATTCGGGACGGCAGTCCGCCACCCTGGCTGGCCAAGGCCATGCAGCAGGGACGTTCGGACCCGGACCGGTTTGACGCCATGGCCGCCGAGCCATGGGAAGAAGCCTGATCCATCAACCTGTGGACATTTGGGGAAGACATCCATGAGCAATACCACCGCTGATCCCATTCTGGAAACCGATTTCATGAAGGAGATGGTCCGTCAGATGCGGGCCTTGGACACCTTCGGAACCCGGGATGGGCAAGCCGAAGAACAGCTGCTGTCCCAGTTCGTCATCACCCCGGAAAAGCGCAAGGAGATTCCCCTGGTCGCCGACATGGACCGGGCCACCCTGGTACGGGTGAATGCGTTCTACAACGCCGTCGCGGTGCTGATCGAGAAGGAATGCGGCCGCATGGCCACGGTCATGCTCAGCCTGAACGGGGAGGGTTTTGGTCGCGTGATCATCTCCGTGGGCAAGCTGCTGGTGGTGGACAAGACCCTGCGTGACGTCCATCGCTTCGGTTTCGACAGCCTGTCGAAGATGAAGACCGAGTCGGACAAGCTGCTGTCGGTGGCCCTGAACATCGTCGGCGATCACCCGGACGTGGCCGGGATGTAACAAACCAGCCCCTTTCATCGAAAAGGGGCATGACAAACAAGCCCCTCTCCCCTTGCGGGAGAGGGGGTGGGGTGAGGGGAAGGCCCACGGCACGGTGCCACGCCCATCCCTCATCCCCGGCCCTTCTCCCCCTGGGGGAGAAGGGAGACAAAAAACAAACATAGAGAAGAGGCGACACCCATGACCCAGATCACCGGCCTCACCCGGGGCGGGACCCCCTGGACACCGGCCTTCATCACCGAACTCAAGGAAGAAAACTGCATCGGTTGCGGCCGCTGCTACAAGGTCTGCACCCGTAACTGCTTCGAACTGGCGGAACGGGAGGTCGACGATGACGACGATGATTTCGACGACGATGCCTCCATGGTCATGCGCCTGCTGGATGCGATGGACTGCATCGGTTGCCAGGCCTGCGCCAAGGTCTGCCCGAAGAACTGCCATACCCATGCGCCCGCCGCTCTGGCGAGCTGAACGATAGAATCCCGGAGGACAGAAGCCATGTGGGACTATTCCGAAAAGGTCAAAGAGCACTTCTTCAACCCCCGCAACGCCGGTGCGGTCGAAGGGGCTAATGCCATCGGCGAGGTGGGTTCCCTGTCCTGCGGGGATGCCCTTCGCCTCACCCTGAAGGTGGATCCGGAGAGCCAGGTGATCCTGGATGCCGGCTTCCAGACCTTCGGTTGTGGTTCCGCCATCGCCTCCAGCTCTGCCCTGACCGAACTCATCAAGGGCATGACTCTGGATGAGGCCCTGGAAGTGACCAACGAGGACATCGCCGGCTTCCTGGACGGCCTGCCGCCGGAGAAGATGCACTGTTCCGTCATGGGGCGGGAGGCCCTGGAAGCGGCCATCGCCCACTATCGCGGCGAGGTCTGGAAGGATGATCACGAAGAAGGCGCCCTGGTCTGCAAGTGCTTTGCCGTGGATGCCATCAAGATCGAGCAGACCATCCGAGAGAACGGCCTGCGCACGGTCCAGGACGTGACCTTCTACACCAAGGCCGGCGGCGGCTGCAGCGCCTGCCACGAGGGCATCGAGGAGATCCTGGTACGGATGCTGGCCGAACGGGGCGAGGCGTTTGACCCGGAAAACCATGTCACCGCTCAGCCAGCCGATGCCCGTCGTGGGGCTACGGTCCGCACCATGCCGAAGATGTCGGTACGATCCGTGGCCATGGAGGAATGATCATGGAGCCCATCTACCTGGACAACAACGCCACCACCCGGGTGGACCCGGCGGTGGTGGAGGCCATGCTGCCCTTCTTCACCGAGCAGTTCGGCAACCCATCTTCCATCCACAGCTTCGGCAACCGGGTGGGGCACGCCATCAAGCAGGCCCGGGGCCAGGTGCAGTCCCTGCTGGGGGCGGAGCATGATTCGGAGATCGTGTTCACCTCCTGCGGCACCGAGTCCGATTCCACCGCCATCTTCTCGGCGGTGAAGGCCCAGCCCCAGCGCCGGGAGATCATCACCACCGTGGTGGAACACCCGGCCATCCTCAACGTGTGCGAACAACTGGAAAAAGAGGGCTACACCATCCATCGACTACCGGTGGATGGCAAGGGACGACTGGACCTGGACCACTACGCCGTCCTGCTGTCGGACCAGGTGGCCCTGGTGACGGTGATGTGGGCCAACAACGAGACCGGCACCCTGTTCCCGGTGGAAACCATGGCCCGGATGGCACGGGAAGCCGGTGTGATGTTTCACACCGACGCGGTGCAGGTGGTGGGCAAGCTGCCCATCGACCTGAAATCCTCCGCCATCGATATGCTTTCCCTCTCAGGTCACAAGCTGCATGCCCCCAAGGGCATCGGCGTACTCTACCTGCGCCGTGGCCTACGCTTTAGGCCCCTGCTGCGGGGCGGCCATCAGGAACGGGGTCGGCGGGCCGGCACCGAGAACAGTGCCGGCATCGTCGCTCTGGGCAAGGCCGCCGAGCTGGCCATGGGCCACATGGACTTTGAAAACCAAGAGGTTCGTGCCCTGCGGGACCACCTGCAGGCGGGTCTGGCGGCACGCATTCCCCATGCCCTGGTGATGGGGGATCAGGACAACCGGCTGCCCAACACCCTGAACATGGCCTTTGAGTACATCGAAGGGGAATCCATCCTGCTGCTGCTGAATCAGGTGGGGATCGCCGCTTCCAGCGGCTCCGCCTGCACCTCCGGTTCCCTGGAGCCCTCCCACGTCATGCGGGCGATGGGGATTCCCTACACCGCGGCCCATGGTTCGGTGCGGTTTTCCCTCTCCCGCTACAACACCCGGGCCGAGATCGACCGGGTGATCGAAGTCATGCCCGAGATCGTGGCCAGACTGCGCAAGATGTCCCCCTACTGGGGCGTGGACGGCCCGGTCACGGACCCGGAAAAAGTATTTGCGCCTGCGTATGCCTGATTTGGGATGCGATCGGTCTCTCAGGAAAGTCCCTCTCCCTCTGTGGGAGAGGGGTAGGTGCTGGGCGCTGGGCGCCAATCAACCCTCCCGTCGCTATAAATCTGTTTTACGGTGGATTAATGTTCAGCGCCGCCTGGTATGCTAAGTGATTGATGAAGAACGGGTGGTTAAAGTTCTCCGGCTCTGGAATCGCTACGAATAATGCATAAAGCGCTGAATATATTTGATTCGCTTCCCAAGGACCTTAAATCAGAGGTTTTTGAAGATATTGTTCGTTCTTCACCGGTGAGAATTGAACGTATTGTTTCCAAGGGGCATGCCTCACCTGATAGCGGATGGTACGATCAGGACGAGAACGAATGGGTAATGGTTGTCGAGGGTAAGGCATCCTTGATTTTTGAAGATGGATCGAAATGTGACTTATCAGCGGGTGACTACATTAATATACCGGCACACGTCAAACACAAGGTGGCCTGGACAGATCCAGATGAGATCACCGTTTGGCTGGCTGTTTTCTATAAGTAGTAAAAATCCACATACTTTTTCCTGACGCCAGTCCAGGTGTTCGGCGGAGTCGTGGGCCTCCCAAAATCTCGCTCTACTGCTTCAGTTTTGAACTCAGGTATCTTTCAACTCGCTCATCTACTTCCAGGCCGCTTATCCGCATCCGGCCGGGGGTTAGCCCGTATCGGGGAGCTTGCCCGCTGGGTGGGAGGGGTCCGGTTCGGGATGGCCTCCTGGATGATCCCCACCGGCCCCGGGCGGCCAAAATAATAGCCCTGGTGGGTGTGGCAGCCATTGCGGCTTAGCCACTCCCAGTGTTCCCGGGTTTCTACCCCCTCGGCGATCACCCTCAGGCCGAGTGTACCTGCCAGGGCCACGATGGTCCGGGCAATGGCCGCGTCGTTGGGATCGTTGAGCACATCGCGGACGAACGACTGGTCGATCTTCACGTCGTCCAGGGGTAGGCGCTTGAGATAGCTCAAGGAAGAGTAGCCCGTGCCGAAGTCATCCAGGGCAAACGTGACGCCCCGGGCCCGTAACTGCCGCATCTTGCCGATCACTTCCTCCACGTCCTCCAGTAACAGGCTTTCGGTGATCTCCAGCTTGAGACGGTGAGGGTCGGCACCGGTGGTATTCAGTGCCCGCAGCACACCCGGCACGAAGTCCGGATGCCGGAACTGGCGGGCGCTCACGTTAGCCGCGACCTTCAGGTGTTTCAGGGAAGGGTCCCGGGCCCATTCGGCCAATTGGGCACAGGCGGTCTCCAGCACCCACTGCCCCAGGGGCAGGATCAGCCCCGTGTCCTCCGCCAGGGCAATGAACTCTCCGGGGGGCACCAGGCCCCGATCCGGGTGCCGCCAGCGCAGCAGGGCTTCGGCACCCGTTAACTGGCCGTCGTCGTCCACCAGGGCCTGATAATGCAGCAGGAACTGTTCTTCCGTGAGCGCCCGGCGCAGGTCGCTTTCCAGGGCGGCTCGAGCCGTCACTGAGGCCTGCATTGCCGGGTCGAACAGCCGCTGGGTGTTGCGCCCTGCCGCCTTGGCCTGATACATGGCCAGGTCGGCCCGCTTCATGAGTTCGTCCACGCTCACCGGCTCACGATGAAACAGGGTGATGCCGACACTGGCGGTGCTGTGATGCTCCTGGCTGCCGAGGAGATAGGGATGGTTCAGAGCAGCCAGGATCTTGTCGGCGACAATCTCTGCCTGTTGCGTGGCCTCCTGGGCTTCGTGGCTGAGTCTGTGCAGCATGACCACAAACTCATCTCCACCCAAACGGGCCACGGTGTCGGCCTTGTGCACGCAGCCGCTGATGCGCCTGGCCGCCTGCGTGAGCAGGCGGTCACCCTGGTCATGACCCAGGGTGTCGTTGAGGATCTTGAAGTTGTCCAGATCGATGAACAACAGCGCTCCATGATGGTTCTCGTGCCGGCAGAGGTCGACGGACGCCTCCAAGCGTTCGGTGAGCAGGCGCCGGTTGGGCAACTGGGTCAGCGGGTCGTAGAAAGCCAGGGTTCTGATCTCGTCCTCGGCCTGCTTGCGGGCGGTGATATCCCGGGCGATCCCCTGGAAGCCGGTGATCTGGCCCGCCTCGTCCCGTGAGGGTAGGGCACTGGAGCTATGCCAGCGCCAACTGCCATCCGAATGCTGCACCCGGTATTCGATATCCTGCACATGGTGGCCGTGGTGCATGACGTCGGCAAACGTCTGCCGGCAGATGTGGAGATCCTCCGGGTGGACGAATTCGGAGAAATGGCGACCCAGGACACTTTCAGGATCGTGACCCATGAGGGTCTTCCAGCTGGGCGAAACGAACCGGATATGTCCATCGGGGGAAAACAGATAGATGATGTCGTAACTGTTTTCCACCAGAAAGCGGTATTTCTCCTCGGAACGCCGCAGATCCATTTCCGTGTGCTTGCGCGCCGTGATGTTGTCGAAGATGGCGGCGAAACTGCCCGGGCCGATCTGGAAGGCGCCGATGCTGAAATACTGATCCACGGACTCCAGGTGCTGCTCAAAGGCTATAGCCCCTCCCGTGAGCGCCACCTGCCCGAATCGACGAATCAGCAGCGGCAGCTCCGGCACCGGGTAGATCTCGGTGGCGCGTCGACCCAGTACGTCGGCGACCTTCATGCCGGTGTGGTTCTCGAAGGCCGGATTGGCCATGGTGAAGACGTAGTCGCATGGTTCGCCCCGCTCATCCAGGATGATGTCGTGCATGGCCGCACCACTGAGGGAGTTGTCGAACAAGGCCCGAAAGCGTTCCTCGCTGGACTTGATGGCCCGTTCCGCCAACTGACGCTCATGGATCCCCTGGCTCAGTATCTGGTTGGCGTTTTCCAGGGAGCGATGACTGCGCTGGAGTTCCAGATCGGACCGCAGGGTGCGCAGATAGCCGTGCAGTAACAGCAAACCCAGGCCGGCAATGACCAGCCAGGCGAGGCTCAACGTCCACAATTTCCGCCACCAGGCGGCCATGATCGTGTGTCGCGCCTCGCCGGCCACCACCAGGAAGGGCAGATCTCGCACTATCTGGGCCGTGTAGGAGCGGTGCATCCCGTCCACCGGCGAGACAATGTTGAAATGCACGGTATCCAACGCGTTATGGAGCAGGGGTTCCACTTCGCCGTCCCCCACCGGGTGACCGAGCTGGGCTTCGAAGTCCGGGACGCTATCCCGGGGTCGCCGTGCCAGCAACCTGCCCTCGCGATCCAGGATGGTCAGACTGCTACCGGGTGTGAGCTCGGTACGCTCCAGCCAGTGGTCGAAAAACCCCAGGTCCAGCCGTACCCCCAGCAGCCCGGCAAACCGGCCCTCGGTATCACGAAGGGCCTGGGCATGGGCGACGAGAAACCGTTTGCCCTCAGGGGACCAGAAGGTGCGGGAAACCTGGCGCTCCAGGCCGGGATCAGCGCGCAGGGCCTGAAAATGGCTGTGATCGCTGATGTCGTGATCGATCTCTTGGGGGCCGCCGGAGGTATGCGTCATCACCCCTTCGTGATCGAACAGGGCGATGGCCTGGGCATGGGGCAGGAGACGCAGATGCCGTTCGAGCCACTGGTTGATTCGGGCGTGGGCTTCGGGGTCGTCATCGGGCGGAGGGAGGTGCTCGGGGCGGATCTCGCCGGCCATGCTGCTGAGCAGGGCACCGCTGGTCTCAAAGGCGGCATACAGCCATTCGCTCACCAGTACGCTGGTGGAATGGGTGCGCTGGCGGGCGGCCTCCATGTCCTGCGCTCTGGAGGTGGTCAGGTCCCAGGCGATCACCAGGGCCAGCGCCAGGCAAAAGCCCAGATAGAGTATCCAGGCCTTGAGCGCGATGTGACGGTGCTGGTCATCCCCAGGCGGCGGGCTTTGGGTCACCGAGGTTGTTCTGGCGCAGGCATCTAGGATATCTCCCGAAACGTGTATGGAGGCGGGTCACTCTGGTGTCGCCATGGCCGGCCCCGACGGGAAGTGTCTTCCCCACTTATATCATTTACCGTGCGCGCGAATTCACGATCAGGATGGAACCCTGCCATTCTTCCGACCGATGGCGGTTGCCGCTTCCAGCTTGACCGTTTTAAGGGCGGGACACGCCCGGTTCGCCTGTGAAGTGAGCGATGCAGTCAGGTCGCCAGCAGCAGGAACCCACCGAGGTGATTCAACCCTGGCGGGCTGAACACGGTAGGAATCCCCTTCGTTTTCGCCCTCGGGCGGCGAGCATCAGCGAGAGGGAGGGGAGGATGTCAAGGTAAGGTGCTTTGTAGTAAATCCCACAATCTACCCCGTCAGGTCACACAACCACCATCACTCCGTCATTAAATAATCATTCCAAATCATTAGGTTGATGACCTGGCACGATAATCGCTAAATCCTCTGCATGGCCCTACCAGCCCAACGAGGACATCCATGACCACCCCGCCCGGCATCGTCATCGACGACACCACCCTGAGAGACGGCGAACAATCCGCTGGCGTGGCCTTCAATGACGCCGAGCGCGTGGCCATCGCCAAGGGGCTGGACGACCTGGGCGTTCCCGAGCTGGAAATCGGCATTCCCTCCATGGGCCCCGAGGAGCGGGAATCCATCGCCCTGCTGGCTCAGCTGGGACTCAAGGCCCGTCTGCTGGTGTGGAGCCGCATGCGCGCCGATGACCTGGCCGACTGCGCGGATCTGGGGGTTCAGATGGTGGATCTGTCCATACCGGTTTCGGATCAGCAGATCCAGCGCAAGCTGGGTCGGGATCGTGACTGGGTGCTGAAGAGCATCCGTCGGCACGTGGCCCAGGCCCTGGAGCTGGGACTGGAGGTGGGTGTGGGGGGAGAAGATGCCTCCCGGGCCGATTCCGATTTCCTCTGCCAAGTGATAGAAACCGCCCAGGCCGCCGGGGCGCGGCGTTTCCGCTTCGCCGATACCGTGGGCATCATGGAACCCTTCGGCGTGCTGGCGCGTATCCGGCAGCTTCGCGCCGTCTCCGATCTGGAGATCGAGATGCATGCCCACGATGACCTGGGCCTGGCCACCGCCAACACCCTGGCTGCCGTCCTCGGCGGCGCCACCCACGTGAACACCACCGTCAACGGTATCGGTGAACGGGCCGGTAACGCCGCCCTGGAAGAGGTGGTCATGGGGCTGCGCCGGCTCCACGGCATCGAGACCGGCGTGGAGCTGCGCCGCTTTCCGGCCCTGTCCCACCTGGTGGAGACCGCTTCCGGCCGTCCCATCCACTGGCAGAAGAGCCTGGTGGGGGAGGGGGTGTTCACCCACGAGGCCGGCATTCATGTGGACGGCCTGCTCAAGGACCCCGTCAATTATCAGGGGGTGGACCCGGCTGAGCTGGGGCGGGAGCACCGCCTGGTGCTGGGCAAGCACTCCGGCGCCCATGGCGTGATGGCGGCCTATGCGCGTATGGGGGTGACACTGGACAAGGCCCAGGCAGCCCTGCTGCTGAGCCGTCTGCGTCGATCCGTTTCCCAATCCAAGCGGCCGCCGACGGAGCATGAGCTGGCCACCTGGTATGCGGAACTCACCCATCTAAGCGGGGCTGTGGCATGAGGCCTCCTCTTTCGTTGATATCCACCATCGAGGTCTGAACCATGACTGACACCACCGAACTTGAAGAAGACCTGCAGGAAATGGGGTCCGCCGAGGAGTTTCTGGAGTATTTCAACATTCCTTACGATGAAGCCGTCGTACGGGTGAATCGCCTGCATATCCTGCAGCGTTTTCATGATTACCTCTCCGGCACTCTGGACAACCTGCCCACGGACCTGTCGGCCCGTCGGGATGTCTATCGCAGTCTGCTGATGCAGGCCTATGCGGACTTCGTGGAATCCGATGCCCGCACCGAAAAGGTGTTCAAGGTCTTCAAACGAGCGGCCCCGGGCGTCACCGTGGTGCCGCTGGAACAGGCATTCATCCGGAGATAGTCCCATGGAGCAATATCGAGAATACGGTGAGCAGGTCAGGGTGGTTCGACCCTTGCGCAACGACGGCACCTATCCCGGCATGGACCGGGGCGAGCTGCTGGTGCCTAGGGGCAGTGTCGGGGTGGTCATCGGCAGGGGCACCTTCCTGCAGGATCAGGTGATCTACACCGTCAACTTTCTGGACGCGGGCCGTGTGGTGGGCTGCCGCCAGGAAGAACTGATCGACGCCGATGCCCACTGGGTGCCCACCCGGTACGAGTTTCGCGACAAGGTCACCCCGGCGATCCCCCTGGGCATCAACGGCGAGGCGGTGGTGGCGCCGGGGACCGTGGGCGAGGTCTGCAAGGTCCTGCGGGATCTGCCCGATGGTGTGGCCTATCACGTGAACTTTGACGGACGGGTCCTGCAGGTGCCGGAAAAGGCGCTGACCGACCCGTCCGAGGAGTACCCTTCATGACCCTTGTACTGGAACAGCGTCCCGAACTGCTCTACATCGAACTGCGGGCCGCCCTGGACTACTTCAGTAAGCCCCTGGGCAGTCTCTCCGATGACGAGCGCAAGATCGTTCGCAATCGTGCCCTCAAGGCCTATGACATCGGCGCGCGTGCCCTGGCCTCCAGCGAGGCCAGGGATATCCATGTGCCCGAGGGGCAGGTGATCCGGGCCTTGCAGGAGATCGAGTCGCGCTATCCGGAGCCGAAGCAGTTCCAGGAAGAGCTGCGGCACCATGGCCTGGACCGGGAGGCCCTGCGGCAGGCCCTTTACCGGGAGTTGCGTCTGGAGGTCCTGCTGGAGCGGGTTGCCGCCCGGGCCGAACCGGTGACGGACGAGGAGGTGACCCGATACTATGAGTGCCACAAGACCCGGCTGGAGCGCCCGGAGACCCGCACGGTGAGGCAGATCCTGATCACCATCAATCCGGATTACCCTGAAAATACCTCGGAGGCGGCCCGGGCACGTCTCGAGATGATCCGTGACACTTTGCTCAGTGACCTGGGGACCTTCGCCGATCTGGCCATGCGCCATTCCGAGTGTCCCAGCGCCCTCAAGGGCGGTCTGCTGGGGCGGATGCCCGAGGGGAATCTTTACCCGGAACTGGATGACGTGCTGTTCAAGATGGCGGCCGGCACGGTGAGCGACCCGGTACAGACGGAGGTGGGCCTGCATCTGCTCTACTGCGAAACCATTCACCCCCCCGGGCTGGTCACTTTGGACGAAGCCGGAGGCCGCATCCGTCAGGTACTGGAGCAGCGGCGCCAGGCCAATTGCCGGCGGGCTTGGCTGGAGTCCCTGGGGTGACCCACTCCCTTTGGGTTACTCCCCGACCTGTTCGTTACTCCCCGACCTGTCCCGCACACCTTAAACCCCTGTCCGTTACCTAATTCCATGTCCGTCACTCCGGCCCTCTTTCCGTCACCCCCGTCCCTTCTGCCGTCACTCCCGTCCCCTTCTGCCGTCACTCCCGCGAAAGCGGGAGTCCATGATTTTCAGCCTGCCACTGGATTCCCGCTTGCGCGGGAATGACGATCCGGGGCATCAGCAGCATCACTTGCGGGAATGACGATCCGGGGCGTCAGCAGTCTCCTCGCCGGAATGGCGATGCTGCGGCATGCGCATTACCGCAACCTCACCGGCCCATAGGGCATATCTCGTATTTGATCATGGTCATGCATCCGATACCGGGTGAATGCCGCCACGTCATCAAACTGCATGAACGGATTCCCCTCCGCCTGTTCCTCCAGTGTGGACTGCGGCTTCACGCCGTAGTCGTGGCCCGGATGGATCAGGGTATCGCCGGGTAGTGTCTGCCGCAGGCGGGCCAGGGTATGGAACATGACGGCGGGGTCCCCTCCCTTCAAGTCACAGCGACCGCAGCCGAAAACAAACAGGGTGTCACCGCTGATGAGGTCATCGCCCAAGTGGTAGCAGGCCGATCCCGGCGTATGCCCGGGGGTATGCAGCACCCGGATCGTGGTGTCGCCCAGAGGGATCAGATCACCGTCCTGGTGCAGGTGTGCATCCGCCGGGCAGTCGCTCCATAGCGCAGCCTCGGCCCGGAGCAGATGCACCCGGGCATCAGGGGCCTGTGTCCGCAGGCGCTCAAGGCCGTTGACGTGATCCTGATGGGTATGGGTGAGCAGGATATGGGTGATCTGCAGTCGTCGGGCGCGGGCCAGATCGGTGATTTCTTCCACTTCCCAGGCTGGATCAACCACGGCAGCGGTGCCGGAGGCGCTATCCTCAATAAGATAGATCCGGTTGCTCATGGGGCCCAGTTCCAGGGCGTGGATCCGGTAAGGCTTGTCATTAGTCATGAAAGGGCTCCCAAATGCCGAACATGGGCCGGCCGGTTGGCCGGGCAGGGGTCCATGTTACTGGAACAGGCAGGTATATTGACCGGGAAGAGCGTGGGGCCGATCGGAAGGAGGTGCTGGCAGGATGAACGAGGAGACAGACCCGAGCGAAAAGGCATCTCCATTGGTGGACCGTCTGGCCCGGCCTGCGGCGGCAATAGCCATGATGGCGGCCGCTCTGGCGGCATTGCTGCATCTTTTGACGGTCCTGCTGTTGGCGTTGTTTGAAGCGGCCCTGAAGAGGGACTTCAGCTTCAGCACGCCCGACATGGATGCCCAATTGTTGGCCGGCATCCTCGTGCCCGTATTCTGGCAGCATGGGCTGCCGGTGGGTCTTGGGACCCTGCTGATGCTGGCGGCGGCTGGAACCGTGCTGTACGGGCAGGGCCGGCGCTGGGCAGAGATGGCCGGGGTGGGCGGGGTGCTGCTGGCGGTCTATTTGACCGTCATGGGGGTGTCGGCATGGGTGCCGGGGTTGATATTTCTCGGCGGCGTGGCTGCTCTTGGCATCAGCCCGTGGCTTCAGGGGCCGTCATTGAAAGATGCCTTGCCGTTGCCCGCGAACACGGCCAAGGAGCCTGAGCCGACGCTGGAGATGTTGCTGCGACGGAAACCGGGTGACCCATCGGATAACGGCGGGCGTTCGGGTGCCCCCGGAACGTCTCGTGCGAACGGCGTTGCAAAGGGTGGGAAGCGTCGCCTTGGCAGGGCAGAGGACAGGGAATGGAATGAGCCGGCCATCCAGTTGCAGCGGATTCTGCCGCCGGGGACGAATTATGGTCGGACAAGAACGAAATAAACCGGTGCGCCCTTAAGGGCGCACCGATCAGAGCCGCTTTAGATCAATCGAACGCCTGCCCCGGCTTGAAGCCGGCCTTCTTCAGCACGATGGCCAGCGGGCAGAACCCGGTGAAGGCCGACTGCAGAAGGTTCAGGCCCACAAAGGCGGTCAGCCAAAGCCACAGCGGGCTGGCCAGGGACAGCAGCAGGCTGAGCAGGATCATTCCACCGGCAAAGGCAAATACAGCACGATCAATCGTCATGGGCATGGCTCTCCTGTTTTTTAGGTTTTCCTAATATACAGGTGGATCTAGCGCTTCTCAATGGGCACGTAGTCCCGGGCGGCTGCGCCGGTGTAGAGCTGACGCGGGCGACCGATACGGGATTCTGGGTCCTGCATCATCTCGCACCAGTGGGCGTTCCAGCCGACGATGCGCGCCAGGGCGAAAATGGCGGTGAACATGTTCAGCGGGATGCCCATGGCCCGCAGGATCAGACCGGAGTAGAAGTCCACGTTGGGGTACAGCTTGCGCTCCTTGAAGTAGTCGTCTTCCGTGGCGATGCGCTCCAGCTCCATGGCCACCTCGAACAGGGGCTGGTTGTCGGCACCCATCTGCGCCAGCAGTTCGTGACACATCTTGCGGATGATCCGGGCCCGCGGATCGTAGTTCTTGTACACCCGGTGCCCAAAGCCCATCAGACGGAAGGGATCATCCTTGTCCTTGGCGCGGTTGACGAAATGATCCACGCCCTGACCGCTTTCCACGATCTGCTCCAGCATGCGTACCACCGCCTCATTGGCGCCGCCGTGCAGGGGACCCCACAGGGAGGTGATGCCGGCGGACACGGCGGCAAACGGGTTGGCCTCGGAGCTGGCGGATAGCCGCACGGTGGAGGTGGATGCGTTCTGCTCGTGGTCGGCATGCAGGATCAGGATCAGATCCAGGGCCTTGGCGAAGATGGGATTGGGCTCGTAACGCTCGGTGGGGACACCGAACATCATGCGCAGGAAGTTCTCGGCGTAGCCCAGTTCGTTATCCGGATACAGAAAGGGTTGGCCGATGGCGTACTTGTAGGACCAGGCGGCGATGGTGGGCATCTTGGAGATCATGCGGTGGGCCGAGATCTCCCGATGCCGGGGATTGTGCACATCGGTGCTGTCGTGGAAAAAGGCGGACAGGGCACCGAACACGCCGACCATGATGGCCATGGGGTGGGCATCGTGGCGGAAACCGTCATAGAAACGGCGAATGGCCTGATGCGGCATGGAGTGCTTCTGGATGATGCGAGTGAAATTTTCCAGCTCGGTGGCGGTGGGCAATTCACCGTAGAGCAGCAGGTAGCAGGTTTCCAGGTAGCTGCTGTGTTCGGCCAACTGCTCGATGGGATAGCCGCGGTACATCAGGATGCCCTTGTCGCCATCGATGTAGGTGATGTCGCTGCGACAGCTGGCGGTGGACATGAACCCCGGGTCGTAGGTGAAGTAGCCCAGTTCCTTGGACAGGGGGCGGATGTCCACGGTGGCGGGACCGACGGTGCCCTCCAGGACGGGTAGCTCTACCTGCTTGCCGGTTGCGTTATCAATGACCGTGACGGTACGGGGTTTCATGAGTTGTCCTCGTCATCCGTTGTTCAGTTTGGAGGTTCAGGGACCTGTCAGGTCCCGACCCTTATTCTTGTGACCAGCCCTTGCAGGTGGCCCCGAGGGGGCACACTTTATTGCGATGCAGCACCCTGAGTCCATGTTTTCCTGCAAGAAAAGGGCGGTGTTCAGGAGATGCCCGGTTGGTCCAGATCGTGCTTTCTAACCGGTTAGACGGCGATGCGCAAGAAAATCAGATCAGATGATATTGACATTGATTACCATTCAGGAGCAAATTCCTAGCTGTGGTGTCGGATAAACTGGCGAGGATTTAACGGCATGTATGTCTGTCTTTGCAAGGGAATTACGGATCATCAGATCCGCCGGGCGGTGGCCGAAGGCGCCGATAGCATGCGGGATCTGCGCCGACAGCTCGGGGTCTGCACCGACTGTGGTAAATGTGGCGTTTGCGCTAATCGTCTGCTTCGCGACACCCTGAATACGGCGCCCGCCGTCAATATGCCTCTGGCAGATGTGCCGCGGTGTGACGTGCCGCGGTGTGTGGTGGGCTGAGGACTGCCCGCTGTGGTGGGTAGCGGGTGACGTCCTTGCGGTCTTGGGTTAAACTTTTAGAGTAATTCTAAGTCTTTATTGGAAAGGCAAGCTATAGAGCAAGCTATAGAGAGCTATAGAGATAGAGGTGCCGATCCAGGCCCAATCCGCTTTAAAGGAGATCCCACCATGAAAGGCGACAAGAAAGTCATCGAATACCTGAACAAGGCCCTCAAAGGCGAACTCACCGCCATCAACCAGTATTTTCTGCACGCCCGCATATTCAAGAACTGGGGGCTGACCAAGCTGGACGAATACGAATATCACGAGTCCATCGATGAAATGAAGCATGCGGACAAGCTCATCGAGCGCATCCTGTTCCTTGAGGGCCTACCCAACCTGCAGGATCTGGGCAAGCTTTACATCGGTGAAAACACCAAGGAAATCCTGGAGTGCGACCTCAAGCTGGAGCATGAGGGGCATGCCGTTTACAAGGAGGCCGTGGCCTACGCGGAGAAGGTGGGAGACTATCCCAGCCGGGATCTGTTTGCCGCCATCCTGGCCGAGGAGGAGGAGCACATCGACTGGATCGAGACTCAGCTGGAGCTGATAGAGCGCCTGGGACTGACCAAGTACGAACAGTCCATGCTGTAGTCGGGGTCCACCGTGGGGAACCAGTTCCCCACGGTCCTCTCGCAAAAAACCGCCCGGGAAAGTGAATGCCGGCAATAAGCTTGAGGCCGACAGGAACGACCCATGCGGGATTCTTCGGGCTGGCAGCCTGTTTGGCGCCCCGACCACGACTCGAACGTGGGACCTTCCCCTTAGGAGGGGGACGCTCTATCCACCTGAGCTACCGGGGCAGTAAAAAAGCACTCCGGGTGCCGGAGCGCGAACGTCGATAATTATGGCACAAATTCCCTGCAAGGAGAGCATCCCGTCCCCGCCGCTCGGCCGCGGGACATATCGCCATTTTGCCGCCGGGACAGGATAGACTCATGCCATGCCAAAGCCCCGGACGATGCCCATGCCCATTCACCAAGCGCAGTTCGCCGTCACCACCCTGGGCCGTGGCCCGGTCGAGATCACCCACCGTGTCAATGAACTCCTGCAGCAGTCCGGCCTGGAAACGGGGCTGTGTCATGTGTTCTGCTGCCACACCAGTGCGTCTCTGACCATCACTGAAAACGCGGATCCTACGGTACTGCAGGACCTGGAGGGACATCTGGTCCGGACCATTCCCGACGGTGATCCCCGGTATGCTCACGACATGGAGGGGCCGGATGACATGTCGGCCCACATCCGCAGCGTGCTGACCGGCGCCGGCCTGACCGCGCCCTTCGCCCGGGGGCGTCTGTCCCTGGGAACCTGGCAGGGAATTTTCCTGTGGGAGCATCGCACCCATGGCCATGGCCGCCGGGTGATCGTGACTTGCCAGGGAGAGGCACCGGCGTCACCGGGAACGCTGCCGGAGCGCCGTAATGAGGACGCTGATGAACTGCGGCAGGCCCTGACGACCCTGACGGCGGAACGGGATCAGGCCCTTGCCGAACTGCAGAAGGCCACGGCGGCCCTGGCGGAGATGCAGGGCCGGATCCAGGCCTCGGAGGATACCCGGACGGAGCTGCAGGCCATCATGGCACGACTGCGGGATATCGGCGGAGGCTGAGTCTTGTCAGTCTCGGGCCACCGGCACATCGCCGGCCCGGGGGTCATTGTGCCGGTGTGTCCGGGGCAGTGTTCCGGGTACGCGGCACGTCCTCGTCGTCCAGTGCCATGGCCGCCGAGGCCAGCTGCAGGTCGCGCACGAACATCCCCAAGGAGGCGATCAGGCTTGCCATGGCAAACACGAACATGGTGCCGATCAGGCGCGGATGTTCCATGCTCAGCAGGAAATCGATGAACACGGTCAGGATGGTCAGGCAGACCAGCATGGCCGTGGCGATGCTGAGTTTGATGCTCAGGTTGATCAGGCCCGCGCGTTCATCCAGGATGTCTATTTCCCGGCGATGCAGTTCAAACCGCACGGGTTCGGGCGCCCGCAACCTGTCTGCCAGTTCCCGCTTACGATCCACGATCCTGGCCAGACGCACCACGAAGGCATTGATGAATCCGGCAATTCCCACCAATAGGAACACCGGGGCGACGGAAAACTGGATGACCTGAGAAATCAGGACCGGTGAAGTGCCTTCTGTCATCTGAAAGGCTCCTTGCGGTTGAGGTATGTGATTTCCGATACCGCAATGCAGGCCACGGGGGGCAGGAGCATGGAGATACGTCATGCGACTCATAGAAGTCATCAGCCCCGAGTATCTGCGGCCACGTTTGCTGGCATTGGCACACGCCCATCATGCCATCGACGCCTGGTGCGGGGCCACCAATGAGGACGGCCGAATCTCCGTGCGCATGGTCGTCGGCGCGGAAAATACCCAGCGGTTGATGGAGGCCCTGCAGGGCACGATGCTGAAAGAACCCACGGCGCGCATCGTCGTGCTGCCCGTTGAAACCACGGTGCCGATGCCGGGGCAACCGGGCACTGCCCCCCGGCCCAACACCCCGGGGGGCAGGGATCTCACCCTTGAGGAGCTGTATACCAGGATGGCCAAGGAGGGAAATCTGGATCGCAACTATGTGATGCTGATTTTCCTGTCCACCATTGCCGCCACCATCGGCCTGGCCGAAGACAACACGGCGGTGGTCATCGGTTCCATGGTGATTGCCCCATTGCTGGGACCGGTCATCACTTTTGCCTTCGGTATCTCCATGGGCGTGCGGGCCCTGGCCATGCGCGCCCTGTTCACTGCGGTTGTCGGGCTGGGCCTGGCCATCCTGCTGAGCCTGATCATCGGTTATCTGTGGCCGGTGAGCATCAGCAGCCAGGAAGTGATGACGCGCACCGGGGTCAATCTGGCTCATGTGGTGCTTGCCCTCACCGCGGGTGCCGCGGGTGTCCTCGCCCTCACCAGCGGCATCACCACCCGACTGGTGGGGGTCATGGTGGCCGTTGCCTTGCTACCGCCTGCTTCCGTATTGGGCATGCTGCTGGGCAAAGGGGAATTCGAGCTGGCCACCGGTGCGGCGCTACTGCTCGGCGTCAATGTGATCTGCGTGGTTATCGCAGCCCAGTTCGTATTCCTGTTCCAGGGTGTCAGGCCTCGTCGGTGGGTGGGCGTAGGGCATGTAGAGCGATTCACCCCGAAGGACTGGTTCATCTGGCTGTTGATTGGCACGCTCCTCTTGGCTGGCCTGGTGTTTCTGATCCTCTCGCGTGGGATGCCCTGACACGCAGGCGCTCGTTATGCTTCGATGACATACCCAAAGCTGTGCAAAAATTCCCGGGATTTAACGCGTAGAGGCGCCAATCCCGGATCCGCGAATATCCCCCAGGCGCTTTCGACACTCAAGAACTCAAGATTGGACCCCATGGCCTCGAAAAAACAGAAACAGTGGATTAGCCTGAGCGGCATTCGTCGCGATTGCGGACAAAGAAGCTACGAGCGCGGTACCCGCTATTTCGAGGAAGGACGTACCGGCCAAGTCAGGATCATCCGGCGCGACGAGAAGGAGTTGAGCTGTCAGGCGGTGACACAGGGCAGTGATGGCCGCACCTATGAACAGTTCGTCCGGTTCATCCGTCTGCAGACGGATAATGGGCAGGAGCTTGTGGTGCTGCATGGTGAGTGCGGCTGCCCCGTGGGAGATAACTGTAAGCACGTCGTATCGGCAGCCCTGGCCCTGCGTGAACAGACATATGACCTGGCGGCCTCCTCTCTGGGCAGACCCATGTTCCTGCAGTGGCTGGAACACGTGTCCGAGCAGTCATCACAGGCATCCAATCAGGCCGCGGAGGCTGTGCCGAACCAGGAATGTCTGCTGTACCAGCTGACCTTCCATGCCGCCGATGGCAGTACCAGCGTGAGCTTCCGGGTGGCCATATACCGCAAGGACGGCACACCGACCAAAGGGCGGGAGGTGAGGCTGGCCAGTCTGCTGGAACCCTATGGGTCCACCCAGCGAGCGATGACCGAACTGGACAGGGATATCGCGCAGCAACTGTCAAGCTGGAGCAATACGGCTTATCAACGTACCGCCTATCACCGCCATGCTCGTGATGGCCAAGGCACCCGTCTCAAGGGCCGTGCCGGTGCATTGGCACTGGAGATGATGCTCGATTCCGGACGGCTGTACTGGTCGGAAGTGCCGGATCGGCCGTTGACGCGAGGCGCATCACGACAGCTAGAACTGGCCTGGGAGGTTGCCGATGATCAGTATCGCCTGGTGCCGCGGGCCAACCAGGACCGCAAGATCCATCTGATTCTGGTTCACCCATTCTGTTATCTGGACCCGTTGGATCTTCAGGTTGGTGCCCTGGAAATCCCAACAGGCATGGACCCGGCCTGCCTGGCCAGGATACCCAGCTCACCGCCGGTGGCCGCCACCGAGGTGGAACAGGTCAGCCTGGGTCTGGCACGACAGTTTCCCGATTTACCCACGCCCACGCCGGTGTCCCGACGCGAGATCCGTGACCAGGCGCCGACGCCGGCCCTGGCGGTGATGCTGTACGACCCGGATCTGCTGCAATCGGGATTGTTATTCCATTTCATTTATGAAGACGACGTGGTGGTGATGCCCCATGCCCCCCATGACCTGGTCAGGGGGGAAGCGAACGGTGAACTGCTGGATGTTCACCGCCACCGGGCCGCCGAACAGCAAGCACTGGACGTGATCCGCGCCGAGGGGCTGGAACCCTGGCCCCAGCGGCCGGAGTTGTGGCGCCCCGCCATGGGCGAGGTGGATCGCCAGACCGCCCTGGGTCGCTGGTTCGAGGTGCTGGACACGGTGCTGCCGCGCCTGCAAGTCCAGGGCTGGCGCATCAAACATGTCCAGGGCGATGCCCCCCGTTTGCTGCGGGCCGATGCACTGCAGGCCCGGGTGGAGGAGGGTCAGGGTTGGTTTGATCTGAGGTTTGACCTGGAGGTGGATGGGCGCAGGATCCCCCTGTTGCCCCTAGTCACCCACCTGTTGGCCGATTATGTGCCCGGCACCTTGCCGGAGACCCTGTGGTTGCCCATGGAGGGGGGGCAGTATGTGAGAGTAGCCCGGGAACAAATCGAACCAGTGCTGCAGACCCTGGTGGATCTGCATGATCACCTGAGCGCGGATCAGGACGAATTGCGCCTGTCACGATTGGATGCCCCTCGGGTGCTGGAACTGGGGCCGATTCCGGTGAAAGGTGGCGAGGGCATCGAACGACTGGCCCGGCAGCTTGCCCACTTCGACGGCCTGCGCACGGTGCCGCTCCCGCCGGAGTTTGTCGGTCGGCTGCGTCCCTACCAGCAGCATGGTCTGGACTGGATGCAGTTCTTGCGGGAACACGAGTTGGCCGGCGTGCTGGCGGACGACATGGGCCTGGGAAAGACCGTTCAGACCCTGGCTCATCTGATGGTGGAGAAGGCGGCCGGACGGCTCACCCGACCCAGCCTGATCGTGGCTCCCACCAGTTTGCTGAGCAACTGGCGTCGCGAAGCGGCCCAGTTCTGTCCGGCGCTCAAGACCCTGGTACTGCACGGGGTGGATCGCAAGTCCCATTTCGACACCCTGGATGATTACGATCTTATCTTCACCACCTATCCGCTGCTCCCCCGGGACAGCAAGCGCCTGCTGGAGCAGCATTTTTCCCATCTGATTCTGGATGAAGCCCAGCAGATCAAGAACCCCCGCGCCCAAGCCGCACAGGTGGTTCGGCGCCTGCAGGCCGATCACCGGTTGTGCCTGACCGGTACTCCCATGGAAAATCATCTGGGCGAACTGTGGGCTCAGTTCGATTTTCTGCTGCCAGGCTTTCTGGGCACTCAGGAACTGTTCACCCGCAACTACCGCACGCCTATCGAAAAACACGGTGATGGTGAGAAACTGCAACGGCTCACCCGGCGCATCACCCCGTTCATGTTGCGACGCACCAAAGATGTGGTGGCCCGGGAACTGCCGGAGAAATCCGAGCTGTTGCGAAGTACCCCCATCGGCGGCAAGCAGGCGGCGCTGTATGAGAGCATCCGCCTGGCCATGGAAAAGAAGGTGCGCGATGCCATTGCGCAAAAGGGGTTGGCCCGGAGTCAGATCACCATCCTGGATGCCCTGCTCAAACTGCGTCAGGTCTGCTGTGATCCCCGCCTGTTGCCGGAGGCGTTGCGCGGGGGCGGCGGGAAGAAGGTCCCCTCGGCCAAGCTGGAGATGCTCATGGAGATGCTGCCGGAGCTGATCAGCGAGGGGCGGCGCGTGCTGCTGTTTTCCCAGTTCACCACCATGCTGGGACTGATCGAACAGGAACTGGCCCCGACAGGGATCACCTATACCAAACTGACCGGTCAGACCCGCAAACGGGAAGAAGTGATCAGCCGCTTTTGTGACGGTCACGTCCCGCTGATGCTGATCAGTCTCAAGGCGGGCGGGGTCGGGCTCAATCTCACGCAGGCGGACACCGTCATTCACTACGACCCATGGTGGAATCCCGCCGTGGAGGCGCAGGCCACCGACCGGGCCCATCGCATCGGTCAGGACAAGCCGGTCTTCGTCTATAAACTCATCACCGAGAATACGGTGGAGGAGAAGATACTGGCCCTGCAGGCCCGCAAGCAGCAACTGGCGGATCAGATCTATCGCGGTGGCGAGCGGGCGCCGGATTCACCCCCCATCGACGCCCGCATGATCGAAGACCTGCTGGGGGCCTGATGTCCTGTCGCCAGCACCTGGGATTTCCGGTATCTTGCGGACATTCAGGAACACTCCCTTTCCAAGGAACCCAACGCAATGAGCGAAAAGATCGGTGTCATCGGTCTCGGGTATGTCGGGCTGCCCGTGGCCATGGGGTTTGCAGCCCATTATCCGGGAACGGTCGGCTTTGATATCAGTGAACGTCGGGTCGGCACACTCCGGGAAGGCCATGATTTCACGGGTGAGGTCACGCCCGAAGAACTCGGAGCCAGTACCCTCCAATGCACCACCGATCCTCGGGATCTGGTGGGAACCACCTTCTTCGTGGTCACCGTCCCCACCCCCATCGATGACAATCGTCAGCCCGATCTGCGACCGGTACTGTCCGCTTGCGAGACCGTAGGGCGGGTACTGTCCCCCGGAGCGGTGGTGGTGTTCGAATCCACGGTCTATCCCGGGGTGACCGAGGAGATCTGCGGACCACTCCTGGCCCGCATTTCCGGCTTGCGTCAGGGCGTGGATTTCAAGCTAGGCTATTCTCCCGAGCGCATCAACCCCGGTGATAAGGAACATACCCTGACCCGCATCGTGAAGGTGGTCTCCGGCGAGGACGAGGCGACGCTGGAGCGGGTGGCCGAGGCCTACGGGCGCATCGTCGAGGCCGGCGTGCATCGGGCACCCACCATCAAGGTGGCCGAAGCCGCCAAGGTGATCGAGAACACCCAGCGGGATCTGAACATCGCCCTGATGAACGAGTTGGCGCTGATCTTCGATCGTCTGGGCATCCGCACCCGGGATGTCTTGGCCGCCGCCGGTACCAAGTGGAACTTCCTGCCCTTCAGTCCCGGTCTGGTGGGGGGGGCACTGCATCGGGGTGGACCCCTATTACCTCACCACCAAGGCCAAGGCCGTGGGGTACTACCCCCAGGTGATCCTGGCCGGGCGACGCATCAATGACGGCATGGGGGCCTATATGGCCCAACGCCTGGTGAAGCTGCTCATCGAGCAGGACCGTCCGGTGAAGCAGGGCAGGGTGGGTATCCTCGGGCTTACGTTCAAGGAAAACGTCCCGGATCTTCGCAACTCCCGTGTGCCCGATATCATCAAGGAGCTGCGTCAGTTCGGCATCGAACCCCTGATCCACGACCCACTGGCAGATGCCCGGGAGGCGCACCATGAATATGGTCTGACCCTCTCGCCCCTGGAGTCCTTCCAGGACTTGGACGGGCTGATCCTGGCCGTGCCTCACCGGGCCTATCTGGCGGCGGGGCCCGACAGCTTTGCCCGACGCCTGGTTTCCGGCGGCGTGCTGATCGACGTGAAATCGGCCTTGTCTCCGTCCGTGGTGGGGGCCTCCCAGGCCTACTGGAGTCTGTAGATGAAAATTCTGGTCACCGGCACTGCCGGATTCATCGGCTCGGCCCTGGCCCTGCGCCTGCTGGCGCGGGGCGATGAGGTCATCGGTGTCGATAATCTCAACGACTATTACGACGTCAACCTGAAACTGGCCCGCCTGGAGCGGGTGAAGGCCCATCCCGGCTTCACGGACGTGCGGGCCGATATCGCCGATCGGGCCGCCATGGAAGACCTGTTCGCCCGTCACAAGCCCCAGCGGGTGGTGAATCTGGCGGCTCAGGCCGGGGTACGCTATTCCCTGGAGAATCCGCACGCCTATGTGGAAACCAACCTGGTGGGGTTCATCAATATCCTCGAAGGCTGCCGTCACCACGGGGTGGAGAATCTGGTCTACGCCTCCTCCAGCTCCGTCTACGGGGCCAACACCACCATGCCCTTCTCCGTCCACGACAACGTGGATCACCCCATGAGCCTCTACGCCGCCAGCAAGAAGGCCAACGAACTCATGGCCCATACCTACAGTTCTCTCTACGGCCTGCCCACGGTGGGGCTGCGTTTCTTCACCGTCTACGGCCCCTGGGGGCGCCCGGACATGGCCCTGTTCATGTTCACCCGCAACATCCTGGAGGGCAAACCCATCGATGTCTTCAACTACGGTCGCCATCGCCGGGACTTCACCTACATTGATGACATCGTGGAAGGGGTGATCCGTACCCTGGACCGGGTGGCGGCACCGAACCCTGCCTGGTCCGGAGCCGACCCCGACTCCGCCACCAGCTTTGCCCCCTACCGGCTCTACAACATCGGCAACAATCAGCCGGTGGAACTGCTCCACTACATCCAGGTGCTGGAAGACTGCCTGGGCATGAAGGCGGAAAAGAACCTGCTGCCCCTGCAGCCGGGAGATGTGCCGGATACCTACGCAGACGTGCAGGACCTGGCGAAAGACGTGGGCTATCGACCTTGCACGCCGGTGGAGCAGGGGGTGGAAAACTTCGTGCGCTGGTATCGGGATTTCTACCGGGTCTGATCCTTTTCCTGGTGTCAGCATAAGGATGATTGAATGACTGAGCGTCTTGCCTGTTTCAAGGCCTATGACATCCGCGGTCGTGTCCCCGATGAACTGAATCCGGAACTGGCCCGGCGCATCGGTCGGGCCTATGCCCGTGTCATCCGCCCGGCGGGGCCGGTGGCGGTGGGGGAGGACATCCGTCTGAGCAGTCCGGCGCTGGCGCGAGCGCTGGTGCAGGGGTTGAATGAGGCCGGGGTGGATACCCGATCCCTGGGCCTGTGCGGCACGGAGACCGTCTACCATGCCGCGTCACTGCACGGCATGGGGGGCGGCATCATGGTCACCGCCAGCCACAATCCCATGGACTACAACGGCATGAAGCTGGTGCAGGCGGGCGCCGTGCCCGTCAGCGGTGACAGCGGTCTGAACGAGATCGAGGTACTGGCCCGTGATCCCGTCCCGGTCGAGGCCGGTGTTCAAGCGGGACGGGATGAGCCGCTGGACGTGTTGCCCGGCTATGTGGAACGGGTACTGGGTCTGGTGGATGGGACGGTGCTCAAGCCCCTGCATCTGGTGGTGAATGCGGGCAATGGGGCCGCTGGTCCCACCTTCGATGCCCTGGCCGCCCGGCTGCCCTTCCGGGTAACCCGGGTGCACCATGAGCCGGACGGTCGGTTCCCCAATGGCATTCCCAATCCCCTGCTGCCGGACAATCGCAGCGCCACCGCCGACGCGGTGAAGGCCCACGGGGCGGATCTGGGGATCGCCTGGGATGGTGACTTTGACCGCTGTTTCCTGTTCGATGAGCAGGGCCGGTTCGTGGAAGGCTATTACGTGGTGGGACTATTGGCGGCCCAGTTGCTGGAACGTTCTCCGGGAGAGAAGATCGTCCATGATCCCCGTCTGACCTGGAACACGCTGGAGATGGTGCAGGCAGCCGGCGGGGTGCCGGTGATGAGCAAGACCGGACATGCCTTCATCAAGGAGCGGATGCGTCTTGAAGATGCCCTCTATGGCGGGGAGATGTCGGCCCATCATTACTTTCGGGACTTTGCCTACTGCGACAGCGGCATGATCCCCTGGCTGCTGGTGGCCGAGCGCCTGTGCCGGACCGGCCAGCCCCTCTCGGCCCTGGTGGATGAGCGGATGCAGGCCTTTCCCTGCAGCGGCGAGATCAATTTCCGGGTGGTCGATGTAGGGCGGACCATTGCCCGAATTGGCTCGGCATTCCGGGGTCGGGCCCTGGAAGAGGATGACACAGACGGCCTGAGCATGGGGTTTGGCGACTGGCGCTTCAACCTGCGGGGTTCCAACACGGAGCCGGTGATCCGGCTGAATGTGGAATCACGGGGTGACGAGGCCTTGATGCGCACCCAGACGGCGCTGCTATCCGGCTTGATTCAGGAGGCCTGAGTCCTCTTTTCCCTCACCCCAACCCCTCTCCCAAAGGGCGAGGGGCTTGTCTTGCTCCCCTCTCCCCTCGGGGGAGAAGGGCCGCACACACAAGACGGGATCAGCGCATCAGGCGATCCTCAAACACCTCCACCTGCGCGTCCTGCCACAGCCCGTCCACATAATCCTGCAGGGACTGCCGGGTCAGGATCTGTTCCAACTGGTCCTGTACGCCTTCAAAGGCCGGCGGCTCGCTCTCCCGGGCGCCTTCCCGCAGGATGACATGCCAGCCGAATTCCGTTTCCACCGGTTCCTGGGTGAACTGGCCATCGCCCAACGCCAGTACTGCATCGGAAAAATCCGGGACCATCATGTCCCGACTGAACCAGCCCAGGTCACCGCCGGCGGCGGCGGAGCCATCCTCTGAATGTTCCCGGGCCAGGGTCGCAAAGTCTTCTCCCGCCTTGATGCGTGCGATCAGGGCGGCGGCTTCTTCCTCTGTCGCCACCAGGATATGACGGGCCCTGAACTCCTGGGTGTCCATCTCCGCCACCTGGCGATCATATTCGGCGCGCAGATCCGCCTCGGTGAAGCGCAGGTTCTGCAGGTACCGCTCCACCTGGGCATTGATCAGCAGATTGGTGCGCATGCGCTCCATCTGGCGCATCACCTCGGGTTCCTTGTCCAGGCCGGCCTTCACCGCTGTCTGGCGCAGCAGTTCCATGTTGATCAGCTCATTTAGAGCCATCTCCGGGGGTTGCATGCCACCCTGGTGGCCGGACATGCGGCTCAGCGACAGAAAGTCGGCCAGATCACTTTCATAGATGGGGGTGTCGTTGACCATGGCCACCGGCTCGCCGCGCCCGGCATCGATCGTTGTTTCGGGGTCGTTGCCGGAGCAGGCCGACAGCGTGAAGGCCAGGGCGGCTGCCAGGGGAATCAGCTTGAAGGGGTGCATCTGCAATGGGGTCCTTGTTGAAATGGGCGGGTTCCAGGCAGGGGGATCAGGGAAACACCTGCTTGAAGGGCTTGACGATCACCTGGGCATAGACACCGGCCGCCACATAAGGGTCCGCGTCGGCCCAGGCCTTGGCGGCATCCAGGGAATCGAATTCGGCAACCACCAGGCTGCCGGTGAATCCCGCCGGGCCGGGGTCTTCCGTGTCCAGGGTCGGGTGAGGTCCGGCCAGTACCAGACGCCCCGCATCCTGCAGGATCTGCAGGCGTTCCAGGTGGGCGGGCCGGGCGCCGCGGCGCTGCTCCAGGCTGTCTTCCACGTCCTGACTGATGATGGCGTAGAGCATCGATGGGGTTCCCTGGTTGATGGATCATGGCGCTTAGGGTAGCGCATGGCGGCGGGTCGGCACAGGGTACGGGTCACCAAATTCAGTTAGGACTTCGTTCCCGCGTGGTTGAGGATTTATAGTTCGGAACCCAGTCATTCCTGATGGCCGAGGACGCTACGGTCCAGAACTACGTCATTCCTGACGGCTGAGGACTCTACGATCCAGAACTGCGTCATTCCTGAAGGCTGAGGACGCTACGGTCCAGAACTACGTCATTCCCGCGAAAGCGGGAATCCAGTGCGGGGCCGACAGACACCCCTGGATTCCCGCTTTCGCGGGAATGACGGTGAGGAGGGAATGACGGTGAGGAGGGAATGACGGTGAGGGGGAATGACGGTGAGGAGGGAATGACGGTGACGAGGGGATGGCCGTGAAGGGTTGGCTTTTTCAGAACTGCCAAGATCATTCGGGCACAAGCCCGCAGGTCTGATAAAATCAACCTCCGATACCGAACAACCTGGAATTGCCATGAGCCGCGTGATCGAGATCCATCCGGTAGACCCCCAGCCCCGCCTGATCCAGCAGGTGGTGGAGGTGGTACAGGGCGGAGGGGTCATCGTCTACCCCACGGATTCCTGTTATGCCCTGGGTTGCGCCATCGGCAACAAGTCCGGCATGGAGCGCATCCGTCGCATCCGCCAGCTGGATGAACAGTATTACCTCACTCTGGTCTGTCGCGATCTGTCCGAGATCGCCACCTATGCCAAAGTAGGCAATACGTCCTACCGACTGCTCAAGAGCCTCACCCCCGGTCCCTACGCCTTCCTGCTCAAGGCCACTCATGAGGTGCCCCGACGGCTGCAGCACCCCAAACGCAAGAGCGTGGGTCTGCGGGTGCCGGATCATCCCATCACCCAGGCCATGCTCAAGTCCCTGGGCCAGCCGCTCATGAGCAGCAGTCTGGAGATGCCCGGCGATGATCTGCCGCTGACCGACCTCTACGAGATTCAGGAACGCCTGTCCCCCCAGGTTGACCTGATCATCGATGGGGGTCCCTGTGGCCTGGAGCCCACCACCGTGATCGATATGGAAAGCGATGTCCCCCGACTGGTGCGTCGCGGCAAGGGCGAAGTGCCTCCCGGGGTGGAGGAGTGATGCCGGTGGCGATACGGAGGAGCGGCTGATGGACGGTATCCTGCAGATCATCGCCATCTGGGCCCTGCCGGTGCTGTTCGCCATTACCCTGCACGAGGCTTCCCACGGCTGGGTGGCCAAGCAGCTGGGAGACCCCACCGCCAAGATGCTGGGTCGTCTGACCGTCAACCCCATCAAGCACATCGATCCGGTGGGGACCATCGCCGTGCCCATCGGTCTTTTGATCTTCACGGCCCTGACCCCGGCGCCTCCCTTTGTCTTCGGCTGGGCCAAGCCGGTGCCGGTGAACACCCGGAATCTGCGCAATCCCCAGCGGGACATGGCCATCGTGGCCGCCGCCGGCCCCACCGCCAACCTGCTCATGGCCCTGTTCTGGGCGCTGATGATCAAGATCGGCCTGCTGTTGCAGGGGTCCTTCGACTGGGCGGCCGTGCCGCTGATCTACATGGGCATGGCGGGGATCACCATCAACATCCTGCTGATGGTGCTGAATCTATTACCCATCCCGCCTCTGGACGGGGGGCGGGTGGTGGCCGGTTTCCTGCCGGCCCGGATCGCCGCCCGCTACGAGCGTGTGGAGCCCTATGGTCTGGTGATCGTCCTGGGTCTGTTGCTCACGGGCGTGCTGTGGGCGATCCTCCTTCCTGTCTTCGGGTTCTTCGTGGACCTGATCCAGACCCTGTTTGCGCTGCCGTCATGGCGCATGTAGCACCCTTTCCCTTCAAACCCCTGCGACTGAACACACCCAAGGAGTCCACTTGAGTTCCCTGCCTGCACAAAATCAGCGCGTCCTGTCCGGCATGCGCCCGACGGGCCGACTGCATCTGGGTCATTATCACGGCGTCCTCAAGAACTGGGTCGAATTGCAGCATTCCTACGAATGTCTGTTCTTCGTGGCCGACTGGCACGCCCTCACCACCCATTACGAAGATCCGAGCATCCTCGGCGAGAGCGTCTGGGACATGGTGGTGGACTGGCTGGCGGCGGGCGTGAGCCCCGGTTCGGCGCGCATCTTCATTCAGTCCCGGGTGCCGGAACATGCGGAACTGCATCTGCTGCTGTCCATGATCACCCCCCTGGGCTGGCTGGAGCGGGTGCCCACCTACAAGGATCAGCAGGAAAAACTCAAGGAAAAGGACCTGGCCACCTACGGTTTTTTGGGCTATCCGCTGCTGCAGAGCGCGGACATCCTCATCTACAAGGCGGGTTTAGTACCGGTGGGCGAGGACCAGGTGGCCCATCTGGAAATCACCCGCGAGGTGGCGCGTCGCTTCAACCATCTCTATGGGCGCGAACCCGGCTTCGAAGAAAAGGCCGAGGCGGCCGCCAACAAGATGGGCAAGAAGAACGCCCGCATGTACCGGGATCTGCGTCGCCGCTATCAGGAGCAGGGCGAGGACGAGGCCCTGGACGTGGCCCGCGCCCTGCTGGAGAGCCAGCAGAACATCTCCCTGGGAGACCGGGAGCGTCTGTTCGGCTATCTGGAAGGCAGCGGACGTATCATCCTGCCCGAGCCCCATCCCATGCTCACCAAGGCCTCCAAGATGCCGGGCCTGGACGGCCAGAAGATGTCCAAGTCCTACGGCAACACCATCTCCCTGCGGGATGAGCCGACAGAGGTGGAGAAAAAGGTTCGCACCATGCCGACGGACCCGGCCCGAGTGCGTCGCACCGATCCCGGCAATCCGGACAAGTGCCCGGTCTGGTCCCTGCACCAGATCTACACCGGCGAGGATGTCCATCAGTGGGTGCAGGAGGGGTGTCGCAGTGCCGGCATCGGCTGTCTGGAATGCAAGCAGCCGGTGGTGGATGCGGTGCTTGACGAACTGCGGCCCATGCAGGCCCGTGCCCGCGAATACGAGGCCGATCCGAACCTGGTCCGGTCCGTGGTGGCGGAAGGCTGTGAGGCCGCCCGCGACATCGCCCGGGACACGCTGGACGAAGTCCGGCGCAGCATGGGGTTGGCTTACCGATGAATGCCGAACCCGCGGCCCTGTCACCGGCGCCGGACGGTGCCGGGCAGGCCGAGGGTCCGCCTCTGGCCATTGTCCGAGGGGAGCCGCTAACCCTGGTGCCCCGGGATCTGTACATCCCACCGGATGCCCTGGAGGTCTTCCTGGAGACCTTCGAGGGGCCGCTGGATCTGCTCTTGTACCTGATCAAGCGTCAGAACCTGGATATCCTGGACATCCCCATTGCCGAGATCACCCGCCAGTACATGGGGTATATCGAGCTGATGCAGGAGATGCGTCTGGAACTGGCGGCGGAGTATCTGGTGATGGCGGCCATGCTGGCGGAGATCAAGTCACGCATGCTGCTGCCCCGGTCCGCCGCGGTGGAGGATGAGGACGACCCCCGTGCCGAACTGGTGCGGCGGTTGCAGGAATACGAACAGTTCAAGCAGGCGGCACAGGACCTGGATGACCTGCCCAGGCTGGAGCGGGACCTCTTCCCGGCCACCCTGGCGCCGCCGCCGCTCACGGGTGAGCGACCGCTGCCGGAGGTGGGGCTGGACGAGTTGTTGCTGGCCCTGCGCGAGGTGCTGCAGCGGGCGGATATGTTCACTCATCACCAGATCCGGCGGGAACCCCTGTCGGTGCGCGAGCGCATGTCCCGGGTGCTGGAAGCCCTGGGGCAAGGGCCGGTGCCGTTCGCGGCCCTCTTCACCTTGGAAGAAGGCCGGCGGGGGGTGGTGGTCACCTTCCTGGCGGTGCTGGAACTGCTCAAGGCCCATCTGGTGGAGCTGGCGCAGGCGGAACTGTTTGCCCCCATCTATCTGAGCGCGGCAAGACGCGCCGATGTTGCCCATGACACCTGAACTGCTCTGCCGCATTCTGGAAGGCGCCCTTCTGGCCGCTGATCGCCCCCTCTCCCTGGAACAGATGGAACGGCTGTTCGAGGACGCCGAGCGGCCTTCCCGGGCCGAACTGCGCAAGGCCCTGGATGCCCTGGCCCAGGCCTGTGACGACCGGGGCTACGAGTTGCGTCAGGTGGGCAGCGGCTACCGTTTCCAGGTGCGGGAGTCGCTCTCGCCCTGGATCGCCCGTCTGTGGGAAGAACGGCCGCCCCGCTATTCCCGCGCCCTGCTGGAGACCCTGGCCCTGATTGCTTACCGTCAGCCCATCACCCGGGCGGAGATCGAGGCAGTGCGCGGGGTGACGGTGAGCACCCAGATCATCAAGACCCTGACGGAACGGGAGTGGGTGAGTGTGCTGGGTCATAAGGAGGTGCCGGGGCGGCCGGCCCTGTACGGGACGACACCCCGGTTTCTGGACTATTTCAATCTGTCGTCCCTGGATGAGTTGCCCAGTTTGATGGCACTAAGGGACCTGGGCTCAGCCCTTGACCCGCTTCCCCCCTCGGGGGAGCAGGGTCGGAAATGAGGGGCAGAGCCCTATTGCTCCTTCAGCCGGGGCATCAGCACCACCAGGTTGCAGGGCCGGGTCCGGTGGTCAAGCTGGGACTGGATCAGCCGGGTCCAGGCGGTGCGGCAGGCACCGGAAGAGCCGGGCAGACAGAACACATAGGTGCCGTTGGCCACCCCCGCCAGAGCCCGGGACTGCAGGGCGGAGGTGCCGATTTCCTCGTGGGAGAGCATCCGGAACAGCTCGCCGAACCCCTCGATTTCCTTGTCCAGCAGGGGCGCCACCGCCTCCGGTGTCCCGTCCCGACCGGTGATGCCGGTGCCGCCGGTGGTGAGAATCACCTGAATCTCCGGGTCGGCAATCCAGGCCGAGACCACGGCCCTGATCTGGTAGATGTCGTCCGCCACCCGTTGCCGGTCGGCTGCCCGATGCCCCGCCTGGGTCAGCCCGTCCACCAGCACCTGCCCGGAGGTATCCTCCGCCAGGGTGCGTGAATCGGAGACCGTCAGTACGGCGATGTCCAGTGGAATGAAGTCGCGGGTGTCGCTCATGGCGGATCGTCCTGTGGCGGAAAGGGGGGGCGGATCAGTACACTACCGGTTTGACAGCGATGGATAACACATCATGACCGAACGTCTCCACAAATTGCTGGCCCAGGCGGGTCTGGGTTCACGTCGAGAGGTGGAGCGCTGGATCGCCCAGGGCCTGGTGACCGTCAACGGCAAGGTGGCCCAGTTAGGGGATCAGGCCGGCCCGGAAGACCAGATCGCCGTGCGCGGGCGCCCCGTCTCAGTGGAGGCCCCCGCACAACGGGTGGTGGTCTATCACAAGCCGGAAGGGGAAGTGACCACCCGCTCCGACCCCGAAGGTCGCCCCACCGTGTTCGAACACCTGCCCCGGCTGCGCCAGGGCCGGTGGGTGAGCATCGGCCGGCTGGACCTCAACACCTCCGGATTGTTGCTGTTCACCACCGACGGCGAGCTGGCTAACCGGCTCATGCATCCTTCCACCGAGGTGGAGCGGGAATACGCCGTGCGGGTGCTGGGCGCGGTGGAACCGGCGGTAATCCAGCGGCTGCTGGCCGGCGTGGAGTTGGAGGATGGCCCGGCCCGCTTCGATGATATCCGGGAGGCTGGGGGTACCGGCGCCAATCACTGGTACCACGTGACCCTCAAGGAAGGCCGCAACCGTGAGGTGCGGCGCCTGTGGGAGTCCCAGGGCATCACCGTCAGCCGCCTGATCCGGGTACGCTACGGCTGCATCCAGCTGGGGACCGGGCTGCGCCTGGGCCGTTGGCGGGAGCTGGAGTCCCAGGAGATGAAGGCCCTGTATCAGCAGGCGGGCCTGTCCTGGAAGCCGCCCCGCAAGGCGCGCATCATCCGTCCTCCCAAGACCCGTCGAGCCCCCGGGCGGTGAATCCGGAGCGTCTTCATCCGGTCCTGGAACGGCTATCGGCCCATTACGGGCCGATGCACTGGTGGCCGGGGGAGACGCCTTTCGAGGTGATGGTGGGGGCGATCCTCACCCAGAATACCGCCTGGACCAACGTGGAGCGGGCCATCGCCAACCTCAAAGCGGCCGAAGTGCTGGACGCGGAGAGCCTGGCGGCCCTGTCTCGCAATGATCTTGCCGGTCTGATCCGGCCTTCCGGATATTTCAACGTCAAGGCGGGGCGGCTTCAGGCCTTCTGCTGTTGGTATCTGGAGCAGGGCGGGGAGACCGCCCTGCGGGGCTGGTCCACCGAGGCCCTGCGCCGGGGATTGCTGTCGGTGAAGGGCGTGGGGCCGGAGACGGCGGACGACATCCTGCTGTACGCCTTTGAGCGGCCGGTGTTCGTGGTGGACGCCTATACCCGGCGCCTGTTTGCCCGCCTGGAACTGGCCGGGGGAGATGAGCCCTATGACGTGCTCAGGACCGGAGTCGAGGCGGTGCTGGGGGAGGATGTCCCAGCCCTGAACGAGTTCCATGCCCTGATCGTCGCCCACGGCAAGACCTTTTGCCGGCCCCGGCCCCGTTGCGAAAGCTGCCCCTTGCGGGCGATGTGTCAGGCCAGCTTGAGGTTCTGTCCCGTGGTCTGACCGGCGTCCGGTCCCAGCAGATACAGATACGGCCCGATGACCTCTTCAGGGGTGGCCAGCGTGGTGGGGTCCTCACCCGGATACTGCTCCGCCCGCAACCGGCTGCGGATCGGGCCGGTGTCTACGCCGTTGACCCGCATCTTGCGGTCCCCCTGATACTCCTTGGCCAGAATGTCCATCAGGCCTTGCTGTCCTGCCTTGGCCACCCCGAATCCTCCCCAGTATGCCTTCTGGCAGTCATGGGTGGAGAACACCACGGCCGGGTCAGGGGATTGTTCCAGCAGCGGCAGCACCGCGTGAGTGAGTAGGAAGGGGGCATGCAGGTTCACTGTCATGACCTTGGCCCACAGCTCCAGGTCATAGTGCTTGAGTGGGGTCAGGTAGCCCACGAAAGCGGCATTGTGGACCAGACCGTCCAGACGGCCAAACTCGTTGCCCACGTTCTCCGCCAGATCCTGATAGTCCTTGGCGGTGGCACCTTCCAGGTTCATGGGGTAGATGGCCGGCTGGGGACCACCGGCGGCTTCGATCTCGTCGTAGACCTTTTCCAGTGACTTGATCACTTTGTCCAGCAGGATCACGGTGGCGCCATGGGCGGCGCAGGTCAGAGACAGGGTACGGCCGATGCCGCCCGTGGCACCGGTCACCAGGATGACCCGGTCCTTGAGCAGATCCGGGGCCGGAGAATAGGTGAGCAGTTGTTGCGGGATCATGGGTATTCCGTGGTTGAATCATTCGATTGCAGCAGTGATTCGGCGCATTCCAGACCACTGATGATCGCCCCTTCGAGGGTGGCCGGCAAGCCGTTGGCCGTGTAGTCGCCTGCCAGCCAGAGGCCGGTCTCGGCGGTGCGATTGCCGGGGCGCAGTTGGTCGCAGTTCACCGCCGCCTTGAAGGTGGCCTGCTTTTCCCGGATCACCCAGTGCTGCAGGGGGGTGGGCCAGGCGGGAAAGAGCATGTGCAACTCAGCCTGGATCTGGGCCGCCAGGGCCTGATTGTCCAGGTCCATGTGCGGGCCGGAGGCCGAGATGACCACCGCCATGACCCCGGGCTGGCCGGTGAAGCGCCGGTCGAAGACCCATTGTCCGGTGGTGCCCAGCATGCCGTGGAAAGGCGTGCTCAGGCGGGTGTCTTCCGGATAGCGCAGGTAGACGGTGCAGATGGGTTCGCAGGGCAGGGCTTCAAGATTGGCAGCCGTCTCCGCCAGGGCGGGAAAATCGGTCAGCAGCTGGGCGGCGATCCCGTGGGGCGTGGCCAGAATCACTTGCCGGCACCGATATGCCTCCCCTTCCCGCAGCTGCAGCCGGAAACCGTGGCCGTCGCGCTGCACGGCCTGGACCCGGGCGCCGGTGATGACCGCCCCACCCAGGGATTCCAGATGGCGGCGGGCAGGCTCCGGCAGGACCTCGCTCAGGCTGACCTTGGGAATCAGCAAGTCCGCATGGCTGCGATGACCGGAGAAGGTACCCTGCAGCACAGCGGTGAACAGCCGGGCCGAGGCTTCGGCGGGATGGGTGTTGAGGGTGGCCAGACACAGGGGGATCCAGAGCTGCCGGATCAGTGTGTCGGGTTGCTTGTGTTCATGCAGCAGTCGGGATACCGGCATGTCTTCCGGACCCTTCCACCGCATCAGCCGCGCCAGGCCGGGCAGGGCCTGCAGGCGGTCCTTGCCGGGCATGCCGCGGGCGGTGAGCAGCCCGGCCAGTAGATGGAAGGGGGCCGGGAGGAACAGGCTGGACAGGGACAGTTCCGGCATCCCCGATTCCCGCATGCTCAGGTCCAGGGGCAGGCGCAGGAAGATACGGGACTCCTGCAGACCCATGGTTTCGATCATCCGCAGGACATGGGTATAGGCGCCCAGCAGCAGATGCTGGCCGTTATCCAGGGGAAGACCGTCCAGGTCCACCTGCCGTGCCCGTCCCCCCAGGGTTCGGGCCGCTTCCAGTACCGTGACCTGTCGACCCGCCTGGGCCAGCTGCACCGCCGCGCTCAGCCCGGCCCAGCCGGCGCCCACGATACAGATGTCGGTATCAGGGTGGTTCATTGCCGTCCGGCCTTTCTGTGACGACGTTTTTCCTGCCGGGCAATCCGCCAAGCGATCCAGAATTTTCTCAGGGGCGTCAGCCGGACCCGCTGTTCCAGCACCCGGTAGCCGTCGGCGGCAATCTCATCCAGCAGGGTGCGGTAGATGCCCGCCATGATGATGCCGGGGCGCTGGGCATAGCGATCACCCTCCGGCAGATGCTCGAAGGCGCGGCGGTAGTACTCCCGGGCGCGGTCCGCCTGAAAGGCGAACAGGGCCTGGAGGTGTTCGGAGGTCTGGGGTCTTTGCAGGTCCACCGGCTGTACGTCGAACTGCTTGAGTTCATCCAGGGGGATGTAGAGGCGGCCTCGCCGGGCATCTTCCAGCACGTCCCTGAGGATGTTGGTGAGCTGGAAGGCCATGCCCAGATCGTGGGCGTAGCGGGTGGTCCGGCGATCCTCGTAGCCGAAGATCTCCGCCGACATCAGACCCACCACCGAAGCCACTCGATAGCAATACAGGGAGAGTTCCGTAAAGGTGGGATAGGCATCATGGTCCAGATCCATCTGCATGCCGTCGATGATTTCCCGGAAATGCTCCTGCGGCAGGTTGAAGCGTTCCAGCAAGGGCTGCAGCGCCTGGCAGACCGGGTGGGTGGCCTGACCCTGGAAGGTGCGGGTGACTTCCTCCCGCCACCAGTCCAGCTTGGCGCGGGCCACGGCCGGGTCATGGCACTCGTCCACCACATCGTCCACCTCCCGACAGAAGGCGTACAGGGCCGTGATGGCCCGGCGCCGTTCCGGGGGTAAGAACAGGAAGCTGTAATAGAAGCTGGAGCCGCTGCCGGCGGCCTTTTCCTGACAGTACTGGTCGGGGGTCATGGGCCTTGGTTCTGGTTGTCGCCAGGGGCTTAAACTACCACAGGTCGGGTCTTCAGCGGCGACGGGGAATGAGGCCGTCGCGCAGAATGACCAGATAATCCCGGGCCCGCAGGCGAGGTCGGGAAAACAGGTCGTCCTGCTGGCGTTGCAGGTGCCACAGGACCCGGGCGCCGGCCACAATGATGAGGCGGATCTCCAGGCCGATGCGTCCCTTCAGCAGGCCGCCCAGAGGGGCGCCGTTGCGTAGCAGCTGGTCGGCGCGCTGGTACTGGTAGCGCATCAGGCTGCGAAAGGGCGGGTCGGTGATGCGGTCGCGGAAATGGGCCTCGGTGACGCCAAAGCGCGCCATGTCATCCCGGGGGATGTAGATCCGCCCCATCTCGTGATAGTCCTGGGCCAGGTCCTGATAGAAGTTGATCAGCTGCAGGCTGGTGCAGACGGCATCGGACAGGGCAAGGCGCCGCTCGTCGGCCTCGCCGCTCAGGTGAAGCAGCAGGCGGCCCACCGGGTTGGCGGAGCAGCGGCAGTACTGGACCAGCTCGCCGAAGTCCTCGTAGCGGGTCTTGACGACATCCTGGCGAAATGCATTCAGCAGATCGTGGAACAGCGATGGGGGCAGGTCGTGGGCGGGGATGGCATGGGCCAGGGCGATGAAGGTCGGGTCAGGGTCCGGCGTCCCCGCCACCGCGGCATCCAGGCGGGCCGCCAAGTCATCCAGTGCGGCCAGGCGTTCCGGGGCGGGGCGCTCCCCCTCGTCGGCGAGATCGTCGCCGCGGCGGGCAAAGCTGTAGATGGCGGCGATGGGTCCGCGCAGACGGGCCGGCACCAGCTTGGAGGCCACCGGGAAGTTTTCATAGTGACTGTGGGCCTGCCGCAGGCATTCGCGATAGGCTTCCCGGGTGCTGAGTGAAACGGCGTGCATCGCGTCGGGTCGCAGGCAATGTGGGAATGGGTCAGTCTACCATGCCACCGGAGCGACCGTTATCGTCTGCGGGACGTGCCCCCGGGCCGGGATCCTGGACGGCTCTGCCGGACCAAACCAACGAGGTTTCATCGAACGTGAAGTACGATCCATCGCGTCTTCTCATCCGCCCTGTGTCGTCGAGCGATCTGGGCGTCATCACTCAATTGCCGGAGGATGCCCGTGAGGCGGACTGGGTATTTCCCGGCGCGGCCCATCCGGTGTCGCCGGAATGGCTGCAGAGGGTGGTTGCCGACAGTGCCCGCGCGCAGGTGGTGGAATATCGGGGCGAGGTGGTGGCTTTCGGTACCCTGGAATCCCTGGAGCCGGGGGCGGCGGGTTTTGTGGGGCACCTGGTGGTACGCGCCGATCTGAGGGGGCGTGGTATCGGCTCCCGTCTGCTGGACCATCTCATGGGTTGCGCCTTTCGGGAGGTGCGTTGCCGGGAGATGCATGTGCGGGTCTCCACCGAGGATGTCCCGGCGTTGCTCATGTGCTACGAGAAGGGCTTCATGCCCTACGGCATGGATCGCCATGAGGATGCTCAGGGGCGTGCCGGTGTGCTCATGCATCTGAGGCTGGGGCGACGTGAATTCGATGAGGGGGATTGAAGCGGAAGGGGGCCTTGGGGAGGGGAATGGTTTATACTTGCCGCCCGAGGACGCCCAAGCCGTGGAAACACCATTGAAACAACGCCTTGTCGGGGCTGCCGTGCTGGTGGCCCTGGCCGTCATCTTCCTTCCCATGCTGCTGGATGGTGCTGGACGGGAGGCACGCCTGAGCCTGTCGGAACCGGTGCCGCCGGAACCGCTCTTTGAGCGCCCCGTGCCGGCACCGATCCAGGAGCGGCGCCCGGCCACCATGGCCCCGCCGTCGCCGGTTGACTCGCCGGTGCCTTCTACGCCTCCCCCTCAGGTCCGGCCCCAGGCCCGGTCCGTGCCGGAGGCGTCGCCGCCGCCACCCCCGCCCGCGGAATCCCGCAGTCCGACTCCGGTGCGTTCTCCCGACCCCAATACACCGGTTGCCGGCGGCTGGGTGGTCCAGGTGGGCAGCTTCGGTCAGGAGACCAATGCGCGAGGCGAGGCGGACCGGCTGCGCCAGGCAGGGTTTCCGGCCTTCGTGGAGCGCACGAGCGCCGATGGCCGCGTCTTCTACCGGGTCAAGGTGGGCCCGGAACTGGAGCGTCATGCCGCCCAGTCCCTGCAGGTCAGGCTTCAGCATGAACACTCACTCAGAGGGATTGTCGTCAGCCATCCCTGACGGCTCGCCATCCGGTTGCCGATGAACGCCCCAATCTCTGTTAAACTCCGCGTCATGATAATTTCATCTCTGTGAATATGATCTGGATCGATTTCGTTATCCTGGGTATCGTGGCGGTTTCCACGGTGATCAGCCTGTTTCGTGGCTTCGTCAAGGAGGCCATCTCCCTGGCCACCTGGATTCTGGCCTTCTGGGTCTCCCTGGCTTATTCCGGTGTCCTGGCCGGGCATTTGCCGTTCGGTCTGGAAGATCCCACCCTCCGGCTGGGCATTGCCTTTGCCATCCTGTTCATCGTTACCTTGCTGGTGGGCGGGATCGTCAATGTCCTGGCCGGTCAGATGGTCAAGAAGACGGGCCTGTCGGGGACGGACCGGAGCATCGGTGCGGTGTTCGGTCTGGCCCGCGGCGGTCTGATCGTGGCCGTGGTGATCCTGCTCATGGGCCTGACGGTGATTCCGCAGGAACCCTGGTGGCAGGAGAGCCTTCTGGTTCCCCACTTTGAGCGCATCGCCCTTTGGCTGCGCGATTATCTGCCACCGGATCTGGCGTCTCACTTTTCTTTCGGGGGCTGATCAGCTCCCTGTCTTCCCAGAATCACCAAAGAGGCACACCCCATGTGCGGGATAGTCGGAATAGTCGGTCGCAGCCCCGTCAATCAGGCGCTGTACGACGCCCTCCTGGTATTGCAGCATCGCGGTCAGGACGCTGCCGGTATCGTGACCTGCGACGAGGATGGTCATCTTCATCTGCGCAAGGACAACGGTCTGGTGCGGGACGTATTCACTCAGCAGCACATGCGCAGTCTGACCGGCAACATGGGGATCGGCCATGTGCGCTATCCCACCGCCGGCAGTGCTTCCTCGGCGGAGGCCCAGCCCTTCTATGTAAACTCCCCCTACGGCATCACCCTGGGGCATAACGGCAATCTCACCAATGCCGCCGAGCTCAAGCGCGAACTGTTCCTGCAGGACCGGCGCCACATCAACACGGAATCCGATTCCGAGATCCTGCTCAACATCCTGGCCCAGGAACTGATCCGTCAGGAGAATCTGTCCCTGAATCCCGAGGCCCTGTTCCGGGCGGTGAACGGTGTGCACCGGCGCTGCCAGGGTGCCTATGGGGTGGTGGCCATGTTCTGCGGGCGCGGCATCCTGGGCTTTCGTGATCCCCACGGCATCCGGCCGGTGGTCTACGGCCGGCGGGAGACGGAGGAGGGTACGGAATACATGGTGGCCTCCGAGAGCGTGGCCCTGGACACCCTGGGCTTTGAGCTGGTGCGTGACCTGGCACCGGGTGAGGCCATCTACATCGAGATGGATGGCACGGTGCATCTGCAGCAGTGTGTGGAGAATCCCGTCCTGTCTCCCTGCATTTTCGAGTATGTCTACTTCGCCCGCCCCGACTCGGTGATGGACGATGTGGTGGTGCATCGGGCCCGCATGCGCATGGGGACACGCCTGGGCAAGAAGATCCTGCGGGAATGGCCGGATCACGATATCGACGTGATCATCCCCATCCCGGATACCGGTCGCACCGTGGCCATCGAAATGGCCCATGAGCTGAATGTGAAATACCGGGAAGGCTTCATCAAGAATCGTTACATCGGCCGGACCTTCATCATGCCGGGCCAGACTCAGCGCAGAAAATCGGTGCGCCAAAAACTCAACGCCATCGGCCTGGAGTTCAAGGGCAAGAACGTGCTGCTGGTGGATGACTCCATTGTCCGCGGCACCACCTCGCGGGAGATCGTCATGATGGCCCGCGAGGCCGGGGCCAGGAAGGTCTATTTCGCCTCCGCCGCACCGCCGGTGCGCTACCCCAACGTCTACGGCATCGACATGCCCGCCGCCCAGGAACTGATCGCCCACGGGCGGACCGAAAACGAGGTTTGTGAGGCTATTGCGGCCGATCGCCTGATCTATCAGGATCTGGATGACCTGATGGGCGCCGTGCGCAAGGGCAACCCACGGCTGGAACGGTTTGACTGTTCCGTATTCACCGGTGAATACGTCACTCAGATCAGCCCCGACTACCTGACACACCTGGAACAACGCCGCAATGATCTGGCAAAACGGAAGAAGGACCGCGAATACGCCAACCTGGATCTGCACAACAACGCCTGACATGAGACGCCTGTGCCTGGCCTTGGCATGCTGGGTATGTGTGTGTCTGTTTCCCTTGAATTCGGTGGGGGCCTGGGCGCTGGAGGAGACCGATCCCGTGCATGACGATGACAAGATCGTGCTGCCCTGGTATCAGCCCGTCATGGAACGGCTGGAGTCGGATTTTCCCGAATACTTCATGGCGGACCCGGTGGCTATCGTGAACGTGGCCAGTCAGCGTCTTTATGTGGTCAGGGAGGGGCGGATCCAGCGGGAATATCCCATTTCCACCTCCCGTCATGGCATCGGCAACCAGGCGGGCAGCTATCGGACCCCTCTGGGCGTGCACCGGATCAGCCAGAAGATCGGCGATGAGGCGCCCCTGGGCACCGTGTTCCGCGGGCGGGTGGATACCGGCCGCATCGCCGAGATCGTCACCGACCCCCGGCGCACCCCCGAGGACAACATCACCACCCGCATCCTGTGGCTGGAAGGGCTGGAATACGGCATCAATCGGGGGGAGGGGATCGATTCCTTCTCCCGGTTCATCTATATCCACGGTACCGATGAGGAAGGCCTGATCGGACGCCCGGCTTCCGAGGGCTGTGTGCGCATGACCAACCGGGATGTGATAGAACTGTACGATTTGATGCCCGACGGCTCGCTGGTGGTGATCCAGTAGTCGAGTTGCGTGGGGTGTTGACGACCCACCCTCCTGAATTTCGAGCAGAGGACAGCTTTCATGAATGATTACGTCTCAGCGGGTCGCCTGCGGGTTGCCCGGGAGCTGCACGACTTCATCAATAACGAGGCGCTGCCCGGCACGGGTGTGGCCGCCGATGCCTTCTGGAACGGTCTGGATGCCGTCATCCACGAGCTGGCGCCGAAAAACCGCGAACTGCTGGCCAAACGGGATGATCTCCAGGTCCGTATCGACACCTGGCATCGACAGCATCTCGGTGCCGTGGACATGGCGGTCTACAAGACCTTCCTGACCGAGATCGGCTACCTGCAGCCGGAAGGGGAGGATTTCCAGGTCACCACCGAACAGGTGGACCCGGAGATCGCCCGCCAGGCCGGACCCCAGCTGGTGGTGCCGGTAATGAATGCTCGCTACGCCCTGAACGCCGCCAATGCCCGCTGGGGCAGTCTCTATGATGCCCTCTACGGCACCGACGCCCTGAGCGAAGATGATGGCTGCGAGCGCGGCACTGGCTACAATCCCAAGCGCGGCGACAGGGTCATCGCCTTTGCCCGTGACTTCCTGGACCAGGCTGCGCCCCTGGCCCGCGGCAGTCATGTGGGTTCCCGGGGCTATGCCGTGGTGGAGGGCGTTCTGCAAGTCACCCTGGCCGACGGCAGCCTGAGTGAACTCAAGGACCCGGCACAGCTTCGCGGCTACCAGGGCGATGCCGGGGCACCCAAGGCCATCCTGCTGGGGCACAATGATCTGCATTTCGAGATCCAGTTCGATGCCGCCAGCACGGTCGGCAAGACCGACAGTGCCGGCATCAAGGACCTGCTTATGGAAGCGGCCCTCACCACCATCATGGACTGCGAGGACTCCGTGGCCGCGGTGGATGCCGAGGACAAGGTAGTGGTCTATCGCAACTGGCTGGGCCTGATGAAAGGGGATCTCACCGCCAGCTTCCACAAGGCCGGCCGGGAAGTGATCCGGCGCATGGAACCGGACCGGGAATACACCCGCCCCCAGGGCGGCACCCTGACCCTGCCGGGGCGTTCCCTGATGTTCGTGCGCAACGTAGGTCATCTGATGACCATCGACGCCGTGCTGGACCAGGACGGTAACCCGGTGCCCGAGGGCATCCTGGACGCCATGTTCACCAGTCTGATCGCCCTGCACGATCTCAAGCGCGGCGACGGTCTGCACAACTCCCGCTGCGGTTCGGTCTACATCGTCAAGCCCAAGATGCACGGCCCGGAGGAAGTGGCGTTTGCCGACGAACTTTTCGCCCGGGTGGAAGATGTCCTGGGCATGAAGCGCAACACCCTGAAGATGGGCGTGATGGACGAGGAGCGCCGCACCACGGTGAACCTCAAGGCCTGCATCCGTGCCGTGAAGGAACGCATCGTCTTCATCAA
Source organism: Ectothiorhodospira lacustris (assembly GCF_022227845.1). Taxonomy (GTDB): domain Bacteria; phylum Pseudomonadota; class Gammaproteobacteria; order Ectothiorhodospirales; family Ectothiorhodospiraceae; genus Ectothiorhodospira; species Ectothiorhodospira lacustris. The sequence goes on along the minus strand of NZ_JAJNQN010000011.1, from coordinate 19,461 downwards.
TACCGGTTTCCTGGATCGCACCGGCGACGAGATGCACACCTCCATGGAGGCCGGCCCCATGATGCGCAAGGGCGCCATGAAGGCGGCCCGCTGGCTATCCGCCTATGAAGACTGGAACGTGGACGTGGGTCTGGCCTGTGGTCTCAAGGGCCGCGCCCAGATCGGCAAGGGCATGTGGGCCATGCCGGACCTGATGGCGCAGATGCTGCAGCAGAAGGTGGCCCATCCCAAGGCCGGTGCCAACACCGCCTGGGTGCCATCCCCCACGGCGGCCATCCTGCATGCTCTGCATTATCACCAGGTGAACGTGGCCCAGGTGCAGGAGTCGCTGGCGGGCCAACGCCGCGCCGGTCTGGACGACATCCTTACCATTCCGGTGGAAGCCGGTCCCGCCTGGACGGCCGAGGAGATCCAGCAGGAGCTGGACAACAATGCCCAGGGCATCCTGGGGTATGTGGTGCGCTGGATCAACCAGGGCATCGGCTGTTCCAAGGTGCCGGACATCAACAACGTGGGCCTGATGGAAGATCGGGCCACCCTGCGCATTTCCAGTCAGCACATTGCCAACTGGCTGCATCACGGCATCTGCTCCGAAGCGCAGGTGATGGAGACCTTGAAGCGCATGGCCGGTGTGGTGGATGAGCAGAATGCCGGCGATCCGGCCTACCGTCCCATGGCCCCGGACTTCGAAGCTTCCGTGGCCTTCCAGGCCGCTTGCGATCTGGTGTTCCGTGGTCGGGAGCAGCCCAACGGCTATACCGAGCCGGTCCTGCACCGTCGTCGCATTGAGGCCAAGGCGAAGGGTCTGCGGTAGTCGTAGCCCTGATTCCCCTCACCCCAACCCCTCTCCCTTCTCCCCCTGGGGAGAAGGGCCGGGGATGAGGGGGGCCGACCTTCGGCAATAAGCCGGACCCAGGGCACCCGGGAGGTCGATCTACCCCGCCGGCTGCTTGTCCAGCCACACCTCCAGCCCCTGCACGTTCAGTTCCACGTCCATCGCCAGCAGTTCCCGAATCCTGGATTCCGGTAGCCGGCAGCCATGGGCGGCCAGTCGTTTCACGAACAGGGCCATCATGCCATCGCACAGGGCTTGGTGCCTTCCTTCGCCATCCTTCCTGTGGGCGCGACCCAGCAAAAGAAATTCCTCGATCATCTCATGCTGCTCGGTCTGCAGCCGGCTCAATTCCTCGCCGCCCACCCGTCCGAAATGGGTCAGATACATGTAATCCAGCCCCTGGCCGACCAGTCGATCCACCGAGGCATGCAGGGCCTCCGGTTCGAATTGCACCGGCGTGGTGGTGGGGTACACAAAGGCCCCGCGCTCGGTATCCAGTTCCCGATAGGCAATACCGAAGGTATCACCGGTGTAGATGCCCCGGCCCTTTGCGTCCACCACACAGAAGTGATGCCGGGCATGTCCCGGGGTGTCCAGGAATACCAGTTCACGGCCATTCAGCGACACACTCCCACCATCATCCGCCTGAATGACTCGGGATTCCGGAATCGGCAGGATGGTGCCGAAATCCCGCGCCATGACCGCTTCACCGTACACCGCCGTGGCACCGGCAATGAGCTTGGACGGATCGATCATGTGCCGGGCACCTCGGGGATGGATCACCAGTTCGGCATTGGGAAGCTGCTCCATCAGGGTCCCGGCACCACCGGCATGGTCCAGATGCACATGGGTGGGGATGACGTAGTCCACCTGTTCCCGTGACAGACCCTTTTGTTCCAGCGCCTTGAGCAGCATCGGCACGGAGTGGGATGTGCCCGTCTCCACGAAGGCGGCGCGGCCGTTTTCCACGATCAGATAGCTGGCGGCCAGACCGGGGCGCACCACCTGGGCATCGATGAGGGTGATGCCATGGTCCAGGTCCTGGAAGTGAGGTTGATTCATCAAAGGGCTCCTCGGGTGATTGAGATGATGTTCCCAGGCTACAAAAAATAGGGCTCACGACAAAAAAGCCCCTCTTTCCACCTGGGAAAGAGGGGCTTTCCGAACTGCCGGACCGTCAGACTCAGGCCCGCTTGTCCAGGGGCAGCCAGGACTGGTTTTCCGGGCCGACATAGTTGGCGCTGGGACGGATGATCTTGCCGTCCTGACGCTGCTCGATCACGTGAGCCGCCCAGCCGGTGGTACGGGCAATGACGAAGATCGGCGTGAACAGGGCGGTGGGGATGCCCATCATGTGGTAGGACACGGCGGAGAACCAGTCCAGATTGGGGAACATCTTCTTCAGGTCCCACATCACCGTTTCCAGGCGATCGGCCACGTCATACATGCGCATGGAGCCCTCCTGCTCGGACAGGCGGCGGGCCACGTCCTTGATGACCTTGTTGCGCGGGTCGCTGATGGTGTAGACCGGGTGGCCGAAGCCGATCACGATCTCCTTGCGGGCCACGCGCTCGCGGATGTCCGCTTCGGCCTCGTCGGCGTTGTGATAGCGCTGCTGGATGTCGCAGGCCGCCTCGTTGGCACCGCCGTGCTTGGGACCCCGCAGTGCGCCGACGGCGCCGGTGATGGCGGAGTAGATATCCGAGTTGGTACCGGCCACCACGCGGGCAGTGAAGGTGGAGGCGTTGAACTCGTGCTCCGCATACAGGTTCAGTGAGGTGTGCATGGCCCGCACCCATGCCTCGGGTGGGGTGCTGCCGTGCATCAGGTGCAGGAAGTGACCGCCCACGCTGTCGTCATCGGTCTCCACGTCGATGCAGCGGCCGTTATGGGCAAAGTGGTACCAGTAGAGCAGGGCGGAACCCAGGCAGGCCAACAGGCGGTCGGCGATCAGGCGGGCACCGGCCACGTTCATGTCTTCCTTTTCCGGCTCCAGGGTGCCCAGCATGGACACGGCGGTGCGCATCACGTCCATGGGGTGGGCGGAGGGCGGAATCTGCTCCAGGGCGCTCTGCAGGGCGGCCGGCAGACCGCGCATGGATTTCAGACGGGCCTTGTAGCGGGCCAACTCGGCGGCATTGGGCAGGGTGCCGTGGATCAGCAGGTGGGCAATTTCCTCGAACTCCGCCTCATCGGCAAAGTCCAGGATGTCATAGCCCCGGTAATGCAGGTCGTTGCCGGTACGGCCCACGGTGCAGACGGCGGTATTGCCGGCGGTCGTGCCCGACAGGGCTACCGACTTTTTCGGTTTGGGCTTGGCGATTTCGGTCTCACTCATTTTCATCATTCTCCGTCTTAGCCGCCTTTGCGGTATAGCTGGTCCAGTTTTTCTTCGTAGGCGTGGTAGCCCAGGTGCTCGTAGAGTTCCATGCGGGTCTGCATGGTATCGATGACGCCCTGCTGGGTGCCGTCGCGGCGGATGGCCTCGAACACGTTCAGGGCCGCCTTGTTCATGGCGCGGAACGCGGACAGGGGGTAGAGCACCAGGCTCACGCCCACGCCCTTGAGCGCTTCAGTGGTGAAAAGGGGGGTACTGCCGAACTCGGTGATATTGGCCAGTACCGGGACGCCGACGGCGTCTACGAACTGCTGGTACTGCTCCAGAGTGTTGATGGCCTCGGGGAAGATCATGTCGGCGCCGGCCTCGACGCAGGCCACGGCCCGTTCGATGGCGGAGTCCATGCCTTCCACGGCCAGGGCATCGGTGCGGGCCATGATGACGAAATCCCGGTCACGGGCGTCGGTAGCGGCCTTGATGCGGTCCACCATCTCTTCCTTGGTGACGATGGCCTTGCCGGGGCGATGGCCGCAACGCTTGGCCTGCACCTGGTCCTCGATATGGCAGCCGGCAGCACCGGCGCGGATCAGTTCCTTGACCGTGCGCCCGATGTTGAAGGCGCTGGGGCCAAAACCGGTATCCGCATCCACCAGCAGGGGGACATCGGTCACATAGGTGATGCGGCGCACGTCTTCCAGCACGTCGTGCAGGGTGCTGATACCCAGGTCCGGCAGGGCCAGGGAGCCGGCGGCAACACCACCACCGGACAGGTACAGTGCCCGGTAGCCCACGTGTTCGGCCATCATCGCGTGATAGGCATTGATGGTGCCCACCACTTGCAGCGGGTGCTCTTCTTCAACGGCGCGACGCAGACGCGCGCCTGGCGTGGATGGCTCGGTCATTGGATCTCCTTGTGTTGAGGGGATGATGCGGGGTGGTCAGAGCGGCGGAGGTGCGCCGGCGCTGTTCCCGGCGCCGGCGGAGCGGATGGCCGGGGTGGCCTTGGCTCCCTTGGGCGCCTTCTCGTCAAACAGCAGTTCCACGTTGATCCGTGAACTGCGGATATGGCGGCGCATGATGAGTTCTGCCATCTCCGGGTCCCGGTCGGCAATGGCCTCGACGATGTGGCCATGTTCCCGAAAGGCGATCAGGGCCCGGGAGCTGGCCATGCCGAACTGAAAACGGTACATGCGCATCAGGTGGTAGAGGTCGTCGCACAGCAGCTTGATCAGGCGGGCATTGCCGCTGGCCTTGATGATGCGGTAATGAAAGTCCAGATCGCCCTCGGTCTGGAAATAGGCGATGCCTTCCTGCAGTTCCGCCCGTTCCTGGTGCTGCTTGAGCAGCTTGCGCAGCTCATCGATGTCCCGGCCGGACATGCGCTCCGCGGCCAGACGGGCGGCCATGCCCTCCAGGGCTTCTCGCAGCAGGTAGAGTTCCAGCAGGTCTTCCTGGGTGAGGGAGACCACCCGGGCACCCACATTGGGGCGACGTTCCACCAGGTGGCAGGCTTCCAGACGACCGATGGCATCCCTGAGCGGGCCACGGCTGATGCCGTATTCGCCGGCCAGTTCCGGTTCGCTGATCTTGGTGCCCGAAGGGATCTCACCCTCGACGATGGCCTGGCGCAGGCGCGCGAAGACCCGATCCGCCAAGGTGACGCCCTGTTGCCCGAGTTGGTCGTTGAAATCTGGCATATGTCGTCCGATTGTTGACAATATTAGGGTATCAGGCCTTTTCCTGGAGATAAAGTGGTATTTCTGGTGACAATCTGCGCCTGTCCCTGTTTGCCGGAGCCAGAGGCCCTTCTCCCCCCTGAGGGGAGAAGGGCTTTGCTTCAGGCCGTTTCCCGACCCTCTGCATATCCCATCCGGCTCAGGCTTTCCCGGATCTCGTCCAGGATCGCCGGGTCATCGATGGTGGCCGGGGTCTGATAGGCCTCGTTGTCGGCGATCTTGCGCATGATGGCCCGCAGGATCTTGCCCGAACGGGTCTTGGGCAGGCGGCTGACCACGGCCACCAGCTTGAAGGCGGCCACGGGTCCGATGCGCTCGCGTACCAGATTCACCAGTTCCTTGCTCAGGGCCTCCGGGGCCTGGTCCACACCCGATTTCATCACCACCAGACCCATGGGCAGCGAGCCCTTGAGTTCATCCGCCACGGCGATGACCGCACATTCGGCCACGGCCGGATGAGAGGCCAGCACCTCTTCCATGGCACCGGTGGACAGGCGATGCCCGGCCACATTGATGGTGTCGTCGATCCGCCCCATCACGTACAGGAAACCGTCCTCGTCCATGTAGCCTGAGTCTCCGGTGAGGTAGTAACCGGGTTCGGCGCTGAGATAGGACTCCTTGAAGCGTGCGTCGTTGTTCCACAGGGTGGGCAGACAGGCAGGTGGCAGGGGCAGCTTGATCATGATCCGCCCCATCTCTCCGGCGGATACCGGCTTGCCGCTGTCATCCAGGATCTGCACGTCATAACCCGGGGTGGGCTTGCCGGCGGTACCGGGCTTGATGGGCAGCTGTTCGATCCCCAGGAAGTTCCCGGCGATGGCCCAGCCGGTCTCGGTCTGCCACCAGTGGTCGATGGCCGGACGCTGCAGGATCTTCTGTGCCCATTCCAGGGTGTCCGGATCGCAACGCTCACCGGCCAGGAACAGGGCGCGGAACTGATCCAGGTTGTAGCGCTTGAGGTGTTCGGCGCCGGGGTCTTCCTTCTTGATGGCACGGAAGGCGGTGGGGGCGGTGAACATCACCGAGACCTTGTATTCCTCGATCACCCGCCAGAAGGCGCCGGGGTCCGGGGTGCCCACCGGCTTGCCCTCGTAGACCACCGTGGTGCAGCCGTAGAGCAGGGGACCGTAGACGATGTAGGAGTGTCCCACCACCCAACCCACGTCGGAGGCGGCCCAGAACACCTCGCCGGGTTCCATGCCGTAGATATGCTTCATGCTCCAGTTAAGGGCCACCGCATGACCGCCGTTGTGACGCACCACCCCCTTGGGCTTGCCGGTGGTGCCGGAGGTGTACAGGATGTAGATAGGGTCGGTGGCGGAGACGGGGACGCAGTCATGAGGGGCCGCGGCGGCCATGGCCGCGGTCCAGTCCATGTCCCGTCCCGGGATCAGGTCGCAGGGGGACTGGGGACGCTGCAGGATCAGGGTCCGCTCAGGCTTGTGGGTGGACATCTCGATGGCCTGGTCCAGCAGCGGTTTGTATTTCACTACCCGGGAGGGTTCGATGCCGCAGGAGGCGGCCACCACCACCTTGGGGGTGGCGTCGTCAATGCGGGTGGCCAGCTCTCGGGCAGAGAAACCGCCGAACACCACGGAGTGGATCGCCCCCAGGCGGGCACAGCCCAGCATGGCCACCAGGGCCTCGGGCACCATCGGCATGTAGATGATGACCCGGTCACCCTTGGTCACACCCATGTCGGCCAGGGCGCCGGCGAAGCGTGCGACCTGGTCCTGTAATTCGCGGAAGCTGATGCAGCGCTTGGTGTCCGTGACCGGGCTGTCGTAGATGATGGCCGTCTGCTCACCACGGCCGTTTTCCACGTGCCGGTCCACGGCGTTATAACAGGTATTGATCTCCCCGCCGGCGAACCAGCGGTAGAAGGGGGCGGCACTGTCATCCAGCACTTTCTCAAACGGCTTGGACCAGGTGAGTGCCTGCGCGGCCTCGGCCCAGAAGCCTTCGGGATCGTTTACTGCGCGTGCGTAAACCTCTGCATAACCCATGACTCGCTCCTGCTTGTTAGTGCCCCAGGCGGGGGTAGTGCTGCCTGCGTCTGCGCGGCATCGTGGTGTCCGCACCCTCGGCCGGGGTGCTTGTGGTTATCTTGTCAGGGCATGACCTTAGAGGATTTTTGAAAAGTGTCAACAATCCTGGTGCAGGTTTTGGACTAAGGTCATTCCTTTAGACTGTTCTGCGTCGGTCAGAATGTTCTGAGTCAGTCATTCCCGCGCCCGCGGGGATCCGGTAACAGGCTGAAAATCATTGATTCCCGCGAGCGCGGGAGGGAGGGCAGGGGCGCTTGTTCCGTATTTTCCCTGCAGGCTTCAAAAGCAAAAAATCCCGCTCTCCCCGGCAGTGTGCCGGGCGATTGATAACGTTTTGCCGGGGGTGGCCGGGCATTGCGCCGGCTGGCCGGCGTCCTAGAATCGAGGCAGATCGGGAAAGGGGAGCTGCCCGCGGTGCACGTGCATGGCGCCGAATTCGGCGCAGCGATGCAGGGTGGGCACTGCTTTGCCCGGATTGAGCAGGCCTTTCGGGTCAAAGGCCGCCTTGACTGCATGAAACTGGGTCAGCTCCGCCGGCTGGAACTGCACGCACATCTGGTTGATCTTTTCGATGCCCACCCCGTGCTCCCCGGTGATGGTGCCGCCCACCTCCACGCACAGCTCCAGGATCTGCCCGCCCAGTTCCTCGGCCTTTTCCAGCTCTCCGGACACATTGGCATCGAACAGGATCAGCGGGTGCAGGTTGCCGTCACCGGCATGAAAGACGTTGGCCACCCGCAGCCCGTAGGCGCGGGATAGCTCGGCGATGCCCCCGAGGACCTTACCCAGATGGCGCCGGGGAATGGTGCCGTCCATGCAGTAGTAATCCGGGGAGATCCTGCCTACCGCCGGGAAGGCGGCCTTGCGGCCGGCCCAGAAGCGCATGCGTTCCTGTTCGTCCCGGGCCGTGCGCACCTCGGTGGCGCCGCTTTCCAGCAGCAGGTTGCGTACCTGTATCACCTGTTCCGAGACCTCCGCTTCGGTGCCGTCCAGCTCACAGAGCAGGATGGCGGCGGCGTCCACCGGATAGCCCGCATGAACGAAATCCTCCGCCGCCCGGATGGCGTCGTTGTCCATCATTTCCAGGCCGCCGGGGATGATCCCGGCCCCGATCAGGCCGGCCACCGCCTCGCCAGCGCTCTGGGCATCATCAAAGGCCGCCATCAGCACCTGTGCCCGTTCCGGTTTGGGCAGCAGCCTGACCGTGACCTCGGTAATGATGCCGAGCATGCCTTCGGAGCCGTGGACCAGGGCCAGCAGGTCATAGCCCGGGCTGTCCAGGGCCTCGCCACCCAAGGTGAGCAGTTCACCATCGATGGTCAGCATCTGCACGGCCAGCACATTGTGGACCGTCAGGCCGTATTTCAGGCAGTGCACCCCGCCGGAGTTTTCCGCCACGTTGCCGCCGATGGAGCAGGCGATTTGGGAAGACGGATCGGGGGCATAGTAGAGACCATGGGGTGTGGCAGCCTCGGAAATGGCCAGATTGCGGACCCCGGGCTGGACTCGGGCGATACGGCGGTTCGGGTCCAGTTCCAGGATGCGGTTGAAGCGGGCCAGGCTCAGCAGCACGCCGTCGGGAAAGGGCAGGGCACCGCCGGACAGGCCGGTGCCGGCGCCCCGGGCCGTCACCGGGATGCCTCGCTCCCGGCAGATGCCGAGGGCGGCCCGGGCCTGGTCCAGATCATGGGGCAGGATCACCGCCAGGGGCAGACGCCGATAGGCGGACAGGCCGTCGCACTCGTACGGCCGCAGGTCTTCCCCGTGGTGGAGCAGGGCGTCCTTGGGGAGCACCTGGTCCAGGGCCGCAATCAGGGCGTCTCGCTCCTGGGGGGAGACCTGGCGCCGAGGGTCGGGATAGAGCGGGTCGCGAGCGGGATCATGGTCAGCCATGGCGGACTCCTTGCGCTTGCCGGGCATTCAGGTCTGAGTGTCTACCCGGCGCGCACCCGGGTCAATCACCGGCGGTGGCCCTGTGCTACCATCGCCGAGACCAAAACAAACCGTCCATTCAATCCCGGACCCAGACCTCATGCTCGATCCCAAGACCCTCCGTACCGACCTGGATACCGTTGCCGCCCGCCTGGCCACCCGGGGTTTTGCCCTGGATGTGGAGGCCTTCAACCACATGGAGTCCGAGCGCAAGGCCCTGCAGGTACGGACCCAGGAACTGCAGAACGAGCGCAATACCCGGTCCAAGTCCATCGGTCAGGCCAAGGCCCGGGGTGAGGATATCGAGCCTTTGAAAGCGGAGGTGGGGCGACTGGGGGACGAACTCAAGGCCTGCGAGGCCCGTCTGGCGGAGTTGCAGCAGTCCCTGTCCGACTTCATGATGGGAATTCCCAACCTGCCCCATGAATCCGTGCCGGTGGGACGGGATGAGGCCCAGAATCAGGAAGTGCGCCGCTGGGGTGAGCCCCGACGTCTGGACTTCACGCCCCTGGACCATGTGGATCTGGGCGCCCCTCAGGGCTGGATGGATTTCGAGGCCGCTGCCAAGCTCAGCGGCAGTCGCTTTGCGGTACTGCGCGGCCCCATGGCCCGCCTGCACCGGGCTTTGATCCAGTTCATGCTGGACGTGCATACCCGGGAGCATGGCTACCAGGAGGTCTATGTGCCCTACCTGGTGAACGCGGACAGCCTGCGGGGGACCGGACAATTGCCCAAGTTCGAGGCCGACCTGTTCCGCATGGGTGGTGATCCCGGTTACTACCTGATCCCCACGGCAGAGGTGCCGGTGACCAACCTGGCCCGGGACAGCATTTTGGACGCCGACGCCATGCCGGCCCGGTTTGTCTGTCACACCCCCTGTTTCCGTTCCGAGGCCGGATCCTACGGCAAGGACACCCGGGGTCTGATCCGCCAGCACCAGTTCGAGAAGGTGGAGCTGGTGCAGCTGGTGCGCCCCGGCGAGTCCTGGGATGCCCTGGAGGCGCTGACCGGTCATGCGGAATCGATCCTGCAGCGGCTGGAGTTGCCTTACCGGGTCATGGCCCTGTGCACCGGGGACATGGGCTTTGCGGCGGCCAAGACCTACGACATCGAGGTGTGGCTGCCGGCCCAGAACTGCTATCGGGAGATTTCCTCCTGTTCCAACTTCGAGGATTTCCAGGCCCGGCGCCTGATGGCCCGTTGCCGCAACCCCGAGACGGGCAAGCCGGAACTGCTGCATACCCTCAATGGTTCGGGTCTGGCCGTGGGCCGCACCCTGGTGGCCCTGGTGGAGAATGGTCAGGATGCCCAGGGCCGCATTCACATCCCGTCGGTCCTGCAGCCCTACATGGGGGGCATGACGGTGCTTGATCCCGGGGCCTGATCCCGCTGGAGGTTGAACCGTGCCGAGACTGTCATCCCGCCTTGCCCGACTGATTCTCGGATGGCTGGTCCTGATCCTGGCCGGTGTCGTCTGCGCTGACGACCAGCCGCCGATCGATGACCGTCCCAGGCTCATCGGCCTGCAGGCCCCGGACTGGTTCCATCTGTCGTTCCTGGACCTGGGCGAGGACCTGCAGACAGCCCGCGATGAGGGCAAGCGCGGGCTGGTGGTCTATCTGGGCATGGATGACTGTCCCTACTGCGAGGCCCTGTTCCAGGTCAATTTCCAGCAGCCGGACATCGTCGAATACACCCGTCGGCACTTTCTGGTGGTGGCCCTGGACGTGCTGGGCAGTCGTACCATGATCACCCTGGAAGGTCGGTCACTCACGGAACGGGAGTTCGCCATCCGGCAGCGCCTGAACTTTACCCCCTCCTTCCTCTTCCATGATCTGGAAGGGGAGCCAGTCTTCATCCTGCGGGGCTACCATTCCCCCTACCGTTTCCGTGCCGCGCTGGAATACGTGGCCGACGCCCACTACCAGCGCGAGAGCTTCCGAGATTACCTGGCCCGGGCCGATCCGCCGCCGCGCTTTGATGCCGATGATCTTAATCATCGGGACTTTTTCAGTGCGCCTCCCCATCAGCTGGATCGCTCGCAGGTGGCGGCCGAACGACCCCTGGTGGTGTTTTTCGAGCAGGGGGAATGTCATGCCTGCGACGTGCTGCACACCGAGCCGCTGGGTGATCCTGAGGTGCTGAAACTGTTGTCCCTGTTCGATGTGGTGCAGCTGGACATGTGGTCCGACACCCCGGTGGTGACACCCAATGGCCGTCACCTGACGGCCCGACAGTGGGCCGAGGAGATGGACCTGTTCTATGCCCCCACCTTGGTGTTCTTCGATGAATTGGGAGAGGAGGTCCTGCGGGTGGACTCGGTGATCCGCCTGCATCGCCTGCAGGCGGTGCTGGAATATGTGCTCACCCGGGGTTACGAGGCATACCCCTCATTCCAGCGCTGGCGCAACCGTTAACGTGAAAGAAGCCGGGTTCAGTCACAGACACGCCCTATGGCCGTCCTTCATCATCGAGGGTGTATCGCCACCAAGATTCATGAGAGTTAGGGATACGGCGGCGGCGGGTTCGGTCGCTCATTCCTCGTCCCGTTCCACCGGCGGATCGATCTTCGGTGGTCCGGCCTTTTTCTGGGCCACCAGATGGGCCACCAGGTGACCGATGCCCACCATGAAGGTCACCGGAAACAGCAGGCCCAGTACCGGCCAGCCCCCGATCACGAACACAAAGCCCAGCGGGGAAATCTGGATCATCCACAGGGCAAAGCCCAGCAGGATCCAGCGTCCCGCCAGGGTGGCGCAGTGATCCCGGCACCAGACGGCCCGAGTCATCCGGTCTTCCGGCGTGGCCCTCGGCATCCGGCGAAGATGCCAGGGCGCCCAGAAGTAGGCGATCACCGCGTGGTGGACAGGCAGGTCGGAGGTCGGGTTCGAAGGCATGGGGTTCCAGGCGGGCAGGGGAGAGGGGAATCCAGTCTACGACATCGCGCCGACGCAGGTATTCCCGCGCTGCATATTTCGTCACTCCGGCGCTACCCATGCCGTCACTCCCGTATTACCCATGCTGTCACTCCCGCGAAAGCGGGAGTCAAGGATTTTCAGCCTTCAACAGTTGACTGGATTCCCGCGTTCGCGGGAATGACGGGATAGGGAGCAGGGCAAGTACAGCTACCCCCCTGGATTCCCGCGTTCGCGGGAATGACTGAGCCTCGCCTGGCTGGTCACTGCCGGCCTGGCCTGGATTCCCGCGTGCGCGGGAATGACGGCTTTCTGGTCGGTCGGGTGGTGCCGGGCAAAGCTGGATTCCCGCGCACGTGGGAATGCCCCGGTGCGAGGCTGTGCCCCTCTACGGGATATCATTTGCGCCCTGCCGGGCCACCACCTTGTCCATCTCGATCCCGTCACCCTTGTCCATGCGCCGGATCGCCGCATCCCCTTGGGCCGCCAGCGCCTCCAGACGGTCAATCTGGGCATCCAGCCTGGGCAGGGCCTCGCGGCGATAGCGGGAGACTTCGTCGATGGCGCCGATGACGTTGGTAAAGGCGGATTCGAGTTGCTCCATGTCCAGCACCGTGGAGGCGGCCCGGTTCTGGATCTCCACCCCCTGGGTTCGCAGGGCCTCGGCGGTACCGGCGATGAGGCTGGAGGTGGTGGTGTTGAGGGCCTCGACCCGATCCAGCACCAGCCGCTGATTGGCCAGGGCCAGGGCCACCGTCACCGCCACATTCAGCGCCGAGACGGTCACATTGATGGCCCGGTCAACACCCCGCATCAGTTCCCGGTTATTGCGGATCACCACCTCCAGGGCGAGGATGCCCTGCTGACTGACGGCCAGTTGTTGCTGCAGATCGACGAGCCGCTGGCGCAGGGGAAACAGCAGCTCCTCTTCCAGGAATCGGCGCTTGGCGGCGTCCTGGGGCAGGGTGGCGGCCTCGCCGGCCAGCTTGCGGTCGATGATCCGTCCCAGGGCGATCTGCCGCTGGAGCTGCACCAGGCTCTCCCGCAGGGACTGCTGGTCATCGCTCAGGGTGAGATTGTCCCGGTGCAGCATGTCCCTGCCCGCCTCCAGGTCCCTGATGATGGCGTCCAGGGCCTCCTGGGCGGTTTCGAACCTGTGGAAATAACGCTGCAGGGGGGTGCCGACCCCGGGGATCAAGGCCAGGATGCGGCCGATCCCTTCACGGCTCAGATTGTGATTGCGGGGGTCCAGTTCCAGCATGCGGGTACGCAGATCGATCAGGGAACGGGCCACCGGCCCACCCTCATCCCCCTGATGGGCCAGCTTGCGGATGGGGGTCTGCAACAACTTGCTGCGATGGGCCGCCTGACGCTGTATGTCCAGCCCCATCTCGTCCACAGCCCGGCGTTGCCGGGGGTCAATCTGCGCCTGATCCTGGTCTTTCAGCAACTCCGACAGGAAGGTATCCGCAATGCGCAGGAGTTCCGGGTCGTCGATGGTCTGCTCAGGGTCCGAGTCCCGTTTGATCTCCGTCTCCACTTCCGCAAGCGGCGGCAGGGAAAGGTTGAACGCCGGGTTTGCGGGGGGCTCTGAGTGGTTGGGGTTCATGCTGCCTCCAGAGTTTTGATCCAACGTCGCATCAATTGCCCGAGAAGGCCGCCGGGAAGAGGCGTCGATGCTCCTGGGCCTAGTGTATACCCTATGTGATCATTCGCCCTGAAGAAGTGGTGCCTGAAAATATATCGAAATGATATTGGTTATCATTGGTATTTTATTGTAAATTCCTGATCGTGTTTATTATGGTGAGGCCGATCATGGGTTTTCCTGTCATTGTTTCGTCCCTGCGGACGTCCGCTGCGGTACTGTCCCTTGCCCTTATCGTCGCCTGCACGGGCGGGGGAGGGTCCTCCTCGGGGGGAGACGCTTCTGTGCATCTGTCCGGCCTGGTGACGGACCCGCCGATCGAGGGGGCCGCGGTAAGGCTGGTGAATGCCCAGGGCGATGCCCTGTCCACCTTGGAACTCACCGGCAGCGATGGCCGCTTCAGTGTGACCCTGACGCAAGACCTGGCCAGGGAGGTGCACCGGATCCTGGCGCGGGGCGGGATCGACACGGTGACGGGCCAGGTCCTGGGCAATCTGATGTTGAGCGCGCCGCTCGAAGGCGGTGCCGTTGATGACATGCTGGTATCACCATTGACCACGTTGGTGGATCGATCCATGCGTGAGGGTGGCATGAGTCGGGACCAGGCCCTGTCCGCCGTGGCCTCCCGTCTGGCTCTGAGTCCCGCGGTGGTCATGGCCGATCCGGCCGGTGATGCCTCCGCCCAGCGGGCCAGCCTGCTGATGACCGAAATCCTGGTGGCACTGGAAGGCCAGGCCGATCCGTGGCAGCTGCTGGAGGACGCCATGAACGGCATGGCCCCCGGGCGCCTGGACCAGGTGGCCCAGCGCCTTGCCCTGGATCACGCTGGTCCGGTGGGTGACAGGCTTGAAGGCGTGGCCGAACGCGCCGAATATCTGCTGAGCCTGGATGCCGCGGCATCCGCCCAGGAGATGATCCGTGCGTTGGCGTTGCAGAACCTGGGGCATGGCCTGACCCGCTTCTTCGAGATTGCGGGGCAACCCATCCATGACAACCACCTGGTCACTTTGTCCGGTGCCCTTTGGGAAGGCATGGGGAGACGAGGCGTCCCCGCCGAGGGACCGGCCCTGCTCAACATCATCCGCTACGTGTTCCAGGTGCATGAGATGCCTGGCGATCTGAGCGATCCGGCGGCTGACTTGCCCCTGGATGACATCCGTCATGATGTCATCCTCCGGGATCTGGCCGCCCTGCGGGTGATCGACCATACCATTCCCCTGGCCGGCGGCGAGACCCTGGGCATGGACAACGATGCCCGGGCCGCCTACTTCTTCCGCTCCGATGTGTCTCCCACTTATCTGTCCGAACGCCTGTTCGATGGGGTGCTGGATGACGGCGTGTTGGACCCCATGTTCCGGGCCAACGCCTACAATCTCGCCACGGCGGGACTGCTGGATGAGGCCGAACTGACCCTGCGGGCCGCCATCTTCCAGCCCACCGAGCGGGCCATGGCACAGCTGCAGGTGGCCCGGGCGTTGAGTGGGGTCAACGATCTTGAAACGGCCCGCGTGTACTGGAATGCCTCACGTCAGACCTACGAAACCGCCTTGAGGGAAGGCAAGGGCATCAGCAATCTGGAGGGTGATGACGCCGCGTTCTTCCAGTCCCTCAACAGCGATCTGCTCAACGCCGGATTCAGGGACGATGCCGAGACGGCCCTTCTGGCCGTGCGGGAGTTTATCGAATCCCAGCGGGGGCAGCCCCATACCACCGCTTATGGCCGGATTATGGTCAGCTTGAGAGATGCTGCCTCGGCGGCCGTGGATGTGGCCGAAGCGACGGGTCTGTCGGGTAGGGCGTTCAACGATGCGCTGAACGCGGTGGATTTTTTCCGGGAGGCCACCCTGGGGACCGGTCGTCAGCCGCTGGCTGGTCGTTGCGAGGCCATGAAGACCCTGATGGTGACGGCCTACGCCGATTTCTATCGGCGTCTGGGTAGCACCACGGGTATGCGGCAGGCCATTGATGATTTTCGGGGCTTGGCCACCACGGATTGCAATCTGACCTATGGTGCCACCATGAGCCCCCGGATGGCGCCGATTCATGGCGAACTGGGAGACATTCAGACCTATCTGGCCTGGATTGAGGGACATGTCCGTCCGATCAACGAGTCCAACGCCGACTCGGCCCGGGATAATGCGGTGCTTTATCAGGCCCTTGATCGTGCGCTCGGCGGTGATGTTGAAGGGGCCATCAACCAGGTGGCGGCGCAGGCCGACACCGTACAGGCCGCCATCACGCAATTGACCCAGGTGGGTATGGGAGCCAGTGATGTCGGCACGCCTCACCTGGCCGTGCTGCTCTGGCGTCAAGGTGCCCTGGATGAAGCCAGGCAGGTGATGGACGCAGCCTGGGAACTGGCCATGTCCGAGCGGTTTGTGGATGAGTTGACCCATCAACTCATCTCCGCACGGAATTTTCTGGACCAGGGGTGCCGGAAGACCGCGTTGATCCTCAGTCGCATGGATCAACAGGCGCTGGCCTCTGATCGCATGCAGTCTTGCCGTCGGCATGTGGACTCAGTCCTTCACGATGCAAACGTGACAACGGATGATTTGCTGTGGGTGGCCGGGTCCCTGGCCGCGGCTTATCAGCAACTGGACATGGCGGGAGAGGCAGAGCTGATCGATCGCCTCCATGCCCTGGGCAGCGTGTTGAGCAATCCGGTGGCCCGCATCCGTAACCTCATGGAAGTGGCCCTGCTGCGCAGCAGCGGTGGCGATCCCGAAGCAGCCCTGTCGGCGCTGGACGAGGCGGTGGAGATGCTTACCCAGGTGGCAACCTCCTCCAGCGATCAGGCCGCCATCAATCAGGCGCTGGACCTGGTGGCCTTTATCCGCACCGGACAAAGACGTGACTCGCTGATGGAGAGCTACGTCCGGGTCGCCCGGGATCTTCGCCAGACCATCACCCGGACCGGTTGGGCCGATGAGACCCAGCGCCATCAGGTGGCCATGGCCCGGGAACGGGCACGCATGCTGGCGTCGGGGGATGACGCCCTGCCGGGTACCTGGCCGGGATCGCTGGCAATGATCGACGCTTTGTTTGCCGCCAACGACCGCACCACCCAGATCAACTCAGTGGTCAATTGGCTGGCCTCCGCCCGCCAGTATGAGACGGCCAGGATGGTGGCCATGGGCATTGAAACGGCGCCGGAGCGTCACCGGCAGTTGCTGAATATTGCCAACGGCATCAGCACCGCCGATGACTTCCCGGGCACGGCCCTGGCTCGCTTCGACTTTGACGGCGACGGGCGTCCGGACTTCTTTAGTCCCGGCAGCAGTGCGGCGGATCGTGCCGCGTCTCCCCTGTCCCTGGATGACGACATCGACGGGGATGGCATTCCCGATACCCAGGATCGTACCCCCTATTGCGCCGGTTGTGACGCATGACGAACCGCTGTGATCCATGCCCGATGTGCCGTGCCGGCTTCAAGCCCGGCCCGGTCTGGATACTGACCCTGGTGATTTCCGGATTGCCCGCCCTGGTACAGGCGGAGGAGGCAACGGTGGTGACACTGCCTGCCGACGCCCGACTGGATACCATCGAGGTGCGCCCCACCGATCGGACCCCCCTGGGCGGTGAAACGACCGCCGCCGGTCGTTATCGCTTCGATGCCCGTTACATCGAGCGCTTCGTGGGCGCCGACGGCAGCGTGGACGGCGTACTCCGGCTGGTGCCGGGACTCCAGTTCGGTGAGTCGGCGCTGACGCCGGAATCCCTGTTTGACCTGAGGCCGGAATCCTTTTCCATCTCCGGCGGGCGCTTTTATGAAAACCAGTTCCTGCTGGATGGGGTAAGCATCAGCAATCGTCTGGATCCCGCGGCCAATACACCCAATGCCATCGACGATATCCCCGGCCATGAGCAGTCCCAGTTCATTGACAGTGCGCTGATCGGTGAAATCCGGGTATTCGACAGCAACGTCCCGGCGGAATACAGCCGCTTTACCGGCGGTGTGGTGGAGGTGGAGACCCGGCGTGCGGGTTCAACGCCGCAAGGCAGCGTCTCCTACAGCGCCACCCGCAGCGACTGGGTGAGCTATCGCACCTTTACCCGGGACTGGGACCCGGATTCCGGCGCCTTGCCGCCGGAGCCCCCCGGTACCCCTGAATTCAGCCGGGATCGTCTGGCGCTGAATTATTCCACGCCAGTGGGAGAGGCATCCGGGCTGGTGCTGGGCATCAATCAGTCCCGATCTTCTACCCCGGAGGTGACCCTGGGGCGCAGCCGCTCCCAGGACCAGGAAAACACCAATCTGCTGATGAAGTTGACCACACCCGCCGGGGATCGGGGGTTGCTGGATTTCAGTCTTGGCTATGCCCCTTACCGGAACGAGCGCTTTATCACGGATGTGAAGGACAGCGATTTCACCATCGAAGGCGGTGGCTACAGCATGACCGGCAACCTGGAATACGCCGGGGATCGCCTGGACCAGCAGTTCCGGGTGGGTCTGAATTACAGTGAAAACAGCCGTTCTGCCCCCAAGGATTTCTTCAACTGGGCCAATACCCGCAGTGTGGACTGGGGGCGCCGGGCGGATGTGGGCAACAGCCGCCAGGGGGGCTTTGGTGATCTCGACAAGGAGCAGGCCAGCCTGTCGGGGCGCTGGCTGGCCCAGACCCCGGGTGGACAGGTCGGCCAGGTCCGGATCCGTCATCGTTTCGGGGCCGAGGTCAATCACCAGCGCTACCATTTTCAGCGGGACGAGGATCTCTACATTTTCCAGAATCCCGTGGTGAACAGCGAGGTCCAGTGCCGTGGCAACAGTGACGACTGTCTGCAGCGGGAACAGTATTTCTCTACCCGCAACGTGCATCCCGCCGATGACGTGGAGGTGTCCCTCAACGAAACCGGCCTGTTCGCAGAGACCACCCTGGGTTGGCAGCGCTTGTCGGGCACCTTCGGGCTGCGCTACGACCACGACGACTTTCTCGGCAACCACGACGTGGCCTATCGCACCCGGGGAAGCCTGGACGTCTTTGGCGACGGCCGTACCGTGGTTCGGGCCGGGGTGAACCGCTATTACGGTGCGGCGCTGCTCACCTACAAGCTGCGGGAGGCCCGGTCACCCTTCTATCGGGAGTATCGGGGGACCACCCAGAACATCGTCCGGGACTGGGAACTGGATTCAGGGGAGGGCACCTTCCGCTACGTCTTCCATGATCTGAATACCCCCTACAGCGATGAAGTCATGATCGGTGTGCAGCAGGCCCTGCTGGGTGGCCTGTTCAACCTGCAGCTGGTGCAGCGGGAGAACCGGGATGAATTTGCCCGCACCACTACCGCTGTCCAGCCCGATGGCTACCGCTACTACATCATGAACAACGAAGGACGCAGCCGCTACCGGGGCCTGTCCACGGCCTGGTTCGGGGAGTTCGGCCAGACCCTGGTGGGACTGCACCTGACTTACTCGGAAACCAGGACCTCCAATGCCGACTATGACGATCCGGTGGATGCCACCGGTTCCGGTGAGTATGTCTCCTATCAGGGCAGGCGTGTCCGCTACGGCGAGCTGGACATCCTGAGGGAGGATTTTTCCCGTCCCTGGGTGGCCAACTTCAGTCTGTCCCGTCCCATGGGTGAGCGGGTCGTAGTGGATCTGAACACCCGTTATCGGGGGCGCCATTCCATCATCAACCGCACCGGCCGGGTGGTGGAAGGGAATCGCATCGAGTTGCCCGGCGGCGAGGTGGTGTACGAGAGCCTGGATGTGTACGAGCGAGAAAGCAGACCGGTCACCTTCATCACCGACCTGCGTCTGAGCTATGCCCAGCCAATGCCGCGTTCCACGTTGCTCACCGCCCAATTACAGATCAACAACCTGTTCAACGAACGCACCCATACCGTCACCCCGGGGCAGAGCGGTGTGGAGATCGGTCGCTACTACTGGGTCAGCCTGAAATATGACTTCTGAAACGACACTGACCGGTGATCACCGGCCCGAATCGGCAAGAGGAATTTCCATGTCACGATCACGCAAGTGCCTGCTGGCGGGGCTTTTGGCCCTGA
>NZ_JAJNQN010000010.1 GCF_022227845.1 Ectothiorhodospira lacustris | reverse complement strand
CCCCTCACCTCAGCCCCTCTCCCACAAGGGGAGAGGGGCTTTGATTGCTGCCTTCCAACTCCGAGGAAAGAGGTTTTTTACCCCCCCCCCTCAACAATAGCTACAGCACAAGCTCCAAAGCGAAGGCACACAGAAACAGCAAAGCAAATATTGCAAACAGCTTTCCGGTCAAAGGCGGCAGATCGCTGCGGTCCGCCTGCCGGTTCACCACCTTCATCAGCGGCACGTAGGCTAGGGGCAGGGAGAAGAGGAGTTGCCAGACCCAGGGCAACACACCGGACAGCCATAACCCCAGACTCGCCAGATATGCGCCCGCAAGCAGAGCCACATACAGGTACCGGCCTGCGTCGAGTCCGATCCTTACCGTCAACGTACCCAGACCATGCCGACGATCTTCTTCATGATCCCGAATCTCATTCGCCAGCAGCACCAGGGATGTGAGCAGACCGAAAGGAATGCTCACTGCCAGCATGGACAATGATAGCGGGGCGCCCATGGCCATGGCGGACCCACCTACCAGCAGAACCCCCATGAACCAGAAGACCAGTACGACCCCAAAACCCCGCCGCTTGTAGTGAATGGGCTCAGAAGAATAGAAGTACCCCCCCAAAAGACCCGCGATGATGATTACCAGCAAGGGCCACCCCTGCATCAGCACAAGCCCCAACCCGATCAACAAGGAAAGACCGAAAAAGATCACTCCCAGTGTGTAGTTGCGCCTGACGTGCTCGATGGCTTCCGCCCATTCCCTGCGCGCTTCTCCTTCCGCAGCCAGACAAAAGGACTCCAGAACCGGCAGATCGGCATGGTCATTGATCAGATTCACGGCCGCCTGAATCAACACCCCGGCCCCGATGATCACCATCGCCAACCAGAGACTGCCGTACCCCTGCTGCAGTGCCAGCAGAGTGCCCAAACCACAGGCGGCGATTGCCACGGTGTAGGAGAAGGGCCGGATGGCTCGTCTGAATCGATACGCGCCCGCAGGCTTCATGGAAGTCTCCTGAAGATGATCGAGCTGGGCAGGATATACGGGATCCGCAACCAGGTGAAAGACGGACACCCCCCACCCCTTGGAAGGGGAAGGATCATGCCCGACACTCAATACCGCTGCCGACCTGCAGCCCCAGACGCTTGGCGGCGCTGCCCCGGTTCACAGCAATCTCCACCAGCCCCATGGCATTGCGATACCAGAACACGACTCCCGCCGCCGCCTCCCCGAAAACCCGGCAGTATGGAAGCCCCTCCCCCGCCACGCTGAGTATCACCTCATCACCCAGCAGGTCGGCCGGGATGCCGGTCATGACATTACCGTAGACATCCACATAAACCACTTCCCACAATACCTCCGGCCAACCCCAGCCCTGCAGGTCGCCAACCTCAACGATGTCGCCCGGGACCGGCTCCCCATTGGCCAGCATGGCTGCCACCGGCGCAAACAGATCCCGGCCGTGGAAGCTATCGGAAAGGCGATGAGGCCTCCAGTGGACGACCCACGCCCCCAACACGCCAAGACTACGAACTGCCGGAATCAGCAAGCCATTATCCGGCCCGACAAACCAGTGCGTGCCGGCGCGCAGCACCAAGGGTCGACGCAGAGTCCCCACTCCCGGGTCCACCACACAAAGGAATACACAACCCGGCGGGAAGGGAGCCAGCAAGGATCGCAGCAGGCAGGCGGCTGCCTGCGGCCGGAAGGCAGGCGCATCGGTCTGCAGATGAATCACGCGGGATCGAGGCGCCCGATGAGCCAGCACGGCCTCCATCTGCCCCAGATAGGGACCCTCTCTTCCAAAGTCGGTGAAGGTCACGATCATGAATCCGCCCTCCAATGCTTCAACGGTGCCGGACAGCGCGGATACGAAAAAGCCGGCACAAAGGCCGGCTTTTTCGTATCACCATGAAACAGAACACAATGCCGAAGAAGATTACTCCGCAGCCTCCGCAGCCACAGGCTCCGGACGATCCACCAGTTCCACGTAAGCCATCGGCGCATTGTCTCCCTTGCGGAAACCACACTTCAGGATGCGCAGATAACCACCCGGACGGGTCTGGTAACGAGGACCCAGCTCATTGAACAGCTTGCCCACGATCTCGTCGTCCCGCAGACGCGCAAAGGCGAGACGGCGGGTATGGACGCTATCTTCCTTTGCCAGAGTGATCAAAGGCTCAGCCACCCGGCGCAGTTCCTTCGCCTTGGGCAGCGTCGTCTTGATCGCTTCGTGGCGGAACAGCGACAACGCCAGGCTCTGCATGGTGGCCTTGCGGTGTGAACTGTTGCGATTAAGTTGCCTACCCGAGTGACGGTGACGCATGGCTTTTATTCCTTAAGTCAAAATCTGCGAGACGACCGGAGTTAGCCGGCGCTCTTCTTTTCGTGTTCTTTAAGGCCCGGCGGCGGCCAGTTCTCAAGACGCATACCCATGGACAAGCCATGAGAGGCCAGCACGTCCTTGATCTCGGTCAAGGACTTCTTCCCCAGGTTCGGGGTCTTGAGCAGCTCCACTTCGGTTCTCTGAATCAGATCACCAATGTAGTAGATGTTCTCCGCCTTCAGGCAGTTGGCCGAACGCACCGTCAATTCCAGATCGTCCACCGGACGCAGCAGGATCGGGTCGATGTCCATGGACTTGCTTTCCTGGGTGATGGTTTCATCACCTCGCAGTTCCACAAAGGCCATCAACTGACTCTGCAGGATCGTGGCAGCCTGGCGAATGGCGTCGTCCGGAGACACGGTACCGTTGGTCTCCAGCTCGATGACCAGACGGTCCATGTCCGTGCGCTGTTCCACACGGGCACTTTCCACGTTGTAAGCCACACGCCGAATCGGGCTGAAGCTGGCATCCAGCATCAAACGGCCGATCGGGCGATCCTCACCATCGGCCTGACGACGGGCGGACACCGGTTGATAACCACGGCCCTTCCCCACCTTCAGGGTCATATTCAGCTCACCGCTCTTGGTGAGATGGGCAATGACATGA
This sequence comes from Ectothiorhodospira lacustris, assembly GCF_022227845.1. Lineage (GTDB taxonomy): Bacteria > Pseudomonadota > Gammaproteobacteria > Ectothiorhodospirales > Ectothiorhodospiraceae > Ectothiorhodospira > Ectothiorhodospira lacustris. The sequence continues at coordinate 121,969 of NZ_JAJNQN010000010.1, read as the reverse complement.
TCCGGATTCACGACTTCCACGTCATGATCCAGGGTGATATCACCGGCAGTAACCACACCCGGCCCCTTCTTCTTCAGGACCAGGGTGGCTTCGTCCCGAGCGGTCATGCGCAGTGCAATGCCCTTGAGGTTCAACAGGACATCGACGACATCCTCCTGAACCCCTTCGAGGGTGGTGTACTCATGCAACACACCTTCGATCTCCGCCTCCACCACGGCGGCGCCGGGAATGGAGGACAGCAAAATACGGCGAAGCGCGTTGCCGAGTGTATGACCGAAACCCCGCTCAAGCGGCTCCAGCACCACCTTGGACACATTGTCCGTGATGGACTGGACCTCGATATGTCGAGGCTTGAGGAGTTCGTTGACCTTGGTCTGCATCAAAGACCTCGTAACTAATTACTTGGAGTAGAGCTCGACCACCAGGGATTCGTTAATATCCGCCGGCAGGTCGCTGCGCTCAGGAGCGTTCTTGAATACGCCTTCCATCTTCTTGGTGTCCACGTCCACCCACTCGGGGAAGCCGAACTGCTCAGCCAGCGCCAGGGAATCCTGGATACGGACCTGCTTGCGGGACTTCTCACGAATGGAGATCACGTCCGTGGGCTTGACCTGATAGGAAGCGATATTCACGGTGCGGCCGTTCACCTGGATGGCCTTGTGACTTACCAGCTGACGGGCTTCCGCGCGCGTACTGCCAAAGCCCATCCGGTACACCACGTTGTCCAGCCGGCATTCCAGCAGACGCAGCAGGTTATCACCGGTGGAGCCTTTGAGTCGGCTCGCTTCCTTGTAGTAGTTGCGGAACTGACGCTCCAGCACTCCATAGATACGGCGCAGCTTCTGCTTTTCACGCAGCTGCACACCGTAGTCGGACAGGCGGGTGCGGCGATCGCCGTGCTGCCCGGGAGCTTTGTCCAGCTTGCACTTGGAATCCAGTGCGCGGACGCGGCTCTTCAGGGACAAGTCGGTGCCTTCGCGGCGACTCAGCTTGCACTTGGGACCAATATAACGTGCCATGGTGCTCCTCCGGGACTATACGCGCCGCTTCTTCGGCGGACGGCAACCATTGTGGGGAATCGGCGTGATGTCGCTGATGTTCGTAATCTTGAAGCCCACGTTATTCAGGGCGCGAACCGCCGACTCCCGCCCCGGGCCAGGACCCTTGACGAGCACTTCCAGATTCTTGAGACCATATTCCTGAGCAGCCGTACCGGCACGCTCAGCAGCCACCTGGGCGGCGAACGGCGTGCTCTTGCGGGAGCCGCGGAACCCGGAACCACCGGCCGTGGCCCAGGACAGGGTATTGCCCTGGCGGTCGGTGATCGTCACGATCGTGTTGTTGAAGGACGCATAGACATGCGCCACACCGTCGGAGACGGACTTCTTGACCTTCTTACGGGTCCGGGTGGGGGCCTGTGCCATACCTGTTTCCTGTAATCCTGATAATTACTTGCGGATGGGGCGACGCGGTCCCTTGCGGGTGCGCGCATTCGTGCGGGTACGCTGACCGCGCAGAGGCAGGCCGCGACGGTGGCGCAAGCCCCGGTAGCAACCCAGATCCATCAAGCGCTTGATGTTCATGGAGGTTTCGCGACGAAGATCACCTTCGACGCTGAAACGCCCCACTTCCGTACGCACCTTCTCCACTTCGTCTTCGGAGAGATCGCGGATCTTGATGTCCGGACGAATCCCAGCCGCCACGCAGATCTTCTGGGCACGGGTTTTACCAACACCGTAGATTGCCTGAAGGGCAATCACGGCATGTTTGTGGTCCGGAATATTGACACCTGCTACACGAGCCATCCAGCTATCTCCAAGCACCGGCGGAAAAGCCGGGTATTCTAACCAGTGAACGCCGCCGAATCAACGGTTAACCCTGCCGCTGTTTGTGACGGGGATCCGAGCAGATCACACGCACAACACCGTTGCGGCGGATGATCTTGCAGTTGCGGCAAATCTTTTTTACAGACGCACGTACTTTCATCTCAATTTCCTCTAGCTGGGCCTGCTATCGCAGCATGCCCGACTTGCCATAGCCTTTCAGGTTGGCCTTGCGCATCAATCCCTCGTACTGATGGGACACCAGGTGCGCCTGCAACTGCGCCATGAAATCCATCACCACGATCACGATGATCAGCAGGGACGCACCACCGAAATAAAAGGGCACGTTCCAGTACAGGATCAGGAACTCGGGCATCAGACACACGGCGGTGATGTAGATGGCACCGACCGCCGTCAGACGGGTCATGACGCTATCAATGTACCGCTCGGTCTGCGCCCCCGGCCGGATACCTGGAATAAAGGCACCTGATTTTTTCAGGTTTTCCGCCGTCTCCCGGGCATTGAAGACCAACGCCGTGTAGAAGAAGCAGAAGAACACGATCGCCGCACCATAGAGCATCACATAGAGCGGCTGTCCAGGGCCCAGGGCCGTCGACAGATCCCGCAACCAAGTCATACCCTCCGCCTGCCCGAACCAAGTCCCCAGAGTGGCGGGGAACAGGATGATACTGGAGGCGAAGATGGCCGGGATCACACCCGCCATGTTCAGCTTCAGGGGCAGATGACTACTCTGACCACCGAAAACCTTGCGTCCGACCTGACGCTTGGCGTAGTTCACAGTAATGCGACGCTGACCACGCTCCACGAAGACGATGAAGCCAATCACCGCCATGCCCATGGCCATGAGCAGGATCACGAAGGCCGGCGACAGCTCACCGGTGCTGGCCAGCTCTAGGGTACCACCCAGGGCACCCGGCAGACCGGCAACGATCCCGGCGAAGATGATGATGGAAATACCGTTACCGATACCCCGCTCCGTCACCTGCTCGCCCAGCCACATCAGGAACACCGTACCGGTCACCAGGGAGACCACCGTGGTGAAGATGAAGCCGATACCCGGATTGACGGCCACCGTGGTGTCGCCAATCACCTGCTGATTCAGCGCAATAGCAATACCGATACTCTGAATCAACGCCAGAAACACCGTGCCGTAGCGGGTGTACTGAGTGATCTTGCGCCTGCCCGGCTCCCCTTCCTTCTTGATCTGTTGCAGGGCCGGCACCGTTGCAGCCAGAAGCTGCATGATGATGGCCGCCGAGATATACGGCATCACCCCGAGGGCAAACAGACTCAGACGCTCAAGGGCTCCACCTGCGAACATGTTGAACATGTCCAGAATGGTCCCCGACTGAGCGTCGTAGAACTGCGCCATTGCAATGGGATCGATCCCCGGCACCGGGATGAACGTCCCGATACGGTAGACCACCAACGCCATCAGCACAAACAAAAGGCGCTGGCGAAGTTCAGTGAACTTCCCCAGCCCGCCTAATGTTGCGCCCCCTGCTGTATTGGAAGCGGCCACTTAGTCCTCGATCTGCCCGCCGGCGGCCTCAATGGCAGCCCGCGCGCCCTTGGTTACGGCCACGCCCTTGAGGCTCACGGCCTTGTCAATGGAACCCGAAGCAATCACCTTGGCCTTGACGGTCTGCGTCGGCACAACGCCGGCAGCCTTCAGTGCGGCCAGGTCGATCACGCCTTCCAGGCCCGCCAGTTCGTGCAGACGCACCTCGGCACTGCCGGCACTGGTACGGGAGCGGAAACCCACCTTCGGCAGACGACGCTGCAAGGGCATCTGACCGCCCTCAAAGCCCACCTTGTGGTAGCCACCGGCACGGGACTTCTGACCCTTGTGACCGCGACCACCCGTCTTGCCCAGACCGGAGCCGATACCGCGACCCAGACGCTTGGCACTGGGACGGCTGCCCGGGGCCGGGCTCAGATTGTTCAGTCTCATCTCAAACCTCCTCAACCTTCAGGAGATAGGATACCTTGTTGATCATCCCCCGATTTTCCGGCGTATCCTTGACGACCACCGGATTGTGGATACGACGGATGCCCAGACCACTCAGACAAGCCTGATGGCTCTTAAGCCGCCCATGCTTGCTGCGGATCAGCGTCACCTTGAGTTCGTTCGCGGCTGCCATGATTACCCCACGATCTCTTCGAGTTTCTTGCCACGCTTGGCGGCGATAAGCTTCGGATCATGCACGGCGATCAGGCCGTTCAGGGTCGCACGCACCACGTTGATGGGGTTGCGCGAACCGATGCATTTGGCCAGCACGTTACGCACACCTGCCACCTCGAAAACGGCACGCATGGCACCACCGGCGATAATCCCGGTACCTTCGGAGGCGGGCTGCATGAAGACCTTCGCGGCGCCGTGACGGGAACTCACGGAGTAATGCAGCGTGCCATCGTTGAGAGGGACGGAGCGCATATTCTTGCGCGCGGATTCCATCGCCTTCTGGATAGCCAGGGGTACTTCACGGGCCTTGCCGTAGCCAAAGCCGACCTTACCGTTGCCGTCACCGACCACGGTCAGGGCAGTAAAACGAAACTGGCGTCCACCTTTGACCACCTTGGCCACACGGTTGACGGAGATGAGCTTCTCCTGAAGGCCGTCGTTCTCGCTCGCATTCACACTTGCCATTGCATCACCCTTGTCAGAATTCCAGGCCACCTTCGCGGGCGGCATCGGCCAGCGCCTTCACACGGCCGTGATACTTGAACCCCGAGCGGTCGAACGCCACTTTCTTGATACCCTTGGCGACCGCACGCTCGGCAATCAAACGGCCCACGGCGGCAGCCGCTTCGATATTGCCGGTGGACTTCAGGCCTCCGCGCAAATCGGCTTCCACGGTGGAGGCGCAGGTCAGCACCTCGGAACCGGAGGGAGCGATGATCTGCGCATACACGTGCCGCGGCGTGCGGTGCACGCAGAGGCGATGGGCGCCGAGTTCACGGATCTTGTACCGGGCCCGTTTGGAGCGCCGGAGTCGAGCTTCTTTCTTATCCATTGCGGTCACCTAGCCTACTTCTTCTTCGCTTCCTTGCGGATGATCTGTTCATTCGCATACCGGATACCCTTGCCCTTATAGGGCTCCGGCGGACGGTAGCGGCGAATCTCGGAGGCAACCTGCCCCACCTTCTGCTTGTCGACGCCCTTCACCAGAATTTCGGTCTGGGTGGGGGTCTCAATGCTGATGCCTTCCGGCACCGGATATTCCACCGGGTGGGACAGACCAAGGGTCAGGTTCAGCTTGCTACCCTGCGCCTGGGCACGGTAGCCCACGCCCACGAGTTCCAGCTTGCGCTGGAAACCTTCGCTCACACCCACCACCATGTTGTTCACGACGGCGCGCATTGTACCTGCAATGGCATTGTGACGGGTATCACCATTAGCGGGTTTGAAGGTCAGTACACCTTCTTCCTGGGCAATCTCGACGTTCGGGTTGGCCGGGAAAGCAATATCTCCCTTCGGCCCCTTCACGGAGATCGACTCACTGCTGATAGACACATCGACGCCCTTGGGCAGTGCGATGGGGTTTTTCGCTACTCGGGACATGGCTTCAATCCGATTAGGAGACGATGCAAAGTACTTCGCCGCCCTGACCCTGGGCGCGGGCCTGGCGATCAGTCATCACACCTTTGGAGGTGGAGACGATGGCGACACCCAGTCCGCCGATCACCTTGGGCAGTTCATCCTTGCTACGGTAGATCCGCAGACCCGGCCGGCTGACGCGTCGGATGGTCTCGATTACCGGTTGGCCCTGGAAGTACTTCAGCTTCACCGTCATGACGGGTTTCTTGTCCTGCTCGTTCACCACCACATCGGCGACGTAGCCTTCATCCTTGAGGACGTTGGCGATAGCCACTTTCAGCTTGGAAGACGGCAGGCTGATTTCGGTCTTGGCAGCGCGCTGGCCATTACGGATGCGGGTCAGCAGATCTGCCACGGGATCGGTCATGCTCATATCAGGTGTTTCCCTCTTACCAGCTCGACTTGACCAGGCCCGGGACATCCCCGCGCATGGCCGCCTCGCGCAGCTTGTTGCGACCCAGGCCAAATTTCCGATAGTACCCATGGGGACGGCCGGTCAGGTGGCAGCGGTTGCGCTGGCGCACAGGACTGGAATCACGGGGCAGCTTCTGCAGCTTCATCACTGCAGCCATGCGATCCTCGTGGCTCGTCTCCGGGTTCTGGATGAGCGCCTTCAGCTCTGCGCGCTTCGCCGAGTACTGCTTAACCAACTGGGCGCGCTTGAGTTCGCGCATCATCATGGAAGTTTTGGCCATACTCTATAAACCTCTTATTGCTTGAACGGGAAGCGGAACGCTTCCAGCAGCGCCCGGCCTTCCTCGTCGGTCTTGGCCGTGGTGGTGATGGTGATATCCATACCGCGCAGGGCGTCGATCTTGTCGTAGTCCACTTCGGGGAAGATGATCTGTTCCCGAACGCCCATATTGAAATTGCCGCGACCGTCGAAGGACTTGCCGGAGATACCACGGAAGTCACGCACACGGGGCAGTGCCACGTTCACCAGACGATCGAGGAATTCGTACATCCGCTCCCGGCGCAGGGTCACCTTGCAGCCAATGGGGTAGTCATCGCGGATCTTGAAGCCGGCGATGGACTTGCGGGCACGGGTTACCACGGGCTTCTGACCGGCGATGGCGGTCATGTCGCTCAGGGCATGCTCGATGATCTTCTTGTCGGCCACCGCCTCACCCAGACCCATGTTCAGGGTAATCTTGGTGATGCGCGGAACCTCCATGACGTTGGAATAGTTGAAGCGCTCCATGAGCTGCTTCACCACCGTCTCCTGATAAAATGCTTTAAGCCTAGCCATCTGATCCACCTTAAGACGCGTCGACGACTTCGTTGTTGGACTTGTAGACGCGCACCTTCCGGCCGTCCTCCAGAGCCCTGAACCCGACGCGGTCGCCCTTGCCGGACGCAGGGTTGTACAGCATCACGTTGGAGGCATGCAAGGGCATCTCCTTGTCGATGATGCCGCCACTCACGCCTGCATACGGGTTGGGCTTCTGGTGCTTCTTCACCATGTTGACGTTCTGGACCAGCACCCGATCATTATCGAGCACCCTCAGAACGGTACCGCGGCGGCCCTTGTCTTTGCCGGCGATGACAACCACGTCATCACCCTGTCGAATTCTGCGCATCGTCTCTTACCTCAGCCTTACAGGACTTCCGGCGCCAGTGAAATAATCTTCATGAACCGCTCGCCGCGCAGCTCGCGGGTCACGGGTCCGAAGATACGGGTGCCGATGGGCTGGAGCTGGTTGTTGAGCAGAACGGCCGCGTTGCGGTCAAAGCGCACCACCGAACCATCCGGACGACGCACACCCTTGGCCGTCCGCACCACTACGGCATTATAAACCTCGCCTTTTTTCACCTTGCCGCGGGGGATGGCGTCCTTGACGCTCACCTTGATAATGTCGCCCACACTGGCATAGCGGCGATGAGAGCCGCCGAGCACCTTGATGCACTGGACCCGGCGCGCCCCGCTGTTGTCCGCTGCATCCAAAACCGTCTGCATCTGAATCATGTTCTGATCTCACTTCGTATCGGTGTTCACTTGCACCGGCTTACTCAGGCGCGCGCTCAACGACCTTAAGCAGACGGAACGTCTTGGTCCGGGACATGGGACGGCACTCCTTCACCAGGACCTTGTCGCCCATCCGGGAATCGTTGTTCTCGTCGTGCACATGGAGCTTCGTGGAGCGACGCATGTACTTACCGTACAGTGGATGCTTGACCCGGCGCTCAATGAGCACGGTACGGGTCTTGTCCATCTTGTCGCTCACCACACGGCCGGTGATCGCACGCTGTTCTTTCTGTTCCTGTTCGCTCATGACTTCACTCGCCTGCCATCGAACGCTGATTCAGCACGGTCTTGATGCGGGCAATATCCTTGCGGAGCTTGCCGAAGCGGTCAGGACGCGGCGACTGGCCGGTGCCCTTCTGCATGCGCATTTTGAACTGCTCGCGGTAGAGCTCCAGCAGTTCGCCTTGCAGCTCATCGCTGCCTTTTTCACGTACTTCGCTTACCTTCATCACATCACCTGCCGAGTCACAAATGCGGTCTTGATGGGCAGCTTGGCGGCGGCCAGGCGGAAGGCTTCCCTTGCCACTTCCTCACTGACGCCTTCCATCTCATAGAGCACACGACCGGGCTGAATCTTGCACACCCAGTACTCCACGTTGCCCTTACCCTTACCCATACGTACTTCAACGGGCTTCTTGGTGACCGGCACATCCGGGAACACCCGGATCCAGATCTTTCCGCCACGTTTGATGTGACGGGTCATGGCACGACGGGCCGCCTCAATCTGGCGGGCCGTAATCCGGCCCCGATCCATGGACTTCAGGGCGTATTCACCGAAACTGACCTTTTCGCCGGAGGTGGCGAGACCGCGGTTCTTGCCCTTGAACTGCTTGCGGAATTTGGTCCTCTTGGGCTGCAGCATCTTTCAACTCCTCAGTTAACCGCGGCCTTGCCATCCTGGGGAGCGTCCGTCTTGCTATCGAAGTCGAACACCTCACCCTTGAACACCCACACCTTGACGCCGATGATGCCGTACGTGGTGCGAGCTTCGGCAAACCCATAATCAATGTCAGCACGCAACGTGTGCAGCGGCACGCGGCCTTCCCGGTACCACTCGCTGCGGGCAATTTCCGCACCATTCAAGCGACCGGCCACATGAACCTTCACGCCCAGGGCGCCCAAGCGCATGGCATTGCCCACGGCGCGCTTCATGGCGCGGCGGAACATGATGCGGCGCTCCAGCTGCTGGGCGATCCCTTCGGCGACCAGTTGCGCATCGGTCTCCGGCTTGCGGATCTCTTCAATGTTGATCTTGACGTTAGGGACAGCCAGACCCAGGCGACCCGCCACTTCTTTGCGCAGGGACTCGATGTCTTCCCCTTTCTTGCCGATGACGATACCCGGACGCGCCGTGTGGATCGTAATGAACGCCTGGCGCGCAGGCCTGGCGATCTGGATCCGGCTGACAGAGGCCTGGGCCAGTTTCTGCTTAAGGAACTGACGAATTTCCAGGTCCTTGTGCAGGTTATCCGCATAATCTCGTCCGTCGGCGTACCAGGTTGACGCCCAGTCGGCGGAGATCCCAAGGCGGAAGCCGATCGGATTTACTTTCTGACCCATCTCAGACCCCTAACTTTACTCAGCGCTCACGGCCACAGTGATATGGCTCGTGCGTTTCGTGATCCGGTTGGCACGGCCTTTCGCCCGTGCCGCGATGCGCTTGAGAACCGGCCCCTGGTCCACACAAATGCGTGATACCTTGAGCTCGTCCACATCAGCGCCGTCATTGTGTTCTGCGTTGGCAATGGCCGACTCGAGAACTTTCTTCACCAGGTGAGCACCCTTTTTAGGGCTGAAGCTCAGCACCTGGAGGGCCCGCTCGACGGGCAGTCCCCGAACCTGATCCGCCACCAGGCGGCATTTCTGCGGCGATATACGCGCAAATCGCAGTTGAGCCATGGTTTCCATGATGATCCCCTACCTAGCCTTCTTGTCGGCCACATGCCCCTTGAAGGTACGCGTTGCCGCGAACTCCCCGAGCTTGTGACCCACCATGTTCTCGCTGACCAGCACGGGCACGTGCTGACGCCCGTTATGCACGGCGATGGTCAAGCCCACCATTTGCGGAATGACCATCGACCGGCGAGACCAGGTCTTGACCGGACGCCGGTCATTGTTGGCAGCGGCGGTTTCGACCTTCTTCAGCAGATGATGATCGACAAAAGGACCTTTCTTGAGCGAACGCGGCACTGACCTATCCCCTCTTACTTCGCTTTGCGACGGCGAACAATCATGTTGTCCGTGCGCTTGTTCTTGCGGGTCTTGTAACCCTTGGTCGGCACACCCCACGGGGTGACCGGATGCAGACCGAAGTTCCGGCCTTCACCACCACCATGCGGGTGGTCCACCGGGTTCATGGCCGTACCGCGAACGGTGGGTCGGATACCCAGCCAACGCTTCGCACCGGCCTTGCCGAACTTGCGCAGACTGTGTTCCTGGTTACCCACCTCACCGATGGTGGCGCGGCAGTCCGCATGCACCTTGCGCATCTCGCCGGAGCGCAGGCGCAGGGTCGCATACTGACCTTCGCGGGCCACCAGCTGGACGCCGGCGCCGGCACTGCGAGCCAGCTGGGCGCCCTTGCCGGGACGCATCTCGATGCAGTGCACCACGGTACCCAGCGGAATGTTCCGCAGGGGCAGTGCGCTACCCGGCTTGATCGGAGCATGCACGCCGGAAACGATCGGATCGCCCGCCTTCACGCCACGGGGCGCAATGATATAGCGCCGCTCGCCGTCTGCATACAGGACCAGCGCAAGATGCGCCGTGCGGTTCGGATCATACTCCAGGCGCTCAACCTTGCCCGGAATATCATCTTTGTTCCGCTTGAAGTCCACGATGCGGTAGTGCTGTTTGTGTCCGCCGCCCACGTGCCGCACAGTCACGCGGCCCTGGTTGTTACGACCACCCGACCGGTGCTTCTTTTCCAGCAGAGGACCGAAGGGCTCGCCCTTATGCAGATCGGGCGTCACCACCCGGACCACAAAACGACGGCCCGCGGAGGTGGGTTTCGACTTGACGATCGCCATCTCGCGTTACCTTTCCGATTACTCGTTGCCGGCCAATTGAATATCGTGACCTGCTTCCAGAGTCACGTAGGCCTTTTTCCAATGCTTGCGGCGTCCGGCGTGGACACCCATGCGCTTGCGCTTACCCTGCTGGTTCAGCATGCGCACGGAGTTGACCTTGACTTCAAACAAGGATTCAACCGCCTTTTTCACTTCAACGCGGGTAGCGTCGACGGCCACTTTGAACACGTGCTGATTGTTCAGCTCAGCCAGCATGGTGCCTTTCTCAGACACATGCGGGGCCACCAGGACCTTGAGCAATTTTTCCTCGTTCATGACAGCCACCCTTCAACTTGCTTCAGCGCCGGCACGGTGATGACCACCTTGTCGAAGCCCACCAGAGCCACCGGATTCAGATCAACCACCTCACACACGCCCACGCGGAGCAGGTTGCGAGCAGACAGATAGAGATTGATATCCGCCTCACCGGTAACGATCAGGGCGCCGTCGAGATTCATGCCGTCCAGCTTGGCCTTCAGATCGCGGGTCTTGGGGGCATCGATGCTGAAAGCATCCACCACCACCAGACGCTCCTGACGGACCAGCTCGGAGAAGATGCTGGCCATGGCGGCGCGGTACATCTTCTTGTTCAGTTTCTGGGAATAATCCCGGGGACGAGCGGCAAAAGTCACACCACCCCCACGCCACAGTGGGCTGCGGATAGTACCGGCGCGAGCGCGGCCGCTACCCTTCTGACGCCAGGGCTTGGCGCCACCGCCGCGCACATCACTGCGGCTCTTCTGCGCCTTGGTACCGGCACGACCGCCTGCCATATAGGCAACCACGGCCTGGTGCACCAGGGCCTCGTTAAAATCCCGACCGAACGCGCGATCAGAGACCTCGACGTCCTGCTGGGTGTCTTGAACCTGAAGCTTCATGAGATTCAACCTTTCGCCTTAACAGCGGGACGCACCAGCACGTCACCACCGGTGGAACCCGGCACCGCGCCACGAATCAGGAGCAGATTGCGCTCGACATCAACCCGGACAACTTCCAGGTTCTGCACGGTGCAGCGCTCATTACCCATCTGGCCGGCCATCTTCTTACCCTTGAACACGCGACCCGGGGTCTGGTTTTGACCGATCGAGCCCGGCGCCCGATGAGAGCGCGAGTTACCATGGGTGGCATCCTGCATGCTGAAATTATGACGCTTGATGACACCCTGGAAGCCCTTACCCTTGCTGGTCCCGGTGACATCCACCTTCTGACCTGCAGAGAAGACTTCCACATTGAGGCTGGCACCGGCTTCGATACCTTCGCCCTCACCATCCTCAAGACGGAATTCCCAAAGACCACGCCCGGCTTCCACGCCGGCCTTGGCCAGGTGGCCCGCCAGGGGCTTGGAAACACGACTTGCCCTGCGACTGCCCACCGCGACCTGCACGGCCCGATAACCATCCCGGTCGCCGGTCTTAACCTGCGCCACCCGGTTAGGCTCAACCTCGATGACAGACACCGGCAGGGAGACTCCGTCTTCAGTGAAGACACGAGTCATGCCCACCTTGCGACCGACCAGTCCGATTGCCATGACACTACCTCTTGCTTCCGCCCCGAACCGGAGCGCCGAAGAAATTATTCTGCGTTCTGAAAATCACGGCCCGGCACAAGTTACCCTGCACCGGGCCATGGAAAGCCAACAATTATGCCACAACTATTGTGGCTAGTTAAGCTTTATTTGCACATCCACGCCAGCGGCCAGATCCAGCTTCATCAGGGCGTCCACAGTCTTGTCGGTGGGGTCCATGATGTCCATCAGGCGCTTGTGGGTCCGGATCTCGTACTGATCCCGGGCATCCTTATTGACGTGCGGAGAAATCAGCACGGTAAAGCTTTCCATCTTGGTCGGCAGCGGAATCGGGCCCTTCACACGAGCACCGGTCCGCTTCGCGGTTTCCACGATCTCACTGGCGGAACGATCGATCAGACGATGATCGAAGGCCTTGAGGCGAATACGGATTCTCTGCTTGGCTGCCATGATGCTTACTCGATGATCTTGGAAACGACGCCGGCACCGACGGTACGGCCACCTTCACGGATCGCGAAGCGCAGACCGTCTTCCATCGCGATCGGCGCGATCAGGGACACGGTCATCTTCACGTTGTCACCCGGCATCACCATCTCGATGCCTTCCGGCAGATCGCAGGAACCGGTCACGTCCGTGGTACGGAAATAGAACTGCGGACGGTAGCCGTTGAAGAACGGGGTGTGACGACCACCCTCTTCCTTCGACAGCACGTAAACTTCCGCTTCAAACTTGGTGTGCGGGGTGATCGAGCCGCTCTTGCACAGCACCTGACCACGCTCCACTTCGTCACGCTTCGTGCCGCGCAGCAGCACACCCACGTTGTCACCCGCCTGACCCTGATCCAGCAGCTTGCGGAACATCTCCACGCCGGTCACGGTGGTCTTGATGGTGTCGTGGATACCCACGATGGAGACTTCGTCTCCCACCTTCACGATGCCGCGCTCGATACGACCGGTCACTACAGTACCACGTCCGGAGATGGAGAACACGTCTTCCACCGGCATCAGGAACGCACCGTCGATGGCACGCTCAGGCTCCGGAATGTATTCGTCCAGGGCGGTAATCAGCTTGTCGATCGCCGGCATGCCGATATCGGAAGTGTCGCCTTCCAGTGCCTTCAGCGCAGAACCCACGATGATCGGAGTATCGTCGCCAGGGAAGTCGTAACTGGACAGCAGGTCACGCACTTCCATATCCACCAGCTCCAACAGCTCGGCGTCGTCCACCATGTCGGCCTTGTTCAGGAACACGACGATGTAGGGCACACCCACCTGACGGGCCAGCAGGATGTGCTCGCGGGTCTGGGGCATCGGGCCGTCAGCGGCAGACACCACCAGGATCGCGCCGTCCATCTGCGCCGCACCGGTGATCATGTTCTTCACGTAGTCGGCGTGGCCGGGGCAGTCCACATGGGCGTAGTGACGATTATCAGACTCGTACTCCACGTGCGCGGTGGCAATGGTGATACCGCGAGCGCGCTCTTCCGGGGCGTTGTCGATCTGGTCGTAGGCACGGGCCTCACCACCAAATTTCTTCGCCTGAACCACCGTCAGCGCCGCCGTCAGCGTGGTCTTGCCATGGTCAACGTGACCAATGGTGCCCACGTTCACGTGCGGCTTCTTACGCTCAAATTTTTCCTTCGACACCTTGTATTACCCCTTCAATATTCGAATCTGGTGACGTCCGATCAAGCCGATCTTCAGGACGACTTCTTGATGACCGCTTCAGCCACGCTGGCCGGCGCTTCCGCATACTTGGAAAACTCCATGGAGTACACGGCGCGACCCTGGGTGGCGGAGCGCAGGTCGGTGGAGTAGCCGAACATCTCGGCCAGCGGCACCTCGGCGCGAACGATCTTGCCCGCCGGGGCATCGTCCATACCCTGCACCAGACCGCGACGACGGTTCAGGTCACCCATCACGTCGCCCATGTATTCTTCCGGCGTCACCACTTCCACCTTCATGATGGGCTCCAGCAGCACGGCGCCCGCCTTGGCGGCGCCCTCCTTGAAGCCGATGGAACCGGCGATCTTGAACGCGGCTTCGGAGGAGTCCACATCGTGGTAGGAACCGTCGAACAGGGTGACCTTCACGTCCACCACCGGGAAGCCGGCAATGACACCGTTCTTGATCTGCTCCTGCACGCCCTTGTCCACCGCCGGGATGTATTCCTTGGGCACCACACCACCCACGATACCGTTGACGAACTCGTAACCGGAACCGGCCTCAAGCGGCTCAATGCGCAGCCAGACGTGACCGTACTGACCACGACCACCGGACTGACGCACGAATTTGCCTTCCTGCTCCACCTTCTTGCGGATGGTTTCCCGGTAAGCCACCTGGGGCTTGCCCACATTGGCCTCCACCTTGAACTCGCGACGCATGCGGTCGACGATGATGTCCAGGTGCAACTCGCCCATGCCGGAAATGATGGTCTGGCCGGATTCCTCGTCGGTACGCACCTGGAAGGAAGGATCTTCCTGAGCCAGCTTGGACAGGGCCACGCCCATCTTTTCCTGGTCGCCCTTGGTCTTGGGCTCCACGGCCACGGAGATCACCGGCTCGGGGAACTCCATGCGCTCCAGGGTGATGATATTGCTCAGATCACACAGGGTATCGCCGGTGCCGACATCCTTCAGACCCACCGCAGCAGCGATGTCGCCCGCCCGCACTTCCTTGATCTCTTCGCGGGAGTTGGCGTGCATCTGCACGATACGGCCGATGCGCTCCTTCTTGCCCTTGACCGGGTTGTAGACGCTGTCGCCGGATTGCACCACACCGGAATAGACACGGAAGAAGGTCAGCGTACCCACGAACGGGTCGGTGGCGATCTTGAACGCCAGGGCGGCAAACGGCTCGTCATCGGTGGAATGACGCACGCCTTCACTCTCGGCGGCATCATCAAGAATACCTTTGATGGCCAACACGTCGGTGGGCGCCGGCATGAACTCGATGATGGCGTCCAGCATGCGCTGCACGCCCTTGTTTTTGAAGGCGGTACCACACAGAGCGGGAATCACTTCATTTCTGAGCGTACGGGCACGCAGACCCTGCTTGATCTCATCAACGCTCAGCTCACCGCCTTCCAGGTACTTTTCCATCAGCTCTTCGGAGCCTTCGGCGGCAGCTTCAACCATGTGCTCACGCCATTCGTTGCACAGCTCCAGCATCTCGGCCGGGATATCCTTGGCCTCGAAGGTCATACCCTGAGAGGCGTCATCCCAGTAGATGGCCTTCATGCTGAGCAGGTCCACCACACCACTGAAGGTATCCTCAGCGCCGATAGGAATCACGATGGGCACCGGATTGGCAGCCAGACGATCACGGATCTGCCCGATCACGCGCAGGAAGTTGGCGCCGGGGCGGTCCATCTTGTTGACGAACGCCATCCGCGGCACCTGGTACTTATTGGCCTGGCGCCACACGGTTTCGGACTGAGGCTCCACGCCACCCACGGCACAGAACACGGCACAGGCACCGTCGAGCACACGCAGGGAACGCTCCACTTCGATGGTGAAGTCCACGTGCCCGGGAGTGTCGATGATGTTGACGCGATGCTCCGGGAACTGCTTGTCCATACCTGACCAGAAGCAGGTGGTCGCCGCGGAGGTGATGGTGATGCCGCGCTCCTGCTCCTGCTCCATCCAGTCCATGGTAGCTGCGCCGTCATGCACCTCACCGAGCTTATGGGAGACGCCGGTATAGAACAGAATACGCTCCGTCGTGGTCGTCTTGCCGGCGTCGATGTGCGCCATGATACCGATATTCCGGTAGCGCTCGATGGGTGTTTTGCGTGCCACTTGAAATTACCTCGAAAAGTCTTGTTCTTGGCCGCCGGTTGCCTTACCAGCGGTAATGCGAGAAGGCCTTGTTGGCGTCCGCCATGCGGTGGGTGTCTTCACGCTTTTTCACCGCAGCACCCTTGCTATCAGCGGCATCCATCAACTCGCCCGCCAGCTTCAGGGCCATGGACTTCTCGCCGCGCTTGCGGGAGGCATCCACGATCCAGCGCATGGCCAGGGCGTTCTGGCGCACGGCACGCACTTCCACGGGCACCTGGTAAGTAGCACCACCCACGCGGCGGGACTTCACCTCGACGCGGGGACGCACGTTCTCCAGCGCCTGCTCCAGCACCTGGATACCGTCACCCTTCTTCCCTTCAATCTGGGTCAGGGCGCCGTACAGCACGCGTTCCGCAACGGACTTCTTGCCGTCGCGCATCACGGTATTGATAAATTTGGCGAGCAGCTCACTCCCGTACTTGGGATCGGGAAGAATGGTGCGCTTGGGAGCTTCAGATCTTCTGGACATGGTCTTATCTCAACGAGCCCTTAGGCCTTCTTGGGACGCTTGGCGCCGTACTTGGAGCGAGCCTGCTTACGGTTCTGCACACCCTGGGTATCCAGGCTGCCACGGACCGTGTGATAGCGCACACCCGGCAAATCTTTGACACGACCACCACGAATGAGCACCACCGAGTGTTCCTGAAGGTTGTGACCTTCACCACCGATGTAGCTGGAGACCTCGTAACCGTTCGTCAGGCGCACACGAGCGACCTTACGCAGCGCGGAGTTCGGCTTCTTCGGCGTGGTGGTATAGACACGTGTACACACGCCACGCTTCTGCGGGCAGGCCTCCAGGGCCGGCACGTTGCTCTTTTCCGTCGGGCGCTTGCGCGGCTTGCGCACTAACTGGTTAATTGTTGCCATGAAAGCGTTTCTCCTAGCCCAAAAACAACGACAGGCCGGACCTACCGGCCTGTCGAGGGTGCGATATGTTAGGCAGAGGGCCCGTCAGTGTCAAGACATGACGGGCACACTCACCACCAAAAGACTGCTGAATCATTCCTCGGAGGCCGCGGCGCCGTCCGAATCCCCATTGGATTCGGGCGTCACCGGGGTCTGCGACGGAGCAGCGGCCACTTCCGGCACGGACAAGGACAGGCCCCCGCCGTGACGCCGGCGGCGCCGCTCCTTGTGGTACGCCAGCCCGGAACCGGCCGGGATCAGGCGACCCACGATCACGTTCTCCTTCAGGCCGCGCAGGTCATCCCGGGCACCGCGCACAGCGGATTCGGTCAGCACCCGCGTGGTTTCCTGGAAGGAAGCCGCGGAGATGAAGGATTCCGTGACCAGCGAGGCCTTGGTGATGCCCAGCAACACCCGATCATACAGGGGATGTTGCTTGTCCGGTCCCAGCATATCCATCTCTTCCACCACCCGGGCACGATCCACCTGCTCCCCATTGAGGAAGCGGCTGTCTCCCGGATAGGTGATTTCCACCTTACGCAGCATCTGGCGAATGATCACCTCGATGTGCTTGTCGTTGATTTTCACACCCTGCAGACGATAGACGTCCTGGATTTCCTTGACCATGTACTCGGCCAGGGCGGTTACGCCCAGCAGACGCAGAATGTCGTGGGGGTTGGGTTCGCCGTCGGCGATCACTTCCCCGCGCTCCACATGCTCACCTTCGAACACGTTCACCTGACGCCACTTGGGAATCAGCTCCTCATGGGTCTCGCTGCTCTTCTCATCGGTGATGATCAGACGCTGCTTGCCCTTGGTGTCCTTGCCGAAGCTGACCGTACCGGAACGTTCCGCCAGGATGGCCGGCTCTTTGGGCTTCCTGGCCTCGAACAGATCGGCCACCCGAGGCAGACCACCGGTGATGTCGCGGGTCTTGGAGGATTCCTGCGGGATACGGGCGATAACGTCACCCACCTCCACTGCGGCGCCGTCTTCCAGGTTCACGATGGCGCCGCTCTGCAGCACATAGTGAGCGGGGATTTCGGTACCCGCCAGGCACAGATCCTGACCGTTGGGGCCCATCAGCTTCACCGTGGGACGCAGGTCCTTGCCCTGGGACCCACGAGATTTGGGATCGATGACCACGGTGGACGTCAGTCCGGTGATATCGTCCACCTGCTTGTTCACCGTCACGCCGTCGATGAAGTCGTGGGTACGGATGGTACCGGCCACCTCGGTGATGATCGGGTGAGTATGCGGGTCCCAGGTTGCCACTTCCTTGCCGGCTTCCACGGCCTCGCCATCGACCACCATGATGACCGCACCATAGGGCAGCTTGTAGCGCTCACGCTCACGGCCGGCATCGTCAATGACGCCGATTTCACCGGAACGGGACACTGCCACCAGGTTGCCGTGCTTGTTCGACACCGTCTTGATGTTGTGCAGACGGATGGAACCCTTGCCCTTGACGGAAATGCTGCTGGCGGCCGCGGTACGGCTGGCGGCGCCCCCGATGTGGAAGGTACGCATGGTAAGCTGGGTACCCGGCTCACCGATGGACTGAGCGGCGATGACACCCACCGCCTCACCGATGTTCACCCGGTGTCCACGCGCCAGGTCGCGGCCATAGCATTTGGCACAGATGCCGTGACGGGTCTGGCAGGTGATGGCGGAACGCACCACGACCTCGTCTACACCGGCAGCTTCCATGGTGTCCACGGCGTCCTCATCCAGCAGGGTGCCGCGAGACATGATCAGTTCGCCGCTCAGGGAAAGCACGTCCTCGGACAGCACACGACCCAGCACCCGCTCACGCAGCGGTTCCACCACGTCGCCGCCTTCGATGATGGGCTTCATGACGATACCCTGATCAGTACCGCAATCCGGCTCGGTCACCACCAGGTCCTGGGCCACGTCCACCAGACGACGGGTCAGGTAACCGGAGTTGGCGGTCTTGAGTGCCGTATCCGCCAGACCCTTACGGGCACCGTGGGTGGAGATGAAGTACTGCAGCACGTTCAGACCTTCACGGAAGTTCGCCGTGATGGGGGTCTCGATGATGGAACCGTCCGGCTTGGCCATCAGGCCGCGCATCCCCGCCAGCTGACGGATCTGGGCGGCGGAACCTCGCGCCCCGGAGTCGGCCATCATGAAGATGGAATTGAAGGAAGGCTGCTTGACGAGATTGCCTTGGGCATCTTCCACCTCGTCCTTGCCCAGCTTCTCCATCATGGCCTTGGCCACCTGGTCGTTGGTATGGGACCAGATGTCCACCACCTTGTTGTAGCGCTCGCCCTTGGTCACCAGACCCGAGGAATACTGCTCCTCGATATCCTTCACCTGGGTCTCGGCAGCGGCCAGGATGCCCAGCTTCTCGTCCGGAATCACCATGTCGTTGATACCGAAGGAGACACCGCCCCGGGTGGAGTACTTGAAGCCGGTGTACATCAGCTGGTCGGCGAAGATCACCGTCTCCTTCAGACCCACGCGGCGGTAGCAGTGGTTGATCAGCCCGGAAATGGCCTTCTTGGTCAGATCGCGGTTGACGATCTCGAACGGCAGGCCCGGGGGCAGAATGCGGGACAGCAGGGCACGGCCCACGGTAGTCTGATAGCGGGTCAGGGTCTCCGAACGCTCACCGTCCTCGCTCACCACCACTTCGCGGATGCGCACCTGCACGCGGGCGTGCAGTTCCACCACGCCGTTCTCGTAGGCGCGATGCACCTCGTCCACGTCACTGAACAACATGCCCTCGCCCTTGGCATTGATGCGATCGCGGGACATGTAGTACAGGCCCAGCACGATGTCCTGGGACGGCACGATGATAGGCTCACCGTTGGCGGGCGAGAGGATGTTGTTGGTGGACATCATCAGGGCGCGGGCTTCCAGCTGCGCCTCCAGGGACAGCGGCACATGCACCGCCATCTGGTCGCCGTCGAAGTCCGCGTTGAACGCGGCGCAGACCAGCGGATGCAGCTGAATCGCCTTGCCCTCGATGAGCACCGGTTCAAAGGCCTGAATGCCCAGGCGATGCAGGGTCGGTGCCCGGTTGAGCATCACCGGGTGCTCGCGGATCACCTCTTCAAGGATATCCCAGACCTCCGGCCCTTCCCTTTCCACCAGCTTCTTGGCTGCCTTGATGGTGGTGGCCAAGCCACGGCGGTGCAGCTTGCCGAAGATGAAGGGCTTGAACAGCTCCAGGGCCATCTTCTTGGGCAGACCGCACTGGTGCAGACGCAGGGTCGGACCCACCACGATCACGGAACGACCGGAGTAGTCCACGCGCTTGCCCAGCAGGTTCTGACGGAAGCGACCCTGCTTGCCCTTGATCATGTCGGCCAGGGATTTGAGCGGGCGCTTGTTGGTGCCGGTGATGGCACGGCCGCGACGGCCGTTGTCCAGCAGGGCGTCCACCGCCTCCTGCAGCATGCGCTTTTCGTTGCGCACGATGATGTCAGGGGCATTGAGCTCCAGCAGACGCTTGAGACGGTTGTTGCGGTTGATGACCCGGCGATACAGATCGTTCAGGTCGGAGGTGGCGAAGCGACCACCGTCCAGGGGCACCAGGGGACGCAGATCCGGCGGCAGCACCGGCAGCACCGTGAGGATCATCCACTCGGGCTTGTTGCCGGACTCCAGGAAGGACTCGATCAGCTTCAGGCGCTTGGCCAGACGCTTGATCTTGGTGTCGGAATTGGTCTCGCGCACTTCCGTGCGCAGGCGGCCGGCCTCCTGCTGCAAATCGATGGAGCGCAACAGTTCGAACACAGCCTCGGCGCCCATGCGGGCATCGAACTCGTCACCGTGTTCTTCGATGGCATCCAGGTACTGCTCGTCGCTCAGCAACTGGCCCCGTTCCAGGGTGGTCATGCCCGGATCCACCACCACGAAGGCTTCAAAATACAGCACCCGCTCAATGTCGCGCAGGGTCATGTCCAACAACAGACCGATGCGGGACGGCAGGCTCTTGAGGAACCAGATATGGGCCACCGGGCTGGCCAGCTCGATATGACCCATGCGCTCGCGGCGCACCTTGGTCTGGGTCACTTCCACGCCGCACTTTTCACACACCACGCCGCGGTGCTTGAGGCGCTTGTACTTGCCGCACAGGCACTCGTAGTCCTTGATGGGGCCGAAGATCTTGGCGCAGAACAGGCCATCCCGTTCCGGCTTGAAGGTACGGTAGTTGATGGTTTCCGGCTTCTTGACCTCGCCGAATGACCAGGACCGGATCATTTCAGGGGACGCCAGCGCGATCCGGATGGCATCAAATTCTTCCACCTGGCCTTGCTGCTTGAGTAGATTGAGAAGATCTTTCATCGATTCACCTCGATTGAGTCGGAGCGGACACGTCCTGATTGCCCGACGGGGCGGACGGAAGGTCCGCCCCCGTCATGTGGTCCTGGCTCAGTCCTGCTCCAGTTCGATATTGATGGCCAGCGAACGAATTTCCTTCATGAGTACATTGAAGGACTCGGGAATATTCGCTTCCATCCGGTGATCGCCGTCGACGATGTTCTTGTACATCTTGTTGCGGCCCTGTACGTCATCAGACTTCACGGTCAACATTTCCTGCAGCGTATATGCCGCGCCGTAGGCCTCAAGGGCCCAGACTTCCATCTCCCCGAAGCGCTGGCCACCGAACTGGGCCTTGCCGCCCAGCGGCTGCTGGGTGACCAGGCTGTACGGGCCGGTGGAACGGGCGTGCATCTTGTCATCAACCAGATGGTTCAGCTTCAGCATGTGCATGTAGCCCACGGTGACCGGCCGATCGAAGGTCTCACCGGTCCGGCCGTCACAGAGGAAGGTCTGACCGGTTTCCGGCAGATCCGCCAGCTTGAGCATGTGCTTGATCTCATGCTCCTCGGCACCGTCGAACACCGGAGTGGCCATGGGCACGCCGCGACGCAGGCGCTTGGCCAGTTCGATGACCTCCTCGTCGGAGAGCTGGGACAGGTCTTCCTTGATGTTCTTGGGATCATGGTTGTAGATTTGATCCAGGAACCGGCGCAACTCGTCCATCTGGGCCTTGGCATCGATCATGCGGCCGATCTTCTGGCCCAGCCCCTTGGCCGCCCACCCCAGATGGGTTTCCAGCACCTGCCCCACGTTCATGCGCGAAGGCACGCCCAGCGGGTTGAGCACGATGTCCACGGGGGAACCGTCCTCCAGGTAAGGCATGTCCTCCATCGGCACGATCATGGACACCACACCCTTGTTACCGTGGCGGCCGGCCATCTTGTCACCGGGCTGCATGCGACGCTTCACGGCCAGATAGACCTTGACCATCTTCAACACGCCGGGCGCCAGATCGTCACCGGCGGTGAGTTTGGCCTTCTGCTCCTTGAAGCGCTTCTCGAAGGCGTCATGCTGCAGCTTGAGCTGGTCCTGCATCAGTTCCAGCTGTTCGTTGACTTCCTCACTGCGCATGCGGATCTCGAACCACTTCTCACGAGGCAGTTCGCTCAGGTAGGTGCGGGTCACCTTGGCGCCATCCTTCAGGCCGCCGGGGCCACCGGCCGCCAGCTTGCCGGAGAGCAGTTTCTCCACGCGATCGTAGATGTCGTCCTCGTAGATACGCAGCTGATCCTTGAGGTCCTTGCGGACGGATTCCAGGGCCATTTCCTCGATCTGCAGGGCACGCTTGTCCTTCTCCACACCGTCGCGGGTGAAGACGCGGACATCGATCACGGTGCCCTCGATACCGGAAGAGACACGCAGACTCGTGTCCTTCACGTCCGAGGCCTTCTCGCCGAAGATGGCGCGCAGCAACTTCTCTTCCGGGGTCAGCTGGGTCTCGCCCTTGGGCGTGACCTTGCCCACCAGGATATCACCCGGCTTCACCTCGGCCCCCACGTAGACGATGCCCGACTCATCCAGCTTGGAGAGCAGACCTTCGGACACGTTGGGGATATCGGCACTGATCTCCTCCGGCCCCAGCTTGGTATCCCGGGCCACGCAGGTGAGTTCCTCGATGTGGATCGAGGTGAAGCGATCTTCCTGTACCACCCGCTCGGAGATGAGGATGGAGTCCTCGAAGTTGTAGCCGTTCCAGGGCATGAAGGCCACCAGCATGTTCTGGCCCAGGGCCAGTTCACCCAGATCCGTGGAGGAACCATCGGCAATGACGTCACCGCGGGCGATGACGTCACCCACGCGGACCAGCGGGCTCTGGTTGATGCAGGTGTTCTGGTTGGAACGGGTGTACTTGATGAAGTTGTAGATGTCCACACCGGGTTCGCCGGCTTCGGTCTCGTCATCGTTGACGCGCACCACCACACGGGCGGCATCCACGGAGTCCACCACGCCACCCCGGAGGGCCACGATGGAAGAACCGGAGTCGATGGCCACGGTACGCTCGATGCCGGTGCCCACCACCGGGGTCTCGGCACGCAGACAGGGCACGGCCTGGCGCTGCATGTTGGAACCCATGAGGGCGCGGTTGGCGTCGTCATGCTCCAGGAATGGAATCAGTGCCGCCGCCACGGAGACGATCTGCTTGGGCGAGATGTCCATGCACTGGATCTTGTCCGGAGTGGACATGGTGAACTCGTTCTGGAAACGGCAGGACACCAGCTCGTCCATCAGGCTACCGGCCTCATCCAGGGTGGCGTTCGCCTGGGCGATGACGTAGTTGCCTTCCTCAATGGCCGACAAATACAGGATTTCCTCGGTCACCTTGCCGTCCACCACCCGGCGGTACGGCGTTTCCAGGAAGCCGTAGCGGTTGGTGCGGGCGTACACGGCCAGAGAGTTGATCAGGCCGATGTTCGGACCTTCCGGGGTCTCGATGGGGCAGACGCGACCATAGTGCGTGGGATGCACGTCACGGACTTCGAAGCCCGCCCGCTCGCGGGTCAGACCACCGGGGCCCAGGGCCGAGATACGACGCTTATGGGTGACCTCGGACAGCGGGTTGTTCTGGTCCATGAACTGGGACAGCTGGCTGGAGCCGAAGAACTCCTTCACCGCCGCCGCCACCGGCTTGGCGTTGATCAGTTCCTGAGGCATCAGGCCCTCACTCTCGGCCACGCTCAGGCGTTCCTTCACGGCGCGCTCCACGCGCACCAAGCCGACGCGGAAGACGTTTTCCGCCATCTCGCCCACGCTGCGCACGCGACGGTTGCCCAGGTGGTCGATGTCGTCCACATGGCCGTTGCCGTTACGGATGTCGATCAGGACCTTGACCACGTCCAGGATGTCTTGGTTATCCAGCACGCCCGGGCCGACCTCTTCCTCACGACCCACGCGACGGTTGAACTTCATCCGCCCCACGGCGGAGAGATCATAGCGGTCTTCGCTGAAGAACAGGCTCTGGAACAGGTTCTCGGCGGCATCCTTGGTCGGCGGCTCGCCCGGACGCATCATCCGGTAGATCTCCACCTGGGCCTCCAGCTGGGAGCGCGTGGTGTCGATCCGCAGGGTGCTGGAGATATAGGGGCCGTGATCCAGATCGTTGGTATACAGGGTGCGGAAGGTCTTGACGCCGGAACGACGGATCTTCTCCAGCATGTCGGGAGTCAGTTCGTCGTTGGCGTTGGCCACCAGCTCGCCGCTGTCTTCATCGGCGACGGTATGGGCCAGAATCTTGCCCACCAGGAATTCGGCCGGCACTTCCAGGGACTTCAGCTCGGCCTGTTCCATCTGGCGCACATGACGGGCGGTGATGCGCCGGCCGGATTCCACCAGCAGCTGATCGCCCACGTAGATGTCAAAGGCCGCCGTCTCGCCGCGCAGGCGCTCCGGGACCAGTTCCATCTCGAAACCTTCCTTGAGGATCTTGACCGTATTGGTCTCGAAGAAGGTTTCCAGGATGTCTTCTTCCTCCATGCCCAGGGCACGGAGCAGCACCGTCGCAGGCAGCTTGCGGCGACGGTCGATACGTACAAAGATGGAGTCCTTCGGATCAAACTCGAAGTCCAGCCAGGAGCCGCGGTAGGGAATCACGCGGGCATTGAACAGCAGTTTGCCGGAGCTGTGGGTCTTGCCCTTGTCGTGGTCGAAGAACACGCCGGGGGACCGATGCAGCTGGGACACGATCACGCGCTCGGTACCGTTGATCACGAACGTACCGTTGTCGGTCATGAGCGGCAGTTCGCCCATGTAAACTTCCTGCTCCTTGATGTCCTTGACCACGCGGGAGCCCGCCGGGGCTTCCTTGTCGTAGATCACCAGGCGCAGCAGCACACGCAGCGGGGCGGCGTAGGTCATCCCACGCAGCTGACATTCCTTCACATCAAATACGGGATCACCCAAGCGATAGCTGACGTATTCCAGTTCCACGGACCCGGAATAGCTCACGATCGGGAACACCGACTTGAAGGCGGCGTGCAGACCTATCTCGTCGCGGCCCTGACGGGGCTCGCTCATCTGCAGGAACTGACGGTAGGAATCAATCTGCGTGGCCAGCAGATAGGGGACATCGAGGATCTGGGGCCGTTTGCCGAAATCCTTGCGGATGCGCTTCTTCTCGGTGTAGCTATAAGCCATTGTGATTCCTCACACTAGAATCGACACGCCACCCTTGTGTGCGGGGTGAAGTGGAGCAAGCAGCAAGAGGCCGGCGGTGTATCACCGCCAGCCCCCGGGTGTCACGCGAGCAAGTCGCGAAACAAAGACCAGACCAACGCCTTACTTGAGTTCGACGCTGGCGCCGGCTTCTTCCAGTTCCTTCTTGATCTTCTCGGCTTCATCCTTGTTCACGCCTTCCTTCACGGTGGCCGGAGCGGATTCGACCATGTCCTTGGCTTCCTTCAGACCCAGACCGGTCAGGCCGCGGATGACCTTGATCACGTTGACCTTGTTGGCGCCGAAGCTGGTCATGACGACATCGAACTCGTCCTTGACTTCAGCAGCGGCTTCGCCACCGGCGGCGGCAACGGGGGCGGCAGCCACGGCAGCGGCAGCGCTCACGCCGAACTTCTCTTCCATCG
Organism: Ectothiorhodospira lacustris; assembly: GCF_022227845.1. Classification (GTDB taxonomy): domain Bacteria; phylum Pseudomonadota; class Gammaproteobacteria; order Ectothiorhodospirales; family Ectothiorhodospiraceae; genus Ectothiorhodospira; species Ectothiorhodospira lacustris. The sequence continues at coordinate 96,225 of NZ_JAJNQN010000010.1, read as the reverse complement.
CGGAAATCAGATCAACGATTTCCAGAACGGTCATGTTGGAAATGGTTTCCAGGATTTCTTCTTTCGAAACAGCCATGGTTAACTCCTAAGAGGGTGTGATACCCGATTCGGTTCAAAAATATGCTCAGGCAGCAGCCTGTTTCTGGTCGCGAATAGCGGCCACAGTGCGAACGAACTTGCCCGGGACTTCGTTGAGGGTGCGCGCGAACTTGTCGAGCGGCGCCTTCATGACAGCCATGAGCAGGCTGATGGCCTGGTCGCGGGTCGGCATGCTGGCCAGACGATCCAGATCGCCCGGACCCAGCAGCTGTCCACCCACGGACACCATCTTGCACTCCAGCTTCGCGTGGCTCTTGGCAAAGTCCTTGACCAGTCTTGCAGCAGCACCCGGATCTTCCTGGGAGAAGGCCAGGACCAAGGGTCCGACCATACCTTCCTGCATGCACTGGAAATCGGTCCCCTCGACCGCACGACGGGCGAGGGAATTCTTCACCACCCGCAGGTAGACGCCGGACTCACGCGCTTTCTTGCGCAGTTCGGTCATCTCGCCCACGGAGAGCCCGCGATATTCAGCCGCAACGGCTGAATAAGCACTGGCGGCCACCGCAGCGACCTCAGAGACAATCGCCTTCTTGTCTTCGAGATTCAGTGCCACGGATATACCTCCTGTTTGACGTCAAGGGCTTGCGCCGTTGACGCTGAGTGATAAAGCCGAGAGCGGTAAGACCCTCGACTACCTTTACGGCGTACCCTCAGCAGGAAGAACCTGAATCGGGAGACACCGTCTGCGCAGGCGGACCTGATGCTTCCATTAAGTCCCGGCAACCCGGGACGCCTGCGGTCTTGGACGGATACCGGCTTGCGCCGGCAGTCCCACCCAAACTAATTTCGAATCCGTATTACAGCGACAGGGAACCCTGATCCACCGGCAACCCGGGACCCATGGTGGTGGAAACGGTCACCCGCTTCATGTACACACCCTTGGCGGCAGCCGGCTTGGCCTTCATCAGATCGCCCAACAGCGCCATCAGGTTTTCTTCCAGCGCCTTGGGCTCAAAGCTCACGTTGCCGATGGTGCAGTGAATGATACCGCCCTTGTCCGTGCGGTAACGCACCTGACCGGCCTTGGCATTTCTCACCGCACCCGCCACGTCGGCAGCCACCGTACCCACCTTGGGGTTCGGCATCAGGCCGCGGGGACCCAGGATCTGGCCCAACTGCCCCACCACACGCATGGCGTCGGGGCTGGCGATCACCACATCAAAGTTCAGATTGCCGGCCTTCACTTCGGCGGCCAGATCATCCATGCCCACGATGTCGGCACCGGCTTCACGGGCGGCGTCGGCATTGGCACCCTGGGTGAACACGGCCACGCGCACGGTCTTGCCGGTGCCGTTGGGCAGCACGGTGGAACCACGCACCACCTGGTCGGACTTACGCGGGTCCACGCCCAGGTTCACGGCCACGTCCACGGATTCACTGAACTTGGCGGAAGCCGTATCCTTCAGCAGATGAAGGGCATCGGACAACGGATACATCTTGCCGGGCTCAACCTTTTCGCGGATCGCCCGCATGCGCTTGCTCAGCTTTGCCATCTCACACGCCCTCCACGTCAAGACCCATACTGCGCGCACTGCCGGCGATGGAACGCACGGCGGCTTCCATATCTGCGGCGGTCAGATCGGGCATCTTGGTACGGGCAACTTCTTCCACCTGCTCACGGGTCACCTTGCCCACCTTGACGGTATTGGGCGTGGCGGAACCCTTGGGCACACCAGCGGCCTTGCGCAGCAGCACGGAGGCCGGCGGGGTCTTGGTGATGAAGGTGAAGGAGCGGTCGGAATAGACGGTGATCACCACAGGAATCGGCAGACCCGGCTCCAGACTCTGCGTCTGGGCATTGAAGGCCTTACAGAATTCCATGATGTTCACACCGCGCTGACCCAGTGCGGGGCCGACGGGGGGACTGGGGTTGGCCTTACCGGCGGCCACCTGAAGCTTGATGTAAGCTTCGATCTTCTTAGCCATGACATGAACTCCTGAGTGTGGGTGCTAGCGCCTTTCGGCTCCCCTGAGGAAAAGCGGCAGGACCCAGGGCTCCCCGGGTCCTGCCGCAATTCGGTAATTCCAGCAGATCTATACCTTCTCGACCTGATGGAACTCCAGCTCCACGGGCGTGGAGCGGCCAAAAATCTGCACAGCCACCAGCAGGCGGTTCTTGTCGTAGTTGACCTCTTCGACGACGGCATTGAAGTCGTTGAAGGGACCATCGGTAACCCGGACCACTTCGCCGGGCTCGAACAAGACCTTGGGACGCGGCTTTTCCGCGCCTTCCTGCATACGCTGCAGAATGACATCGGCCTCCTTGTCCGAAATCGGCGTGGGACGATCGGCGTTGGCGCCGATGAAACCCAGCACCTTGGGCACGCTCTTGACGAGGTGCCAGGTATCTTCATCCATTTCCATCTGGACCAGGACATACCCGGGGAAGAACTTGCGCTCACTCTTGCGCTTCTGTCCGTCGCGCATTTCCACCACTTCCTCGGTGGGCACGAGGATGTCCCCGAACTTGTCCTGCATGTCAAAACGGGTAATGCGCTCCTTGAGGGAGCGCTTCACCTGGTTCTCAAAACCGGAATATGCATGCACGACATACCAACGCAGGGCCATCTTGACTTCCTAATTGCTCAGCGGATGAATTCGCGAATCGACCACCCCAGCAGCATATCGATCAGCCACAGCATGATCGCCACAAGGATAGTCACCGCCAGGACGACCAGAGAGGTCTGCAAGGTCTCGACCCGGGTGGGCCAGACCATCTTGCGCACTTCGGTGCGCGAATCCTGGAGGAAACCCGCCAGCGTCCGACCCTTGGCAGTGGTAAACACGATACCCACCGCCACCCCGCTGATTGCCAGCAGGCCCAGAACACGGAGGAGTGTTGACCCATCCGAGAACCAATAAAAGCCGATGACGCCCGCCACCAGCAGCCCGACGGCTACCAGCAGCTTGACGGTATCGAAACCGGCACCTTCTACTTCCGCTTTACCTGCCATGGGATAGAACTTGACCCGGGTGCAATCGCAACTGCCTGCGAGAGATGGCAGGCCAGGAGGGACTCGAACCCCCAACCTGCGGTTTTGGAGACCGCTGCTCTGCCAATTGAGCTACTGGCCTGTAACAACCGATACAAGCGAACCGCCTTCTGATTCAAACCCGGCACCCGCCTTCCGACGGGCGCCGAACTCAAGCCGTTCCAGCTGGACGATTGTATCGCCTCGGCGGATGACTCCGCCAGTACTTCTTACTGCTTACTGAATGATCTTGGCGACCACGCCGGCACCGACGGTACGGCCACCTTCACGGATCGCGAAGCGCAGACCGTCTTCCATCGCGATCGGCGCGATCAGGGACACGGTCATCTTCACGTTGTCACCCGGCATCACCATCTCGATGCCTTCCGGCAGATCGCAGGAACCGGTCACGTCCGTGGTACGGAAATAGAACTGCGGACGGTAGCCGTTGAAGAACGGGGTGTGACGACCACCCTCTTCCTTCGACAGCACGTAAACTTCCGCTTCAAACTTGGTGTGCGGGGTGATCGAGCCGCTCTTGCACAGCACCTGACCACGCTCCACTTCGTCACGCTTCGTGCCGCGCAGCAGCACACCCACGTTGTCACCCGCCTGACCCTGATCCAGCAGCTTGCGGAACATCTCCACGCCGGTCACGGTGGTCTTGATGGTGTCGTGGATACCCACGATGGAGACTTCGTCTCCCACCTTCACGATGCCGCGCTCGATACGACCGGTCACTACAGTACCACGTCCGGAGATGGAGAACACGTCTTCCACCGGCATCAGGAACGCACCGTCGATGGCACGCTCAGGCTCCGGAATGTATTCGTCCAGGGCGGTAATCAGCTTGTCGATCGCCGGCATGCCGATATCGGAAGTGTCGCCTTCCAGTGCCTTCAGCGCAGAACCCACAATGATCGGAGTATCGTCGCCAGGGAAGTCGTAACTGGACAGCAGGTCACGCACTTCCATATCCACCAGCTCCAACAGCTCGGCGTCGTCCACCATGTCGGCCTTGTTCAGGAACACGACGATGTAGGGCACGCCCACCTGACGGGCCAGCAGGATGTGCTCGCGGGTCTGGGGCATCGGGCCGTCAGCGGCAGACACCACCAGGATCGCGCCGTCCATCTGCGCCGCACCGGTGATCATGTTCTTCACGTAGTCGGCGTGGCCGGGGCAGTCCACATGGGCGTAGTGACGATTATCAGACTCGTACTCCACGTGCGCGGTGGCAATGGTGATACCGCGAGCGCGCTCTTCCGGGGCGTTGTCGATCTGGTCGTAGGCACGGGCCTCACCACCAAATTTCTTCGCCTGAACCACCGTCAGCGCCGCCGTCAGCGTGGTCTTGCCATGGTCAACGTGACCAATGGTGCCCACGTTCACGTGCGGCTTCTTACGCTCGAATTTTTCCTTCGACATGGTCTAGCACCCCGGCTGAAGTTCTTGCTTTACACAAAATAGACAATGGAGCCCATAACCGGATTTGAACCGGTGACCTCTTCCTTACCAAGGAAGTGCTCTACCGACTGAGCTATATGGGCCTGACTCTATAACACTGATGCTGTTGGAGCGGGTGATGGGAATCGAACCCACATCATCAGCTTGGAAGGCTGAGGTTCTACCGTTGAACTACACCCGCGGAACCCCGCACTGCCGGTAGCGCCACTCAGTCGCCTTGCCGGCACCCGCCCAAAAAAACGGGACACGGGACGCCAAGTAAAACACCTCATCCTCCCCTTACTCAGGAAGGAAACCCGGCGCTCACACCTTAATGTAGTGGATAAACGCCGGAACCAGGAATCTGGTGGAGGGGGAAGGATTCGAACCTTCGAAGGCTGAGCCAGCAGATTTACAGTCTGCCCCCTTTGACCGCTCGGGAACCCCTCCAGGGGTGAAAGCCGGTGATTATTCGCATGAGCGCCCCCGCTGTCAAGCACTAATTTTCGATTGAAGTGAAATTCCCGGTCATTCCCCCGGCCCACGCAGCAAATCCGTCATCCCCGATAGCTCCGTCATCCCCGATAGCTCCGTCATCCCCGATAGCTCCGTCATTCCCGCGAAAGCGGGAATCCAGAACCTGCGGCCCGACCTCGCCCCCCTTCCGTCATTCCCGCGAAAGCGGGAATCCAGTCATAGGCTGAAAACTCTGGACTCCCGCCTTCGCGGGAGTGACGGAAAGAGGCATCGGGGAGCACGGGAAGAGTGGACCGGGGAGCGCAGGAAGACTGGACCGGGGAGACAGAGGAAGAAGGGCATCGGGGAGTGGCGGAAAGAGGCTTACTCAGTGCTTCCTTAATGAAGTCATCACGGGCCTTTGCTACGATGCCTGATTGACTCAAAGATCCACATCAGGGGAATCGCACGATCATGAAGGTCACCATATACGGCTCCGGCTATGTAGGACTGGTCACGGGCGCCTGCCTGGCGGAAGTGGGCAACCACGTCCTGTGCGTGGATATCGACCCCGACAAAATCGAGCGCCTCAAGCGCGGCGAAATCCCCATCTACGAGCCCGGCCTAGAAGACCTGGTGACCGAAAACACCGCCGCCGGACGCCTCTCCTTCACCCTGGACCCGGCAGAAGGCGTCAAACACGGCCTGTTCCAGTTCATCGCCGTGGGCACCCCGCCCGACGAGGACGGCTCCGCCGATCTGAGCCACGTCCTCGCCGTCGCCCACGCCATTGCCGACAACATGAGCGAGTACCGCATCGTGGTGAACAAGTCCACCGTCCCCGTGGGCACCGCCGACAAGGTCAAGGCGGCCATCACCGACACCCTGGCCCAACGCAGCTCCCAGGTGGACTTCGACGTGGTCTCCAACCCGGAATTCCTCAAGGAAGGGGCCGCCATCGACGACTTCATGAAGCCCGACCGCATCATCGTCGGCACCGACAACCCGCGCACCGCCGAACTCATGCGCGCCCTCTATGCCCCCTTTAACCGCAACCATGACCGGGTCATGGCCATGGACATCCGCTCTGCAGAGCTGACCAAATACGCCGCCAACGCCATGCTGGCTACCAAGATCAGCTTCATGAACGAACTGGCCAACCTGGCGGAAAAGCTGGGCGCCGACATCGAGCACGTGCGCCAGGGCATCGGCTCCGACCCGCGCATCGGCTACCACTTTATCTACCCCGGCTGCGGTTACGGCGGCTCCTGCTTTCCCAAGGACGTGAAGGCCCTGGAACGCACCGCCCGCCAGGTGGGCTTCAAGGCTCAACTGCTGGCCGCCGTGGAAGACGTAAACGAGCGCCAAAAAGAGCGCCTGTTCGACAAGATCCGCGCCCATTTCAACGGCGACCTCAAGGGCCGCACCATCGCCCTGTGGGGCCTTTCCTTCAAACCCAACACGGATGACATGCGCGAAGCCTCCAGCCGCACCCTGATGGAAGCCCTGTGGGATGCCGGCGTCCACGTTCGCGCCCACGACCCGGTGGCCATGGAAGAATGCGCCCGCCTCTATGGTGAACGCCCGAACCTGACCCTGTGCGAAGACCACGAAGAGGCCCTGGCAGGTGCCGACGCGCTGGCCATCGTCACCGAGTGGAACGTCTTCCGCAGCCCGGACTTCGACCTGATCCGCAAGCAGCTCAAGACCCCGACCATCTTTGACGGTCGCAACCTCTACGAGCCGCGGCACCTGGAAGACATGGGGTTTGCCTATTACGCCATCGGCCGAGGCCGGTCCATCCAGGCCTGAGCCCGAGGGATCACCATGTCAAACAAACCCATCCTGGTCACCGGCGGCGCCGGCTACATCGGCAGCCACACCGCCCTGATGCTGGCCGAGGCCGGTGAACGCGTCATCGTCCTGGACAACCTCTCCACCGGCTTCGCCGACGCCGTCACCCAGGGCGAACTGATCATCGGCGACGTCGCCGACAAGGCGCTGGTCAGCCGCATCCTGCATGAGCATGACATCGACACCGTCATGCACTTCGCCGCCCACACCATCGTCCCCGAATCCGTCGCCGATCCGCTCAAATACTACGGCAACAACACCTGCGGCACCCGCAACCTGCTGGAATGCTCCGCCCGGGCCGGTGTAAAGAATTTCGTCTTCTCCTCCACCGCCGCCGTCTACGGCATCCCCCGCGACGGCATCGCCCGGGAAGACAGCCCCACCGCCCCCATCAACCCCTACGGCACCTCCAAGCTCATGAGCGAATGGATGCTCCGGGATCTCTCCGCCGCCTGTGATCTGCGCCACGTCATCCTGCGCTACTTCAACGTCGCCGGCTCGGACCCGGAAGGCCGCATCGGCCAGTCCACGGCAAAGGCCACCCTGCTGGTCAAGGTGGCCTGCGAAGCCGCCGTGGGCAAACGACCCCATGTCTCGGTCTTCGGCACCGACTACCCCACCCCCGACGGCACCGGGGTGCGTGACTACATCCACGTCAGCGACCTGGCCGCCGCCCACCTCAAGGCCCTGGGCTACCTCCGCGCCGGAGGCGAATCGGACACCTTCAACGTGGGCTACGGCCACGGGCTGAGCGTCAGAGAAGTGCTGGATACGGTGGGGCGCCTGAACGGCAAGCCGCTGGACATCCGGGAAGAACCGCGCCGCGCCGGCGACCCGCCCAGCCTGGTGGCCGCGGCGGACCGAATCCGCACCACACTGGGCTGGACCCCGCGGCACGACGACCTGGCGTTCATCACCCAAACCTCGCTGGATTGGGAACGGGCACCGCGCTACTGAAGACAGGCCCGGCTTGGGCCAGGCCCTCAGGACTGCCGGACGAGGGCCTTCCTGCCCAGGTGCATCATCAGCAGGTGCAGGGGCATCTTCTGCCAGTGACCCCGGACTATCAGCAACCATTCACTCAGACGCTGCAGGACACCCCGATCCAGGGTGTCCGAAGGCGCCAGGGATACCTGCATCCCCCAGTCCAGTACCGCCCCCGCCAACCCCGCCGGATAATGGTGTCGCACCTGATCAAGCACATCTCCGGGGACAGGCGTACCCACCAGATGATCAAGATAATGCAGCGCCATGAACAGCGGGCGCTCCAGCCCGGTCTCAGCCGCCCGCCGCAACAACCGCTGCCAGTCCTCGCCCCCCGAGAACCCCCGGACCATCCCGTCCAGGTCCAGCAGATCCCTGAGCCCGCCAGCCATCTCACCCTCGGAAAAGAACAGATGCGTCGCGCTGTGCAGCACCCTGTCTTCCGGCGCCAGCACCTTGAAGAAGCAGCCCTCAATAGTCACCGCAGCGTCCATCAGCAGCCCAGGGCGGGTCTTCAGCCGGGCCGTGGGAGGAAGAATCGAGTGATGGACGTCAAGAGTCGTGCCACGACGGATATGCTGCATGGGCGGCAACTCATGCATCCATTCACGGTAATAGCGCTGGTCATAGGCATCATGATGGCTGTTCGCCCAGCCCTTGAGCATCAACGCCGCCTCCACCCGCGGCAGAGACTCCGGCGCCACCATGATGTCGATGTCACCAAACAGACGCCCCCGGGCAAATGCCAGATCGGCCACATGGTAGGCCGCCCCCTTGAGCAGGATGACCGGCACATCCAGTCCGGCCAACGCCTCTTCGATACAGGACAGCTCCCACCGCAGTTCCTCCGTCTGGGTATTCACCCGGGCAATGGCCCATTCCAGATGCTGACGGGGACCGACGGGCACGGACGCCAGCAGTCCGCACTCATTGAAGCGCATCGCCAGCCTACCGAGCAATCGGCTCAGACGGGCCTGCCTGATCAGTACATCCCACTGACCGGGAGAAAGGGCTCCCAAGGCCTCGGGATTGAGCACCCCGGACACGAGCAGACCCTTCCCTGAATCGAGGGCATCAGGCAGCGGCATGGATGTCCTCCACCAACTGCATACCCTCATCGAGGCTGCCGTAGCCGATCTCGTAGCACTCGCACCGCGCCACAAGATCAGCCAACGCCTCAAAGCCGCGCCGACGCAGGACGGAGAAATTGAAGGCGCTCTCCATCAGCAACGCAAACCCAGCCCCCTGCCCCAGCCCTTGACTGACGGGCCGGGCGCCACGGGTGAATTTCGGAAAGATCACCGCCGCCGGGGTTGCCGGCCGCCGCACGGACAGCACGCTCTCCCGGGGTGGACGCATCAGCGCCACCGAACCCTTCACGGTGTCCCGCACGGTCTCACTGAACGCATCTTCCCCCACCAGTCCCTTGATCAGGTCGATGGAATCATTCTTCAGACTGATCGGGCGCGCCAGCCCTTCAACGCTGAGTCCGTCCAGGGCCAACGGCGCCAGCTCATCCGACAGCAACCGCCAGCCTTGATGCACCAGCCCGGCCACCAGGGTGCTCTTGCCGGAACCCGGCGGCGCGGGAATCAACAGGGCCTTGCCGTCCTTTTCCACCACGGCAGCATGAAGTATCAGGCAATCCTTTACCGCATCGTGGACACACCAGTTGAGCCCCCATTCCAACAACGGAAAGGCCTGCGCATGGGGCAAAGGGAAGAAAGATGAGCTGCCATCCACATGGAATTCGAGCTGCTTGCCGAACCATCGCCTCAGGGTACGGGGCGGCCTCACTTCCACATGAAAGTCGGCAAACCCTTCCAGGCTCACCGGATGATACCGGTACATCCGATGCACTTCATCGGCCAAATGTTCGACGGGGGATCGAAGACGAAAGGCAAAACGCCCGAAACGAATGATGACACCGGCATCGGCCACCAGCGCCCTGAAGTCACGTGCCGGGATATCGCCCACGCCATCCATCAGCGGAGAGGTTTCTATGCCACCCGCCCCACCAGCTGCATGCTCTCCAGGGTGGACATGACCTGATACAACGCTTCCTGGATTTTGCATCGGAGATCTTCGGGTCCGGAGGGCTCGGTGTCGAGGTCAAAAAACTGCAACAATGCCCTGAAATCGCCGCGCCCCGCCGCCAGATGCTCCAGCACCTCACCGTGAAGACGGGACAGAACGTAGACGTCACCGGAACCCTGATGAAAGACGGCCGCGCCATCATCCAGGGTTCGAACGATCACGCCTGCAGGATGCAATTGCCAGGCGATAACGTCTGCGCGATCAATCTCCAAGGTCAGTCCGGAGAACCGTCCGAGACATCAAAAAACTCATCGGCATCGTCAATCCAGACAGTCCTTTCGTATGTTGATTCGAGATATTCCTTCACGCGGGCCCTATCCCAGGATACCCCGGGCCTGACCATATACACACCCGTTCCATCAAGCTCCTGCCACATCGATACCACATGGCGTGGACTCAAAGGATACGTGCCCGGCCATGTCATGGCGTTCATATACGCCGCCACAAATGCACGAGCAAGATTGTCAGGATCACGAAACGACTGCTTCTTGTGCTGATGTCTGGATACAACATCCCCGAGCGTCAAGGCACTGATCCTTAAATCCGCATCACGAACATTTCCCACAACCTGAAAATGATTTGCGGATGCGAACACCTCGGTGAATAGCCTACCCAGTTCAGGAGAAGATGCCCCCTTAACCTGAGCGGCATTCCCCCAGTACCCGGGTGATTTGCCACACAGCAAATTTTCCCGATCTCCCTTGCGACCACTGGCTTTCAGCGAGTCGAAACCGGAGGGTGTATCGGCAACACAGGCCCACGCCCCCAAGACCGGCTTGTTGACCAGAGCGAAGAGCACCGAGGTCGAACCGGCGGCCAAGGCAAACCGTCTTCGACCAGGATGCACCCCGCGCGAGCCCGATGCCCCACTGTCAACAGGGCGAGGCAACGCTTCGGACGCCTTGTTACTGGTTTCGGGTATGTTTTTATCAGCCATTAGTAGTAGCCTCGCGAGAGATTAGCATTCATGCATGGCAGCAAGGCAAGACACTATCCAGTCGGAAACAGCCGAGGTAAATTCCGGCGATCCGACATTCGGACCAGCAGTTTTCAGACCAGCCAAGCTGGAGGAGCTTAGCAGAAGACTCCCCTGGCACGACCAGGACGCAACGCCCAAGCTCACCAACAATAGAATGCAAAAAAAGAGCCATCCCGCGTGGAACGCCACATGACGGGGCATAACCGACAATCTAACGTGACGACCCTCACAAAATCAACCTGATAGCGTAAATTTTACCGACACACTACCCCGTGAGACCACGCCTTAATCTGATCGATCCGCAACTGCATGACTTAATTTATTCACCCATCCCGGAAATACGGGATTTTCGCACATCTTTTGCGACAGAAGGCGTGCCCGGCACAAGAACATGTAAAGCATACCGACAAAACGGGGTAACCGACCACCCACATGCACCGATCACCCACAAATGGACGAGACGACCGGATCCAGTGACGCTGGTCAACCATTAGGACCACAAACATTCGACATCAATCAAGGCAAACCGCAAAAAATAATGGCTATATATAGACCAAATCAACCGAACCGACATGGCGATGGAAGATACAAGCTCAACATAACGATGACTTATGGATGAGTCGAAAATCAACCACATCCACCACTGGAACAAAACATGGACAAACTCATCGACATACTAGGCACCCTCATCGCCCTGCTGGGCATCACCGCCTGTCTTGCCAGCGCAGTCACCTGGCTGATGGGTGAGCACTACCTCTTCAGACTGGAACTGATCGTCATCCTCACCGGCGGCATCGGCCTGCTGGTGACCGCCATTCTGTTCAAGGTGCAAGTGCTGGTCATGCGCTCATTCTAAAATACCCGCCTCTACTCCCCTCGCACGAACCCCCCATAAGACCGGCGGGAAGAAGTCGGTCCGTGGCCTGAAGGATCAGCAACGGACCGGCTGGCAGGTCGCTGCGGCGCAAGCCGCACACCTTTCAGACCCATCCATGCCCACCCCAGCAGTTGCCAGCCCAACCAGGCCGCGCCCGCGGCAATCCACACGTTCGTCGGATCGGGCCGCAGCCCCGCCATGAACAACTTGCCGGTCTCCATCGCCAAGGCAAGGCAAAAGGCCGCCCCCGCCGCCATGAGGCCGCGCCCGGCAGGTGTCACCCCGCGTGGCCCCCAGCACCACAGCCACAGCCCGACACCCACCGGCAGATACATCACCACATGGAAGAACACACTGGAAATGGCCACCGCTTCCGGCACCATGTAGTGATACCAGAACGGTAGGAATCGCAGCGACTCCAGCTTGGAAAGCGCCGATCCAACATCAACCTGGAAGCCTCCGGCCCCCAGGTTGAGCACGAAGGTCAACACCAGGTAAGGCAACACCCCCAACCACACCAACGGCCTGGCCCAGTGCCGCAGGCGATCCGGCGTGACAGAAGAACGCCGGGCAAACAGCATCACACCCAGCACCACACCCAAGGTCCTGAGCAGGGCCGTCACCCCCTGGGCAACCCCGGATACCGTCATGAACTGACCCAACTCCACCAACACGCCGAACATGCCCGCCAGCGGCAGGGACAGCATCACCAGACGGACCCATGACGCCGCAGGCACCCGATGCACAAGCCACCACCCCAGCATGAGCCCCACCGGCAGACAGGTTGCCACCATCATGCTGCCGATCACCCATCCTCGCGACCCCATATCCTCGGCAACCGGTGCCTTCCAGCCCCCCCAGTGGTCACCCGCCAGTTTATTGAGCACTTCCTGCCAGGAGATCATGAAATCCAGCGGCAGCCAGGCAAACAGCACATAAGCGACGCTGTAGATCAGCAGTCCCCGCCACAGGGCCAGCGGCCCACCCTGACGCAGCAAATCCAGCCACCGTTTCCCTCGCGCGGACAAGGCAAACCAGGTCAGCACCCCGAGCAAGCCCCCGAGAAAGTTGCCGCTCATGTCCAGCAGGGAAGGTTCGCGCCGGGGAAGCCAGTACTGCAGGAACTCCACCGTAGCCGTGGTCGCCAAGGCCAGCAGCACAACAAACACCCCCACCAGCCACTTGCCCACCATGCTACGCGCGTAACCGGAAAGCCAGGCTGCCCAAAGCAGCCCCAGCGGCCAAAAAAGAAGGATGTTTGCGACCCACTGCTGGCGGGCCGAGGCCTTCATCACCGGGAAGGTCAAGCCGGCGTAATGGTCCCAGGCCTGCCCAAGGGAGCGATCACTAAAATCGAACGGCATCAAGGTGGCATAAAGCACCCCGAACAGGGACAGCCAGGCAGCGAGGATCAGCTTGGTACGAACGCTCATAAAGCCTTTGATAGCCTGCCTCCGGCAAACAATGTCAAGAATACGTTTACGTTAAACTGACCTACCCGCACCCACCGCCACTCCTGCACCCCACCCCACCACCGTCACTCCCGTGAAAGCGGGAGCCCAGTGTTCTCCAACCCTCGACTGGATTCCCGCTTGCGCGGGAATGACGCGGAAGAATTGCGCGGGAACGACTCATTCAGGGCGTCAGATCCACCTGCCGTAACAGATCCCGGATGTAGTTCCCGGGGATCGCATAACTGATCCCGCTGGGCCGATCCAGCGCCCGCTCCCGACCCTCCTTCACAAACACCATATTCAACACCCCCACCACCTCGCCGGTCGCAGGGCGGTATAGGGGGCTGCCGCTGTTACCGGGATAGGCCGTGGCATCCAGCTGAAACACCGCATAGGGATCACGCAGGCGCCGGATCACCCGGGGGTCCAGCTGCTGAGAGGAATGCATGGGCATGGCAACGGGCGTAATGGCGGAGACAATTCCCACATGAGTGGCCGGCACCAGCCCCAGCATGGCACCAATGGGAAAGCCCGTGAGGGCCACCGTCTCGCCTTCCCGCAGACGATCGGAGTTCCCCAGGCGCAGCACAGGCAGGGGCGCCCCCTCAATCCTCAACAACACCAGATCCCGCAGCGGGTCCGAGGCCACCCGCTCCGCCCGGCGCATCTCGCCGGAATCCCCCGACCCCGGAATGAAGATGGCCAGGTGCTCCCGATTCGCCGTATCGATGGTCAGGGGAATCACATGGTCATTGGTGATCACATGACGCCCGTCGGCCACCGCAAATCCCGTCCCCATCAGATTGGCCCGGGGCGAACGGGTCGGCTGGAAAGTCCCCACCCCCACCACGGAGGGCTTGACCCGGGCAATGGCATCGGCCAACTCCGACGCCGGCGCCGACAGGGGGATCATCAGCAGAAGGACCAGGATCCACCAGCCAAACTTCCGAGACTCAGGACTCAAAACACTCATGACACGATCTCCATGGCTGAGATGCAGCGCATCCGCATTCCAATTATAGTGCGCCGCGAACATCCTCAAGGATATTCACCGCGGGTTCCTGGCCTCAAGAATATTGACCTGCGCGACGACCTCCAGGCGTCTTAGAATGGGCGTATTGCGCCACTATGACCCAGTTGGCCAACCTCCACCAGATCGGGATATCTCCGGGCCGCACCTAGTCTTTCCTGCCCTCGATACTGCAGAATCACACCAAACACAGCGCGAGGCCCCCATGGACAGCACCTACCTCCTGCACCATCTTCCCTTCGCCGCCGACGAGCGCAGCCCGGAGGCCCCCGCCCTCACCCATGGCGCCACCACCCGGACCTACGGGCACACCAGCCAGGCCATCCGGGACTTTGCCGCCGCACTGGCGGCCATCGGCCTCACACGCGGCGAACGGGTGGCCGTCTACCTGGAAAAACGCCTGGAAACCGTCACCGGCATCTTCGGCACCAGCGCAGCGGGGGGCGTCTTCGTACCGGTGAACCCGATCCTCAAGCCCGACCAGGTGGCCTACATCCTGCGCAACTGCAACGTGCGCATCCTGATCACCTCGCCCGCCCGCCTCAGCGGCCTGCGGGAAGCCCTGGCGGACTGCCACGATCTGCGCCACATCATCCTGACCGAGGCCCCCGGCGACATGCCCGACCTGCCCGGCGTCGCCCTCCATGGCTGGCCCGAACCGGGCGGCCACGCCGACTACCGGGAGCCGCGCATCATCGACACCGACATGGCCGCCATCCTCTACACCTCCGGCAGCACCGGCGGCCCCAAGGGGGTGGTCCTGTCCCATCGCAACATGGTCATGGGCGCCAAGAGCGTGGCCCAATACCTGGAAAACCACGCCGACGACACCCTGCTGGCCGCACTGCCTCTGTCCTTCGACGCGGGATTTTCCCAGCTCACCACCGCCTTCCATGCCGGCGCCCGAGTGGTCCTGCTCAATTACCTGATGCCCCGGGATGTACTCAAGGCCCTGATCCGGGAACGGGTGACCGGCCTGACCGCCGTACCACCCCTGTGGATTCAGCTCACCCAGCAGGACTGGCCCGAAGGCATCGACCAACACCTGCGCTACATCGCCAACACCGGCGGGCGCATGCCCCGGGAAACCCTGCGTCGACTGCGGGATACCCTGCCCCGCACACGCCCCTACTTAATGTATGGCCTCACCGAAGCCTTCCGCGCCACCTACCTGCCGCCGGAAGAGGTGGATCGACGCCCCGACTCCATCGGCAAGGCCATCCCCAATGCCGAAGTCTTGGTCCTGCGGGAAGACGGCAGCCCTTGCGCCCCCAACGAACCGGGAGAACTGGTCCAACGGGGCGCCCTGGTGGCCCAGGGCTACTGGAACGATCCGGACAAGACCGCCCGTCACTTCAGGCCCCTGCCCACCCTGGCCCCGGGCCGCGAGTCCGGGCTGGTCCTGCCCGAAATCGCCGTCTTCTCCGGCGACACGGTGCGATACGACGAAGACGGCTACCTCTACTTCATCGGCCGTCGGGACGAGATGATCAAGACCTCGGGCTACCGGGTCAGCCCCACGGAAGTGGAAGAAATCCTCTACGCCACCCGGCTGGTAGGCGAATGCGTGGCCTTCGGCATCCCCGACGACACCCTGGGCCAGGTCATCGCCGTCATCGCCACACCGCCGACGGCGGACACGCCCCTGGACGTGGACGCCCTGCTGGCCCAATGCAAGGCCCGCATGCCCGCTTACATGGTCCCGACCCGCATCCACGCCCATGACGGCCCCCTCCCCCGCAACCCCAACGGCAAGCTGGACCGCAAGGCGCTGGCTGCACATCGCGCATCGCCTTGAAACCACCGTTCACCCCCTCAAGCCCATCGCAACCAGATCCCCGTTGATTTAAATTGATCCCCGGGTACAAAAAGGAGAACGAGGCCGATGCTGTCACAGGAAGCGATTGAAGACATCGCGAGCAGACTCATCAAGGCGGCCCACGCCCCCTCCAAGCTCATCCTTTTTGGATCCTATGCCCGAGGGGAAGCCACGGAAGACTCTGACCTGGATATCATGCTGGTGGAAAAAGAAATACCCGATCATACCGCTGAATACCGCAATATCCGTCTTGCGATAGGCAAAGCCGGCATCGGCGTAGATCTTCTGCTCTACGACGAGCGCGATTTCGAGAAACACCGCCAGTGGTGCAGCACCCCGGCCTACTGGGCCTCAAGAGAAGGCAAGCTTCTTTATGGATCCCTGGACTGAACAGGCACTGCAGTTGCTCGAAGCGGGCGCGAGGGATCAGGCGGCGGTCCATATTCTCGCCCGCGTCCCGGAGGCACCACACGAAATCATCCTCTTCCATGCCCAACAGGCCATGGAAAAATCCCTTAAATCCGTTCTGTCTGTCAGACAGGTCGTATTCAGAAGAACTCATGATCTGCTGGAACTGCAGAGAATCATGGAACAACACGGCATCTACCCGCCGGTTTCTACTGATCTTCTTCTTCGTCTGGGGCCATACGCGGTAGAGTTCAGATACTTGGGAGCACCGGCGCCGGATGTCGGTATCGACGAAGCCATTGAGGGCATGACAGCAACGATGGAATGGGCAAAACAACAGGTTGGCCATGTCACAGGATAAACCCACCCACACCCCCATGACCCAGTTCCCCGTCCGTGACAGCGAACTCATCATCGGCGGCATGCCGCTCACCCGGCTGGCCGCCCGCGTGGGGCAGACGCCCTTCTACGCCCATGACCGCGGCCTGCTCACCCAGCGCGTGGCGCAACTGCGGGAACAACTCCCCCGGGGCATCCAGCTTCACTACGCCATGAAGGCCAACCCCATGCCCGCTCTGGTCTGCCACATGGCCGGCCTGGTGGACGGCATCGACGTGGCCTCGGCCGGAGAACTCAAGGTGGCCCTGGACGCCGGCGCCGATCCCGCCGACATCAGCTTTGCCGGCCCCGGCAAACAGCCGCTGGAACTGCAACAGGCCGTGGCCGCCGGCATCCTGGTCAACATCGAATCCTTCCGGGAAATCCCCCTCCTGGCCCAGGCATCGGAACAGCTGGGCCTGCCCGCCCGGGTGGCGGTACGGGTCAACCCGGACTTCGAACTCAAGAGTTCCGGCATGAAGATGGGCGGCGGCCCCAAACAGTTCGGCGTGGATGCCGAGCAGGTGCCGGGCCTGCTCCAGGCCATCGGCAACGCCGGGCTGCACTTTGAAGGCTTTCACCTGTTTGCCGGCTCCCAGAACCTGCAAGCCGGCGCCATCGTCGAGGCCCAGCAAAAAAGCTTTGAACTGGCCTGCCGACTGGCCGAACACGCCCCGGCACCGGTCCGGTTCCTCAACCTGGGGGGCGGCTTCGGCATCCCCTACTTCCCCGGAGAACGCCCCCTGGATCTGGGCCCCATCGGCGACAACCTGGCCACGCTCCAGGCAGAAGCGGCCCGCCGCCTGCCGGAGGCGGCACTGGTGATCGAACTGGGGCGCTACTTCGTGGGCGAGGCGGGGGTCTACGTCTGCCGCATCCTGGATCGCAAGCTCTCCCGCGGCCACCCCTACCTGGTCACCGACGGCGGTCTGCACCAGCACCTGGCGGCCTCGGGCAACTTCGGCCAGATCATCCGCAAGAACTACCCGGTGGCCATCGGCAACCGGATGAACGAGACAGACACGGAAACCGCCTCGGTGGTCGGTCCCCTGTGTACTCCCCTCGACCTACTGGCCGACCGCATGACCCTGCCCAAGGCCCAACCCGACGATCTGGTGGTCATCTTTCAGTCAGGGGCCTACGGCCTGACGGCCAGCCCGGAAAAATTCCTGGGCCACCCGGGCATTCCGGAAATACTGGTCTGACCAAGCAACCAACATGGGGAAGCACCATGGATGAAACGCTGGATCTGAGTCCGCTGCAAAATGCCATCATCTCGTTTCGAGAGGCCATGGCCATCGTCAGTGACAGCACTTGGTTCCAGTCACAGGCGCCTGCGGTCAGAAACACCCTCATCGCCGGCGTGATTCAGAATTTCGAGTTTGTCTACGAACTCAGCGTCAAGATGCTACGTCGACAGATGGAACTGGAAGCAGCCAGCCCTGAAGAAATCGATAAAAGCAATTTCAGAGACCTGCTGCGAAGCGGAGCCGAAAAAGGCCTGATCAGTGACGTGGAAGCCTGGTTCCAGTATCGCACCCTGCGCAACATCACGGCCCACACTTACGATCAAAAGAAAGCGGCCATAATCCTCCAGGCGTGCCAGGGCTTTCTTCAGGATGCGCAACACCTGCTGGAACAGCTCAATGCCCGCAACCAATAAGCCTCCCATCGACATCGAGCCCCGTCACTGGGCAATCGTGTCGGACATCCTTTGCCGGCACCTGCCGGACACGGAAGTCAGGGCCTTCGGCTCCAGGGTCACCGGCAGGACCAAGCCCTATTCGGACCTGGATCTACTCATCATGCCCAGAACGCCCATAAGCCTGCGACACCTGGGCTTGCTCCAGGAGGCCTTCAGCGAATCCGAGCTGCCCTGGAAGGTTGACCTTGTGGACGGCTCCACCATCAGCGACACATTCAGACTCGCCATCGTCCCCCAGTCCATCCGGATTCACCCCCCCGAACAAACCCCTTTCCGCCCAGATTGAGCAGCACCATGAGCGCCAGATAAGGGATCAACGAAAGCATCACCACCGGCCGCGCCCAGTGACGCAGCCGATCCGGACTGAAATAACCGCACCACACAAACAGCCCGATCCCCAGGAGCACCCCCAGCGCACGGAACAGAGCGGACCCACCCTCGGCAACGCCGGAAATCGTCAGAAACTGCCCGATTTCCACCCACACGCCAAACATCGTTGCGGCAACCACGGACAGGAAGAATCTCCTGCGGCCTGAGACAGCCGCAAAATACTCCCTCATCCACCACCCCACCAAGATACCGACAGGCAGGGTCATCACCACAATCATGCTCCGCAGCACCCACCAGCGCAGGCCGGCATCCTCAGAGACAGGCGCCCGCCAAAGCCCCCAGCCATTGGATTCCAGCTTACCCACCCACTCCTGCCAGGAAACGATGAAATCCAGCGGCAACCAGGCAAACAGCACATAGGCCACCCCATAGATCACCAACCCTCTTCGCAACGCGGTCAACCCACCCTGGCGCAGCGTCGCCAACCACCGGAGTCCCGGCCCCGACAATCCATACCATGCCAGCACGCCCACCACGCCACCAATGAAGTTGCCGCTCATATCCAGCAGGGACGGCTCTCGCCGGGGCAACCAGAACTGCAGGAACTCCACCGTCGCCGTGGTCGCCAGGGCCAGCAGGACCACGAACAGCCCCACCAGGCAACGCCCCAGGAAACCGCGCACATAACCGGACAACCAGGCCGTCCAGAACAGCCCAAGAGGCACGAACATGAGGATATTGGCCACCCACTGCTGCCGTGCCGAGGCACGCATTTGCGGGACATCCAGACTGGTGAAATGTGCCCAGGCCTGGGCAACACTTTGGTTACCGAAATCAAACGGCATCAAGGTGGCATAGAGCACCGCCAGCAGTGACAACCAGGCAGCCACCGCAAAATTAACCCCCTTTCGAGGCACATCAGTCAATGGAGATCTCCATCCAGAATGTCATGATCGGGCGGTCGCCCAAGGGACCAGGACTCCACCATAGCCCAACTCCATATATATGGCAGAACATCCCATATCCGTTTACGCTGAACCTCTCGTTCCGAATCGACAGGCCACTCAACCCGCGGATACCTGACGGATGATGGCACCACCCAAAACTCCAAAACACCCCACCGGGCACCACCTACCGCCGCTACTCCTGCTGCTGTTGTTGCTGCTCCTGCCCATCAGCCAGCCACTGGCCGCCCAGCCCCATACCATCACCACCAGCGCTGAAATCCAGTCCCCAATGAAGGACAGCGCACCCGGCAGCAACATCAACACCCACCTACTCCCACCGCTCCAGCGGACACTCGCCATCACCATGGCGGAACCGGATGCGCCCACCACCCTGCCGACACCCCGTCGCATCCTTCAGGCCACGCCGGAGAACTTCCGCCAACTGGCCAGGCAACTCCAGCCGGGTGATCGCCTGGAACTGGCCCCCGGCACCTATTCCGGCCAGCTCAACCTGCACCACATCCAGGGCACCGCAGAACACCCCATCGTCATCACCGGTCCGGAAACCGGCACACCCGCCCTGCTCCAGGCAAGGAACAACCAGCGCACCATCAGCCTAGTCAATGCTGCCCACATCACCATCCGGCATCTCACCCTGGACGGCCAACAGCAAAACGCCGACGCCATCGTCGCCGAAAGCCACAGCCACTTCACCCACCACATCACCCTGGAACACCTGCACATCCACAATTACGACGGTGCCCAAGGGCATAACGGCATCACCACCCGCAGCCCCGCCTGGGGCTGGATCATCCGGCACAACCATATCCATCATGTGGGCACCGGCATGTATCTGGGCAGACCTGATGGAAGCGGCCCCTTCATCGGCGGGCTGATCGAGCACAACCTTATCGAAGACACCCTGGGCTACAACGCCCAGATCAAACACCAGACCCAGCGCCAATGGCTACCGGGCATGCCCACCCAGCCGGGACACACCCTCATTCGTTACAACACCTTCAGCAAGGCCCGGCACGGCAACAGCGGCAACCAGGCGCGCCCCAACCTGCTGGTGGGCCATTTCCCCGAAACCGGCCTGGGGCAACATGATCGCTACCTGATCCATGGCAACCTGTTCTACCAGAACCCCTACGAACGCCTGTTCCAGGGCGAGGGCAATATTGCCCTGTACAACAACCTGTTCGTGAACCACTACAACGACGCCCTCATCGTCCGCCCCCACAACCACCTGCCCCGGGAGGTTCACATCCTGCAGAACACCCTGGTTGCACAGGGTTTCGGCATTCATGTCGACCGCCCCCAGCAGGGCTACGAACAGGTCGTCGCGGGCAACGCCGTCTTCGCCGGCACCCCGCTGATCCTGCCCCGCCGGGTCAGAAACAAGGACAACCTGACCCGCAACATGGGACAGGCCGACATCTATTTAAGAAACCCATGGGGCAATCTTGACACCCTGGACCTCCGCCCTGTCGAAGGCAAACTTGATCGCGGGCAAACGCGGGAACAGGAGTGGGAATTTCCCCATCTTGAGTGGGACTTTCAACCATCGGATACGACCTCAACACACCTAAGGCGTCCATGATTGCAAAGCACTCGATACCGGTCGCCTCCCATCCATAGAACCGAACGGCAGGGGGCTTTCAAGGATTAGACATTGGTCCTAACCAAGCGAATCATCTAAGTGCCGCCGCTAGAGAGCGGGGCCTTCAGTCCGGCCAGCTCTATCAGTGGTGCCCCAAGCCCCAACAGAACACCTCGGTTACACAGGCGTTCTGGCATCCAGATCACTGCTCACAGCAGGGTCACGAATAGGTCGTCTCAGGTAAGGCAGGCTTTGTGCCAACATCTTGCTAATCCTCCCCCCAGATTAGAGAATCAAAGGCAACCAGACAAAAAAATATGGGTCCGCCGCAACCAAGCTCCTGGCAAACCTCTGGCGAGCATTCATTGGAAGACGTTTCACCCTGTGCCGACCGGGTGTAGGATAAGCCCCATAAGAGTAAAGCCGGTCACATCAGCATGGCTTAATGCAGATGTTCAAGTCACTGACAATTCATAATCGGCATAGCCTGGACGCCGCTTCTACCAGCACAGCACCAAAATGCGTGCCCGCAGGGAGCACGTCTCTGCCGGATAGACCACCATGGGAGGCTAGAGTGAGCATCAGCGGTCGGGCCAACCCACATTTGGCCAAGAAGGCCCGCGCACCTTATAGCAAAGCACCACCAACGGGTGGCTGCACTTGTGGCCGATGCCTGAATCTCACGCATCGGATGCAACCTCGATTCCCGCAGCACCGGAGACGCAAGTTGCGGCAACCATTCAAGCCTCCAGCAAACAAATTAAATCACGCCCATACCTCCATTTTTATCTCCCTGCTTTAAAAATGGCATCTGGAATTATACAACCGCATGCTAAGGAAGCTCATATTGTGAATACTTCAACCGGCATAAGGCTCCTACTTACACTCATTATCGTTGGCATTTTAGGAATAGTATCAATCCAGGTACTGATTGCCACCCCACTACTTTCAACGCGCCTGCTATTTGCCCCCTCCCCCTGGATAAACTGGCTTATTGGGATACTATTTTCAATGGGGATATTGACGACACTTTTCATAGGTCGCCAGAAATTAACTTATCTCTTTGACCGCACCGAAAATCTCTCAAAAAAACCATCCACAGCCATGTGGCTAGGGTCAGTAATTACTATAGGAATAATCCTGAGGCTGCTTTGGGTTATCAGCTTTCCAGCATCTCCATCGTCAGATGGAGCCACCTATCTCTGGCTTGCAGAAAAACTTAGCAGAGGCGAAGAATATGGCGGTACAGGATGGCGAGCTTTCTGGCCTCCGGGGTACCCATTTCTGCTTTCCCCCATAGTGGCCATCTTTGGTTCAAGCAAAGAAGTTATCGTCGGAACGAATCTGGCGATATATACCGGCACCATAATAGGTGTATATTTCCTTGGACGCACAATTGGAGGAGAAGCATGTGGGCGCATTGCCACAGCCATTATCTGTATCTGGCCCACACACATCGCGCTCACCGGTGTTCCTGAAAAAGAGATGCCCCTGATACTCATACTCGTAATCGTATTCCTGCTTCTTTACCGCAGACCGAAAAATTATAAAATTGCTCTTCCGGCAGGAATGATCCTTGGCTTTGGTGCCTTGGTTCAGCCGTCAGTGATTCTACTGACAACGGCAGTCATAGTCTCCGACTTCCTAATCCGGTCACCCGCAAAAATAATACTTATGAGACTAGCACTCATACTATTGGGAATGGCATTAATTATATCACCTTGGTCTATAAGAAATTATCAGGTTTTCGACCAGTTCGTACTAATCTCCACCAATGGCGGCGGTGTCTTCTATAAAGCCAATCACCCCGAGGCTACAGGAGGTTTCATTCGAACACAATGGACGGACCAACTTGACCAATATCCAGAGCTTGAGGCCAACGCCTTAGGATTCAAGTTAGGCATGGAATGGATACGTGAAAACCCAATGGACTTCCTGCGCCTTGCCATAGAAAAGCAAATACTATTCCTGGGAGACGACAGCACAGGAATCTATGAAACCCTACGACGTGGCGGAATCCAGGTGAGTGAACCGACATATGCGGCATGGAAAGCTGTAGCAAACTCCTACTGGATCCTAATCTGGATAATCATTCTAGTGGGCACATATCGATGGCTTAGCCGGCGCGAACCGCCTTCAATTTTGCTACTGCCCATGATACTTGTTTTTCTATATTTCTACAGCATTCACTCTATCGTAGAGAGCGGCGGCAAATATCACTTACCAGCGCTAGGTTTTCTAGCAATAATCGCGGCATTAAGCATTACAGAAAAGCAACGCTCTCATCGCCAATCTCAGCAAAGGCCATGAATGCATATTGCGCATCAATTTTTAGCCTTCGTAACAGTCGGCGGCATCTCTACCGCCGGCCACTATACACTTTTTATCGGGCTAGCATATACAGCAAATGTGGAGCCTACCCTTGCATCCACCATAGGATTTATCGGTGGCGCAATCATTAACTATATCCTGAACTATCGCTTCACATTCAAAGCAACAGGAACCCACACAACCATTGCTCCACGCTTTATAGCAGCGGCACTGAGCGGCATGCTACTAAATGCAGGACTGCTAGCCACAGGAGTATATATTTTAAAGATAAATTATTTAGCTGCACAGATCGCTAGCACGGCTGTGGTGCTATTCTGGAACTTCATAATCAACAAATATTGGACCTTTTCAGGACAAACGCCATGCCCAACCACCCCCCAAAAGAATCAGACAAAAACATAACAACCATCTCAATTATTGTCCCCGCGTATAACGAAGAAGAAGTCATACTCGCACTTTACGAAAGAATTAAATCCGTCACCAAAGAGCTTCCCTATAATTTCAGGCTTGTTTTCATAAATGATGGCAGCAAAGACCATACAGCTGAGATAATCACACAATTATCTGAAAATGACCCCCAGGTTGAGCTTATTAATCTCAGCAGAAACTTTGGGAAAGAAATTGCAATGTCGGCTGGACTCGATCATGCGACAGGAGAAGCTGTGATCATTATCGACGCCGACTTACAGGACCCTCCAGAGCTAATCCCTGAATTATTAGAAATGTGGCGTGCGGGAAACGATGTGGTTTATGCCAAGCGTATCTCGCGTGACGGAGAATCATTGCTAAAAAAAATTACTGCATACCTTTTCTACCGTACCATAAAAAAAATTGGCCATGTGGAAATTCCCGCAGATACAGGCGATTTTCGACTCCTGAGCAGGCCCGCCATTGATGCCCTGAAATCCCTGAGAGAACATCATCGTTTCATGAAGGGTCTCTTTGCCTGGATCGGATATAAACAAACTGCAATACCCTATCATCGGGATCGCAGATTTGCCGGATCTACCAAGTGGAATTACTGGAAGCTTTGGAATTTCGCGCTTGAAGGAATCACATCTTTCACCACAGCACCACTTAAGATAGCAACCTATTTTGGCCTGACAGTTGCTGCACTTTCATTCATCTACGGCATCTGGATGATCGTCCACACACTCATTCACGGAAACCCTGTGCCTGGCTACCCATCATTGATGGTGGTAATCCTTTTTCTAGGCGGAGTTCAACTAATAGCACTGGGAGTAATAGGAGAGTATCTGGGCCGAATGTTCGATGAAACTAAACAGCGCCCTCTCTACCTAATTTCCGAGCACATAAACCCGCCCTCACCCCATCATAAGGAGTGAAAAATTACCAACTTTCAAGCTCTCGCCATAACAAATGTGGCTTGTGCTGGAACAGAGCTAATCAGCTAAAATAGCAACCAACAATTCAAGCCGAGCACATAATGCACAGATCTTGCCATGCAACTCACGGCGCCCCAAGCATCAATAGCAAAGCGCAACCAAGCAAGCCACTTGTAAGTATTGTAATGCCCTCATACAACACTGGCGCTTATATACAAGAGGCTATTGAGAGCGTACTCGACCAAGACTACCCAAACATAGAACTCATCATCGTTGACGATGGCTCAACGGATGAAACCATCGACTTACTAAAAAGCTATGGTGATCGCATCACTTTGATCACACAAGAGAACCAGGGAGCTGCTGCTGCAAGGAATGCTGGAATGGCAGCGGCAGCAGGTGAATACATCGCCTTTCTTGATTCTGATGACATATGGTTACCCGGCAAGCTATCCCTTCAAATTCAGCATCTTGAAAGACACCCGAACATCAGCATGGTTTACGCCCGATGGCAAGTCTGGAAACCAGATACCGAGGGAAGATTTCCGGCGGCCTTATCATATATCTCTACCCCCACAATGGGGCAGCCAGCCAGCATAGTTCCAGATCGCTCCGGCTGGCTCTACAATCGACTACTTTTCAGCTCTCTACTCCACACAATCACAGTGGTGTTCCGGCGAACCCTCATCGATACCATTGGCCTATTTGATACTACACTAAAGCGCGGCCAGGATTATGACTACTGGATAAGGGCCTCACGAGTGACAGAGATCCATCAACTTGACCGTATCCTTGCACTCTATCGGGTACATGGACGAGGGTGTATCCACAAGTGGCCTCATGAAAACTATGAGCGCATAGTGGTTGAAAAGGCCTTGGCCCGATGGGGACTCAAAGGCCCCAACCAAGAGTATACAGCTCCAGCTGATATCAAAAAACGTCTCGCTGATATCAGTTTCGATTTTGGTTATCATCATTACTGGGCTGGAGACCCGCAATTGGCACTACGCTCATTTGCTTACTCCGCCACTCGAAGGCCCGGCCGCCCGGCAACTTGGCGTTACTTGCTACTAAGTGCTTTCAAAACAGTAAAACATCGCCACCTTTCCTTATGATAATCATGCCTCATGCGCCACTAAGCAGGGAATATAAAATGCTGAGGCAACCCCCTTTCGTGATTTTCCAGATCAAAACAGCATGCAGGCTCAAGTCCCTGAAAAACACCCAAGGTTGATTTTATGAATCATAAAAAGACTATCCTGCCTCTTAAAGTCCCGCACTGCTCACAGGACTTTCTGATATACGCGCCCCAAAGGTCTAGTCATGCGTGATCTTTTGCTATTTGCCATCACCATTGGCTTAGTGCCGATAATACTGCTTCGCCCTTGGGTCGGGATCCTTGCATGGTTCTGGGTGGGGCTTTTTGTTCCTCATGCGCATACATGGGGATTTATGCGGACATTCCAAATAGCTGTCGTCATTGGTCTCGCGACCCTTATCGCCTTGTTTCTCACAAAGGATCGGCGACCCATGCCATATACCCGAGAGATGGCCATGATGTTCATCCTGGCCGGGTATTTCACCTTGACAAGCTATTTTGCAGTAAACCCGACTGGCGCTTGGGCGCAGTGGGATACAGTCATGAAGATCATGCTCATTACTTTCGTGACGCCAATACTTATTTATGGTCAGCGCCGGATTGTGCCATTACTACTCATCATTACATTTTCCATTGGGTTTTATGGGATCAAAGGAGGTTTTTTTGCCATCAGCACGGGGGGGGCACATATGGTTCTAGGCCCTCCCAGAAGCTTTCTGGCAGGCAACACCTATATTGGCCTGGCCATGCTGATGATATTACCTTTGATATTGGCCAGCGCAAGAATGTTTTACTATCAATGGATCGACTTTGGTTGGCCATGGATACGCAGTTGGTCAAAATATATTTCTTGGGGAATATATGCAGCATTTTGGCTCACCATCATTGCGATACTGGCAACCCACTCACGGGGGGCATTGCTCGGATTTCTTGCGATTCTGCCGTTCCTTTTTCTCAGGATGCAGTACAAAGGCACCATGATTGCTGCAGCACTCATCGGCGTGCTTGTGCTTGGTGTGACAGTACCCGATCCACTCCTGGAAAGGTGGAAAACAATCCAGACTTACCAGGAAGATGACTCATCCATGCAGCGGATCCAGGCCTGGGGAGCAAACTGGAACATGGCAAAAGAACGCCCTTTGCTGGGAATGGGATTCCGACATACCGGCAAGGGCTTTGACTGGTGGCTCAGCTATGCCAATTTTGACGGCGGCTGGGGACACCATTTTTCTGCTCACAGCATCTACTTCCAGATGCTGGGACAGCACGGATTTGGTGGCTTAGCGATATGGTTGCTATTGATCGGGTTTACATTCCATACACTGCACCGAATAAGGCGAACCGCCGCGAAAAGAAAAAATCAGCTATGGCTGGCCGAATTCGCTTGGGCTCTGCAAGTTGGGCTGATAGGATTCATGGCAGCAGGGACCTTTCTGGATGTCGCCTATTTCAATCTCCTGTATGCTTTTATCGCGTTGACTATCATCATGCGTCGTGAACTTGAAGAATCCGAATCACCGACCGTAATCGAAACTGCTACCACAGGAGATAGGAGTAAATTACTATCCCAAAGGATTCGATTTCCAGACTTTATCGCATCTGCACAAGTGGACGCCGCTGACAAAAAAAACTACAACTAGGAGATCGATAACATGGATGAGCTATCACAACCTGTCATCGGCGATCACTCAAAAAACTTTTCTGGACTACCGTCCCAACCTTGCTCACGACGCCTGGATAAATTCACGGACCAGATCACCTTAAATCTAGCGGCATTCATCAGGCCTGGATCAGGTGTCTGGGATCCCATACGGCAAGACCTTATGCCAAATAGTCACTATGGTCAAAGTAGCTTGGCCCTAGCCTTGGCACTGAAAAACGGTACCGAGAGTACTACGTGGACGGACCTTCTTGAGTCATGGCTATCAACCCCACCAGAAGCAATCCGTCATGAGCCATTCAATCGGTTATTGCTATTATTGCTGAGAAACACCCTTGATCAAAGCGACACACATGCAGCCACCAAGCTCATAATTAACTCCGCCATGCCCCGCTTCCCCCTACGGGGCCATTACTCTTCCAACAATTGGACACTGCTGGCAGCTCTCTGCCGAATACTGGAGGCGACATCCGATCGCGAACGCATACAGCGTGGAAAAAAATTCATCGAACTATTAGATAGATGGACTACGCCCTCTGGTGGGTTCATAGATTATCCGTCCAAACCGAAAAATTCATGGGGAGCAACCCCCATGGCCTACCACCACAAAGCACTATTTGTTGCTGTTTTAGCCGCATGGCACATGGATTTTCCTGCACTGAAATCCAAAATTCAAAAAATGCTAGATTGGGTAGCGCTTACATGGGATGGAGCTACCCACGTGGGAGGCTTTGGTCGCAGCACGCATGCGCTCTACGGCGATGCCTGTCTCCTGGCAAGCCTATTATTGATGGGTTTTTCCGATGAGAGGCAGCGCCATAATTCAGGCTACCACATCATTACCGGGATACTGGATCGCCTTGACCGACAAACGCGAGTAGATGGGCTCATATCACTCAATCCGAATATAGCGGAAGACAAGGAAGCCGGTTGGGATAACTATATGGAACTAGGTGTCTATAATGCCTGGCTTGCAGGCATACTGACTTGGGCACAGCACACCAACAGTAGTGCTGAACCAGCTTCAAATTGGCTACATCACCTGAGTTTTTCTCATTCACAAACACATCTCATAGAAGATACGGATGCTGGTTTGCTCCGATTTGAGTCAAGGGAGATGGTGGCACTGGTATCCACTCGTGGACAACCCCCGCAGCGCTTTAGCAGTACAGAAGTCGAATTTCGCTATGCAGGAGGCGTGCCATTCCATCTGGTTTTGGGGGGACAATGCCTATGCCCTCCACCCACTCGCACAACTGCGGATGCACTTCTTAGAAATCCCGCATTAGCAGGCTGGACACCCATATTCCAAACCAGCACCGGCATTTATGGCCTGACTGATTTTGATACCGTTGAAATTTCAGAAAAAAATGAAGTGCTATCCGTTCACTTATCCGGGTATCCGGTTTGCCTATTACGGCAACCAGTCATCGGCCTTGCTCAAAGAGTCCTGGCGGCATTGGACTGGCGCTTGCTTAATGGAATTTATGGACAGAAGAAGGCGCTTAGCCGAAACCATATACAGGATCTTCGCTGTACGATCTCGCTTAATTTCGCATCGAAATATGGAAAGCTGTCCCATGAGCTCAGAATTGATAATCGTGGCAAAGAGCCTTTCATGCTCTTGAACCCTGCCGGCCACGCGCTGATGACGGCGGCGACTGCATTCACAAAAAAACTGGAGATCATATCCAAAATTCAGGGAGTACCTCGAAGAATACACCCCTACGGATTGGATGAAATTCGCACTGCACAGTTGGATTCCTCCATGCCTACGGCAAGTGGATTCTGCCTTCCACCGCAGGCAATCGATCCTGGTAAAACCGCATTTCTAGTGCGTCATGAATGGGTGGGTAATGATCCTGAAATCCAACCTCATAACTCCTCGGTAATAACCTAACAAGAGAGCCCAAAATGCCCTCATTAGCCAAGTACAAAAAACGGCTATTCAACTGGAATGCGCGCGGAATTCTTAAGACAGCCCCTATTGTCTGCAACCCCGAAAGCCAAACCATAATTCTCAGCCAATCACATGACCCCGACCTGATCATGCTGCTAATCGCAGCAAAATCGCTCGCACAATTCATCACGCCGAGATCATTTTTCATCATAGATGATGGGCTATGCCTAAATCATAGAGAAATCATCGAAAAACACTTGGGAACAGTCGAATTTATTCGCACTTCAGACATTGACGTCGGCCAGTGCCCACGTGGTGGCTGCTGGGAGCGCCTAGTAATGATTTCATGCCTGTGTCCCCGGCACTACGTAATCCAACTGGATTCAGACACGGTGACGGCTCGCGAACCGACCGAAGTTCTTCAGTGCATCCAACAGAACCGATGCTTCACGCTAGGCACTCGCCTTGGGCGCTCACGCACCCCTGTTCATGATGCCAGTAAACTCGCTCACGCCATGGAGAGCCAGCATATTCAGGTGCTGGCTGAGCGTGCACTCTGCAATTTACCCAATGCATTGGAACGCAGCTATATCCGCGGCTGCGCTGGCTTTGCGGGATTTGCCATGGAAAGCATCAAGTTCCAGGAGCTTGAGAACTTCTCCGTGGAAATGGAGAAGCAATTAGGTAATGAAAAATGGTCTTCCTGGGGTAGTGAACAGGTTGCATCAAACTATATGATTGCAAATACCGATAACCCGCTTGTCTTGCCTTTCGAGCATTATCCGTACTGGGATCTCAAGCAAGATCTGGAGGATGGGAAAATTATCCATTTCATCGGTGGGCACAGATTTGATGGGGGAGCCTACACCCGCCAAGCTAAACAGATCATAAAATCCCTTCCAAAATCACTTGGTGGAGCAAGATGAAAACTCTTTACCGCATTATTGCAAAAACACCAAACTATCTCCGAAAATTCGGGATTATTCACGGAATACGGTTGCTTTTTTCCATGGAAACCCGCATGCATCAGGCGCCCGGCACCATTAAGCAGTACCAGACACCCGGCTATCCTTCCAAGATTCACTTACGCAAGACCGTCAGCGATCATTCCATATTCTGGCAGTGTCTGGTTCTACAGCAGTATGACATATCAGGATTCCCGCAGAGCAAAAACCTGATCAACCAGTATCACAAAATGATCTCTGAAGGGAAACGTCCACTCATCATCGACTGCGGCGGCAACATCGGGCTATCCACGCTCTTCCTGGGATTAAAATTCCCCGAGGCTCAGATTATCGTCGTGGAACCAGACAGGGCGAACTATGAAA
The DNA here is from genome assembly GCF_022227845.1 of Ectothiorhodospira lacustris. Taxonomy (GTDB): domain Bacteria; phylum Pseudomonadota; class Gammaproteobacteria; order Ectothiorhodospirales; family Ectothiorhodospiraceae; genus Ectothiorhodospira; species Ectothiorhodospira lacustris. The sequence goes on along the minus strand of NZ_JAJNQN010000010.1, from coordinate 65,120 downwards.
TCCTAAAAAGCAATATTAAAGCCCTGGGCGATCGGGCAACCCCGCTACTGGGAGGGGTGTGGAGTCAAAGTGGGCACCTACGCATCATCAATCCGGATTCAGGCTCTGCCGCATTCAAGGTTGATGCGGAAGATAGCGAACATGCAGACACCGTTCCCAGCTACACCATCAATGACATTTGCAAACAAGCCGGAACTGATGCCCCTTTCATCATCAAGATCGACATCGAAGGCGCACAGTCAAATCTCTTCCAGAAAAATCTGGAATGGGTTAAGAACACCAATCTTATAATGATGGAACTGGATGATTGGCGGTTACCATGGCAAGGGACGAGCCGATCATTTTTCTCCTGCGTAAGCACATACCCGTTTGATTACCTGCTTTCAGGTGAGACCATATTCTGCTTTCGCGATTTTGGAACATAGCCAGCAACCACGACCATAGCATCACCTACTATGAAAAGCGTTTCCAAATGCTCAAGGCAAGATTAGGAACAAACCACACCGCACATATTGGATCCTCGCGAAATGTCGACAGGATCCGAGACCAGTCTACTGGCCTGCCGGTGCGAAGCAGGTGTAAGGTGTTCCCCGCCAAACCGCGGCGAGCTTCTGCAAGCTGCTTGGCAATATGGTCTCTCTGGGCAGACGTCAGCCGTATCTGTAACAGAATACGCTTGCAAAGACGAATATAACTGGAAGCCAGTCTTATGGAGCCAGGAGCCCCCCACTGAGACTTGTCAAAGATATTCACTCCTTCGCCTTCATAGGCATAGATCTTTGGTGAAAAAGCCACTCGATCCAAACCCTGCCCCAAAGTGAGCTTGAACAGTCGATCCTGTCCATTGAAAATAGAAGGATCAAACCGTACCGTTGGGAACTTGTCGAACCGATATGCCATTGTGGTCGGCCCGATAACATTCGTCCGGTAGACCAGCAAATCGAAAAAATCGCCAGCAAATTCGTAAATTTTACGAACCACATCCATCTGTTGGTGATCCTCGGGTGCCATGCTGAATCCTGCCCCAGAAACCCACTCAAAGCGGGCAGTTTTCTGGCCAATGCGCTGGCTGTTGCCAATAAAAAGATCACACCCAGAGCGCAAGGCAAATACCGCATCACTTAGAAAATCAGCGGTCCATTGATCATCTGAGTCAAGGAAAGTCACATAGGGAGTTCCCGCAGGAACTTCATCCAAACCCCGGTTTCTGGCCGCACCAGGGCCGCCATTGGATTGACGGATAATACAGATTCGTTCCAGCATGAGAGGCTCTAGCCCTGCCAAATCTTCGGCTGCCGAGACAGGCGACTCATCATCCACAACGATAATCTGAAAATTTGTGGTTCCGGAATGCTCTATGATGGAGAGCACGCACTGCCGCAGAAGACCAGCCTGTCGCTGATAGTACGGGATAACAACCGCAATTTCCGGTGTCGCATTACTCATGTGTGATCTATTTCCTTTCATCGTGCGTGCGCGAGCTCACCCAACCTAGGTATTAGTCTCTACAAGCCCGGATTCAGTCCTACACACCGGCTTGCTTGTTTTGAGACAAAGGAAGGATATACCCATCCTGTGACATTAGTTCCGCCCACGCCTCTTCCCAGGCTTTGCCCAACATGCGGTCGATGTCTCTTCGAAATGGTGCCTTGAACCCGGGAAACGGCGTGATTTCTCCTACCATCGGCCCGATGTGGTCCTCGTACAAATCCACGCGAACAAATGGAAAACGAATTTTTCGCGAAATGCTCTGCGCGACCTCAGTCAACTCCTTCGGGAACCGGGGAGCAGGAAGTGTACTCAGGACAGGAGCATCATTTCTTGCCTTGCCAAGATCCTCCCATTGTCCATCCCACCATTTAACATCCCTGATTTTTCGCGTTTTCCATGAATTCTGGCAAACCACCCCCACTCGCCCTTGAAAACACCAAAATTTCCAGTCATACGGAATCTGCCCTTGGCGCTGTGGATCCTGAACCAACGCCTCTATCGTGACTGATTCCGTATGATACGAGATATCATTTGCATGCCGTAATATCGTGGATGAAATGTAATCAGGCGTGACATAACCCTCAAACAGGCACTTCAAGCCTGCCTCATCTCTGATAATGGGAAATACGCCACGACTGGTAGAGCCTTCAGAAGGTTTGATGACAAATGCATCAGGCAAGCTGTCATATTTGATATCCAGCGGCGATTTTTCCCCGCCGATGACGGCGGGCCTTCGGAATCCAAGCTGATCGATCACGGAACGTGCACCACCTTTCCCTAAGGCCTGCGCATGTGAGAAAGCATATACTTTTCTCAACCTTTCAATCTCCATGATCTTTTCTTGAAATGATGGGCGCCTCCAGGGATAGTATTTCAACATCACTCGATCAGAAAAACTGCCCACCGCCATACTTAGCGATCGCATACTACCTCCCGGAGAAACGGCGCTACGTTGCCTACCCTACTGGAATCGCAAAGACAGATAAGTAACGACAGTCGGATAGTCAGAGAAGAAAAATTGCATCAATGCTCATCTTTAGTAGAATTTCGGCTTTCGAGATGACGCCTACGCACACCTCTCATATGGCCCAATCTTTCAGTGAATTTAAATTTCGCATGAAAGCGATCCACCGGATTCCCCATCAACACGGCCTTGATAGACCTTAACCACGCCAAAACCATCGCACGGAAAAGCCAAAGTGGAATTCCTGAAATTGTCTTGCCACATTCGGCTTTGGAAAGATTATAGCCACTGGAAATGGCCGTTTTATAGGCCCTTTCCAGTGCCCATTGAGGCGAAGACCGACATTCAGGCACATAGTGCCAGACAATGGCGCCCCTGATGTACTCGGGTCTGATGCCAGCCTGTGACAATCGCTGCTGCGTCACCGTTTCCTGACCTGTCCCACCAGAGAGCCCCCCAGGCCCAAACTGCTGGTCAAAACCGCCCACTTTCTTCAAATCTCTTGAAAAAGCCGCCCAGTTGGCCCCGAAAAAGTACATGCGCCCCAAGGGAGCATATTCTTCTGGGTGCCATCCCGTCGATGATCTCGGCAAATATCCACGCAACCATTCGGGGGGAGTTTTTTCGTAGTCAACCAATAGCCCCCCACCAAAGAAACGTCCTTCGCAATCATGTCCGGCAGCATTGGAATAATGGATGAGCAAGTCTGGATCAACACGCACATCATCATCAAGAAAGACCAGCAGTGAATCCGGAACGGTTTGCAGGACTTGATTCAGCGCCAAGCTCTTATTACCACCTGCCGTATAGTGATACTCAGGCACGACCCATGTTCTTTTTTGCCTGACGATTTCCTCGGCACCATACCTCCCTCCGTTTTCTATAACAACCACCCGAACAGATCTCCCCTCAGGCGCCCTGCATGCCAGCACTGAATCAAGGGTTCGTTCAAGGAGCAGGACACGGTCATGGGTTGGTATTACTAAAACCAGTGGCAGCGAGATAGATTCTGCATTACTTTCTGTTGTCATCATCAGAACCAAATAAACTTTAAGTAATTAGGAATTTAGCCCACAGAAAACAAGGCAGCCACAAAATTCATAAAAACAGCACCAGAAAATACCTAAAAATCAAGAGGCAATATTTTTATCAACAGAGAGTCGCTTCATATTACTAATGACTATACTCTCCCCAGAAAATGACTCACTGTATTCGAAGTCGGAAAGGGCATCGTCAAGGGCCGCTCTGCAGCCAGGCCTGAAGCGGTCATGCAATTCAATAATTATCGTATCAACCGAATCAATCCACGAACCACTATCACCAAGGACTTCAAGCTCGGCGCCTTCAATGTCAATCTTTAATACATCAATACGATCGATATTAAAATCACTCATTAAATCAGGCACACTGGTTGCCATAATGCCATGCTCAGAGTCGGCCTCTACGACACGAAAACTCCATGTATCAACCCCCTCATCCTGAATTGCTAGGCAAGTCGTTCTACTCCATAGACCCGCATGAACTGGCTTAATGTTGGCATATACACTTACATTTTTTTTTAGTAACTCGAAATTTGAGCTTTCAGGCTCCACAGCAATAATCATCGCTCGTGGGTAACGTTGGGCAAAATAAACCGAAGAAAGACCGATATGAGCTCCCGCATCTACAATCACCACAGGCTCCCCCACATCAAGCCGATATTCTTGAGCCTTAAAGATTTCATCATATACTTTTTGATCTGCAGTACAGGGTCGTAAAAATACGCCAACCCCAGTAACATGATCCGTTACACGAACCGCTTTCCCACCCAACAAAAAATGGATATAAGCGAATATCGACGAAAAAAGCCCAAAACGACTTCTGCACCAGGATAAAAAGCACCAACGCTCATGCTTAATTATTTTTTTTGCCAATGACTTAATCATACGCCCCCGACTTATGGCATCTTTGGCTAGGCAGCCGCGGTCACACACGCACCAATTGATTTAATTCGCCATCGATGCCCTGCAGATGAATCAAATAAACCGCAACCCAAAAACATCAAGAAAACTCTTCCAACCATCAACCATGACGAAAAAAATATCGATCGTGAAGACGTGATTTAACCTGAGAAACAAAAAAAGGCGTCTTGAGCTTGAGCGCGAGGCCTTTCACACGACTAAAACTATCGACTCCATACGCGATATCCATGAGCTTTTTATGCTCATCCTTGAGAATCTTAGCCTCATCCTCATAGGCATATGGGTGTTTCCTGACAAACCCTTTTCTTAATTCTTGAATATAGCTAAATACTCGCTGAAGATCTGCAACAGAATACTTTGCGTACTCCATGGACTTACTCATACCGTAATACACAAAGTTACGGCAAAACTGCAAATCCCTTAAATCGGCAAGTTGATCAACATAGCGACCGTGCAACTCCTGAAGACTTGGCAGGAGCGGACCATCTGCAGAGATCGCTTTTGTAAATGTCGCATTTCCTCCCCAGACTCTGCGTTTTAAAAGGACATCTTGGTGGTTTTGAATACGACAGGAAGAAATCATTCGCGTCCACAACTCATGATCTTGCGACACTCGACATGCTAAACTATACCCATTAAATTTCCTGACCACATCTGATCGCATCATCACTGTGGGATGCGCAACACTCGTGCGAAACAACATTCGCCATGCAACCAACCCGGCTGATGATGGCAGTGCCCATTTCCTGTCTATCTGTAACCCTGCATGATCTATACTATCAATTTGACTACCAAGCACCGCCACCTGTGGATGGCTTTCCAAAAACGCATACTGTTTCTCCAATCTCTCTGGTAGAGATATATCATCCGCATCCATGCGCGCAATGTACCCCCCTTTCGCAAGATCAATTCCCCTATTTAGTGCAGCAGGTATTCCTTGATTATGCTGATGAACAAGCCGAATCCTCTTATCAAGACCTGCATAGTAGTCAAGGAGCTCTAAACTACCATCCGTTGACCCATCATTAATGATGATGAATTCAAAGTCTCGAAAGGTCTGGCGCAATATACTTTCAACGGCTTCGCCCAGATAAGGGCCGGCGTTATAGACTGACATCACCACACTAACTAGAGGTGTTCCCATCTTAATCCTTCCTGGCAACCTTGCGGCATGCCTTTGATATCATCGGTGAAAAACTCAAATACCAGCATCATGGAGATACCCAAACTCAACCAAGACCCGCCGTTTCATTGCTCGGCTCCAGATGCCAGTTTCTGCAAATGTGAACCAGCATTAAGCAATTCCTGCCAAGCTCCCTGTTCAGCCACTCGCCCCTGAGACAGCACATAGATACACTGGCAAGGCTCAACAGTACTCAGCCGATGGGCAACTAGAATTATAGTTTTTTCTTTTGATAAATTATGAATCGCGTCCATAACAGCTCGCTCTGTTGCATTGTCGAGCGCACTGGTGGCCTCATCGAACAGAAGTACAGCAGGGTCACGATACAAGGCCCGGGCAATACCGATCCTTTGACGTTGTCCACCGGATAGTCGAACGCCTCGCTCGCCAATGACTGTGTCATAGCCGTATGGCAGATCTTTTACAACAAAGTCATGCAGATTGGCCAAGCGCGCAGCCTTGCGTACCGCATCATGGTCAATCCTTCCCGCGGGTATACCAAGAGCAATATTCTCCGCAACACTCTGATCAGCAAGAAAGATTTGCTGGGGCACATACCCCAGGCTTGCCTGCCAGGCACGAATATTTGTGGACGTCAGACGTTCATCGTCAATCCGGATATCTCCTTCATCAGGATCCAGCAAGCCCAGCAACAAATCGATGAGCGTACTTTTTCCTGCCCCCGAAGCCCCGACAAATCCGACCGTTGTACGCGCTGGAATGCTCAGATTCAGGTTATGTAGCGCCGGCTTGTCGCTGCCCGGATAGTGATATGTCAGATTATTGATCGTGATATCCCGCTGAAGCGCCAATGGTTTTACGCTATGGTTTCGCAACATCAGGGGACGCGAACCCGCTCGATCACCCAAGTCATCAAGAATGTTGTCCACAGCAGGCATGTTGAATCGCAACGCGGCGCTAGTGCTGAAGATTTTTTGGAAGGCTGGTATGAGCTGTTTTCCGGCAAGCCCATAAAGACCGATCAACGGCAACGCCTGAGCGACCCCACCCGGGCCTGACATCAGATACAAAGCCAGCAGCAGTACACCACCAAAAGCGATGGCTTCGATCGCGTACTGGGGAATCGTTTCGAGAAGACTCACATTCGCCTGGTTTTTGGCAAATCGCTTTGATGGATCCCGAAAACGCTCCAGATAGTCGCCCTCCCGCCCCAGCAGGCGTATCTCCTTAGCGCCATCAAAGGCTTCAGCTGCCGCGGTAAAACGCTCACGATTGGCCTCGACTTGGTCCCTGCCAATACGGTGCAGCCAAGTGCGGGCCGCCAGGTATATGGCGCCGTAGATACTTCCCAACCCGACAGCCACACCAAGAGACAGCCAAGGCTCGACCACGATAAGGAGCAGAATAATTGCGGCAGCCAGGAGCACGTGACTGAGTAGCCGCATCGCGGGCATCAGCACGCCACTGATGGCCCGATTCGCTTCCTGTAGCACCGTTTTGGCCAAATCAGCCGAATTCCGGGTAAGAAAAAAAGTGTATGGCCTGCGTAGATAGTCCGCCATAAGGCGGCGTGAAAGCTCATACTGCTGCATATGAGAAAATCGGGTAATAGCCCAATTAGTCAATGCCTGTAGCGCTGTGCCGGACATGAAGATGACAAAAGCCATGATGCCCAGAAAGTAGAGAAACCCATCCACCGATTCAAAACCGATTGCCATGTATACAAAGTTCAGCCAAGCGTTACGCTCTACAACACTTGGATCTGAAAGTACCGTTAGAAAGGGCATGACCGAGGCGACACCCGCCATCTGCATAAAGGCAGTAATAATCATCAGAAGCGCCAGCGCCAAAACCTTGAATCGGTCTCGAGGCTCAAGCAATGCGTTCAGTTTGACAATGCTTTGCAACATGATAAGGGCGTTATCCGGGCTTTAGAGAACATGGGACATGGTGATGGTATACAAAACGGGAATGAGAGCCAGGAGCCTGGATTGCCAATTTTTGCGACTTACCAGTCACTCCGGCAGAAAGCGCGTAGTTACCTGATGCACTGGGCTGATTCTACCCGTACAGGCCAACCTCTCTCTACCACAGATTACTCGTCGGTAGGCTACCAGACTACCAAGAAGTTCCCAGGGCTCAAGGGAAAATTCACATCATGCGCTTGCCTCCCGTCACAGATCGCGCACTTCAAACTTTACCCTACCAGCCACAAAGGCGTATCATCGGCGGATGAGAGCAATGATCAATGAAAGACGCTCAGCGTGAGCGCTCCTAGCCCCACCGGTGCGCCTTCTGCCGTTGTCGTAGGCCTTTGCGCCCATGGGCTTGCGGTTGTCAGGGCACTTGCCAGTGCCAAAGTGTCCGTGACTGCGCTGGAAGCCGATCCACGATTGCCAGGCGCCCACACTCGTCTGGCCCCTGTTCATCTCGTCCCGGACATCAATGGCCCCGGCTTATTGGAGGCCTTGGTCCAACTTCGCAAAAAACTGCCCAGCCAGGAAACGCCCGTACTTTTCCTTACAAACGACAACATGGTCCGGATTGTCGGAGCACATTGGCCATTGCTGCGTGGACTTTATCATCTGAGCTGGTCGGATTGTCGGGAAAATGTGCTCCGGCTTCTTGACAAAGGGGCGCTGGAAGCACATTGCTCCACCCATAACCTTCCCTATCCGAAGAACTGGATGCTGCAGCGGCGGGAGCAACTGGACCAAATCCCTGCTGATGCCTTTGACACCCCCCTCATTGCCAAACCCACACAGCCGCTTTCGGGCTTCAAAGTGCGCAGGATCAATTCCAAGGATCAACTCCAGTCCCTAGTAGATGATTACCCAACAGCGCTACCTTTTCTCGTACAACAGTGGGTTCCTGGTGGCGATGATCATATTTTCTTTACAGCGCTGTATCTGGATAACGGACGGATTTTAGCCAGCTTTGATGGAAGAAAACTCGCCTCACATCCACCTGCCATGGGACAAACCACCGTTGCGGAGTCTGTCCCGGACCCTAGAATGCATAAATTGGCTGAGCGATTTTTTGCACCGTTGCACTTATCCGGACCCGTTTCCCTTGAAGCAAAGATCGACCATGAAGGCCGTTTCTGGATCATCGAACCCACGCTGGGAAGAACAGACTATTGGTTGGATGTATGCGTTGCCAATGGTGTCAACCTGCCACTGATAGAGTTTCTCTCACAAAAAAAGGCGCCCGTTCCAGCCTGCTCCCAGACGTCCGGAACCATATGGTTTGACACCGAGCGTAGCCCACTCAGTTATCTGAGACTTCACCTGAATCGAAATGTCAAACCGACACATGACACTTGGCGCCCGCGGTTTGCCTACTGGGACAGAACAGACCCATTACCTTCCTTAGTTGCCCTCGTTCGGCTGTTCACTAGCCTCGTCCAGCGTACTATACGAAAGCTGCGCCAAATGGTTCGATAATTTAAATTTATCAAAAGATCTCAAGGTGATACTCTGACTGTCGGCCGGCTGCGAGAGGATATTGAGCAATGGAGCCAAGGGCCTTGGCCTGACCAACTCAGTTGCAGGGGCCCCAGGCATACAAATGTCCTGGAACCTACAATTTTAGCGCCAAGCCTTCGATGTGCCGCCAGGGAACTGGGGTTAAAAGCCGAGATGCGACTGCAGGTAAAACGAAACCCGTTCTCGTAAAGTCGTTTACTGGCTTCATGCCATAAGCGGCTGAACGTTGTGCCCAACCTATATTCAGGATGGACATACACATCGAAGTCCCAAACCGCCAAACCCACCGGGCAAGGAATGAAAAGACAACGCACTTCATCTTCTTCATATGGCCCGGGCACCCACCATAAAAAACCAACCAATTCGTCTTCCCTGATGGCCGCGAGACACGTCGCACCTTGTCGAAATCGCTGTGTGACAATCTCGCCAAGATGCCGCACTTGACTCAGTAATGGATCACCAGATCGGAGCTCCCTGATCTCGATTGCACTTTTTTTTCCGTGACAGTGAGTGGATCCATTAGCGATAGGCTGAGCAATAAAATAGTATTTGACAATCCGTATCCAGCCACGACTAGACAGCCATAACGCCCGGGACATCAGGTACAGCACCCCATTTCCCCTGCCCATGTGCTTCAGCGTGGACATCAGGTTTCCTACGACACGAATCATGGTGATCGCACCACATCAGATGGATTCCGTACTAGCCCCGATCCAAAATGGTACCTACGCTCACAACTGGAGGACTCTTTTCCATCCAAAGCCGACTGATCATAAAAATCACGAATCAAAAGTGAAGGCCAAGGAAATGGCACACTATGAATCACTGCCCAAGCCACTCCAGGGTCCATTTTTCTACTTGATCCCGCCATTCCAATCGGGAAAAAGTGTGATTTGCGTCACACAATTCCCTCACGGTTACCCGTCTCTCGTCAAGTAGTTCCCGCCAGACGGCCGATTGCCGGGCGCAGCCCCGGAATTCCTCCGCCGTCAGATCATCACCGCTCAGGATGAGCAAAATGGGGCCGGAGAAGCGCCGCCAACCTTCCGCCATGCGTTCAGGCAGCGGCTTTCCCGGGTCAATTTCCCGCTGGGCATTGGGTATGCCCACAGGAGTGCCTCCGGATTGTTGCCGGCGCAGGGCGCGGCGGGTCATGCCCACCAGGGAACGCGCGGATGTCAGAGGGTTGATACGCCCGCCCATCAGTCCGGACCAGAACTCCCGGCTCATCAGGCGCCTGAGGTAGTACTGTTTGAGATAGGCTCGGGCCAGTCCCGCCTCTGTACGTACCCAGGGGTTGAGGAGAACCAGCCCGGTAATGCGCGGGTCTCGCCAGGCATTGAGCAGGGCGGCGGAGGCCGCATCGCACAGCCCCCAGATGACCACGCTTTCCAGGCCGGGGTTACGATTTATGAAGGTATCTGTCGCAGCAAGAAGGTCCTGGGATATGTCCTCGTAGCTGCGCTGGGCACCGCCGGAATCCCCCATTCCCCGATAGTCGAATCGCATCACCGGTATGCCGGCCTCGGCAAGGTGACGCGCCAAGAGCAGGAACTGACGGTGGCTGCCCACCCGGTATTGAGGGCCGCCGACCACGATGAGCACACCCTGCCGGGCCTCAGGCTTGCCCGGGTGCATGACGCCCACCAAGGGGGTATCACCCACGTGAAAGATAAAGGCCTCGGCGGTCATGGTCCCGTGATCTCCGCCACTCGTTCGGTGGTTCGTTCCAGCAATTCCGGCAGCTCGTAAATCTCCTGGGTACTCCAGAAAGCCTCACCGTTCACTCGCAGGACATCCACGTTTACCTGGGATTGCCGCCATGCCTGGATCAGACGGTCACTAACGGGAGGAAGGGGCTGCAGGTCATTGGCCGACACGTCGAACCAGCTGATGGCTTCACCCTGAGGAGGTCGCAGGTCCGTTTGGGCAAGGGCACGCGCCCACTCGGGGTGCAGGGTGTAACCCGCCACTTCCAGGGAATGACCCGAATCCAGTTGCGCCCGCAGATCCTTGGTGGATTCCCTGCCCTGCCCCATCATCGCCGCGGCCACCCGCAAACGCAGCAACTGATTCAGGTATTGATCACCATTGCTGACCGGCTGCCAAAGGATGTTGAGCGCGGGATTGAGTCCGTGGATATGGGTCAGGTCAGACAGCAGAAGGCATCCGGCTCTCAGCCCCCACAGCACCAGAGGTCCGGGGTAACGCATCTCCAGATCATCCACGCAACACTTCAGGTCATCGACCCATGCGGACCAACGGGCCTGCTCGAAATCGCCTTCGCTATCCCCGCAGCCATGGAGATCCGGTTGCACCACAACCCATCCCCGGGATGCCAGTTGGCGGGCCTGCAGTGCCACCATGCGGCGCGATTTGTTCTGCTCTTCAAAAAGAGCCTGACAGTAAAGCACCTTCCCCCGCGCGACACCCTGGGCGGGGGTGTGAGTCACGCGGAACAATCGCCCAAGCGTGCCGGCGAAAAAGTCCACATCCAGTTGGGTGGCTTGCATGCTCAGAGGGCTCAGGCCTCGGCCAGTTTACGATCCACGAACTCGGTAAGAGAACCCAGCGTCTCAAAGGTTTCCGCGCTGATTTCGTCATCATCCACCATGATGCCGAATTGTTCTTCCAGAGAGGTGATGATGGTCACCACGGCCATGGAGTCGAGTTCAGGCACATTCCCCAGCAAGGCGGTGGATTCATCAAATGAGGCGGCGCGCCCGTTCAGCCCCAGCAGGCTGTCCAGCAGGTTTTTAATCTGATCAATGGTGGAACTCGACATGTATTTTTCTCAAGAATGAAGTATCAGGTAGTCGGTGAAAACGCAGTATACCGCAGGGGTCATATCCATTCTGAATGCTACATGCCCCGGTCGGATATATGGTGGGACGCCTGTGCTTACGCCTTGCATTGCACCGGCGGCGGCGAGAGAAGATTGCGCCCCAACCGCACCAGATAGCGCAGCGGTGTCTCGTCCCAGGGGGTGAAGCGAGCCAGCTGGTATAGGTCCGAGCCCCTCCCGGATACACCATGCGCGGTACTCACGGCGGCCCGGAAACCGGCACGCCTGACCATTTCCACATGCCGTGCCTCGTAGTCTTCACCGGGCCGGCCGTTAGGGTAGGCAAACAGACCAACAGGCTCTCCCAAGATGTCCTCCAACTCGGCACGCCCTTGGTGGATCTCCCTCTGCGCCTCGGCATCGTCCAGACGGCACAGGATGGGGTGGGTGACGGTATGCCCACCCACCAGCATCCCGGCCGCCCGCAGTGCCCGCACCTGCTCCTCGGACATCATCAGGTCATCGGGCAATGCCCCCACGGCATGTTCGGATAGCTTACCCGCAATGGCATCCCGCTCCGACTGAGGCAGATGCTTGATGCGCCGGATGACATCCGTGTAACCCTGGATGCGGCTTTGCGGATCGTGAATGGGGTACTGGCCCAGCCCCAGTCCGGTGAAATCATGAAGGCCGTCATCCAGCCTACGGAAAGTCTCGATCACGGTGTCATTGAACATCCGCCCACCGCCAAGAAAACCCGTGGCAACAAAAAACGTGGCAGGCAAACCGGCAGCCTGCAGGATGGGCAGGGCTATCTGGGCGTTATCCGCATAGCCATCGTCAAAAGTGATGCAGGCGGCGCGGGCAGGCAGCGAGCCCTGACGCAGGCGATCCACGGCCTCGTCCAGGGGCAGGACCGTGAAATGACGGGCCAGTAGCGCCACCACCCATTGAAACCGCCGGGCATCCGGGTCACCCGGCAATAACGGATCAGCCTCGGGCAGCACACGGTGAAAGATCAGGATGGACAAACGGCTGCGGGGTCCGGCGGGGGACAGTCGGTTCAGGACAGGACGGGTCAGCAGAGACATATCCGGCATCAGTCACTCCCCTCCTCGATGGCCAGCGGATCAACCCCTCCCCGGGCTACATGAATCTCCAGAAAGGCGTCGACCAGCAGCGGAATACGGGTCTGCCAGGCATTGCGCCGTGCATGCTCAAGTATCGCGGACCGATCCCAGGCTCTGGACAGGCCCTCGTGCAAACCGGTCAGGAGGGCGTCGTTGTCTCCATAGGGCACGATGATGCCCACTGCGTCTGAATTGACCACTTCTGCATTGCCGCCCACATCCGTGGTCACAATCGGCAGACCACAGGCCGAGGCCTCCAGCAATACGTTGGCCCAACCTTCAAAACGGGTGGCCAGCACGAACACGTCCCCCGCGGAATAGACGTACCTCAGCTGATCCGGAGACACCGGCCCCAGCAGATGCACCCGGTCTTCCAGGGACAGGCGCCGGACTTGGTCACGCAGGCTCTGTTCGTTGTTGCCCTCCGGGTTGGGGCCGCCCGCGATCACGAAGTGCAGGTCCGGCCAAGCCTTCATCAGCGCCGGTAAAACGGCAATCACATGATGGAAACCCTTGCGTTCCATCAACCCACCGACGGAAATCAGGATACGTCCCTCCTGGGGCAGACCGAAACGTCGTCTTGATTCTGCGCGGTCTTCCGGCCTGAACTTTTCCAGATCCACGCCATTGGCCATTACCTGCACATGGTCGGGATGCTGCCCCCAGGTAATTGCCTCTTGCCGCAGGGAATCCGCCACCGAAAACACTCGCGTGGCATCGGTCAAGGCACGGGAGATCTGGTGCCGGTGCGGACGACTGGGATGGAATCGGTTGAGACTGCCCCGCAGGGTAATGGTATAGGGGCAACCCAGCCATCCGGCCAGCAGGCGCGCAGCCACGCCATCGGGATAGATGAAGTGCGAGTCGATGATGTCGCATGCCCCTTCCCGCCGCAGCCTCCGCATGAGTCTGTAGGAACCCAAGGCCTGAAACCAGCCATCGGTCCATTTGAACACCGCCGGAATGCAGAAGAACCTGGGATGATAGACCGTGATCCCGTCCTGTTCTTCCCGGTAGGGGATGGGCGGCCGGGCATGGGGACGAAACCGACCCAGGAGTTTCTGGAACGGGAACCAGGGCGCGGGCGCCACCACCGTTACGTTCAGTTCCTTTGCCACCCGCCGCATGCGCTCTCGCACAAACAACCCGAAGTTGGGCTGCAAGGCGTTGGGATACACGCGAGTGTAAACCACCAGGTTGGGGCGGGAATCAGATGTCAAAACCGTCTCCAATGAACCGTTACGGCCCCTGTATAAACAGGGCCAGGCATGATCTGACTGCGTCTCACCGTCACTCACTGCCTCGCGGCATAGGCCTCCGAAACCAGGGTGGCATACTTGCCGGACTTCTCCGCCGGGATGTGGTCGGGGAACGAGAACGTGATGGGAAGATCCGTGCCCATCATGCCCTGCATCTTGCGGCGCACGTCATCCAGCAGGGTCTGGGGGAACGGGGCATCGCGCACCAGCAGGATCTCGATGGACAGATCCCGACGTTGGATGATACGGAACTGTTTGAGATCCGGCACATCCCTCAGGATGCCGACCAAGGCAGTGCGATGAATCAGGTTGCCGTCCCGACCCACGATGAAGTCCGTCATGCGCCCCATGATATGTCTCAGAGTGGGCAGTGTGAGCCCACAGGAGCAGGGCTCCCGCTCCAATGCCACTTGGTCGCCAAGCCGATAGCGCAGAAGGGGCATGCCGTAGCCGTCCAGATTGGTCACCACCAAGTCGCCCACGCCCTGGGCGTCGGGTTCATCCGTTTCCAACAGCACATGCTCGGCGGCGATGTGCAGGTGTCCGGCGGGGCATTCGTGGGCCAGGTGTCCGCCGTCACGGGAGCCGTATTCGTTGCCCACCGGGCACTGGAAGATCTCCAGCATCTTGTCCCGCTGGTTCGGGTAGAGGACTTCGGAGGTGCAGGTCACCAGTTCGGGCCGCCAGCCGCCGAAGGCCTGCGGGTGGCGCTCCATGTAAAGGGCCACATGGTAGAGCACGGTGGGGTAGCCGTAGATCAATCGAGGGCGGAATCGCCGCAACAGGTCAGCCCCATGGGCCAGGGCCTCGTCACGCAGATCCAGACCGGAGATCACCACCTGATTGAGAAACCAGCGGTCCTTGAAGCGACGCAAGGCGTCCTGCTTGCTCAGTTCCACCGGTGAGCCCCAAAAATCCACCTGACGGCACCCGGGTTCGATTTCGAACCAGGCCCGACCCCGTAACTTGGCGGCATTATGCCAGGACTCCTTGAGGGGATCGGTGTAGAACACCAGGGGCTGACCAGTGGAGCCACTGGTGGCATGACGAATCAGCCGATCCCGGTGGTCATCGGCCGTCAGATCGTCCAGGTATTCGCGCACATCGGCCCTCTCCAGCAGGGGCAGCCGGGTCAGAACCTCCCGGCCCAGTTCTTCCGGATGGGACACCCCCAGCGCCTCGAAGCGCCGACGGTAAAAGGGAACATGATGCCAGCAATGGGTCATGAGCCTTTGCAGCTTGCGGTCCTGCAGGGCCTTGAGGGCGTCCGGAGACAGGCGCTCACTGCCCCTCAGCGAGGCATAACAGGCGGCAGTGCTGCGTCCCCGAAGGCGTTCATGGAGGGGGAACACCACCGAGCGAACGAACCCTTCATGCATGAAACACCCCCTACCCTTGCCCGTTCATGGTCCTGAGGCAGATATCCTCAAAACACCTGGCCACCGCCAGGGAGGAGCAGTGATCTTCCACGTGGCGGCGGGCGGCCTGTGACAGCCGCAACCGCAGGGCCGAATCCGACAGGAGCCGGTCCAGGGCCTGGGCCATGGCCTCCGGGGTATCCGCCTGCAAAAACTGCTCGCCGTCGGTGAGCGGCAGGCCTTCCACCCCCAGCCCGGTGGAAACCACCGGCAGGCCCATGGCCATGGCCTCGTAGGCCTTGATGCGGGTGCCGCCCCCCACCCGCAGGGGGATCACATAGGCCGCACCGCCGTACACATGGGGACGGATGTCATCCACAAAGCCGGTGAAGGTCCAGGGCAGGTTGCGCCGGGCCGCCTGTTCTACCAGTTCCGGGTGGGGCCTGCGCCCCACCACGGTCATGCGCACGCCGGGACGACGCTGCACCAGCAAGGGCCAGACCTCGTCCATGAAAAAGCGGATGCCGTCGATGTTGGCCTGCCAGTCCATGGCGCCGGTGAAGATCAGGTGGTCCCCGTCACCGGGCGGCAGATAGGCAAAGAAGTCCAGATCCACACCGGTGGGGATGGCCGCCACCCGACGGTTCCGGGGCAT
Source organism: Ectothiorhodospira lacustris (assembly GCF_022227845.1). GTDB lineage: Bacteria > Pseudomonadota > Gammaproteobacteria > Ectothiorhodospirales > Ectothiorhodospiraceae > Ectothiorhodospira > Ectothiorhodospira lacustris. The sequence continues at coordinate 48,885 of NZ_JAJNQN010000010.1, read as the reverse complement.
GGCCCGGAATGCCTCGGCATCCCGTTCCGAGACTGCCACCACGGTATCGAAACGGGGCAGTTCCCGGGCTTCGAAACGAGCCATCTTGCGATGCTGGCCCCGCCAGACGTAGCGTTTCAAGGGATGGCCGGCCACCTCGGCATGACGGCGAAAAATCTCCGCCTCCACGTTGTGGGTGAACATCACGGTGGGGCACAGGCTGTGGATGGGGGCCAGGGTGGCGGCGTGGATGAAATCGAATACGGCAATCTGGGCGCCCTGCTGAAGCTGTTCACGGACCCGACGCCGGGCGACGGGATTCACGCCGGCGGCTACCGAGAAGGGCTTGAAAGACAGCAAATGGCGCAGCCGGGTGATCTTGTGCAACGGCCCACCGGTGCGGGCCGGCCAGGCGATGAAGCGGTCGCAGACCGCTTCTATCTCTTCCCGATGTCGGGCCGTCTGCTCGGGCGTGGCCGGCGACATGAGGGTGATGTGAAACCGCCCGCCCTTCATGCCCCGGAGGATCTGGGTGGTGCGGATCTTGCCGCCTTCGTCGGTGGGAAACAGAAACCGGGGTGACACAAAGACCAGGGACGGGCGCTTGCTCACCAGCAGATCCCCTGATAGGCGGCCTTGAGGGCGCCGCGGTCCTTGAGCCCCACCAGATCCAGCACCTGCTGCTCCGGACCGGCGTGGGCCAGCAGCTCTGCCACCAGCGGGGCATCACTCAGCCCCAGGACAATCACTTCCGAGTGCTCGATGAGGGCACGGCAGTCTTCCAGCAGCAGGGAGGCGATATGGGGCAGTGTCTCCTCGATGTAGCGCCGGTTGGCGCCGATGACCCGGGACAGCTGCACGTTGGGGTCGTGGATCTTCAGATCCATGCCCTTGCCGATCAGACGCTCCGCCAGTTCCACCAGGGGGCTTTCCCGCATGTCGTCGGTGCCGCTCTTGAAGCTCAGACCGATCAGGCCGATCCGCCGCTTGCCGCTGTCGAGGACAAAATCCACCGCATGGTCGATCTGCTGCTGGTTGCTGGGAATGAGGCTGCCGAGCATGGGCAGTTCGGTGTCCTGCTCCTTGGCCATGTAGAGGACAGCCCGCAAATCCTTGGGCAGGCACGAACCGCCGAAGGCGAAGCCGGGGCGCAGGTAAGCCGGGGAGATGTTGAGCTGACGATCCCGGGTGACCAGTTCCATCACCTCGCGGGAGTCCAGCCCCAGGGACTGGGACAGGCGGCCCACCTCGTTGGCGAAGACGATCTTGAGGGCGTGGAAGGCATTGCAGGCGTACTTGACCATTTCCGCCGTGCCGATCCCGGTGCCCACGAACTCGCAGGGCAGGTGTTCGAAGATGGGCTTCACCTGGTCCAGGGTCCGCTCGGAGTCGGTGCCCACCACGGTGAAGGGAGGATGGTCGTAGTCCTTGATGGAGGAGCCTTCCCGCAGGAACTCCGGCTGGAAGGCCAGGCCGAAGCCCTCCCCCACCCGCTTGCCGGATGCGGATTCCAGCGTCGGCCCCACCAGTTCCAGGGTGGTGCCGGGCTTGACGGTGGAGCGCAGCACCACGGTGTGATAGTGGTCCGTCAAGGCCAGGGCCTCGCCGATCTGCCGGGCCACGTTGCGCACGGCGGCAAGATCCTGGCTGCCGTTGCGGCTGGAGGGGGTGCCGACGCAGATGAAGGACACCTCGGAGCGGCGGATGGCTTCGCTCACATCATCGGTGACCGTCAGGCGGCCCGCCTGTACCACCTGGGCGGTCAGTTCCTGGATGCCTTCCTCCACGATGGGAGAATGCCCCCGGCGCAACAGATCCAGCTTGTGCGGGTCGATGTCGACCCCGACGACCTCATGGCCATCCCTTGCCAGACACGCGGCCGAGACCGCCCCCACGTACCCCATCCCAAAGATCGCGATTCTCATGCTGGTCCATCCCGGTGGTTCGGATTACCATGATTGCTCATGCCCCATTATGCACCCGCCATGACCGACTCCCCCAACCTGCACGACGTGCATCCAGCCCAGGGCATTGCAGGGGCGCTGACCACGACTGCCGACATCGACGCCGTGATCCGTTCCGCACTGCCCCGGGGACTGGAGGGCGGCGCCCTTGCCAGTCAGGGTCCGGCCTTTTGTGCCGGTACCGGAGGGGGAGTGCTGCAAACCGATGGGCTGATCCTGGCCCTGACAGGCCGGGTGCATCATGGCGACGCTACCAGCGTGGATGCCGTCCTGCAAGCGCTGGCCCGGGATTACCGCCGGCAGGGCACGGCGGCCCTGACCTCGCTCAAGGGAGCGTTCGCGCTGGCGATCCTGGAACCGGAACACGGGCGCGGCCTGCTGGCAGTGGACAAGATCGGCATCCGGCAGCTCTATTACGCCCAGGACGGCACCGGGCTGAGCTTCTGCACCGCCCTGGCCCCACTGGTGGAGGCGGGGCTGGGCGGCGATCTGGATGCCCAGGCGATCCACGACTATGTGTACTGTCATTTCATCCCCAGCCCCCGCAGCATCTACCAGGGCATCCGCAAGCTGCCCGGCGGGCACGTGCTGGAGTGGGAGCGCGGGACGCATCGGGTGCACCCCTACTGGCTGCCCCGCTTTGAGGAAACTCCCGTGGATGTGGCCGGGTCGGGACGTGAGATGCTGGCGATCATCGAGCAGGCGGTGCGTGATGCCGCCGCAGCGCCGGAGGCGCCGCGCACTGCCGCATTTTTGAGCGGCGGCCTGGACAGCTCCACCGTCACCGGGATGCTGGCCAGGGTGAGCGACGAGGCCCATGCCTATTCCATCGGTTTTGATGTGCCCGGTTACGACGAGATGGAATATGCCCGGCTTGCCCGTGGCCATTTCGGGGCCGTCGGGCATGAGTATTACGTCACGCCGGACGACATCACCACTTGGCTGCCTCACGTGGCGGCCGCCTGCGATGAGCCATTCGGCAATTCTTCCGTCCTGCCGGCGTTCCTGTGCGCCCGCAAGGCTCGCGAGGAAGGGGTGGACCTGCTGCTGGCCGGTGACGGCGGGGATGAGCTGTTTGCCGGCAACGAACGCTATGCCAAGCAGGGGGTGTTCGAGCATTTCAACCGCCTACCCAGCTGGGCCAGACAGACGCTGATCGCGGGCACGGCCCCGCTGGCGCCTCTGCCGCTGCTGCGCAAGGCCCACAGCTATGTCAGCCAAGCACGCATTCCGCTGCCGGACCGGATGGACACCTATGCCTTTCTGGAGCGTCACGATCCTCGGGAGGTCTTCGCGGCGGGGTTCATCGACACGGTGGACCTGCACGCCCCCAGGGATCTGAAGCGGGGCCTGTTTGCGGCGCCGGAAGGCGCTTCCCTGCTCAACCGCATGCTGTATCTGGACTGGCATTTCACCCTGCACGACAATGATCTGGTGAAGGTGAATACCGCCTGCCGGCTGGCCGGGGTGGAGGTGGCCTATCCGATGCTGGCCGAAGACCTGATGATGCTCTCCAACCGGATTCCGTCGGCGCAGAAGCTCAAGGGCAACCAGTTGCGGTGGTTCTACAAGCAGGCCTGCCGGGATTTTCTGCCGGAGGCCATCATTCACAAGAAGAAGCATGGTTTCGGCCTGCCTTTCGGCATCTGGCTGCGGGACCATCCGCCCCTGCGGGATCTGGCCCTGGATGCATTGACCCGCCTCAAGGGGCGGGACATCATCCGGCCCGAGTTCATCGATGAGCTGATCCGCCTGCACCGGGACAAGCACGCCGCCTATTACGGAGAGCTGGTGTGGGTGCTGATGGTGCTGGAATTGTGGCTGGCCGGACGCCGACATTCACCCCTTTAGAGCCTGCCGGCGAGTTCCATGCCGCCGGCAGGCTTCATCTTTCAACCGCGAAGCGCCCTACCCTGCCCCAGAAAGGGCTGCCGGCCGATGACACCATGGCCGGCCCTACGGGCACTCCGGCGCAGCCCCGCTGCCATTGCCAACAACCCCATCAACAGCAGCCCGATGACTTTCGGTTCCGGGACGGCGGAAGGCTGCTCCTGAAGGGGGGCCGTCCCCCACACTTCCAAATGGGCGGAAAAGAGATTGAAGTTCTGCGAACCCGCCCCCGTATGAGCGAACCATAGGAAGAGGCTCTGGCTGGCAACGATCTCGTCGAAGATGTCCAGCGTGCCGTCGAACACGAAGGTGCTGCTGGTACCCCCGCCACCCACCCGAGTCATTGAATACAGCGAGTCACTGGCCAGAACAGGGGATGCGGCCGGGCGTACATTCCAGAACTCCGTCGGCACGAAGAAAAAAGAAGCATTGGTATTGCTGTAGCTGATCGTCAGCGCCAGATGATCGATCTCGCCAAAGGAGAAACCGGAAAAATCGAACGCGTCGTAGAAGCGCTGACACCCGGAAGAATTGCGTATGGTGATGGAATTGCCGCCACGGCCATCGCAGCTTCCCGCGCCCATGCTGGCGGCAGCCACCTTACCCGCGCCCATGCCATAATCCTTTTCCAGAGCCCCCAGAAGCACTGGTGCAGCGGAAACAGCCGCCGAGCACAACATGACTGATGCCAGTAGGATTGCCTGAAGGGCGCGTTTTTTGGGGCGCATGATAGTGTTCCTTGGATGGAGATGAAGAAGACACAAAGCCAAGGCAAAAAATGCGCCAAAACAAAAAATGTGATGCACTTCAAATAAACCAAGGCACCAACGTGCTACTCAGACTTAAGTTCTGAGGCCACCTGTAAAAAAAGCCTACACCCATCTCAAGCATCTGCTTCCTTCAGAAGCCGATAACCACTGAAATCTTCGCCGGACGGACGGGGGGCAGACCGCACCAACAGACCGAATCCGAGCGTTTGATAAGCTGTAAACAGTTCCGACAGGCAATCCGGTGACACCTCAGACCACAGCGCCCCAATGCAAGCAGCCGGAGCCGGGTTACACTCGCGCCCGAATGAGTACGGCATGGCTCAGCAGAGAACCCAACACGGGCAAGCGGGACAGAAGGGCCCGAAACGACCCGCTCTCCACCCAGGGCTGGAGCCCTTGCAGACGTGCGGGAAGAATCGGGATCCAGTGGATCTCTACCTCCCTGGCGCCGTGGCGCCTCATCCAGGATGACAGTTCGCCAGGGGTGTCATAACGCAAGCCCAAGGGGCGCCGGCGCAATCGGGCAACGACCTGCTTGATCCGCGTGAACAGGCAGTCACGATTGAGGGCATCGACCCACACCTCGCCACCATCTCTAACACTTCCCACCAGTTCTGCTACCGCCTGCTCCGGCCGCGACAGGGCCTGCATCACACCAAAGCACAGGACACCGTCCAGGGAGGCGGGGCGGATCGCCAGCTGAGTCACATCCCCCACGGCCCAGGTCACCGCCGCCGGACTGCGTGCCCGGGCCTTCCCTACCGAGGGCAGGGAGTAGTCCATGCCGATGGGACTGACGCCCTGCTCCGCCAGATAGCGAGTATAACTGCCGGCCCCGCAGCCCACATCCAGCCACAGGGCGCCCGGCACATCCCCCGGCCAGAGGCGCTGAAAGTTTCTCAGCCGGGCCTCCAGCCCGGACCGCGTCCAGCCGGCGATGTCGGCGTCATCCTGACAGACCGTACCGCGCTGAATGAAGCGCTGACGCCATTGTTCTTCGAATTTTGGGCGGGGCATGAAATCTTCGGGAAAATTCTGGGCGGGCTGATAGTTTGAGGCTTGGAACCGCATTGCACAATGCAATGCATTTTCGCGTTAGACTGTCAAGATTGTCACCCTTTTACGCCGGATTATCCGCATGACCACAGCTCAGACCGAAAACCTCAACATCGCCGCCATGGACTACATGCCCTCCCCCCGGGAGATCAAGACACAGTTCCCCCTGTCCGATGCCGCGGCCCGCACCGTCCTCACCGGGCGCAAGACCCTGTGCGATATCCTGGATCACCGGGACCCGCGCCTGTTCGTGGTGGTGGGTCCCTGCTCCATCCACGATCCCGAGGCTGGCATGGACTATGCGCGGCGCCTGAAGGCGCTGGCGGACGAGGTATCGGATGTCATGCTGCTGGTGATGCGGGTCTATTTCGAAAAGCCCCGCACCGCCGTGGGCTGGAAGGGATTCATCAACGATCCCTACCTGGATGACACCTTCCGGATCGATGAGGGGATGGCCAAGGCACGGCGCTTCCTGATGGACATCAATGAGCTGGGCCTGCCGGCGGCCACCGAGGCCCTGGACCCCATTGCGCCCCAGTACTACGGCGATCTGATCGCCTGGACGGCCATCGGCGCACGCACGGCGGAATCCCAGACCCACCGGGAGATGTCCTCGGGCCTGTCCACCCCCGTGGGCTTCAAGAACGGCACCGACGGGGACCTGAGCGTGGCGATCAACGCCATACTGTCAGCCGGCAGTCCCCACAGTTTCCTGGGCATCGGCAATGACGGGCAGTCGGTGATTCTGCGCACCCGGGGCAACCGTTACGGGCATCTGGTGCTGCGCGGCGGCAACGGGCAACCCAACTATGACACCGTCTCCGTGGCCCTGGCTGAGCAGGCCCTGGAAAAGGCGGGAATCCCCCGGAATATCGTGGTGGACTGCTCCCACGCCAATTCCTCCAAGAACCCGGAACTGCAGCCTCTGGTAATGAAGGACGTGTTGCACCAGATTCGGGAGGGTAACCGTTCCATCGTGGGGCTGATGGTCGAAAGCTTCTTGGAGGCGGGCAATCAACCGCTGACCGCGGATCGCACCCGGCTGCGCTACGGCTGTTCCATCACCGACGCCTGTGTGAACTGGGTGACCACGGAAGAGATGATCCGCAACGGCGCGCAGATGCTGCGGGAGCTGATCGACGATCGTATCTCGGCTTAAAAAGCCTGGACTCCCGCTTTCGCGGGAGTGACGGAAGGAAAGAGAGGGAGTGACGGAAGAAAGGGCGGGAGTGACGGCAATGGGCCAGTCTCGTCATTCCCGCGAACGCGGGAATCCATTCACGGCCCCCGTCATTCCCACGAAAGCGGGAACCCATTCACGGCCCCCGTCATTCCCGCGAACGCGGGAATCCAGTCAAGGATGGGGGGGGCATGGACTCCCGCGTTCGCGGGAGTGACGGAGGAAGGCGGGAGTGACGGAAAAGGGCGGGAATGACGGAAGGGGACGGTGACGCTCAGCCCTCGTTGCGCCGCAAAAACGCCTCGAACATGAACAGGGACCACAGGGGGGCACTGTAATCCCGGCACCCGCTCACATGGGCATCCACCAGATGCCGGAGGGTGCTCATCTCAAAAAGGCCGGCATCCTGCAACCGGTCGCCGAGGATGGTGTCCTGCAGGCGCTGTTTCAGGGGACCGCGGAACCACTGGTCCAGGGGCACGGCAAAGCCCTGCTTGCGCCGGTACAGGATATCGCTGGGCAGGTGCGGCTCCATCGCCTTCTTCAGCAGGTACTTCCCTTCCCCGCCCCGGAGCTTGAGCGACGGCGGCAGGCCCGAGATCCATTCCACCAGGGGATGATCCAGGATGGGCACCCGTACCTCCAGAGCATGGGCCATGCTGGCTCGGTCCACCTTGGTAAGGATGTCGCCGGGCAAATAGGTCTTCATGTCCAGGTACTGAACCAGGGACAGGGGGTCTTCCACCGGGGCACGGGCGGCGTGGCGGCGCAGCACGTCCACCGCCGTGTGTCCCTCCAGTTGCCGCCGGAAGGCGGGGCTGTAAAGCTTCAGGCGCTGCTCGTCACGAATGACGGCGATGTTGTTGAAATACCCCTCCACCGCGTCTCGGGCCAGGGCCTGAAAGGTGGCGCGGGCGCGGAACATCCGCGGGGCCTGGTCCAGCTTGGGATATATCCGTCCCAGGGTGCCGAACAGGGGACGCCGCAACCCCAGGGGCAGATGGTTGCGCACCCGTTCCTCCTGTAGATGGAATCGGTAACGCCGGTATCCGGCCAGGGTCTCATCCCCGCCATCCCCCGACAGGGCCACGGTGACGTCCTGCCGGGCCAGTTCGCAGACCCGGTAAGTGGGCAGGGCCGAGCTGTCGGCAAAGGGTTCGTCGTAGAGATCCGCCAGCCGGTCCAACAGGCTGAAGTCGTCCGGGTCCACCTGCCGCTGCCGGTGGCTGGTATGGTAGCGCTCGGCCACCTGGGCGGCATGGGCGGACTCGTCGTAGCGGGGGTCGCTGAAGCCGATGGAGCAGGTCTTGACCGGGTCGTCCATCAGGCCCGCCATCATGGCCACCACGGCGCTGGAGTCCACGCCGCCGGACAGGAAGGCCCCCAGGGGTACCTCGGCCACCAGGCGGATACGTACCGCTTCGCGCAGGCGTTCCACCAGTTCCTCCATCGCCTGGGCCTCACCCATGGGGGCATGGGGCTGGAACGGCACATCCCAGTATTCCCGCGGCTCCCCCGGTGTGCGACCCCGCTGCAGCAGCAGGGTGTGGCCGGGGGGCAGCTTGTGTACGCCCTGGTAGATGGTGCGTGGCTCGGGCACGTAGCCATAGGCGAAATATTCGTCCACCGCCCGGGGGTCCAGCGACCGGGGCAGATCCGGGTGGGCCATCAGGGCTTTGAGTTCGGAGGCGAAAATGCACTGCCCATTGGGCAGATGGGCGTAGTAGACGGGTTTGATGCCCAGGCGGTCCCGGGCCAGGAACAGGCTTTGGCGGTTGCGGTCCCAGACGGCGAAGGCGAACATGCCGCGAAAGTGACGCACGCAGTCTTCGCCCCATTCTTCCCAGGCGTGGACGATGACTTCGGTGTCGCAATGGGTGCGGAAGGTGTGTCCGGCGGCCTTGAGGGTTTGGGTCAGTGCCGGGAAGTTGTATATCTCACCGTTGTAGGTGACGGCCACGGTATGGTCTTCGTTGAACAGGGGCTGCTGGCCGCTGGAGAGGTCGATGATGGACAGTCGGCGGTGGGCCAGCCCGACCCCGGGTTCCAGGTGGACGCCGCCTTCATCGGGGCCTCGGTGGAACTGGGTCTGGTTCATACGTTCCAGCAGAGCCCGGTTGATGGAGGCCTGGCCTTGGGTGTCGAAGATCCCGGTGATGCCGCACATGTTTTTGTCTCTTGTTCACGATGAAATAAACCCTACAGGAGACTGCCTTCACCATCGCCCCTGTTCGCGGCCAAGGGCCGCTCCCACAAGTCAGGCGCATACCCCTGTTCCGTCACTCCTCCTGCCCTTCACCACTCCCGCCCCCTCGTCACTCCCGCCCCATCACCTCGTCATTCCCGCCCCTTCCCCTCGTCACTCCCGCGAAAGCGGGAGCCCAGGTTCTCCGCCCCCGACTGGATTCCCGCATTCGCGGGAATAACGTGGTATTGCTGCGAACCCGTACCGGCCATGACGCTGGATTCCCGCGTTCGCGGGAATGACGTGGTATTTGGATTCCCGCATTCGCGGGAATGACCGATTCAGGGCGTCCCTGGCAGGAATATGTCTTCACCATCCCTGTTCGCGGCCAAGGGTCACCCTCGCGAGTCGAGTATGGCTTGTGCCCCCTCATGCCCCCTGACTTGAGGGCATAGTGAACTTGTCATAGACGTCTAGGTAGCCCTGCACCATGGCTTCCAGGCTGTAGCGCTGCTGCGCCCGCTCCCTGGCGATGCTGCCGTGGCGTCGGGCCAGGGCCAGGTCGTCCAGATAGCCACCCAGGGCGTCGGCCAGGGCCTCGGGATCGCCGGCGGGGACCAGGGTCCCGGTCTGCCCCGGCTCGATCAGATCGGGATTGCCCCCCACCGCCGTGCCGATCACCGGCAGGCCGGTGGCCATGGCCTCCAATATGGTGTTACAGATACCTTCCGCCAGGGAAGGCACCACACAAAGGTCCATCGCCGCCATCAGGTCGGGAATGTCATCACGGTTGCCGGGCAGCCAGGCCAGGTCGGCAACACCGGCTTCCCGCAGACGGGCCTGCAGCCCTTCCCGCAGAGGACCGTCTCCGATCATCACCAGACGCAGCCTGCGCTTCAGCCCTTCATCCCGCCTCAGCAGGGCAAGCACGGCCGCCACCAGAATGTCCGGGGACTTGACCGCTTGCATCCGCATGACCGCACCGATGACGACGGCCTCCGGGGGCGCGAATCCCTCCGGCAGAACGGATCGGGCCTGGGTCTTGTCCCGGGGGGAAAAACGGGTGACATCCACCCCGTTGCAGATGTGGTTCAAACGGGCCGGCGCCACGCCGATCTCTTGCGACAGATAACCCAGCTGGTGCCGGGACAGGGCGATGTACTGGCCCACCAGGGGCCGGAACAGACGACGCAGGTGCCGGGTTTTGGCCCTGGAGCCGTCCAGGTCACCGATGTCCCAGCCATGTTCGCCATGGACACGCCGCCCCACCCCCGCCAGGGCGGCAATGGCCTGGGTCTCCAGGGTGGCCATGTTGCGGGTATGGACAATGTCCGGCCGCTGTCGGCGCAGGAACCGCCAGAGCCGGCCATGGACCTTGAGGTCCTTACCCTCCTGCTTGTGCAGGGCATGCAGCGTCACGTCGTCGCGGCGAATGCGGCGACTGAAATCGGTGTAGTCCGTCATGCACACGATGGCATGACGGTAGCGATCCGCCGGCATGTGGTTGATCAGGTTGACCAGACCGTTCTCCATGCCGCCCACGTCCAGACGATGAATGATGTGGGCTACCAGCGGCGGTGCCCCCCGCGGGCCGTCGGTCATGAGCCTGACTCCGGCCGGTATTCCACGTCAATCAGTCCGGGCATGCGGATGAGAAATTCCTGCAATACGACACGCCCCTCGTCGGGAGTGAGCTGGAACTCCGTGGTCACAGCCACCAACAGCGAGCCGTCCCGATGGCCACTGAGCCGGGCCCAGGCCTCCAAGAGCTTCACCTCAATGGGGCGGGCGGTGGGACGATCTGCCACCTGGTACCAGTGCCAGACGATGCGCCCGCGATCTCCGGGACCACGCAGGATCGTTTCACGGACCCCGTGTTGCTCGCCGCCGGGCAGGGTCACGGTGCGCCCCGAGTTGGAAACCCGGCGCCAGGTCTGACCATCGTAAATCCGGTTGCCGTGGGTGATCAGATCCGTACCCGGTTGATCATGGTGATAGTGCAGGACATGCAGGGCCAGCTCATGCCCGTTTTCAGACCTGTAGGCATGCTGGGATTGATAATCCGGCTCGGCAAACCGGGGCTGCCAGGCGGGCGTCTCATCCTGCCGGGGCGCGGTCCAGCCCATGACCTGGGGCGCCGCCGGATAACGGTCACCGGCCAAGGCCGCCATGCGCTGGTTGATCCCCAGTTCGGCCAGGGGCGCCATGACCAGCACCACGGCCGCCAGGGTCAGGGGCAGGAACACGGGAGAGGCGGCTGCCTTGGAGGGTGACATCTCATCCTTCATCATTGCCCGGCGCTGGTCCTCAGGCTGCGGGAGATCATCTTCCCGGAACAGGCTGCCCACCCAGAACAGCAGGAACATCACCACGCCGAAGAACAGCCACCCGTAGATCAGGTGGTCCACTCCCACGGCGTGCTCCATGTCGGTCCAGTGAGCGATCATGATGATGCCGTAGGCCCGCAGGCCATTGGCCACGATGGGAATGACGATGGCAAAGGCCGTGAACACCAGCCGCCGCCAGAGGCTGCGGTAGATCAGATAGGCATAGACCAGCCCGAGGGCGACCGAGGCGATGAGATAGCGGATGCCGCTGCAGACCTCGGCCACCACGAAATCCCCGGCGGGAATGCTGATGTAATAACCTTCCGCGTAGACCGGCAGCCCCGTCAGACGCAGCATGAGCACGGTGAACCAGGCGGTGTAGTCCTGCAGGATGGGGACCAGGAAGCTCCCCACCGGCCAGGCGAAAAAGATATAGGCCAGGGGAAACGTCAGCGCCCGGGAGATGCCCAGTCCCAGAACGGTGATGACCAGGGTGGGCACCATGGCGACCACGACGAAGGTCTGGACCACGGTGACATCGGCGGCTCGAGCCAAGGTCCAGCCCAGCCCCAGGGCGGCGATGAGCAGGATGCCCAGGTAGCTGGGGCGCGGGGTCAGCGCGGCCAGTTGGTGGCGCATGCGCCAGGCCAGGAACAGGCTGATGGGCAGGATGACCATGCCGTGGGCATAGGTATCCGAGTTGAGCCAGATATGCACCAACTTCTGCACGCTGGGCCAGTAGAGGAGCACCATGGCTCCCATGCCTGCGACCAGGAGCCCCAGGGCCAGGGGCCATGACAGGTCCGGAGTCCGGGGGGCTGCCGATGCCGCTGATGCTGCTGATGTGTTTTCAGCCGATGTTGAGATACTGGTGGTCATGGCGACTCCAACAAGGTCACGAACCGCTCCATGTGCTCGGCCCAGCTGTAATGTTCACAGACACAGGCCCGCCCCAGCCGCCCCGGTTCCGGGGACAGGGCGCCGGACAGGACATCGCAGGCCATCCTGGCCAGGGTGACCGGGTCCTCGCTCACCGGCCACTCCAGCCCCTGGCAGGCGCGCAGTCCATCCAGGGCCTGAGGGGTCACCAGCACGGGCTTGCCCATGGCCATGGCCTCCAGCACCTTGTTCTGGATCCCGCGGGCAATCCGCAGCGGTGCCACCGCCGCCTCCGCATGGGCCAGGTAGGGACGGACATCCTTGACCGCGCCCGTGACCTGGATGCCGTCGATCTGCTCCAGTTGCTTGACTTCCCTGGCCGGCCTCGCGCCGACAATGGTGAAACGGGCATCGCCATGTTCCAGCCGCACCAGGGGGAAGACCTCCCGGGCAAACCAGCACACCGCATCCACGTTGGCCCAGTAGTCCATGGCGCCGGTGAAGACCAGATGCTGCTCACCCACGCCGTACGGGCGGGGATACTCACGCGCCGGGCTGAAATAGTCCACATCTACCCCGTTGTCGATGGCATGGATGCGACCGGCCGATTCCGGGGCCAGTGTCCTGAACAGGGCGGCTTCCTGCTCACTGACGAAGGCACCTGCATCCGCCAGGGACGCAACGCGCCGCTCGAAGTCCAGTAGATACCGAGATTCCCGGGCGTAGATCCGGTTCATGGGAAAACGGTGGGAAGCGGCGTACTGGCGCCACTTATCGGAGTCCACATCGACGAAATCCACCACCACCCGGCGACCGGCATGGTCCTCCGGCCGCAGGTACTGGGCCATGGCGGACGAGAAGACCAGGACCCGTCCCACGCCCTGATCCAGGATCCGGCGCACCCATTGCCGCATGGGCCGGCTGTCGTAGTAAGGCTCCGACAGGGGGCGTCCGTCCATGAACCCCCGCAGGCTCGCGAGCTTGGCCAGCGGCGGCCGCAACGGCAGCAGGCAAGTGCTCTCGCACAGGCGGGTGACGTCTTCTTGGTAGCGCCAGTCGTGGGGATCGTCCACGAAAGCACCCAAGTGGATGCGGTAGCGGCCCGCCAGATGCTTGAGTAGGTTGAATGACCGGATCTTGTCCCCCTTGTTGGGCGGGTACGGGATCCGGTGGACCAGATAGAGCAGCGCCGGGCGTGTGGTGCCGTTCATCCCAGGCCTCGGGAGAGACGGGGACCGATGAGGTTGGCCACCGGTGTGGGCAGGCGTTTCCAGGCCTCGATGAAGAGGCGGTACTTGGGATTCAGGGGGTTGATCTCGGGGATGGCGTCCGCCTTCACCAGATGGTACTCGTAGTAGAGCGGCCGGGGCTGGAAGCCCCAGTTCTTCTTGAAGCTGAAGGAGCCGGTGCCCCGCTTGCTGCGACCGTAGTCGAAGCACCGATAACCGGTGGCGCAGGCGTGGCGCATGACTTCCCAATAGAGAAAATCGAATCCGGCCAGTTCCCGGGCCGCGGGCATGCCGCCACCGTAATAGGGCAGCACCTCGTCGCGGAAGCAGAAGCTGAGCACGCTGCTCACCGGCTGGTCCTGATGGGTGACGGTGAGGATCCGGGCATCCTGACCGAAGGTGTCCAGCAGGCACTGGAAATAGCGGCGGGAGAACACGGGGGTGCCCAGGCGACGCACGCTGTCGGCGTAGATGGTAAAGAACGTGGATACGTCATCCTCGAACCCGGACACGAGCCCGTGCTTGATGCCTTTACGCACCATGGCCCGCTGCTTGCGCGGGATCGCCAGCAGGTTGGCTTCTTCCTCCGGCTCGATGGGTTTACGGAAGGTGACGTAGAGATCGTCCTTGCAGGGCCACTGGGGACAGCGGCGCTGGAGATGGCGCAACTCCAGATAATCCACCTGCAGTTCCTCCGCCAGCATCCGGGCCGCCTCGATCAGGGTATCGGCCGTGGCCTCGTCGTCGGCGGCCACGCCGCCGTAGACGCAAAAGGGCATGGAGATGAGGGCATTGCCGAACAGCAGGGTCTTCACATGCCCCAGGGGCAGGATGCCTCGAATCCGGCCGTCCTGTTCCGCATACAGAAAATGGCTGGGGTGCCCGAAGGCCTCCCGGAGTACCCGGCGCCAGCCGCTGCGGTGGAAGAAAGTGGCCTCCGGGCATGCCATGACATAGGCATCCCAGCGGGCCTCGTCAACATCCTCGAGTTGACGGATGTTCAGTGCCGTCCGGGCGTCACTGCCCTTGGTCTCCATGACTGCATTCATGCGGGATTCACTGCCTGCTCAAGAAAAATCCGGTCCATGCGTCCCCACTGAAAATCCGACAGCAACCGCTTGAGCCGGCCTTCGGTGCGGGACAGGTTGAGGTAATGACGCACCCGGGTCTTGAGCCCGAGCCCGGTCTGACGGGGTTGCTCGGGGTCGATCTCCCAGGGATGAAAATAGAACACGGCAGCCTGCCGGTCCCGCTGGTTGACCTGCTGGATGGCCCAGCGGGAGATTTCATAGGGCAGCAGGCGGAAATAACCGCCGCCGCCGCAGGGGAGCTTCTTGCCCAGGATCTCCACAGTGGTAACGGGGACCTCCACCAGATCCCCCTGCCCCGGCCGGAAGGAGAAACGGGGGGCCTCGGGCATCCCGTAGAGGTCGTGGTGAACGGGATAGATGCTGGAGCTGTAGCGGTAACCGGTCTCCTGCAGGGTGTCCAGGGTCCATAGGTTGTCGCGGCCGATCGAGTAGCTGGCGGCCCGATAGCCCAGCACCGGGGCGCCCACGGTGTCTTCCAGCAAGGCCCGGGTACGGCTCACGTCCTGGCGGAAGGCCTCGGGGGTCTGTTCCGTGGCTCGGATGTGGGACCAGCCATGGCTGGCGATCTCGTGGCCTTCGGCCTGGGTGCGCCGGACCAGTTCGGGATAGCGTTTTGCCACCCAGCCCAAGTAGAAGAAGGTGGCCTTGGTGTCGTGGTCCGCAAAGAGCTGGAGGATGCGGTCCACGTTGCGGTCCACCCGGCAGGGGAGCTCGTCCCAGGTACCACGGCAGATGTGGTTTTCAAAGGCGGAGACGTGGAAGTAGTCTTCCACGTCCACGGTCATCGCGTTGCGGATGCCGTGGGTGGGGGCGCGTCCGGCTGTGTTCATGAGGTACTGCCTCCCCTGATTGTCTGCAAGAAGATCACTCCTTCATCAAATGCTTCACTGCCCGCCGCAACAAAGAGATCTCCCGGTAAAAGGACTTCTCCAGGGACTGGATCCGGCTTTCCAGGGCGGATACCCGTAACTCGATGTTGCCCCAGGAATAGTGGGCAGGCAGACCCTGGCCGTCATAGATGCCCCGGTTCATGCTGTCTTCCACCGGCCCGACGCCCACCTCTTCCGAGATGGCGCTGATCTCTTCGCCCAGCTCCCTGGCCACCGTCTGCACCACCTCGGCACTGATCTCGTGGCGCTCCTCCAGAAAGGCATACAGCAACAGCCGATCCGCCAGACTGTTGATGCGTCGGGGGATGCCCTGGGTCTGCCGGTAGACCTCGGCAAAGGCCTCCGCCTCGAAGGCCGGGTCGTTCTTCCAGCCTGCATGTTCCAGCCGGTAACGGATGTATTCCTCGGTCTCTTCCTGTGACAGCGGCGTGAGATGGCAGGCGGCGATGAAGCGCTGGCGAAACTGTTCCAGTTCGGCCATCTGCAGGGTACGCCGGAACTGGTTCTGTCCCAGCAAAAAGCTCTGCAACAGCGGCCGACCGGCAAGCTGGAAGTTGGACAACATGCGCAGTTCTTCCAGGGCATGGGGCGGCAGGTTCTGGGCCTCGTCGATCACCAACAGAACCCGCTTGCCTTCCCGGGACTTGTCCACCAGGAAGCGCTCGATGCGGGTGAGCAGGTTGGCCTTGCTGTCACTGCCCACCTGCATGCCGAAAGCCATGGCCACCATGCGCAGCAGGTCATCGGCGTGGAGCTGAGTGGTCACGATCTGAGCAGCGAAATAGTCCCGTTCGGAGATGTCGTTGAACAGCATGCGTACCAGGGTGGTCTTGCCCGTCCCCACGTCCCCGGTGATGGCAATGAACCCCTCTCCCTGGCTCAGACCGTATCGCAGATAGGCCAGGGCCCGCTTATGGATGCGACTGCCGAAAAAGAACTGGGGATCGGGGCTGAGCTGGAAGGGCTTGCGGTCTAGGTTGAAGTAGGCTTCGTACATGGGGGGCCCTAGAAGGTCCTGCTCAGGGTGGCGGTGATACGGTTCTCCTGGTACTCGAAACCTTCCTGGTTGGAGTCACGCTCCTGGTAGCGGTATTGCAGCGTAGCCGATGTGGAAGGCCCCAGGGTGCGGCTGACGCCCAGACTCACGTTCCACAGGTCGTCCTTGCGGCTGTCCAGGTCGTAATCGGATCGCTGCCACTGGGATGACAGGGTAGCCTGGGTACGCGGGGCGACCCGCCAACCCAGGTTGGCGCTGACGCTGTTGATTTCCTGATCGCCCCGGTCCGTCTGGTAGAGACGCTCTTCCAGGGCGGCCGCAAGCCCCCAGGAAAGCTTGGAACGCTGTCCCGCCACCGAGACGTCCAGGCGCTTGGAGATATAGGCATCGGGTACCAGCTGGGGATCAACTATCAGCAGGAGCTCGTCGTCCACCACGATGAAGCCGATGGGCACGAACTCGATGCGGCTCAGGGACGTGATGGACTCGGAGTAATTCACCTGCCAGGTGGCATGGCGGAAGCGATGGCTGAAGCTCAGGCCGTAGGTATCACCGAAGAAGCGTTCACCGTAAAAGGCGTCCAGGCTGGTGCGAGGTCCCGGCAACCAGGTGAATCCCGCGCGCCAGAAGTTATCGTCCGGATCCACCGTTCCGGCGGCCCGGTTGTACTCGTTACGTTCTTCACCGCCCGCCGCATAGACACTGAACTGAGGGCTGATGTTCAATCGAACCAGGGCCTCCAGGGATTCCAGAGTGACATCGGTGCCGTCGTCATAGGTGGACTCGTCCCAACTATAGGACAGGGTCCAGGCCACCGTAGTGAACTGAGGACCACTGTTCAGCGAGGCCTGAATCCGCTGGTTCTCACTGTTATTGCCGGTGATGCCTCCAGACTGATAGTCCACCTGGTCCCAGGTGTAGCGCAGCTCCCCCGCGGCGAAACGGCCAAACCCCTGGCGCCAGTAGGGGGACAGTGAATAACGGGCCACATCGGAGCGTGCACCGGTGGAGATGTTGTCACCGGCAAATCCATCCCGGGCATCCAGCAGCTGCTGCCCGTAGGTGGCCGAGGCGTCCAGAAACAGGGTTTCACGGATCAGGGTGGAGGTGCTGGTGCCTGCAAGCTGGTGATAGACGTTATTGCGGCTGTCATCATCCCAATAGGCCAGGCTCTGCAGGTTGTAGCCCAGGGAGAGGTCGGTACGTCCGCCGGCGCGCTGCAATGAAAAGCCGGTATTGAGTTGGGAGACCGAATCACTTTCCTTGTCTTCCCCGCGAGCGGCCAGATTCACGTTGTCCGTATAGGTCTGGGACACGGAGACACGGGGCGTGAAGTCCCAGCTCCCGGCCTGAACGGCGCCGGCATGCACCAGCGCCAGAGATCCTAACAGGGTGCCGAACGGGGTGATCTTCATGCCGGGGTTTCCTTGGCGGTATCGGACTTGCCGTGGTAACCATAGCCGTACCCATACCCATACCCGTAGTTGCCCAGGGTGCGGCGGACCTTGTTCAGTACCAGCCCGATGGGCTTGGAGCTATCCAGCATGGCCAAGGCATCCTTGACCGAGCTTTGCAAGGTGCGGCTGGATTCGACCACGAACACGATCTGGCCCACCAGGCCTGCCACCACCACCGACTCACTGGTCATGAGCAGCGGTGGGGAATCGAAGATCACCACGCGGTCCGGATAACGGTCCGCCAGCTCCCGGGTGAGGCGGAGCATCTCTTCGCTGGCCAGCAGCTCATTGGAGTGGGGGTGGTAACGCCCCATGGGGATGACCCGCAGCTTGGGGATGTTGGTCTTGATGATGACGTCACCCACGTCCAGGTCCTTGTCCAGCAGCAGGTCGATCAGCCCAGGCCCCTGGGGGGTACCCAGGACCTGGTGGACTCTGGCCCGACCCACGTCCGCATCCACCAGCAGCACCGTCTTGTCCATTTCCATGGCGATGCTCATGGCCAGGTTGATGGCGGTGAAGGTCTTACCTTCGCCCGATTTGGCACTGGTCACCATGATCAGATTGCCGTGTTTGACCAGTTCGGCGCCGCGCCCGAAGGCATTAGCCAGCAACGGGCGCTTGATCATGCGAAATTCTTCCGAAGCATGATTGCGTTCGGAGTTCGCGGTGATGAAGCCCTGCTCGCGCAGGTGGGCCAGATCCAGCTCCACATACCGGTCCGAGGTGAGATCCACGTCCGGCGGCGGAGGGGGAATGTCCGGCAAGGGCTCAAAGGGCGGCATTGTGACCGCGCGCGCAGAGCCCCGGTCACTATCCTGATCCCTATGGATGGCCTCGCCGGGGTCCGCCGGTCGGCGTGCTTGCACATCGTTTTCCCCGTGGGGCCGGTCCTTGGGGTCGTCCCTGGCCTCCAGTCGACGCACTGCTTTTTCGATGAGGCTCAGATCGGTCTGTTTGTCGCTCATCCCAGCAGCCTCTCAACGATGGACAGGTGAATACCGCCGGCCGCCACCACGGCGAAGTACGCCGCCACCAGCAGCCCCCCTACGCCGGCGAAGGATATGAGTTCGATCCGTTCGCGCAGGCGCCGCTTCGGGCTGGCGAGCAGACTCACCATGCCCAGCACCGGGAAGCCCGTGACCTTGTTGAGGGAGCGGCGGTTGTCGAAGACCGGCCTGAGCTGGCCGATGAGAAAGGCCAGCCCACCGCCGAGGCCCAGGCCCGCCAGCAGGGCCATGGAGAACATGGCGGGACGGTTGGGGGCGGAGGGCGATCTCGGGACCCGGGCCGGTTCGATGACCCGGAACTGCACCTGCTCGCCCCGCTCTTCAACGCTGCGGCTCAGGGCGGCCGACTCCCGGCGGCGCAGGAGTTGCTCATACTGTTCACGGTTGACGTTGTAGTCCCGGTCCAGCCGCGTCATCTCCGCCTCGATATCGGGGATGATGTCCACCAGACGCTGCAGTTCCTCCACTGCGCCCTGGTGCTGCTGCAGGCGTACCCGCAGGCTGGCGATCTCCACGTCCGCGTTGGACAGGGTCATGCGCATCTGCTGATATACCGGGTTGGTGTCCAGTTGCTCCATGCTGGGGCCACTCTGGCGGGCCAGGCGGATCTCCTCCTCCCTTTGGGCCTGCAGGTCTTCGATGGTGCGGCGGATACTCTGAATGTCCGGATGTCGCTCCGTGAAGGTCAGCAACAACTCATCCAGGCGCGCCTGAAGAGTCTGGATGCGACCGTCGATGGCGGCGGTGGCCTGAGTGGTGCGGGTACCGCCCATGATGCCGAAGGTGGGCTCCTCACCTACCAGCTGGCGGCGAATCTCGTCACGACGGTTCTCCGCTTCCCTCAGGCGCAGCTGGGTTTCCTGAAGGAGATTGCGGGCTTGCTGCAGGCGAGAATAGTATCCTCCCTGATCTCCGGGCATCATGCCTGCGTTGTCACGACGAAAGTCCGCCAGGCGCCGCTCCGCGGCAATCAGTCGTTCCTCATATTCCCGGATTTGCTGATCCAGAAAACGCCGTGCCACATCGGTATCCGTCCGGGAATCCCCCAACGCCCCTTCCACAAAACGGTTCAGCAACGCCTGGACCACGTCATAGGCATGCTGTGGATTACCGTGGGTGTAGGCGATGGTATAGACGTTGTCCTGACGCCCGGCAGAGATGCTGATGCCGCTGCGCAGCCGCCCGACGATCCGCTGCATGTCGGCATCGGTATGGGCTTGGAGGTGCAGATCCGTGGCTCGGGCCACCTCTTCCAGATTGGGGCCGGTGAGCATGGTGCGGGTCATGAAGGCCACCCGCTGGGAGACGTTGGTGTCCACCGCCAGCCCCCGAAGCAGGGGACGCAGCATGGAATCCGTATCCACATGCACCTGGGCGGATGAGCGATACTGATCCGGAATCTGGGAGACATGGAGCCAGCCGGCCAAGCTCACCACCCAGGCGACCACCAGGACCACCCAGCGATAACGCCAGATATCACGCAAGTAGCCCAGAATCTGAGAGATGATTTCCTGCATGGCGGTCTCCTCGCCTTCGCATACCGCACAACACTGATCCGGCATGCGTATTACTGAAGCGTGCAGATTGGCTCAGGACGGCGTCACCCTGTAAGTCCGGCTCGACCTGAAAGCCGGGGATGACGCCGCGCTACCCCCACCTGCGGGACAGATCGTGTATTTATTTAGAACCAGGACTCGGGAATGATGAGGATATCGCCGGGCAGCACGGCCACATTGGCCTGGATATCCCCCCTGTTGATCAGGTCATTGATACGGACCCTGAATTGCTGAGCCTCCCCGTTGATGTTGCGCACGATGGAGGCACGGTTGCCGGCAGCAAATTCCGTCACCCCGCCCACGGCGATCATGACATCCAGCAGGGTCATGTTCTCGTTATAGGGGATGGCCTGGGGATTGGCCGCCTGCCCCACCACCCGGATCTGCTGATCGAAGGGTCCGCGGAATCCCGTGACGATCACGGTGACCACCGGGTCACGCACATAGACGGACAGGACTTCTTCCATGTCCCGGGCCAGTTGGGTCGGGGTCTTGTTGGCGGCGGGAACATCTTCGATGAGGGGGGTAGTGATCTTGCCGTCGGGCCGGACCGGCACCGACATGGACAACTCCGGCTGGCGCCAGATAAAGATATTGACGTTATCGCCCGGGCCGATGATGTAATCGGGACTGCCGGCAAACTCCACGGTTTCCAGTGGCGGGTGCCTCGTGGCGCAACCGCTCAGCACCAGGATCAGCAACGAAACAACGAGAAGACTCACAAAGCCTGACAGACAACGCTTGTTCACGTGCTCCTCCTTTTCACGACCCCAGGTCTCCAAGGCCCTTGCCTGCTCCCCAGACCAGCCTGGAATGCAACCGACTCAATCAATAAAATGCCCCGCGAAAGGAGCATAAATGAGAGCTGCGTCACAAATCAACAGACCAGGACCGGCATGCCCGGGAATATTCTTCCTGACACATCGCGTGTATTGCCTGGTGGATGTGCAGCCCCCGGGGCAGTTTATCACCGTGCCCTTCCCTCCCGGTAGACGGATCAGTCGGGCTCGCGGATCTCGAAGTCATGGGTGATCTCGGCGGTCCTGCCCAGCATGATCGAGGCGGAGCAGTATTTTTCCGCGGAAAGCTCGACCGCCCGGGCCACGTGCTTCTCGGAAAGATTTCGACCGGTGACGACGTAATGGGCATGGATGCGGGTGAAGACCTTGGGGTCCGTGTCCGCACGCTCGGCCTCCAGCAGGACCTCGCAGTCACTGATGGCCTGACGGGATTTCTGCAGGATTTGAACCACGTCGAAGGCGGAACACCCCCCCATACCCATCAGCAGCATCTCCATGGGGCGCGGACCCAGATTCCGTCCACCAAACTCCGGCGGCCCGTCCATGACCACGGCATGACCGCTACCGGACTCGGCCACGAAAGTCATGTGGTCCACCCACTTCACCCTTGATTTCATCTTTCTGAGTTCCTCTTTGACGAGGGCTGAAACCCTCTGATTCGACAAGGTGGGGGCTTTACCATAAACTGTGGCGGGGTAAAAAGAACAACGATCCCCAACGATTCAACCCGTCACAATACGACGGCACCCCACCGGTCCTTCTCTATGAGGTGGACGATGAGCATGTTGCCAAGGCAAAAGCAGATGCCTGACCCGGCGCTGGAAAAACTGCTATCTCATTGTCATCGGCGACAATATCCCGCCCGGTCCACCATCATTCACGCCGGGGATCGACCGGAAACGCTGTACTATATCATCCAGGGTTCGGTCAGCGTGACCATAGAGGATGAGCACGGCCATGAAATCGTGCTGGCCTATCTCAACCCGGGGCAGTTTTTTGGTGAAATGGGCATTTTTGCCGCCCAGGCCCGCAGCGCCGGAGTGATGACCCGAGCCGCTACCGAAACCGCCGAGATCCACTACCCCAAATTTCTTGATCTGGCCATGCAGGACCCCCAGATCATGTTCCTGCTGGCGACCCAACTGGCGGCCAGGTTGCGCGAAACCAGCCGCAAGGTGATCGACCTGGCCTTCCTGGATGTCACCGGACGCATCGCCCGCACCCTGATGGAGCTGGCCCAGCAACCCGATGCCCTGACCCACCCCGAGGGGATGCAGATCCGCATCACCCGACAGGAGCTGGCCAAGATCGTGGGATGCTCGCGGGAGATGGCCGGTCGGGTGCTCAAGGAATTGGAAGAAAAGGGGCTGATCACGGCCCATGGCAAGACCATCGTGGTGTTCAACGCCCGGTAACGGGCGCCGGCGACCTGCCTGTTACGCTTCCGCCTCCCGGATCACCGCCAGGAACTCCAGCCCGTAGGACTCCAGCTTTTTCTCTCCCACCCCCGAGATGTCCGCCATGGCCGCCAGGCTATGGGGACGCACCTGGGCCATCGCCTGCAAGGTGGCGTCGTTGAACACCATATAGGGCGGCACCCCTTGCTCGTCCGCCAGCCGGCGGCGACAGCCGCGCAGCGCCTCGAATAGACGCTGATCCTCGGGACTGTCCAGCTCCATCGCCCTTGAACGACGCGGTTCCCGGCTGACCCTGGGCGGCCGGGTTTCCTTGCGCAACATCAGGGGGGCCTCCCCCCGCAATACGGGGCGGCAGGATGGGTTCAGGTGGAGTCCCCCATGGCCTTCCAGGTCCACCGTGAGCAGACCGCGGGCAATCAGCTGGCGAAAGATCCCCCGCCATTCATTCACGGCCAGATCACGGCCGATACCGAAGACACTGAGCCGTTCATGGCCAAAGCCCCTGATGCGCTCATCCTCCTTGCCCCTGAGCACGTCCACCAGATAGTTCACACCGAAGCGCTGTCCCGTGCGATGGACGCAGGACAGGGCCATCTGGGCCGGTACCGTCGCGTCCCAGGTTTGCGGCGGTTCAAGGCAGTTATCGCAGTTGCCGCAGGGTTCGGCGCGCGGTTCGCCGAAATAGGGGAGCAGGGTCTGACGACGGCAGGTGACGGTCTCGCACAGACCGAGCATGGCATCCAGCTTGTGGCGCTCGACCCGCTTGTGGGATTCATCGGCATCGGAGGCATCCACCATCTGTCGCAGGGTGATCACATCCTGCAGGCCGTAGCTCATCCAGGCGTCCGCCGCCAGACCGTCACGCCCGGCACGGCCGGTCTCCTGATAGTAGGCCTCGATACTCTTGGGCAGGTTCAGGTGGGCCACAAAACGGACATTGGGTTTGTCGATGCCCATGCCGAAGGCGATGGTGGCGACGATGATGATGCCTTCTTCATTGAGAAAACGCCGCTGATGAGACTCGCGGACCCCGGCGGGCAGGCCGGCATGGTAGGGCAAGGCGGTAAGCCCCTGCCCGGTGAGCCAGTCGGCCACTTCTTCCACCCGTTTGCGGGACAGGCAATAGACGATGCCGGCCTCATCCGGGTGGGTGTCGCGGATGAAGCGCAGCAACTCTCGCCGGGCATTGCCGGGGGACTGGTTGATGCGATAACGAATGTTGGGACGATCAAAACCGCTGATGAACACCCGGGCCTGATCCAGGCACAAGCGGCTGCGGATTTCTTCGCGGGTACGGGCATCGGCGGTGGCGGTGAGGGCGATGCGCGGCACTCGGGGCCAGCGTTCGGCCAGCAGGGAGAGCTTGATGTATTCGGGGCGAAAGTCATGACCCCACTGGGAGACGCAATGGGCCTCGTCGATGGCAAATAGGTTGATGCGAACCCGGTCCAGAAGGCTCAGCGTGCGGTCGGTGAGGAGGCGCTCCGGGGCGACGTAAAGCAGGTCCAGCCGCCCATCCAGCAGTTGGGTTTCCACGGCCCTGGTTTCATCCGGTGTGAGGGTGGAGTTGAGATAAGCGGCGCGCACCCCGGCCTGCCGCAGAGCAACCACCTGGTCCTGCATGAGGGCAATGAGGGGAGAAACCACAATCCCGGTGCCGGGCATCGCCATGGCCGGGATCTGATAGCACAGGGACTTGCCGCCGCCGGTGGGCATGAGCACCAGGGCGTCCATGCCCTGCAGCAGGGTCCGGATGACCTCATCCTGAGGGGAGCGGAACTGATCGTAGCCGAAGGTACTGCGGAGAATGTCCTGGGGGTGATCGTCCATCGGTTCCCTCAGATGGCGACCCGGGAGATGCCGGCAGCCTGGTCGCGGGCGGCGCGACGGGCACGGATGCGATCCCAGACCTTTTCATGGAAGTGATAGGCCACGGTGTTGATCATCGGTTCGATCAGGGCGGCGAGCCCCCCGATCACGAGGCTGCCGGTCAAGGCGTAAACCACGCCAAAAGCGACGGTGAAGTGAACAACGGCGAAGGTGGCGGTCTTGGTCATGGCGGCGTCTCCCGAATCAGATGTGTCCTTGATTGAGAGAATAGCTAAATGAGAATGATTATTGAAATTGATTCTTGCAATCTCCCTGATAGGGTACTGGCCACCCAAAACCGTTCATCCTCTGCATGCTCCCCCCTCATCCCCGGCCCTTCTCCCCCAAGAGGAGAAGGGAGAATACTCCCCTACCCTTTGCGCCAATGAAGCTGGGCAGTGCCTTCCCATCCCCCTCTCCCCGCCGGGGAGAGGGTTGGGGTGAGGGGCGACACGGTAGGGAAAATCTTCAATCAAGACTCCGCGAGGCGATCTCGTACACGTCCCGGGACAGTCCCGGATGGGCCACGATCCGCTCCAGACAGCGCCGCATCGAGCCCTGACGCGCCTCATCAAAACGCCGCCAGCGGCTCAGGCTGCTCACCAGCCGGGCCGCGATCTGCGGGTTGAGCGCATCCAGAGCCAGGACGTTGTCGGTGATCAGCGTGTAACCGGACCCATCCAGGGCATGGAAATGTACCGGATTGGCCATGGCAAAGGTACCCAGCACCGCCCTCACCCGATTGGGATTGCGGATGCTGAAGCCGGGGTGGGCCAGCAATTTCTCCACCCGCGCCAATGCCCCCGGCGCCGCATCCATCGCCTGCAGCCCGAACCACTTGTCCAGTACCAGGGGCTCGTCCCGCCAGCGGGTCTCGAAATGGGCCAGGGCCTGATCCCGTTCATCACCGGGGCAGTCCAGCAAGGCCCGCAGGGCACCCATGGCATCGGTCATGTTGTCGGCGACATCGTAATGGGTCCGGGCCAGCGCCACCGCCTCGACCGTGCCGGTGGCACATAGATAGGCCAGACACAGATTGCACAGGCGACGGCGCCCCATGGCCGTCGCATCCATGCCCTCGGCACCCGCCATGGCCTCATAGACGGCACGGAACCGATCCCTCAGGGTGGCGCCCAGGGCCTGGCGCAGGAACTGTCGGGCCTGATGGATCGCATCCACGTCCACCACCGCCATCTGCTCCGCCAGATAGCCCTCTCCCGGCAGGGTCAGGGCCTCGGCCACCAGGGCGGCATCCAGTTCCCGATTGGCCAGCACCTGGCCAAAGGCCTGCTCAAAGCGGGCATCCAGCTCAAGGGGCCGCCCCGCCTGGATGGCCTGGATCAGTCCCTGCAACACCTTCAGGGCAAACTGCTGGCCCGCCTCCCAGCGATTGAAGTCATCCGTGTCATGGGCCATGAGGAAGGCCAGCTGCGCATCGGTGTAGGGAAACCGCAGATTCACCGGGGCCGAGAATCCCCGCAGCAGCGAGGGGACCGGCGGCTCCGGCACATCCTGGAATACAAAGACATGGGTGGGTGCGGTCAGCTCCAGGGTGCGCTCACCGGCAACGGCACTGCCCTCCCCCTCCAGGCGCAGGGGGATCTCCTGCCCCCGGGCATCCAGCAGGGCCATGACCAGGGGAATGTGCAGGGGCAGCTTTTCCGGCTGGCTCTTGGTGGGCGGGCAGGACTGGCGCACCGTGAGCCGGTAGGTGGCGGTCCGCGGGTCATGCTCCCCGTTCACCTCCAGCAACGGCGTTCCGGCCTGGTCATACCAGCGGCGGAACCGGGAAAGATCACGGGCATTGGCATCTTCCATGGCCTTGACGAAGTCGTCCGTGGTCACCGCCTGACCATCATGACGGTCGAAGTACAGGTCCAGCCCGCGGCGGAACCCCTCCCGGCCCACCAGGGTCTGGATCATGCGCACCACTTCGGCACCCTTTTCATACACCGTCATGGTGTAGAAGTTATTGATCTCGATGTAAGACTGGGGGCGCACCGGGTGGGCCATGGGACCGGCGTCCTCGGGGAACTGCAGGGTGCGCAGGCGTTGTACGTCACCGATGCGCTTGACGGCACGCAGGCTCTGGTCGGCGGTGAACTCCTGGTCGCGAAAGACGGTCAGCCCCTCCTTGAGGGAGAGCTGGAACCAGTCGCGGCAGGTGACCCGATTGCCGGACCAGTTGTGAAAATATTCATGGGCGATGACGCTCTCGATGGCCACGAAGTCGTCATCGGTGGCGGTATCGGGGCGGGCCAGCACGTACTTGGAATTGAAGACGTTGAGCCCCTTGTTCTCCATGGCCCCCATGTTGAAGTCGTCCACCGCGACGATCATGTAGATGTCCAGATCGTATTCCCGGCCGAAGGTGTCCTCGTCCCAGCCCATGGATGCCTGCAGGGAGCGCATGGCGTGGTCGCACTTGTCCAGGTTGTGACGCTGCACGTAGATGCGCAGATCCACCTCGCGTCCGGAGCGGGTGGTGAAGAAGTCCTGCCGGCAGACCAGATCCCCCGCCACCAGGGCAAACAGATAGCTGGGCTTGGGGAAGGGGTCGTGCCAGACGGCGAAGTGGCGGCCCTCGGGCAGGTCGCCGCTGTCGGTGAGGTTGCCGTTGGAGAGCAGCACGGGGTAGCGGGCCTTGTCGGCCTCGATGCGCACCGTGTAGACGGCCATCACGTCGGGTCGGTCCAGGAACCAGGTGATGCGCCGGAACCCTTCCGCCTCGCACTGGGTGCAGAAGTTACCGCCGGACACATAGAGGCCCTCCAGCGCCGTGTTGGCCGCCGGGGCGATGCCCGTCTCCAGGCTGAGTTCACAGTGCTCGGGCAGATCGTGCAGGGTCAGGGTCTCGCCTTCCAGATGATAGTCACCCGACTGCAGGGGACGGTCATCGAGACGGATGTCGTGGAGCACCAGATCCTGGCCGTTGAGCTGCAGGGGGGCCTCCCCCTGACCGTTGCGCACCAGGGTCAGGCGGGATCTGACCCGGGTATCCTCCGGGTCCAGCACAAAGCACAGGTCCACCGAGAGGATACGCCACCGCGGCGGTGCGTAATCCTTGAGATGGATGGCGGCGGGAACGGTCTCTTTCATCATCTTGTGCGAACAACCGGGTTGAGCGTGTGCCTGACTTCCATGGTGCACTATAGCGTTTCGGGATGGGGGGCGTCCAAGCTTGCCAAACGGACAGTCCTTAACGATCATAGCCCCATACCCGACCACTGCACCAGGATATACCATGAGCACACAGGCACGGATCGAGCAGAAACTGCTCGAGGGGCTGGACCCGGTTCATCTGGACGTGCTCAATGAGAGCAGCAAGCACAACGTACCGCCGGGTTCAGAATCCCATTTCAAGATCACCGTCGCTTCGCCCCGGTTCGAAGGCCTACGCCTGCCGGCACGGCATCGGCAGGTCTATGGCCTGTTGGCGGAGGAGCTGTCCGGGGGCGTTCATGCCCTGGCGCTGCATACCCTGACACCGGAGGAATGGGCGGCCCGGGGAGGCCGGGTGGCCGAATCTCCCCCGTGCCGGGGCGGGGGGAAGCGACGGCGATCGCCCCCCTGAATCCGGCTTCGATGGCCGCCCAATCCATGGCGGCCCGCGGCGCGATGCACTCCACCCGGCTATCACGGCGCCAGACCATGGGTTCGGTGCTGAATCGCCCTTCCGCCCAGTCGAAACGCTGCCATTCACGGCCGGTCCGCAGTACCCCCTTGGCCCGGAGCAGGTCCCGCCAGGGCGAGGCCGTGAACAGGGCCTGCACCCGCGATAGGTCAAAGCACTGCCCATGGTCAAAGTGCCAGCCCCGGGCGGTATCCGCCGCCGGGGCCTGGGCGCCTCGGTCCAGCGGACGCAGGATCGGTCCGGGGGCACCCACGGCCGGCAGGTCCAGCATGGCCGCATCCACCTCGCCCCGCCGGGCATGAATGATCGCCCGCTTGGGCGGATAAAGGCCCTTGAGGTGATCGTCCAGGGCCTGAATCTGCTCCGGGGTGGAGACGTCCGTCTTGTTGATGATCACCACGTCCGCCAGGCTGATCTGGTCCCGGTAGATGGCGGAACGGGAGAGACGATCCGCGGAAAAGCCGCCGGGATCAACCACGCACAGGCTGTTGCCCGGGGTGACCGCCCGGGCCAGCCAGGGATCCCGCAGGGTGTCGATGATGCCGGCGGGATGCCCAAGACCCGTGGGTTCCAGCAGCAGGCGGTCGGGACGGATGTCCCGCAACAGCCGTGTGAGGGCCACCCGCAGGCTCATGGCTCCGGTACAGCAGATGCAGCCGCCGGCCACTTCCCTGACCGGCACCGCGTCCGTGCCTGCCGACGCAATCACGGCGCCATCAATGCCCACCTCGCCGAATTCGTTCACCAGCACCGCCCAGCGCTCGTGGGCCGGCCGCTGACGGAGCAGGTGCAACACCGTGGTGGTCTTGCCAGCGCCCAGAAAGCCGGTGATGAGATTCAGGGTGGCGACGGGGGTCGGATCATCCGGCAGGGTCATAAAAAACGGTCACTCTTCGTCGTCATCCCCGGGCACCCCGCACCGGCCGAAAAAGTCGTAGTGATCAAAGGCTTCGCCGATGCCGCCCGCATGGGTGGCATCGGCGAAGTAGACCCGTTTGAAGCCGTAGAGATGTTCCAGCTCGGGCTGGTGATTACCGACCACCACCCCCAGGGTACTGCCCCGCAGCATGTCCTCGTCGTTGCCCGAGTCCCCGGCCACCAGGGTGTGGTCCAGGGGGATGCCCCACTTGTCGGCAAAGTAGCGCACGGCAAAGCCCTTGGAAGCCCGCACCGGCAGCAGGTCCAGAAAATGGTCATGGGAATAGATGATGTTGGCGTGCAGGTCTTCCTGGTGCAGCAGCCGCTCGATGTCCTTCATCCCGGGGGCCTTGGTCGGGTCCACGAAGAAGCTGAGCTTGTGACGCCGCTGATCCACCGCCGGCTGCGAGGTGATGCCCGGCAGGTCCAGCAGCAGACGGCGCAGGGCCTCCGGTGACCAGCGGTGGTCGATGTGCCGGGACCAGCCCTGGTCCTCGGTCATCTCCGGGCCGTAATGGATCTCGGCACCCACGGAGGTGATCATCACATCCGGCGTGGGCACCCCCCATTCCTTGAGCACCTGGATGGCCGAATCCAGACGCCGGCCGGTGGCGATGCCGAAGGCCACGCCCCTGCCCTGTTCCTTGAGCCTTTGCAACATGACCCGCAGGGCGGCCCGGTCACCCAGCAGGGTGTTGTCGATGTCGGAGATCAGGGCGCGATCCGCCTGGGACAGTTTGCCGGAGAGGCGCTGCTGACCACGGCGATGACGGCTGGCCTCCCGACGCAACCCCTTGAGCCGCTTGATGTAGTTGTCCGCATGGCCTTCCCAGGCATAGTGCTTGCGCACGCCCTTGAGCCCGTTGTCCGAGAGACGCTTCCAGCGCGCCGGGTCACTGATGATGCCGTGGATGGCCTCCGCCATGGACCGGCTGTCCAGGGGGTGTACCAGTTCACCGCTGTTGCAGTGCGCCATGATGTCCCGGGGTCCCCCGTCTTCCGTGGCCACGATGGGGGCGCCGCTGGCGCAGGCCTCGATCAGGGTCAGGCCGAAGGGTTCGGTCAGGGCGGGATTGACGAAGACGCCCCGGGTGCGGGTCACCAGACGGTAAAGATCGGGCACATCGTCGGCACTGTGGTGCTTGGGAAAGGCCACGGAGCCGTAGAGGTCATGGTCATCGATGAGCATCATCACTTCGGTGAGGACGTCGCGAGCCCCCCGGTCCATCTCGCGGATGCTGTCCCGGTTGCCGGCGACAATGACCAGGTTGGCAGTCTTGCGCAACTCCGGGTGCTCCGCGTAGGCCTTGACCAGGGTGGGGATGTTCTTGCGCTCGTCGGGGCGGGACAGGGCCATGACCATGGGCTTGTCCGGGTCCTTGAGAAAGCGTCGCAGGGTCTGATAAATGGTCGGCCGGGGGGCGCGGGCCCTGGGGGGATGAAAACGGCTCAGGTCCGTGCCCGGTGGGATCACCACCATGCGTTCCGGCCGGTAATGGTCATAGAGGGCGTACTGTTCATCCACCTCCTGCCGGGTACTGGCGATGACCATGTAGGCATTGCCCAAAACCTCTTCCTCGGCTTCGATGCGACGGCTGATATGGTAGCGACGCTCGATATCATCCGACGAGGCCCCCTTCTCCAGCAGACGTTCCCGCTTGATCCTGCCCAGGGAATGGCCGGTCTGCACCAGCGGCACCCCCATCAGGCCGGCCACCCGCACGGCCACATGCCCGGCATCGGCATAGTGGCCGTGCACCACGTCCGGCATCAGGCCCACCTGGCGCACATGCTTGATGGCATTGTCGGCAAAGCAGTCCAGATAGGGCCAGAGCTTTTCCTTGCGCAGATAGCGGCGCGGGCCGCAGTCCAGGCGGATGATGCGCACCCCGTTGCCCAGGTCCTCTTCCGGCTGGGCGTAGTCGTCGGCGACCCGATTGTCCACCACCCGGCGGGTGAGCAGGTCCACACGGCCGACTTCCGGATGGGCGCCCAGGGCCCGGGCCAGTTCCACCACGTACTTGATCTGGCCGCCGGTATCGGCATCGCGCCCCAGTTCCAGTTCATCCCCACGGACCAGGCCGTGGATACTGATCAGAACGATATACAGGCCCTCGCCCTGACGGGCCTTGCTTTGTGTCTTTTTCATGATGGTGTCTCGTATCCCTTGAGGCTCAAGACGTCCAGGGTGGACGGGTCCTCGATGAACTTGTGTGCCAGGATCAGCGCGGCGGCCGACCAGGTCTGGTTGAAGTTCGAACGCCGGCCGATGAGACGGCCGTTGCGCCCATCGTAATATTCCGGCCAGCCGTTGGCGTAGAGACGGGGGGCGGCGGTGTCATGGGCACGGCGGGCCAGGTCTTCCCGACCGGCATGGAGGGCGGCGGCGACGAAGGCCCACAGCAGGGCCGGCCAGTTGCCGCCGTTGTGATAGGACCAGGGGATGTTCTTGGGATCGGAGCCGGTCATGAGCCGCCATTCGTCCCCTTCCATGGCCGGGAAGCAGATCTTCACCGGCATCATCCCCGCCAGATCACTCCAGCGCTGGTCGAACAGGGCCATGACGCGCTTCCCCTGCTCCGGGTCCGCCAGACCGAACAGCACCGCCAGCAGGTTGCCCAGGGAGAAGAAGCGGAAATCCATCCGTCCCGGCCCCAGGTTGCCCACCAGATAGCCGGTCTGCGGGGGCAGCCAGTCGCTGACCCAGTCGGGGATGCTCTCCGGGTGAATGTTCAGGGCATTTTCCGAATCATGGCCGAAGATCTCGGTACGGTAGCGATGGATCCGGTTGAGCCGGTCCTCGTCCAGCCAGTAATAGTGGCGCACGTACTCGGTGAGCTGGTCCAGGCGCTTGCGTGACTGCAGATGGATGGCCTGATTTTCCGGGTCGTCCGGGTCCAGCAGTTCCAGGGCCGCCCGCAGGGCGCCGAAGAACAGGGATTGGATCTCCAGGGGGTGACCGTAGACCCCCATGCGCCGGTCGATCATGAATGAGCCGTCGGGCACCAGCAAGGTCGGGAAGATCTCGAAACGGTCCTGCAGGCAGATATTGAGGATCATGCGCACGCCCCGGCGGCACTCGGGGGAACGGGTGAAGGCGGTATCACCGCTGACCCGTTCGTAGGCCACCAGCAGGATCAGCCACCACATCATGGAATCCACCGGCGCCACCCGGCCGATGGCCCGGTCGCCGAAATCGGTATGGATCTCCTCTACACCGGCCTCGTTGCACAGCACCCGAAAACTGGCGGGCATCACCTTGGCCACCGCCCGATGACCCTCCACCTCTTCCTGCTGGTCCCGCAGCTTGAGCACCAGGGCCAGGAAATCGCGAACGATCCCGTGGTGCCCGTCCAGCAGGAAGACCAGGCCGGAAGGGACGAAGTCCCGGACAAAGCAGTCGGCGTAGTTGTCGGCCGGCGCCTGGGCATCGAGACTGGCGATGGTTCCGACCACCCGGCCCTGATAATGTACCTGGGAGGCCTCCAGAAGGCGGTAGGCGGAGCTGATGGGGTCGGTCAAGCGGGGGTCTCCCTCGTCATATCGGTCTTTGAATACCTCGGGTCAGTCTTTGGGTACCTCGGGGGCCGGCGGCGGTGTCGCCGGACGGGCAAACAGGTAGCCCTGCACGTAGTTCACCTGCTGCCCACGCAGCCAGTCCCATTCAGCGCGGGTTTCCACGCCTTCGGCGATGGTGGCGATGCCCAACTCGCCGGCCATCTCGATCAGCTTGGCCAGCACTTTCTGACGAAAGGGGTCCTGGTCGATCCCTTTCACCATAGCACGATCGAACTTGACGAAATCCGGCCGCAGTTCCGCCAGCAGGTTGAGTGAGGCATAACCGGCCCCGAGATCATCCAGGGCCACGCGAAAGCCGGCACCGCGATAGAAATCCACGATCCGGCGCAGGTGAGCGGTATCGGACACGGCCTCGGTCTCCACCACTTCGAACACGAAACGATCCGGATCGGCACCCAGTCGCCGGACTTCCTGCAGGGTGGTCTGGAGACAGTAGGCCGGGTCGTAGATGGTGGTGGGGTTGAAGTTGATGAAGATGTTGCAGCGGATGTCGTGCCCCGTCGCCTGACGGATGGCGTTGATGCGGGCAACGCGGTCGAGCTGGAACATGAGGCGGGCGGCCCGGGCCTGCTCCAGTAGCCGGTCCGGATAGATCAACGAGTTCTTTCCGGGGAGTTGCCCGCGCATGAGGGACTCATAGGCAAAGACCTGATCCGGACGCAGGGTGTGGACGATCGGTTGAAAATGGAACACCAGGCTTTCCGCCTCAATGAGGTCTATCAGCCAGTCGCTGCAGGTCCGTGCCAGGAGGGTATGCAGGGTTTGGGTTCGCGGCAGATGGACGATGCCGAAGGACTGATCCCGGGGCAGCAGGGCGGCCTGACAGTCCCGGATCTCGGCCTCGCTCATGAGGTCCCGAAGCAGATGGGCCAGCGGCTGCAGATCGCCGTCGTCCAGACGGACTTCCAGTACCCCCGGGGTGCCGTTGTGGACCGGATAGCCCCGAGTCTGCAAGTGACTATGGAGCGCCTTGAGGGTATGGGAAAGAAACGGCGCCAGATAAAGCCGTCCCGGTCCCGGGGTGCAGCGCTCGATGACCTGGCAATCTTGGCATGTCATGGCAGACACCTCTGCAGGGAATCGTTTCCCATCCGGCATTGTCCCAATGTAGTGTGATGAACACTTACTGCGCCTTCCCTTCCGCCTCTTCTCCCCCACGGGGAGAGGGGGGGGGAGCCGCCCTCTCTGCTACGGAGGGAGGGAAGCGTGGCGATATGATCATAACCGATCCCCGGCGAGGGGCAAAAACAACGAGGTTCCTCCAGCATGAACGAGAAGGTGAGCAAGTCCGAGGGCCGGTGGCGAGCCGAACTGACGCCGGAGCAGTATCACGTCACCCGGGAGGCGGGCACGGAACGGGCCTTCACCGGCTGTTTCCATGACCACAAGGCCCCGGGGGTGTATCACTGCATCTGCTGTGATGCCCCGCTGTTCAGCAGTGAGCACAAGTACGACTCGGGCAGCGGCTGGCCCAGCTACTGGCAGCCGGTGAGCGAGTCGGCCCTGGCGCGGCATGTGGATCGCGGACTGTTCATGAGCCGGGTGGAGGTGCGCTGTGCCCGCTGCGATGCCCATCTGGGGCATGTGTTCGAGGACGGCCCGCCGCCGACCGGGCTGCGCTACTGCATCAACTCGGCGGCGTTGCGGTTTCATGGGAGCAGCGAGCAAGACGAGTAACGCCCATCGCGCCCCGGCGCCCGCCCCTCATCCCTCGGCACCTACACCCCGGCTTCCCCATGTTGCCGGTCCAGCTCGTCGATGCGCCGCCCGGTCTCGCCCGGCGAGGTGGTGTTGCGGGCCAGGGTCTGATAGGCCACCGGCACCACGAACAGGGTGAACAAGGTGGCGAACAATACCCCGGAAAATACCACCGTACCGATCACAAACCGGCTCTCCGCCCCCGGACCGCTGGCCAGGATCAGCGGCAGGGTGCCCATCACCGTGGTGAAGGCCGTCATCAGCACGGGCCGCAGCCGGATCTGCGCCGCCTCCACCAGGGCCTCCCCGAACTCCCGCCCCGTGTCCCGCAACTGGTTAGTGAACTCCACGATCAGGATGCCGTTCTTGGCCGCCAGGCCGATGAGCATGACGATCCCGATCTGGCTGTAGATGTTGAGAGTCTGGCCGGTCAGCAGCAGTCCCACCAACGCCCCCACCACCGCCAGCGGTACGGTGGTGAGGATCACCGCCGGCTGGACGAAGCTCTCGAACTGGGCCGCCAGCACCAAAAACACCACCACCAGGGCCAGCACGAAGATGAACAGGATGGCACCACCCGCCTCCTTGAACTCCAGGGACTCACCCTTGTAGTCGATGCGTGCCTCCGCCGGCAGCTCCTCCCCGGCGATGCGCTCCAGGTACTCCAGGGCCTCCCCCAGGGTATATCCAGGGGCCAGACCCGCAGTGATGGTGATGGCACGCATGCGGTTGTAGCGGCTCAGAGTGGCCGCATCCGCCTGTTCGACGAAACTCACCACGTTGGACAGGGGGATCAAGGCCCCCGTGGTGGCGGAACGCACGTAGATGTTGCGGATGTCGTCGGGGGTCCGGCGCTGATCCGGAACCCCTTCCAGGATCACGTCATACTCCTCGCCCCGATCGATGTAGGTGGTCACCCGCCGAGAACCCAGGACCGTTTCCAGGGTCCGGCCGATGCTCTCGAACGACACCCCCAGATCCGCCGCCCGGTCCTTGTCGATGGTCACCATGAGCTGGGGTCGGGTCTCCTTGAAATCGGAATCCAGGTTTCTCAGGTTGGGGTTTTCCGAAGCCCGCTCGATGATCAGGTCCCGCCACTCCACCAGTTCATCATAGCTGGGACCACCGATGACAAACTGGACCGGCTGGCCCACCCGACGCCCGCCCAACCCCTGGCGCATGACGCTGATGGCCCGCACATCCGGGATCTCGGCCAGCTCCGCCGACAGGGCGTTCATGATCTCCCAGGCGGAGCGTTCACGGTCATTCCAGTGGGCCAATACCACGATGCCGAAGCCGTTATTCACCGCCTCTGCGCCACCGAAGCCCCGCGGGGTCCGGGCCAGCACCCGGATGGCCTCGCCGGATTCGATCAGGGGCATGAGGCGCGCCTCCACCTGCCGCATCTGGGACTGCATGTGTTCGTAACCCGCCCCTTCCGGGCCATCCACCAGGACGAAGAAGGCCCCCCGGTCTTCCGGCGGGGCATACTCATCGGGGATGCGTTCGACCAGGGCGATGATGGCCACCAGCATAACCACCATGACCACGCCGGTCACCACGGGCACCTTGAGAGAACCCCGCAGGGCCTTGCCGTAGAACCCCGACAGGCGATCAAAGGTCAGCGCCATGACGTGATTCAGGCCGGTCTTGCCGGTGTCCTTGCGGATCAGGCGGGCACACATCACCGGCGACAGGGTCAGGGCCACGATGCTGGAAAAGGCCACCGCCGCCGCCATGGCCAGGGCGAACTCGGTGAACAGGCGTCCGATATTGCCTTCCAGAAAGGCCAGGGGCACGAACACGGAGATGAGCACCAAGGTGGTGGCCACCACCGCAAAGCCCACCTGCCGCGCCCCCCGGTAGGCTGCCAACTGGGGCGGTTCCCCGGCCTCGATGCGGCGGTGAATATTCTCCAGCACCACGATGGCATCGTCCACCACCAGGCCGATGGCCAGCACCAGCGCCAGCAGGGTGAGCAGATTGACGGAAAAGCCCAGGGCATAGAGGGCAATGAAGGCGGCCGTGAGGGAGACGGGTACCGTCACCGCCGGCACCAGCATGGCCCGCATGCTGCCCAGGAACAGATAGATCACCAGGATCACCACCATCATGGCGATGAACAGGGTGGTGAATACCTCCTTGATGGCGCCGTCGATGAACACCGAGGTGTCATAGCTCATGGCGATGCGGGTGCCCTCGGGCAGGGTGGGGTTGATGAGGTCCACCTCCGCCCGCACCGCCTGGGACACCGCCAGGGTGTTGGCGGTGGATTGCTGGATGATCCCCAGGCCCACCATGTCCTCGCCGTTGCCGCGTAGTTCGGTGCGGTCGTTTTCCGGCCCCACGGCCACCCGGGCCACCTCCCCCAGGCGCACCAGATGGCCGTCATCGCCGCGCCGGATCACCAGACGGGCAAAGTCATCGGCGCTCTGATAGCCTCGGGCCAGGCGCACATTGAATTCACGCTCAACCGACTCCACCCGTCCGGCGGGGAGTTCCACGTTCTCCCGGCGCAGGGCCGACTCCACGTCATCCACGGTCAGCGCCCGGGCGGCCAGGGCCTCCCGGTCCAGCCAGATGCGCATGGCATAGCGCTTGGCGCCGCCGATCCGGATCAGGGCCACCCCGTCCACGGTGGACAGGCGGTCCACCAGATACCGCTCGGCATAGTCGGTGAGCTGCAGGCCGTCCATGTGCTCGCTGGCCAGGTTGAGCCACATGATGGGGTCGGCATTGGTATCCGCCTTGAACACCTGGGGCGGGTCCGCCTCGTCCGGCAGCTGCCGCAATACCCGGGCCACCGCCTCGCGCACGTCGTTGGCGGCGGCGTCGATGTCCCGGTTGATCTGGAATTCGATGGTGAGGCGGGACTGGCCGTCGATGCTCTCCGAGGAAATCCACTTGATCCCCTCGATACCGCTGACCCGGTCCTCGATAAGCTGGGTGATCTTGGTCTCGACGATGGCGGCGTTGGCGCCCCGATAATCGGTCTGCACCGTCACCACCGGCGGGTTGATGTCCGGGTATTCCCGCAGCGGCAGACGATCAAAGGACAGCACCCCGAAGGTGACCAACAGCAGGCTGATCACCACGGCCAGGACCGGCCGGCGATTGGCAACGTCGGAAAGGATCATGAGCGTTCACCGTCGGGTTGGTATTCCCGCACCACTTCCACGGCGCTGCCGGGACGGATGCGGACCGTGCCTTCCTGGACCACCCGGGTGCCCGCTTCCAGACCTGACAGGATTTCCACGTAGCCGGGGACCCGGCGACCGGCCTGCACGTCCTGTCGACGCACCTGGTTCTCGTCGGTGACCACGAAGACATAGTGCTGATCCCGCACCTGCATGAGGGCCGATTCGGGCACGGACAGGGACTCGGTTTCATCCTTGACCAGGGTGAGCGTCATCAGCATGCCGGGGCGCAAGGCGCCCTCGGGATTGGGGATAGCGGCCCGCACCATGGCGGCGCGGGTGCCGGGATCGACACGGGTATCCACGCTGGTGACCTCGCCCTGGAAGGTGCGATCCCGGTAGGCGGCGCTGCGGGCCTCGATGCGCTGACCGGCGGCGACACCGGGGAGAAAGGTTTCCGGCACGCTGAAATCCAGCTTGATGATGCTGATGTCGTCCAGGGTGGTGATGACAGTACCCGGCGTGACCAGGGCGCCGAGGCTGACGCGACGAAAACCCACGACGCCATCAAAGGGGGCACGGATCACCCGATCGGCCACCCGCACCTGGGCCGCTTCCAGCCGGGCCTGGGCCTCGCTCAGGCGGGACTGCTGCTCATCCAGGCGCTGCCGGGGCAGGTTGCGGTCGGCCACCAGGCCGCGGATGCGCTCCAGCTCCCGACGCTGTTCCTCCACGCCGACCTGCCGCTCGCGGGCCTCGGCCATCTCCTCGGCGGCCGCCAGGCGCACCAGCACCTGGCCCCGGGTCACCTGCTGGCCATCGCGGAACTCGATGCTCTCCACTGGCGAGGTGATGCGGGCGGTGATTTCCACCGATTCGTTGGCGCCGGCGGTGCCGAGGGATTCCAGGCTGGTCTCGAAATAACGCTGGGCAACGGGGGCCACCACCACCGGGACCGGCCCCTGGGCCCCCCGGGCGGACGGTGGCGGCGCAGAGTGATCCGCCAGCATCACATAGGCCGCCCCCGCGAGGATGGCCAGGGTCAGGATGCCCGGGGCGATCAGTTTCTTTCCAGTCACGTTCAGTCCTCGGCAAAATCGAATCCTTCCGCCAAGGGCGGAAGGGGGCAATCAATACCCCTATCCCTTGGGGAGAGGGGTTGGGGTGAGGGGGTCAACACGGTCACGGTCGTGGGGCGCCATGAAATCCAGCACCGGGCCGCGGGGAATGATACCACCGGGATTCAGATGCTCATGACTGCCGTAGTAATGGGTCTTGATGTGATCCATGTTCACGGTTGCCGCCACCCCCTGCACCTGATACAGCTCCCGGGTGTACGCCCACAGGTTCGGGTAGTCCACCAGGCGCTGCCGATTGCACTTGAAATGGCTGTAGTACACGGCATCAAAGCGTACCAGGGTGGTGAACAGGCGCCAGTCCGCCTCGGTGATCCGGTCACCCACCAGGTACCGTTGCCGGGACAGTCGCTCCTCCAGCCAGTCGAGGGTCTCGAACAGGCGGTCGAAGGCCCGTTCATAGGCGGCCTGTTCGGTGGCGAACCCGGCCCGGTACACGCCATTGTTCAACGTGTCATAGATCCTTTGGTTGACGGCATCGACCTGCCCCCGCAGGGCCTCGGGATAGAAATCTGCGTGCTGATCGGTGTACGCCTCGAAGGCGCTGTTGAACATGCGGATGATCTCGGAGGACTCGTTGTTGACGATGGTCCGGCGATGTCGGTCCCAGAGGGTGGGCACGGTGACGATGCCGGTGTACTCCGGGTCCGCCAGGGTGTAGGCCTGATGCAGGTATTCAAAGCCGTTGACGTGATCCTCCGTCGCACCCGGCCAGGGATGAAAGCTCCAGCCCTGTTCCAGCATGAACGGGTTCACCACCGAGACGCCGATAACCTCTTCCAACCCCTTCAGGGCGCGGAAGATCAGGGTGCGGTGGGCCCAGGGACAGGCCAGGCAGACGTAGAGGTGATAACGGCCGGGCTCCGCGGGGAAGCCGCCCTCACCGGTGGGTCCGGGTGCGCCGTCCGGGGTGATCCAGTGACGAAACAAGGAATCCTTGCGAATGAATTCACCGTCCTCGGTTTCCTCGGCCAGCCAGTCGCTGCGCAGCTGGCCCTTGATCAGCAGGCTCATGATGTCTCCTGTAAATGGGGGTGGTACGGATTGAGGATTGGATGCTCTCAGGTCTGACCCGGGTCGACCGGGTTCGTTCAGGCACCGCCGGACCCGCTGCCGGCACAGGATGACTTGCCGGCCTCGGCAGTCTATAACTGACGGGGAACCCCTGCGCGGAGTCCGCGGCCTCTTGTCCCACTCACCGGCACGCCCCGATAAATGGGCGCTGATACTGACCGTCGCCCTGCTGCTGATCTTGCTGCTGGGCAGTTATACCGTGCCCCTGCGCTCCCTGGAACAGACCGCCTATCAGACGGCCACCCAGTTGCTGCCCCGCCCGGACCGGCTCCCACGCATGGTCCTGATCGAGATCCGAGACGAGGATATCCGCCGACACGTCCCCTTCTCCCGGGCCACGCTGGCCCAGGCCGTGGACAGGCTCCATGCCATGGGGGCGGCCGGCATCGGCCTGCATCTGGATCTGGACTATCCTGAAACGCCCATCCTTGCGCCCCGCCCTGATCAGGATACCGACAGGATGCTGGCCCGGGCTCTAGCCGGGCATGGCAATGCCCTTGTGGCCGCCCCCCTGCATCGGGGCAGCGGTCCGGCCTCTCTGCCGGAAGGACGGCTGGACAGCACCTCCCCGGCCTGGCCGCAATGGCCGGTCCTGCGCCTGCTGGCGCGCCCGGCCGTCCTGCCCGGGACGGACAGTCACCTGCGGGTGCCGGTCCCGCACCTGTTCGAGGCCGCCACCGTGGCCGTGACACCCTCCGCGGATCGTCCGCAACCACCGGACCCGGCTCTGCTGCCGGTGCGCGGCGGTCACCTGCCGGGCATGGCCCTGGGGCTGGCGGCCGTCCTGGCGGGACATGCGCCCGGTGACCTGGTGGTGACGCCCGGCCGGGGTGTTCGAATGGGCAATGATTTTCTGAGCCTTGGCCCGGATCTGTCGCTTCATACCTTCCCGCCGCGACAAGACCCCCGGGGACGGGCGCTGGACACCTGGACACTGGACGACCTGTTGATGGAACGGATACCGGCGAGTGCGATCCAGGACCGGGCCGTGGTCATCGGCCTGAATCAACCGCATCAGACCCCCTTCATCACCCATGGGGGCCTGAGCCTGCCCCCCGCCGTATGGACCGCCTGGGCCGCGGGGGCCGTCCATGAAGGTCACCGTGTTCGTGTCGGCAGCGGATTTCACGCCCTGGAGCGATGGCTGCTGGTGGCGGCGGCCCTCTACCTGCTCTGGCCGGCAAGCCGCGGGCCGGACTCGCGTCGCACCGTCCTCGGCAGCGGCGCCCTGGTCCTTGGCCTGCTGCTGTTGACGCTGACCGCGCTGCCGGCAACGGGCTGGTGGCTGCCGCTCGTCCTCCCTGCCCTGCTCATCGGCCTGGGGCACGGGCTACTGGTGATCCAGGCCCGACTCACGCGACGCCTGGCGCGGGACCGGCTTGATGCCGCCGAGGCCCGACTGCAACTGGGGACACAGTTACGGGAACAGGGACACCTGGAGCCGTCGTTTGCGGCCCTGCAACGCTGTCATCCCCCCCTGGAGCCGCTGTTCGGCGAACTGTACCGACTGGGCCGCGACTTTGAACGCAGACGTCAGTACGGCCGTGCGGTGGAGGTCTTTCAGTATCTGCAGGATCGGAATCCCGCATTCCAGGATACCGAGCAACGACTGGCCCGTCTCAAGCCCTTCGCCGGCTCCAGACAGCCCCGTCT
The DNA here is from genome assembly GCF_022227845.1 of Ectothiorhodospira lacustris. Classification (GTDB taxonomy): domain Bacteria; phylum Pseudomonadota; class Gammaproteobacteria; order Ectothiorhodospirales; family Ectothiorhodospiraceae; genus Ectothiorhodospira; species Ectothiorhodospira lacustris. The sequence continues at coordinate 7,509 of NZ_JAJNQN010000010.1, read as the reverse complement.
GGGGGACATGAAACACCTCGGCGGCGGCAAGGAGCTGCTGCTGTCCGATGACGGCACCGACCAGCCCATGATCGGCCGTTACCGGGTGGAAAGACAGCTGGGCAAAGGCGCCATGGGTATCGTCTACCTGGGGGTGGATCCCCATATCAATCGCCGGGTGGCGATCAAGACCCTGGCCCTGGACCGGACCTTCGAACCGGAGGTCCGGGAGGAGGCAAAACAGCGATTCTTCCGCGAGGCAGAGGCCTCCGGGCGTCTTGACCACCGTCATATCGTGACGGTCTACGATGTGGGCGAGGAGCACGACCTGGCCTTCATCGCCATGGATTACCTGGAAGGCGAGCCGCTGGAGGTCTTTACCCGTCCGGACACCCTGCTGCCCATCCCCGAGGTACTGGAGGCGTGCGCCCAGGTGGCCGAGGGACTGGCCTATGCCCATGAACAGGGCGTCCTGCACCGGGATGTCAAGCCGGCCAACATCATCTACGACCGGGAGCGGCGGACGGTGAAGATCACCGACTTCGGCATCGCCGGCATCATCGGGCACGAGCGTACCGACAGCGGCCCGCGCCAGGGCACCCCCGCCTTCATGTCGCCGGAGCTGGTCACGGGCCAGACGGTGGACGCCCGCGCCGACCTGTTTTCCCTGGGGGTCTGCCTGTACCAGCTACTGACGGGAGAACTGCCCTTCAAGGCCGACACTCTGACCGAGCTGGTATCCCGGATCGCCCAGTCACCGCCCCGCGACATCCTCTCATTGCGTCCGGAACTGGGGCCGGTGATCCAGGTGATGGTGAAAAAAGCACTGCAGAAAAATCCCGACCTGCGTTACCAGAACGGTGCCCAGATGGCCAAGGCCCTGCGAGACTGCAGTGACAGCATCAGGAGAATCCCCCGCCAGGGACAGTACAGCCTGCATGGGAACGGGGACGATCATCTGAACGGGTTCTGATGGAATTCGGCCCGGACACGACTGTTTTCCTGCACCCGGTCTCCCGGGTGGGTGATGATGGGCTCCCCGGGATTCAGACCCTCCAGGAGTTGGGTCCACAATCCACTGCGACGGCCGATCTCCACCCGCTGCAGGCGGGCACGCCCGTCCCGGATCATGAACACGGCCCAGGCATCGTCGTGCCGGAACAGGGCGCTGGTGGGAATCTGGAGCACATCCTCCCCTTCCCAGAGCACGAAACGGGCTTCCACCCGGTAGCCGTCCCCCAGGTGGCGCCACTGTTCCCGCGGTGACGCCAGGGTGGACCAGACGTACACCCGCTGCTCCTCCACCCCCAGAGCGGACACCTTTTCAAACCCCGCCGGCTCCACCCGCCGCACCCTGCCTTCCAAAGCGTCGCCGCCACCCCAGCGTTCCAGGATGACCCGCATGCCGGGACGCAGGCGCACCGCCTCCATGGACAGCAGGTCCACCTTGACCTCCAGGTCATCCAGGTTGCCCAGCGCCAACACCGCCTCCCCGGCCTGAATCGGGCCTTCGTCGTACCGGTGCCGCTGGGTCACCAGCCCCGCGACCGGGGCGCGGACGGCCACGGCCGGGATCTCCTCCCCGGTGCGGCGACCATCGGCCACATCCAGCACCAGGCGAGCGGCGGCCAGATCGAATCCCGCCACATCCACCCCGTGCCTGGCCGCCCGCTCCGCCGCCTGGGCCGCATCCCGCACGGCCAGGCGACGATCCCGTTCCTCGGCGGCGATCTGGGATTGCCGGAACAAGCGTTCGCTGCGTTCATGCTCCTGTCGCGCCAGACGGCTTTCAGCCTGGCGGACCTCCAACTCGGCCCGAGCGGCCTCCTGCCGGGCAGCCGCGGCTCGGACGGCCTCCCGAGCCTGTTCCCGGCTGCGCAGGTCCAGTCCCGGGGCCGGGGCCGGCTCCAGCAGGAACAGGACATCGTCGATGTCCACCGAGTCCCCCGGCTCCAGGGTCACCCGGCGCAGGTAGCCGTCGATGGGGGCGGTGACGGTGTAGGCATGACGCAGGCGGGTACGGCCCTCGTCCTCCACATATTCCGCGAAGGGTCCCCGGATCACCTCGGTGGCACTGACCGGGATGGGCGCGGGCCGCAGGGCCAACCCCAGCAGCACCAGGATGGCCAGACCCATGAGGGCGATCAGGATCTTCTTGAACAGCGGCATGGTTCGGACCGGGTTGTCGGTTGTCGGGTCGACGGCATCATTCGTTGCTCTTGAGCGCAGTCACCATATCCAGCCGCGCCAGCCGGCGTGCGATCAACAGCACCGACAGCGCCGCCGCCAGCAGCACCCCGGCAGCGGAAAAGGCGTAGGTGGCCGGGGTGATGACAAACGGTATGCGGAACAGGTCCATGCTCAGGGCCTGGTTCAGCAGCCAGGCAAAGACCGTCCCCACGACCCATCCCAGGGGGATGGCCAGCAGGGTCAGCAGGGCCATCTCGCCGATCAGGACCCAGTTGACCTCGCCGCGACTCAGCCCCAGCACCCGCAGGGTGGCCAGTTCCCGCTCCCGCTCGGCAAAGGCAATGCGGGCATTGTTGTAGACCACGGCAAAGGTGATGGAACCGGCCATCAGCAACAGGATACCCATCATGATCAGCACCGTGTCCTCGATATAGTCCCGGAACTGACGTTCCGCATCATCGATCATGCCGATCCCTGCCACCCGGGGCATCTCCCACAGGCGCTCAAACAGCCGGGCCTGCTCATGGTCCGCCACCATGAGCCAGGCCCCGGAAAGGGCCGGACCCTCCCTCATCAAGCGGTTCAGGACCCGCCGCTCCATGTAGGCACTGACGCCGATGGGCTCGTCCACGATACCGGCCAAGGGCACCTGGAGGGTGCGGCGATGCCCCTCCAGCACTTCCACCGTGACATGTTCACCGGGTCGCACCCCCAGATATGCCGCCAGATAGCCGGTGAGCAACAGGCCCTCCGGCGGCAGGGAGATGGGCCGGTGATCGGCATCCAGCAACCCACGCAACCGGGGCTGTGCCTCCATGCCCTGGATGGCGGTTCGATAGTCCCGACGCCCGTGGACCAGGCGCACCGGGACGGTGCGATAGCCTTCCGCGTACTGCACCCCCGGCAGGGTTCGCAGTTCGGCCAGAGCCCGCTCCGGGGCGGGATCGGTGAAGCTCAGGTGCAGATCCATCTTCATCACCAGCCGGTACTGGATGTCCAGCAGATGGTCCACCGCATTGAACTGGTAGCTGCCCAGCAGCAGCAACCCGCCGGACAGTCCGATCCCCAGCATGGACATGAAGGCCTTGAAACGGTGGCGGGATAGGTTGCGCACGATGATGCGGCTGGGCTGGGACAACCGGCGCCCCAGGGCCGACCGCTCCAGCCGGGAGGACCGGAACCGTTCCGGGGCCGGCGGCCGCATGGCCTGGGCGGGGGGCAGAGTGACGGCCTGCCTCACCGCCCGCCAGGTCCCCAACAGGGCCGCCCCGGCGGCCACCGCCAGGGCCAGCAGGATGATCCGTGGCTGCAACCGGAAACTCATCTCCGGAAACCGGTAATACTCGGCATAGACCCCGGCCATGGCCTGTGCCGACCAGGCCCCCAGCAGGATGCCCGACATGGCGCCCACCAGCACGATCAGCCCGGTGAGCAGACCGAAATGCAGAGCAATGTCCCCGTCGTGATAGCCGAAGGCCTTGAGGATGGCCACCTGCTGACGCTGGGTGCGGATGATGCGCCCCATGAGTATGTTGAGCAGAAAGGCGGCCACCCCCAGGAAGATGGTGGGCAGGATCACCGCCATCACCCGCAACTGATCCAGCTCATCGGACAGGAAGCGGTGGGAGACCTGATCTTCCCGCCCCACCGCGCCGATGCCCCCATAGGCCGCCAGCCGCAAGTCCAGGGCCTCGATCACCGCTGCCTCGACCGCACCGGCCTGGAGGGAGATCAGCACACTGTTGAAGGCGCCGTCCAGATCCATGGCCTGGGCCAGCCCCCGGCGGTTCATCCACAGGACCCCGTAGCGCTGGTAGTCAGGCAACAGATCCGTCGGTCCCACCTGATAGATGAACTCCGGCGACAGGACCACCCCGCTGATGGTGAGCCGTTCCAGGCGGCCGTTGATGATGGCGGTGAGTCGGTCGCCGGGATGCAGGTCATGGGCTTGGGCAAAGGGCTCGCTGATGACCACCTGATCCGCCCGACCGGCCTCGGGCAGGCCGCCCCGACGCAGATAAAGCCGGTTGAGCTCGGGCTGACGGCCGTCGGGCACCGACAGGATCATGCCCCGCACCGGTTCATGGAACCCCGGCACCTCCAGCCGCACCGGCGCCTTGATCCGGGTCTGCACCCGGTTGACGCCGGGGATGGCCTCCAGGCGCGGTGCCAACCCTTCCGGCCCCCGCTTGAGATCGGCAAAGATATCGGCAAAGTGATGGTTGTCGTAGAAACGATCCTTGGAGAGGGTGAGGGCATCCAGGGTGGTGACCGAAAGGATCAGCACCATGACGCCGGCGGCGATCACCACGGCAATGGCGGCCACCTGCCCCTTGAGCCGGGCCAGATCACGCAGCAGCTTGCGGTGGAGGGCCTTCATCACCACACCAGCTGATCGGGGGATTTGCGCGAGGCATTCTCTTCGACGGACTGCACACGGCCATCCGCCAGCCGGACCACCCGGTCCGCCATCTCCCCGATCACCGCATTATGGGTGATCACCGCCGTGGTGGTGCCCAGTTCCTGGTTGATGTCCTGTATCACCTGCAGGACCCGGGTGCCGGTACGGGAATCCAGCGCCCCGGTGGGCTCGTCGCAGAGCAGCACGTCCGGGCGCTTGGCCACGGCGCGGGCAATCGCCACCCGCTGCTGTTCACCGCCGGAGAGCTGGGCGGGGAAGTGGTCCATGCGGTCCTCCAACCCGACCAGGGCCAGGGCCTCTTCGGGGGACATGGGATCGCGGGCGATCTCGGTGACGATGGCCACGTTTTCCCGCGCGGTGAGGCTGGAGATGAGGTTGTAGAACTGGAACACGAACCCCACATGATGCCGACGGTAGGCGGTCAGTGCCCGGTCACCGGCATGGACCAGGTCCTGATCCCGGTAGCGCACCTCACCGCCGTCGGCATGATCCAGGCCGCCCAGGATGTTGAGCAGGGTGGACTTGCCCGAACCGGAAGCCCCCAGCATCACCACCAGCTCGCCGGCATGAAGTTCCAGGTCCACGCCCCGCAGGGCGTGGATACGGACCTCGCCCATCAGGTAGGTCTTGGTGACACCTCGGGCCTGGAAGACCACTTCGCGCTTTTCGCTCATGCATTTGAGGATAGCGGCTCTTGAATCATGAAGCCCATGGGGTCAGTATCCCAGGCTATAAAGACCCTACTCAAGTGATGTTTCTGAGTAAGTCATTCCCGCGAGAGCGGGGATCCGGTCGCAGGCCGAAAACCCTGGACTCCCACCTACGCGGGAGTGACGGTGCCGGACGGGTCATTCCCGCGCAGGCAGGAATCCAGTCAAGCGACGGCGAGAAACTTTTTCTGAAACTCAAGCTCCGGAGATCCTCACCCGTGACCACGCCACCACCCGATACCGCCGCTACCGGCATTCAGGGACTGGACTTCCTTCTGCAGGGCGGTCTGCCAAGGGACCGTCCTTCCCTGCTTCGTGGCGGACCGGGGACGGGCAAGACCGTTATTTCCCTTACGTTTCTTTGCCACGGCATCCAGCAGGGGGAAAACGGCGTGCTGGTCACCTTCGACGAGTCCCCCGAGGCCCTGATCCGCCACGCAGCCGGATTCGGCTTTGCCGCCGACCGTTTCATTGAGGAAGGGCGCTTGCGGATTCTGGACATGCGCCCCGATCGCAGTGAAGTTGCCGGAGAGTACGTGGAACTCACCGCCATCATGGCGCGCATGGATCACGCCCTGCAAAAGACCGGGGCTCGGCGCCTGGTGGTGGATGCCCTGGATGTGCTGGAAGGCGCATTTTCCACCGAGATCTCCCTGCGCAGCGAGCTGGCCCGGGTGTTCGACTGGCTCCGGGAACGCCGGACCACGACTCTGATCACCATCGGCGAACAGGAAGAGTTCAGCACGCGTTATGGCCTGGAGGACTACGTGGCGGACTGCGTGATCGCCCTCAAGCAGGATCTGGATCACCGGGTCATGACCCGGCTGCTGCGCGTCGTCAAGCGCCGCGGCGGCGCCCACGGCACCAGTGAGACGCCGTTCCTGCTGGACAGCGACGGCATATTCATGATCCCGGTCACCGGCTCCGTACTCTCCGCCAAGGTCTCCAATGAACGCATCTCCACCGGCATCCCGGGTCTGGACGCCATGCTGGGCGGCCAGGGCCCCTACCGAGGTTCCACCCTGCTGTTCTCGGGGCAGGCCGGCACCGGCAAGACCAGCATGGCCACAGCCATGACCCATAGTGCCTGCGAGCGGGGCGAGAAGGTGCTCTATATCAGCTTCGAAGAAAGCGTGGATGAGCTGGTACGCAACCAGCAGAGCATCGGCGCCGATCTGCGCCGACACACCGAAGGTCATGAGGCCGACCGGCGCCTGATCCTGCAACCGATCCGCGCCGTGGAGATGGGCCTGGAAGAACACCTGATGCGCATCATGCGTTCCATCCGTCGGCACCAGCCCGCCCTGGTGGTGCTGGACCCCATCAGCAGTCTGGCCAACCGGCGCACCGGGGACAGCACCAAGGACATGCTGCTGCGCCTGATCCACCTCATCAAGGAGGCGGGCATCACCGCCGTGGCGACGGAGTTACTCGCCGATGACAGCCTGGGCGTGAGTCATCTGGATGTGTCATCCATGATCGACGTCTGGATCAAGCTGCGCCGCCACGAAAGCAACGGCGAGATGAACCGTCTGGTCACCGCGGTCAAGGCCCGGGGTCTGCCCATCTCCAGCCAGGTGAAGGAATTCCGTTTCAGCGACAAGGGATTAGTGATTGAAGACCCTTACGTTGGTGAAAGCGGCATTGCCTACGGCACGGCCCGCGAGGCACGCCAGTCCGAGGATGAACAGGCCGTCGAGCAGTTGCATGCGGAATTGTCCCGGGCCAGGCAAAGGCGCCGGGAGCTGGATGAGATTAATGCCGCCTCGGAGCGGCTGGCGCAGGCGGAGCGGGATGCCCGGGCGGTGAACATCGAACGGGAGATTACCGAGATCGAGCGTCGCCTGGCCAACATCCAGCGGGCACGCTCCGCCATCACCAGGAGCCGCCGATGACCACCGGCCATTACCAGCTCAGGCTCTACATCGCCGGCATGACCCCGGCGGCGAAACGCGCCATCGAGAACCTGGAAGCCCTGGCCCTGGAACTGGGGCAACAGGGTGAACGGGTGGAGATCCAGGTGGTGGACATCATGGAACGCCCGCAACTGGCGGAGGACGAGCGCATCCTTGCCACCCCGGTGGTGATCCGCAAACTGCCGCCCCCCATCCGCCGGGTGGTGGGGGACCTGTCGGAACGGCAACGGGTGCTGGTGGGCCTGGACATCAGGGAATATGGCTCAAAGGATCCTTAGGGTATTCCGAACCG
>NZ_JAJNQN010000001.1 GCF_022227845.1 Ectothiorhodospira lacustris | reverse complement strand
CCGCAATTCAGACCACCCCGCCTCACCGGCCCCTAAGCCACACAGCCCTCGCGCTCCCACCAACCCCGGGCAGGACTCCATACCGTCATTCCCGCCACCGCCGCGTCATTCCCGCGAAAGCGGGAATCCATCAGTCTCCCGAGCAGTGAGTCCAGTGCAGCCCTGCAGATCGTCATTCCCGCGAAGGCGGGAATCCATCGGCAGACTCAACACCCTGGACTCCCGCTTGCGCGGGAGTGACGACAGGGGGGGCGGGCGTGACGGCGAAAGGGCAGAGCGACGGCAGGAGGGAAGAAGACAAGGAGAGAGCTACAGGGTGTGGGGACTCTGCGGGGCGTGACGGCAGGGGCTTCGCTTTTCAGTGTTAGAATGATCGTTTGCCTGCCGGCAACCCTTCCGGGAGCCTTAGTTCTATGGAACACATCCTCATCCGCGGTGCCCGTACCCATAATCTGCAGAACGTGGATCTGACACTACCGCGGGATCGACTGATCGTCATTACCGGAGTGTCCGGATCCGGTAAGTCTTCCCTGGCCTTCGATACCCTCTTTGCCGAAGGGCAGCGCCGCTATGTGGAATCTCTGTCGGCCTATGCTCGGCAGTTTCTGTCGGTGATGGAAAAGCCCGATGTGGATCATATTGAGGGTTTGTCTCCCGCGATTTCCATCGAGCAGAAGACCACGTCTCATAACCCGCGCTCCACCGTGGGGACGATTACTGAAATCTATGATTACCTGCGCCTACTGTTTGCCCGTGCAGGGATTCCTCGTTGCCCCGATCACGACACCAGCCTGGAGGCCCAGACCGTGAGTCAGATGGTGGATCAGGTCATGACGCTCCCCGAAGGGGATAAGCTCATGCTGCTGGCCCCCGTGATTCAGGAGCGCAAGGGGGAGCACCTGAACGTGCTCGAAGGGCTGCGATCACAGGGCTATCTGCGTGCCCGTATTGATGGCGAGTTGGTGGAACTGGATGATCCCCCCAAGCTGGAACCCCGCCGCAAGCACACCATTGAGGTGGTGGTGGATCGTTTTCGGGTGAGGGATGATGTCCGTGTGCGCCTGGCGGAATCTCTGGAAACTGCCCTGAATCTCTCCGAGGGGATCGCCCTAGTGGCCTGGCTGGATGAGCCGAACCGGGTCCCGCTGGTGTTTTCCTCCCGCTTTGCCTGCCCCGTCTGCGGCTATGCCATTCAGGAACTGGAGCCACGGCTGTTTTCCTTCAACAGCCCAGTGGGCGCCTGTCCCACCTGTGACGGCTTGGGTGTGCAGCAGTTTTTCGATCCCGAGCGGGTAGTGGCCCACCCGGAGCTGAGTCTGGCGGGCGGTGCGGTGCGGGGCTGGGACCGGCGCAATGCCTACTATTTCCAGATGATCCAGAGTCTGGCGCGGCATTATGATTTCGATATCGAGGCCCCGTTTCAATCACTGGATGAGTCGGTCCGACAGGTGGTGCTCCACGGCAGTGGTCGTGTGCGCATCGAGTTCGAGTATCAGAACGAACGGGGACGGGTCGCCCGTTCCAGCCACCCCTTTGAAGGGATCATTCCCAATCTGGAGCGCCGCTATCGGGAAACGGATTCCAGTGCCGTGCGCGAGGAGCTGGCCAAGTATCGCTCCATGCATCCCTGCCCGGATTGCCTGGGAACGCGTCTGAATCGGTCCGCCAGACATGTGTTCATCGGGAGCCACACGTTACCCGAGCTGACCCGTCTGCCCATCGGGACGGCTCGTGATTTCTTTCAGGGTCTGTTGTTGCCCGGCAAGCAGGGCAGGATTGCCGAGAAAATCGTCAAGGAGACCGTTGCCAGGCTGGATTTTCTGGTGAACGTGGGACTGGATTACCTCACCTTGGATCGGTCTGCAGATACCCTGTCCGGGGGGGAGGCCCAGCGTATCCGGCTGGCCTCCCAGATCGGAGCCGGATTGGTGGGCGTCATGTATATCCTGGACGAGCCTTCCATCGGTCTGCATCAGCGGGATAACGAGCGCTTGCTCAACACCCTGACCTATCTGCGGGATTTGGGCAACACGGTGATTATGGTGGAGCACGATGAGGACGCCATCCGTCGGGCGGATCATGTGGTGGACATCGGCCCCGGCGCCGGTCGTCACGGCGGCCGTATCGTGGCTCAGGGGACCCCGGAGGAGATCAGTCGTTTCGGTGAATCCCTGACCGGACAGTACTTGTCCGGACATCGCCGGATTCATGTCCCCGCCCGACGGCATCCGTTGGATCCCGCGCGTCAACTGGTCATCCGTGGCGCCAGCGGCAATAACCTGCGTGATGTGGATCTGTCTATTCCGGTGGGGCTGTTCACCTGCGTCACCGGTGTCTCCGGTTCCGGCAAATCCACTCTGATCAACGATACCCTTTATCGTCTCATGGCCCTGCGCATCAACCGCGCCGGCGAGCACCCGGCACCCTATGCCGTGCTGGAAGGGGCGGAGTTTTTTGACAAGGTGGTGGACATCGACCAGAGCCCCATCGGTCGCACGCCCCGTTCCAACCCGGCCACCTATACGGGGCTGTTCACGCCCATCCGCGAGCTGTTTTCCGGGGTGCCGGAGGCCCGCTCACGGGGCTATGCCCCGGGGCGCTTCTCGTTCAATGTGAAGGGCGGGCGCTGCGAGTCCTGCCAGGGCGATGGTGTCATCAAGGTTGAAATGCATTTTCTGCCGGATGTCTATGTGTCCTGCGATGTTTGCAAGGGCAAGCGCTATAACCGGGAGACCCTGGAGATTCGTTACAAGGGCAAGACCATCCATGAGGTGCTGGAGATGACCGTGGAGGATGCCCTGGAATTCTTCCAGGCAGTACCGGCCCTGCGGCGCAAGCTGGAGACACTGATGGATGTGGGGCTCTCGTATATTCAGCTGGGGCAGAATGCCACCACCCTGTCCGGTGGCGAGGCCCAGCGGGTGAAGCTGGCACGGGAACTGTCGAAGCGGGATACCGGTCGTACCCTCTATATCCTTGATGAGCCCACCACCGGCCTGCATTTCCATGATGTGGAACAGTTGCTTAAGGTGCTGCATCGCTTGCGCGATCACGGCAATACGGTGGTGGTGATCGAGCACAATCTGGACGTGATCAAGACGGCGGACTGGCTCATTGACCTGGGACCGGAAGGGGGCTCCGGTGGCGGCGAGATCATCGCTGCGGGAACGCCCGAGCAGATTGCCGTCGAACCCCGGTCACATACGGGGCGGTTTCTGGCGCCCATGCTGGCGCTGGATCCCACCGGATGATCGAATACGGTTCTCAAGGTGAGTGAGTGCGGTTCTCTGCATGTCATTCCCGCGAAAGCGGGAATCCATGGCCCAGCCTCGGCGCAGTACCCTGGACTCCCGCTTTCGCGGGGGTGACGACGAGTCGCAGGCTCCCACATGAGCCTGTGGACAGGCTATGCTCTGGTGGGCGGCCGGATAAAATCCGGTCCTGCCCCTTCAATCACGATACAATGGACGATTTCTGTTTCTGGAGCGGTCTCATGGCTAAAGGCATCAACAAGGTCATCCTCATCGGCAATCTGGGCAATGATCCGGATGTGAAATACATGCCCAGTGGGGCCGCCGTGGCCAACGTGAGCCTGGCCACTGCAGAGCGCTGGAAGGATAAGCAGACTAACGACTGGACGGAGCGCACCGAGTGGCACCGGCTGGTGTTTTTCGGGCGCCTGGCGGAGATCGCGGGCGAATACCTGCGCAAGGGTTCCCAGGTCTATGTGGAAGGGCGCCTGCAGACCCGTGAATGGGAAAAGGATGGCATCAAGCGCTACACCACCGAGATCGTGGTCAATGAAATGCAGATGCTGGGTGGTCGCAGCGGCGGCGGGTCCGGTGATTTCGAAGGGGGACGCACGGGTGGCCATGACGCCGGCGACGGCGGCAGGCCCACCCCCCGGCAGGCTCCAGCCCCGGCGGCATCTTCCAGTCGTCCCATGCAGGATGATTTCGAGGACGATATTCCCTTCTGAGGTTTTATCCCCTCTCCCACAAGGTGAGAGGGGCTTGTTCTGCAGCATTCATATCGCGTTCGTTTTGCCTGACCGGACTCCCAAGAATCACCCCATGCGTACCAAGATCTATATCCAGACCCACGGCTGCCAGATGAACGAGTACGACTCGGGCAAGATGCTGGATGTGCTGCGTGAATCCCATGGGGGCGAACTGACGGATGATCCCATGGACGCGGATGTGCTCCTGCTCAACACCTGCTCCATTCGGGAAAAGGCCCAGGAAAAGGTCTTTTCCCTGCTCGGCCGTTGGCGTGCCATCAAGGAACAGCGCCCCGGCGTGGTGATCGGTGTCGGCGGTTGCGTGGCCAGCCAGGAAGGGGCGCTGTTGCGGGAGCGAGCCCCCTTCGTGGACATGGTCTTTGGTCCCCAGACCCTGCACCGACTGCCCCGGATGCTGGAAAGCGCCCGGGGCGGCCGCTATCCGGTGGTGGACGTGTCCTTCCCCGAGATCGAGAAGTTCGACGCTCTGCCCGAGCCCCGGGCCAGCGGCCCCACCGCCTTTGTATCCATCATGGAAGGGTGCAGCAAGTACTGCACCTACTGTGTCGTCCCCTATACCCGGGGCGAGGAGATCAGCCGGCCCTTCGACGACGTCCTGGCCGAAGTGGCCCAGCTGGCGGCCCAGGGGGTGCGTGAGGTGAATCTGCTGGGGCAGAACGTGAACGCCTACCGGGGACCCATGCACGATGGCGAGATCGCCGATCTGGCTCTGCTGATCCACTATGTGGCGGCGGTGGACGGGATCGACCGCATCCGCTTCACCACGTCCCATCCGGTGGAGTTTTCCGACAGCCTGATCCGCGCCTTCGCTGAGGTGCCCCAGTTGGCCGGCCATCTGCACTTGCCGGTACAGAGCGGTTCGGACCGGATACTGGCGGCCATGAAGCGCGGGCACACGGCCCTGGAGTACAAGTCCAAGATACGGCGCATCCGCGAGGCCCGGCCCGATATCTGCCTGTCGTCGGATTTCATCGTCGGTTTCCCCGGTGAAACGGAAGCGGATTTCCAGGCCACCATGAAACTGATCCATGACATCGGCTTTGACCAGTCCTTCAGCTTCATCTACAGTCGCCGTCCCGGCACCCCGGCGGCGGTGATGGACGATGACGTGCCCCTGTCGGTGAAGAAGCAACGCCTGCAACATCTGCAGGACACCATCAATGCCTCCGCCCAGGCCATCAGCGAAGCCATGGTGGGCCGGGTGGAGTCGGTGCTGGTGGAAGGACCGTCCCGCAAGGACCCGCGCTGGATGGCGGGACGCACCGGCAACAACCGAGTGGTGAACTTCCCGGCGGATCCGGACTGCATCGGGCAATTCGTCCCGGTGTGCATTACCCAGGCCCTGAGTCATTCACTGCGGGGCGAACGGGTGCCCGATGAACGGCAGCCCGAACCGATGCCGAAGGCCGCCGTGGGCGGCTGATCCGGCTATACTCCGTGGACACACAACCTGCCTTGATGGCCTGAACCTGCCTTGACTGAAACTTCTGCCGATTCTCAAGTGGCGGCCCCTCCGGTGACAGTGGAACTGTCCCTGGAGCCCGCCGACAACCTGCGCCTGGCAAACCTCTGTGGTCAGTTCGATGAGCATCTGCGGCTCATGGAGCAGCGCCTGGGCGTGGAAATCAACAACCGAGGTGCCCGCTTCAACGTGATCGGAGACCCGCAACCGGCTCAGGCCGGGGCCGAATTGCTGCGGGATCTTTACCGTGCCACCGCAAAGGAGACCCTCAACCCCGCCCGCGTCCACCTGCATCTGCAGGAGTCGGGGATTGACCGCCTGCTGGCCCGGCGGGAGGAAAAGGCGGATGATGACGAAACGCCGCTGCATCTCAAGCGGGGCGTGATCCGCGGTCGTGGGGCCAACCAGCTCCGCTACCTGCGCAACATCCGCACCCATGACCTGAACTTCGGCATCGGGCCGGCGGGCACGGGTAAGACCTACCTGGCCGTGGCCGCTGCCTGCGAGGCTCTGGAGACGGAGCGGGTGCGACGGCTGGTGCTGGTGCGTCCGGCGGTGGAGGCCGGGGAGCGGCTGGGCTTCCTGCCGGGGGACCTGGCCCAGAAGATCGATCCCTATCTGCGGCCCATGTATGACGCCCTCTACGAGATGCTGGGCTTTGAGAAGGTGGCCAAGTTGATGGAGCGCAACGTCATTGAGGTGGCGCCCCTGGCCTACATGCGTGGCCGCACCCTGAATGATGCCTTCGTGATCCTGGACGAGGCCCAGAACACCACCTCGGAGCAGATGAAGATGTTCCTGACCCGGATCGGTTTCGGGTCCACCGCGGTGGTGAACGGCGACGTGACCCAGACGGATCTGCCCAATCCCCGGCAGTCGGGGTTGCGCCACGTGATCGAGATTCTGCAGGATGTGAAGGGTATCAGCTTCACCTTCTTCACCTCCCGGGACGTGGTGCGTCACCCCCTGGTGCAGCGGATCGTCGAGGCCTATGACGCGAGCGAATCGTCTCGCAAGGACCGCTGATGTCACGGGATGTCCAGCTTCAATATGCGGTGCCGCGCAAGGGGATACCCGGCCCGGCCAGCTTTCGTCGCTGGGTGGACCTGGCCTGTCAGGGCTGCGGGGGGTCGGTGGCGATCCGTATCACCGATGTGTCGGAGAGTGCCGAACTCAATCACCAGTACCGAGGCAAGTCCGGTCCCACCAACGTGCTCTCATTCCCCTTCGAGGCCCCGGCAGGCGTGCCCGTGGATCACTTGGGGGATCTGGTGATCTGTGCCCCGGTGGTGAATCGGGAGGCGGCGGAGCAGGGCAAGCCGGTGCAGAGTCACTGGGCGCACATGGTGATTCACGGCGTGTTGCACCTGCGGGGGTTTGATCATCTGTCCCCGGCGGAGGCCGAGGTGATGGAGACGATTGAAACATTGCTCATGGCAGAATTAGGCCATGCAGATCCTTATGTGTGCTGAATTTTCCAGAAAAACCATCATATGAATACCGACCGATCCAGTGAGCCTCCCGCCCGTAGCTGGGTGGAGCGTTTCACCCTGGCCCTTTCCGGGGCCGAACCCAAGGACCGCACCCAGTTGGTGGAACTGCTGCGCAGCGCCCACCAGCGCCAGATCATCGATCCCGATGCCTTGGGCATGATCGAGGGGGTGATGCAGGTCTCCGAGATGCAGGTGCGGGACATCATGATCCCCCGCGCACAGATGGACATGGTGCGACGGGATGCCGCACTGGACGACATCGTCACCATTCTGGCCGACTCGGCCCATTCCCGCTTCCCGGTGATCGGGGATGACCGGGACGAGGTGGTGGGGATTCTGTTGGCCAAGGACATGCTGCGTTATTTCGTGAAGGACGGCCAGGAGGTCTTCGATATGCAGGACATCCTGCGTCCCGCCGTCTTCGTGCCCGAAAGCAAGCGCCTGAACGTGTTGCTCAAGGAGTTCCGCAACAGCCGCAACCACATGGCCATCGTGGTGGATGAGTACGGCGGCGTGGCGGGCCTGGTAACCATCGAGGATGTGCTGGAGCAGATCGTCGGTGAGATCGACGATGAGCATGACATCGAGGATTTCCTCACTCACATCCTGCGCCACGCCAATGGCCGCTTCACGGTGAAGGCCTTGACACCCATTGAGGAGTTCAACGCCTATTTCAATACCGACTACAGTGATGACGAGTTCGACACCATCGGCGGTTTCGTGATCCATCGCTTCGGCCATGTGCCCAAGCGGGGCGAAGAGCTGAGTTTTGATCGTTTCCACGTGCGGGTGCTGCGGGCCGATAACCGGCGGGTGCATCTGCTGGAACTGAGTTATCGCGAAACCCCGACCGCCGAGGCGGCGGAGCCCACTTCGCTGTGAACCCATGACCCACGCGCTTCCGGCTGTGCCCCTGATCCGGGTGCTGGAAAGGTATCCACGAGCCGCCCTGCTGTCGGCCCTGCTGGCCGGTGCCGCCCTGGTGCCGGCCTTTGCCCCCTTTGAACTGCGCCTGCTGGGTGTGCTGGCACCGGCCCTGCTGTTCGTACTCTGGGCCGGTGCGCAGCCCCGCCAGGCCGCCTGGCGGGGTTATGCCTTCGGCCTGGGCATGTTCGGGGCCGGGGTCTACTGGGTGTACTACAGCCTGCATCTCTTCGGTGCGGCCATCGCCCCCCTGGCGGCCCTGATCACGGCCGGTTTCGTGATGCTGCTGGCCCTGTTCCCGGCCCTGCTGGGGTATCTGGTTGCCCGGTTGCGGGGTCGGACGACCGCCTTCGTGCATCTGGTGCTGCTGGTGCCGGCCCTGTGGGTCCTGTTCGAGTGGTGGCGTGGCTGGTTTCTCACCGGATTCCCCTGGCTGCTGCTGGGGACGGCTCAGTTGGATACGGCCCTGGCCGGCTATATGCCGGTGCTGGGAGTCTTCGGGACCGGCATGGTGGCGGCGATGATGGCCGGAGCCCTGGCCTGGGGTGTCGTGGTGGGTGGCCGGCGCCGGCTGATGAGGGCGTTGGGGTTGATGCTGGTGCTGTGGCTGGGTGGGCTGGGACTCAAGCAGGTGGAATGGACCCGGCCCATGGGCGAGCCGCTGCAGGTGAGTCTGTTGCAGGGGAACATGGCCCAGGAGGACAAGCTGCGTCCGGATGAACTGGTGACGGCCATGGGCCTGTATGCCTACCTGACCGAAGAGGCCTTCGGCAGCGACCTGATCCTCTGGCCCGAGACGGCGGTACCCAGTTTCTATCATTACCTGGACGAGGATTTCCTCCGGCCCCTGGCCGCGGAGGCCCGCACCCACGGCAGCGAACTACTGGCCGGGATCTTCACCTATGAGCCCGAGACCCGACGCATGTTCAACAGCATCGCCCGGGTGGATGCCGAGCATCCCCAGTTCTATCACAAGCGCAAGCGGGTCCCCTTTGGTGAATATCTGCCGCTACGGGGCCTGTTGGAGTGGCTGGACGGTTATATCGAGTTGCCCATGGCGGATCTGTCCCGGGGGCACGGGGGCTTTACCCTGGAGGCGGCCGGGATCGTGCTGGGGGCCTCCATCTGTTACGAGGATGCCTTCGGGCACCTGATCATCCGCGCCCTGCCGCGGGCGCAGATGCTGGTGAACGTGACCAACGATGCCTGGTTCGGGGATTCCATCGCACCCCATCAGCACCTGGAGATCGCCCGGGTGCGGTCGCTGGAGGCGGGGCGCGAGATGCTTCGGGCCACCAATACGGGGATCTCGGCGGTGATCGATCATCGCGGCCGCCTCAGGGATCGCTCGCCCCAGTTCCAGACCCATGTGCTGACCACCCGGGCGCAGCCCCGGGAAGGGCGCACCCCCTATGCCCTGTGGGGGAACTGGCCGGTGGTCACGGGGCTGACGTTGCTGGTGGCGGGGCTGGTGCTGGCCGGGCGACGCGGCCCGGCGTCCCCTTCATCACCGGTGCCTCGCTCCTAGTCCCGAGCCCTTCGATATTCGGTGCCGTGGCACTTCGGGCAGGGCGGGATCCGGCCGCTCTCGGTGAAATGCAGCTCGGTGCCGCACTGCTTGCAGGCCAGCACTCCGGGCGCCGCCACTTCACCGGTATGCCAGACCCCGACCGCCCGGGCGCGGGCCTCCAGTTCCGCCAGCTCCACCCGGGTGCGGTCGGCAATGGAGGACAGCAGGTCCAGGATCCGGGCCTCGATCAGCTGCAGGTCCATGCGGAACCAGGTGCGAAAGTCCCGGCTCGACTCATTCAGGTAGTCGCCGATGTCATGCAGGTCTCGGCGGATGTACTCGGCCACCTCGTGGGCCTCCTCGCGGGTGGCCTCGCCCAGTTCCACCGCCTTGTGACGGGCGTCCTCGATGGCATGTTCCAGGGTCGGGCCGGTCTTTTCCTCTGCCACTTCCACGGCATGCCGCACCCGTTCCAGCATCCGGTCATAGGCATGGACCAGTCCGTCCCGGATGGGATGTTCGCTCTGTTTGTCCGACATGATTCCAACCTCCAGCATTGCACATGGGTCATAAAAAGGATCGGTGTTGCAGAAGGGGGAGGCCGTGGTCCTGGAGGCGGGTGTTTGCCGCAGGGATGCGGCAATCAAGCCTACAGGGACGTATTCACGGCGTCCCGCCGACGGGACCACGGCCTACCCCTGTCTTCCATCATGCTTTCAAGAGTACACCAGGTTTCACGCGTCCCACCCATGCCCCGGCACAGGTCAATGTGCCGGAAGTTGTGACCCCCCGGCAGTCACGTTATCCTTGCCGGTCTTCCCGGAGCCACGGACAACGCAGAGGCGGTCTGCGCCCCTGGCCCGTGCATTCCCAGATTCAGCCGGTGGAACCCATGCAAGAACATTACGAACCCGAAGTCGTCGAAATCGATGCCCAGGCCTGGTGGGAAGCCAATGACTGCTTCCTCGCCCGGGAGGATGACGGCCGGGAACCCTTCTACTGCCTGTCCATGTTCCCGTACCCCAGTGGTCGACTGCATATGGGCCATGTGCGCAACTACACCATCGGCGACGTCATCGCCCGCTACCAGCGCATGCAGGGACGCAATGTCCTCCAGCCCATGGGCTGGGACGCCTTCGGGCTGCCCGCCGAGAACGCCGCTCTCAAGCACGGCGTCCCCCCCGCCCAGTGGACCTACGAAAACATCGACTACATGCGCGGCCAACTCAAGCGCCTGGGGTTTGCCTACGACTGGTCCCGGGAACTGGCCACCTGCCGGCCCGAGTACTACCGCTGGGAACAGTGGCTGTTCACCCGCCTGTTCGAAAAGGGCCTGGTCTACAAGAAGACGGCCGTGGTCAACTGGGATCCGGTGGACCAGACCGTGCTGGCCAATGAACAGGTCATCGACGGCCTGGGCTGGCGCTCCGGCGCCCCGGTGGAACGTCGGGAGATCCCCCAGTGGTTCCTGCGCATCACCGACTACGCCGAAGAACTGCTCAACGGCCTGGATACCCTGACCGGCTGGCCGGAGCAGGTGCGCACCATGCAGCGCAACTGGATCGGCCGCTCCGAAGGGGTGGAGGTGGTCTTCCCGGTGGACGGCCGGGACGAACCCCTGACCGTCTATACCACCCGCCCCGACACCCTGATGGGGGTGAGCTACCTGGCGGTAGCCACCGAACACCCCCTGGCCGCCCTGGCTGCCGAGGACAACCAGGCCCTGGCCGGCTTCATCGAGGAATGCCGGCATACCAAGGTGTCCGAGGCCGACATGGCCACCATGAAGAAGCGGGGCGTGGCCACCGGGTTCAAGGCCATCCACCCGATCACCGGCGAAAAGGTGCCCGTGTGGGCCGCCAACTTCGTGCTGATGGAATACGGCACCGGCGCCGTCATGGCAGTGCCCGCTCACGACCAGCGGGACTGGGAGTTTGCCGGGGCCTATGGCCTGCCCATCCGGCAGGTGATCCGCCCCGCCGATGGGGCCGCCGCCATCGACCTGGACCGGGAGGCCTTCACCGAGAAGGGTATTTTGCTGGCCTCCGGCCGCTTCGACGGCATGGACTTCGACCAGGCCTTCAATGCCATCGCCGGTCAGCTGGAAGCCGAGGGCAGGGGGCGCCGCCGGATCAATTATCGGCTGCGGGACTGGGGCGTCTCCCGTCAGCGTTACTGGGGCTGCCCGATCCCCATCATCAATTGCCCGGATTGCGGTCCGGTGCCGGTCCCCGAAGATCAGCTGCCGGTGGTGCTGCCGGAAGACGTGGCCTTCGACGGGGTGGGTTCCCCGATCAAGAAGATGCCTGAGTTCTACCGGACCACCTGTCCTCGGTGTGGCGGCGAGGCCGAGCGGGAGACGGACACCTTCGATACCTTCTTCGAGTCCTCCTGGTATTACGCCCGCTACACCGGGCCGGACAACGACGGCGCCATGATGGATGAACGGGCCCGTCACTGGCTGCCCGTCAACCAGTACGTGGGCGGCATCGAGCATGCCGTGCTGCACCTGCTCTATGCCCGCTTCTTCCACAAGCTGATGCGGGACGAGGGCCTGGTTCCCGGCGACGAGCCCTTCACCCACCTGCTGACCCAGGGCATGGTGCTCAAGGACGGGGCCAAGATGTCCAAGTCCAAGGGCAACACGGTGGACCCCCAGGAATTGATCCGGCGTTACGGTGCCGATACCGTGCGCCTGTTCATGATGTTCGCCGCACCACCGGAGATGTCCCTGGAATGGTCCGACTCCGGGGTGGAAGGGGCCTCCCGCTTTCTCAAGCGCTTGTGGAAGCAGGCCCACGATCATGTCAATGCCGGTCCCGTCCCGTCCCTGGATGCCGCGTCCCTCACGGAGGCCCAGGCCGAGTTGCGCCGCAAGCTGCATCAGACCATCGCCAAGGTGAGCGACGACATGGGCCGGCGCCATACCTTCAACACCGCCATCGCCGCCTGCATGGAACTGCTCAATGACCTGAGCCGCTTCGAAGACACCACGCCCCAGGGGCGCGCCCTGATGCAGGAGGCCCTGGAGGCCATCGTGCTCATGCTCTCGCCCATCGTTCCCCACATCACCCATCGCCTGTGGGCCGAGTTGGGGCACCAGGATGCCCTGGTGGATTGTCCCTGGCCCCAGGTGGATCCCGTCGCCCTGGAGAGTGACACCCAAGCGCTGGTGATCCAGGTAAACGGTAAGCTCCGTGGCCATCTGCGGGTGCCCACCGGCGCCGAGCGCGCCGCCATCGAGACCCTGGCCCTGGCCGATGACAACGTCAGACGGCACATCGACGGCAAGACCGTGGTCAAGATCATCGTGGTTCCCGGTAAGCTGGTTAACGTGGTTGCCAAGTGATGATGGGCCCAGGTGTCAAGCCGTGGTTGTCGGGAGGGGTGTGGGTCGCCCTGGTCCTGATGGCCTGCCTGCTGCTGACTGCCTGTGGTTTTCAGTTGCGGGGAGCGGCCGGGTTGCCACCGGAGATGGCGCGCACGGCCGTGACCGGCCTGGGTGCCTCCGATTCCCTGGTCATCGATCTGCAACTGGCCCTGCGTGCCGGGGGGGTGGAACTGGCGCCCCTGTCCGGGGCCACGGCCGAGTTGCGCATCCATGATCTGAGCAGCGGCCGCCGGGCCCTGTCCGTGGGGCGCGACGCACAGGTCTCCGAGTACGAGGTCTTCACCCGTCTGCGCTACTCGGTGAGAGGGCGCGGTAATGATTTCGAGATCCGCGAGCAGACCTTGACCCTGACCCGGGACTATCTCTTCGACCCGGAGGGTGTGCTGGGGCAGGCCGAGCAGGAACAAAGCCTGCGGGAATCCATGCGCCGCGACTTGGTGCAGTTGATCCTGTTGCGCCTGCAGGCGGCGGCACGGGATCACTGAAGCACGGCCATGCGACTCAAACCCGAGCAACTGGAGAGCCATCTGCAAAAGGGGCTGGCCTCGGTCTACCTGATCAGTGGCGAGGAACCACTGCAGCTGATGGAGGCCGCCGACGCGATCAGGGCGCGGGCACGGGCTGAAGGGGTCGATGAGCGGGAGGTCTTCACCGTGGACAAGGGGTTTGACTGGGGGCAGGTCCAGACCGCCTCCGACAGCTTGTCCCTGTTCGCCCAGCGCCGGGTGCTGGAGCTGCGCATGCCTTCGGGCAAGCCCGGGGTCCAGGGGGGCAAGGTGCTGGAGGCCTATGCCCGTCAGCCCGCGGCGGACACGGTGCTGATCGTTCAGTGCGGCAAACTGGAGCGACAGGAGCAGAAGTCCCGCTGGTGTCAGGCTCTGGAGCAGGCCGGGGTGATGATCCAGGTCTGGCCCCTGGATCTGGCGGGGACCGAGGCCTGGATCACCCGTCGCATGGGCCGTCGCGGGCTGCACCCCACTGCCGCGGCCGCCCGCCTACTGGCGGAGCGGGTGGAAGGCAACCTGCTGGCAGCGGCCCAGGAGATCGACAAGCTGGTGCTGCTGCAGGGGGACGGTCCGGTGGACCAGGCAGCGGTGATGGCCGCCGTGGCCGACAGCGCCCGTTTCAGTGTCTATGATCTGACCGACGCTGCCCTGGCCGGGGAGGCGGGCAGGGCGGTGCGTATCCTGTCCGGTCTACGGGGCGAGGGCACCGCGCCGGTGCTGGTGAGCTGGGCCCTGGCGAGGGAGATCCGTACCCTCAACCGGCTGGCGGAACAGGCCGCCGCCGGCACGCCGCCACAGGTCGTCCTCAAGTCGGTCTGGCCGCCCCAGCGCCAGCCGGTGGTGCGCCAGGCCCTGCGGCGCCTGTCCCTGCAAGCCCTGGGACAGTTGTTGCGGGCCGGAGCGAGGGCGGACCAGGTGGCCAAGGGCCAGAAGCCGGGCAGCCCCTGGGACGAATTGCTAGACTTGACTCTGGGATTGGCAGGCCACCCGTCTCCCTTGATCCGCAACCACTCACACTGAACGAAGATGGCAGACATCGTGATCGAGAACATCAACGACTACATGCTGCAGCTGGGCCGACAGGCCCGCGCGGCCTCCAGGGTCCTGCTGCGCGCCGATACCGCCGCCAAGAATGCGGCCCTGCTGGCCATGGCGGAGCTGATCGAGGTCCGGGCCGAGCCCCTGATGGCGGAAAACCGCAAGGACCTGGAGGCCGGTGAAAGAAACGGCCTGGATGCCGCCATGCTGGATCGCCTGGCCTTCAATCCCGAGCGCCTGGGCACCATGGCCGAGGGTCTGCGCCAGATCGCCGCTCTGCCGGACCCGGTGGGCGCCATCTCCGATCTCAACTACCGCCCCAGCGGCATACAGGTGGGCCGCATGCGTGTCCCCCTGGGGGTCATCGGCATCATCTTCGAGTCCCGGCCCAACGTCACCGTGGATGCCGCCGGCCTGTGCCTCAAATCCGGCAATGCCGCCATCCTGCGCGGCGGTTCCGAGGCCTTCCACTCCAACCGTGCCCTGGCCGACTGTATCCGCGAGGGTCTGGAACGGGCCGGTCTGCCCGCCGACGCGGTGCAGGTGGTGGGTACCACGGACCGGGCCGCGGTGGGGGCCTTGCTGCGTCTCAAGGATCATGTGGACGTGATCGTCCCCCGGGGCGGCAAGGGCCTCATTGCCCGGGTCAGCGAGGAGTCCCTGATCCCGGTGATCAAGCACCTGGACGGCATCTGTCACGTCTACGTCGATGACCACGCGGATCTGGACAAGGCCGTCAGGGTCACCCTCAATGCCAAGACCCAGCGCTACGGCACCTGCAACACCCTGGAAACCCTGCTGGTGGCCGAATCCATTGCGCCCCGGGTACTGACCGCCCTCAAGCCTCTGTTCGACGACAAGGGGGTGGAACTGCGGGGCTGTGCCCGCACCCGTGCCTTCCTGCCGGATATCATCGAAGCCACCGAAGAGGACTGGCAGACGGAATACCTGGCCCCGATCCTGAGCATCCGGGTGGTGCCCGGTCTGGACGAGGCCATTGAACACATCAATCACCATGGCTCCCACCACACCGACACCATCATCACGGAAAACTACACCCTGGCCCGGCGTTTCCTGCGGGAAGTGGATTCCAGCTCGGTGATGGTGAATGCCTCTACCCGCTTTGCCGACGGCTTCGAATATGGTCTGGGTGCCGAGATCGGCATCAGTACCGACAAGCTCCACGCCCGCGGCCCGGTGGGTCTGGATGGCCTGACCACCTTGAAATACGTGGTGCTGGGGGACGGCCATGTGCGTGGGTGAGCCCGGGTTCGGGGAGCCATGATCGGCATCCTGGGCGGCACCTTCGATCCCATCCATTTCGGGCACCTGCGTCCGGCGCTGGAGATCCAGGAGCACCTGGGCCTGGATGAGCTACGCTTCATTCCCTGTGGTCTGCCGCCCCACCGGCGCCGGCCCGAGGCCGACGTGAGCCATCGCCTGGCCATGGTGGAGCAGGCCGTGGCGCTTCACCCCGGTTTCAGCGTGGACCGGCGGGAGCTGGAACGGGACGGTCCTTCCTACAGCGTGGACACCCTGGAGAGCCTACGCCGGGAGCTGGGTGCGGCGGTGCCCCTGTGCCTCATTCTGGGCATGGATGCCTTTGCCGGGCTGTCCTCCTGGCATCGCTGGCAGGATCTGTCCAGCCTGGCCCACCTCGTGGTGGCCCACCGGCCGGGCAGTGACGAGCCTGCGGCATTGGAAGACCGGGCCGCCGCCCGACGTGCTGAAAATCCCGCCGACCTGCGCGCCGCGCCCGCGGGGCGTATCCTGTGCGTGCCCGTGACCCAGCTGGACATCTCCGCCACCGCCATTCGTGATCGGGTGGCCCGGGGGGGCAGTCCAAGGTTCCTGCTGCCTGAACCGGTGTTGACGTACATTCATCGGCACGGCCTCTATCGGGCCTGTAGCACGGGCAACCCAGGCTGACCCGATCGGTATGACGTGCCGGCAGTATTATCCTGGCTTTATCTTTCACCGCTTTCCCAGAGGGATGCATGCAGACAGAACAACTGACCCAGATCGTCCTCCAGGCCCTGGATGACATGAAAGCCCAGGACGTCAAATGTATTGACGTACGGGGCAAGACCGCCATCACCGATGCCATGGTGATTGCCTCCGGCTCTTCCAACCGCCACGTGAAGTCCCTGGCCGACAATGTCATCGTCAAGGTGAAGGCGGCTGGTATCCAGCCCCTGGGCGCCGAAGGCGAACGGGAAGGAGAGTGGGTGCTGGTGGACCTGGACGACGTGGTAGTCCACGTGATGCTGCCCCAGGTCCGCGACTTCTACAATCTGGAAAAGCTGTGGCTGACGGACGAATCCCTGCAGGCGGCTCCGGATGACGATGAGGACGAGGACTCTCCGGCCGCGGCCCTGCGCCGTCTGCGCCGCTAGGCCGGGGTGCGCATCCACCTGCTGGCCGTGGGCACCCGCATGCCCGGCTGGGTGACCGAGGCCTATCAGGAATATGCCGGGCGCCTGCCCGCGGAATGTAGCCTGGAATTGCGGGAGATCCCTTCGCCCCGTCGGGGGCGCAACGCCCCGGTGGCGCGCCTGCGGGAAGAGGAAGGCGAGCGTCTACTGGCGGCGGTGCCCCGTGACTGCTGGGTGGTGGCCCTGGATGAGAAGGGCCGCGGCCTGGATACCGCGGGCCTGTCCCGGCAACTGGATCAGTGGATGCAGTCGAGCCGCGACGTGGCCCTGCTGGTGGGGGGCGCCGACGGCCTGTCCGACGCCTGCCGGAGCCGGGCGGATTTCAAATGGTCCCTGTCGCCGCTGACCTTCCCTCATCCTCTGGTGCGGGTGATCCTGGCGGAACAGATCTACCGTGGCTGGAGTCTGTTGCGTAATCACCCCTATCATCGGGCGTGACCAACGGCCCTACTGCCACAGCCGGCCGTCTACCTTGATGCATGATCCGGAGATTCGCCCATGCTCATCCTTGCCTCTGCCTCGCCCCGCCGGCGTGAACTGCTGGACCAGATCGGCGTGGCCTGGCGGGCGCACCCGGTGGACGTGGATGAGACACCCCAGGCCGGGGAATCCCCGGCCGACTTCGCCCGGCGCATGGCCGCCGCCAAGGCCTGGGCGGGTTACGAGTCCGCCCCCAGTCCCCTGCCGGTACTGGGGGCGGACACCGTGGTCAGCCTTGACGGTGATATCCTGGGCAAGCCCCGGGACCGGGAGGATGCCATGGCCATGCTCGGTCGCCTCTCCGGACGGAGCCACACCGTCCTCTCCGCCGTGGCCCTGATCCACCAGGGGATCTGTCACCAGGCCCTGTCCACCACCCGGGTTTGTTTCCGGGTTCTGAGTCCCGATGACATGAGCGCCTACTGGGCTTCCGGGGAACCGGCCGACAAGGCGGGGGCCTACGGAATCCAGGGATTGGGGGCTCTGTTCGTGGCCCATATCGAGGGCAGTTACTCCGGCGTGGTGGGATTGCCCCTGTTCGAGACCGGGGAACTTCTCCACCGCTGCGGTCTAAAATCCGGCATTGATAATCAAACCTGAAGGCACCCCGATGATGGGCACGGAAATCCTAATGAACGTCACCCCCCAGGAGACCCGCGTGGCCTTGGTGGAAAACGGCGTGTTGATGGAACTCAGCATGGAACGAGCTCGACGCCGGGGGCTGGTGGGCAACATCTACAAGGGGCGGGTCAGCCGGGTGTTGCCGGGCATGGACGCCGCCTTTGTGGATATCGGTCTGGAGCGGGCCGCCTTTCTGCATGCCTCCGACGTGGCCCCGGTGGAGCGGGAAGAGCTGCAGGGGGGCGAGACCGAGCGTACCGAGTCCATCCAGCGCCTGTTGCGGGAAGGCCAGGACATCCTGGTCCAGGTGATCAAGGATCCCCTGGGCACCAAGGGGGCACGCCTGACCACCTACATCACCGTACCCTCCCGCTACCTGGTGCTGATGCCCGGCAACACCACCGTGGGCATCTCCACCCGCATCGAGACGGACACCGAGCGTGCCCGGCTCAAGGGCACGGTGGAAGGTCTGCAGGCGGAACTGGGCTGTAGCCACGGCTTCATCGTGCGCACCGCCGCCGAGGCGGCCCCCCTGGAGGCCCTGCGCAACGATATGATCTTCCTGGCCAAGCTTTGGCAGACCATACAGCAGGCTGCGCAGAAGGTCCGGGCCGGTTCCGAGGTCTACGTGGACCTGCCGCTGACCCTGCGGATCTTGCGGGACATGGTGGGGGTGGAGCTGGAAAAGATCCGCATCGATTCCCGGGAGACGGTGCAGCGGGTGAGCGAATTCGCCGCTCAGTACGTGCCCGAATTACTGGACCGGATCGAGCACTATCCCGGCGAGCGCCCCATTTTTGATCTCTACAACGTGGAAGACGAGATCCAGAAGGCCCTGGAACGCAAGGTGGAGCTCAAGTCCGGCGGGTATCTGATCTTTGACCAGACCGAGGCGATGACCACCATCGACATCAACACCGGCGCCTTCGTCGGTCATCGCAATCTGGAAGAAACCATCTTCAAGACCAACCTGGAAGCGGCCCAGGCCATCGCTCGGCAGCTGCGCCTGCGCAATCTGGGGGGCATCATCATCGTCGACTTCATCGACATGACCCAGGAGGACCACAAACGTCAGGTGCTGCGCTCCCTGGAAAAGGCGATGGAAAAGGACTATGCCAAGAGTCAGATCTGCGACGTCTCGCCCCTGGGGCTGGTGGAAATGACTCGCAAGCGCACCCGCGAAAGCCTGGAACATCTGCTTTGCGAGCCCTGTCCCACCTGCATGGGGCGCGGCTACGTGAAATCCGCCGAGACCGTCTGCTACGAGATGTTCCGCGAGATCCTGCGCGAGGCCCGCCAGTTCGACGCCCGGGAATTGCTGGTGCTGGCTTCCCAGCCGGTGGTGGACCTGCTGTTGGACGAAGAGTCCGCCAGCGTTGCCCAGTTGCAGGAATTCATCCGCATCCCCATCCGTTTCCAGGTAGAGAGCCTCTACACTCAGGAGCAGTTCGACGTCGTGCTCCTGTAAGTCCCCTCCCGCCCCGGACCTTGAGGAGTCCGCCGCTTGCTCAGACCCGCCCTGGCCGTCAGCCTGCGTATCCTGGTCATCAGCCTGCTGGTCCTCACGACGCTGGTGGTGGGCCTGCGGCTGATCGTACCTCAGCTGGACGGCCTGCGTGCACCACTGGAGCGGGTGCTTGCCGAGCAGTCCGGCCACCGGGTTGAGGTGGGGACGTTGCGTGCCCGGTGGCGTGTTCTGTCTCCCCGTGTCACGGTCTCCGATGTCCACGTCTACACTGCCGACGAGACAGGGCCGATCCTGGTGGTGGATCACCTGGATCTGGGGTTCTCCCCGTGGCGCAGCCTGCGACAGGGTCGGCTGGTGTTGGGGCATGTGCAGGTGCGTGGGGCCGATCTGCACCTGCAACGGGACGAGTCCGGCCGGGTGCGGGTGCACGGTGCCGACCCGGTATTGCCCCGGCGCGATGAGGATGCGGGATCCATGCCGTCGGCGGATGTGCTGGCCCTGCTGGCGGGCCGCGCCTTCACCCTGAGCGGGAGCCGTCTGCGCTGGGAGGACCGGCGGTTGGGCATCGATTACCAGTTTGATGACCTGAACCTGGACATCGCACTGGAACCCCGTCGCGCACGTATGGCCGGGGAGGTCTTCCTGCCGGATGAGCTGGGTCGGTCGTTCCGGGTGGGCATGGACCTGAACCACGACGGAGAGTGGGATGACTGGAGCGGCAAGGTCTTTATCCAGGCCGGTGGGCTGGAGCTGGCGGGGCTGCCCGAGGACACCCGGGCCGCGCTGGGTCTGCGGACCGGCCGCCTGGACGGTCGGCTCTGGTTGCACTGGCGCAAGGGCGATCTGCAGCGGGCTTATCTGGAACTGGGGCTGCGGGACCTGGCCATGGTGTCCCGGCCGGACTCGGACCTGCCCGCGCCGGTGCTGGGGATACTGGAAGGACGGGGCCTGTGGTACGCCCGTGAAGGCGGCTGGGATCTGCGGGTCGATGGGCTGAGGTTGTCACGGGACGGGGATGACTGGCCGGGCGGCGGCCTGGACCTGAGCGTGGTGGAAGATGCCCGGGGCGTCCAGGTGAACGCCTGGCTGGACTATCTGCGCCTGGAGGATCTGGTGCCTTTGATCCTGCATCAGCCCTGGCTGGACAATCCCTTCCAGTCCCAGCTCGTGGCGCTGTCGCCCAAGGGCACGCTGACGGAAACCCGTCTGGCGATGACCCTGCCCCATGGCGGTGATGCTCGTTTCGTCACCGATGGGCGGTTTCAGGGGGCGGGCATGTCTCCCTGGACGGTGTTGCCGGGGATCGAGGGGGCGGATGGTGCCTTTGCCTTCACCGATGCGGGGGGCGAACTGTGGCTGGACAGCACCAGTCTGGGGATGACGCTGCCCACCCTGTTCGACCACGAGCTCCGGGCCGATACCCTGCAGGGCCTGGTGCGCTGGACGCCGGGGCCTGACGTGCCCCGGTTGCATCTGGACGGAGTGGTGCTGGCCAATGCGGACCTGCAGGCCCGGGGGCAGGGAGTGATCCAACTGGGGGATGAGCCCGGCATGGACCTGCAGGTGTCCTTTGCCGAGGGTGACGGCGCCAGGACGGCACACTATCTACCTCGAGACATCCTGCCGGAAAAGACCCATGCCTGGCTGAGCCGCGGCATCCTGGGTGGTCGGGTCATCGAGGGCGGTCTGCTGTTCCGGGGACGGTTCAGTGATTTTCCCTTCCGCGAAGATGAAGGGGTCTTCCAGGCCATCGCCAGGGTGGAAGAGGGGGTGCTGGACTATGAAGCCGGTTGGCCGCGCCTGGAAGGGGTCTCGGGTACTCTGGAGTTTCGTAACCAGGGCATGTGGATTCACGGCGGCCAGGGCCGCGTCTTCGATGCCCGGATTCAGGATGCCCAGGTACGGATCGAGGATCTTGAAAGTCCCGTGCTAAACATCGAGGGACGGGCGCAGGGTCCGGCGCGGGACTATCTGAGTTTCGTCACCCGGAGCCCCCTGGGGGAGGGGTTGGAGACGCTGCTGGACGGGGTTTCGGTCCGCGGCGAGGCGGGGTTGGAGCTGCGCATCGACATCCCGCTGCAGGACCGTGACGATCAGGTACGGCCGGATACGGTCAAGGGGCGCCTGACCCTGGATGGCAACCGGCTGTCCCTGGCGGATCCCCCGCTGGTCCTGGAGGCGGTGCGTGGCGTAGTGGATTTCACCGAGCGCAGTGCCCGGGCCCGTGACGTGTCCGCCCGGTTCAACGATGCCCGCATCAGCGTACAGCTGGACCGCAGTCCCGCCGGTGCCCTGGAGGTCCGGGCCGCGGGTCCCCAACCGATCCGGGAATTACTGCGCGACATCGCGCCCGAGCCTTGGCTGGCCCGGCTGGAAGGGGATTCCCGCTGGGAGGCACAGCTGAGCGTGCCGTCGCCTGGGGGGTTGCAGCAGGGGGTGCTGAGTCTGTCGTCCGACCTGGTGGGCGTCCGCTCCGATCTGCCCCTGCCGCTGGCAAAGACCCCGCAGGCACCGCGCGCCCTGGCGGTGCGAATCCCTCTGGCGCGGGACGAGAAGACACCGGTACGGGTGACGCTGGGAGAGGATCTACGTGCCCTGTTTACCTTTGATGAGGAAGGTGGATTGCAGCGGGGAGAGTTGCGTCTGGGCGGCCAGGCCGCTGTCCTGCCGGCGCAGGGTTTCAGGATCAGAGGCAGTCTCTCGGGGGTGTCGCTGGATGATTGGCTGGCGGTGCTGGACGACATCGGAGAGATGGAACTGGTCGGCCGGGAAGGGGGGCTCAGGGAACTGGATCTGCATCTGGATCGCCTGCAGGTCATGGGGCGGCGCATTGATGACCTGAGCCTCCATGCCCGCCGACACCCGGCACATTGGGATGCGCAGGTGGCATCCCCCCTGATGTTGGGTCGCATCCAGTGGCCCCTCCAGGATGGGGAGGCTCTGGTCATGGACCTTGAGTTGCTGGATCTGGACCGGTTGGAAGGCCCGGCGGCGGAAACCGGCGGCGATCGGCCTCGGGTTGACCCCGGCCGCCTGCCGCCGGTGCGTTTGACCGCCCAGCGGCTGGTGCTGCAGGGACATCGTCTGAAAGATCTTTTACTGCAGACGGATGCGGTGGCCGATGGCCTGCAGATCCGGAGCCTGTCTCTTTCCGACGAGGAGGGCCTGACCCGGGGCGAGATCCGGGGGCATTGGCACCGGCGGGCCGAAGATGCTCACGAGACGCTGCTGCAACTGACCCTGGAGACTGATGATCTGGGGCGGAGTCTGAGCCTGCTGGGTTTTCAACATGTTTTCAGTGGCGGCAAGGCCGCGCTGCAGGCGCGGCTGCACTGGCCCGATACCCCTGCCCACGTAGGCTGGTCCGGCCTTGAGGGCGAGGGCCGGGTGCGGGTGGAGGACGGGCGCCTGACCGAGGTGGACCCCGGTGCCGGCCGTCTGCTGGGGCTGTTCAGCCTTGATCTCATACCCCGGCGCCTGGCCCTGGATTTTCGGGACTTTTTCCAGCGCGGGTTTGTCTTCGACCGTCTGCAGGGGGCCTTCCAGCTTAGCCGGGGCAATGTGTACACCGATGATCTGAGCATCCAGGGACCGGCGGCCCGCATCCTTATCCAGGGGCGCACCGGGGTGGAGGCCAGGGATTATGATCAGACCATTACCGTGACCCCGAGCGTGAAGAGTACCCTACCTCTGGCCGGCGCCCTGCTGGGCGGTCCGGTGGCGGGCCTGGCGGTCTTCGTCTTCGACCGGGTGCTGGGGGTGGGGGAGCGCATCGACGAGGCGGCCCGGGTGGAGTACCGGGTGACCGGAGACTGGTCGTCACCACGGGTGGAGGCGGTGGCCCGGACCCCCGAGGGACGAGGTTACTGAGGCACTGTCGTCATTTTGACCACACTGTTGCTATAGTAGCGCCATGTTGCCGATCCTGCGCCGGGGCCTGCCCCTGATTTTGCTGTGTTTTCCCCTTCTCCTGCCGGCGGATGAGCCTGTCTTTACCCTCGATGCCGATGTCTGGACCCAGCCCCGTGACGCCGGTTCCCTGGTGGCCGAACCTGCCCTGCGCAGCCTGCTCTCCCGCTATGAGGCCCGGGGCGGCGGGCAAGTGATCCTGCGGCATCCGCCGGGTGAGCAGGGGCGGTTGTGGGCCTCGGAACTACAGGACTGGCTGGTGGCACTGGGTGTCCCTTCCGCAGACATCATCCGTGTCTCGGGGGAGGGCATGGCCGGCCGGATGGAACTCTCTCTGCAACCCCTACCCTGAACCGCAATAGCCAAGGGAATTAATGTGACGATTGCCGCTGCCATTCAAATGGCCTCGGGGACCAACCTGAGTGCCAATCTTCAGGAAGCCGGACGCCTGATCACCCAGGCCGCGCAGGCAGATGCCCGCCTGGTGGTCCTGCCGGAAAACTTCGCCCTCATGGGGATGTCCGAGCATGACAAGGTCGGTGTGCGGGAAGCGCCGGGACAGGGCCCTATCCAGGACTTCCTTGCGGAACAGGCCCGGCGTCACGGGGTCTGGCTGGTCGGGGGTACGGTGCCCATGGCATGCGCGGACCCGGGCAAGGTCCATGCGGCCTGTCTGGTCTACGATGACCAGGGCCGGATGGTGGGTCGTTACGACAAGATCCATCTGTTTGATGTGCACCTGCCGGACAACGATGAACACTACGAGGAATCCGAGACCATTGAGGCCGGTAATCAGGTGGTGGTGGTGGAGACCCCCTTCGGTGTGATGGGGCTGTCGGTCTGCTATGACCTGCGGTTCCCGGAACTGTACCGGGGACTGCTGGACCGGGGCGCGGAAATCGTGGTGCTGCCGGCGGCCTTCACCGCCGTGACCGGCCGCGCCCATTGGGAGGCTCTGGTACGGGCTCGGGCCATTGAGAACCAGGTCTATGTGGTGGCGGCCGCCCAAGGCGGCTATCACGTGAACGGTCGCGAGACCCACGGGGACAGCATGGTGGTGGACCCCTGGGGCAACGTGCTGGATCGTCTGCCGCGGGGCTCCGGTGTGGTTACCGGGACGCTGGACCGGGAGCGGCAGCAGTCCATCCGCCGCAGTTTCCCGTCCATCTACCATCGCCGGCTGTCCTGCAGCCTGGGTTGAACCGGTGGGTGATGCGGCGGCACAGATCCCTTGCCTTTTGAGGGCTTGAAATGATGCCGCCGCGGCCCAAAACTGACATCAAAGCCCCTTGCACCACGCACCCTGTCTGATCCGCACAGTCACCGACCAAAGGCCCTGTTCATGACCCACGCCCTGGATACCGCCCATCTGCATCTGCTGGAACCCGCCGGCCTGACCGAGGCCGATCTGGACCGGGTGCTCGGAACCCTGTGTGGCCCCGGGCTGGATGGGGGCGATCTGTATTTTCAGGTCTCTCGCCACGAGTCCTGGATGCTGGAAGACGGCATCGTCAAGGATGCCGGCTACAACATCGAGCAGGGGGTGGGGGTGCGTGCCCTCTCCGGCGACAAGACCGGCTTTGCCTATTCCGACGAAATCTTGCTGCCATCCCTGATGGAGGCGGCGCGGGCGGCGCGGGCCATCGGTCGGGATCATCGGGACGGCACGGTGCCGGTACGTCGTCGCGAGGCGGGGCACCGGCTGTATCTGCCGGTGGATCCGCTGGGGACCCTGGATGAAAATGCCAAGATCGATCTGCTGCAGCGTCTGGACGCGGAAGCCCGGCGTCAGGACCCTCGGGTGAGCCAGGTGATCGTCAGCCTGGCCGGTGTCCATGAGCTGGTGCTGGTGATGCATACCGACGGCACGGTGGCGGCGGATGTGCGGCCCCTGGTGCGCCTGAACGTGCATGTGATCGTGGAGGACGGCGGCCGCCGGGAGCAGGGTTCCAGCGGCGGCGGCGGGCGCAGCGGCTATGAATTCTTCCTGGATCAGGAGCGGGGTCTGGGCTATGCCCGGGAGGCGGTGCGTCAGGCCCTGGTGAACCTGGAGGCGGACGAGGCACCGGCGGGGACCATGACCGTGGTGCTGGGGTCCGGCTGGCCCGGTGTGCTGCTCCACGAGGCGGTGGGCCACGGCCTGGAAGGCGACTTTAACCGCAAGGGCACCTCGGCCTTCAGTGGCCGGATGGGGCAGAAGGTGGCGGCGCCCGGGGTGACGGTGGTGGATGACGGCACCCTGGCCGGGCGACGTGGTTCACTGAACGTGGATGATGAAGGCATCCCCACCCAGTCCACGGTGCTGATCGAAGACGGCATCCTCAAGGGCTACCTGCAGGATCGACTCAACGCGGGTCTGATGGGCCTGGCGCCCACGGGCAACGGTCGCCGCGAGTCCTATGCCCATCTGCCCATGCCCCGCATGACCAATACCTACATGCTGGCGGGGGCCCATGATCCGGGCGAGATCATCGCCTCGGTGGACAAGGGACTCTATGCGGTGAACTTCGGCGGCGGCCAGGTGGACATCACCTCCGGCAAGTTCGTCTTCTCCGCCTCCGAGGCCTATCTCATTGAGGGCGGCAAGGTGACCCGGCCGGTACGGGGCGCCACCTTGATCGGCAACGGCCCCGAGGTCATGAGCCGGATTTCCATGGTGGGCAATGACCTGGCCCTGGATAGCGGCGTGGGCACCTGCGGCAAGGAAGGTCAGAGCGTCCCGGTGGGGGTCGGGCAGCCGACCCTGCGGGTGGACGGCCTGACGGTGGGCGGCACCAGTCACTGACCGTCGTGGGGTGGGGCGTCCACCGTCTGCATCGTTTCGGACACCAGGCGGAACAGGGCCCGGGATGCGCCGGGACGTTGCGAACGGGCATCGGTCGCCAGCGCGGTCAGCCGCTTGCGGTTCACCCGGGGGTACTCATCGCAGAAGGTGGCCAGTGCCGTCTCTCCCTCGGTCACCAGGCGGTCCCGCCACTGCTCCATCCGGTGGAACTGTCGGGCCTGGGCGCGCCGCGCCGCCTCCCGGGCCTCGATGGCTGCCTGGATGGGGGCGGTGTCCACCTGGCGCATCAGCTTGCCGATATACTGGCGCTGGCGTCGCAGGGCCTCCTTGCGCAGGTCGCGGCAGTGGCGGATGGCCTCCAGCAGGCGTTCCGGCAGATCCAGGGCCTTGAGGTCCGCCTCGGAAAGCGCCAGCAGGGCCTCGCCCAGGTCCTTGGCGGCCTGAGCCTCCCGCTTGCGGGCGCCGCGGCTGGGGCGGTCGAATTCATCAAATTCATCATCGGTCGTCATGGGGCATAGTGTATCCCGAAGACGCCCTTCAACGAGCATCACCCACACGCATTACCAAGGAGATCTCATGTCCGCACCCCAGACCCCGGTTCTTGATGCGCAGGCGCTGGAACACCTCGTCGGGCAGGTCCTGGACGAAGCCCGTCGCGCCGGGGCCACGGCCGCCGAGGTGGCCGTCAGCCACGATACCGGCCTGTCGGTCAATGTTCGCCTGGGTGAGGTGGAGACCCTGGAGTTTCACCGCGACCAGGGCGTGGGCGTCACCGTCTACATCGGTCGGCGCAAGGGTTCCGCCAGCAGCTCCGACCTGCGCGCCCAGTCCCTGCGGGAGGTGGCGGAGGCCGCCTGCCGGATCGCCCGCTATACCGCCGAAGACCCCTTTGCCGGCCTGGCCGATGCCCAGCTCATGGCCCGGGACTATCCCGCCCTGGACCTGGATCACCCCTGGGACCTGGAGGCCGATGCCGCCATCGAGATCGCCCGTCGTTGCGAGGCCGCGGCCCGCGCCGAGGATGCCCGGATCGTCAATTCGGAAGGCGGCAGCGTGAATACCTTTCGCGGCACCGCCGTCTACGGCAACACCCATGGTTTTGTCGGTGGCTATGCCGCCACCCGGCATTCCCTGAGCTGTTCCGTGCTGGCGGGGGACGGCGGCAGCATGGAGCGGGACTACTGGTATACCGTGGCCCGGGAGGCCGGCGGCCTTGATACCCCCGAGTCCGTGGGTATCGAGGCGGCCCACCGGGCGGTACGTCGTCTCAACGCCCGCCGTCTTTCCACCCGCCGCTATCCCGTACTCTACGCCCCGGATGTGGCCCGTTCCATGCTGGGGCACTTCGTCGCCGCCATCCGCGGCAGTGCCCTGTATCGCAAGTCCTCCTTCCTGGTGGACCGGCTGGGGGAACAGATTTTCCCCGAGTTCGTGCACATCCACGAGCAACCCCATATCCCCCGCGCCCTGGGCAGTGCCCCCTTCGACAGCGAGGGGGTGGCCACCCGGGCCCGGGATCTGGTCCGTGACGGCCGTCTGGAGTCCTATGCCCTGGACAGCTACTCGGCACGCAAACTGGGCATGCAGACCACGGGCAACGCAGGCGGTTTGCGCAACCTCACCATTGATCCGGGCACTCAGGATGCCCAGGCCCTGCTGCGGGAGATGGGCACGGGGCTGCTGGTAACCGAGCTGATCGGCCACGGCATCAACATGGTCAACGGCGACTATTCAAGGGGCGCCGCCGGGTTCTGGGTGGAAAACGGCGAGATCCTGTATCCGGTTTCGGAGATCACCGTGGCGGGCAATCTCAAGGACATGTTCATGAACCTGGTGGCTGTGGGGGCGGATGTGGACCAGCGGGCCAATATCCGTACCGGTTCCCTGCTGATCGACGGGCTCACCATCGCCGGCGACTGATCAAAAACCGACCGGTTCCACGACAAGTCCACCCGCCGCCCTGTTACCATTAAGCCCTTCTTCCCTTGTGGGAGAGAGGGGGAGGGGCCGGTAGGGTTGCCGGGTTATTATCTCCATTTCGGGATCATCCGGCTGGGGGAGCCATCGCATGCGCAAGACCAGGGACAGCATCATCTGGATGAGCGTCTTCCTGCTCGCGGTCCTGGCGGCCGCGTTGCTGCTGTCCGGCCCCCTGCTGGCGGCCTTCCTGGCCAACCCGGCCTTCAACGGCATGATCCTGTTCGTGCTGCTGGTGGGCCTGGTGGTGAACTACCGGCAGGTGCTGATCCTTAATCCCGAGGTGCGCTGGATCGAGGCCTTCCGCGGCAGCGATCTCCCGGAGGCCGCCCAGCTCCCTCGCACCCGCCTGCTGGGGGCCATGGCCCGCCTGCTCACCGGGCGTCGCGGCGATCAGTTCACCCTGTCCACCATTTCCATGCGCACCCTGCTGGACGGGATTCGCATGCGCCTGGATGAATCCCGCGACCTGTCCCGTTATTTCATCGGCCTGCTGGTCTTTCTGGGGCTTTTGGGGACCTTCTGGGGCCTGCTGGATACCCTGCGGGGCGTGGGGGCGGTGATCTCGGATCTGGGCATCGGCGGCGAGGACATGAACGCGGCCTTTGCCGCCTTGCAAAGCGGGCTGGAAAAACCCCTCTCGGGACTGGGGACCGCCTTCAGCTCCTCCCTGTTCGGGCTGGCCGGCGCCCTGGTCCTGGGCTTCGTGGATCTGCAGGCGGGTCACGCCCAGAACCGCTTCTACAATGAACTGGAGGAATGGCTCTCGGGGCTCACCCGCCTGTCCACCGGCGCCCTGGTGTCGGAGGGGGAGGGCACGGTCCCGGCCTATATCCAGGCCTTGCTGGAACAGACCTCCGACAGTCTCGACAAGCTCCAGCGCCTGATGGCCCGGGGGGAAGAAGAGCGACGGCTCACGGATCAGCGTCTGATCGCCCTCACGCAGGAGGTGGCCGAGGTGGCCCAACTGGTCCGCGGCGAGCAGAAGGCCATGCTCGGGCTGGCCCGCACCCAGTCGGAACTGCAAGGGGTGCTGGAGCGACTGGCCGAGGCCACCGGCGCCCGCTCCGACAGCGAGCAGGAGATGGGCCGGCACCTGTCCCGGGTGGCCGATACCCTGGCGGAGTTGCGGGTGCAGCTGAGCGAGGACCGGGGCCAGTTCATCAGCGTGCTGCGCGACGAGGTTCGTCTGATGACCCGCACCGCGGCGCGCTTGGGTGAAGGGGGGCGGGAGCGGGAATGACGGGCCGTTCAGCGACGCCATCCGGAACCCACTGATCACCCATGCTGCCCTCCAGCCGCCGCCGCAGTCGTGCCTCCCTGGACATCTGGCCCGGGTTCGTGGACGTGCTGGCCACCGTGGTGCTGGTCTTCGTCTTCCTGCTCATGCTGTTCGTGGTGTCCCAGTTCTTTCTCTCCGGTGTGCTGTTCCAGCGGGATCAGACCGTGGAGACCCTGCATCATCGTATCGGCGAGTTGTCCCGAACCCTGGCCCTGAAGGAGGTGGACAACGTGCGCCTGGAAGGGCGCGTCCAGGCCCTCACCGCCACCTTGCAGACCACCTTCGAGGAACGAGAGGCGGCCCTGCAGGCGCAGGATGCCGACCGCCGCATGCTGATGCAGATTCAGGCGGATCTGACCCGGGAACGGGTCCTGGGGACGGAGACCCAGGCGGATCTGGAACAATTGCAGTGGCAGCTGGAGCAGGTGCAGTTGCAGTTGACCGCCCTCAATCAGGCCCTGGAGGCCCGGGAGGCGGTGATCACCGCCCAGCGGTTGCAGGTCGAGAATCTGGGTGAGCGTCTGAACATCGCCCTGGCGGACCGGGTGCAGGAGCTGGCCCGGTATCGTTCGGAGTTTTTCGGTCGGTTGCGGGAGTCCCTGGCGGATGTGGAGGATATCCAGATCGTCGGCGACCGTTTCCGCTTCCAGTCGGAGTTGTTCTTTGCCTCGGGTTCCGCCGATCTGGAGGTGGAAGGGCAGGCACGGCTGGACCGGGTGGCGGTGCTGGTGCGGGAGATCGAACAGCGCATCCCCGCAGATATCGACTGGGTGCTGATGGTGGAGGGACACACGGACCGGCGGCCCATCCGTACCGAGCAGTTTCCGTCCAACTGGCAGCTCTCCACCGCCCGGGCGCAGCGGATCGTGGACTATCTGATCGATCGCGGGGTGGCACCCCGGCGCTTGGCGGCGGCGGGGTATGGGGAATTTCACCCCCTGGATCCGGCGGATACGCCGGCGGCACTGGCGCGCAACCGGCGCATCGAGATGCGCCTGACCAGCGCCCCGGAGCAGTGACCCGATGGCGCGGGCCGGCGGGTTTCAGAGACCGAAGACCCGGTCTTCCAGCCCCCATTTGCCGGCCAGGGTTTCCGCCGCATTGAGTATCTCTTCCGCTCGCGAGGGGTGATTGAAGGCCCCCCGGGCGATCCACGCCAGGGCCGTGTCCCGGTCCGGGGCCAGAGACAGCAGGTGGATCAGTTCACCGGCCTGTGCGCCCAGGATCTCCCCCCCCAGCAAGGCGCCGGTATCCATGTCCGCGATCAAACGCACGAACCCTTCGGTGTCATCCTGGCCCAGGGCACAGGGGGAGGTCTCGAAGGCGGCAAAACCCACTGCCGGTTCGTGTCCGGCCTCTTCCGCCATGGCCTCGTCCATCCCCAGGCGCGCCAGCTCCAGGGCGCTGTAGACCACCATGGGCACCTGCAGGGGGTCCAGATGCCGCGCCTGCCCGCCCCGGATGTGGCCGATGACGGCGGTGGCCTCGGCCAGGGCGTGGTTGGCGGTCATCCATTGGCAGGCCACATCGCCGATGGCGTAGATGTGGGGGACATCGGTCTGCAGCAGGTCATTGCGGCGGATGAACCCCTGTGGATCGGTGCGGACCCCCGCCCGCTCCAACGCCAGTCCCCCGGTATGGGGGCGGCGTCCCGTCCCCAGGCAGACCCAGTCCACGGCGAGGGTCTCGCCCCCTGTCAGGTGCAGACGGACGTCGTCTTCGGCCGCCGTGACGGCCTCGAATCCGATCCCGCTACGCAGGTGCAGCCCTTGCCGTGCCAGGGCCTGGGTCAGGGCATCCCGGGCCGGCCGGCTCAGGGGCAGGCGACGCAGCATGGGGGAACGGGCCAGCCAGGTGACCTGCCTGCCCAGTTGGCTGAAGATATAGGCAAACTCAGTGGCCACCACGCCGCTGCCGATCACCGCCACCCGCGCCCCCGCCGGCGGGGGCGCATCGAACAGCATGTCCGTGGTGAGGATCTTGCCGGGGATGGCCTCGAACGGGGTCGGTACCGCCGGGTGCCCCCCGGTGGCAATGATGATATGGCGAGCCCGGATCCGGTGGCTTGGCCCATCGGGGGTGTCCACAGACAGGTGCCGGTCGTCCAGAAAGCGGGCGTGGCCGTTGAGCCGGGTGACCTTCAGGTGGCGCAGGTAGTCCAGGTAGCGGGCCTGGATGCCCTCGACCACCCGGCGCTGATGCTGCCAGGCCCGGTCCAGGTCCGCCCGCAGCCGTCCATCAAGGCCGCGCCCGGCAAAGTGTGCCTGGGCCGCCATCAGTCGGGCGGTGTGATACCAGTCTTTCTTCGGCACGCAGCCCCGATTCAGGCAGCAGCCGCCCCAGTCCGATTTTTCGATGATGACGACGGACAGGCCCCGCAAGGCCCCCAGCACGGCAGCCCGGTAGCCGCCGGGGCCGGAGCCGATGACCGCCAGATCATGGTCCGGCAGCGGGTCAGCGGTCACCATGCCATTCCACCGACTGAATGGTCAGGACCAGCCGCTCGCCGTCCTCCATCTGTTCCAGGCGGACCGGCAGGTAGTTGAGGCGGGGCGCGAACCAGGTACTGACGGTGGTGTCCCGCTCTTCGTTGTAACGGGTGACCGGAATGGCCTCCACCGCGCCCATGGGGGTGTCGATGGTTTCAGGCTCACCCACCGTGAAC
Source organism: Ectothiorhodospira lacustris (assembly GCF_022227845.1). GTDB lineage: Bacteria > Pseudomonadota > Gammaproteobacteria > Ectothiorhodospirales > Ectothiorhodospiraceae > Ectothiorhodospira > Ectothiorhodospira lacustris. The sequence goes on along the minus strand of NZ_JAJNQN010000001.1, from coordinate 341,332 downwards.
TCGTAGGTGCGGATACGGTTACGTTCCACGATGGTCTCGGTGAACCGGCGCTGGCCGCTCCAGACATCGTGGATCATGGAGAGCTGCAGGGCGAAGCGGTCGATGGCCCGCTCCGGGATGTCCAGCTCGAAAGCCTGGCCATTATGCGTACCGCCGGCCTTGAGGGCCTCCCAGTCGAATCGGATCTCGGTGCGCCGGTCCCGGCTGGCGCCGGTATGGCTGTAGAGATATTCCTCGCTGCGTAACCCGGCGGGCGTCAGTCGCAGGATGCTCTGTTCGATGATCTCGTCATTGCGCACCCAGGACAGCATGCCGGTGGGCCGGACCCTTGCCCGGTAGCGCAGACGCTCCCCCTCCCGGGTCAGCGTGATCCGGGCCACCACCGACAGACCCATCTTCTGCGCCCGGTATTCCGCAGTATAGGAGGGTGGGACAAAGGGCAGGGTCTGGGCCTGGGCTGCCGGTATGCCCACGCCCAGCAGGAGGGTCGCCAGTACCGCGCCGACCACCGCCCGGCGCGGTGACCACCAGGGTAGGGTGTCAGTGCGTATCCGCGAGGACGGCCGGGCCGGATAATTGAAGGGGAGCCTGCAGAGGTTGTTCATCGAGCCATACCTGTCCATTTCGGAGTGTCAGTCGACCCTGGCAGAACCACTGAACCACCTGTGGATAGGCCCGGTGTTCCTGTTGCTGTACCCGCGCCGCCAGGGTCTGTGGGGTGTCATCGATCAGCACGGGCACCCGTGCCTGCAGGATGACGGGCCCGCCGTCCAACTCCGTGTTGACGAAGTGGATGCTGCAGCCATGCTGTTGGACACCCGCCTCCAGGGCGCGTTCATGGGTATGTAGGCCACGGAAGTCCGGTAACAGGGAGGGGTGGATATTGATCAGGTGACCATCGTAGTGCTCCACGAAGGCCGGGGTGAGCACGCGCATGAAGCCGGCGAGTACCACCAGCTCAGGTTGGTGCCGGTCGATGGCTGCCATCAGTGCCTGGTCGAAGCCGCTCCGATCGGAGAAATCCCGGTGATTGATCACCTGGGCCGGGATGCCGGCGCGGCGGGCCCGGTCCAGCCCCGTCACTTCGGGTTGGTTGCTGATCACCGCGCGGATCTCGCCGTGGACGCGGCCGTCCGCGACGGCGTCGATGAGCGCCTGCAGGTTGGTGCCGGAGCCGGAGATGAGTACGACGATGCCGGGTAACGGACTCTGACGCATCAGCGGCCCAACTCCACGCGGGCTTCGCCGTCCGCCGCCTCGATGCCACCCAGGCGCCAGCTCTTGATGCCGGCCTCTGCCATCAGGGCTTCGGTGGCGGCCACGGTTTCCTCGGGCAGCACCAGGACCATGCCCACGCCGCAGTTGAAGGTGCGCAGCATCTCCCGCGCCTCGATGCCGCCGGCCTGCTGCAGCCACTGGAACACCGGGGGCAAGGGCCAGGCCCGGGGATCAACCCGTGCCACGGTGCCGGCGGGCATTACCCGGGGTAGGTTTTCCAGAATACCGCCGCCGGTGATGTGGGCCAGGGCATGGACGGGCTGTTGCCGCAGCAGCTGGAGCAGGGGTTTGACGTAGATGCGGGTGGGTGCCATCAGGGCCTCCCCCAGGGTAACTTCGCCGCAGGGGCTGTCCAGGTCCGCGCCGGTGATCTCCAGCAGGCGGCGGATCAGGGAATAACCGTTGGAGTGGGGGCCGGAGGAGGCCAGGCCCAGCAGCACATCACCCGGGCGGACCTGGCTGCCGTCGATGATGCGGGCCTTTTCCACGATACCCACGGCAAAGCCGGCCAGGTCGTATTCACCTTGTGCGTACATGCCGGGCATCTCCGCAGTCTCGCCTCCCACCAGGGCGCAGCCGCTCTCGGCACAGCCGTCGGCGATGCCCTTGACCACGTCCGCGGCGGTGTCCACATCCAGGCTGCCGGTGGCGTAGTAATCCAGGAAGAACAGGGGTTCCGCACCCTGGACGATGATGTCGTTCACGCACATGCCCACCAGATCGATACCGATGGTGTCGTGGCGACCCAGTTGCTGGGCCAGCTTGAGCTTGGTGCCCACGCCGTCGGTGCCGGAGACCAGGACCGGTTCCTTGTAATCCGCAATGGGCAGCTCGAACAGGGCACCGAAGCTGCCCAGGCCCGTCATGACACCGGGGCGCCGGGTGCGTTGGGCATGGGGCTTGATGCGTTCCACCAGGGCGTTGCCTGCGTCGATGTCCACGCCGGCATCGCGATAGCTGATGCCCTGGGTGGGGGGAGTGTTTTTCTGGACCATGGAAAACTCTGACCTTGCGTGGGAGGGTGCAATGAACTGATTGTGGGCCGGGTTGCCATGGGAGGCAACCGCCGGATAGCTTGTACCCAGCGGAATTTTCGGCCCGGAGGGCGGCGATGTTACCAAGGGTGGACGGGGCAAGCCATCTTCGCGGGTCCGGTCAAGGTGCGAAAACCTTGGCCGACGGACTTGGCACGGGGCTTTTGTGCTATTTTAACGGGTCCGACGCCCGCAGCCCTAGTCCCGAGCCTATGAGAACCCTGGTTTCGCTTCGCTTGCTTGCTACGCTGTTCCTGCTGTCGGCTTTGCCGGCTGTCCCCTTGGTCGGGTCCGCGGACACCGGCCCCTCACTCGGGGAAGCCGAGGTGAGTGTGGACACTCGAGACCGTCCGGAGCGCATGGAGGGCTTCAACCGGGCCCTGGCCCAGGTCGTCGTTCGGCTGACGGGGCGTCGCGACATGCTGGATGATTCCCGGATCGTCTCCCTGCTGGAACAAGCCCCTCGCCATGTCCAGCAATACCGGTATCTCGACGGTCCCGATGAAGCAACCAGTCTGCTCTGGGTGCGTTTCGATGTCAGTGCGGTGGAACAGCACCTGCTGGATGCGGGCTTGCCGGTCTGGTCCGGGGATCGACCCGCCCTGCTGGTGTGGTTGGGTGTTCAGGATCGTCAGGAGCGCCGGCTGGTTTCGGCCACCGATGATCACCCGGCCAGATCCGCCCTGGAGCATACCGCCCGGGAACGGGGGCTGCCGCTGTTGTTCCCACTCATGGATCTGGAAGACCAGGGGCGTGTGACCCTGGCCGATGTGATGGGGGGGTTCCATGAGCCTGTGATGGACGCGTCCCGTCGTTATGGGCCCGGCGGTGTGCTGGTGGCTCGGGTGCAGCCTTCCGGCGGTCGCTGGCTGGCGCGGATACAGTTGTCTGTCGGCGATGAATCCGTACAGTGGCAGGGCGACGGTGAGACTCAGGAGGCCGCGATGGCCCAGGCCATGCATCAGGCGGCGGATTATCTGGGGAAGCGTCTGGCCGTTGCCGGACTGCAGACGGATCGGGGCGGGATCATGGTCAGCGTCAGTGGCGTGAGTTCCCTGGCGGACTATCTCCGGGTCGTCAATTATCTGGGCGACATGGCAGCGGTGTCCCGTCTGCGGCCCCATGGTTTGATGTCGGACCGGGCGCTGTTTCTGTTACAGGTGCGGGGAGGGGCGCGTGATCTGGAACGGGCCGCCTTGCTGGGTTCCACGCTGGTGCCTGAGTCCTCGGGTACGGCGGTGGACGGCATTGAAACCGTTGGGTTCAGGTTGCTGCGGTGAATTTACGTCAGCTGCCCAACGTCATCACCCTGCTGCGCATTGCCCTGACGGGACCCATCATCTGGGCCCTGGCCACCCATCAGTACGTATTGGTGTTGTGGCTGTTGCTCATTGCCGGTCTGTCGGATGGCCTGGATGGCTGGCTGGTCCGTCGCTACGGGTGGTACACCCGATTGGGGGGCTACCTGGATCCACTGGCGGACAAGATTCTGATGATGGGCACCTATTTCACCGTGGCCTGGACCGGGTTGCTCCCCTGGTGGCTGGTCGCCTTGGTGGTGGCGCGGGATGCCGTCATCGTGCTGGGCGCGATGGCTTTCCGAGCGGTGACCCGCAGTCTGGAAATGCAGCCGCTTTTCATCAGTAAGGCCAACACCTTTTTTCAGATCGTGCTGGTGCTGTCGGTGATCATCAATGCCGGTGTTCTGGCGCTGCCCGCTTGGTATCTGGATGGGCTGCTGATGCTGGTGTTGTTCACCACCGTGAGCAGCGGTCTGGCCTATGTCTTTACCTGGGGACGCAAGGCTTACCTGCACTGGCGTTCCGCTGCATGAGCCGGGATCGCTCTGCCCCGGTGCCGAGGGGTTCATGGCCCGTCAGCTGACCCTGGATGTCACCCTGCGTGACGGTACGGATTTCGAGACCTTTCATCCGGGGGGGCAAGCCCTGGTCCCGGAGGCGGTCAGGGGGCTGGCCCACGGCAAGGGTGAACGTCAGCTTTATCTGTTCGGTGAATCCGGTGCGGGCAAGACCCATCTGTTGCATGCGGCCTGTCACGAGGTAGCGGAGTGGGGCGGGCGCGTGGCCTATCTGCCGATGGGAATCACGGCGGGGACCGGTTCCGACCTGCTTCAGGGCTGGCAGGGGGTGGATCTGATCGCCCTGGACAACCTGGACGAGATGCCCTGGGAGCCGGATCTGGAGCAGGCGCTGTTCAATCTGATCAACAGCGTGCGTGACTCCGGTGGGCGCCTGCTGATGGCGTCACGCACCGCACCCCAGTCCCTGCCGGTCGCGTTGCCGGATCTGCGTTCACGCCTGTTGTGGGGACCGGTCTTCCAGCTGCGTGTGCTGGCCGATGTACACAAGTGCGAGGCCCTGATGGCTCGGTCCCGGCGGCGAGGCTTCGAGCTGTCCCCGGAGGTTTGTGAGTATCTGCTGCGTCACCACCGCCGGGACCTGCCCTCCCTGATTGCCCTGCTGGACCAACTGGACAGGGAGTCCCTGTCCACCCGGCGCCGGGTGACGGTACGGTTTGTGAAGCATATTCTGGGCGGGGCGTCCTGAACGGAGGTCAGCGCTTTTTCATGGCCTGTGCGAACCCGACGCATCCTGCAAACAGGGCCAGGCTGAGCAGGATCATCAAGACTCCGTAGAGTCGCTGCTCACCGGCGGCGGCCAGCGTGCTGCCGATCAAGACATAGGGCAGGCTCAGCAGGCTCGTCCAGATATGCGTCTGCAGGCGGGCATGGAGCAGCCCGCGCAGGGGCAGCAGCAGCGGCCCCAGCAGCAGTATCAGCAGTATCGCCCGGGGGAATTGTTGCGGCGGGTCTATCCATAGGGTCCAGGCGAAGATCAGACCGAACAGGCCCAGGAGCCCGGCCAGGGCCAGTCGGTGAAACCCTTTTTCCTTCATTCGTTGCCCCCTTGTGCGAGGGCGCGGGCCGTCCGTGCCAAGCGCCGTCCCAGGGCGTGGCACAGAGTCCGTTCATGGTCCGTCAGCGGTTTGTCACCCTGCGGGCCGGCCACATGGCTGGCGCCATAGGGGGTGCCGCCCGACGTGGTTTCGCTCAGGGCCGGCTCCGTGTAAGGGATGCCGGTGATCAGCATGCCGTGGTGGAGCAGAGGAATGCTCATGCTGAGCAGGGTGGATTCCTGGCCGCCGTGCTGGGTGGCGGTGGAGGTGAAGACGCCGGCCGGCTTGCCCACCAGTGCTCCGGCCAGCCACAGACTACTGCTCTGATCCAGAAAATATTTCATGGGGGCGGCCATATTGCCGAAGCGGGTGGGGGAGCCCAGGGCCAGGCCCTGGCATTCCCGCAGGTCTTCCAGGGTAGCGTAGGGAGGACCCTCGGCGGGGATGTCCTCGCCAACGGCTTCGCAGGTGGCGGATACGGGTGGTACGGTGCGCAGGCGGGCTGTACAGTGTTTCACCTCTTCGACGCCGCGGGCTACATGGCGCGCCATGTGGGCGGTAGCGCCGAAACGGCTGTAATACAGCACCAGGATCTCGATGTCGGGCGTCTGGGTCATGAGGGTGCCTCGCAGGTCAGGGATGCAGGGATGGTTTTCACGAAATTACAACAAGTTTGGATTGTAGGTAGTTGTTGCCTTGACGTTTTTGGGGTTCAATGCTAGTGTCATTTTCATGTCCATGCGAGTGTGTTAGCGCATCGTGCCCACCAGATCCCGCCATCGGCCGTTGTTCCGGCACCTGCTGATCGCAGTATACGTGACGATTCTGTTCGCGGGATGTGCCACCATGGCCCCGGTGCAGGAGATGAGCGATGCCCGACAGGCCCTGCGGGCAGCCGAGGAAGTGGGTGCTCCCGTGCGCGTGCCCGAGACCTACGAGCGTTCCCGCCTGTTGCTGGAGCAGGCCGAGGGTAGCCTGTCCGCTGGTGAGTTCCAGGCTGCCCGGCGCAAGGCCAAGGAGGCCAAGGCGTTGGCCATCGAGGCCCGCATCCGGTCCGCGGACTGATTCCGGGGCCTGGCACCCTTTTACCGGTTGGGGCCCTTGTGATTCGCCATGTCTGCTCCCATCGTATAAAATCAATATAAAGGCCCTTGTCGGGTCGCTCTCCGTACACGTCTCAAATGGAGCTCTAGCCGTGAACACAAAAAAGAATATGATCCTGCTCGCCGGTCTGGCTTCGGCGGCTCTGGTGGCGGGCTGCGCCAACGTGTCCGAGGTTCCTGTCGGCACGGCCTACGTGGTCGATGGCAGCGGGGCCTATGCCCGTAGTGCCGCCTCCGGGGAGTGTATCCGCACCGGCTACTGGAGCCGCGAGGCTGCCAATGAAGTCTGTGACCCGGACCTGTTTGCTCGCGCGCCGGCGCCCGCACCCGCCCCGGCGCCCGCCCCGGCTCCGGCGGCTCCCGCGCCCGCCCCGGCGCCTACCCATATGACCTACGAAGTGGTCCGTGGCGATAGCCTCTGGAAGATTTCCGGTCGTAGCTCCGTCTACGGCAATCCTTACCAGTGGCCGCTGATCTATCGAGCCAATGCGGACCAGATCCGCGATGCAGACCTGATCTTCCCCGGTCAGCGCCTTAAGATCGAACTGCGTCCGTCCGCTGCCGATGTGGATGCCGCCGTACACCATGCCCGTACCCGCGGTGCCTGGTCTGTCGGTCCGGTGGAGCGTTCCGACCTGCGTTACCTGGACCAGTACGGTCTGACCCCCAAGCGCTGATATCAGGCGCCGTCGTACTGAAAGCCTTGAAAAGGCCCGCTTGCGCGGGCCTTTTTTTGCAGAGGAGTCATCATCCGTGTCCGTGAAGCCCCATGTCGAAGAGTCTTGCCGTTGCCGGGTATCCGGCAGGGTGCAGGGTGTCTATTTTCGAGCCTCCACCCAGCGCCAGGCCGTCTCATTGGGCCTGCGCGGCCATGCGCTCAATCTGCCTGACGGGCGGGTGGAGGTCGTGGTTGCCGGACCCGCGGACCAGGTGGAGAGGCTCAAGGCATGGCTGCATGAGGGGCCTCCGCAGGCGCGTGTGGATCAGGTGTCCTGCGAGCCCTTCCCGGGGGTGGTGGCGGAAGGTTTCGTCATCGGCTGAAGAGCCGTTTTAGTATCTGGCCTGGGGCAGGATGACGCTGAGGGTCTCCATGAAGCGCCAGCCCACATCGTTACAGCATTCTTCGCCGTCTTGCCTGTCCAGGCCCAGCCTCTCCCAGATTGCATCAGGGATCACTTCCTCCCGAGGGCCGTACTCGCTGAAACAGCCCTGTTCGGTGCGGTTGCTCAGGGTGTCCGCCAGGTGGATCAGCGTAGCCTCCAGTCCGGCCTGCAGCACCCGATCGGGCTGATGGTGCAGGCGGATGGCTGTCTGTAGCGTCTCGGGCAGGCCCCACCTGGACAGCAACCCGGCCCCGACATCGGCGTGATCAAATCCCAGTATTTCCCTTTCGTGGCCCGCCAGCAGCGGTTCATGCCCCCTGGCAATGAGCATGGTTTCCCGCAGCAGATCGGGGTGACGGCCGTACAGGACCAGACTGCCCACGTCATGGAGCAGTCCTGCCACGAACAGTCGTTCAGGGTGTAGCACGTTGCAGCGCTGGGCCAGGTCGTGGGCAATGAGAGCGGTAAATACGCTGTGCCTCCAGAACACGGCCATGTTGACCAGTTCGCAGGGCAGGCGTGAGAAGCTATGGGTGGCGGTGACCGCCAGCGCCAGGTGATACAGGGCGCGAGTCCCGATCACGGCAATGGCCCGGGTGACGGTTTCCACGCGCTGAGGCAGGCCATACATGGCGGAATTGGCCAGACGCAGGATCTGTGCACTCAGGTTCGGGTCCTGTGCCACAATGGCCGCCAGGGAGCTTGCGGAGCTGCCGGGCGCATCCAGTGCGGACCGCAGGCGAATGATGATTTCAGGGGGTGATACCAGCTCGGAGACGTCCTTCAGCAGGTCGTCCAGGTCGAACCGTCTGTCGGAAAAATTGCCCATGTTACTGATCATCCATGGAATTTTTGAAGTGGGTGCTGGCCTGACAGTCTTAATATGAACTATAAGGCTCACAAGTCAACCGCAGTCCATCGGCCCCGCCGGCCGGCACGATCCGCCCGCCCAGGTGTTCGCCATGAATGAGAAAGCCCAAGAGAACGTGATTGCCTTCAACGCCGGTGCACGGCGGGGCGACCGGCATGCCGCACCGTTCCAGATTCTCGGGCGTTGTCGAAACCTGGCTTCTCGTCAGGTGGAACCCCTGCTCAAGGAGATGCTGGATGGCGCCGATGATGCACTGTTCAGGCTGGCTGAAAAGGCCGAGGACAACCGTTCACAAACCGCCTTCTTTGATGCCATGCGCGCCCTGCGTCGCCAGCGCTCCACCATGGAAAGTGAATATGTGACTCAGATTGCGCGCATATTCGATGTCTGCATGCGTCCTGGTCCCGGCGGGTGGAAGATGGACAAGACCTCTGCGGACGAGCTCTCACTGGTGGCTTCCGATGAGTTGGAGGAAAACCTGGCCATCGAGGGCATGGTGGCCAAGGTGCGTCGTATCAGCGAGGCCGAACTCTATGCCGTGCGGCGACGCCTGGGCGCGGTGATGGATCGTCCCGGCCTCAAGGATGATGACAATCCCCTGGACCCCAAGGCTTTCTGTCATGCCTTCCGGGACGCGATGCGGGTCCTGGATGTGGATATCAAGATCAGGCTGATCATCTATAAACTGTTCGATCAGTTTGTGATCAGCCACCTCTCTCCGCTCTATCAGGAAGTGAACCGGTATCTACAGGAGATGAAGGTCCTGCCGGAACTGCAGCCGGAGAGCCGGTACCCGGGGCTTGCCTCCCACGGGTCAGGGCGGGACGGGGGGGGCGGAGGAGGGCCGTCGGTCCCGGGGCAGGATTATCCCGTCGCCACCCCCGGTGAGGACGGTGACCTTCATTTGCTGCTGGAAAGACTGGCGCGTGGTGGCGGATATCCTGCCCCGGCAGGCCGGGGGGGCGGTGATTCTTTCGTCGGCAGGCCTTCTGCGGGAGCCGGCGGCGGCGGGGCCGTTATCACCACGGCGGATGCGAGGGCGTTGCTTTCGGCATTGTCCGCGATCCCCGTGAATCAGCTTGCCACCGATGGGCGCATCGTACCCGGCGCGGATCTCAAGGGCGCGGTGATCACCGCGCTCAACCCCGATGGCGGCCAGGCGGTGGCCATCAATCGCACCGACGAATCGGCCATCGATATCGTCTCCATGCTGTTCGAGTTCGTCTTCGATGATCCTGCGCTGCCTGCCCCCATCAAGGAGCTGATCGGACGCCTGCAGATCCCCCTGCTGAAAGTGGCCATCCTCGACAAGAGTTTCTTCAGCCGCAAACGGCATCCCGCCCGCCGCCTGCTCAGCGAACTGTCGCGCGCCGGCGTGGGTTGGTCCGAGCTCACCGATGAGACGGATGGGCTGCGTGCCAAGATCGAGTCGGTGGTGGAACGTCTGCTGGATGATTTCGAGGATGACGTGGAGCTGTTCGAGGCGGTGCTGGCGGATTTTCAGGCCTTTTGTGAATCACAGGCCGAAAGGGCCGGTCGCCGGGAGGAGGAAACGGCGCAGATCGCCCAGGGACGCGAGCAGCTGCTGGTGGCCAAGGCAGTGGCCGGTGAGGCCATCGAGCACGTAGTGGCCGGCCAGGCCTTACCGCCCGCCGTGCGCCATCTCCTGGAGGGGACCTGGAAGGACTTGCTGGTGCTGATCTATCTCAAGCATGGTGAACATGGCCCTGTGTGGCAGAAGGCCCTGAACGTGGCGTCACTGCTGGTGTGGAGTCTGATCCCCAAACAGGGTGATGATGAGCGGGATCAGCTGACCCGCCTGCTGCCCTCTCTGCTCAAGTCCTTGCAGGAAGGCATGAACCGTATGTCCATGCCTCAGGTGGAACAGCAGGAAGTGCTGCGGATGCTGGCTGCCGAACATACGCGCATGGTGAAGGCAATGGTGCTTGAGGTTGCTTCGCCGATGGGGCCTGCCGTCGCTGAAGCCTCCACCGAAGAAGCCCCCGGCACGGCTGTGCCCATCCCGACGGATGGACGCAGTTTCATGGCACGCAAGGTGGCGGAAATCAATCAGCTCATCGCCGAGGGGCGCTTCCAGGTTTTGCCGGAAGACCGCTCTGCCGCTGACGAGGTGGAAGGCGGCCCCGTGGATGACCTGCACCTGCTCACGGCCCGAGAACTCAGCGAGGGCACCTGGCTGGAAGTTCAGGATGAAGAACTAGGAAAGGTTCGGCGCATGAAACTGTCCTGGAAAAGCCTGATTACCGGCAAGTACTTCTTCGTCAATCAGCAGGGTCTCAAGGTGCGTGAAATGACGGATCAGGCCCTGGCAACGGAATTTCGCGCCGGACGTGTGCGCATCATTGAAGATGTACCGGTGTTCGATCGGGCCATCAGTCGGTTGATGACCCGGTTGCAGCAGGCCCCGGAATGACCGTCGGCCCCTGAGTGCGGGTCCGCGGTGGCGCCCCCGGCGCTATTGTGGTTTTATAGGCGGGTTTTTCCCTCGCAACCACAAGGGTGTCCGGAATCATGGTGACCAAGAACCGTTGTCCGTACCGCGCCGTACTGCTGATTGTCCTGCTGGTTTGCGGGATGATGACCCCCGCGATGGCCGCCGAACCGATTCGTATCGGCGCCCTGGTCTCGGCCACCGGCCCCGCCTCTTTTCTCGGTGATCCCGAACTCAAAACCCTGGAACTGTACGTGGAGCGGATCAACGCAGCGGGCGGCGTGATCGGCAGACCCTTGCGTCTGTTCCACTATGACGACGGCGGCAATGCCAACGAGGCCCGCAACTTCGCCAATCGTCTGCTGCGTTCCGACCGGGTGGACCTGATCATCGGCGGCAGCACCACCGGCACCACCATGGCCGCCGTGCCCCTGGTGGAGCGGGCCGGTCGTCCCATCATTTCCATGGCCGGTGCCCTGGTCATCACCGAGCCTGTCCGCCCCTGGGTCTTCAAGACCCCGCAGTCCGACCGCATGGCCGCGGAACGGGTGCTGGCCGACATGCAAGGCCGCGGCATCACCGGCATCGGTCTGATCTCGGGCACCGACGGTTTCGGCCGTTCCGGGCGGGAACAGACCCTGGCGGTGGCCGCCGACTTCGGCATTCAGGTGCTGGCGGATCAGACCTATGGTCCCCAGGATACGGACATGACCGCCCAACTCACCCGTATCCGCAACACCCCCGGCGTGCAGGCCGTGTTCAACTTCGGCTTTGGTCAGGGACCCGCCATCGTCACCCGCAACTATGCCCACCTGGGGATCGAACTGCCCTTCTACCAGTCCCATGGTGTTGCTTCCGACCGCTTCCTGGATCTGGCCGGTTCGGCGGCCGAAGGGGTGCGCCTGCCGGCCTCCGCCCTGCTGGTCCCCGATGCCCTGCCCGACGATGATCCCCAGAAGCAGGTGGTCCAGGACTACAAGGCCGCCTACGAGGCCCGCTGGAACATGTCCGTATCCACTTTCGGCGGCTATGCCTACGATGCCCTGATGCTGGCGGTGGCCGCCATTGAAGCGGCAGGCACCACCGACCCGGATGCCGTCCGCTCCGCCCTGGAGCAGATCCGTGATCATGTGGGTGTCACCGGCACATTCAACATGTCCGCCGATGATCACAACGGCCTGGCGCCCGAGTCCTTCCGCCTGCTGGAAGTGCGTGACGGGCAGTGGGTGCTGGTTGACTGATTCCCTAAACAACATCCACTCTGGTTCATCCATGTTTGCCGAGTTTCTCCAGTACCTCTTTTCCGGCGTCACCATCGGCGCCACCTATGCCCTGGTGGCCCTGGGCTTTACCCTGGTCTACAACGCCAGCCATGTGATCAATTTCGCCCAGGGCGAGTTTCTCATGATCGGCGGGATGTCCACGGTTTCCCTGCTGGCCATGGGGGTGCCCCTGCCGCTGGCCATCGCCATGGCTGTGGCCCTGGCGGCCGTGCTGGGCATGGCCCTGCACAAGCTGGCCATCGCCCCTGCCCGCAAGGCGGATGTGATCACCCTGATCATCATCACCATCGGGGCCTCCATCTTCCTGCGCGGGTTGGCCCAGATCATCTGGGGCAAGGAGTTTCACACCATGCCCGGCTTCAGTGCCGCGGAATCCGTGAACGTGCTGGGGGCGGTCATGTATACCCAGAGTCTGTGGGTGTTGGCGGTGGCCGGTGTCATGGTCCTGCTGCTGGCCCTGTTCTTTACCCGCACCCTGATGGGCAAGGCCATCCTGGCCACCTCGATGAATCCGGGTGCGGCCCGCCTGATGGGGATTCGCACCCAGTTCGTACTCATGCTGGCCTTCATGCTGGCGGCGGTGCTGGGTGCCATGGCCGGGATCATGGTGGCGCCCATCACCCTCACCGCCTATGACATTGGCATCATGCTGGGTCTCAAGGGCTTTGTGGCGGCGGCCATCGGCGGCATGGGCAGTGGCGTGGGGGCCGTGGTGGGCGGGCTGCTGCTGGGGATCGCCGAGGCCATGACCGCGGGCTACATCTCCTCGGACTACAAGGATGCGGTGGCCTTCCTGCTGATCCTGGTGATCCTGTTCTTCATGCCCCGCGGCCTGTTCGGTGCCCGTGTGGCGGAGCGTGTCTGATGGCCCTCCTGCGACTGCCTGAACGCGTGCCGGGCCTGCCGGTGTTGGCCTTGGTGTTGCTGCTGGTACCCCTGTTCCTCGGTAACGAGTTTCATCTGGACATCGCCACCCAGATCGCCCTGATTGCCGCCACCGTGGTGGGACTGAACCTGCTGGTGGGGTACGGCGGTCAGGTCAGTCTGGGCCATGCGGCCTTCTTCGGCATGGGTGCCTATGCCAGCGCCATCCTCACCGGCACCTATGGCTGGACCTCGATGCCGGCCCTGCTCTGCGGCGCGTTGCTGGTGGCGGTCCTGGCCTGGACCCTGGGGCGCCCCATCCTGCGGCTCAAGGGGCACTATCTCTCCATGGCCACCCTGGGCATGGGCATCATCATCGCCATCGTCATCAACAACGAGGGGTGGCTCACCGGGGGGCCCGATGGTCTGGCGGTGGAACCCCTCACGGTGCTCGGGGCCGAGTTGAGCATCTTCGACCATTACTCCGTGTTGGGCCTTGACGTCTCCGGGGCACTGCTTTGGTATGGCCTGGCGGCCCTGTTGCTGCTGCTGGCGGTCTGGATCGCCCGGAACCTGGTGGACTCGCCCATCGGGAGGGCCCTGCGGGCGGTGCACGGTTCCGAGGTGGCGGCCCGGGTGGTGGGGGTGGATACCGCCCATTACAAGCTGCTGATCTTTGTGATCTCCGCGGTCTATGCCAGCGTCATGGGCAGTTTCTATGCCCATTACACCGGTTTCATCACCCCCCAGGTGGCCTCCTTCGAGCACTCCATCGAACTTATCACCATGGTGGTGTTGGGGGGCATGGCCTCCACCTACGGCGTCATCCTGGGGGCGGTGCTGCTGATGCTGTTGCCCCAGCTGCTCACGGATTTTCAGGATTACGAAATGATGATGTTCGGTCTGATTCTGATGCTGACCATGATCTTCATGCCCAAGGGGCTGTTGCCCACCCTGAGCGAAGCCCTCAAACGTCTGCGTTCCCGCCCGGCCACGGCGCCGGCAGGGCAGGAGTGAGGTCATGAACCAGACCTTGCAACAACGGGATGAGATGTCCTCCGAGGATGCCGTTCAGGCGGCGCCCCTGCTGGCGGTCAGGGGGCTGAGCAAGGCCTTCGGCGGCGTCCACGCAGTGGATGAGCTGAGTTTTCAGATCCTGCCGGGGCAGATCTATGCCGTGATCGGACCCAACGGGGCCGGCAAGACCACCTTGTTCAATCTCATCACCGGCCTGTACCAGCCGGATCAGGGAGGGGTGTCCCTCAAGGGAGAGGCGGTGCAGGGCCTGCCGCCGGAGCGTCTGGCTCGACTGGGCATGTCCCGGACCTTCCAGAACCTGCAGATCTGCATGAATATGACCGCCCTGGAAAACGTCATGCTGGGCCGGCACCTGCATCTCAAGCGCAACTTTCTGGCGGTCCTGCTGCGCTGGCCCAGTCTGCGGGCCAGTGAGCGGACCTGCCGGGCACAGGCGGAAGAACTGATCCGCTTCGTGGGCTGCGGCGACTACGTGAATGCCGAGGCCGCCGCCATGCCCTACGGTGCCCTCAAGCGCCTGGAGATCGCCCGCGCCCTGGCCACCCAGCCCTCCATCCTGCTGCTGGACGAACCGGCGGCGGGGTTGAACTCCACCGAGACCGCCGCCCTGGAACAGCTCATCCGCAAGGTGGCGGCCGGCGGCATCACCGTGGTCCTGGTGGAGCACGACATGAAGCTGGTGATGTCGATTTCCGACCGGATCCTGGTGCTGGATTACGGCCGCAAGCTGGCCGAAGGCACGCCCCGGGAGATCCGTGACAACCCGGACGTGATCGCCGCCTACCTGGGCGGCTAGCCCTGTCAAGACGCACCACCCCTCATTACCAGCCGGAATCCCATGACCGAGCATCGCCACGATCCCCGCGAACAGGCCGTCCACATCATCACCCGGGAACACCTGAACCTGTGGCGCATCATCCTGCTGCTGGAACGCCTGCAGCAGGACATCGACGATGCCGCCCAGGTCCCGGATGAGGTCCTGATCAACGCCATCCTGGACTATTTCGAGCACTTCTCCGAGCGGGTGCAGAGTCGTCCCAACGAGATCCTGCTGTTCCAGTGTCTGCGGGCGCGGGTCCCCGACGGCATCCCTGCGCTGGACGAACTGGAACAGGACTACCTCACCGCCCACGACGCCCTGCAGCGCCTGCGCACGCTGCTGCACGAGAGCCTGGACGACTGGCCCCGGGGGCGCGAGCCTTTCATTCAGGCCATGTCCCGGTTCACCCAGACCCTGCGCCGGCATGTCCAACAGGAGGAGCGTGTGCTCATCCCCCAGGCCGGGGCGCTACTGGATGCGTCGGACTGGGAACGGATCGCCCAAGCCAAGGATCAGTACGACGATCCCCTGTTCGGTGAGCGGGTTCGAGAAGAATTCAAGGAACTGCGTCACCGCATCATCAACATGGCTCCCGAACACGTGGGGGGGCTGGGTATCGATCATCCCCGGCGTCTGGCGCCGGCATCGGCCCGGGAGGCGTTGCTGGAGGTGCGGGGTCTGGTCACCTCCTACGGCCGCATCGAAGTGCTGCATGAAGTGGACCTGACCATTTGCCGGGGCGAGATCGTCTCCCTGGTGGGGGCCAACGGCGCGGGCAAGAGCACCCTGCTCATGACCTTGTCCGGTCTGCAGCCCGTGGACCGGGGGGGGCTGACCTATGCCGGGGCGGACCTGACCCGCGTGCCGGCCCACCAGCGGGTGGCCATGGGCATCGTACAGGTGCCGGAGGGCCGGCAGGTATTCCGGGACCTGAGCGTGCATGACAACCTGCGCCTGGGGGCCTTCACCCGCAAGGGCGGGGCGGAGGTGAACGAGGATCTGGAGCGGATCTACGGTCGCTTCCCCATCCTGCGCCAGAAGCGTCACCAGCTGGCGGGGATGCTCTCCGGCGGGCAGCAACAGATGCTGGCCATGGGGCGGGCACTGATGGCCCGGCCCCGGTTGCTGCTGCTGGACGAGCCCAGCATGGGGCTGGCGCCCCTGATCGTGGAAGAGATCTTCGACATCATCCGCGAGCTCAACGGCGAAGGGATCACCGTATTCCTGGTGGAGCAGAATGCCTCCCAGGCCCTGGCCATCTCCGACCGGGCCTATGTCCTGGAAGCGGGCAGGGTGGTGCTGCAAGGCAGCGGTCGCGACCTGCTGGATGACGACAAGGTCAAGGCGGCGTATCTGGGTATCTGATGCCGGTAAGGATCAGGCCGCGTCTTGCATGGCTGCAAGCTCATAAAGACGTGAAGAACCAGCAGGCTGTCATCATGATCGGCGAGGTTGCTACCTATCCATGTATCTGATCCGTGGACTCCCGCCTGCGCGGGAGTGACGACCCGGTGAATTCCCATCATTCCTGCCCCAGTCATTCCCGCGAAAGCGGGAATCCAGGGGCAGGCCAGAAAACCCTGGGCTCCCGCCGGGCGAGGGGGATGCCTGATGTCACCGCCCCAGCCGCTCCAGAAGGAACGGTTCCAGCGCCGCCATGGGGACCATGGTGGCCTCCGCGTCCCGGCGGCCCTTGTACTCCACCTCGCCCGCATCCAGGCCCCGTTCGCCCAGCACGATCCGGTGCGGGATGCCGATCAGCTCCATATCCGCGAACATGACCCCGGGCCGGGCGTTGCGGTCGTCCATGAGCACGTCGATGCCGGCTGCCTGCAGGCGCTGGTACAGGTCCTCGGCGGCCTCCCGCAGACGCTGGGATTTGTGGGCGTTGATGGGGCACAGGGCCACCTGGAAGGGGGCCAGGGCGGCGGGCCAGATGATGCCCCGGTCGTCATGGTTCTGCTCGATGGCCGCGGCCACCACCCGGGAGACGCCGATGCCGTAGCAGCCCATGGTGACCACCAGAGAGCGGCCCTGTTCGTCCAGCACCGTGGCATTCATGGCCTTGCTGTATTTGTCCCCCAGCTGGAAGATGTGGCCCACCTCGATGCCCCGACGGATCTCCAGGGTGCCTCGGCCGTCCGGACTGGGGTCACCGGCCGTCACGTTGCGCAGATCCGCCACCATGGGCAGGGGTACGTCCCGTTCCCAGTTGATACCGAACAGATGCTTGCCTTCCTGGTTGGCGCCGGCGGCAAAGTCGCTCATCACCGCCACCGATCGGTCCACGATGCAGGGGATGGGCAGGTTGACGGGACCCAGGGAACCGGGCCCGGCGCCGATCACGGCACGGATCTCCGCCTCGCTGGCCATGCGCAGGGGGGAGGCCACCTGGGGCAGCTTTTCCGCCTTGAGGGCATTGAGTTCATGGTCGCCGCGCACCACCAGGGCGATGAGCTGGGTGGCGGTTTCTTCCGAGGCGGCCACCACCAGGGTCTTGATGGTCCGTTCGACGGGCAGGTCGTGGCCGTCGACCAGTTCCTGGATGGTGCGCACGTTGGGGGTGTCCACCATGCGCATGTCTTCGGTGGGGGCGGGGCGTTCCCGGATCGGAGTCACTGCCTCGGCCAGTTCCACGTTGGCGGCATAGTCGCTGCTGTCGGAGAAGGCGATGTCATCCTCGCCGGAGTCCGCAAGGACATGGAACTCGTGGGACTTGCTGCCGCCGATGGAGCCGGTGTCCGCGTGCACGGCACGAAAATCCAGGCCGCAGCGCTGGAAGATGCGTGAGTAGGCGGCATGCATCAGGTCATAGGTCTGCTGCAGGCTTTCGGCATCGGCGTGGAAGGAATAGGCGTCCTTCATCAGGAATTCCCGAGCCCGCATGATGCCGAAGCGGGGGCGGATCTCATCCCGGAACTTGGTCTGGATCTGGTAATAGTTCACCGGCAGCTGGCGATAGCTGTTCACCTCCCGCCGCACCAGATCGGTGATCACCTCTTCGTGGGTGGGGCCGAAGCAGAACTCACGGTCATGGCGGTCCCGCAGGCGCAGCAGTTCATGTCCATACTGCTCCCAGCGTCCCGATTCCTGCCACAGCTCTGCCGGCTGCACCGCCGGCATCAGCACTTCCAGGGCGCCGGCCCGGTTCATCTCCTCACGCACGATGGCCTCCACCTTGCGCAGCACCCGCAGTCCCAGGGGCATCCAGGTATACAGGCCGGAGGCCAGACGGCGCACGTAACCGGCCCGCAGCATGAGCTGGTGGCTGATGACCTCGGCGTCGGCGGGGGTCTCTTTGAGGGTGGCCAGGGGAAACTGGGATACGCGCATGCGGGGATGTCCGGGTCGTGATCTGTGGAGAAGGAATGGGCTCAATTTACCATGAACGGCAGGCCGGATGATTTTCCCATGGCCGTGACCGCCGGTTCGAGATGCCCGCCTTTTGATGACGCTCAATCCATGATAAATTAGCGAAAACTAATATTCCATGGGCCCTCGGCATGATGCCCGAAGGCCCGATCCTCACGGAGACCGCGTCATGATCCACTCAGGCCTGCACCGGCTGCTCGCCGGCATGCTCATCTTCTGGGCCGCATCCGCCTTGGCCGGCCCGGATCCGGTCACCGTCACCGCCACCCGTCACGTCCTGCCCGCCGAGCAGGTCTTCGATGGCCGGG
This sequence comes from Ectothiorhodospira lacustris, assembly GCF_022227845.1. Classification (GTDB taxonomy): domain Bacteria; phylum Pseudomonadota; class Gammaproteobacteria; order Ectothiorhodospirales; family Ectothiorhodospiraceae; genus Ectothiorhodospira; species Ectothiorhodospira lacustris. Next base: position 322,890 of record NZ_JAJNQN010000001.1, on the reverse strand, counting down.
TGGAAGCGGTCCAGCAGGCCACGGTCTCAGCCCAGACCAGCGGTCGGGTCATGGAGGTCCTCTATGATGTGGACGACTTCGTGGATGCGGGGTCGATCATCATCCGTCTGCGGGACACCGAGCAGCGCGCCCGCCTGGACCAGGCCGAAGCCGGGCTGCGGGAGGCCCAGGCCCGTTTCAACGAGGCCCGGGCCGAATTTGAGCGGGCGCAGGGCATCTTCGAGCGTCAGCTCATCTCCCGCGCCGAGATGGATCGGGTCACCGCTACCCTGGAGGCGGCTCGCGCCCGCTTGGAGTCCGCCCGTGCGGCCCGTGCCGGCGCTCAGGAGGCGCTGGAGCACGCCTTGGTACGCGCCCCCTATGCGGGCATCGTCACCCAGCGTCACGTGGAGGTGGGGGAGAGCGTCAGTCCCGGGCAGCCGCTGCTGTCCGGCATCTCCCTGGAGTTTCTGCGGGTTACCACGCAGGTCCCTCAGCGCTTCATCAATCCGGTGCGCCGACATCAAACCGCCCGGATCCTGCTGGAAGATCAGCCGGCGGTGGTGGTGGAACGCCTCACCTTCTTCCCCTATGCCGATCCTGCCACCGGCAGTTTCCGGGTTCGCGCCGAATTGCCTGATCGCACCCCCGGCCTGTTCCCGGGCATGTTCGTGAAGGTGGCCTTCACCGTGGGCGAGCGGGAGACCCTGCTGGTGCCGGCCGCGGCGGTGTTACAGCGCAGCGAGGTCTCGGCGGTCTATGTGGTGGATGACCAGGGCCGTATCAGCCTGCGCCAGGTGCGCACGGGGAGAACGGAAGGTGACGGGCAGGTGGCCATCCTGGCCGGCCTCTCCGAAGGCGAGCAGGTGGCCCTGGATCCCGTCGCCGCCGGCGTGGCCCTCAAGAACCGGCAGCGGGAGGCGGCACGATGAACGGGACCGCAAAGGACGCCGGCGCCATGGGGATCTCCGGGCGTATCGCCAAGGCCTTCCTGACCTCCCAGATCACGCCCCTGCTGGCGCTGGTGGCACTGCTGATGGGGCTGTTCGCCATTCTGGTGACGCCCCGCGAGGAAGAACCCCAGATCAATGTCACCATGGCCAACGTGTTCATTCCCTTCCCCGGTGCCTCGGTGGAGGAAGTGGAGCAGCTGGTGAGCATCCCGGCCCAGCAGGTGCTGTCCGAGATCGAGGGCCTGGAGCATGTCTACTCGGTATCCCAGCCCGGTCTGTCGGTGATCACGGTCCAGTACCAGGTGGGGGAGCCCCGCACCGATGCCATCGTGCGGCTCTACAATCAGGTCTTTTCCAATCAGGACTGGTTGCCCCAGGGGCTGGGGGTGGGGCAACCCATCATCAAGCCCAAGGGGATCGATGATGTGCCCATCCTGGCCTTCACCCTCTGGACCAAAGACCCTGCCCGGGGTGCCCATGAGCTGCTGCGGGTGGCCCACAGCCTGGAAACCGAACTCAAGCGGGTGCCGGGCACCCGGGACATCTACACCATCGGCGGTCCCGACCATGTGGTCCAGGTGCGGCTGGACCCCCAGCGGGTGGCCGGTTTCGGCCTGAGCCTGGAGGATCTGCGTCATGCCCTGCGGGCCGGCAATGTCTCCCGGGATGCCGGGGTGCTGGTGCGGGATGATCTGGAGATTCCCCTGCAGGCCGGTCGCTTCCTCTCCAGCGAGGCGGAGGTCGCTTCCCTGGTGGTAGGGGTCCACGGGGGCAGTCCCGTGTATCTGTCGGATGTGGCCCAGGTGCGTCAGGGACCGGCCCTGCCGGACAACTATGTTCGCTTCGGCTGGGGCGTCGGTTCCGAGACCGGCGCCGTACCGGGCCTGACCGAGCCCGCGGTGACCATTGCCGTGGCCAAGCAGCCCGGCACCAATGCGGTGGACATCGCCACCCAGCTCATGACCCGCATGGAACAGCTCCGGGGCACCCACATCCCCGAAGGGGTGGAGGTCACCGTGACCCGCAACTACGGCGAGACCGCCGATGCCAAGGCCCGGACCCTGATCCAGAAGCTGATCCTTGCCACCGCCTCGGTGGTGATCCTGGTCTGGCTGGCCCTGGGCTGGCGGGAGGCCTTCATCGTCGGCACCGCCGTGGTCATCACCCTGGCGGCGACCCTGTTTGCCTCCTGGGCCTACGGCTTCACCCTCAACCGGGTCTCTCTGTTCGCCCTCATCTTCTCCATCGGCATCCTGGTGGATGACGCCATCGTGGTGGTGGAAAACATCCACCGCCACATGCAGATGGGCCACAAGAAGCTGCTGGAGGCCATCCCCCTGGCGGTGGACGAGGTGGGCGGCCCCACCATCCTGGCCACCTTTGCGGTGATTGCGGCCCTGTTGCCCATGGCTTTCGTCTCCGGGCTGATGGGGCCTTACATGAGTCCGATTCCCATCAATGCCAGCATGGGCATGCTGCTGTCCCTGGCGGTGGCCTATGTGTTCACCCCCTGGATGACCTACAAGCTGTTGCGCCGTCATGCGGAACACCGTCCCCCGGCCGAAGGGGGCAAGCCCCATGACACAGGGGAAGCCGCGGCCGGCTGGATGCAGCGGGGGGCCGAGAGCATCCTCGGGCCTTTCCTGCGGGGCAGGGGTGCGAGGATGCGCCGCTGGGGTCTCTACGGGGGCGTGGTGCTGCTGATCCTGGGTTCCGTTTCCCTGGCCTATTTCCAGGTGGTGGTGCTCAAGATGCTGCCCTTCGATGACAAGTCTGAGTTCCAGGTGGTGGTGGACATGCCGGAAGGCACCAGTCTGGAGCGCACCGCCCGGGTGCTGCAGGAGCTGGGTGACTACCTGGCCACGGTGCCGGAGGTGCGGGACTACCAGGTCTACGCGGGCACCGCCTCGCCCATCAATTTCAATGGTCTGGTGCGCCAGTATTACCTGCGCGAAGGCGGCCATCTGGGGGATATCCAGGTGAATCTGGTGGACCAGAAGGAGCGCCGTCGCAAGAGCCATGAGATCGCCCTGGACGTGCGCGCTCCCCTGCAGGAGATCGCCCGGCGCCATGGCGCCGCCCTGAAGGTGGTGGAGGTCCCGCCGGGTCCCCCGGTGCTGGCCCCCATCGTGGCAGAGATCTACGGCCCTGATTACGAAGGCCAGATCCGGGTGGCCCGGCAGGTGCGGGCGTTGTTCGAGTCCACCGAGGGAGTGGTGGATGTGGACGACTCGGTGGAATACCCCGGGCCGCGTCTGATCCTGGAAGTGGACCGGGAGAAGGCCGCTCGGCTGGGAGTGGCCCAGGACCAGATCGCCCGGGCGGTGGATACGGTGCTTCGGGGTGAGGACGTGACCTTCCTGTTCGGTGCCGGGGTCAAGTACGCCGTACCCATCCGGCTGAAGTTCGATGCCGCCGACACGGCGGAACTGGATACCCTGTTGGCCCTGCGGGTACGGGCCAGGGAAGGTGCCTTGGTGCCCTTGTCCGAATTGGTGAACGTGGTGGAGACCACTCGGGAGCGGTCCATCCATCACAAGGACCTGTTGCCCGTGGTCTATGTCACCGGCGACATGGCCGGACGGCTGGACAGCCCCCTGTACGGTATGTTTGACCTGTTCTTCCAGTTGCGCGACCAGCCTCTGGCCCTGGATCGCCCCCTGGACCAGTATTTCATCAACCAGCCGGAGGACCCTTACGTCTACAGCCTGAAGTGGGACGGGGAATGGCAGATCACCTATGAGACCTTCCGCGACATGGGGTTGGCCTATTCGGTGGGGCTGGTGCTCATCTACCTGCTGGTGGTGGCCCAGTTCCGCTCCTACGTGGTGCCGCTGATCATCATGGCGCCGATCCCGCTGACGGTGATCGGGGTCATGCCCGGTCATGCCCTGCTGGATGGTCTGTTCATGGACGCCAAATTCACGGCCACGTCCATGATCGGCATGATCGCCCTGGCGGGGATCATCGTGCGCAACTCCATCCTGCTGGTGGATTTCATCAACCAGGAAGTGGCCCGGGGCGTGGCCCTGGAAGAGGCGGTGATCCGTGCCGGGGCGGTGCGTGCCAAGCCTATCGTGCTCACCGGGTTGGCGGCGATGATCGGAGCTGGGTTCATCCTTAACGACCCCATCTTCAACGGTCTGGCCATTTCCCTGATCTTCGGGGTACTGGTCTCCACGGTGCTCACCCTGCTGGTGATCCCGGTGCTGTACTACAGCTATTTGAGAGGACGCACGGTCTGAAAAAGGGGGGGACGAAGCGGGCGGCCTGAACTGCATGCGCGGGAATGGCGGAATAATTGGACTGCCTCAATGCCTTCAGGAGTCCTGAAAACATCGGTTCAGAACCCCTGCCGCATGTATTCAGAACCTTTGTGACATGTGCTTAGAATCCCTGTGGCATGTGTTCAGCCCCCCTGTGGCATGTGTTTAGAACCCCCGTGACACCTGCACCACCACCTTCGTCATTCCCGCGAACGCGGGAATCCATAGCCCAGCCTCGACGCGGTAGCCTGGATTCCCGCTTTCGCGGGAATGACGGCTCACGGGGTGGCAATTCCCGGCCACAGATCGCGCCATTGCGGATTCTGCTTTTCGATCAGGTCGATTTTCCAGGCCCGGTTCCATTTTTTTAGTTGTTTTTCCCGGGTGATGGCCGCGAGCATGTCCGAATGTTGTTCGTAGTAAACGAGGGTATGAACCTGGTATTCCCTGGTGAAGCCTTCGGCAATATCGTTCTTGTGCTCCCAGACTCGCTTGATGAGGTCACTGGTTGCGCCGATGTACAGTGTGCCGTTGCGTTTGCTGGCGAGGATGTAGACCACCGGTTCCTTCATCGTTTCCCCTCCCTGGATTCCCGCTTTCGCGGGAATGACGGAAAAATCGGATATGTCCCAATCTCTTCAGGAACCGGCCCGACATCTGTTCAGAGTCCCTTGTAGCACATCAATTCAGAACTCCTTGTAACGCCTATTCAGAGCCCCAGCAACTTCAGAACCTCTGCTGCAACCTCTGCACCGCCGCCTTCGTCATTCCCGCGGACGCGGGAATCCACAAGTGCCGGATCGATTCTGGCTGGTTCCACCAAAAAATCTCAGCCATTCCCGCGAACGCGGGAATGGCGGAATAATTGGGCATGCTTCTTGATGCCGTGAGGCTGACCCAGCGGGTGATCCCGGTACCTTAACGATTCTCGCCCCTGGATACGCCCATCAATATCTGGTCCAGCCAGCGTGTCGGCAGGATGCGCCGCAGGGTGCCGAACAGATAAGTGGGCACCGTCACGTAGTACCTGGCCCGGGGGCGGGGGCTTTCCAGGGCGTGAATCAGTTGTTTCACCACCGCCTCCGGGGGCAGGGTGAATGGGGCGGCCGGACCCGGTTTGGTCAGGCGCCGTTCCGCCGCGTGGTATTTGTCCCGGAAGACGCTGTTGTCCCGGTCGATGTGGGCCAGGAAGGCCTGATGGGCATTGGCCCGGAAGCGGCTGGAGATGGGGCCGGGTTCGATCAGGGAGACATGCACGCCACTGCCATGCAGTTCCATGCGCAGGGTATCCGTCAGCCCTTCCAGGGCGAACTTGGAACAGGTGTAGGCGCCGCGAAAGGGCAGGGCGATCAGGCCCAGCACCGAGCTATTTTGCACGATGCGTCCTTCCCCCTGGGCCCGCATCACCGGGATCACCCGGTTGGTCAGGTCCAGCCAGCCCAGAACATTGGTTTCCAACTGTTTGCGCAGCACCTCCCGGGACAGATCCTCCACAGCCCCCGGCTGACCGTAGGCGCCGTTGTTGAACAGTCCGTAGAGTCGTCCATCGGTGGCGGCGAGGACCGCCTCCATGGCAGCGGCGATGGAGTCCGGGTCATCCAGGTCCAGGGGCAGGGCCTCGAAGCCTTCCTGTTGCAGCCCCGCCACGTCCTCCGGCCGCCGGGCGGTGGCAAACACCCGAAAGCCCCGTTCTCGCAGCATCCGGGCGGCGCAATGGCCGATGCCGGAAGAGCAGCCGGTGATGAGCACGGATCTGGGGGATGAGTTCAAGGGTGGTCTCCCAAGGGTGTTCCGAATAAGTCATTCCCGACCCTGAATGGGGCATTCCCGGGTTTGAGCCGTCTTGCCAGGTTTGAACCGTCATTCCCGCGGAAGCGGGAACCCAGCGGCAGACTGAAAATCCTGGACTCCCGCTTTCGCGGGAGTGACGGCAATGGGCCTCTACGGCAGCGGGCCTCTACAGCAATGGGCCTCCACGGCAACGGGCCTCCACGGCAATGGGCCTCCACGGCAATGGGCCTTCATGGCAATGGGCCTGTTCAGGGATTCTAATACGTCAGCACCACGACCCCATCCTCCACCGCTTCGCCGATGAAGGCCCCGCCGCCGCGCTTGCCGTCCAGCTCCGGGATGGCATTGTCGTCATTGAGCTCGTGCTCCGCCATGGCGCCGGCGCAGGCATAGAATCTTGCCCCGGCCTCGTGGGCGTCCCGCATGAAGTCATAGACGGACTTCGTCCGCTGCTTGCCCGTGTAGAGGTTCTCCGCCACCCCCTGCTTGAGCAGTTGGGTAGTCTCGGCTGCGAAGTAGATCTCCACCTCCAGATCCATCGCCGCTGCCACGGCGGCCTGGAAGAACGGCGCCCCCAGGGTGCCGGGGGCCTTGAGACTGGTGTTGAGAAGCATGATGATGACCTTGTCTGCCATGGTGTCCTGGCCTCACGAATCATGGAGGACTGGAAATATTTCCGAACGTCCCCATATGCAATCAGGCACCATTTGTCCGGTGCCCTGAAACACTTTGCGGATATAATCCGGACCTGTCCAGATTCCTGCCCCCGGGGTATTGACCATGCCGATCTACGAATACGAATGCAATGCCTGCGGCCATCGCCTTGAGGCCATCCAGAAGTTCTCCGATGCCCCCCTGGTGGATTGCCCCGAATGCAACAGCCCCGCCCTGCAGAAGCAGATCTCGGCCCCTGCCTTCCGTCTGGGCGGCAGCGGCTGGTACGAGACCGACTTCAAGAGCGGTAACAAGAAGAATCTCAAGGAGGACGGCAAGGCCCCGGCCTGTGGTGCCGACAGCAAGTCCGGCGGCGGTGCCGACGCCTGTGCCGCCTGCAAGGCCGCGAGCTGATTCGTCTTGCATCCCATTCCCACAGGACCGCTGCACACCTTCCGGCGTTATCTGATCGCCGGGCTGGTGGTCTGGGTGCCCTTGATCACCACCGTGGTGGTGATCAAGTTCATCGTCGACATGATGGACCGCACCCTGCTGCTGCTGCCACCGCCCTGGCGACCGGAAAGCCTGCTGGGCTTCACCATCCCGGGTTTCGGGATCGTCGTCGCCCTGGTGATCGTCTTTCTCACCGGTCTGGTGGTGGCCAACCTGGTGGGTCGCAAGCTGGTGGACCTCTGGGAGGCCATCCTGGCCAGGATACCTCTGGTGAGCACCATCTACTCGGCAGTGAAGCAGGTGATGGAGACCCTGTTCGGCGCCGGCGGGGATTCCTTTCGCAAGGTGCTGTTGATCGAGTATCCCCGCAAGGGAATATGGACCCTGGGTTTCCAGACTGGCACCGGCATGGGCGAGGTACAGGAGCGCACCGAACGACAGGTGGTGAGTGTGTTTGTGCCCACCACCCCCAATCCCACCTCGGGCTTCGTCATCCTCGTGCCCAGGGAAGAGGTGATCGAGCTGGACATGAGCGTAGAGGACGGTCTCAAGTTCGTCATGTCCCTGGGTGTGGTGGTCCCCCGTCATCCCCCCAAGGGGAAACCGGGCTGAAAGCCCGCCCTGCGGGCGTTTACTCCGGCTCCCCCAAGACCTTACCATTACCCGTTTTCCCAGAACCGAATCAACCAGCGAAGGCCAGACATGCGTACTCATTACTGCGGCACCGTCGATGAAACCCTGCTCGACCAGGAGGTGACCCTGTGCGGGTGGGTCAACCGTCGCCGTGACCATGGGGGCGTCATCTTCGTTGACCTGCGGGACCGGGAAGGTCTGGTGCAGGTGGTCTTCGATCCGGACCGGGCCGAGGTGTTTCGGACTGCCGAACGGGTGCGCAGCGAATTCGTGCTGCAGGTGCGCGGCAAGGTGCGCCGCCGTCCGGAGGGCACGGTCAATCCCGACCTGCGCACCGGCGCCATCGAGGTGCTGGGCACCGAACTGACCGTGCTCAACACCGCCGATACCCCGCCGTTCCAGCTGGACGAGGACGACGTGGGTGAAGAGACCCGCCTGCGCTACCGCTACATGGACCTGCGCCGGCCGATCATGCAGACCCGCCTGCGCCTGCGCGCTCAGGTGACCGGGGCGTTGCGGCGTTTCCTGGAATCCCACGGCTTCCTGGACATCGAGACCCCCATGCTCACCAAGGCCACCCCCGAGGGTGCCCGCGACTACCTGGTGCCCAGCCGCACCCATCCCGGCAGCTTCTTTGCGTTGCCTCAGTCGCCCCAGCTATTCAAACAGCTGCTGATGATGTCCGGTCTGGACCGCTACTACCAGATCGTGCGCTGCTTCCGCGACGAAGACCTGCGCGCCGACCGCCAGCCGGAATTCACTCAGCTGGATATCGAGACCTCCTTCATGGATGAAGAAGCCATCATGACCCTCATGGAAGAGATGGTGCGCGAACTTTTCGCCCAGGTGCTGGAAGTACCCCTGCCCACCCCCTTCCAGCGCATGACCTATGCCGAAGCCATGCACCGCTACGGCTCCGACAAACCGGACCTGCGCATCCCTCTGGAGTTGGTGGATCTCACCGACGTGATGGCCGAGGTGGAGTTCAAGGTCTTCTCCGGCCCGGCCAAGGATCCCAACGGCCGCGTGGCCGCCCTGCGCCTGCCCAAGGGAGGCGAGGTGTCCCGCAAGGAGATCGACGACTACACCGGCTTTGTCGGTCGTTACGGTGCCAAGGGGCTGGCCTATATCAAGGTCAACGACATCAACGCCGGGCGCGAGGGGCTGCAGTCCCCCATCCTCAAGTTCCTGCCGGACACGGTGGTGGTCGAGATCCTCAACCGCACCGGTGCCGAGGACGGCGACCTGATCTTCTTCGGCGCCGACAAGGCCCGGGTGGTGAACGAGGCCCTGGGTGCCCTGCGGGTGAAGCTGGGCCACGACCGGGGTCTGGTGGCGCGGGGCTGGCGGCCCCTGTGGGTGGTGGACTTCCCCATGTTCGAACAGGACGAGAAGGAAGGCCGCTGGGCGGCTCTGCATCACCCCTTCACCGCGCCGCGTACCGACGATCCGGCGGCCCTGTCCGAGAATCCGGGGCAGCTGGTTTCCCGTGCCTATGACATGGTGCTCAACGGCACCGAGGTGGGCGGCGGTTCCGTGCGTATCCACAACATGGCCATGCAGCAGGCGGTGTTCGGCCTGCTGGGCATCGGCGAAGACGAGGCCCGGGAGAAGTTCGGCTTCCTGCTGGATGCCCTCAAGTACGGCTGCCCGCCCCATGGCGGCATCGCCTTCGGCCTGGACCGCTTGGTCATGCTCATGACCGGCGCCCAGTCCATCCGCGACGTCATGGCCTTCCCCAAGACCCAGACCGCCGCCTGCCCCCTGACCCAAGCCCCGGCCCCGGTCAGTGAGGCCCAGCTGCGGGAACTGGGCATCCGGCTGCGGCAGACGGAGGGAGAGAAGAAGGCGGGCTGACGGAAAGAGCCCCTCTCCCGCTGGCGGGAGAGGGGTTGGGGTGTGAGGGCTTTCCTTTCCCTCCTTATGCCCGAATCAAAAACTTCCCTTTGAGTTGATCCCCTCAAAACCCGCACACTGTCACGGTTCCTGCTAAAAGGAATCCAACAAGATTCACACCAGACAGGTGACGGGATGACCGCATTACCCGCGTTCGAAGACCACGACCGGCAGCAGAGCAAGTACACCACCTGCTACATGTGCGCCTGCCGCTGCGGGATCAAGGTCACGGTGGAGAACAATCAGGTCCGCTTCATCCAGGGCAACCGCAACCACCCGGTCAACAAGGGGGTGCTCTGCGCCAAGGGCAATGCGGGCATCATGAAACAGCAGTCTCCCGCCCGCCTGCGATATCCCATGCGCCGCAAGCCGGGTAGCGAGCGGGGCAGCGGCGACTTCGAACCCATCTCCTGGGACGAGGCCCTCGACCAACTCACTGAACGTCTGGCCCGTATCCGCGCCACCGATCCCAAAAAGCTGGCCTTCTTCACCGGGCGGGATCAGATGCAGGCCCTCACCGGCCTGTGGGCGGCCCAGTTCGGCACCATCAACTGGGCCGCCCACGGCGGTTTCTGCTCCGTCAACATGGCCGCCGCCGGCCTCTATACCATGGGCCATGCCTTCTGGGAGTTCGGCGACCCGGACTGGGAGCGCACCAAATACTTCATGCTCTGGGGCGTGGCCGAAGACCATGCCTCCAACCCCATCAAGGCCGGTATCGACACCCTCAAGCGCCGGGGCGCCAAGTTCGTCTCCATCAATCCGGTGCGTACCGGCTATCAGGCGGTGGCCGATGAATGGGTGCCCATCCGTCCCGGCACCGATGGTCTGTTGGCCCTGTCCATGGTCCACGTCCTGCTGCGCCATGACCGCTTCGACTGGGACTACCTGGTGCGCTACACCAACGCCCCCTGGTTGGTGGTGGACACCCCGGGCCAGAAGGGCCACGGCCTGATCCTGCGGGACCGGGACGGCAACCCCCTGGCCTGGGACCTGGAACTGGGGGACGTGGTGGACGCCTCCCTGCCGGAGATCCAGCCGGCCCTGTTCGGCGACTACACCGCTCCCGACGGCCGTCCCGTGCGCACCGTCATGAGCCTGCTGGCGGAGCGCTATCTGGACGATGCATACGCCCCTGAAAACATCGCTCCCCGCTGCGGCGTGCCTGCCGAGCAGATCGAACGACTGGCCCTGGAAATGGCCCATGTGGCCTTCAAGGAGACCATCGAGATCGAATGCGAATGGACCGATGCCTACGGTCGCACCCACGATCGCTTCGTGGGTCGTCCCGTGTCCATGCACGCCATGCGGGGGATCTCCGCCCATTCCAATGGCTTCCAGACCTGCCGGGCCATCCATCTGCTGCAGATCCTGCTGGGGACCATCGACGTGCCCGGTGGGCATCTGTCCAAGCCTCCCTATCCCAGGCACATCCCCCCGGGCATCAAGCCCGCCCGTGACATGGCGCCCAATACCCCGCTCAAGAGTCCGCCCCTGGGTTTTCCCACCGGCCCCGAGGATCTGGTCATCGACGGGGAGGGGCGCCCCCTGCGTCTGGACAAGGCCTACTCCTGGGACGCCCCCATGGCCAACCACGGTCTCATGCACATGGTCATCACCAATGCGGTGAAGGGGGACCCCTATCCCATCGACACCCTCATGCTTTACATGGCCAACATGTCCTGGAATTCCACCATGAACACCGCCCAGGTGATGGACATGCTGCGGGAGAAGGGGGCGGACGGGGAATACAAGATCCCGTTCCTGGTGGTCTCCGATGCCTTCCACTCGGAGATCGTCAATTTCGCCGATCTGGTGCTGCCGGATACCACCTATCTGGAACGTCACGACACCATTTCCATGCTGGATCGTCCCATCTCCGAGCCCCACGCCGCGGCGGACGCCATCCGTCAGCCCATCCTGGAACCGGATCGGGACGTGCGCCCCTGGCAGGAAGTGCTGGTGGAACTGGGCGGTCGGCTGGGTTTCCCCGCCTTCACCACCCGGGACGGGATCCGCCGGTACACGTCCTACCAGGATTTCATCGTCAATTTTCAAAGGGAACCGGGCATCGGCTTCCTGGCCGGATGGCGGGGCGCCCAGGGGCAGAACAGCCTACGGGGCGATCCCAATCCGAACCAGTGGCAGGAGTACGTGGACCACCAGTGCTTCTTTGTCCATCACCTGGAAGACAGCCAGAAGTATTACCGCTTCTGCAACCGGGACTATCTGGAGCTGGCCCGCCATGCGGGTTGGGTGGGCTCCGTGGAACCCATCATTCTGGAGCTCTATTCCGAGACCCAGCAGCGTTTCAAGCTGGCAGGGCAGGGGCTGTATGACGGCCCCATGCCGAAGCGCCCGGAGCACAAGGCCCGTCTGGTGAATCATTTCGACCCGCTGCCCATCTGGTATCCCCCGCTGGAGCAGGGGCGGATCGACCTGGAGGCCTACCCCTTCCACGCCATCACCCAGCGCCCCATGTTCATGTATCACTCCTGGGACTCCCAGAATGCCTGGCTGCGCCAGATCTGTGCCCAGAACTTTCTCTACATGAACCGGGGCCGGGCCGAGTCCATGGGGATCGCGGACCACGCCTGGGTGTGGGTGGCGTCCCATCATGGCCGCATCCGGGTGCAGGTGAAGTTGATGGAAGGGGTGGCGCCGGATACGGTCTGGACCTGGAACGCCCTGGGCAAGCAGTCCGGGGCCTGGGGGCTGTCACAGGATGCGGATGAATCCCGCAAGGGGTTTCTGCTGAACCACCTGATCTCCGAACTCCTCCCGCAACGGGGGGACGGGCTGGACAACGTGACCAACTCGGACCCGATCACCGGGCAGGCCGCCTGGTATGACCTGCGAGTCAGCATCACCCCGGCCAAGCCGGGAGAAGTCGGCGCCTGGCCCCGGTTCGAGTCGATCAGGCCGTTGCCGGGGATGCCCGATTCCCCGGATCAGGTGCGATACCGGACCCATCGGCGGGTGAACCTGCGGCGCAGCCTGTGGGATGTGCTGACCCGGGGGAAGGGAAGGTCGTGATTCCGTTGTGCGATTTTGTTCAGGAGTAGCCGATACATGCGACTCGGCCTGGTGATTGACCTGGATACCTGTGTGGGCTGCCATGCCTGTGCCGTGGCCTGCAAGCAGTGGAACACTTCCGGCACCACGGGGCCGCTGACGGATGAGTCCCCCTATGGTGCCGCTCCCACCGGCGTGTGGTTCAACCGTGTTCGTCACTACGAAGTGGGCGACTATCCCCACACCAAGACCGTCAATATGCCCCTGTCCTGCATGCACTGCGACGATGCCGCCTGCGTCACCGTCTGCCCCACCGGGGCCTCCTACAAGCGTCGGGAAGACGGCATCGTACTGGTGGATCAGGACAAGTGCATGGGTTGCAATCTCTGCGCCTGGGCCTGCCCCTACGGTGCCCGGGAGCTGGACCCTCAGGACGGGGTGATGAAGAAATGCACCCTCTGCATCGACCGCATCTATGATGGCGCCCTGGCCCCGGAGGATCGGCAGCCCGCCTGTGTCATCACCTGTCCGGCCCATGCCCGGCATTTCGGCGACTTCGATGATCCGGACTCCGCCGTGAGCCGCCTGTCCCGGGAACGGGGCGGCCGCAAGCTGATGCCGGAGTTGGGCTACGAGCCCACCAATACCTACCTGCCGCCCCGCAGCGCTCCGACCGTGCCCACGGCGGATGTCCGGCGCGGCAGTCTCATGTCCAACGTGAAGGACTGGGTCAACAAGGCCATTGCCAGGTGAACCCCCATGCATCCCGCACTTTCAGTGATCATCTTCACCGTCCTCTCCGGGGCCGGGTATGGCCTGTTCAGCCTGGTGACATTGCTGCACCTCAGCGGCCGGTATCCTGCCTCGGGGCAGACCGAATTAGTGACCCAGTTGGGTCTGGCGCTGGCCCTGATCACCCTCGGCCTGTTCTCGTCCACCCTGCATCTGCATAACCCGAAAAATGCCTGGCGCGCGGTGATGCGTGTGCGCACCTCCTGGCTGTCCCGGGAGGCGGTCTGTGCCCTGAGCTTTTATCCCTTTGCCCTGATCTATCTGTGGCAGGTCCTGCAGGTGGGAGTGGAAGCAGGCCCTCTGATGGTGCTTGTCGGTGGTATTGCCCTGTCCCTGGCCCTACTCACCGTGTTCACCACCGGCATGATCTACGCCAGCCTCAAGACCATTCGCCAGTGGCATACCGCCCTGACACCGGCGAATTACCTGTTGCTGGGTCTGGCCCTGGGGGCGACGGCCCTGGTGGCGGTCCATGCCGGTTTCGGCGGGCGCAGTGAGGGGCTGGTGCTGCTGGCGCTGGGACTGCTGCTGTTGGCCGGGGTGATGAAAGGGCTGTATTACCTGTGGATTCGGGAGGTGAGCGGCCCCAGTCTCAACACGGCCACCGGATTTACCCAGGCGCGGGTCCGCCTGCTGGACCAGGGGCACACGGCGGGGACGTTTCTGACCCGTGAGTTCGGTTTTGATCCGGGGGCAGGGCGGATTCGCCGGGTGCGACTGGGGGTATTCGGTTTCGGGTTTGTGCTGCCGCTGCTGCTGATGGGGATGGTCCTGGGGGGCGGATCATCCCTGTGGCTGGCCCCGGCGCTGATGTCGGCACTGGCCGGGATCGGCCTGGAGCGCTGGCTGTTTTTCGCCGAGGCTCGCCATGGGGTGATGTTGTATCACGGGCTGCAGAGGACTTGAGGCGGGGTTGCGTCCCCTCACCCCAATCCCTCTCCCCCAAGGGGCGAGGGGCTTGATCTCTCCCTTTTCTCTCAAGGCAGAGGGGCGATGTCTCCCTTCTCCCCTTGGGGGAGAAGAGGCGGGGATGAGGGGATGAGGCTCGGCAACGAGCCTCCCTCAACTCAACTCTGCGGCGTGCCTTCGCCGGCCGGCCTTCGCTGTCTGCGGCGCCTGGGCTTACGGGGTGCTTCCGCCATCGGGCCGATCGCTTCCGCAGGATGTGACGCCGGGGCACCTTCGGTCTTCGGCCTGGGCTTGCGGCGGTTGCCGCCTTCGCCTTCGCCGGAACGGGGCCGGCGCTCGCCGCGGCCGCCGCCCTTGCCCCGGCCTTCCGGGCCGGTGTGCTGGCGCTCGATCTTCGCCGGCGGTTGCGGATCCTTGAGCAGCAACTCCGGGTCCACTGCCTCGGAAAGGATCTTGAAGCCGATGTAGGACTCAATCTCCGGCAGATAGAAGGCCGAGTCTTCGCAGGCAAAGCTGACGGCGTCGCCTTCCGCCCCGGCTCGCCCGGTGCGGCCGATCCGGTGGACATAATCCTCGCCGGACTGGGGCAGATCGAAGTTGAACACATGGGACACATCGGGGATGTGCAGCCCGCGGGCCGCCACATCCGTGGCCACCAGGACCTGGAATTCGCTGGTTTCAAACTGGGCCAGCAGCCGTTCCCGCTTGCGCTGGGGGACGTCTCCGGACAGCAGGGCAGTGCGGATGCCGTTGCCCTGCAGCCAGGCCGTCACCTTTTCCGCCATGTGCTTGGTGTTGACGAACACCATGGAGCGGTCAGGGGTGGAGTGCTTCATGATCCCCAGTAGCAACGGAATCTTCTCTTCGTTGCCGGGGTAGTAGACCACCTGACGCACCCGTTCGGCCGTGACCTGTTCATCCTGGGTCTGGACCTTCACGGGGTTGTTCATGTGCTCGTAGGCCAGTTCCATCACCCGCCAGGAAAGAGTGGCGGAAAACAGCATGGACTGGCGCTCGGTGGCCGGGGTCATGCGGCGCAGCAGGAAACGCACGTCCTTGATGAAGCCCAGATCGAACATGCGGTCGGCCTCGTCAAGGACCAGAACCTGGGAGCGCCTGAGATCAAAGACCTTCTGCTTGAAGTAGTCGATGATGCGCCCCGGGGTGCCGATGAGAATATCCACGCCGTCGGTGAGTTGCTTGCGCTGCTTGTCGTAGTCCGTGCCGCCGTAGGCCAGGCCCAGGGTCAGGCCCGTGTGGGCGCTCAGTACCAGGGCATCCTTGTGAATCTGGATGGCCAGTTCCCGGGTGGGTGCCAGGATCAGGGCCCGGACCTGATTGGGGCGCCGGTCTTCCGGGGTGGGATGCCGGAGCAGGTGGGTCAGCACGGTGATCAGAAAGGCCGCGGTCTTGCCGGTGCCGGTCTGGGCCTGGCCGGCGACGTCCTTGCCCTGGAGGGCATGGGGCAGGGAGAGGGCCTGGATGGGGGTGCAATGGGAGAACCCGGCGTCTTCCAGCCCCCGGCGTACCGGTTCGGGAAGATCGAGTTTTGAGAAACTGGTCTCGGAAAGATGTTGGTCCGTCATGGAGATGGGGCCTTTCCTCGCGATATCATTGAAGTAGACTTGAAATGCCGATCCCGATGGGATTCAATCTAGCGGCGCGTCGTGTCCTCGGGGATCTGGTGCCCGTTGGGTCGACGCCGACATTCTAACCGGAGGTCAACTGTAGTGAGTGAAAACATCACCTATGTCACGGACGCGAGCTTTGAGGACGATGTCCTCAAGTCCGAGCAGCCGGTACTCGTGGACTACTGGGCGGAATGGTGCGGCCCCTGCAAGATGATCGCCCCGATCCTTGACGAGATTGCCGCCGAGTATAACGGCAAGCTCAAGGTGGCCAAGCTGAACATCGACGAAAATCCGGCCACGCCCCCCAAGTTCGGCATTCGCGGCATTCCCACGCTGATGCTCTTCAAAGGCGGCAACGTGGAGGCGACCAAAGTGGGGGCGTTGTCCAAGTCCCAGCTCACCGCCTTCATCGACCAGAACATCTGAGTGATGCTCGGCGTCCAACCCGTACAAAACGGGCTGGACGCCCTGTGGATTGCATGTTAACGTAACGGACATAAAAATCGTTCATGCCTTGCTGGCTGCCCGCTCGGGCGGCATCCCTTCTCGAATTCAGATCCGACCGAACCCTAAACCGGTTTCCCAGGCCATTCCTTGTGGGTCCGCCCTGTCCGCCTGAAAACTTTCATAGACAACCCCTCCCTCGAATCTCTATATGAACCTCACTGAACTCAAGCGTAAATCGGCCTCCGAGCTGGTAGAACTCGCGCAGTCCATGGAACTTGAAGGGATGGCGCGGGCACGAAAACAGGACATCATCTTTGCGATCCTGAAGTCCCACGCCAAGAGCGGCGAAGACATCTTCGGGGACGGGGTGTTGGAGATCCTGCAGGACGGTTTCGGATTTTTGCGGGGTGCGGACAGCTCCTACCTGGCGGGGCCGGATGACATCTATGTCTCCCCCAGCCAGATCCGCCGCTTCAGCCTGCGCACCGGCGATACCATCTCCGGCAAGATCCGCCCGCCCAAGGAGGGCGAGCGCTATTTTGCCCTGCTGAAGGTGGACAAGATCAATTTCGAACCGCCGGAAGCCGCCAAGCACAAGGTCCTGTTCGAGAATCTGACCCCCCTGCATGCCTCTCGGCGCATGCGCATGGAGCGGGGCAACGGCTCCACCGAAGACATCACCGCCCGTGTCATTGATATCGTCGCCCCCTTCGGCAAGGGGCAGCGCGGCTTGATCGTCTCCCCGCCCAAGGCCGGCAAGACCCTGATGTTGCAGAACATCGCCCAGAGCATCGCCACGAACCATCCCGAGTGCTATCTCATCGTCCTGCTCATCGACGAACGTCCCGAGGAAGTGACGGAGATGTCGCGCATGGTGCAGGGTGAGGTGGTGTCCTCCACCTTCGATGAGCCCGCCAGTCGTCATGTGCAGGTGGCCGAGATGGTCATCGAGAAGGCCAAGCGCCTGGTGGAGCACAAGATGGATGTGGTGATATTGCTGGACTCCATCACCCGCCTGGCCCGCGCCTACAACACCGTGGTGCCGTCTTCCGGCAAGGTGCTCACCGGTGGGGTGGATGCCAATGCCCTGCATCGTCCCAAGCGTTTCTTCGGCGCCGCTCGCAATATCGAGGAAGGGGGCAGCCTGACCATCCTGGCCACCGCTTTGGTCGATACCGGCTCCAAGATGGATGAAGTGATCTACGAGGAGTTCAAGGGTACCGGCAACATGGAGGTCCATCTGGATCGCCGGATTGCCGAGAAGCGTGTCTACCCGGCCATCAACATCAACCGTTCCGGCACCCGTCGCGAAGAATTGCTCACCGATCCGGAAGAGTTGCAGAAGCTGTGGATCCTGCGCAAGTTCCTGCACCCCATGGACGAGTTGGAGGCGATGGATTTCCTGCTGGGCCGTCTGCAGTCCACCAAGACCAACAACGAATTCTTCGACATGATGAAGCGCAGCTGAGGCTGCGCTTCACGGCTTTTCCTTCCTGTGGACTTACTCCCTGGACTCCCGCTTTCGCGGGAGTGACGGTAAAGCCCGGGAGTGACGGTAAAGGGAGTTCCCTCACGTCATTCCCGCGCAAGCGGGAATCCAGCGACGGACTTACCCCCTGGACTCCCGCCTTCGCGGGAGTGACGTGGCAGGGGTAGTCGCGGCAGTGAGGTGGCCGGTCAGGCCGCTCAGACCCACCCTTCCGGTGAGACCCCCCAGATCTCCTGAGCGTATTGCATCACCGTGCGGTCAATGGAGAAATACCCCATCCGCGCCGTGTTCAGCATCGCCTTGCGGATCCACGCATCCTGATTTTGATACAGACCATCCGCCTCTTCATGGGCACGGACATAGTCCGCGTAATCCGCCAGCACCATGTACTGGTCCTGGGTCAGCAGGTTATGGACCAGATCCCGGTAGCGTCCCGGCTCCTGGGGTGAGAAGAAACCATCGTGAATCATGTCCAGGGCGCGGCGCAATTCTTCATTGGACTCGTAGAAATCCCGGGGGCGATAACCTTCCCGCTTGAGTCGTTCCACTTCATCGGCATTCATGCCGAAGATGAAGATATTGTCTTCTCCCACCGCCTCCCGGATCTCGATGTTGGCCCCGTCCAGGGTCCCGATGGTCAAGGCACCGTTCAGGGCCAGCTTCATGTTGCCGGTACCCGAGGCCTCGGTCCCTGCGGTGGAAATCTGCTCCGAGAGATCGGCCGCCGGGATGATCACGCTTGCGCTGCTCACATCGTAATTGGGCAGGAAGACCACCTGCTGCTTGGTATTCATGGGGTCATGATTCACCACATCGGCCACATCATTGATGAGGCGGATGATCTGCTTGGCCCGGGTGTAGGAGGGTGCCGCCTTGCCGGCAAACAGGGTGACCCTCGGCACCTGATCGTCGGCACGTCCTTCCCGTATCCGGTTGTAGAAGGTGATCACGTGCAGCACATTGAGTAGCTGCCGCTTGTACTCGTGGATACGCTTGATCTGGACATCAAACAGGGCATCCGGGCTGATGGTGATGTTGGCCTCTCTTTGCACCAATGCCGCCAGACGTTCCTTGTTAAGACGTTTTACCTGCTGGAATTCGTTGCGAAAATCCGAGTCATCCACCAGAGGCTCCAGCTTCTTGAGCTGCTCCAGGTCCATGGTCCACTCGTCGCCGATATGCCGGGTAATCAGGTCGGCCAGCGCCGGGTTGGCCTGGTTCAGCCAGAGCCGCGGTGTGATGCCGTTGGTGATATTGACGAAACGCTCCGGCCACAGACGATAGAAGTCGTTGAACAGGTTCTTTTTCAGCAACTCCGTATGGAGCGCGGCCACGCCGTTGACCATGTGGCTGCCCGCCACGGCCAGGTGGGCCATGCGCACCTGACGGCCATGGTCTTCATCAATGATGGACAGGCGCCGGACGATGTCGTTATCACCGGGGAAGTTGTGGCGGACCTCATTGAGGAAATGGAAGTTGATGTCATAGATGATTTGCATGTGGCGGGGCAGGACCCGCTCCATGAGCGTCACCGGCCAGGTTTCCAGGGCCTCGGGCATCAGGGTGTGGTTGGTGTAGGAAAACACGCCCCGGGTGATTTCCCAGGCCCTCTGCCAGGGGACATTGTGGGTGTCCAGCAGCAAGCGCATGAGTTCGGCAATGGCGATGGCCGGGTGGGTATCGTTGAGCTGAATGGCCACCTTGTCCGGCAGAGATTCGATGGGGTAGTCCAGTTCGCCGTGGCGGTGAAGGATGTCCTGGATGGAGGCGGAGACAAAGAAATACTCCTGCTTCAGGCGCAGTTCCCGGCCGATGGCGGTGGCATCGTTGGGGTAGAGCACCATGGAGATGGTCTCCGACTCGATCTTTTCCTGCACCGCGCGGATGTAATCGCCTTCGTTGAAATAGTCCAGATCGAAGTCCCGGGTGGCCTTGGCCGCCCATAGCCTCAGGTTATTGGCGTTCTTGTTGCCGAAGCCGGGGGTCGGGTAGTCGTAGGCCATGGCGATGACTTCCTCGCCATCCTCCCAGTGATAGCGGGGCTGCCCTCGCTCCCGGTGTTCCACCACATAGCCGTAGAAATGCACGGGGAAGATCTTCTCCGGCCGGGGAAACTCCCAAGGGTTGCCGTAACGCAGCCAGTTGTCCGGGTGCTCCACCTGCTCGCCGTTCTCGATGCCCTGGTGGAACATGCCGAATTCATAGCGGATGCCGTAGCCGTAGCCGGGCAGGCACTGGCTGGCCATGGAGTCGAGGATGCAGGCGGCCAGCCGGCCCAGCCCGCCATTGCCCAGGGCGGCATCGGATTCCATGTCGATGATCTCGTGCAGGCTCACACCCATCTCTTCCAGGGCTTCGCAACAGGCCTCGTAGAAACCCAGGTTCATGAGGCTGTTCACCAGCATGCGGCCGATGAGGTATTCCATGGACAGGTAGTAGACCCGCTTGACCTGTTCCTGGTCGAACATGCGCTTGGTGTACATGCGCCGCTCGATGATGCGCTCCCGGGCGACCAGGGAGACGGCATGGAGCCAGTCCCGGTGGGTGGCGGTGAGGGGGTCCTTGCCGACGATGTGGATCAGGGCGTCACGAATGGACTCCTTGAGTGAGTCCTTGTCGCAGGGCAGGGGACGAGGGTCGTATTCGTGGACCATTTCCAGGGTTTTCATGGTGCTCCTGCTCTTGAGGCTTGGGTCGGTTGAGGTATCCCTACTACTTACTAACCCATCCGGGATCAAAAATAAAATCGCGGATGGGTTAGCCGGCTCCCCGGGCATTACTCCCGGGCCACTGCCCGATACCCGATATCCGTCCGGTAGTAGACATCATCCCAGCTCAGCTGCTTCGTCAGCGCGTAGGCCCGGGCCTGGGCGTCACTGACCCGCTCGCCCAGTCCCACGGCACACAGCACCCGTCCGCCCTGAGTGACCACGCGGTCGTCCCTGAGGGCCGTGCCTGCATGGAAGACCTTGGCGTCCTCGGCATCGGTGTCCGGCAGACCCCGAATTTCATCTCCCTTGCGGTAATCGGCGGGATAGCCGCCGGCGGCCAGCACCACCCCCAGGGCGGCGCGCGGGTCCCAATCGGCCTCCGTCCGGTCCAGGCGACCCGCCAGGGCGGCCTCCAGCAGTTCAATCAGATCCGAGCGCAGCCGCATCAGAATGGGCTGGGTTTCCGGGTCGCCGAAGCGACAGTTGAATTCCAGCACCTTGGGGATGCCCTGGGCGTCGATCATCACCCCGGCATAGAGAAAGCCGGTGTAGGGGGTGCCTTCGGCCGCCATGCCCCGCACCGTGGGCAGGATCACCTGGCTCATGATGCGCGCATGGATCTCGGGGGTGACCACCGGGGCCGGGGAGTAGGCGCCCATGCCGCCGGTGTTGGGGCCCTGGTCGCCGTTGTCTCGGGCCTTGTGGTCCTGGGACGTGGCCATGGGCAGTACATGCTCGCCGTCCACCATGCAGATGAAGCTGGCCTCCTCGCCGCTCAGGAACTCCTCGATCACCACCCGGTGACCGGCCTCGCCGAAGGCGTTGCCCGCCAGCATGTCGCGAACCGCGGCTTCCGCTTCCGCCAGGGTCCGGGCCAGGATCACCCCCTTGCCGGCGGCCAGGCCGTCGGCCTTGACCACGATGGGGGCACCCTGGGCGCGCAGGTAGGCCAGTGCCTCGTCCAGATCCGTGAAGCTGCCGTAGGCGGCCGTGGGGATCCGGTGACGGGCGAGAAAGTCCTTGGAGAAGGCCTTGGAACCTTCCAGGCGGGCGGCGTCCTTCGACGGGCCGAAGATGGCCAGGTCCTCGGCCCTGAAGGCGTCTACGACCCCGGCCACCAAGGGGGCCTCGGGGCCGACGATGGTCAGGTCGATGCCTTCCGTCCGGGCAAAGGCCAGCAGGCCGGGGATGTCCTCGGCGCCGATATCCACGTTACGGCAACCCGCTTCCCGGGCCGTGCCCGCGTTGCCGGGGGCCACGAAGACCGTTTCCACCCGGGGCGACCGGGCCGCCTTCCAGGCCAGGGCATGTTCGCGGCCACCGCCGCCGATGATGAGAATTTTCATCGTGTTCTCCTCGCTAGCCCCAAGAATCAATGCCGAAAATGTCGCATGCCCGTGAACAGCATGGCCATGCCGTGCTCATTGGCCGCCTGGATCACTTCTTCGTCCCGCATGGAGCCGCCGGGCTGGATCACGGCGGTGATGCCGGCCTCGCGGGCGGCGTCGATGCCGTCGCGGAAGGGGAAGAAGGCATCCGAGGCCATCACCGAGCCAGCCACCTGCAGGTTCTCGTCGGCGGCCTTGATGCCGGCGATGCGGGCGGAGTACACACGGCTCATCTGGCCGGCGCCGACGCCGATGGTACGGCCGTCCCGGGCGTAGACGATGGCGTTGGACTTGACGAACTTGGCCACCCGCCAGGCGAACAGCAGATCCGCCTTTTCCTGGTCGGTGGGGGCGCGCTCCGAGACCAGCTTCAGGTCGGATTCGCTGACTTGGCCCAGGTCCCGGTCCTGCACCAGCAGGCCGCCGTTGACCCGCTTGAAATCCCAGCCGCCGCTGGCTTCACCCCACTGGCCGCAGGCCAGCAGACGCACGTTGGGCTTGCCGGAGACGGCCTTGACGGCCTCCGGGGAGACCTCGGGGGCGATGATCACCTCCACGAACTGCCGTGCCACGATGGCCTCGGCGGTCTTGCCGTCCAGGGGGCGGTTGAAGGCGATGATGCCGCCGAAGGCGGAGGTGGGGTCGGTGGCAAAGGCCAGGTCATAGGCAGCCAGGATGTCGGCGGCCACGGCCACGCCGCAGGGATTGGCGTGCTTGACGATGACGCAGGCCGGGGCCTCGAACTGCTTCACGCATTCCAGGGCGGCGTCGGTGTCGGCGATGTTATTGAAGGACAGGGCCTTGCCCTGGATCTGGCGGGCGGTGGCCACCCCGGCCTCGGCGGGATGACGCTCCCGATAGAAGGCGGCGGACTGATGAGGGTTCTCGCCGTAGCGCAGGTCCAGGCTCTTTTCGAACTGCAGGGACAGGGTGCCGGGGAAGGGCGCGCGGGTCTGTTCGTCCTGCACGCCGGTCAGGTAGTTGGCGATGGCGCCGTCATAGCGGGCGGTATGGGCAAAGGCCTTGGCCGCCAGCTCAAAGCGCAGGGCATGGGGCAGGCTGCCGTCGCCGGCGGCCAGGGCCTCCAGCACCCGGTCGTAGTCGGACGGGTCCACTACGATGCCTACATGGGCATGATTCTTGGCCGAGGCACGCACCATGGCCGGACCGCCGATGTCGATATTCTCGATGGCATCTTCCAGGCTGCAGCCGGGGCGGGCCACGGTGGCCTCGAAAGGGTAGAGGTTCACCACCACCAGATCGATGGGGGGGATGTCGTGGGCCTGCATGGCCTCATCGTCCATGCCCCGGCGGCCCAGGATGCCGCCGTGGATCTTCGGGTGCAGGGTCTTGACCCGGCCGTCCATCATCTCGGGGAAACCGGTATGGGCCGAGACCTCCTTGACCGGGATGCCTTCTTCCATGATGAGTTTCGCGGTGCCGCCGGTGGAGAGGATCTCGATGCCCCGCGTCGCCAGTGCCTGGGCAAAGGGCAGCAGGCCGGTCTTGTCGGAAACGCTGATGAGCGCGCGGGTCACGGGTCGGGAAGTTGCTTGGGTCATGGGCTCGGCCAGTCTGGTGATGACAAAAAGACTGGGAATTATACGCACCCGCGGGAAGCCAAGGCCACCGGCGGTCGTGGATCCGGTGAGGGAAGCGGGCAAAAAAAAGCGCGGCTTGAGGGGGCCGCGCCAAAACCACCAAAGGAGGATGGAGGAGTATACCGAATGCGGAGAGATCCGCGAGACGATATGGTTCTAATATCGTATGCTGCACTGCACATGTCAAGGCGGGTGGATATTTTTTTTGCATGTGCCGACAGGCGGCGCTCCGGCAAAGACCGGTGGTTTTCCCGGCGCGGCGGCGGTGATCCGGTCTAGATCCTCAAGCGTTCCACCACCCGGCCATGCTGCAGGTGCTCGTCCACGATCTCGTCGATATCCTTTTCATCGACAAAGGTGTACCACACCCCTTCCGGGTAGACGACGGCCACGGGGCCTTCGTTGCAACGATCCAGACAGCCGGCGGCGTTGACCCGCACGCCGCCCCGGCCATGAATGCCCAAGGCCTTGGCCCGCTGCTTGGCGTGATCGCGCAGGCGGGAGGCCTCGAAATGCTCGCAGCAGTTGCCGTCTTCCCGGCAGTTGGTGCAAAAAAAGATGTGTCGCTTGAAGTGGCTCATCTCGATTCCGGCTTCCAGATCAGGGGCTTCGTTAAACAGGGATTGAACAGGCTCTCACCACAGGTCGTAGACCAGATTCACCGAGGTGGTGGTGTCGGTGTTCCTGCGGTCTGCCGGTACATCCGTATTGTGCTTCACCGTCAGGGACAGGCGCATGGAAAATTTGGCATTGATGCGCATGCGCAGGGCGGCGACGGACTCGATTTCCGTATTCTCCTCGCCGGCCTGGATCAGCAGGTCTTCGGTGAAGCGGGTGTTGTCGCTGATGCGATGGTCAAGGGCCCCCACCAGGCGCAGGATGATCTCGTCCTCCTGGTCGCCGTTTGCCGGCTGGTCCTGACGCAGACCGGCGCCGGCCTCCAGGTGCAGGCGTGTTTGCGGCGAATCCACCACCCGGCGGCCATAGCCGGTGGCCAGGCTGCGCTGATATTCGTAACCGCTGAAGCGGTCCCGTTCCGCCCGGAGGGCGCCGAACAGATAATCTCGGTCCGAGACCTTGTGATCGCTCTGGAAGGCCCCCAGGTAGCGTTCCTTGGTGGTGGTGCCGTCTTCCGAGGCCAGATGTCCCTCCAGCTGCAGGGTATGCCGCCACAATGCCCGTTCATGGCGGATGCGCGTGCGGGCATTCAGACTGTCGGAGTCGGTATTGCCGCTGGTCAGGATGGCTCCCAGTTCCGCCTGCCCGCTCCAGCCTGTGCTGTTACCCCAGTCTCCGGCCTGAAGCGGCAGGGAGATGAGTGGCAGGAGCAGGCTGATACAATACGGGGAAAGCTCTTTGAAACGCATTACCAGGCAAAATTCGAATGTTCATTGGGCCGCATACTCTAACAGATCCCGCTTTTGCCGCCGGACCGCGTAGGCCCGCTGAAATCCGAGCCCTGTCAAGCCATGAGTCACTCTGAAACCTTGCGGGATACCGATCGCTGCGTGAAGTGCGGTCTGTGCCTGCCCCATTGCCCCACTTACCGGGTCACCCGGAATGAAGGGGACTCGCCCCGCGGCCGCATCACCCTCATGCAGGGCCTGATGAGTGGCGCCCTGACGGATGATGCCGCTGTGCGTCGACACCTGGACGGATGTGTGGGCTGTCGTGCCTGTGAGGCGGTCTGTCCCTCCGGGGTGCCCTTCGGCAGTCTGATGGATGCGACGCGGGCCACCCTGATCCCGCCGGCGCGAGGCGGCGGTCTGGTCAGGGGGTATCTGCTGCGCCATGCCGGGGCCCGGCGCGCGGCATCCGGTGGTCTGCGGGTGGCCGGGCACCTGGGGCTGGGGAAACTGGCGGGTATGATGGGCAGGGGTGACCGGCCGGGGCCGGCCCGTGCCGCGGCCTATCTGCCGGATGTGGCCGCCCCGCCACGGTTCCCCCCGGCGGATGCCCCCGCGGTCGGCGGTCGCGGTGCGGTGTCTCTGTTTGCCGGCTGTACCGCAGAGACCTTTGACGGGCCTTCGCTGGAGGCGGCTGCCCGGATACTGGGGTGCCTGGGTTACCAGGTCAGTGCGCCTGCAGGGCAGGTGTGCTGCGGGGCGCTGGATCACCATGCCGGTCGCACCCGGGCCGCGGCGGGGCTTGCCGGGCGCAATCAGACCGCCTTTGCCGGGGTTTCGCATCCCGTCCTGTGTCTGAACAGTGGCTGTCGCGTCCATTTGCAGGCTGCCGGGGGATTCGGTGACCGCGTGACGGGCCTGTGCCGGTTGCTGGCGGACGTGGATCTGGCGCCGCTTCACCTGATCGACACCCCCCTGAGGGTGGTCTTCCATACCCCCTGCACCCTGCGGCATGTATTGGGTGAGCATGGGTTGATGGAAGTCTTGTTGCGGCGCCTGCCCGGTGTGGAGCTGATTCCTTTGCCGGACAACGCCTTCTGCTGCGGCGGTTCCGGCAGCCACATGCTGACCCATCCGCAGATGGCCGATCGTCTGCTGGCCCCCAAGCTGGATGCCCTTGCGGACCTGGCGCCGGATGTGCTCGTGACCGCCAATGTGGGGTGCGGTCTGCATCTGGCCGCCGGTATCCGGCGCCGCAAGTCGGCGGTGCCGGTCATGAGTCTCGCCCAACTCATCGACAGTCGCTGTGCATCACCGCCTGCGTCGTAGCACCGGCCCCTTCGCGGCCGCGGGTTGTCCCAGCATTGTCTTTACCTTTGCCCGCACTGAAAAACCCTTCTGTATTCAGGGTTTGCCTGTCGCCGGACTTCCAGTATCTTCAATATCCATACCCACTGCCCGTACCGGCATGCCATGCGCCAACTGAGCCCCACCGACCGCCTGCTGTCCGCTATTGACGAAGGCTTTTGTACCCTGTTCGGCCGTCCCCGTGCCACCGAGCGCCCGGACCCGGCCCGGTCGGTGATGGAGCCGGAGCTGGATGACAACGCCCGCGTCCTCTCCGGCCGGCTCATGCGCATCAATCATGCGGGGGAGGTGGCCGCCCAGGGGCTCTACCAGGGCCAGGCCCTCACCGCCCGCAGCGGCGAGGTGCGCGAGCGCATGGCGCGCTCCGCCCGGGAAGAAAACGATCATCTGCTCTGGTGCGAGCGCCGCCTGACGGCCTTGGGCACCCACAAGAGCTTCCTCAATCCCCTCTGGTATGGCGGCGCCTTCGCCATCGGCGCTCTGGCCGGGGCGGCGGGTGACCGGTGGAGCCTGGGCTTCGTGCACGAGACGGAACAGCAGGTGATCCGTCATCTGGACGAGCACCTGGCTCGGGTCGTCCCCGAGGACGCGCCGACCCGGGCGGTACTGGAACAGATGAAGATCGACGAGGCCCATCATGGCGAACTGGCCATGTCCCTGGGCGGGGAAGTCCTGCCCTGGCCCCTGCGCAAGCTGGTGATGCCGGTGACCGCCAAGGTGATGACGGGGACGGCCTGGTGGATTTGAAGCGGAATCCCCCCTTGTCACCCGCGCACTTCCCCGTTATCATTGCGCGCTTTCCGTGATTCATGTGCACCCTGGAGTTCAGGAATGAAGACCTTTAGCGCCAAGCCCGCTGAAGTCACCCGCGACTGGTACGTGGTTGATGCCTCCGGCAAGACCCTCGGCCGGCTCGCCAGCGAAGTGGCTCGCCGCCTGCGCGGCAAGCACAAGCCCGTGTATACCCCGCACGTGGATACCGGTGACTACATCGTGATCGTGAATGCCTCCAAGGTGCGCCTCAGCGGCAACAAGGAAACCGACAAGATGTACTACCGGCACACCGGTTATGTCGGTCATATGAAGTCCGCCAGCGCGCAGCAGATCCGTGAGCGTGCCCCTGAGCGCCTGATCGAGATCGCGGTGAAGGGCATGCTGCCCAAGAACCCCCTGGGCCGGGCCATGTTCAAGAAGCTCAAGGTATACGCCGGAGCCGAGCACAGCCACGCCGCCCAGCAGCCCCAGCCGCTGGAAATCTGAACAACACCCTGATCCGGCCGCCATCGTGTGGCCGGGCAGCACATAGAGCAGGTCAAGAGATGGCAACAACCCAGAACTACGGAACCGGACGCCGCAAAGAGGCTTCTGCGCGGGTTTTTCTGCGCCCCGGCAAGGGCGAGATCACCGTCAACAACAAGCCCCTGGACATCTACTTCGGGCGTGAAACCTCCCGCATGGTGGTCCGTCAGCCACTGGCGGTGGCCGAAAGCCTGGATCGTTTCGACATCGTGGCCACGGTGAAGGGCGGCGGTGCCAACGGTCAGGCCGGTGCCATCCGTCTGGGTATTGCCCGCGCTCTGGTGGAATACGACGAGAAGCTGCGTGGCGCCATGCGTACCCACGGTTTCATGACCCGCGACGCCCGTCAGGTCGAGCGTAAGAAGGTCGGTCTGCGCAAGGCACGTCGCGCGACTCAGTTCAGCAAGCGCTGATCCCCGGCGACGGGGCAGGCTTGCAGTCACCTCGGGGCTGTCCGTCAGGATGGCCCCGGTGGTGGAGATTTTTCGGTTTTTGCTTCGGGGCTTGATTCATCGCCCCGACATGCTGTAGATTTACGCCTCGGTTTTATTGGGGGATCGTCTAGCGGTAGGACTACGGACTCTGACTCCGTCAACCCAGGTTCGAATCCTGGTCCCCCAGCCATATCCACGAAAAAGGCCCCCATGCGGGGCCTTTTTCGTGGATGTGATTCAGGAAGCCGCCAGGGTTCGAACCACAAAAAAAGCCCGGACGGAATCCGGGCAAGCGTGTCACATGCATGCTGGTGCAGAGGCGGGCATCCCTGCCCGAAAAGGCATCATCCCTTAGAAGTCGTATCGCATGCCCAGGGAGAAGGCGGTAGCGGTCTCGCCGGCGACACCGCTCGGACCGGAGGTACGGGCCTGGCTCCAGGGGTTCAGTGCGGACGCATCATCATTGTCCATCATGGCAAAGTTGCCATAGAACCGCAGGGCGCGATCGACGCGATATTCAAGGCCCAGGGCAAAGAGATTGGCATCCTTATCCGTAAGATCCGAATCCAGGGCGAAGTAGTGGGCATTCAGATACATGGTGGGGCTCAGCCTGTACTGACCGGCCACGCCGACCACCGTGCCTTCGTTTTCAGCGGCCGATTCCGATTTCTGGTAGAAGCCGGCGAGCGTGAATTCCGGGGTGATCTGATAAGCCGCCGCCAGTCTCCAGGCTTCGGGGTTGGGGCTGTTTTCGATGTTCTGGCGCTCAAAGGCGACCGCGCCGGTGAAGGGGCCGTTTTTGTAATTCAATGAGGTGCTATAGGCCCGGTTGTCACCCCCTTCGGCGGTGGTCTGATTGCGGTGATCCGTGGAAAAATCCAGATCCCAGACAAAGCCGTTCAGGGTGGGGGTGCGGTAATGCAGGGTGTTGCGGAACCGCTCATCGAAGCGGCCGTGATCCGTGGTGCGGGCGATATTGCGCAGGTCCCCCACCTGATCACCGAAGAAATTGGCAGGGCCTCGGGCGCGCTTGAAAGAGGTGTCGAAGCGGCCGATGCGCAGCATCCCCCAGTCGCCCTTGAGGCCGGCAAAGGTGTCGCGGGTGGTAAAGGTTTCGCCGGACTCGCTGCTGTCGAACTGGATTTCCTGCTCAATCTGGAAAATGGCGGTCAGTTCCGGGGTGAACTGTCTTTCACCCTTGAAGCCCAGGCGGCTGGAGTTGCTGGAGATGTTCACTTCGCTGTAATCGGCGCCGTCATCCAGGAGGTCCACGGACAGGTGGGCGCGGCCGTAGATGGTGATATCAGCCGCGGCCAGGGCGGGCATGGACAGGCCGGCGGCGACCATCGCCACCAGAAGTTTTTTGTGCTGCATGAAATAGACTCCCCAAGTGTTGTTGTAAAAAAGAGACAGCGTCCTGTGCCTCAAAACCCGGGGCGACTATGTCTTTTGGTTATTAAGGGTGCGTTAAAGCCCTATGAACTTGTGATGAACAGCCATGGAGGCAGGGGCGGCCCTCGGCCGCGAAGGCATTGCGCTGTCACCCTCGCGAAGGCATCACCCCGTCACTCCCGCGCAAGCGGGAGCCCAGGGTTTTCAGCCCGTGACTGGATTCCCGCCTTCGCGGGAATGACGGGTCCCAGGTGCCGGGCGCTGTGTGGGATCCGCAGCCCGTCGCTGGATTCCCGCTTTCGCGGGAATGACGGGTCTCAGGGGGGGGGCGCCGGATGTTGCCGATGATGGTGAAGGGGTGTGGATGGTAGACTGCCCAGTGCCCCGGCATCCGATGGAACAAGCCCCTCACATGCTGACCCTGAATAATCACCCCAACCCCGCTGCCGCGCCCAGCCTCGATCAGATGGTCGAGCTGATCCCCGATGCCTTCGTGATCTTCGACGGCGACCATCGCCTGCTGGCCGCCAATGCGGCGGCCCTGCGCTGTCTGTCCCTATCCCGCGAGGATCTGCGGGGGATGGGCTGTCATGAGTTCTTTCAGGGCGTGCCGGGTCCCTGTGACGGGGAGGGGTGTTGCCCCCTGGTCGCCGCCGGGCCGGCATCGCAACCGCTTTCAGTGCAGATCCCGGGGGGGCGGGGGCGTCGGCGTCTGAGTGTCCGGATTTCCCGGACGCAGGGCGATCAAGGGGGCTTTTTCGGCCTGCTGCTGCGCCCCGAGGCGGCGGCCCCGGCATCACCGGACGGTACCCGGCTGGTCGGGCATTCCGTACCCATGCTGGAGCTGATGCGGATGGTGGAGCGGGTGGCCCCCACCAGCGCCACCGTGCTGCTGCTGGGGGAGAGCGGCGTCGGCAAGGAGCGGGTGGCGGATTACCTGCACCACTGCTCCGGCCGCGCCCAGGGGCCGCTGGTGGTGGTGGACTGCTCCACCTTGGGGGAGCAGATCATCGAGGCGGAGCTGTTCGGCTATGAAAAGGGCGCCTTCACCGGCGCGGACCGGCGCAAGATCGGTCTGTTCGAGGCGGCCCAGGGGGGGACGCTGTTCATCGACGAGGTGGGGGAGTTGCCCTTGGCCATGCAGAGCAAGCTGTTGCGCGTGCTGGAAACCTCCCGCATCCGCCGGGTGGGCGGCACCGATTACATCCCGGTGGATGCCCGGGTGGTGGCCGCCACCCACCGGGACCTGACGGCCATGGTGGCCCAGGGCGGGTTCCGGGAAGACCTCTATTACCGCCTGTCCGCCTTCCCGGTCTTCATCCCCCCCTTGCGGGAGCGGCGGGAAGACGTCATTGCCCTGGCGGAGCACTTCCTGCGGCAGTCGGATGGTGGGTCGCTGCATCTGCCCCTGTCCGTGCCGGTGGCCGATCTGCTGGTGTCCTATCGTTATCCGGGCAACGTGCGCGAGCTGAAGAACATCATGACCCGGGCGGCGATCCTGGCCGGCACCGGGCCGCTGCTGCCCGAACACATTGCCTTCCAGTCCCAGGTCGGTGAGGAGGGGCGGATGCCCTCGTTACGCCGCGGTTCCCGTGGCGTCTGTTCTGAGGCTGGCGTGCGTGCGGCGCTGGCGGCCACGGGCGGCCACCGCGCCGAGGCGGCACGTCACCTGGGCGTCAGTGAGCGCACCCTCTACCGCTACCTGGAGAAATTCCAGATCCGGGTCTAGGTGCCCAGCGCCCGGACGGCATCTGCGGCCGGAGCCATCCGTTCGGAGTGTTCCAAAAAAACAACAAATTTCTTTTACGTCATGTCACCGTCATGACGATGACATGTTGCGTGTCATGATGTGTTGTTTTTTTACACTATCGAAATCAGCAGGTTAGTGTTTGGCATGCCTTCTGCATAATGCATATCGGCTGACACGGTCAGACTCTCTTACAACAAAGCTCTGCAGAGGAACGTAAACATGCAAAAGAAAGTACTGGTATTCGCAGTCGCCGCCGCCATGGGCCTGCCCGCCGCCGCCATGGCCGACACCACTCTGTACGGCCGCCTGAACCTGTCCACGGACATCGTGGACAACGGTGAAGACACCACCCACCAGCTGGCCTCCAACTCCTCTCGTCTGGGCGTGCGTGGTTCCGAAGACCTGGGCAACGGCCTGCGCGGCGTGTTCCAGATTGAGGCAGGGTTGCAGGGTGACAGCGGCTCCGCCTTCGGTAGCAGCAACCTGACTGGCCGTAACACCTACGTGGGTCTGGCCGGTGGTTTCGGTGAAGTTCGCGTCGGCAAGCACGACACCCCCTACAAGCTGGCCACCCTGCCGCTGAACTTCTTTGCCGATACCCTGGGTGACGTCAACCACGTTACCAGCCGTATGGCTAGCAACGATGTGTCCTTCTATCGCCGGAATGACAACACCCTGCTGTACCTGAGCCCGGACCTTGATGGCCTGCGGTTCATGGCTTCCTACACGACCGATGTTTCTGATGATCGCGCCAGCAATGCCGACGCCAATGACCAGAAGGCCTTCTCTCTGGCAGGTACCTTCACCCAGGGTCCGATGTACGTCACCGTGGCTTATGAGCAGCTGAACAACTGGGATGACGACAACAACGCCCGTGCCTGGAAGGTGGGTGGCACCTATCAGATTGATGCCCTGACCCTGGCCGCTATGTACGAAAACATCGACTCCAAGGTGGACGATATCGGTGATCGTGATGCCTTCCATCTGGGCGCCAAGTACCAGCTGGGTCAGGCCTACCTGATGGGTTCCTACACCTACGCCGGTGAGGATGATCGCGACAATACCGACGCCCAGATGTATGCCCTGGGTGCTGGCTACAGCCTGAGCCGTCGTACTGGTGTGTATGCCGTGTTTGCCCAGGTGCTGAATGAGAGTGGTGTCGGCACTGGTGCTGCTTACGGTCTGAACGGCAGTGGCAAGGGCAAAGGTGTTACCCCGTTTGACACCGGCGACAACCCGGCCGGCTTCTCCGTCGGCGTGACCCACAACTTCTAATCATCGGTCCCATACCGATGGCATTGCCCAAGGTCGCCTGACCGAAAGGCATGCACTGGAAGTTCAAAGGGTGCGGAGGGAAACCTCCGCACCCTTTTTTCGTTGACGCCCTTCTCCCCGGGGGAGAAGGGCCGGGGATGGGGGGGGAGCCAAGGAGCAAGGAGCTTTTTCCCGCCCCCTCTCCTCATTCCGGTCGGGGTGCTAGAATAAGCAACCCTCCCGCAGTGATCCCCGCCAGCCATGACCGCAAGTACCCGCATCCGCGAAATCCCCTATAACTACACCTCCTACTCCGACCGCGAGATCGTCATCCGCTTCCTCGGTGAAGGCATGTGGGACGTGCTCAATGAACTGCGCGCCCGCCGGCGTACCGGCGTCTCCGCCCGGATGCTGTTCGAGGTGCTGGGGGACATGTGGGTGGTCACCCGCAATCCTTACATCCAGGACGACCTGCTGGGCAACCAGAAGCGGCTCACCGCCCTGATCCACGCCCTGGATCACCGGGTGGACCAGATCATCGCCCGGGCCGAGGGCAATCAGCTGGCCCTGGACCTGGCGGAACAGGCCCGCCGGGCGGTACGCCGCTTCGAGGCCTGGTTCCCGGAACAAAAGGCCCTGCGCGCCCGTGCCCGCCGCCTGCTGGGCAAGGTCACCCGCAAGGACAACATCCACTTCGACGGCCTGGCCCGGGTGTCCCATGTCACCGACGCCACCGACTGGCGCGTGGAACTGCCCTTCGTGGTCATCACCCCGGATTCCGAGGCGGAGATGGCCGGGGTCATCCAGACCTGCTTCGAGCTGGGTCTGACCGTCATTCCCCGGGGGGGCGGCACCGGCTACAACGGCGGCGCCGTGCCCCTGACCGCCGATGCCGCGGTCATCAACACGGAAAAGCTCGAGGCCCTGAGCGAGGTGGAATTCGTGGAACTGCCCGGGGTGGATGGCCCCGTGGCCACCCTCCGCGCCGAGGCCGGGGTGGTGACCCGCCGGGTGTCCGAGGCCGCGGGGCGTGCCGCCCATGTGTTTGCC
This sequence comes from Ectothiorhodospira lacustris, assembly GCF_022227845.1. Taxonomy (GTDB): domain Bacteria; phylum Pseudomonadota; class Gammaproteobacteria; order Ectothiorhodospirales; family Ectothiorhodospiraceae; genus Ectothiorhodospira; species Ectothiorhodospira lacustris. The sequence continues at coordinate 289,389 of NZ_JAJNQN010000001.1, read as the reverse complement.
GTGGACCCCACCTCCCAGGATGCCTGCACCATCGGCGGCAACATCGCCATGAATGCCGGCGGCAAGAAGGCGGTGCTCTGGGGCACGGCCCTGGACAACCTGGTGTCCTGGCGCATGGTCACCCCGGAGGCCCGCTGGATCGAGGTGGAACGCCTCAACCACAACCTGGGTAAGATCCACGACCAGGAAACCGTGAGCTTTCGCATCACCCGGTTCCAGGCCGACGGCGTCACCCCCGACGGGGAGCCCCGGGTCATCGCCTTCCCGGGCCAAGCCTGCCGCAAGGTGGGGCTGGGCAAGGACGTCACCGACAAGCGCCTGCAGGACTTGCCGGGGATCCAGAAAGAGGGCTGTGACGGCCTGATCACCTCCGCCGTGTTCGTGGTCCATCGCATGGCGGCCCACATGCGCACCATCAGCCTGGAGTTCTACGGCACCGATCTGCACGAGGCGGTGCCCGCCATCGTCGAGATCAAGGACGCCCTGGAGGCCGACCCCAAGGTGCAGCTGGCCGGGCTCGAGCACCTGGACGAGCGCTATGTGCGCGCCGTGGGCTATACCCCGAAGGGGGCGCGACGGGAGCGGCCCAAGATGGTGCTCCTGGCGGACATCGCCAGTGATGACGAGGAGGCGGTGGGCCTGGCCGCCTCGAAGATGGTGCGTCTGGCCAATGCCCGCAACGGCGACGGCTTCATCGCCGTGAGCCCCGAGGCCCGCCAGCGGTTCTGGGCCGACCGTAGCCGGACCGCCGCCATTGCCGCCCATACCAACGCCTTCAAGATCAACGAGGACGTGGTGATCCCCCTGGACCGGCTGGCGGAGTACAGCGAGGGGATCGAGCGCATCAACATCCACCAGTCCCTCACCAACAAGCTGCGCATGGCCGACGAGATCCTGGCCTGCCTGGGCAAGGATCATCGCGCGCTGCTGGAGTCCCTGGCCCTGGGCAGCGAGGAGGCCCGGGGCTGGTTCGAGGGTCTGCGTCGGGCCGCGGAAGACCATGTGCAGGCGGTGCGGGGACGCTGGCAGGCCATCCTGGACCACCTGGAGAGCGACGCCGTGGCCATGGACGACCTGCTGGACGCGCCGTCCCGGGCGGACCGCCGCCCCGGCGACCGGCTGATCCAGCTGCTGCTGCGTCGCAGCCTGGTGATCTCCTACCGGCGGGAGATCGAGGCCCGGTTGTGGGAGATCTTCGACGGTCGGGACCTGGAGCCGGTGCGCCGGAGCATCCAGGCCATCCACGACCGGGTGCTCACCAGCCGCCTGTTCGTGGCCCTGCACATGCATGCCGGTGACGGCAACGTGCACACCAACATCCCGGTCAACTCCAACGACTACGCCATGATGCACGAGGCCGAGCGCATCGTGGACCAGGTGATGGCCCTGGCCCGTGAGCTGGGCGGCGTCATCTCCGGGGAGCACGGCATCGGCCTGACCAAGATCCAGTACCTGGGCGAGCCGGAGCTCAAGGCATTTGCCGACTACAAGCGGCGGGTGGACCCCATGGACCGCTTCAACCGGGGCAAGCTGCAGGCCGGCTCCGGGCTGTCCCGGGCCTATACCCCCTCCCTGCGTCTGGTGCAGGAGGAGGCCCTGATCCTGGAGCAGAGCGAACTGGGGGCGCTCAACGACGACATTCGCGACTGCCTGCGCTGCGGCAAGTGCAAGCCCGTCTGCTCCACCCACGTGCCCCGGGCCAACCTGCTGTACTCACCCCGCAACAAGATCCTGGCCACGGGCCTGATCATCGAGGCCTTCCTCTACGAGGAGCAGACCCGTCGCGGCCTGTCCCTGCGTCATTTCGACGAACTCAACGATGTGGCGGACCACTGCACCATCTGCCATCGCTGTCTCAAGCCCTGTCCGGTGAACATCGATTTCGGGGACGTGACGGCCCGCATGCGGCGCATCCTCAAGGCCCGCGGCCAGCGTCGGACCAGCCTGGCGGCCCGGGTGTCCATGACCTTCCTCAACATCAAGGACCCGGCCACCATCAAGCTGATGCGCACCGCCCTGGCCCAGTGGGGCTTTGCCGGTCAGCGCCTGGGGCACCGGGTGTTCCAGCGTCTGGGTCTGCTGAACGACGGTCGGCCTGCGGCCACCACGGGGCCGGCGCCCATCCCCGCCCGGGTCATCCACATGATGAGAAAGCCCCTGCCGGCGGGTCTGCCCTCGCGCACCACCCGGGCCATGCTGGGACTGGAAGACCCCAGTCACGTGGCCATCGTGCGGGACCCGGCGGTGGCGCCGGAGCAGGGGGAGGCGGTGTTCTATTTCCCCGGCTGCGGCTCGGAGCGTCTGTTCAGCCAGGTGGGTCTGGCCACCCTGGCCATGCTGTATCGCACCGGTGCCCAGACGGTGCTGCCGCCGGGGTATCTGTGCTGCGGCTACCCCCAGGAGTCCGCCGGCGAGGAGGCCAAGGGCAGGGCGATCACCACCGAGAACCGGGTGCTGTTCCATCGGGTGGCCAATACCCTGAACTATCTGGATATCAAGACGGTGGTGGTGTCCTGCGGTACTTGCATGGATCAGTTGCTGAAATACGAGTTCGAGCGCATCTTCCCCGGTTGCCGGTTGCTGGATATCCATGAGTATCTGATGGAGAAGGGGGTGAAGCTGGAGCCCGCGCCGGGGGTGGCGTACCTGTATCACGATCCCTGCCATTCCCCCATGAAGACCCATGCGCCGTTGCAGGTGGCGGGGGATCTGCTGGGCCGGCCGGTGACCCTGTCGGACCGCTGCTGCGGTGAGGCGGGGACCTTTGCGGTGAGTCGCCCGGACGTGGCCACCCAGGTGCGGTTCCGCAAGCAGGAGGAGATCCACAAGGGCATCACGTCGCTGACCGGGGCGCCGGTGGCGGTCGGCGGTAATGTGAAGTTGCTGACTTCCTGCCCGGCCTGTCAGCAGGGGTTGTCCCGCTACCGGGAAGATACCGGGACGGAGGTGGACTACATCGTGGTGGAGATGGCCAATGCCCTGCTGGGAGACCAGTGGCAGGCCCGCTTCATCGAGCAGGCCCGCAGCGGCGGCATCGAGAAAGTGCTGCTCTGATAAAAAAGCCCCTCTCCCCTTGCGGGAGAGGGGTTGGGGTGAGGGGAAAACGGAAAACGGAAAACCCCCTCAGGTCAGGGTCTTCACCCCATCCTTGCCCCCCAGGATCAGCACATCCGCTGGTCGCCGGGCAAAGATGCCCACGGTGACCACGCCGGCGATCTGGTTGATCTCCGTCTCCAGGGCTACCGGATCGGTCATGTCCAGGTTGAATACGTCCAGGATCAGGTTGCCGTTGTCGGTGGTGAAGCCCTGGCGCAGTTCCGGCTGTCCGCCCAGCTTGAGCATGCTCCGGCCCACATGGCTGCGGGCCATGGGGATGACTTCCACCGGCAGGGGGAAGGCGCCCAGCACGTTCACCAGCTTGGAGTCGTCGGCGATGCAGACGAAGCGCTCGCTGGCGGCCGCCACGATCTTTTCCCGGGTGAGGGCGCCGCCGCCGCCCTTGATCAGGTGCAGGTGCCGGGTGGCCTCATCGGCGCCGTCCACATAGAGGGGAAGGGGGCCGGCGGCGTTCAGATCCATCACCGGGATGCCGTGACCGCGCAACCGTTCGGCGGTGGCCTCGGAGGAGGCCACGGCACCGTCGATGCGGCCCTTCATCTTCGCCAGCAGGTCGATGAAATGGTTGGCGGTGGAGCCGGTGCCGATGCCGACGACCATGCCGTCTTCCACGTATTCCAGGGCCGCTTCGGCGGCGGCCTTCTTCATCTGGTCTTGATCGCTCACGGGAAATGCCTCCTTAGGTTGTCGGGGGGATTCTACATGAGAGCGGGGGCGTCGCACGCCTGAGCGGGTTTCTACAGAGGCACGCATCTTGCCGGGGATGGACCCGCCCCTGTATCTTCAGGCCATGTCAGCCTATCCCTATCTACAGAAGATACTCACCGCCCGGGTCTACGACGTGGCGCGGGAAACCCCCCTGGACCTGATGCCCACGCTCTCCCGGCGTCTGGGCAACCGCATCCTGCTCAAGCGCGAGGACCTGCAACCGGTCTTCTCCTTCAAGCTGCGCGGCGCCCACAACAAGATCGTTCAACTGTCCGAGGAAGCCCGCCGCAAGGGGGTCATCGCCGCCTCAGCCGGTAACCATGCCCAGGGGGTGGCCCTGTCGGCCAAGACCCTGGGGATCAAGGCGGTGATCGTCATGCCCGTCACCACCCCCTCCATCAAGGTGGACTCGGTCCGTGCCCTGGGGGCCAAGGCCATCCTCCATGGGGATTCCTACGACGACGCCTATGCCCATGCCCTGGAACTGATCGACCGGCATGGCTATACCTTCGTCCATCCCTTCGATGATCCTGATGTGATCGCCGGGCAGGGCACCATCGCCATGGAGTTGCTGCGCCAGCACCCCGACCCCCTGGAGGCGGTGTTCGTCAGCGTGGGCGGCGGCGGCCTGATCGCCGGCATGGCGACCTATATCAAGGCCCTGCGGCCCGATATCCGGGTGATCGGGGTCGAGCCCCAGGATGCCGCCTGCATGCAGCAGGCCCTGGAAAAGCAGCGCCGGGTGGTGCTGGATCAGGTGGGCATCTTCGCCGACGGGGTGGCCGTGCGCCAGGCGGGCGAGGAGACCTACCGGCTGGCCCGGGAATATGTGGACGAGATCCTGCTGGTCTCCACCGACGAGATCTGCGCCGCCATCAAGGATATCTTCGATGATACCCGAGTGATGGCCGAGCCGGCCGGTGCCCTGGCGATTGCCGGCATCAAGAAGTATGTGGAGCGAGAAGGGCTCAAGGGTGCCAGTGTGGCCGGGGTGCTCAGCGGCGCCAACATCAATTTCGACCGCCTGCGTCACGTGACCGAACGGGCGGAACTGGGGGAGCAGCGGGAAGCCTTATTCGCGGCCACCATCCCGGAGCGGCCGGGCAGTTTCCGGGCCTTCTGCAAGGCCATCGGCAAGCGCGGGATCACCGAATTCAATTACCGCTATGCCGACACCGAGCAGGCCCATATCTTCGTCGGGGTCCAGCTCAGCGGCGGCGAGGCGGAACGCAGGACCCTGCTGCAGGATTTGCGGGACAAGGGCTACCCCATCGAGGATCTCAGCGACAACGAGGTGGCCAAGGTCCATCTGCGCCATATGGTGGGCGGGCACTCGGCTCGGGCGGGGGACGAGATCGTCTACCGCTTCGAGTTCCCCGAGCGCCCCGGGGCGCTGATGAATTTCCTCGCCCACATGGGGCAGGACTGGAACATCAGTCTGTTCCATTACCGCAACCATGGCGCGGCCTATGGCCGGGTGCTGGTGGGCATGCAGGTGCCGGGCAAGGACAGGGTCCGGCTTGAGGGGTTCCTCAAGGAACTGGGCTATGTCCACTGGGAGGAGACCGATAACCCGGTGTACCGGCTGTTCCTGGGCTGATCTGCAAGGCGGGTCTTACCCGCGCTTGCCCAGGGCTTCTTCGTTGAATGCCTCGTCGATGGTGGTGATGATCTTCTCCACCATGCGAAATCCCGCCACCGGGGCGTCGTCGGCCATGTATTTCAGGCGCAGGGGGCTGAGTACCTTCACGGTGGCGCTGCGTTCCACCTCCCCCTGTCCCGTACCCGCCGCGTCCAGGGTGCCCAGGGCGGCGATGATCTCCCCGGCGATGGCGTGTTTGTGGATGCCGCGTCGCGCCCGTTCCAGGGTGTCTTCGGGGATGCCGTCCAGCAGATCGAATCCCGCATGGGCGTCCAGGTAGGTGATGAGTTCGTTCAGGGTCATGGGCATCGGCCTCCTGAAGTCATGTCGATCTTTCGTTTCCCGGGGAAAAGAAGGGCCGGGGATGAGGGAAAGCGGGTTATGAAAAGAACAGGATGTTAGTCCGCCATGGACAGAATGAATTCCCATTGCGCTTCGGTTACCGGCATGATGGAAAGCCGGTTGCCCCGCCTGACCAGGGGCATGTCGCTCAGGGCGGGGGCGGCCTTCAGGTCCGCCAGGGGAATGACTGCCCCGAATCTGCGTTCAAAGCCCACGTCCACCCGGTACCAACGGGGATCGTCCGGGGTGCTGCGGGGGTCATGGTAGGTGTGCTCCGGGTCCCAGGCGCTGGCGTCCGGATAGCCGCCCCGCACGATCCGCAGGATGCCGACGATGCCGGGGACCTTGCAGTTGGAATGATAGAAAAAGGCCAGGTCGCCTTCCTGCATCTCGTCCCGCATCATGTTGCGGGCCTGGTAGTTGCGTACCCCTTCCCAGGGTTCCACCCGCACCCGTTCCAGGTCGTCGATGCCGAAGACATCGGGTTCGGATTTCATCAGCCAGTAGGACATGGGTAATCCTTGTCTTTCATTTCAGGGTGGGTCCGGCAGGGTGATCAGGCCCTGCTCGGTCACCACCGCATGCAGGGGCACGTCCCAGGGTTCATGGGGCAGTGCCGCCACTTCCTGGAAAGCGTAGGCCATCCCCACCAGGTGGGGGCGGCGCCAGTGCCGGTGGCGGTTGAGGTGACGAAAGGTGGTGTCATAGAAACCGCCTCCCATGCCCAGCCGGTTTCCCCGGCGATCAAAGCCCACCAGGGGGGTGATGACCAGATCCAGATGAAGGGCCGGGAGACGGTGTCGGCGGCGAATGGGCGGCTCGGGAATGCCGAACCGATTGGGGATCAGGGGGGTATGGGCCTCCCAGGCCACGAACCAGAGCAGCCGGGGGTGCAGCGGCGCCAGTACCGGCAGATAGAGATCCTTGCCGGCGGCGCGGGCGGCAAGGACCAGCGGACCGGGATCGGCCTCGCCCCGGTCGGGCAGGTAGACGCCGATGCGCCGGGCGGCGCTGAACAGGGGGTGGTGGATCAGATGCCTGGCCATGGCGCGGGCGTTCATGGCCCGTGCGGCCGGGGAGAGCGCCAGACGCCGGGCGCGAAGCTGTCTGCGTAGGTCGGCGCGTGTCATGGAAGTGAAGAGGGCACACTCCGAGAGTGCCGTGGCGAGCTTTCGACCTTGAACCAATGGTTCAAGTGGGGGCCGACGCGATCTCTACAGGCTTTCCGCTACGGGGCGGACATGCACAACAAGACATCACAGAATGGCTCCCGGGGTAGTTGATTAGGCTCAAGGATAATACCCAGCCGCTCACGCACACCTCAGAGGTGCCCAAACCGTAAAACCTTTTTCATGGCCCCGCTGCCGGGACCGTACATCATGAATCCGTCTGTCGTTCGTGCTGCAGGGCGGCATCCACCCGGTCCTGCAGGGCGCGCATGCGCTGATCCAGGCCGGCGTTCTGCCGCTTCAGGGCCAGCAGCTCATGGGTGATGTTCAGGGCCGCCATCACGGCGATCCGGTCGCCACCCACGACCTTGCCGCCGTCGCGGATTTCCTTCATCCGGCGATCCAGCAGGCTGGCCGAGGCAATCAGTGCATTGCGCTCATCTTCAGGGCAGGCCACCCGGTACTCCTTGCCCAGGATCTGAACCGTGACCGGTTCAGAGCGGGGTTCCGTCATACCGCCTGCTCCATGGACTTCAATCGGTTGATCATCGACTCCACCTTCATGCGCGCCTGTTCACCCCGTTCCGAGAGCTGGGCCCGTTCCGCCAGCAGCAGTTCATTCTGCCGACGCAGCCTGAGGTTCTCGTCCCGCAGTAGTTCGCAGACCCGCAGCAATGCCTCAACCCGGGATTCCAGGTCTTTCAGGGCGGAATCCGCCGAGGCATTGTGAGCGGTGTATGTCATGGGCTCAATACTAGGACTCCGCTTCAGGGCCGTCAACAAGGATCGGTGGCGGCATGGTGCTGCGCCACCCCGGCTTGCTAGACTGCGTCCATGTATCAGTCCCCGGCCCCGGATGTTCGGCCATTACAACTGGAGAGCCCTGCCCATGATGCCCGATTATCAAGCCTTAGAGGATGCCCTGCGGGGGGCGGGTGCCGCGGCCGATGCCGCCGAGGTGCATGGCACGCTCTGCGGCATGCTCAGCGCCAATCTGGGGTCCGGCGAGATGCGCTGGTTGCAGGAGATCTTCCCCAAGGCCGGCGAGACGCCGCCGCCGGAAGGCGAGGCCCGGCGCCTGCTGGACGAGGTGTTTGCCGAAACCCGCACCCAGCTGGCCGATTCCCTGCTCAGTTTCCAGATGCTGCTGCCGGATGAGGACGATGCCCTGACCACCCGCGTGGATGCCCTGGGACACTGGTGCCAGGGGTTTCTCTACGGCCTGGCGGTGGCCGGCGTGACCGACCCGGCCAGGCTGCCCGCCGATTCGGCGGAAATCCTCAAGGACTTTTCCGATATTGCCGGTGCCGGCTTCGAGGTAGATGACGACGAAGCCAGCGAGACCGCCTATGTGGAGATCATGGAATACGTGCGGGTGGGGGTGCTGCTGGTGAGTGAGGAACTGCAGCCCCTCAAGGGACCCTCTCGCCTGCAGTGACCCCCGTCGATGACCCGGAACCAAGCTACCGCCATGAAAGAATTCGCCCGCCGCCGCCGCCAGCTCATGCGTGCCATGGGGGAGGGCAGCATCGCCGTCATCTCCGCCGCGCCGGTGCGGGTGCGCAACCATGACGTGGAATACCCTTACCGTCAGGACAGCGATTTTCTCTATCTCACCGGGTTTACCGAGCCGGAGGCGGTGGCGGTACTGGTGCCCGGCCGGCCCCAGGGAGAATACATCCTGTTCTGCCGGGAACGGGACCAGGAAAAGGAGACCTGGCATGGCCGTCGGGCCGGTCAGGAGGGGGCGGTGGAACGCTTCGGTGCCGACGATTCCTTTCCCATCGGCGATATCGCCGAGATCCTGCCCGGCCTGCTGGAGAATCGGGAACGGGTCTATACCAGCCTGGGTCGCCATCCGGAATTCGACCGCAAGTTGATCGACTGGGTCAACGGCATTCGTGAGCGGGCCCGCAGCGGCGTCCATCCGCCCCATGAGTTCGTGGCCCTGGAATACCTGCTCCATGACATGCGTCTGTTCAAGTCGGCCACCGAACTCAAGGCCATGAAGGCCGCCGCCGAGGTCACCGGTCGTGCCCACCAGCGCGCCATGGCCGCTTGCCGGCCGGGGCTGTGGGAGTATCAGCTGGAAGCGGAACTGCTGTACGAGTTCCGCCGGGCGGGGACCGAGCCTGCCTACGCCTCCATCGTGGGCGGCGGCGCCAACGGCTGTATCCTCCACTACACCGAGAACAACGAGCGGCTCAGGGACGGCGATCTGGTCCTGATCGATGCCGGCTGTGAATACCAGGGCTATGCGGCGGACATCACCCGCACCTTTCCGGTGAACGGGCGCTTTACCGAACCTCAGCGTCAGGTCTATGAAGTGGTGCTGGAGGCCCAGGCGGCGGCCATCGCCCAGGTGGTCCCCGGCAATCACTGGGATGATCCCCATGCAGCGGCGGTCAAGGTGCTCACCAAGGGGCTGGTGCATCTGGGGCTGCTCAAGGGGCGGCCTTCCCGACTGATCAAGGACGGGGCCTATCGCCGCTTCTACATGCACCGCACCGGTCACTGGCTGGGGCTGGACGTGCATGACGTGGGGGACTACAAGGTGGGCGAGGCCTGGCGCCTGCTGGAGCCGGGCATGGTGATGACCATCGAGCCGGGCCTGTACCTGCCGGCCGCGGAGAAGGGTGTGCCCAAGCCGTTCCGGAACATCGGTGTCCGTATCGAGGATGACGTGGCGGTGACCCGTACCGGGCATCAGGTCCTCACCGAGGACTGCCCCAAGGGCGTCGACGAGGTCCAGGCCCTGGTGGGGTCCGGCAACTGAAACAATCCGAAGCCGGGATCGGCATGCAGAGGACACGGTGCAGAACAGCGACTTCGATATCCTGATCGCCGGCGGCGGCATGGTGGGCGCCACCCTGGGGCTGGGCCTGGCGGACAGCGGTTACCGGGTGGGCATCATCGAGGCGCAGCCGCCCGGTGTCCCCGGACAGCCCAGTTATGACGAGCGGGCCACGGCCCTGTCCTGGAGTTCCCGGTGCATCCTGGAGCGCCTGGGGCTGTGGGCGGAACTGGCGCCCCATGCCGCGCCGATCGGTCATATTCATGTCTCCCAGATGGGGTATTTCGGCAGCGTGCGCCTGGACCATCGGGAAGAGGGTGTGGAGGCGCTGGGGTATGTGATCGTCAACCGGGTGCTGGGGCAGGTCCTGCAGACGGCCCTGGCCGCGGCGCCGGTCACTCTGATGACGCCGGCACGGGTGACCGGGTACACCAGCCATGATGATCATCTGGCGGTACAGGTGAGTCTGGACCAGGTTGCCACGCCGATACGAACCCGTCTGCTGGTGGGGGCGGACGGCACCCGCTCCGTGGTCCGCAATCTGGCCGGCATCGACATCCATGAAAGTGACTATGGTCAGGCGGGCATCATCGCCAATCTTTCCACCGAACTGGACCATCAGGGAAAGGCTTTTGAGCGTTTCACCGACGAAGGACCGGTGGCCCTGCTGCCCCTGAGTCCCGCCGAGGACGGCAGTCCCCGCTGTGCCCTGGTCTGGGTCCGTCCGGCGCATCGGCTCGACGAGACGTTGGCCTGGGACGACGGTCATTTTCTGCAGGTCCTTCAGGACCGTTTCGGTCATCGCCTCGGACGCCTGCGTCGGGTGGGGGCGCGGGTCGCCTATCCCCTGACCCGGGTGCGTGCCGTCCGGGATACGGATGCCCGGCTGGTGTTGGTGGGCAATGCCTCCCACACCATTCATCCGGTGGCCGGCCAGGGCTTCAACCTGGCGCTGCGGGATGTGGATACCCTGGCGGATCTGCTGTGCCGGGCCGGGCGGGAGGCCTCGGATCCCGGTGATGCGGGACTGCTGCAGTGCTATGCCGACCGGCGTCGGCCGGACCTGGACCGGGTGACGGGAGTGACCGACGCCCTGGCCCGGCTTTTTACCACCCCGGGGCTGGGGCACCTTCGGGGGGCGGCCCTGGCGGCCCTGAATCTGTGCGGTCCGTTGCGTCATGGGGTGGCGCGGGCGGGGATGGGATTGTAGATGCTCGGAACCCATGAACAAGGAGCCTCCATGTCGGCAACCTCCTGTGACGTCCTCATCGCCGGCGGCGGCATGGTGGGGGCTGCCCTGGCCCTGAGCCTGGCCCGCGGCGGTCTTGCCGTGGCCCTGGTGGAGTTGCACCCTCCGGCCGTTTTCGCGGCGCCGGACGGCGAGCATGACCTGCGGGTGTCCGCCATCAATCGTGCCTCCCAGCGCCTGTTCCAGGCACTGGGGGTCTGGGAGGGGATGCGGGCCATGCGGGTCAGCCCCTATCAGGCCATGGAGGTCTGGGATGCGGGCGGCAACGGACATATCCGTTTCGAGGCCCGGGAACTGGGGGAGCCGGATCTGGGACATATCATCGAGAACCGGGTGGTCCAGCGCGCACTCTGGGATGCCCTCGAGGCCGAACCCGGGGTGACCCGGTTCTGTCCGGATGCCGTGACCCATCTGGACATCAGTGCCCGTGAGGCCCGGGTGACGCTGGAGAGCGGGGTCCGGATCACGGCATCGCTGGTGGTGGGGGCCGATGGTGCCCGATCCCGCATCCGCGAGATGGCCAGGATCGGTCTGGACAGCCGGCGCTATGACCAGCAGGCCCTGGTGGCTACGGTGCGTACCGCCTTGCCCCATCGGGAGACCGCCCGGCAGCGTTTCCTGCCCACCGGACCGCTGGCCTTCCTGCCCCTGGCGGATGGCCGCTGCTCCGTCGTCTGGTCGGCCGATGACGAGCGGGCCGAGCAGTTGCGAGACCTGGATGACGCCGCCTTCCGCGAGGCCCTGGCGGAGGGTCTGGACCATCGTCTGGGAGCGGTGCTGGAGAGCGGTCAGCGGGCGGCTTTTCCGCTGCGAGGCTCCCAGGCCCGTCACTATGTGCGTCCTCGGCTGGCACTGGTGGGGGATGCGGCCCACACCATTCATCCCCTGGCCGGGCAGGGGGTGAACCTGGGATTCCAGGATGCCCGGACCCTGGTCGAGGTGCTGCTGCACGGGGGAACGGGGGATCCGGGTGAACTCCGCTTGCTACGTCGTTACGAGCGTGCCCGGCGGGGAGATAATGTCGTCATGATGCGGGCCATGGAGCTGTTCCGCTACGGCTTCGGCAGCGCGCTGCCGCCGCTGGCCCTGGGGCGGAATCTGGGGCTGACGCTGGCGGATCGCGCCGGACCGATCAAGAAGACCCTGGCTAGACGCGCCCTTGGGCTGGATTCACCCCGCCCGCCTTGTCGGCCGGGTTAGACTACGTGGGTCCGATGCACGAGCATCCGTCTTTCCGTTTCAACTTCAGGGGCGTGCTGCCATGAGAGAATTCTGGGATAACCGCTATTCGGGAACGGAGTATGTCTATGGCACCGCGCCCAATGCCTATCTGCTGGCCCACCACCCCCTGTACAAGCCGGGCCAGAACGTGCTGGCGGTGGGGGATGGGGAAGGGCGTAACGGGGTCTGGCTGGCCACCCGGGGGCTGTCGGTGACGGCGGTGGATTTTTCCCAGCAGGCCCTGGCCAAGGCCCAGGCCCTGGCGCAGCACCAGGGGGTGATCCTGGAGACGGTCTGGGCGGATCTGGTGGGCTGGCAATGGCCCAAGGATCATTACGACCACATCATTTCCATCTACCTGCACCTGCCGCCCACCCAGCGGCGTCAGGTGCACCGGGCCATGCTGGAGGCCCTCAAACCCGGTGGCCTGTTGCTGGTGGAGGCGTTTCACCCGGAGCAGATGGACTATCACAGCGGCGGTCCCCGGGATCCGGGCATGCTCTACAACGGTGTGATGCTGAGGGAGGATTTTGTCGGTGGCGAGTTCATGGAGTTGGCGGAACTGGCCGTCGAACTAGACGAGGGGCCGGGGCACCGGGGGCGGGCGGCGGTGACCCGCGCCCTGATCCGGCGGCCGGAGGTCTGACCGCCCCTCATCCCCGGCGGGGAGAGGGGGTGAGGTGATAGGAACAGAAAAGGCAGTTCCGGTTCCGGCACGCCTGGGGTATAGTTCACCCCTTGATAGGGCTGCCCCTGGGGCAGCCTCGGCAGCGTGGGAGAGACCTCCCTCACCGGAGGCGCCGAAGGCGCAACTTCCGCCCGGAAACGCTCAGGCAAAAGGACCGCGCTGCCCGATATCGACTCTGGAGAGTGGTCCGACAGACCCACCGAAGGGGATAACCCACCACGGGTTTAATCTCTCAGGTTTCAGGACAGAGGGGCGGCCGATACCTGCGGGAAGGTTATCGGCTGCCCCTTTTTCATTGAAACCGGAGTCGAACATGACATTACGCCGCACCACATTGCATGCCACCCACGAGGCCGCCGGTGCCCGCATGGTGGATTTTGCCGGCTGGTCCATGCCCGTTCACTACGGTTCCCAGATCGACGAGCACCACGCCGTGCGTCGCCAGGCCGGCATGTTCGACGTCTCCCACATGACCGTGGTCGACGTGGACGGCCCCGGTGCCCGCGACTACCTGCGTCACCTGCTGGCCAATGACGTGGACAAGCTCAAGGCCCCCGGGCGCGCCCTCTACAGCTGCATGCTCAACCAGGAAGGGGGCGTGCTGGACGACCTCATCACCTATCGTCGCGCCGACGGCTACCGGGTCGTGGTCAATGCCGCCACCCGGGACAAGGACCTGGCCTGGATGCGCGATGTGGCCTCAAGGCTGACCGGCACGGCCCCGGTGGAGATCCGTGAACGGGACGATCTGGACATGATCGCCGTTCAGGGTCCCGCGGCCCGCGATCTGTGCCTGCCCCTGCTGCCCGAGTCCCTGCGGGAGTCTGCCCGGGCTCTGACCCCCTTTACTGCGACGGAAGACGGTGACTGGTTCGTGGCCCGGACCGGCTACACCGGCGAGGACGGCTTCGAGGTCATCCTGCCCGTCACCGCCACCCCAGGCTTCTGGCAGGCCCTGGCTGCGGCCGGCGTGCGTCCCATCGGTCTGGGCGCCCGGGATACCCTGCGTCTGGAAGCCGGCATGAACCTCTACGGCACCGACATGGACGAGCAGATCAGCCCCCTGGAGTCCGGCCTGGGCTGGACCGTGGCCTGGGCGCCCGCCGACCGGGATTTCATCGGCCGTCAGGCCCTGGAACGACAGCAGTCCGACGGCGTGCAGCAGTGCCTGGTGGGGCTGGTGCTGGAGGGGCGGGGTGTCCTGCGCGGTCACATGAGCATCACCGCCGGCGAGGCGGGGCAGGGCGAGACCACCAGCGGCAGCTTTTCCCCCACCCTGGGCGTGTCCATCGCCCTGGCCCGAATCCCGGCGGCTGCCGGTGAGCGGGTGACGGTGGAGATCCGCGGCAAGCAGGTCCCGGCGAAGGTGGTCAAGCCGCCGTTCGTACGCCATGGCAAGGCCCTGGTCGATCTCTAAACACCGACGTTCCGTCGAACCCGAACCCATTTTCCCGATACCCCGAACCCTTCATCAGGAGTCCCCATGAGCAACGTCCCCGCAGAACTCAGATACGCCGCGTCCCACGAGTGGGTCCGCAAGGAGGCCGACGGCACCCTCACCATCGGCATCTCCGACCATGCCCAGGAACTGCTGGGTGACCTGGTGTTCGTGGAAACCCCGGAAGTGGGTGCCCATCTGGATGCCGGTGGTGCCTGCGCCGTGGTGGAATCCGTCAAGGCCGCTTCCGATGTCTACGCCCCCGTCGCCGGCGATGTGGTGGCCGTCAATGAACAACTTGCCGACAGCCCCGAACTGGTCAACGGCGATGCCTATGGCGAGGGCTGGATCTTCCGTATCAAGCCCACCGACGCCGCTGCCGTGGAGGCCCTCATGGATGCCGATGCCTACGCTGCCCATCTGGAAGCGGAAAGCTGATCCAGGTCTCCCTGATCCCCCCACCCAGACAAGCAGCGGAATCACCATGCCCTTCATTCCCCACACCGACACCGACGTGCGCGAGATGCTGGCGGCCATCGGTGCCGACAGCATCGAGACACTGTTCGACGAGATCCCCGCCGCCCTGCGGGTGGACGGACTCAACGCCATCCCGCGGGCCATCGGCGAGATGGAGATCACCCGGCTCATGGAGGAACGGGCCGCCCAGGACGTCATGGGCCTGAACTTCATCGGTGCCGGTGCCTATGAACACCACATCCCGGCGGCGGTCTGGCAGATTGCCACCCGGGGCGAGTTCTACAGTGCCTACACCCCCTACCAGGCCGAGGCCAGTCAGGGCACCCTGCAGGTGATCTACGAATATCAGTCCATGATGGCCGGTCTGACGGGGCTGCCCATTTCCAACGCCTCCCTGTATGACGGTGCCTCCGCCCTGTCCGAGGCGGTGCTCATGGCCGTGCGCGCCAACCGGCGTTCGAAGAGCCACCGGGTGCTCATGCCTCTGACGGTGCATCCGGCCTACCGCAGCGTGACCCGCGGCATCGTGGCCAGCCAGGGGATCGAGATCGTGGATGTCCCGTTCGATCCGGCCACCGGTCGGGTCGATCCGGCCGTCCTTGAGACCTTTGCCGGTGAGGATATCACCGCCCTGGTGATCCCTCAGCCCAACTTCTTCGGTGTGCTGGAGGAGGTGGACGCCCTGACCGACTGGGCCCATGCCAACGGCGCCCAGGCCATCGGTGTGGTCAATCCCGTCAGCCTGGCCCTGCTCACCCCGCCGGGGCAGTGGGGGCGGCAGGGTGTGGACATGGTGGTGGGGGATGGCCAGCCCCTGGGGGCCCCCCTGTCTTCCGGTGGCCCGTACTTCGGCTTTTTGTGCTGTCGCAAGGAACATGTGCGCCAGATGCCTGGGCGCATCGTCGGCCGCACCGTGGATGCGGACGGTCGTCCCGGTTTCGTGCTCACCCTGCAGGCTCGGGAACAGCATATCCGCCGTTCCAAGGCCACCTCCAACATCTGCACCAATCAGGGGCTGGTGGTGACCGCCGCCACTATCCACATGGCCCTGCTGGGGCCGGAAGGTCTGGAACGGGTGGCCGGAGCCTGCGTCGAGGGCTGTGGGTCACTGGTGGCGCGGCTCAAGGAGCGGGGCTTCGAGGTCCTGTTCTCCGACGAGCGCTTCCACGAGTTCGTGTTGCGGGTGGGCGTGGATGGCGAAGCCCTGCTGGAGCGCATGGCGGCGGCAGGGGTACTCGGTGGTCATGCCCTGGGGCCTGACCACCCCGACCTGTCCGACGCCATCCTGGTCTGCGTCACGGAGACCAAGACCGCGGCGGACCTGGATCGCTACGTGGCCGTACTGGAACAGGCGCGGGCGGACTTGGCGGACTGATTCGGCATCGGCCCGGCTTTAACGATATGTCCATGTGGGACAGCTACACTCTGGTTGGGCAACTGCGGTGCCTGGTTGGGCAGCTACACCCTGGATGTTCTGAATCAGTCATTCCCGCGCAGGCGGGAATCCAGTGACAAACGGAGAACCCTGGACTCCCGCTTTCGCGGGAGTGACGGCCAAAGGGGGTTTCGCGGAAGTGACGACTAAGGGGGGCTTTCGGGGGTGCGCATCCACACCCGTCATTCCCGCGTAGGCGGGAATCCAGTGACAAACGGAGAACCCTGGACTCCCGCTTTCGCGGGAGTGACGGCCAAAGGGGCTTTCGCGGAAGTGACGACTAAGGGGGGCTTTGCGGGAGTGACGTAGTAGTAGACAGGAGTGGCACAATGAGGGGGCCTGATCAGTATTTCCCTTTGTTCTTCAGCTCTCTGACCAACCAGCACGAGGAGTCAAAGCGATGACCCGGATTACCTTGCAAGGCAACCCCATCAACACCTGCGGCGATCTGCCCAAGGTGGGCAGTGCCGCCCCCGCGTTCACCCTGGTGGACAAGGAGCTCAACGACGTCAATCTGAGCGACTTCAGCGGCAGGAAGAAGATCCTCTATATCACTCCCAGCCTGGATACCGGGCTTTGCGCCCTGTCCACCAAGAAATTCAACGATTGGGTGGGCGATCGGGATGACGTGGTGGTACTGGTGGTCTCTGCGGACCTGCCCTTTGCCCAGGGCCGTTTCTGTGGCGCCGAGAATGTGGACAAGGTGAAGACCCTGTCCATGATGCGGTCCCGCAACTTCGCCAAGGACTACGGCGTACTGATCGTGGACGGCCCTCTGGCGGGCATCACCGCCCGCGCCGTGCTGGTGCTGGATGCCCACGACCATGTGGTCTATACCGAGCTGGTGCCCGAGATCGCCCAGGAGCCGGATTACGACGCGGCCTACGCGGCGCTGGGCTGATTTTGTCCTGAGCCGGTCATTCCCGCGCAGGCGGAAATCCAGTGGCAAACGGAGAACCCTGGACTCCCGCTTTCGCGGGAGTGACGGCTAAAGGGGCTTTGCGGGAGTGACGGCTAAAGGGGCTTTGTGGGAGTGACGACTAGGGGGTGGGCTTTCGGGGGGGGCTCGCATCCTCACCCGTCATTCCCGCGCAGGCGGGAATCCACGGACAAACGGAGAACCCTGGACTCCCGCTTTCGCGGGAGTGACGGCCAAGGGGGCTTTCGCGGGGGTGACGGCTAAGGCGACCTTCGCGGCGGTGACTCGCATCCGCCCCCGTCATTCCCGCGCAAGCGGGAATCCAGTTGTGGGATGAAACCCCTGGACTCCCGCTACGGCAATAGGCTTTTTCAGAACTTCCCTCGGGGGAGGGGCTGTCGGTGTGCACCCTTTAGACGGGTCCGGCGGCAGTTTTTTCCCGCGGCGAGGGATTTTGAACCAATACCGAATTTTTTCAGGAGCCAGGCAATGCTGATTTTTGAACGTTCCCGTCCCGGTCGCCGGACCCCCAGCCAGGCCCCGGCCGGCCGTGCGGATGTCGCCGCGCTGCCCGAGCGTTTTCGGCGTCGTCGCTCGGCGCCGTTGCCGGAGGTGTCCGAACTGGACGTGGTGCGTCACTACACCCGCCTGTCCCAGAAAAACTTCTCCATCGACACCCATTTCTATCCCCTGGGTTCGTGCACCATGAAGTACAACCCCAGAGTCTGTAACAGCCTGGCCATGCTGCCCGGCTTCCTGCGCCGCCATCCCTATGCGCCTGAGTCGGTGAGCCAGGGCTTTTTGTCCTGCATGTTCGAACTGCAGGAGATGCTCAAGGATGTCACCGGCATGCGGGCCGTGTCCCTCACCCCCATGGCCGGGGCCCAGGGCGAGTTCGCCGGGGTGGCCATGATCCATGCCTATCACAAGGCCCGGGGAGACGAAGGCCGTACCGAGATCCTGGTGCCCGATGCCGCCCACGGCACCAACCCGGCCACCGCCACCATGTGCGGTTATGCCGTGCGCGAGATCCCCACCGACGATTCCGGTGACGTGGACATGGAGGCCCTCAAGGCCGCCGTGGGACCCGCCACCGCGGGGATCATGCTCACCAATCCGTCCACCCTGGGGGTGTTCGAGCGCCGCATCCACGAGATCGCCAAGGTGGTCCATGACGCCGGCGGCCTGTTGTACTACGACGGCGCCAACCTGAACGCCATTCTGGGCAAGGTGCGCCCCGGCGACATGGGCTTCGACGTCATCCACATGAACCTGCACAAGACCTTCTCCACCCCCCATGGGGGCGGTGGTC
Organism: Ectothiorhodospira lacustris; assembly: GCF_022227845.1. Classification (GTDB taxonomy): domain Bacteria; phylum Pseudomonadota; class Gammaproteobacteria; order Ectothiorhodospirales; family Ectothiorhodospiraceae; genus Ectothiorhodospira; species Ectothiorhodospira lacustris. The sequence goes on along the minus strand of NZ_JAJNQN010000001.1, from coordinate 270,878 downwards.
CCGGGGCCGGTGCCGTGGGCGTGAGCGAGCGGCTCAAGCCCTTCCTCCCCATCCCGGTGGTGGGCCGGGATGGGGATCGCTATCGCTGGCTCACGGAGCGGGACCTGCCCCAGAGCATCGGCCGCCTGTCCGCCTTTGCCGGCAATGCCGGGGTACTGCTGCGGGCCTACGTCTACATGCGTCTGCTGGGTCGGGAAGGCATGCCCAAGGTGGCGGACTACTCCACCCTGAACGCCAACTACGTGATGGCCCGCCTGCGGGCACTGGGCTATGACCTGGCCTTCCCGCAGCGCCGCGCCACCCACGAGTTCATCGTCACCCTGCGCCGTCAGGCCAAGGCGCAGGGTGTGACCGCCATGGATGTGGCCAAGCGTCTGCTGGACTACGGCTTCCATGCGCCTACCACCTATTTCCCCCTGTTGGTGCCCGAATGCCTGCTGATCGAGCCTACCGAGACCGAAAGCAAGGAGACCCTGGACACCTTCGTGGAGGCCATGGCGAAGATCCTGGAAGAGGCGGCAGCCGAGCCCGAGAAGGTGAAGGGTGCCCCCTACACCCAGCCTAACCGGCGCTTCGATGAGGTGCGCGCCGCCAAGGCATTGGATGTGGCTTGGTTTCCTGAGGTCGAGACCGACTGATGGCCTACAGTGGTAACCGGGGTCTGACCCGGATCATCAAGGCGGCGGGGTATTCCTGGCAGGGGTTGAGAAGCACCTTCCGTCATGAGGCCGCCTTCCGCCAGGAACTGTTGGCGATGATTGTCCTGGTGCCCCTGGCCTTGTGGCTGGGGTCGGACGGGGTGGAACGGGCCCTGCTGATCGGCAGCCTGTTCCTGATCCTCATCGTGGAGTTGCTGAACTCCGGGATCGAGGCGGCCATTGATCGCATCGGCCAGGAATTCCATGACCTCTCGGCCCGGGCCAAGGACATGGGCTCGGCGGCGGTGCTGCTGTCCATCCTCCATGCCGTGGCGGTGTGGGCGCTGGTGCTGATGTAACTCCCCTGGACGGTTCTGCTGCGGCATTTTCGTCTGTTCAGGGCTACACTCAAGGACATCACAACAAGGGGCCGGCATCCGATCGGCCCCATCGGTCCGTACCACCACCCTGGAGTGAAAGCCGATGCCGATGAAACTGCCCGCCACCCTGGCTGCCGGTGCCCTGACCCTCTGCCTGGCCGCCGTCCCCATCCAGGCCGACGAAGCCCCGGTGACCATGAACATCAAGGTCATGACCCTGGATACGGCCTCCCGCCTGGCCTGGGCCACCCTGGAGGCTTGCCGCGAGGCCGGCGTCAACGTGGCGGTCACGGTGGTGGACCGGGGCGGCAATACCCAGGTGGTCCTGCGGGATACCCTGGCGGTGGACCTGACCCTGGCGATCAGCCGCCAGAAGGCCTATACCGCCATGTCCTTCAATGGCCCTCTGTCCGAGATGGAAGACCGCTTCACCAAACCCTTTCAGGTGGGCAAGGTGGATGGCGTGGTCTTTTCCGCCGGCGGATTGCCGATCCATGCAGCGGGCCGGATCATCGGCGGCATCGGTGTGAGCGGCGCCCCTTCCGGTGAGACGGACGAGATGTGCGCCCGCCAGGGGCTGGATGAAATCCGGATGGATCTGGAGATGGTTCAGCCCTGAGCGACTGGTCGATAGTTGCGGATAGCCGATTTCCCTTACCTTCCTGTTACCAGGCTTTGCCTGGTAACGCCTGCCGTTCAGGTATTGCCACGTTTCCTTCACGGTGCCGTGATCTCCCCGTCATCCGGCTGGTTCACCCTGTCCCCTATTCCGAACCGGGGACAGCACCGCCATGGCCACCATCGAATGCCGCAGCATCTTCATTTCCGATGTTCATCTGGGTACCCGGGAATGCCGTGCCGAATACCTGCTGGATTTTCTGGAATCCTCCCAATGCGATCATCTTTACCTGGTCGGTGATATCTTCGATCTGTGGAGCATGCGCCGTCGTGTGTACTGGAGCGCCGAGCACAGTGCCGTGATCCAGGTGATCCTGGACAAGGCACAGTCGGGCACCCGGGTGATCTATATCCCTGGTAACCACGATGGTGCCCTGCGTGTCTTTGCCGGAACGGAATTCCAGGGCGTCAAGGTGCGTCTGGACGCAGAGCATCTGACCGCCGACGGTCGCCGCTTCCTCGTCAGCCACGGTGATGAGTTCGATGCCCTGGTCAAGCACAATCGATTGGTCAAGGCCTTGGGGGATGGGGCCTATCAGGCGCTGCTGCGGCTGAACCGGCATTACAACCGCTGGCGGGGTTATATGGGCCACCCCTACTGGTCCCTGTCCGCCCATGTGAAGGGGCGGGTGACCAAGGCTCGGCGCTACATGCGCCGCTTCGAGGAGGCCGCGGCCCGGGAGGCCGTGCGCCGTGACTACGACGGCTATATCTGCGGCCATATTCACAAGGCCGGTATCGAGTCCATCCAAGGGGTGCTTTACTGCAACGACGGTGACTGGGTGGAGCACTGCACCGCCCTGACCGAGGATTTTCAGGGCAATCTGCACCTGCTGCACTGGTCGGATCACACCCGGACCGAGGTCATCCAACCGGTGCCGGTCACGGCTGCTGCAGCGGATCTGCCGCTGGCGGCCCGGATCGGTGTCTCCACCTCTTGATGATCAGGCCAGGTTGAACCGCACCCCTGCATGTTCCCGGCAGGGGCGCGCAGGTCGTGTCCCTACCTTTCAGTCAGACAGCTCACCAGGCTCTGCCCCAGGTTCTCCAGCAGGCGGTAATAGCTTTCCACGCCCGCCGGCAGTTCCGCCCCCAGCGGGTCCAGCACGCCGGTGCGTGCCCCGGTGCCGTCGATCAGGGTCTCCACGATGGCGGGCCGGAATTGGGGTTCGCTGAACACGCAGATGGCATCGGTCTCCTGAATCCGCTGACGGATCTCCTGGACCCGGCGGGCACCCGCAGGGCGAGACGGATCCACCGTCACCGAGCCCGCCGGGGTCAGGCCGTAGTGTCTTTCGAAATATTGATAGGCATCGTGAAAGACGATGAAGGGATGCCCCCGAACGGGCGTCAGACGGGCTTGAAGTTCCGCATCCAGTGCCCCAAGGCGGGCCAGGATGCGGTCCCGATTTTCTTCATAGCGGACGGCGTGGTCGGGATCCTCGTCCGCCAGCACCCCGGCCACGTGGCGCACGATGCGGGTCGCGTTCTCGGGGGAGAGCCAGACATGGCTGTCCAGGTCATGATGGTGGTCATGGCGATGGCCGTGATCATGGCTGTGGCTGTGGCTGTGGCTGTGGCTGTGGCTGTGCCCGTGGTCATGGGCGTGCCGTTCCCAGATCCCTCCCTCACGCAGCGCATGACGCACCAGGTCGGCGTCCTTGAGCAGGGTGACTTTCGTCACGGATTCCGGCAGTCTGGCCAACGGCCGCTCCAGAAAACCCTCCAGGTCCCGGCCCACCCAGATCACTACCTGGGCCGCCTGCAGGTGCCGCATGTCCGAAGGACGCAGGGCGTAGTCATGGGGCGAGGCCCCGCCGGGTACCAGCAGCACCGGCTCGGCCACGCCCTCCATGACCCCGCTGACCAGATTGTGGATCGGGGGTATGCTGACCACGACCCGAGGGGTTGCCTGCAGCGACAGGGGCAGTAGCAGGACCAGGGCCGCAAGGCCCGCAAGCAATCGGCGGTTGCGCATGATGAATGGACTCCTCGGCTGATGTGGTTATGTAATACTATAACAATCCTTTTGATATTTTCTCTGCGCCGGATCCGGTTGCCATGTTCCGTCTTTCCAGTTTGAGCAGATCCCGTGATGATCTCCGCCCTGTCGATGGCGCCTTGCTGGCCGCCCGACAGGTGGCACTGACGGCGGGTGGACGGCGGATTCTGGACGGCGTGGACATGATGGTTCAACCGGGCCGGATCGTCACCCTCATCGGTCCCAATGGTGCCGGCAAGACCTCCCTGCTCAAGGTGTTGCTGGGGCTGGTGTCACCCTCCAGCGGCCGGGTCCTGCGTCGCCCCGGACTGCGTATCGGGTACATGCCCCAGCGTATCCAGGTGGATGAGATCCTGCCCATCACGGTACGCCGGTTTCTGGGGCTGGGAGGACGTTTCGACAGGGACAGCCTGGCCCGGGTGTTGCGGGAAGTGGGCTGTGACCATCTGCTGGAGCAGCCCGTTCAGTCGGTTTCCGGCGGGGAGATGCAGCGCATCCTGCTGGCCCGCGCGTTGCTGCGGGAACCTCACCTTCTGGTGCTGGATGAGCCCGCCCAGGGGGTCGATGTGGCCGGGCAGGGGGAGGTGTTCCAGCTCATCGCCCGCCTGCGGGACCGTTATGGGTGCGGGGTGCTGATGGTGTCCCATGAACTGCATCTGGTCATGGCTGCCGCCGATTCGGTGATCTGTCTGAATCAGCATGTGTGCTGTACCGGCAAACCGGACGTGGTGAGCCGCGATCCCGCCTATCTCAAACTGTTCGGCAAGACCATGCCGGCGGGAATGGCCCTGTACACCCATCACCATGACCATCGTCATGATCTGCATGGCGACGTAGTGGAATTCGACGGGCCGCCCGGGTGTGATTGCCACGGGCCCGGGGAGCACGAACACCATGGATGATTTCATTGTCCGGGCCCTGATCGGCGGCATGGCCGTAGCCGTGGTGGCGGGGCCGCTGGGCTCCTTCGTGGTCTGGCGCCGGATGGCCTACTTCGGCGATACCCTTGCCCATTCCGCCCTGCTGGGGGTGGCGCTGGGTTTTCTCATCGGTCTGAACGTGAATTTGACCGTGATCATCCTCTGTGTAGCCCTGGCGTTGGTGCTCATGCTGTTGCAGCGACAGCGGCGGCTGGCCACGGACACCGTGCTGGGGATCCTGGCCCACAGCAGCCTGTCCCTGGGGCTGGTGGCGGTGGCCTTTCTGGAAGGGGTCCGGATCGATCTGATGGCCTACCTGTTCGGCGATATCCTGGCCGTGTCCCATGAGGACCTGATAGGGATCTTCATCGGTGGTGCACTGGCCCTGGGGATGCTGGCGGCCTTGTGGCGCCCCCTGCTGGCGATGACCGTGCATGAGGATCTGGCCCGGGTGGAAGGGGTGAGGGTGACTCTGGTGAGCATGGGCTTCATGCTGCTCATGGCCCTGGTCATTGCCGTGGCCATGAAGGTGGTGGGCATCCTGCTGATCACTTCGCTGATGATCATCCCCGCGGCGGCGGCGCGGCGGCTGTCGTCCACACCGGAGCAGATGGCCCTGTTCGCCGCCCTGATCGGTTGTCTGGCCGTGGCCGGCGGACTGTGGGGTTCTCTGACCTGGGATACCCCCGCCGGGCCGTCCATCGTGGTGGCGGCGGCGCTGCTGTTTGCCGTGATCTTCAGTCTGCCGGGGATTGCCCTGCTGCGTCGGCTCCGTACTCCGTCGTAGCCGGCTAGGGGCGGCGCTCCAGGGTCAGGAAGGTGTAGGGATAGGGGTTTTTGTCGTCGGCATCATGGGCTTCCCGGGCCACCTCCTGCCAAGTCTCATTGAGCTGGGCCAGGAAGGTGTCGCCTTCGAATTCATGTTCGATCACCGTCAGATGCATCCGTCGACACAGCGGCAGTAGATGCCGGAACAGGTCCGCCCCGCCGATGACGAAGATCTCCTCCACCGGCCCGGCGGCCGCCAGGGCCTGTTCCAGGTCATGGACCACCGTGCAGCCGGGGGCCTCGAAGTCCGTATCCCGGGTCATCACCAGGCTGTGCCGCCCCGGCAGCGCCCGACCGATGGATTCGAAGGTCTTGCGTCCCATGAGCATGCACCCGCCCATGGTCAGACGCTTGAAGTGGGCAAGATCCGCCGGCAGGTGCCAGGGCAGGCGATTGTCGGCGCCGATGAGCCGGTTGCGGTCCATGGCGACCACGGCGGTGAGCAGTGGTTGGGAGTCGGTCATATGGACACCGGGGCCTTGATGTGGGGATGGGCCTGGTAATCCAGCAGGGTGAAGTCCTCGTAACGGAAGTCGAACAGGGATTTCACTGCCGGGTTCAGCACCATCCGGGGCAGGGGGTGGGGTTCGCGGGCAAGCTGCTCCCGGGCCTGTTCCAGGTGGTTCAGGTACAGGTGCACGTCGCCGAAGGTATGGATGAACTCTCCCGGCTCCAGGTCCGTGACCTGGGCCACCATGAGGGTGAGCAGGGCGTAAGAGGCGATGTTGAACGGCACTCCCAGGAAGATGTCGGCGCTGCGCTGATAGAGCTGGCAGGAGAGCCTGCCGTCGGCCACATAGAACTGGAACAGACAATGGCAGGGGGCCAGGGCCATGCGCCCGGCACGGACATTGTCCTGGGGGGAGACCCCTTCATCCGGCAGGTCGGCCACGTTCCAGGCGCTCACGATCAGGCGCCGGGAGTCGGGGCGGGTCCGGATCTGTTCCACCAGCCGGCTGATCTGGTCCACATGGCCGCCGTCGGGCAGGGGCCAGGACCGCCACTGCCGGCCGTAGACCGGTCCCAGATCGCCGTCTTCCGTAGCCCACTCATCCCAGATACGTACCCCGTTGGCCTGCAGATAGGCGGTGGCAGTGTGCCCTTTGAGGAACCAGAGCAGTTCATGAATGATGGACTTCAGATGCAGCTTCTTGGTGGTCACCAGGGGGAAGCCCCGGGCCAGATCGAAGCGCATCTGGTGGCCGAACACGGAACGGGTGCCGGTGCCGGTGCGGTCGGATTTCTCCGTGCCCTGTTCCAGCAGGTGTTGCAGGAGCTGAAGATAACTATGCATGGCGTGCTTTCTCCTGCCGCCGGGCCCAGGCCAGCATGAGGACACCGGCCAGAATCATGGGCAGGGTGAGGAGCTGGCCCAGGGTGAGCCAGCCGAAGGCAAGATAGCCGATATGGGCATCGGGCAGGCGCCAGAATTCCACCAGGAAACGGAACACCCCGTAACCCGCCAGGAACAGGCCGGAGACCGCCCCCACCGGGCGCCAGCGCCGGGAGAAGAACCACAGGATCAGGAACAGGGCCAGGCCCTCCAGGGCCGCCTGGTAGAGCTGGGTGGGGTGACGGGGCAGCATGTCCGCGGCCGGGAAGATCATGCCCCAGGGCATCTCCGTGGGCTTGCCCCAGAGTTCGCCGTTGATCCAGTTGCCGATGCGTCCGGCCCCCAGGCCGATAGGGATGAGGGGCGCGACGAAGTCGGTGAGCTGCAAAAAGCGGCAGCCCAGCTTGCGGGCATAGAGCCAGCAGGTGACCAGCACCCCGATCAGGCCGCCGTGGAAGCTCATGCCGCCTTCCCAGAGCCGGATCAGCATCAACGGATCGCCGGCCAGGGCGTCCAGGTTGTAGAACAGGACATAGCCCAGCCGCCCCCCCACGATGACACCGATAACGCCGTAGAAGAGCAGGTCGGAGACCTGCTCCCGGTTCAGGGGGCTCCAGGGGCGGCCGGCCCGCAGCCAGCCCAGGGCCCAGAAGGCGGCAAAGCCCAGCAGGTACATGAGGCCGTACCAGTGGATCTGCAGGGGCCCCAGGCTCAGGGCGACGGGATCAATGAAAGGATGTGTGGGAGTCATCCCCTGATTCTAACCTACGCTACTGCCCGGTGCAGCGACAGAGAATCGCCTTGAGGTAGGCCGTCTCCGGCATGGCCGGGTGGATGGGATGGTCGCCGGCCTGGCCGCCGCGGGCCAGGATCTGCATCTGCCGGTCCACGTGGCGAGCGGCGGCGTAGACCTGCTTTTCCAGCGACTCCGCCGCCATGTGCTGGGAACAGGAACAGGCGATGAGAAAGCCGTCCCGGGCCAGAACCTGCAGGGCCATCTGATTGATGCGCCGGTAGGCGGTGGTGCCTTCTTTCAGATCCTTGCGGCGCTTGATGAAGGCCGGCGGATCGACAATGATCAGATCAAACCGTGCCCGTTCCTCCCGCAGCTGACGCAGCACCTCGAAGGCATCCCCCGCCAGGGTCTGCACCCGTTCTTCCACCTGATTCAGGCGGGCATTGGCTTCCACCTGGGCCAGGGCATCGGCGGAGGCGTCTACGCAGGTGACGTGTTCCGCCCCATGGACGGCCGCCTGGATCCCCCAGCCTCCTGCATAGCTGAACAGGTCCAGTACCCGAGCCCCGGTGGCGAGGCGCCGTAGCCAGGCCCGGTTGTCCCGCTGGTCATAGAACCACCCGGTCTTCTGGCCCGCCAGCAGGGGGACCCGGAAACGAGTGCCGTTTTCGGTGATCTCCACGGTCTCAGGGATGGGGCCGGTGGCCGGCTGCACATAGAGGCCCAGGCCTTCCAGACTGCGCACCGGACTGTCGTTGCGCCAGAGCACGGCGCTGGGGCGCAGGACCTTCTCGAAGGCATTCAGCAGGGCATCCTGCAGGCGCTCCATGCCGGCGGTGGTGATCTGGGCCACCAGCACGTCGCCGTAGCGGTCCACCACCAGGCCCGGCAGGCCGTCGCTCTCGCCATGGACCAGTCGGTAGAAGGGTTCATCGAACAGCCGCTCCCGCAGGGACAGGGCCACCTTGAGCCGGTGGACCAGCAGGGAAGGGCCGAAGGGGTGATCCGCGTCCCGGGTCACCAGTCGGGCGCAGATGAGGGAATTGGGATTGGCGTAGCCCGTCCCCAGGGTGCGGCCCCGGCTGTCCTGGATCGTCACCGGCTGTCCCGGTTCCAGGGGGCGGATGGGCGTGGCCTCCACGTCCACCTCATTGCTGAAGATCCAGGCGTGGCCGGCCAGCAGGCGCCGTTCTTCGTTTTTCTTGAGGCGCAGGGGGACGTAGTCGAGGGTTTCCATGGGAGGCTCCGGCAAAACGCCCATTATAGCCGTTGTCCGCGTGCATCACGCCGCTGCCCTGGGTCACGTAATCGTCACGACGTCTTCACATCCCTGAAAGGCGCGCTCCCTAGCATGGCCCCATGACGATGGATAATGACAAGGCCATGCAGACCGCCGACACGCCCGCAGCCGATGACTGGAATGTCCCGCGCCCCGGCTTGAGTGTGTCCCTGGCCACCTGTGATGATGACGTGCTGGCATCCCAGCGTCTGCGTTATCAGATCTTTGCCCGGGAAATGGGGGCCACCCTGCCCGCGGCGGCGGCCCTGCTGGGGCTGGACCATGATCGCTACGACCGCTACTGCCATCACCTGCTGGTCCGTGACGGCCACACCGGGGCCGTGGTGGCCTATACCCGCATCCTCAAGGACACCGAGGCCCGCCTCGCCGGCGGCTTTTATTCTCAGAACGAGTTCGAACTGGACGGCCTGGATCGTCTGCCCGGGCGGATCATGGAAATCGGCCGCACCTGCGTTCATCCCGACTATCGCAGTGGTACGGCCATCGCCGTGCTCTGGTCCGGACTGGGGCGGTTCATGGCCACCCATCGCATCCGGTATCTGATCGGTTGCGCCAGTATCGGACTCCATGATGGCGGGCATCAGGCCCACGCCATCATGGAAAGGCTCAAGGGCCGTCACCCGGACCCGGAAACCTTGCTGGTTCGGTCCCGCTTGCCGTTACCTCGGCAGGTGGCGGGATGCGAGGGCGCCGTGATCATGCCGCCCCTGCTCAAGGCCTATCTGCGTCTGGGCGCGCGTATCGGTGCCGAGCCCTGCTGGGATCCGGACTTCAACGTGGCGGACGTGTTCATTTTTCTGGACGAAGGGCTTGTGCCCGCGCGCTACCGGCGGCATTTTCTGCGGACACCCTTATCCGCGGATTGTCATGAAAGCCATCAGATGCATTTATAGGTTGATCCCGTTGATCCTCCATCTGTTCATCGCCGTGATCCTGACCCTGCTGCTGGGGCGGCCCAACGAGGCCGGGATGCCCGATCAGCGGTTCCGGCGTGCCATCCAGTGGTGGTACCGGGTTTTCTGCCGTCTTTTTGGTGTCCGTATTCAGGTGAGTGGTCAGCCGTCCACCGGACCTGTCCTGTCCGTCTCCAACCATGTTTCATGGCTGGATATCCCGGTCCTGGGGGCCTATGCCCCGGTGGGCTTCCTGTCCAAGTCCGAGGTGCGGCGCTGGCCCTTGATCGGCTGGCTGTCCGGCCGCAACGGCACCCTGTTCATCCATCGCGGGGTCTCGGGTGCCGCCTCCCATGTCTCCGATCAGATGGCCGAACATCTGGGCCGCGGCCACTCGGTGCACGTGTTTCCCGAAGGGACGACCACCCCGGGCAAGGAGGTACGACGTTTTCATCCCCGCTTGTTCCAGGCCGCCCAGAGCGCGGGCTGCCCGGTACAGCCGGTGTCCATCCGCTACCTGCCCCCGGCGGATCATGCGGCGGCCTTCGTGGACAACCAGCATTTCCTCACCCATGCCCTGCGCCTGCTGGCCATGCCGCGGGTGGACGTGGCGCTCAGTTTCATGCCGCCGATCCCTGTCGATGGTACGGATCGTCGCGGGTTGTCCCGGGCGGCCGAAGCGGCCGTCAGGGAGGCGTTCCATGACGGCCTCCCGCCCCCTCTCGAAGGAGACTCTCCCTCATGAACGCCGCCGGGCGCGCCTCATCCCTGAACTGGGACCGGATTTTCACCCAGGGGTCCCATGCCGATGGCGATGAGGCGCCCCGGCTGCATATCGCCGTGGTGACCGAAACCTATCCTCCGGAGATCAACGGCGTTGCCCACACCCTGCATCACATGGTGCAGGGCATGCTGGCGCGAGGGCATCAGGTCCATCTCATTCGTCCCCGCCAGTACCGCGGGGATGTCGGTGGTGAACAGGGACCGTTGCGGGAACAGGCGACGGCCGGTCTTCCCGTCCCGGGCTACAAGGGATTGCATTTTGGACTACCGGCCCGGGGTGCGATCCTGGATGTCTGGCACGAGCATCCGCCCGACGTGATCTATGTGGCCACGGAAGGCCCCCTGGGGGGGTCCGCAGTGGCCGCCGCCAGGCACCTCAAGATCCCGGTGATCAGCGGTTTTCATACCAATTTTCACAGCTACAGCCGGTACTACGGGGTGGGGTTTCTGGAGCCTGCCATCGGTCATTTTCTCCGCCGCTTCCATAACCGGACCCGCTGCACCCTGGTGCCGACCGAGTCCTTGCGCACCCAGTTGACGGCGCAGGGATACCGGAATTGCAAAGTACTGGCCCGGGGGGTGGATACGGCACTTTTCAATCCCACCCGGCGGGACCCTGCGCTGCGTCGGGACTGGGGGCTGGAAGACGCCGATCCCGCGGTGATCCATGTGGGGCGTCTGGCGGCGGAGAAGAATCTGTCCCTGGCGGTGGAGGCCTTCCGGGCCATGCAGTCCCACCAGCCCCGGGCCCGCTTCATCCTGGTGGGGGACGGCCCCGAGGCCGCGGAACTGCGGCGCCTGCACCCGGACCTGATCCTGGTGGGCACCCGGACCGGGGAAGATCTGGCCCGTCACTATGCCAGTGGTGACATCTTTTTGTTTCCCTCCACCTCTGACACCTTCGGCAACGTGGTCCTGGAGGCCATGGCCTCGGGGCTGGCGGTGGTGGCTTTTGATTATGCAGCGCCGCGGGAGCATCTGCGCCACGGTGAGAGCGGACTGCTGCCGCCCCTCAATGACCGGGACCGGTTCGTCGGTCTGGCGCGGGAACTGATCACCGATCCCGCACGGATCCGGGGCCTGGGCGAACAGGCCCGAGTCGTGGCCGAGTCGGTGGACTGGCGCTGCATCCATGATCGGCTGGAAGCGCTGTTTTTCGAGTGTGCTCAAGAGAGGTCAACATGGGACTGATTCAGCGAGTGACGGACGCGGAGATTCCGGTCTGCCTGGTCTTCAACCGCATGGGGCATCGGCGGCTCATCAACCGGGTATTTGCGGTGGTCAGCCGGCTGGGGGACGGGGTCTTCTGGTACACCCTGATGCTCTGCCTGCCCCTGATCCACGGCATGCAGGCCCTCCATGTGAGCCTGCACATGGCCCTGGTGGGGCTTTTGTGCCTGCCTATCTACAAGATCCTGAAGGCAACCACAGGGCGGGATCGGCCCTTCCGGCACAGCCGCGACATCAGCCTGAACGTGGCGCCGCTGGACCGGTTCAGCTTTCCTTCCGGCCATACCCTGCATGCGGTGGCCTTCACCGTGGTACTGCTGGCCTGGTTACCGGTCTGGGCCTGGCTGGTGCTGCCCTTCACCCTGATGGTGGCCCTGTCCCGTCTGGTGCTGGGGTTGCATTATCCCACCGATGTGCTGGCCGGTGCCGCCATCGGCGCTGCCGTGGCCCTGGGCAGTCTGTGGTGGATGGGGGGTGTGGTGCCCCTGTAGCCCGCGATGGGTCAGGTGATCGGCGAGTGCGTCCGATGGGTCCGGCAGTCCTGCTGGACAATCTCCGGCGTGAGGGTATCCAGACGGGCCAGGGTCATTTGGCCGCCCCAGACGCAGCCGGTGTCCAAGGTGAGGACCTGTTGTTCGTAACGACAGCCGATGGTGGACCAGTGGCCCACCACCAGCCTCAGGTCGGTACTGGCCCGGCCCGGTACCTGGAACCAGGGCAGCAGACCGGCTGGTTGGGTGCCCGGGGCGCCCTTGTGATCCATATCCAGCGCGCCGTCCCGGGTGCAGTAGCGCAGGCGGGTGAAACAGTTGGTGATGAAACGCAGGCGGGACCAGCCGGACAGGGCCGGGTCCCAGCGGGCGGGCTGGTCACCGTACATCCGCTGTAACAGGGTACGGTAGTCGGGGCCTTGCAGCACCTGGTGCAGTTCGTCGGCGCAAGCCAGGGCCGTGGCCAGGTCCCACTGGGGGGGCAGTCCGGCATGGACCATGGTCCAGCCGGCCGCAGCGTCATGGTGCAGGATCGGCCGCCGCCGCAGCCAGTTTATGAGTTCTTCTCGATCGGGGCTGTCGAGGATGGGCTGGACGGTGTCCCGGCGCCGGGGTTTGTGCAGTCCGGCGTGGATGGCCAGCAGGTGCAGGTCGTGGTTGCCCAGCACCGTCTCCGCCGCTTTCCCCAGATCCCGTACGAACCGCAGGCAGCCCAGGGAATCCGGCCCCCGGTTGACCAGATCCCCCACCAGCCACAGCCGATCCCGGGCCGGGTCGAATCGCACCCGGTCCAGGAGCCGTTTCAGCGGGTCAAGACAGCCTTGCAGGTCGCCGACGGCATACAGTGCCATGCAGCGGGGTCAGGCCTTCTTTTCCAGCAGGATGTGACGGAACCAGCCGCGCAGCATCGCCGGACTGTCTTCCAGCAGGGTCAGGTCGGTGCGCTTTTTCATCAGGTTCTCGAACACCACGTCGGTGCGGGTGGCCAGGAACTGGGACACCAGGCCCAGCAGGCGGCGGAAGGGAGCGCTTTCACCGGGCTTGAGGAACTTGTCCAGGATCAGGATCCGGCCACCGGGCTTGAGCACGCGGGTGGCTTCGGTCAGCGCCTTGCCGGCATTGGGGACGACCGCCAGGATATTGTGCATGACCACCACGTCGAACTGGGCATCCTCGTAGGGCAGGGCCATGGCGTTGCCCTCATGCAGCTCGATGCCCAGGTTCAGGGACTGGGCGCGTTCGGTCGCCTTCTTGAGCATGGCCGGGGTCAGGTCCACGCCGGTGTAATGGGCGCCCTGGGGCAGGAAGGGAAAATCCAACCCGGTGCCCACGCCCACCAGCAGGATGGATCGACCTTCCACGTCGCCCAAACGCTCCAGGCTGTGCTGTCTGATGCCTGTTGAAGGTTTTTCAATCAGTCGATCGTAGATGGGTGCCCAGAGGGTGTAAGGGATGCGCATGAGGTTAGCCCGTGGTTGTGGATGAGTCTTACAGGGTTATTTTCCAGTGCTCACGATTGTAATCAGTGACCAAGCCCCTGTCTAAAGTAGGGGTTTGCAGGCTTGACCCAGGTCGGATTTATTCAGTGCAGCACCCTGGGCACGGACAGGGTGAAGGTGGGAATGACGGCCTCGAACCGGGTGCCGTCGTCGGCGACCATCCGGTAGGTGCCGTGCATGGTGCCCACCGGGGTCTCGATCATGGCGCCGCTGGTGTACTGAAAACCCTGGCCGGGGTTGAGGTGGGGTTGTTCGCCTACGACCCCTTCGCCCCGCACCTCCTGCACCTTGCCGTTGGAGTCGTGGATGATCCAGTGGCGGCTGAGGAGCTTGGCGCCCTGGGTGCCCAGGTTGCGCAGGGTGATCGTGTAAGCAAACACGAAGCGGCCGTGCATGGGGTCGGACTGGGATTCCACGTAACTGCAGTTGACCTCGACCTGGATGTGGTGGTCGCTGCTTTCCGGCATGGGGTTGTCTCCGGTGGCCTGGAAGGGGCGCCTGGCAAGAAACGGTATCTTGCCGGATTCCCGTGGGAAGTTGTAGCCCGGAGCGGGTCTTAGCCGCGGTCTTGGGTGATCTGCAGGGCGGCCAGGCGGGCGGCACCCAGTAGTCCCGACCGGGGATCGGTGATGACCTGAACCGACATCCGCTCCAGCAGGTGGGTCATGGGCGGTTTGTGGCAAAAGGCCGTCATGAAGCCCCCGGCATCCAGCAGAGGCAGGATGCGCGGCGCGATACCGCCGGCAATATAGACCCCGCCGAAGGGCAGACAGCCCAGGGCCAGATCACCCGTCTGCCCCCCATAGAGGCTGCAGAACAGGGACAGGGTCTCCACGGCCAGGGGATCGCTGCCCGCCAGGGCGAGCCGGGTGAGTTCGGGGGCCGGGTCCGGTTGCGTCATGGCCTCGGCCAGGACCTTGCCCGGCCTTTGAGGGCCTTCGCTGATGAGGAAACGGGCAATGCGGTTAATCCCTCGGCCACTGAGCAGGTGCTCCCGGCTGCAGCGCCCTTCCTGCCGTGTGACGGCGGCCCACAGGCGGGACTGGCGGGCATCGGCGGGTGCCAGCTCGCCGTGACCCGCCTCGGTGGGTATGAGCCGCCCGGACCGGCCGGGACAGACGATGCACACCCCAAGGCCGGTTCCCGCCCCCACCACCAGGCGCACTCCGTCCGGATCCCTGTCCGCTTGCTGCAGTCCATGCAGGCTGTCGGCGGGCAGGTCGTCCAGGCTGTGGGCGATGCCCTCGAAGTCGTTGACCAGGGTGACCCGGGGCAGGCCCAGGTCCCGGGCCAATTGCCGGGAGTCCAGTTGCCAGGGCAGGTTGGTGAGGCGGGCCTGCTGGCCGTCATCCCGGCGGGCGACCGGGCCGGCCAGGGCGAAGGCGGCGCTGATCGGTACGCCGGTACCCTGATCCGCCAGGAAGGTCCGGACCATGGGCGCCAGTCCGGGGTAGTCGGCACTGGTGTAGCGCCGAATCTCTCCGGGGATCAGCCGGCCGTCTTCCACTTTGGCCAGCATGAGCAGGGTCTTGGTGCCTCCGATATCTCCCGCCAGAACGTCCACGATCGTCTCCTTAGGCTACGGCTCCCTCAGGCCGCCAGGCGGCGGCGCTTGTCTTCCAGGCCCTGGATCAGGTGGGCGAAGGCGTCGGCAAAAGCCTGAACGCCCTCGGCCTCCAGACGGTCGGTGACGCTCTCCAGGTCGATACCCAGATCGGGCAGACCCTGGATCAGGGCACGGGCCTGTTCCTGTCCTTCGCTCAGGGTCTGGGCCGGGGTGCCGTGATCCCGGAAGGCGTCATAGGTAGCCGGCGGCAGGGTGTTCACCGTTTCCGGGCCGATCAGCGAGTCCACGTAGAGCACATCGCTGTAATCCGGGTTCTTGGTGCCGGTGCTGGCCCACAGCAGCCGCTGGGGCTGGGCCCCGGCCCGAACCAGACGCTGCCAGCGTTCGCTGCCGCAGACCTGCTGGAAATGGGCATAGGCCAGCCTGGCATTGGCAATGGCCAGCAGGCCCTGCATGTGTTCCACCGGGCGGCCCTCGCGGATACGCTCTTCCAGGAGCGTGTCCAGGGCGGTATCCACCCGGCTGACGAAGAAGCTGGCCACCGAGGCAATGGAGGCCACGGGTTCGCCCCGCTCCAGGCGAGTCTCCAGGCCCTTGAGGAAGGACTCCAGCACCGCCTGATAGCGGGTGACGGAGAACAGCAGGGTGACGTTGACATTGACGCCGGCAGCAGTGAGCTGCTCGATGGCGGCCAGGCCGGGCAAGGTGCCGGGTACCTTGATCATGAGATTGGGACGATCCAGCCGGGCATGCAGCTCCAGGGCTTCGCGCACGGTGCTCTCGGCGTCGAAGGCCAGCTCCGGAGAGACTTCCAGGCTGACGAAGCCGTCACGCCCCACGGTGCGCCGGTAGGTCTCGGCAAAGGCATCGGCGGCGGCCTGCAGGTCGCGGATGGCAAGCTGGTAGAACAGGCCTTTGGTGGTCAGGTCCGGAGACTGCGCCAGACATTCCCGGATTGCGGTGTCATAGAGGTCGCTGCCGGTGATGGCCTTATCGAAAATGGCGGGGTTGGAGGTCAGGCCGCCCAGGCCGTCCTCCCGGATCAGGCGATCCAGTTCCCCGGAGGCCATGAGGTCACTGCGGATATAGTCGTACCAGACGCTCTGGCCCAATTCTCTCAAGCGAAGCAGCGGATTGTGTTCTGCCATTGTGTCCTCGCCGATGGCGGAAAAAATACATTGTAACCCCACATGGGGACCGGCTTAAGTATGGGTCTCGGCCACCTGATTGGCCAGACGGACGAACTCTTCCACTGACAGGGTTTCCGGGCGTCGGGCGGGGTCGATGTCCACCGCCGTCATGGCGGTGGGATCCGCCAGGCCCTGCAGGGCGTTGCGCAGGGTCTTGCGCCGGCGGGTGAAGCCCTGGTGGACCAGGGCGGCAAACAGGGCTTCGTCCCGGGCCGGGTAGGGCAGGGTATCCCAGGGCATCAGCCTGACCACGGCGGAATCCACCCGCGGCGGGGGGCGGAAGGCCCCCGGGCCGACATGGAACAGGGATTCGGTCCGGCAGCGATACTGCACCATGATCCCCAGCCGCCCGTATTCGGCCGTGCCGGGACGGGCAGTCAGCCGATCCACCACCTCCTTTTGCAGCAGGAAGTGCATGTCCTGGATGCCGTCGGCCCACTTCAGCAGGTGAAAGATCAGGGGCGTGGAGATGTTGTAGGGCAGGTTGCCGATCACCCGCAGCTTGCGGCCGGTGGGCACCGGCACTGCGCCGACATCGAACTTCAGGGCATCGGCGGCGTGCACGATGAGCTCACCGGCATCGGCATACTCCGTTTGCAGACGGGGAATCAGATCCCGGTCCAGTTCCACCACATGCAGTTGCCGACAGCGTTCCAGCACGGGTCGGGTGATGGCGCCCGTGCCGGGACCGATCTCCAGCAAGGTCTGCCCCGGACAGGGATCGATGGCCCCGACGATGCGCCGGATGACACCGGGGTCATGCAGGAAATGCTGGCCGAAACGTTTTCTGGGGGCGTGTTCCACTGGGCGCGGGGTCTCCGGAGGGTCTGTCAGCGGATGCAGCGATAGACGTCATAGCCCCGTCGCCCTTCCCGCAGGGGACCGCGGGGGACCAGGGTATCACCGCCCATCTCGGCGGCGGCATTGCGGGCGGCATGGTCCACTTCCTGGGCCAGCTTTTCCGGGGGACGCTTGAAGATGCCCACCTGCTCGGCCACCGTGGCGGAGGTGTTGCCGACCCGCTCGCACTGGGTCACATCCTGGGCATCCAGGATACGGACCCGTTCACCGCCGGGAGTGAGCTTGACGAAGGTACAGCCGCCCAGCATCAGGGCCAGGCTGAGTAGGGACAGGGTGCCGATGCGCATGGCTCGGGACATGGGTGATTCCTCGGGACGGATGGTCAGGATGCTCTTTGCAAGGATAGGTGGATGGCCAGGGACAGGGCCTCAAGGAAGCTGCCGACTTCGGCCCGGCCGGTACCGGCCAGTTCCAGGGCGGTGCCATGGTCTACCGAGGTGCGGATGATGGGCAGCCCCAGGGTGATGTTCACGGCCCGGCCAAAGCCCGCGTGCTTGAGTACCGGCAGTCCCTGGTCATGATACATGGCCAGCACCGCGTCCGCCTCGCGCAGATAGCGGTCGGTGAACAGGGTGTCGGCGGGCAGGGGGCCGCGCAGATCCATGCCCTCGGTGCGCAGCTGTTCCAGCACCGGGGTGATGATCCGGATCTCCTCGTCTCCCAGGTGGCCCCCTTCGCCCGCATGGGGGTTGAGGCCGCAGACCAGGATGCGGGGTCGGGCCAACCCGAACTGCTCGCGCAGGTCCTGGTGCAGTACTCGCAGCACGCTCAGGAGCCGTGCCGGCGTGATGGCGGCGGCCACCCTGGACAGGGGCAGATGGGTGGTGACCAGGGCGACCCGCAACTCACCGGCGGCCAGCAGCATCACCGGCATGGGGGCTCGGCAGCGTTCCGCCAGGAATTCCGTGTGGCCGGTGAAGGGGATGCCGGCGGTATTGATGACGCCCTTGTGTACAGGGCCCGTGACCAGGGCATCGAAGGTGCCGGCCAGGCAGCCGTCGGCCGCCCGACGCAGGGTCTGCAGCACATAGTCCCCGTTGGCCGGATCGAGATGACCGGCCCTGACGGGGTGGGCCACCTGGCAATCACCGACGATGCTCAGGCAACCCGCGCGATCGGTGTGGGGTGGGCTGTCCGGGTCAAAGGGCGTGAGGGTCAGAGGCAGTCCCAGATCCGCGGCCCGATCCTGCAGCACCAGGGGATCCGCGATCACGATCCGCTGGGCCGGACAGGGTTGCTGGGCCAGCATGGCCACCAGATCCGGTCCGATGCCCGCCGGCTCCCCCGGGGTGATGGCGATACGGGGTATGGGACGAGTCATTATCGTCCCCGCGGGCTGATCAGGGCCGTCGGATCCCCCGGGTTACGAGCGTCCAGGCGCAGTTCCACAAAGGACTCGTCCCGCAGTCGGCGCAGCCACAGTTCCAGTTCGTCGTCCCGCTTGCGGTCCCGGATGATCTCCCGAGCCTGGGCACGCATCAGCTCCCGGGAGCTGTCGTGATCCCGTCGTTCCAGCACCTCCAGGATGTGCCAGCCGAATGGGGAGCGGAAGGGTTCACTGATGCGTCCCGGCGGCAGCCGGTTCATGACGTCCTCGAACTGGGGTACCAGGTCACCCGGGTCGGTCCAGCCCAGTTCGCCGCCCCGCAGGGCGCTGCCCCGATCGTCGGAATGGGCACGGGCCAGTTCAGCGAAGTCGGCGCCGTCTTCGATGCGGCTGCGCAGGCTGGAGAGGCGCTCGAAGGCCTCATCGTTGCTCAGCACTTCGGTGGGCGTGATGAGGATATGGCGCACCTGGGTCTGGCGGACCTGGGTACGGGTGCCGCCCCGCCGCTCCGCCAGTTTGATGATGTGGAATCCGGAGGGAGAGCGGATGACCTCGCTGACTTCGCCTTCCCGCATCAGCACCACGTGCCGGGCGAACAGGGTGGGGACCTGGGCGGCGCTGCGCCAGCCCAGGTCACCGCCGTCCAGGGCGTGCCGGCCGGCGGATTCCCGCAGGGCCAGGGCGGTGAAGTCGGCCCCGGCGGCAGCTTCCTCGCGGATCTTCCGGGCCTGTTCCCGGGCCGCCTGGATCCTGTCGGGGGTTGCCCCTTCGGGGAGGGAAATCAGCAGATGCAGCAGGCGGTATTCCACGTCCCTGTCGATGGCACCGCTTTCGCTGGCAATCAGGTCGTCGATCTCCTGTTCGCTGACCTGGATGCGGCTGTCCACCTGCCGGCGGCGTAGCTGCGAGATGGCCAGTTCATTGCGGATCTGTTCCCGGAAGGCCGGAAAATCCATGCCGTCGGCCACCAGCCGGTCACGGAACTCGGTCAGGGTCATGCGGTTTTCCCGGGCGATGTTCTCCATTGCGTTATTGAGGGTGATGTCGTCGATGCGGATGCCGATGCGGCGCGCTTCCTGCAATTGCAGGCGCTCCAGGATCAGGCGGTCCAGCACCGGGCGCACCAGCGCATCACGCGGCGGGGCCTGCCCGTCACGGGCCGCCAGTTGCTGCCCGATCTCATCCATGCGCTGTTGCAGTTCGCTCTGCATGATGACGTCTTCTTCCACCACGGCGATGATCCGGTCCATCAGTCGCCCGTCTTCCGGTGAGGGTGTCTGGGCGCCGATGCCCAAGGACCAGGTCAGCGCCACGAGTATCAGCAGTTTAGTAATCAGTTTCATAACCCAGCACGCCCTCGCTCAGCAGGTCACCCAGGCCGGTGCCCAGACTGCCGAGCCCTTTGAGGATAAGTTGAAAATAAATGCCGTCATTGTACTCATCCCGGGCGCCGTCGTTGAGGTAACGGCGGGAGACGAGGCGGAAGGCCCAGCAGCAGCTCTTATATTCCAGGCCTGCCAGGACTTCCAGGTCCCGGTTATCCTCCAGGCTGTAGGCCCAGCGCCCCACCACGTCCCAGTGACGGGACAGGGGCCAGGCAAACGAGAGATCGGCCTGTTCCAGGAGGTCTTCCCGGTAACGGTGACTCAGGTTGATCACGCGCCGTCCATCCACCCGGTATTGCAGAAGAGCGGAAGAACGCTCCATTTGTTCCCGTCGCGGGTCCCATTGGGCGCCGGCGCGGGTGCGCCAGCGATCCCCCAGGCGCGCCGCCATTTCGGCGACCATGGAGGAACTGTCGGCGGTTTCGGCGCGGCCTTCCTCGCGCAGCGTCACCCGGCGATCATCAAAGTAGTGGATCTGCCCCAGGCTGACCCGCAGACGTTCCTCGCCGGAGCGGCCGTCGATGATGCGGGTGGTGAGGCCCGTAGTGAGCTGATCGGCATCGGCGACCCGGTCCGGGCCGCTGAAGCGATGATCCCGAAACAGCTGATCAAAGCTGAAATCGAACTGGGCGGTATCGAACAGAGGGATGTCATCCTGATCCCGGCGGGGGGTGTAGAGATAGTACAACCGCGGCTCCAGGGTCTGGATGTTCCCGCTTTCCAGCGGGCGTTCCAGGAATAGTCCGGCATCCAGGCTGGCGATGGGCAGCGCTCGGGTCAGGTTGCTGTCGACATCGGCGGGCTGGTCGTCCAGGTCATAATGGGTGACGCGGTATTTCAGGCTCGGGGTTACGAACCAGGCGGCCCCGTGCATGGGGCGGCTGATCTCCGGCATCAGATCCGTGCGCCGGGCGGTGACGCTGTCATCCCGCTCGAAGGCGACCCATTCGGCGCGCAGGCGATAGTCGAATCCACCCGCCTGCCAGGGCCAGCGGCCCTGGTAGAGCAGCTGGGGCAGCCGTTTGTAGGGACGGCTGGTGCTGGAGAGGGTCTCGTCCACGATCTGGAAATCCTGCACCCGCCCCAGCAGCGTCCAGCCCTGGCCGGCGTAGACAAGGTCCGCCCGCCGTTCCAGATGGGTGATGCTGGTATCGTCCAGGGAGTCACCCAGGTCGCGGAAGTAGCGGTCGTCCGAGACGTCGCTGCCCGTTGTGTGAAAGTGCAGCCGGGGACTGATGCGCCAGTGGTGGTCCCAGGCCACCAGGGTGCGGTCTTCGCCATAGCTCGTGTCGTTGGGCAGGTAATCCAGCTGGATCCGGCCTCGGTTGCTGGGGTTCAGGTAGCGGAACTCGGACATCAGCATGGCGCCCCGGCTGTCCATCAGGCGCAGGCCCAGGGTGGCATCCCGGTGGGGTGCCAGGTTCAGATAGAACGGGATCAGCAGATCCGCGCCGGTGTTGTCCGAGGTCCCGAAGCTGGGTGGCAGCAGGCCGGACTTGCGGCGATCATCGATGGGAAAGGTGATCCACGGCGTATAGAACAGGGGCACCCCCTGAAAGCGCAGGAGGACGCCCCTGGCCGTGCCTTGGCCACTGTCCTGATTCAGCTGTACATGGCGCGCACTGAGCAGCCAGTGGTCCCGGCCGGGGTCGCAGGTGGTGTAAGTGGCCTCCTGAAGATACAGCGTGTTGTGACCGCGGGGTTCCAGAGCCTTCGCTTCACCCCGGGCATGACGGGGGTCAAAGCGGTAGCGGGCATGCTCGAAACGGCCGGTCTCCGTGTCCAGATGCAGAAAACCGCCCGGGCTTTCGAAGAAGAGTCCCGTATCGGTCTGAAAACGCACATTGCCTTCGGTTTCCAGGAAGGATCGACTTTCCTCGTAGGTGATGCGATCCGCCCGCAGCATGCGGCCCTGGTCATAGAGCGCGACGTTGCCCTCCAGGCGGGAGATCCCGTCCCGGTCAATGAAGGCGCTGTCGGCGAAGAAGCGGGTCTGATCGTCCCGGGGGAACGGGTACTCCAGGGATTCCGGCTGGTAGCGGCACAGGGACCAGTCATTCGCCTGGACCGTGGTGACGCAGCAGGTCATGAGCAGGCAGCAGGAGAGAAGCTTGCGAGGGTTCATGCGCGCTGGTGCGCCTGAACCACCGGGAAGAGGCCGGGTGGCGTGGTGCCTAGATGAATTGCGCTGGAATGCATGGGGACCGGGGAGACATCGGGGTGAGATGACCCCGAGACACCCGGAGTGTGTCTCGGGGCGGAGCACGTCCTTACTTGCGGCAGGACTCCAGCACCTCGGAGACCGCCTTGTAGATGGACTCGATCTCACCTTCACCCTTCACTGTCTGCAGCAGGCTGCGTTCGCTGTAATACTGCACCAGGGGGCGGGTCTGCTCTTCGTAGACCTTGAGACGCTTGCCGATGGTTTCTTCGTTGTCGTCCGCGCGGTGGGTGAGTTCACCGCCGCAGACATCGCACACGTTTTCCTTCCGGGAAGGGTTGGTGTGACGGTTGAAGACGGCGCCGCAGGAGCCGCAGGTCTGGCGGCCGGTGAGGCGCTGCATCAGATTGTCGAAGTCCACGTCGATGAGCAGCGCCACATCCAGCGGCTTGCCCAGTTCCTTGAGCAGGTCGTCCAGCGCCCCGGCCTGGGCCAGGTTGCGGGGGAACCCGTCCAGGATGTAGCCCTGCTGAGTGTCGGGCATGGCCAGGCGTTCGCGGATCATGCCCAGGACGATATCATCCGTCACGAGCTGGCCGGCATCCATGGCGGCCTTGGCTTGCCGGCCCAGGGGCGTTCCGGCGGAAACGGCAGCGCGCAGGAGATCCCCGGTGGAGATCTGAGGCACCTTGTAGCGCTCCATGATCAGCTTGGACTGGGTCCCCTTGCCGGATCCCGGTGCGCCCAGAAGCACGATACGCATGGCATTTCCTCTTTAGAATAATAGGCGTGTATCAGATGGGTTATAAAGACATTAGGCCGAAACTTATACCTGCTCAAGCGCCCGGCACGCAAGCACTCCCCCCTGGGAGGTGGCTTTTCGCCGGCCGGGTTGCCGTTATAATGCCGCCTCCTGATCCACAACCCCCTTGGGCCTGATCCAATGAATATTGACAAGATCTCCGCAGGCAAAGACCTGCCCAACGACATCAACGTGATCATCGAGATTCCTGCGTATGCCTCGCCGGTCAAGTACGAGGTGGACAAGGACAGCGGTGCCCTGCTGGTGGATCGTTTCATGGCCAGCCCCATGTTCTACCCCTGCAACTACGGTTTCGTGCCCCACACCCTGTCCGATGACGGTGATCCGGTGGACGTGCTGGTGATGACCCCCTTCCCGGTGGTCAGCGGCAGCGTGATTCGTTGCCGTCCCGTGGGCATGCTAAAGATGACCGACGAGGCGGGCGAGGACGCCAAGCTGCTGGCGGTGCCCGTGTCCAAGCTGTCCCGGGAATATGATCACATCCAGGGCCCCGACGACGTCCCCGCCCTCCTGCTGGACCAGATCAAGCACTTCTTCGAGCATTACAAGGAACTGGAACCCGGCAAGTGGGTGAAGGTCGAAGGCTGGGTCGGCGTTGATGAGGCCAAGGCCGAGATCGAGAGTTCCGTCAAGCGCCATCAGGCCCAGGCCTGATCTCGGCGGTGGGGTGGCTGCGGCCTCCCCACCGCTTTTGCCCACTTAACTTCAGGCACGCCGGCCCTCGCAACCTCCTCCTGCCCGTGTGGCCATGAGTCTTCCGGATCAAGGGCATGTCGTCGCGTCAACCCATCAAGAATCATCACCTGGAACAGCGGCTGTTCCTGGCCCGAGTCATTACCCTGGGCGTCATCATCGTTCTGCTGTTTGGTCTTGTCGGGGTGCGGCTGACGCAGCTGCAGGTGCTCAACCATTCCCATTTTTCGACCCTGTCCCAGAGCAACCGGGTGCGTCTGGAAGCCCTGCCACCCCCCCGGGGGCTGATCTATGACCGTAACGGGGTGGTGCTGGCAGAGAATCGTCCGGCCTATCAGCTGGAGGTGACCCTGGAGCAGGTGGAGAACCTGCAGGACACCCTTGACCGGCTTTCGGCGTTGCTGGATCTGGAGTCGGCCGAGATCGAGCGGTTTCGCCGCTCACTGCGGGGCAAGCGCCCCTTCCAGGCGGTCCCCTTGAAGCTCAATCTCACGGACGAGGAACTGGCCAACTTCGCCGTCAATCGGCATCTGTTCCCCGGCGTGGACGTGCAGGCCCGGGTGGCGCGCCATTATCCCCATGGCGACGCCTTGGCCCATGTCATCGGCTATGTGGGGCGCATTGATGAGCGGGAGCTGGCCCGCATCGATACCCGGCGCTACGCCGGCACCAGCCATATCGGCAAGCTGGGGATCGAACGCTATTATGAGGATCAGCTGCACGGTCAGGTGGGCTTCCAGAAGGTGGAGGTGAACGCCCAGGGTCGTATGCTGCGGGTCCTGGAGCGGGAGCCGCCAGCGCCGGGGCGTGATCTGGTGCTGAGCCTGGACGTGCGTCTGCAGGCCGTGGCCCAGGAGGCCCTGGACGGTATGGCCGGCGCCATCGTGGCCATGGACCCCCGCAACGGCGAGGTCCTGGCCATGGTCAGCATGCCCACCTTCGACCCCAACCTGTTCGTGCACGGGATTCCGGCCCGCACCTTCCAGGAGCTGCGCAACAATCGGCGCCAGCCCCTGTTCAATCGCGCCCTGTCGGGCCAGTACCCGCCCGGTTCCACCCTGAAAATGCTGGTGGGCCTGGCGGGGCTGGAGCATGGCGTGATCCGCGCGGATCGACAGATGTTCGCCGCCGGCTACTACACCCTGCCCAACGATACCCGACGCTACCGGGACTGGCGGCGGTACGGCCATGGCTGGGTGGACCTGGACAAGGCCATCACCCAGTCATCGGACGTGTACTTCTACGACATGTCCTATCGACTGGGGATCGACCGCATGTCGGAATTCCTGGGGCGCTTCGGGGTGGGGGAGGCCACGGGCATCGACAGCACCGGCGAGCGTCGCGGCCTGCTGCCCAGCCGTGAGTGGAAACGGGGTGCGCAGGGCATGCCCTGGTTCCCCGGCGAAACCCTGATCACCGCCATCGGGCAGGGGTACATGCTGGCCACCCCCATGCAGATGGCCTCCATCAGCAGCACCCTGGCCATGCGCGGCCAGCGGGTGCGTCCCCATCTGCTGCGTGGCATGCTGGGTGAAGACGGTGAGGAGCTGCATGTGGCCGAGCCGGAATTCCTCAGCCCGGTGCAGGTGAGCCGTGCGGAACACTGGGGTCAGGTCCTGACCCCGATGGAGCACGTCATGCACCGGAGCAACGGCACGGCTTATCAGTCGGCAGGACGGGACGCCCCCTACCGCATCGCCGGCAAGACCGGGACCTCGCAGGTGTTCGGGCTGGCGGATGATGAGGAATATGACGAGGCAACGGTGGCCAAGCACCTGCGTGATCATGCCCTGTTCATCGGTTTCGCCCCGGCGGATGAACCCCGGATTGCGATAGCGGTGCTGGTGGAGAACGGCGGCAGCGGTGGCCGGGTGGCGGCGCCGGTGGCCCGTAAGGTGATGGACTATTTCATGCTGGAGATGACCCCCTGATGCTGAACGGCACCGCGGAAGAGCACGGTCTGGGGCGCGCCATTGTCCGTGCCCTGCACCTGGACCTGTTGTTGCTGGGGGGGGTGGCCCTGTTGCTGGCCATGGGTTTTGTCGTGCTCTACAGCGCCAGCGGTGAAAATCTGGATACCCTGTATCGGCAGGGGGTGCGGGTAGGCATTGCCTTTACCATACTGATGGTGATGGCGCAGATCTCGGCGCACCATCTGCGCCAATGGTCGCCCTGGGTGTATGCCGCCGGGGTCCTGTTGCTGCTGGCGGTGATGTTCTTTGGTGAGGTGGGCAAGGGCGCGCAGCGGTGGCTGGATCTGGGGGTCGTGCGGTTTCAGCCTTCCGAATTCATGAAGATCGCCGTGCCCATGGTGGTGGCCTGGTATTTCGCCGATCGACCGCTGCCGCCCCGGTTCGTGGAAGTCGTGGCGGCGGGTCTGCTGGTGCTGGTGCCGTCGGTGCTGATCGCCAAGCAGCCGGACCTGGGCACCGCCTTGCTGGTGGCGGGTTCCGGCCTGGTGATCATCTTTCTTGCCGGGGTGCGCTGGCGCATCCTCATGGGACTGGGGGCCCTGGCCATGGTGGCGGCGCCGGTGCTGTGGCATTTCATGCAGGATTATCAGCGGCGGCGGGTACTCACGCTGCTGAACCCGGAGAGTGATCCCCTGGGGGCCGGCTATCACATCATCCAGTCCAAGATCGCCATCGGCTCCGGGGGGCTGTACGGCAAGGGCTGGCTCAACGGCACCCAGTCCCAGCTGGAGTTCCTGCCGGAGCGCTCCACCGACTTCATCTTCGCCGTCTATGCCGAGGAGTTCGGTCTGATGGGCATCCTGCTGTTGCTGGCCCTTTACCTGTTGGTGATCCTGCGCGGGCTGACCATCGCCCTGCGGGCCCAGGACACCTATTCGCGTCTGCTGGCAGGAAGTCTGAGCTTCACCTTCTTTGTCTACGTGTTCGTCAATACGGGCATGGTGGTGGGGCTGCTGCCGGTGGTGGGGGTCCCCTTGCCCCTGTTCAGTTACGGCGGTACGTCCATGGTGACCCTGATGGCGGCTTTCGGTATTCTGATGTCCATCAACTCCCACCGCAGACTACTCGCCCGATGACCTTCCTGTGCGCTTCCCCGGTGCCTTTCCACCGTCGTATGTCTTCCCTGCTGCTGGCAGCGTTGCTGCTGGGCGCCTGTGCCGCAGCCGGGGCCAATCCCCGTGGCCTGGTGGCCGGTGACCCGCCGTACCTTGAGCGCGGCGATGTCCGGGAGTTCATCAGTACCCTGGCCAGGGAGGATGGCTTCGATGCCCGCGAGCTGGAGCGGCTGTTTGCCGAGGCCAGGCCGCAGCAGCGGATCCTGGATCTGATCTCCACCCCGGCCGAGGCCCGTCCCTGGAAGGACTACCGGCCGATCTTCCTCACCGAACAGCGGATCCGTGCCGGGGAGCGTTTCTGGCAGGAGCATGAAGCGACCATCCTGCGCGCCCAGGAGACCTTCCAGGTCAACGCGGAGATCATCGTGGCGATCATCGGCGTGGAAACCTTCTACGGCCGCCATCAGGGGACCTTTCCGGTGGTGGATGCCCTGGTGACCCTGGGCTTTGACTATCCGCCCCGGGCGAACTTCTTCCGCTCCGAACTGCGTCACTACCTGCACCTGGTGCGAGAGGAAGGGCTGGACCTGCGGGAAACGCTCGGTTCCTACGCCGGAGCCATGGGGCGGGGGCAGTTCATTTCTTCCAGCTACCGGGAATATGCCGTGGATTTCAGCGGCGACGGTCGCCGTGATTTGCTCAACTCCTGGCCCGATGCCATCGGCAGCGTGGCCAACTATTTCCGTCGGCATCACTGGGTCATGGGAGAACCCGTGGTGGTGCGCGCCCGGGTGGAGGGGGATGCCTACAAATCCCTGATGGGGAGCGGCTATCAGGCCCGCCATGACATTGATGAGCTGGCCCGCCACGGCATCGTGCCGGAAGGCCGCGTGGCACCGGATGCCCGCTTCTCGGTGATAGAGCTGCAGGCGGAGGAGGGGACCCAGGTCTGGCTGGGCTATGAGAATTTCTATGTCATCACCCGGTATAACCGCAGTCCGCTCTATGCCATGGCGGTATATGAGCTGGCGCGGGAGATTCGCAAGGCCCGGGAGCAGGCCCTGGCGGATGGTGGGGCGCGGTGACCAGGCAGGTTGCCCTGCGTCTTCTGCCGGCGGTCTTGCTGGCGCTGACCCTGGCCGCCTGCAGCAGTAGCCGTGGTCCCGGCCCCGCCGGTCCCGGCTACACACCTGAAGAGCGGGATGGCGCCCCTCATCCCGGCAGGATTCCGGACCTGTCCCGGGTGCCTGAGCCGGTGCCCCGGGTGGAGCCCCCGAGCCGTTACGGTAATCCGGCGTCCTACGTGGTGTTCGGGCGCCGCTATACCACCCTGGACAGTGCCGAGGGCTACCGCGAACGCGGCGTGGCCTCCTGGTACGGGACCAAGTTCCATGGCCGGCGCACCTCCAGCGGCGAGCCCTATGACATGTTCGCCATGACGGCGGCCCACACGTCATTGCCGCTGCCCACCTATGCGCGGGTGACCAATCTGGAGAACGGCCGCAGCGTGGTGGTGCGGGTGAATGACCGAGGACCGTTCGTGGACAATCGCATCATTGATCTTTCTTATGCGGCGGCCCATCGTATCGGCATGCTGGGTGAGGGGACGGCACGGGTGGAGGTCAAGGCCCTGATCCCCGAGCCGT
This sequence comes from Ectothiorhodospira lacustris, assembly GCF_022227845.1. GTDB lineage: Bacteria > Pseudomonadota > Gammaproteobacteria > Ectothiorhodospirales > Ectothiorhodospiraceae > Ectothiorhodospira > Ectothiorhodospira lacustris. The sequence continues at coordinate 242,486 of NZ_JAJNQN010000001.1, read as the reverse complement.
CCCGTCCCGAGGTCATGCAGGCCGGGTGGGCGGGGCAGGACGCTCCGGCCGGCCAGGTTGAATCCGACCCGGGCGAGCCCGTTTTTCTGCAGGTGGGCGCCTTTTCCAGCCGCGTGAATGCGGAACGGTTGCGTGACCGCCTGAATGCCCGCCTTGAGCAGGTGGCCGTCCTGGAGGGCGGGCAGGCCGATACCCCCCTTTACCGGGTGCGTGTCGGCCCTCTGTCGGATGTCCGCAGCAAGCGGGAGACGGTCCGCATCCTGCAGTCCATGGGGCTTGGAGATTATCGGGTCGTCACCGATTGAACCCCTTCGCATCCGGGGTGTCCCTGGTATGTTACCCTTCTCGATCCGAATATCCATTCTGTCGGTTTTTCAGCCCCTGAAGATGCCATGATGCCAAGACTCGTCGTCAGCGTTCTGTTGCTTGCCCTCCTGTTGCCCGGACTGGCCGGCGCCAACCTGCGTGTCTCCCCCCCCTCGGACCTGACCGCCCGCAACTACGTGGTGCTGGATGCGGTCAGCGGTATGGTGCTTGCCGAGCGTGCCGCCAATGAGCGGGTGGAGCCCGCCAGTCTCACCAAGATCATGACCGCCTATATCGTCTTCAAGGAATTGCAGGATGGTCGCCTGACCCTGAACGAACGGGTGGATGTGAGCGAGCGCGCCTGGCGTACCGGCATGCGCGGTGCGTCGCGCATGTTCATCGAGGTGAATACCCAGGTCGGGGTCGAGGAACTGATCCGGGGCATGATCGTTCAGTCCGGCAACGATGCCTGCGTCGCCCTGGCGGAGCGCATTGCCGGTACCGAAGGCGCTTTCGTGGACATGATGAATGCCCAGGCCCGCGCCCTGGGGATGTACGATACCGAGTTCCAGAACAGCCATGGGCTGCCCAGTGATACGCCCCAGTACACCACGGCCCAGGACATTGCCGTGCTGATGCAGGCCCTGATCCGGAATTTCCCCGAATACTATTCCTATTACTCCGAGCGCAGTTTCACCTTCAACGGCATCTCCCAGTCCAACCGCAATATCCTGCTGTGGCGGGACGATGCCGTGGATGGGGGCAAGACCGGCTGGACCAGCACTGCCGGTTACAACCTGGTGTCTTCCGCACAGCGGGACGGCATGCGCCTGGTGGCTTCCGTCATGGGGATCCAGGCCGCCGACCATGAGCAGGGGGGGCGAGTCCGCGCCAACGAGTCCCAGGCCCTGTTCAACTGGGGCTTCAGGCAGTTCGAGGGCCACAAGCTCTATGATGGCGGGCTGGCCCTGACCGAGGCCCGGGTCTACAAGGGAGAGCAGAACCGGGTTCCCCTGGGTCTGGTGGAGGATCTTCATGTGACCATTCCCCGCGGCGGTTATGATCGTCTCCAGGCGGAGATTTCCCTGGGCAGCAAGCTGGAAGCCCCCATTGAGCAGGGACGGGCCTATGGCGAACTGCGCATCATGCTGGATGGGGAGCCTCTGCGGGTCCTGCCCTTGGTGGCCTTGCAGGGGGTTGATGATGGCGGCCTGTTCCGGCGTCTGATCGACAGTGCCTGGATGTGGGTTCGCTAAGGATGTTCTGAGCAAGTCATCCCCGCGCAAACGGGGATCCAGTCACGGAATGGATCTTCTGGGCTCCCGCCTTCGCGGGAGTGACGGCACGGGGGCTTTTTCAGTGTTTCCCTAAACCTTCGGTTGGTTCAAGACATGATCATCTATCTCAATGGCGAGTTCGTGCCGGAAGCCCAGGCCCGGGTGTCCGTGTTCGATCGGGGCTTTCTGTTCGGTGACGGGATCTACGAGGTGATCCCGGTCTTCGGTGGGCATCCGTTGCGCCTGACAGAGCATCTGGAACGTCTGGAGCGCAGTCTGGCCGAGGTGCGCATCGACAACCCGCATGACCGGACGGGCTGGAAGGGCCTGTTCATGACCCTCTTGGAGAAGAATCCGGGTGGGGACCGCAGTCTCTATGTCCAGGTGACCCGGGGCGTGGCCCGTCGTGACCACGCCTTCCCGTCCGGTGTCCGGCCCACGGTCTTTGCCATGGTCAATCCCATTGCGCCCCCTAACCCGGCGGTGCTGGAGCAGGGGGTGGCCGCGGTGGTGATCGCCGACCATCGCTGGTCCCGCTGCGATATCAAGGCCATCACCCTGCTGCCCAACGTGCTGGCCCGTCAGGAGGCCCTGGATTCCGGGGCGACGGAAGCCATCCTGATCCGTCAGGGACTGGCGACGGAAGGTGCCGCGAGCAACCTGTTCGCGGTGGGGGACGGCGTCATCGTCACCCCGCCCAAAGACCGTTCTCTCCTGCCCGGCATCACCCGGGACCTGGTGCTGGAACTGGCCCAGGACGCCGGCTTGCCGGTGATGGAATCGGCCATTCCGGAACAGTCGCTGCGGGCGGCCGAGGAGATCTGGCTGACCAGTTCCACCCGGGAGATTCTGCCCGTGACCCGCCTGGACGGCCGACCGGTGGGCGCGGGCGTCCCCGGCCCCGTCTGGCGGCGGCTGCATGGCTTGTATCAGGATTACAAGGCTCGACTGCGGGAGGGCGTGTGATGCAAAAGCCCGAAGAAATGGGATTGCAGTTTCCCTGTCAGTTCCCGGTGAAGGTTTTCGGTGCCTCGGTGCCGGAGCTGGGAGAGCGGGTACGGGTCATCGTCGGCAAGCATGTGCCGGATATCCGGGAGTCGGATTTTTCCGTGCGTGCTTCCAAGGGGGGGCGCTACCAGGCCATCACCATCCGTGTCCATGCCCAAAGCCAGGCCCAGATGGACGCCCTCTATCTTGAACTCAGCGCCTGTGAGCTGGTGCAGATGACCCTCTGAGCCTGTGCCGACATGTCCGCCATCCTTGTGCGCCGCCTGGGGCGCTGCGACTACGAGTCCACCTGGCGACGGATGCAGGCCTTCACCGAGCACCGGGATGCAGGCACCCTCGATGAACTCTGGCAGGTGGAGCATCCCCCGGTGTTCACCCTGGGGCTCAACGGCAAGCCGGAGCATGTGCTCGATCCCGGCGACATCCCGGTGATCCCGGTGGACCGGGGTGGGCAGGTGACCTACCACGGGCCGGGTCAGGTGGTGATTTATACCCTGCTGGATCTGCGGCGCTCGGGGCTGGGCGTGAGGGCCCTGGTGACCGCGCTGGAGTCGGCGGTGATCGATTATCTGGCGACCCAGGGGATCGCCGCCCAGGCCCGAGCCGAGGCGCCCGGGGTCTATGTGGGGGACGCCAAGATTGCCGCGCTGGGCCTGCGGGTCCGGCGGGGAGGGAGTTATCATGGCCTGGCCTTCAACCTGGATCCCGACCTGTCGGCCTTTGATCGCATCAATCCCTGTGGTTACCGGGGGTTGGCGACCACCTCCCTGGCGGCGCTGGGGGGGAGAGAAGACTGGCGTCAGGCGGCGACGGGGTTGACGAAGGCATTGTCGTTGCGGCTGGGAAGGCCGGTCACAGCGGCATGATCCCCAGAGTCACCCGGTCCTTGCCGCCCAGGTCCTGCACGGTTTCTACCCCGCAAAACCCTCCCTGTACCAGCAGCTCCCTGACGGCCTTGCCCTGACCCATCCCATGCTCCAGCAGCAGTCCGCCGCCCGGGTCGAGATGGTCGGGGGCCTGACCGACGATGCGACGGATATCGGCCAGACCGTCCGGCCCCGAGGCCAGGGCCGAGCGGGGCTCGAAGCGCAGGTCCCCCTGCTCTAGATGGGGGTCTGCCTCGGCGATGTAGGGCGGGTTGGAGACGATCAGGTCAAAGCGTTCGCCCGCCAGCGGCTCGAACCAGTCACCGCATCGACACGTTACCTGTTGCCCCAGCCCCAGCCGTTCCACATTCTCGATGGCGACGGCCAGCGCCTGGGGTGAGCGGTCGACGGCAATGATGCGGCACCGGGGGCGCTCCACGGCCAGGGCCAGGGCGATGGCGCCCGTGCCCGTGCCCAGATCCGCCACCCGGCCTGGAAGGTCTTGGGGCAGCCGCGACAGGGCGGCCTCCACCAGGGTTTCGGTGTCGGGGCGGGGGATCAGCACGCCGGGGCGGACCTGCAGATTCAGGGACCAGAATTCTCGACAGCCCAGCAGGTAGCTGACCGGCTCGCCCTGGGCGCGTCGCTGTACCAGGGTCCTGAAGCATGCCAGGGCGGTGGGGTCCTCCAGGGTGTCGCCCCCATGGGCATAGAGCCAGCCGCGATCCCGGCCCAGGGCATGGGCCAGCAGCAGTTCCGCTTCCAGGCGGGGCGCTTCCCCATGGGCCAGGGCGGTTCTCGCCTCAATCAACAGGGTCTTGAGGGTAAGGGCGGGCAAGGGGCGGCTCAGTCGGCCAGGGCGGCCAGCTGTTCGGCCTGGTGTTCATTCACCAGCGGATCGATAACCGGATCCAGCTCGCCGGTCATGATGGCCTCCAGTTTGTAGAGGGTCAGGTTGATGCGATGATCCGTGACCCGCCCCTGGGGGAAGTTGTAGGTGCGAATGCGCTCGGAACGGTCCCCGCTGCCCACCAGGCTCTTGCGCGTGGCGCTCTGCTCCTGGAAGCGGCGGGTTTCTTCCCGCTCGATCAGCTTGGCGGCCAGCAGGCTCATGGCCCGGGCCTTGTTCTTGTGCTGGGAGCGCTCGTCCTGGCATTCCACCACGATGCCGGAAGGCAGATGGGTGAGACGCACGGCGGAATCGGTACGGTTGACGTGCTGGCCACCGGCCCCGCTGGCTCGATAGGTGTCGATGCGCAGGTCCGCCGGATTGATCTCCGGGATTTCCATCTCGTCCGGTTCCGGCATCACGGCGACGGTGGCGGCAGAGGTGTGAATGCGCCCCTGGGATTCCGTATCCGGCACCCGTTGCACCCGATGGGCGCCGGACTCGAACTTGAGCCGGGAATAGACCCCGCGGCCGATGATGCGGGCGATGACCTCCCGGTAGCCGCCGTGCTCGCCCTCGCTCTCGGAGAGCAGTTCCACCTGCCAGCCCCGGGTTTCCGCGTAGCGGCTGTACATGCGGAACAGGTCGCCGGCAAAGATGGCCGCCTCGTCCCCGCCGGTGCCGGCACGGATTTCCAGGAAGGTATTGTTCTCGTCGTGAGGGTCTTTTGGGATCAGCTGACGCTGCAGATCCAGTTCCAGGGCTTCCAGGCGGGTCTGGAGCACGGGGATCTCATCCTCGGCCATGCCACGCAGGTCCGGGTCCGGGTCCCGGGCCATCTGGCGCGCGGCCTCCAGTTCATCAAGGGCGCCGGCATAGTCCTTCCAGCACTGGACCACCGGCTCCAGCTGGCTGTATTCCACGGAATAGCGGCGAAAGCGATCCTGGTTCCCGATGACCTGCGGATCCGCCAGCAGGCCACTGAGTTCCTCGAAACGATCCGCGATACCTTCAAGCTTGCGACGAATGGAGTCTTTCACGAATGGATCTTGTTGGTGAGACTCGGCAGCTTGAAGAGGGCATGGGCCGCGTCCACCAGTTCCAGGCGACCTTCGCGGGCGGCCTCGTTCATGGCGTGGCAGGGGTCATGCAGCAGCTTGTTGGTGAGGGTGTGGGCCAGAAAGGACAGGGCTTCTTCCGGCGACTTGCCGGCGGCCACCATCTGGTTGGCCTTTTCCAGCACCTCCAGTTGGACGCCATGGGCCTTGTCGCGGAAGGCGCAGATGGTGCTTACCGCGCTCTGGGCCTGCAGCCAGCCCATGAAGGTACTGACCTGGGATTCAATGATCTCCTCCGCCTGGCGCGCCGCCTCGCGGCGGGACTGGAGGTTTTCCTGGATGACTTCTTCCAGGTCGTCCACGGTGTAGAGGAAGACGTTGTCCAGATTGCCTACCTCGGGCTCGATGTCCCGGGGTACGGCGATGTCCACCATGAACATGGGACGGCGCTTGCGGGCCTTCAGGGCACGCTCCACGGCGCCCTTGCCCAGGATCGGCAGGGGACTGGCGGTGGAGGAGATGAGGATGTCGGCCTCCGCCAGACGGGCGGGGATCTCGGACAGGGTAATGACCTCGGCGTCGAATTCGCTGGCCAGGACCTTGGCCCGTTCCACGGTACGGTTGGCGACGATGATGCGGCCGATCTGGTTGCTGTGCAGGTGGCGGGCCGCCAGTTCGATGGTTTCACCGGCGCCGATCATGAGGGCAGTGAGGGGCTTCATGTCGCCCCAGATCTGCTTGGCCAGGGAGACGGCGGCAAAGGCCACCGAAACCGGGCTGGAGCCGATGGCGGTGGATGTCCGCACGTTCTTGGCCACCGAGAAGGCGTGCTGGAACAGTCGGCCCAGCTGGCGGCCCAGGGTGCCGGCGGCACCGGCGCTCTGATAGGAACCCTTGAGCTGCCCCAGGATCTGCGGTTCACCCAGCACCAGGGAATCCAGGCCGCAGGCCACGCGGAGCAGGTGCTTGACCGCATCGGCCTCGGCGTGACGGTAGATGTAGGGCTGGATCTCGCCGGGCTTGAGGCGGTGGAAATCCGCCAGCCAATGCAGCACGCGATCGGCGGGCTGGTGCGCCTCGGAGCGGAAGTAGATCTCCGTCCGGTTACAGGTGGACAGGATCGCCGCCTCATCCACCGGGGTGGAACGGGTCAGGCCGGTCAGGGCCTCATCCATGCGGTCCGGGGAGAACACGACGCGTTCACGAATCCCGACCGGGGCGGATTTATGGTTGACTCCGAGAGTAAAAAGCATCGCACGTGAGGACCTGTGGAATAGCGTATTCTGCGCCAGCATTGAAGTCATGACAAGATGTCCCGGATTTTCAACCCTTTGAGTCCGCTCGGAAAACTGACCTGTCTGCAAAATTCGACCCGCTGCGGCGGGAACTTATCGGCCGTTGCGGGGTGCTAAGGAGCATGGGACGGTTAACCTGATTGTTCGGGTTTCCCGCTCGCTGCCCCGGTCCGATTCTGCCGTCGACCGTATCAGATCCGCCCCAATGTGGTGGATTCCCCGCCGGTCGTCCATGTCCCGTATCAAGAGCTTGCGATTTCCCGGTTCCGGGGCTTGACATGCCGGCAGGTACGGTTGACATGGTGTCAGTCGAGTGATGTCCAGTCTAGTTTACACTGTCCCGTGACCTTGGCGCGCCCCGCAGGACCATCATTTTTTGAACAAATGGGTTTATAGTCTTTCCATGCTGCCCGATCAAAGATCCGTTTTCCCCTGGTTTCTTCCCCGCCGCCCGGTACCCCGCCTGGGGGCGGCGGTGGTGCTGTGTGGATTGCTGGCCGCCTGCGCCGGTCTGTCCCGGGACGGCGAGGGCTACGAGGAGCCTTGGCAGCCCTTGGCCGAAGGCCATCTGTTGCCGCTGGAAGGGGAGGGCAACGGTGTCTCCGATCTGCTCTACGAACTGCTGGTCGGCGAGATTGCCGGACACCAGGGAGAATTGCAGGTCGCGGTGGAGCACTATCTGCGTGCGGCTCAGCGTACCCGCAACCCCGAAGTGGCCGAGCGGGCCACCCGTATCGCCCTGTTTGCCGGTGATCCGGCCGCGGCCCTGCCGGGCGCCGAACGCTGGCTGGCGCTCGAACCGGAGAATCTGGAAGCCCGTCAGATTCTGGCCGCGCTGCTGGTCAACGAAGGCCGCCCCGATGCGGCGGCCCCGCATCTGTTGACCGTGCTTGAGCGCGTGGAGGCGGTGGAGGGCGATGGCTATGGCCTGCTGGTGAACATGCTGGCCCGCAGTCAGAACGGCGATGCGGCGCTGGAGGCCCTCGCTCTGGTGGCGGAGTCCAGGGGAGACGACTCCCTTGCCTATCTGGCCGTGGCCGGCCTGGCCCTGCAGCAGGATCGGCCCCTGACGGCCGTAGCGGCGGCCGAAAGGGCGCTGACCCTGGATGATGGGCTCAGAGAGGCGCACGTGCTGCGCGCCCGGGCGCTGGGGCAGGCCGGTGATCAGGCGTCCTCCCTGCGGGCCATGGGCGATCTGGTGGCCCGCTATCCCGAGGATGTGGATCTGCGCGTCACCTATGCTCGCCTGCTATTGCAGTCCGAGCGTTATGAAGACGCCCGTCGGCAGTTCGAGCGGGTGGCCCGAGAGCGGCCGGGGGATGCCGACCTGCTTTACACCCTGGGACTGCTCAACATCGAGGTGGAACAGTACGAGGATGCGCAGCGCTATCTGGAACGAGTGCTGCAGACCGGTCGCCGGGTTCAGGAGGCCCGCTATTACCTGGGGCGGATCGCCGAGGCCGGCGGTGATCCGGAGCGGGCCATTCGTTTCTATGCGCAAGTGAATCGGGGTGAGCATCGTGATGAATCCGTCATACGTGCCGCCCTGCTCAAGGGGGGGGGGGGACAGCTGGCGCAGGCCCGCGCGGACCTGTCGGCGTTGCGGGATCGGCTGGATGAGCCGGGCGAACGGGTGCGGGTCTATCTGGCCGAGGCCGGTTTGCTCAGAGATGCCCGTGACTACGAGGCGGGGATGGACCTGCTCCATCAGGGGCTCAGGGAGTATCCCGGCAACCCCGAACTGCTGTATTCCCGGGCGCTCATGGCGGAGCGTCTGGACCGGATCGATCAGGTGGAGGCGGATCTGAACCTGATCCTGGCCCAGGACCCGGATAACGCGGCCGCCCTCAACGCGCTGGGGTATACCCTGGCGGATCGCACCGATCGTCACGAGGAGGCCTATGGCTATATCCGTCGGGCCTATGCGCAGCGTCCGGACGATGCGGCCGTCATCGACAGCATGGGCTGGGTGCTCTATCGCCTGGGTCGTCTGGATGAGGCGGAAGTCTATTTGCGTCGGGCGCACGACATGATGGAAGACAGCGAGATTGCGAGCAACCTGGCGGCCCTGCTGTGGGCACAGGGGCGCCGGGATGAGGCCCTGGGTATCCTGCGTAAGGCGCTGGAGCGGGACCCGGCGCATGAGCGTCTGCTCAGACTCAAGGAGCGCCTGGATCCATGAGAACGTTCTGGTTGATCGGTCTGGTGAGCCTGGTGCTCACCGCCTGTGCCGTGCGCCCGCCGGTGCCGGTAGATGATCGGGAGCAGGCCTGGCGAGAGCGCGTGCAGCTGCTTTCCGCGCGGGATGAGTGGACCCTGAACGGTCGCATTGCGCTGTTCCTGGAGAACGAGCAGTGGAATGCCCATCTGCGCTGGCGCCAGCGGGGGGATGACTACGACATCCAGCTGTTCGGACCCTTCGGGCGTCACGCCGCGACCCTGGAAGGCAATGCCGCCGGTGTGACCCTGCGCAACGCGGAAGGGGCGGTGTACCAGGATCGGGATGTGGATCGGCTGGTGCATCAGGCCCTGGGCTGGCAGCTGCCGGTTAGCGGGTTGCGCTACTGGGTGCTGGGCATACCGTCTCATGATCGGCTGGAAGGGCGGACCCTGGATCCGGCGGGTCGGCCGCAGCGATTACTGCAGTCCGGTTGGGACGTGGGGTACGATCGCTACGCCGAGGCCGTCGGCCCGGCGCCGCTGCCTGATCGCATGAGGCTGGAATTCGACCACATACGCGTTCGCCTGGTGGTGGACGACTGGCAAATGACACCATGACGCAACAAGACCCTTGCATGGGCTGGCCTGCGCCGGCCAAGCTCAACCTGTTCCTGCATATCACCGGCCGTCGTCCCGACGGTTACCACGAATTGCAGTCCGTGTTTCAGTTTCTCACCTTCGGGGATACGCTGGATTTCCGGCTGCTGGATGAAGATCGGGTGCGGGCCGAGCATGCCCTGGACGGGGTGGCCCACGATGATGATCTGACCGTGCGGGCCGCTCGTACCCTCAAGGCCGCCACCGGGCATCCCGGGGGGGTGGCCATCCGGGTCCGCAAGCGCCTGCCCATGGGCGGTGGACTGGGGGGCGGCAGTTCCGATGCCGCCACGGTGCTGGTGGCCCTGAACGCCCTCTGGGAGACCGGGCTGGATGACGAGGCCCTGGCCGCCATGGGGCTGAAGCTGGGGGCGGATGTGCCGGTGTTCGTGCGCGGCCACGCCGCCTGGGCGGAAGGGGTGGGGGAGCGGCTGGCGCCGGTGTCGCCGCCGGAGCCCTGGTATCTGGTGGTGCATCCCGGCGTGATGGTGCCCACCGGGGCGATCTTCACCGATCCTGGATTGACACGGGACTGCCCACCCATCAAAATAGCGGACTTTCTTGCAGGACGAGCAGGCAACGTGTGTGAGCCGGTCGTCTGCCGGCGCTTTCCAGCAGTGGCCAAAGCCCTGGAATGGCTGCAAGGGCAGGGCGTGACGGCGCGCATGACGGGGACCGGCAGCTGTGTGTTTGGTGTCTTCGAGACGGAAGAGGCCGCCCGCGCCGCCCTGGAGTGCCTGCCGTGCGGATGGTCGGGGTTCGTTGCCCGAGGCTGCAATCAGTCTCCGCTGCATCGGCGTAGGGCGCAGTTCCGGACCGCGCCTGCTGTTCAGGAATAACGATTTATTGGGCCGTCGCCAAGTGGTAAGGCACCGGGTTTTGATCCCGGCATTCGCAGGTTCGAATCCTGCCGGCCCAGCCATTCTTCAGACGTTGCCTGCCGTCGCCGGGCCAGCGCCGCCACCGGTTCATTGTCTCCGTGACACTCACCGGCTGGCGGCGTTTACGCTATGGCGCAGGGTGGTACGTCTTTTCGCCGGCAGGGTGGCCCGCGTCAGCCCTGCTGGTGCAGCCCTGTCATCCGCTTCGCTCGCAACCGGACATTGTTGGAATCATGCTGCCCAGGTCCACAGTGGTGGAAAAATCCAAGATGATGGTCTTCGCGGGGAATGCCACTCCCCAATTGGCTCAAAGTGTCGTCAATCACCTGAACCTGCCGTTGGGCAAGGCCGTTGTCGGCCGGTTCAGTGATGGCGAAGTCCAGGTGGAAATCCTGGAGAACGTGCGCGGTCGGGACGTCTTCATCGTCCAGTCCACCGGCGCGCCCACCAACGACAATCTGATGGAGCTGCTGATCATGGTGGATGCCCTGCGCCGGGCCTCCGCCGGTCGCATCACCACCGTCATCCCCTATTTCGGCTACTCCCGCCAGGATCGGCGCGTGCGGTCCGCCCGCGTGCCCATCTCCGCCAAGGTGGTGGCCAACATGCTCGAAGCCGTCGGTGCCGACCGGGTGCTCACGGTGGACGTGCATGCCGATCAGGTGCAGGGTTTCTTCAACGTGCCGGTGGATAACGTCTATGCCTCGCCGGTCCTGCTGGGGCACATCTGGCGCCAGAAGATCCCCAACCTGCTGGTGGTCTCCCCCGATGTGGGCGGCGTGGTCCGTGCCCGTGCCCTGGCCAAACGCCTGGATGACGCGGAACTGGCCATCATCGACAAGCGTCGTCCCAAGCCCAATGAATCCCAGGTGATGCACATCATCGGGGACGTGGAAGACAAGGCCTGCATCATCATCGATGACCTGGTGGATACCGCCGGCACCCTGTGCCAGGCGGCCAAGGCCCTCAAGGATCATGGGGCTTCCAAGGTCATGGCCTACGCCACCCACCCGGTGCTGTCCGGCCCCGCCATCGAAAACATCAACAACTCCCAGCTCGACGAGCTGGTGGTCACGGATACCCTGCCGCTGCGTCCCGAGGCCAAGGCCTGCGGCCGCATCAAGCAGCTCAGCGTTGCCGGCATGCTGGCGGAGACCATCCGCCGCATCAACCGCGAGGAATCGGTCAGCTCCCTGTTCATCGACTGATGAACTGACAACGGATCGACCGCCACTGCCTCTCCTGGTCGCGGGAGAGGCTTTTTGTTTGTATGACTGGAGAACCCGACATGAGTGTCAATTTCGAACTGCAAGCCGAGCCGCGCGCGGACCAGGGCAAGGGTGCGAGCCGCCGCCTGCGTCGTGCCGGCAAGCTGCCCGCCATCGTTTATGGTGCCGGCAAGGAACCCGTGGCCGTCACTCTGGACCACAACACCGTGTGGTTGAGCCTGGCCCATGAAGCCTTCTACTCCCACATCCTGACCCTGAAGGTGAACGGCAAGTCCGAGCGGGTCATCCTGCGCGACCTGCAGCGTCATCCGGTCAAGCAGATGGTCCTGCACATGGATCTGCAGCGCGTCACCGAAGACCAGGCCCTGAAGGTGCATGTGCCCCTGCACTTCATCAACGAAGAAAGCTGCGTGGGCGTGAAGACCGGCGGCGGCATGCTCAGCCACCAGGCGGTGGAAGTGGAAGTGGAATGTCTGCCCAAGGACCTGCCCGAGTTCATCGAAGTGGACGTGGCCGACCTGAACGTGGGCGATTCCCTGCACCTGTCCCAGATCCGGCTGCCTGAAGGGGTGAGCATCGTGGCCCTGGCCCAGGGTCCGGATCATGATCTGTCGGTGGTCAGCGTACTGAAGACCCGTGGCGGCAGTGCTGCCGAAGAGTCCGAAGCCGAGGGCGAAGGCGAGGCATAAGCCGCCTTCGTTTTCCGACTGCAAGAAAGGATGACACCGGCCCGTGGCTGATAAAGACACCGTTCAGGTCATCGCGGGGCTGGGAAATCCCGGCTCCGACTACGCCATGACCCGGCACAATGCCGGGTTCTGGTTCGTGGATGAACTGGCCCGCCGTCATGGCGGCCGGTTTCGCCTGGAGAGTAAGTTCGCCGGCGAAACGGCACGCATCCACATCGAGGGGCAAGAGATCTGGCTGATCAAGCCCCAGACCTTCATGAATCACAGTGGGCAGCCCATCCGGCTGCTGACCCAGTTCTATAAAATTCCCATCACCTCCGTGCTGGTGGCCCACGACGAGATCGACCTGCCGCCGGGCACGGCCCGCCTCAAGCGCGGGGGCGGTCATGGCGGACACAACGGTCTGCGTGACATCATGTCCCACCAGGGGCAGGACTTCATGCGTCTGCGTCTGGGGGTAGGCCATCCCGGGCATCGTGAGCAGGTGGTCGGGTTCGTACTCAACCGCCCATCCCGCGAGGAAGAATCCCTGATCACGGACGCCATCGACCGCGCTGCCGACCTCATGCCCCTGCTGCTGTCGGAAGGGCTGCAGAAGGCCACGAACCGTCTGCACTCGGCGTGACTGCCCCGGTGACTCTCTTCTTCCATCCTGATTTTTCCACCTGATCCACCCGGACCCTCCCATGAGCTTGAAATGCGGCATCGTCGGCCTGCCCAATGTGGGCAAATCCACCCTCTTCAATGCCCTCACCAAGGCGGGCATTCAGGCGGAAAACTATCCCTTCTGCACCATTGACCCCAATGTGGGGGTGGTGCCGGTGCCCGACCCTCGGCTCAAGGTCCTGGCCGGGATCGTCTCACCGGAGCGGGTGCTGCCCACCACCGTGGAATTCGTGGATATCGCCGGCCTGGTGGCCGGTGCCTCCAAGGGTGAAGGCCTGGGCAACCAGTTTCTGGCCCACATTCGCGAGACCGACGCCATCACCCACGTGGTGCGCTGCTTCGAAAATGACGACGTGATCCATGTGGCCGGCAAGGTGGACCCCCTGTCGGACATCGAGGTCATCCACACGGAACTGGCCCTGGCGGACCTGGAGACCGTGGAAAAGGCCCTGAATCGCCTCACCCGCAATGCCAAGTCCGGCAACAAGGACGCCATCGCCCGCAAGCAGGTGGCCGAGAAGGTGCAGGCGGTGCTGGCCGAGGGGCGTTCCGCCCGCAGTGCCGAACTGGATGATGACGAACGCCTGCTGCTGCGGGAACTGCAGCTCATCACTGCCAAGCCCACCATGTACATTGCCAACGTCAATGAGGATGGCTTCGAGAATAACCCCCTGCTGGACCGGGTGCGGGAACACGCCGCGGCGGAACACGCCCAGGTCGTACCCGTCTGCGCCGCCATGGAGGCGGAGATCGCCCAGCTGGACGAGGCGGACAAGGCCGAATTCCTGGGTGAGATGGGGCTGGAAGAGGCCGGACTGGACCGGGTGATCCGGGCCGCCTACGAACTGCTGGGCCTGCAGACCTTCTTCACCGCCGGTGTCAAGGAAGTCCGTGCCTGGACCGTCAAGCGCGGTGCCACCGCACCCAGGGCGGCCGGCGCCATCCACACGGACTTCGAGAAGGGCTTCATCCGCGCCGAAGTCATCGGCTATGACGACTTTGTGAACTGCAAGGGCGAGCAGGGCGCCAAGGATGCCGGCAAGTGGCGCCTGGAGGGCAAGGAATACACCATGAAGGAAGGGGATGTGGTGCACTTCCGGTTTAATGTTTAAACGTGTGATTAACGTCTAAGAGCCTGTTCAAGGTCTCTTGAGCAAGAGGCACAGGAAGGTCAGGAGAGCGTCAGAGCCCGTCATTCCCGCGCAGGCGGGAATCCAGTGCAGGCCAAAGACCCTGGACTCCCGTCTGTGCGGGAGTGACGGCAAGGGGGGCGCTTGACAACGATCCTGGATCCGCGCAAAATAGCGCGCTTTCAAGGCTACGTAGCTCAGCTGGTCAGAGCATCGCACTCATAATGCGGGGGTCGGTGGTTCAAATCCACCCGTAGCCACCATCCAGATTTCCGGCCGTGTCCGGTGAATCAAAAAAACCGCGTATGACGCGGTTTTTTTGTGTCCATGGTTCCATCTATCCCCACGCTGGCCTAGTATGCTGCGGGGATAGATGCAGGGACATATCAGAGGGCAGGGGACAGCAGCCCCGCCCGGGTATCCCCGCAGTCCACCAGGGAGGAACCCATGGCCGCATCCAGCAAGCTCACCGCCACCCAGGCTCGCCGGGCCGGATCGGAGTCGGGGGTGTTCAATCTGCAGGACGGGGGCGGGCCGTCCGGAGGCATGCCCTTCGATATCGACAGGACTCCCTCCCCGTGACTTCACCCGAGAATCCCTTGCCGCCTCATGACTCAGGCTCCCCGGTGGACAGTACGCTGCAGGGGCCGCCCCGTGAAGCCCTGGCCGCCACGCATACGCCCCCTCCCATCGTCGGTGTCGGTGCCTCGGCCGGGGGATTGGAAGCCTTGGAGGGGCTGCTGCGGGGGTTGCCTGAACAACCGGGATTCGCCGTCGTGGTGGTCCAGCATCTGGACCCCACCCGCAAGGGCATGCTCACAGAGCTGCTACAGAAGGTGACACCGCTGCCGGTGGTACAGGTGGAAGACGGCATGACGGTGGTACCGAATCGAATTCACGTCATCCCCCCCGGCAAGGATCTTTCGGTACTCAAGGGCGTGTTGTACCTGCTGGAGCCCGCCGGCCGTCGCGGGACCCGGCTGCCCATCGACTTCTTCCTTCGCTCACTGGCGGCGGATCAGGGGGAGCACGGTGTCGGCGTGATTTTGTCGGGTACCGGCTGCGACGGCACCCTGGGCATGCGTGCCCTCAAGGAGCATGCGGGACTGACGCTGGCCCAGATTCCCGAAGAGGCTCAATACCCGGACATGCCGCGCAGCGTCATTGATGCCGGCCTGGCCGACATGGTGATGCCGGTTCACGGCATGGGCGAGCGGATCCGCGACTATCTGGTTCGCAAACAACAGATCGGGACCCGGCGGACCGGCACCGGGGACATGGATCAGCGCCATGCCCTGGAAAAGATCGTGGTATTGCTGCGGGCCCGTACCGGCCATGACTTTGCCGATTACAAAACCAATACCTTGTATCGCCGTATCGAGCGGCGCATGAGCCTGCACCAGCTGGACAGGCTCTCCAACTACGTTCGCTTCCTGCGCGACAATCCCCAGGAACTGGATCTGCTGTTCAAGGAGTTGCTGATCGGCGTGACCAGCTTCTTTCGCGATCCGATGGCCTGGGAGAGTCTGCAAAAACAGGTGCTCGCCCCCCTGATCCGGTCCGCGCCATCCCGGGGGTGCGTCCTGCGGGCCTGGGTGGCCGGCTGCTCCACCGGTGAGGAGGCCTATTCGCTGGCCATCGCCTTCCGGGAGGTGCTGGAAGAAAGTGCGCCCGTTGGTCGCGTCACCCTGCAGATCTTTGCCACCGATCTCAGCGAACATGCCATCGACCGGGCGCGTCAGGGGCTATATCCAGCCAGTATCGTCGCCGATGTCTCGCCGGTACGCCTGCAGCATTTCTTTCAGGAAGAGGCCGGCGGCTATCGCGTCAATCGCGCCGTTCGGGAGACGGTGGTTTTTGCCACCCAGAATCTCATCATGGACCCGCCCTTCACCAAGCTGAACCTGGTCATCTGCCGCAATCTGCTTATCTATCTGAATACGACGCTCCAGCATAAGCTGCTGCCGCTGTTCCACTACAGCTTGTTGCCGGGCGGCGTTCTTTTCCTGGGCAATGCGGAAAGTGTCGGTGGGGGCAACGAATTGTTCACCGCGCTGGATGCCCGCGCCCATCTGTTTCGTCGCGCCGAGGCCCGCGTCCGGGTGGCCGACCTGGATTTTCATGCCCGCCCGCCTGAACCGGAGGTAGAGACCCTGGCCCAATGGGCCGGCGGGGCCCCCACCGGCAGCCTGCAATCCCTGGCGGAACAGGTGCTGCTCAGGGAGTTTGCACCGCCTGCGCTGCTGGTGAACGCGGACGGCGACATCCTTTACATCTTCGGTCGCACGGGTGACTATCTGGAGCCGGCCACCGGACGGGCCAACTGGAACATCCATGTGATGGCTCGGGATGGGTTGCGACAGGAACTGGCCTTACTGCTGCCCCGGGCCATGAGGGAAAAAAAGGTTTTCAGCCAACCGGGCATCGGCGTCGGCAGTGCTGAGCGCATGCAACTCATCGATCTGACGGTCTATCCCATCGAGGAGCCTCAGGTCCTGAGCGGCATGTTGATGATCGTGTTTCAGGTCGTGTCGCCCCAGCCGGCCCCCTTGCCGGAGCCGCGGGACCCGAAGGAACGCAAGAATACCCGCATTCAGGAAATGGAGCTGGCGCTGCAGCAGACCCGGGAAGAGCTGCGCATGACCCGGGAATACATGCAGACTTCCCAGGAGGAGCTTCGCTCGGCCAACGAGGAACTCCAGTCCACCAACGAGGAACTGACCACCTCCAAGGAAGAGATGCAATCACTCAATGAAGAATTGCAGACGGTGAATGTGGAGCTCCAGTCCAAGGTGGAAGAACTCACCCTGGCCAACGGCGACATGAAAAACCTGCTCGACAGTACCGACATCGCCACGGTCTTTCTGACCAAGGACCTGCGTATTCGACGCTTCACCGCTCCGGCACGGCGGATCTTCAAGCTCATTGCCACCGATGTCGGACGTCCCCTGAGTGATATCGTCACCGAACTGGAATACCCGGACCTGCAGCATGATGCCCTGGAAGTCCTGCAATCCCTCTCCCACTCCATAGAGGAGATTCCCACCCGGGACGAGCGCTGGTATCAGGTCAAGATCATGCCCTATCGCACCCTGGATGACGTCATCGACGGCGTGGTCGTCACATTCACGGACATCACCAAGGCCAAAGCCCTGGAAAATCGTTTACGCAGTCTTCAATCGACGCCGGAAGAATCCGGCAGGGAGTCAGGCAATGAGCGGGCAAGACGAGGATGATGAGGCCCGCAGACTGAGACGGCGGGCGGAGGAGAAGCTGCGGGAACGGGTATCCGATGCCGCTGATCCGGCCGCGGAGTCCAACGCCTTGGCCTTGCTGCACGAGTTGCAGGTGCATCAACTGGAACTGGAGATGCAGAACGAGACCTTGCAGCAGGCCCGCATTGAGGCGGAGGCGGCGAGGGACTTGTTCACGCAGCTCTACGACCATGCCCCCATGGCCTATTTCAACCTGGATTCATTGGGGATACTGCATCGCACCAACCTGGCGGGAGCCAGGCTGCTGGGCACCACTCGAAGCGAGCTCGCGGGGCGGCACCTGACCGGCTTTGTGAATGAGGAGGACCGCCCTCGGCTGGCGGATCTGATCTATAAGGTGTTTGCCGGTCAGGCCTCGGAACATGCGGAACTGCCGGTCACGACCCTCACCGGTATCTCGCGCATCCTGCGGGTGGAGGCCTGCGCCGGTCAGGTGGGTTCGGATCTCTGCCTGCTGGCGGCCGTGGACATCACCGATCTGGCGGAGTCCCGCCAAGCATTGATGGTCGCCGCCTCGGTCTATGAGACCCTGGACGAAGCAGTCATGGTTGCCAATGCCGGGCAGCGCATCATCCTCGTCAATCCCGCCTTTACCCGCCTGACCGGCTTTAGCGCCGACGAGGCCCTGGATCGAAGTATCGAACTGATCCGTGCCCACCGTGAGTCCCCTGCTTTTGAAGAACAACTGCGTCGGAATCTCCACACCACCGGTCACTGGCAGGGAGAAATCCTGCACCGCCGCCCGTCGGGGGAGCAGTACATGGCCTGGGTCTCCATGCATCTGCTGCGGGACGACCGCGGTTTCCCGATGCGGTATATCAGCGTGTTCAGGGACATCACCGAACAGCGCCGGGCCGAAGAGGCCATCTGGCGCCAGGCCAACTATGATCCGCTCACCGAACTGCCTAATCGCCTGCTGTTTCTGGATCGACTGCGCCACGGCATCCGTCAGGCCCAGCGGCGGGGTCGGCTCCTGGCCCTGTTGTTCATCGATCTGGACAAATTCAAGGAGATCAACGACCGACTGGGACACGATGCCGGAGATGCCGTGCTGAAGGAGGCAGCCCGTCGCATCAGTCGGTGCGTGCGCACCAGTGATACCACGGCACGACTCAGTGGTGATGAGTTTACGGTGATCATGGGCGGGCTGGAGAGCGGCAGTGGTGTGGATGAAGTGGGTGCAAAGATCCTCAAGGCCCTGGACCAGCCCTTCGAGGTGGCGGGCACCCGTGTCGCACTCTCAGCCAGTATCGGCACGGCCTTCTGTCCCGGGGATGCCACGGATCCCGCCGGTCTCATCAAGTGTGCCGATCGGGCCATGTACGCAGCCAAGGAGACCGGTGGGCAGCGGATGACACATTTTTCGCTGCAGCTGGACGCCACCCTGCAGGAACGCGAAGCGCTGATCAGAGAGCTGCCCGATGCCATCGAGCACGGCCAGTTCAGCCTGTGCTTCCAGCCTATTGTGGCACTGGATACTCGGTTGGTCGTCATGTTCGAAGCCCTGCTGCGCTGGGAACACCCCCGGCGTGGACAGCTCAACCCGGATCAGTTCCTGGCCCTGGCGGAGGCCGCCGGCCTGCTGGGGCGGATTGATGAATGGGTCTTTAAGCAGTCCTTGAGCGCCCTGGAGCAGCTGAACGCCCGCCGTGGCGAACAGGAATTACCGCTCAAAATCGCCATCAACGAATCGTCCCCTGACGGCGTCGAAGGGGTCTCCGTTGATATCTGGAAGCAGCAACTGTCACAGTCGGGGATATCGCCCGACTGCGTCATTATCGAAGTGACCGAGCAACTGCTTCAGGATGAGGATGGTCGGGTAGATGCCTGGATCAATGAGGTGCATGCCAGCGGTCTGAAAATCGCCCTGAGTCAGTTCGGCATCAAAAGAGCCGGGATACCCCATCTGCAGCGCTATCCCTTCGATCTGCTCAAGATCGACCGGAGTTTCGTGCACAACATGCCCCATGACATGGCCGACCGTACCATCGTCCACAGCATCATCAATATGGCCCACCGACTGGGGCTGAAGGTGGTGGCGGAGGGCGTGGAAACCCATCAGCAACACGAGCTGTTGCGTGAGGCGGAATGTGACTATGCCCAGGGATACCTGTTCGGCAAACCCCTGCCCGTCGACCGGATACTGGTCGAGATGGAACCAACGGGGTAGGAACGGGGCGCTGAATGATCACCTTGAGCGGGCACCCCCTTGTGTGGATACTGTCGTTCCACTGGTTTTGGAGTGAGCCTGATGAAGAGATACGGCATCCGCGTCACCCTGCCCGAAGGGGACACCCTGTCCGCCGACCATCTACTGGGCGCGCATTGGGAGCAGTTCCGGTGGTTCGACAGCGCCCGGGAGCGGGATCGCATGATGGGGGAGATGCGCCGGCCGCCACCCTATTACCGGCGGGGTGATGTGGTGACTCAGGTGCTGGAGAAGGTGGACCGCTGATACCTCCACCAGGCCCCGTGGTGATGCCGGAACAGGCTGCCAGCCTGTCCCGGCGGTGGCTTCAGCCATCTGCCGTGAACGGCTTCCAGGGCACTGACAGCGACAGGCCCCGGCGCATCAGCGTCCCACCAGTACCAGTATCAGCAGTACCACCACGATGGCTCCGACCACACCACTGGGACCGTAGCCCCAGGTCCTGGCATGCGGCCAGACCGGGATGACGCCGATGAGGATCAGGATCAAGACGATCAATAAAATGGTTGTCAGGCTCATGGTCGGATACTCCGCGCAGGGATTGGAGTCCCATGTTGCCTTCGGTGAGCATGCCTGTTCTGTGCGCCAGCGTACCGATTGCCCCGGGCCGGTGTGGGCGCCGTTTTTGTGGGCGCCCCCCCGGGGGCCGTTACCGTCACTCCCGCAGCAATCCCGTTACCGTCACTCCCGCGAAGGCGGGAGTCCAGGGGGCAGTCCGTGACTGGATTCCCGCCTGCGCGGGAATAACGGGTCGAGAGTACTCCTGAGGGATTCAGAGTACTCAGAGTACCCCTGAGGGATTCAGAATACCTCTGACGGATTCAGAACAGTCCTAAGGGCGAGAAGGGGGGGGCGTCAACGGGTGCCGTCCCTGGCGGTGCTGGGACGACCTTCCGGGTTGCCGCGTCTGGCGGGCGCCCCTTTGAATACCAGTCGATCACACTCGCGTTTGACCACCGCGTAGCATTCGCAACTGCGCGCTTCCAGGCCCGCACGGTCGAGGATCGTGATGTGGCCGCGATGGTATTGAATGAGCCCCGCCCGTTGCAGCTTGCCGGCGGCTTCCGTGACCCCTTCGCGTCTGACGCCGAGCATGTTGGCGATCAGTTCCTGGGTCATGACGAGGTGGTTGGAGGGCAGTCGGTCCAGGGACAGGAGCAGCCAGCGGCACAACTGCTGGTCCAGGGTGTGGTGGCGGTTGCAGACCGCGGTCTGGGCCATCTGGGTGAGCAATGCCTGGGCGTAGCGCAGCAGCAGATCGTGCAGTACCCCCTGGCGACGCCCGCCCACGCGACGAAAGGCGTCCTTGAGGCGTCGGGCGCTGAGCCGGTAGGCCTGCCCGGCACTTTGCACCACCGCCTGGCTGGGGGTGGTCTCTCCCCCCATGAACAGCGCGACCCCGACCACGCCGTCTTTGCCTACCACCGCGATTTCGGCTGAGGCACCGTCCTCCATGACGTAGAGCAGGGAGACGATGGCGTCGATAGGGAAGTAGACATAGTCCATCGGGATGCCGGGCTCATAGATGACCTGCCCCAGCGGGAGCGTGACGAGTTCAAGGCCGGGGAGCAGGCGCCGGTAGTCATGATCCGGCAGCATGGCGAGAAGTTGGTTGAGCTTGGGGTTCGGCACGGCCTGCATGAGGGAAGTTCCTTTCACCGGTCATGTTTGCTTTCTCACGACCAGTATAGCCGGATCCTTGCAGGAACAAGTGTGAACTCTGTCCTGAAATCCGTCCGATCGCACCGCTGGGTGAACGGGAATGCCCTTCAAATTTCCTCGTCCGGGGCTGTCGCCGCGCCGGATGCTCACCGCCCATGGGGGGCTTGCACTGACCGGCGCCGACGACCGTTGACCTTACCGAAGGCCGAAGTACCCCAGGATGAACAGGACGATCACGATAAGGCCGACGATATAGATGATCTGATTCATGAGCTTCTCCTTTGTATGGACGGGTCCGGTGCCGGACTGCATGAACCCGGTGATTCGCCTATCACGGTATGCGCGGCGGGATGTCGCGTCGGTGCGGCGCCGCACAGAGAAGCCGGGTGTCGGCCAGGCATCGTGTAACCCCGGGCGGGGCTTCATCCCGACCGTGGGCTGTGTTCGGTAGCACACAGACAGGGAGATGGGGCCACCGTAGTGTCGTTTCGGAGAACAGGCCGTCTTTCAGGTCTGGAAGTTACCGCAACCCGTCAGCGTATCCATTCGATCCGAGCGCCCCATGAAGAGTAAGGTCTCCCTTGTCCTGATTGTCCTTTTGAGCACAGTTTTGTTCGTTATCTGGTTCCTCTGGGGATCGAATTCCTGGGAGGTGCAGATTTCCGGTACCACCGGCGATGGACAGGCCATCCAGTACCGCATCGAGACGGTCTATGCGGGAACCTCCAAGACCCTGATCTTTCGCAACGAGGATGCCGGTTTTTTGCCGCCGTATTTTAAATTCGACTCGGCGGACCTGCAGGCCCTTGCCGGCAGGATCAAGGAGCAATGCCCGGAGGTCCCCGTCATCATCAAGGGATATAGCCTGCGCATCCCATTTCTGAACATGTTTCCCAATGCCACCTCGATTGATGCCCCGGAGCGTTGCACCCAGGCGACGACGCGCTCCCCGGGTGCAGCTGCCGAAACGCTGGAACCGGGACAAGCTGAGTAATTGACTGAAAACGGCTTTGGCTCCGTTCGCCAGCGAACAGATCCCGGAGAGATGTTTGTTTACTCTGGGCCATGGCGACTGAATGATCCTGAGGGATGGTTCGGCGCCTTACACTGCCATTGTCAGGAGTAGAAAGTATGAATATCAGAACGCATGGCGGCGCAAGCAGCGCCACGTACGCTCAGGACGCGCTCACCGATGAGCTTCTGCTGAGCACCCATACGCTGATCGGTACCGAAGTTGTGACTAGAGCGGATGAAAAGCTGGGTAGTATCAAGGATTTCATGATGAATACCACCAGCGGCAGCATCAACTACGCCGTCATTTCCGCAGGTGGCTTTCTCGGTATAGGCGACAAGCTGTACGCCGTGCCCTGGGACGCCCTGTCATTGGATACTCGGGCGAAGAACTTCATCCTGGATGTGGACGTGGAGCAGTTCAAGGCCGCTCCCGGTTTTGACAAGGATGACTGGCCGGACATGGCGGATGCCACCTGGGCGAAGAACGTCAGAAGCCACTATGGCCTTGGCGACTGAGTCAAGAGAATATCCGCAGGAGAGTGTCATGAACAAAGATCAGGTTAAAGGTCGGGCCAAGGAAGCAACAGGCAAGGTCAAGGAAGTCACCGGCCGGGCGGTCGGTAATGAGGAGCTGGAAGGTAAAGGGAAAATCCAGAAGGGTACGGGTAAGGTGCAGGCAGGCTACGGCGATGTGAAGGAGGATATCAAGAAGGACTCACGCTAGTCCTGCCCTTTGCCCATAAGTCGTACCGATAGGTCGTAAAAAAACCAGCCACCACCGAGCCGTTTCATCACCAGCACAAGACCGCGGCGGCCTGCTCCATTGAGGCCGCCGCCACCCGTGGTGAGCAGGAGCGCTGCTTAGCGCGTCCCAAGGATCCTCGTGCCCCCGAAACGAAAGACTAACCCGGCCGAAAACAGGTCGAGATCGCTATCGTTACCTACCGCGTCGTCGATCCGATATCGTTCCGCCTCGAGACGCAAGGCCAGGTTATCGGTGACGGTGTACTGGAAGCCGATGCCGAATTTGTAATTGGTATCGGTTTCGCTGGCGTCGGGGTCCAGCACGCCCACCGCACCGGTACCGGCAAAGGCGACTTTGGCCTTACCGCGATGAACGCCGACGCGGGCGAACACCGCCGCGCGTTCGGAGAAGGGCAGCATGCCCACCAGATCGACATTCACTCCCCGGAACTCAAGCTTGCCCGACTGGGTACCCGCCGGTACCGTGGTCGCCCTGTAATCGAACTGGCCAAGATCGAAATAGCCGGCTTCAAGGGCAAGATAGGGGTGAAATTGGTAGCCTGCGAAGAGCTTGTAACCAACGTCGGATTCGTCGTCGGTGAACCGCGATGTGGTGAATCCCGACGTGAGCAGATCGGCCCTGATATCGCTCCGGGCAATGTCGGCGCGCGACTGGCCAAGACCCGCGCCAAAATACCAAGGGGATGGATCGGCCGCCGCGGCGGGGAGGGTAAGCCCCGCCAGGGCCAGGGTCGTGAATGTCCACTTGAGCGTGTGCAGTTTCATGGGTGCCTCCACCAGGAACGGGTGTGCGTGACGTCCATTACGGGGCCGGCACGTTGATGATCGTGTTCACCATCGTCACGGACCCACCCAGGGACATTGCCCGGCCGTCCAGCGTCACGATGTCGACATTGTCCGCGGTGGAGAAGCTGACTCCGTCTGCGGCAATGATGGTCCCTTTCATGGTGCCGCCTCCTGCCGCGTTGATCGTGGCCGCGCTACCCACTTGCCAGTAGACGTTCTTGGCCTGGGCACCGTTCGTGAGGGTGACGCTCTGAGGGAAATCGGCGCCGGGCCCCCCGACCGTCAGCGTGGTGGCCATCTGGAAAATCCAGACAGCATTCTGATTGCCTTGTCCGTCCAGCGTGAGGTCTCCGCCCTGAATCCTGAAGGCGCCGCTCTGGGCGGTGTAAACGCCCGGCGTCAGGGTCAGGTTACCCAGATTGTCGTTCCCCGGATCCTGTCCGCCCGGCAGGTTCGCCGGTGACAGTGCGATAAACGCCGCTTCGGCATCGAGCCGGGCCTGATCTGCGATCGCCTGGGTTTCCACTGTTCCATCCTGCGGGCAGGCCACGGTCGGAGGCGGGGGCGACGCGAAGATGCGGCCGTTCACCTGGCCCTGGTTGAGGGTGGTGACGGTATAGGTGCAGTCGGGCTCGGAGACGAACCCGGTCACCGCCGTGGAGACGGCCGTGGTACCGATATCGCCATTGATGACGGTCAGGAGGCCCTGGTTGGTGATGCCTGCCGAGCCGCCAAAGGAGCCGAACGGTGCTGCGGACCGGAGTATGGCCGGTTCCACACAGCTCCCGATCGGGGCCACCGCTGTGAAGGTCCAGGCGAAGTCCTCCAGCAACGCGTTGGGCGGGACTGCGAGGTCGGTCACGCCATCGGGTCCGCCCGTGAGGGTGGCGCGGTAGGTGGCGCCGTCCGTCAGCAGGGCCTGGGGTGTGAAGGTGACGATCGTACCGGTGTCCACGTCGACGACCACCGATTCCGCCGCCACCGTATTCGATGGTGCGGCATCTTCGACCACCCGAAACGTCAGGCCGTTGACCGAAGCCGGATCCAGGCGCAGACCGGAGGGCACGTCGAAGACGGCACTGATGCCGGCCAACGGACATACGGCGATCGTGCCCCCGTTCAGGGGGGCGGTGGACTGCACGATAACGGGCTCTGCGATGGCCGGCGCCGTTTCAGTGGTGAAGGTCCAGGCGTAATCACTGCCATCGACGATTGGACCCTGGTTACCACTCAGGGGGTTGCCCGCAAGGTCCGTCGCGGTGCCGGTGATGGTTGCCGTATAGGTCGTTTCGGCTTCGAGGGGGTTATCCGGCGTGAAGACGGCGGTCCGTGAGCCGACCACGTAGGAAACCCGGCCCGAGGGTGCGGGTGTGACGCAGGGAGCTTCACAGGTCAGCGTGAAGCCGTCGTCGCTGATCGTGGCCGGATCCATGTCTTCGCTGAATGTTGCGGTGATGGCCGTGTTGGGCGGCACCTCGGTCGTCGGACCCGGGTCCGATGTTTCCGGCACCGTGAGGGTCACCTGCGGCCGCGTTGAATCGGGCGTCGAGCCGGTGGTGAAGCTCCAGACGAAGGGTGCCGGCAGTGGCTGGCCGGTGGAACTGCTGGTGGCGCTGACGATCGTGCCCGTGTAGAGCACCGACGGCTCCAGTCCGGCCGGATCGGTCACGGTGAACGTCGCAATGGTTCCCGTCCCATTCATGCCGACCACGCCGTTGGCGTCGGTGCAGGGTGACTCGCAGGTGAGCGTGAAATCGCCGGCTGCCAGCGCGTCCACCGGCTGAGTGAATTGTGCCGAGATTGCCGTGGTATTGGTCGCCACACCGGTGGCATTGGCAAGCGGAGTGACGGCCGTCAGCGTGGGCGGAGGGCCTGCTGTCCTGAAGCGCCAGGTCACAGGTTCCGCCAGTGCCCGTCCTGAGGCCTGACTGCTCGCGCCGGTAATGGTCGCCGTGTAGAGGGTCGCCACCTCGAGTGCCGCGGCCGGCGTGAAGCTCGCCGTGGTGCCCGCGCCATCAAGGGTGGTGTCGCCGGTGGGGTTCGCACACGGTGCGTCACAGCTCAACACGAAGCCGGCGCTGCCGGTCAAGGGTGCCATGGGCTCACTGAAGGTGGCCGTGACAACGGCGTCGGTCGGCACACTGATCGCGCCGTCCTCAGGGCTTGTGGCGATGATCGTAGGTGCTCCGGTGACATTGCCATCGGTCCCGAGAATCGTGTCGCGGCTATCACAGCCCCCGATAACCGTCATGGTGAGGGCGCCGAGCATGCCTGCCATCAGCCACGTCCGGACCCCGTTTATGGTGTATAGAGCGCGCATGGTTTGAGTCCCTTGAATGAACCGCAGTGGTTACCTAACTTTCATGCATCTTGATGGCGATGCACCCTCATTCCCGGCCCTTCTCCCCCAAGGGGAGAAGGGAGTGTCTGTGGCTGAACCTGGGTTCTTTCACGTTAAGCAGGCGGTTCAGCCCGAAGGGTATTCGATGGCTGTATCAATAGTTGCGTGCGGATTTTCCGAACACCAGCATTCCCACACCCGCCACCGCAGAAGCCGCACCAAGGATCAGGAACCAGATGGTGGACTCAGTGAAGCGGCCGGTCACCGCCTCCGTCACCTGATCGCCCAGGCTTTGGGATGACTGATACGCAAAGAAAAGCAGGATCAAACCCACAACAAGCAACACCAGAGCCAGAACTTTATTATTTGCCATTTCCATCTCCTTTACTTTTTTTCACCATGACACATGGCGTCATCGGCACGGCCATCCATATATGGTTCATTTCTTTTCCTTTTTGGCGTCGCTATTGACCTCTCCCAACACAGTCCCATGCTTGCCGCCGTGTTTTTCGGTTTTACCTTTTTTCTCCGTGCTTTCTTCGTGAGTTACTTTTCCGGTAACCTCCTTGGTCTTTCCCTTCTCCTTGTTCGTACTATCATTTCCCTGATGCTTGCTCATGAGCCGATCTCCGGATGATGGTTCGGTTTTGGGTTCTGCCTCTTATCATGAACTCAAACTCATGTAGATGCAGGGTGAGGCTCCCACGGTAATGGAAGCTTGAGGCCGGGTCTGTGCGTTGCCTAACTTAAAAACACCCCCCGACATCGTTGCCGGCGTTGGATCCGTCCCCCAATCAAAGCTGCGATCTAATGGGTAGCAGAATTTTTTCGGAGAACTTTTCGCGAAACGGACGGCTCTTCCAGCGGGCAAGGGAATACGGCTCAGCCGCCAGCAGGTCCTTCTCGAATATGGTCGTCATCTGAGTGGCGAAATCGCTGCTGTATACATTCAGACTCGCTTCATCATTGAGCCGAATTGAACGCATGTCGAAATTGGTGGAACCCACCGAAACGAACTCGGCATCGATGACCAGTAGCTTGGTATGCAGCATGGTCGGCTGATAGACGTGGATCTCGGCACCCGCGTGCAGAAGTACGCCCCAGTCCGCCCTGGAGGCGATCCTGACCGTGATCGCATCCAGGTAAGGCCCCGGCAACAGGATGCGAACGCGAACGCCGCGACCACGGGCAGCGATCAAGGCCTGGATCAACAGCGTGTCGGGTACAAAGTAGGATGCGGCCAGGTCGATCGTCGCCTCGGCCGCCGCGATGGCAAGCAGATACATCAGATGCATGCTCTCGCTCCCGCCGGATGGGGAGGCGACGAACATGTGTGCGTCCATCCCACCCTCTTCTTCCAGGGCCGGAAAGTAGCTCGGGCCATTGAGCACCTGGCCGGTGGTCTTGATCCAATTGTTGTTGAAGGCCGCTTGCAACTGTGCCACGACGGGTCCTTCAATCCGGAAGTGGGTGTCTCGCCAGTGCTCGGGATCGCCACCGTCGCCAGTCCACTGATCCGCGATGCCCACCCCGCCGGTGAACCCGATGCGGCCGTCGACCACCAGCAGCTTGCGATGGGTGCGGTTGTTCATGCGGCCGAAGTTGTACCAGTGCAGTGGCCGATATCGATGCAACCGCACACCGGCGGCCTCCATGGCATCCAGCAACGACTGATCCATCTTGTTGCTGCCGACCCAATCGATGATGACGCTGACGGGCACACCCGTGCGGGCGCGTTCAGAAAGTGCTTGCGAGAACTCTTCAGCAATCTCACCTGACCAGTAGATGAAGGTCTCGAAAGTGATCGATCTCTGCGCCGAGCGAATGGCGGGCAGCATCGCCGGAAAAATCTCGTTGCCGTTTTGTAGCGCGGTCACCTGATTGCCTTGCACTATCGCCGGACCCAGCAGGACGGACATCTCGCGCCGAAACTGCGGATCGCAGACGGCATGGCGATGTTCGACTTTGCGCTCGACCACCTGCTCGGGTGTCTTGAAGTTCTGCAACAACACCAGCACCAGACTGGTGGCCAGTACCGTGATCCCCACAATCCAGAGCATAGATTTTCGGCTCCTCATCCATGCCGTTCCGGCCGCCCGTGGGAGAACGCGGGAGCGCCTGAAGGTGATGCGGTGGCTTTCCGCCCAGTTTAAGGGGCGACGAGGGGCGCGTCCGTGCGTTATCACACTGAGCACACGGCGGGGTTGTATGGCTTCGGGTCAGGCGCAGCGCGTGCGTTTGTTATCGCACAGACGACTTACGTGGGCGGCCTGAGAATCCATCACGCGTCGGCGGTCCGAGCGGCATCTCGACTGCCTGCATTCCCCCTCTCTGCGGAGAAGAAGCATGGCTACGAATAAAAAATCGGCTCGGTCGTCGCGGAAAAGCAAAGGCGACACATCCGATATGGCAGCCCAGGGCGCCAACGTCATACTCGGAACCAACGACGTCGTCGCCGAGCAAGCCGCTGCAAGTGATGACCTTGTCGCTGAGATGCCCCACAACAGCATCAAAGAGCTCGAATACGGTTACGACAACGCCGTCACACCAGCGGCCGGCGTGACTGTGGAGCCGGACTCCGCTGCGTTGACCGCAAGTACGTCAACCGAGGAAACCCGGACTGCGAAAACCGGCGGCGCGGCAAGGCTCGGAACGAACGCGACCGTCGCTTCGCTCGACCGGGTCAGGGTCGATGCCGGCGATCAGCCGTTGACCACCAATCAAGGGGTTCGCATCGGCGATAATCAGAACACGTTGAAAGCCGGATTGCGTGGGCCATCGTTACTCGAAGATTTCATTCTTCGGGAAAAGATCACCCATTTCGATCATGAGCGCATCCCCGAGCGCATCGTCCATGCACGCGGTTCGGGAGCCCACGGCTTCTTCGAGGCCTACGACGCCCTGACCCAGTACACCCGCGCGGCGCCGTTCGCCAAGAAGGGCAAGATCACGCCCGTGTTCGTGCGCTTTTCCACGGTGGCCGGGGAGCGGGGCTCGAAGGACACGGCGCGCGATGCCCGTGGCTTCGCCGTGAAGTTCTATACCGACGAAGGCAACTGGGACCTGGTGGGCAACAACATCCCGGTGTTCTTCATTCAGGATGCCATGAAGTTTCCCGATCTGGTCCACGCCCTCAAGCCGGAGCCACACCACGGCATGCCTCAAGCGGGGTCCGCCCATGACACGTTCTGGGACTTCGTCTCCCTGATGCCGGAGTCCACCCATATGTTGATGTGGGCGATGTCGGATCGGGCCATACCACGCAGCTATCGGATGATGCAGGGCTTTGGCGTGCACACCTTTCGTCTGGTCAATGATCAGGGCCAATCCGTCTTCTGCAAGTTTCACTGGACGCCTCGGCAGGGAACCCATTCACTCGTCTGGGACGAGGCCGTGAAGATTGCAGGCGCTGATGCCGACTTTCATCGGCGTGATTTGTGGGAAGCCATCGAGTCGGGGGAATTCCCGGAATGGGAGCTGGGGCTGCAGATATTCACCGAGGAACAGGCCGAGGGCTTCAGCTTCGATGTGCTCGACTCCACCAAGATCGTCCCGGAGGCGCTGGTGCCGCTCCTGCCCGTCGGACGCATGGTGCTCAACCGCAACCCCGACAACTTCTTTGCGGAGACCGAGCAGGTCGCCTTCTGCGCGGCGCACATCATCCCGGGCATCGATTTCTCCAATGATCCCTTGCTTGCCGGTCGAATCCATTCCTATGCGGATACGCAGATCACGCGACTCGGCGGCCCCAATTTCCACGAGATCCCGATCAATACACCGCTTGCCCCCGTGCAGAATAATCAACGCGATGGCATGCACCGCCAGGCCCTGCATCGGGGGCGCGTGGCGTACGAGCCCAATTCATTGGCGGGGGGCTGCCCCTTTCAGGCCGGAACTGCCGGATTCATGTCCTTCCCCGAGGTCATTACCGAAGACAAGGTCCGCGGCAAGCCGGAGAAGTTTGCCGAGCACTATGCCCAGGCCACGCTATTCTACGAGAGTCAGACGGCTGTCGAAAAAGCGCATATTGCGGCCGCCTTCCGCTTTGAGCTGAGCAAGGTCGGCGTCCTCGCCATCCGTGAACGGATGCTGTCCTCCCTGGTGAACGTCTCACCGGCCCTGGCTGCCCAGGTCGCGGGCGGTTTGGGTATGGCGGTGCCCGATGCCATGCCGAAGGCCATCGCCGATCCAAAGGTGCCGGAGGTGACCGTATCTCCGGCGTTGTCACTGATGGCGTTACCGGGCGAGTGCGGTATCCGCACGCGTCAGATTGCCGTGTTGGTCGAAGATGGCGCCCACCATGCCTCGCTGGTGAGCCTGTATGGTGCGCTGGCCGATGCGGGTGCAGTGGTGCATTTTGTGGGGCCACGGGTGGGCCTGTTCGTCGGTGATTCCGGCGAGCACATAGAAGCCAACAAATCGATGGAAAATTCTCCCGCCGTCCTGTTCGATGCGCTGGTGCTGCCTGATGGAATCGATGCGGTCCAGGCGCTGGCAGGCAACGGGCATACGATGGAGTTCATAAAAAATACGTTCCGTCACTGCAAAACGATACTCGCCTTGGGTGCCGGCCGGGATCTGCTGGAACTGGCCGGTGTCGGGCCGGTCATGGATGATGACGAGGGCATCCTGCTGGCGGACGGCGCCGATGCCGCCGGGGTCGCGTCGGCCTTCATCGATGCGATGGCCAGCCATCGCCATTTCTCCCGTGAAAGCGACCCGTATGCCCAATGACTCAGCCCGCCTGTCGGCGGCCTGGCCACTGGGCCGCGAAGGCATTGCTCAGCAAGGATATCCGTCTGTGTTTTCGGGTGTATCGTGAAACCACATCCGGTTAGCACCGGATTTCTTGGCCTGGTACATGGCCCGATCTGCGGCTTCCATCAGGGCGGCGGGCGAGGATGCGTCCTGGGGGTAGCACGAGATCCCGATGCTGACGGAAATCTGCACGGGGGGTTGTGCGATGGGGAAGGGCATGGCGAGCGCATCAATGATCGTTCGGGCCACCAGCTGAATGTCCTTGCGCTGCTTGGCACCGGTGAGAATCACGGTAAATTCATCGCCGCCCAGACGGGCCACCGTATCCGCCTCCCGGACACAATCGGTCAGGCGTTCCGCCACGCCAGACAATAGACGGTCCCCCGCCTCATGTCCGAGCAAGTCATTGACTGCCTTGAAGCCGTCAAGATCCAGGAACAGTAGGGCCATCGGCAGATTGCTGCGCTTTGCGTGTTTGACCTCCTGCTCCAGCCGATCCAGGAAAAGACGCCGATTCGGCAGCCCGGTGAGAAGATCATAGTGGGCGTTGTGCCATATTTGTTCCTCGGCGAGCGCCCGTTCGGTCACGTCACGGAAGATGCAGACAATCGCTTCGAGTTGTTTATCCGCATCCTGTACCGGTGCGAGCAGATACTCGAATCTTTCACCCTGGCCCGAGGCAAACGTGTGGGTGAACTTGCCTCGGTAGATGGACCGGTCGGCGCCCACCTTTTCCAGGTTGTGCTGGAAGTCCGAGGCGAATGAAAGGCCGAGGTCAACGTGAGATTTTCCAATGATCGCCTCACGCTTGAGGGTGAGAAGCTTGGCAGTCGCCGGGTTGACATAGGTAAATCTGCCCTTGAGGTCCAGCACAAAGATCGGTTCAGGGGATGCGACCAGGATGGCGCCGAACAGTCGGGTCTCCATCTCCTTGGCGGCCGCATAGTGCTCCAGCGATTCGGAGACGGCCTGGTCTATGGCTTCATGGAATCGGGTCAGGTCTTCAAGCTGTTGCCCGGAAACCGTTGGGTAAGCCTTGGTCCAGCGTGATACCACGCTTGCACGCAGGGCCCGAAATTCGGACGCCGTCTCCATCACGCTGAAGCCGATGGTGTGTCGTTCGCCACCGTGGACGTCGGCCCATGAATGATCCCCGTCCTCCGGCGCATCGCCTTTCGATTTGGCGGCCTGTTCGGCCTCATTCTGATGGGAGTCGATATCATCGGCAATCACCAGAAGCATGCCCCTGGCGTGGTCGCGCAGCTCGGTCTTGTCCGTGAGATCGGCATGAAGGATGGTTTTGGCAAAGGCCTCCCAGTCCTGCAGGATCGGCTCTATTTCTGCGCGAATAAAGTCCGCTAATCGCATGCTGGGCTGCATTGGTTGGGCTCACAATAAGAGAAGGCGGGATCATGAGGGGCGTTCGACGCGCATGCGCGGTGATCCGCCACCGAGCATGGTGTCAGTAATGGTCGCCCCCGTAGGCCAGTTCGGACAGTGCGTTACTGAACAGACCGCTCAGGGCGGCGGCATGAGAATTCACCCATCGGTGCCACCGTTCTCTAAGCGGGATAAAAGATATGCTCTATGGCGGATGGGACAGTCTGTTCCACACCCTGTTTGTCGGGGTGCTGGCCTACGTTGCGCTCGTTGTGTTCCTTCGTATCTCGGGGAAGCGCACACTCGCCAAATTGAACGCCTTCGACCTCATTGTGACCGTCGCCCTCGGCTCGCTCCTGGCGACCGTCATGATGGGTACCGAGGTTGCCCTGGCCCAAGGGGCGTTGGCCTTCCTCCTGCTCATCGGCCTGCAGTTCGCCGTGACGTGGTCCAGCGTCCGGGTGCGGTGGTTGCGGCGCATGGTAACGGGGGACCCGGCGATGCTGCTTTACCGGGGCGAGTTCCTGCCCGCGGCCCTGCAGCAAGAGCGGGTGACCGAGGGTGAAATACGGGCGGCGGTGCGCGCGGCCAGGGTTAATTCGTTGGACAAGGTGCACGCGGTCGTCCTGGAGACTGACGGCTCGATCAGCGTCGTCCTGTTGGGCGAGGGGGGCGATGAGTCCAGTCTCGTTGGTGTCGCGGGACTCCAGGAGGCCCGCGAGGCCGCTGAACGGTCATCCGCTCCAAAAGATGGCCCCGCGTGAACAGGAACCACCCGCCTACCCCTCGATCACCCGGTGCTGCAGGAAGAAACGCAGCATCTCGCGGCTGGCGTCGGGGCCGCGCGGATCGGCGTAGGAGCCCTCCGTGCTGCCGCCGGACCAGGCATGACCGGCACCGTGCAAGACCCAATGCTCCAGTACCGTGTGCGTACCGGTATCACTATACGTGGTGCGGGTGTAGCCCATCCCATCCGGCCCGTGACCCTGTTCGGTGCGGGTGGTGAGTCTGGCTGCCGCCATCGCCTGGGCGATGATCTGTTCGCCATTGACCGGGCTGACGGTGGTGTCGCGGTCGCCGTGGAAGACGATGGTCGGCAATGCGGGGGCGGTGGCCCCGCCCCGCGTCGCCGTGGGCGCGCCGCCGCGCATCGCTGCAAACGCCGACGGCATATCCTGCGCGGCGCCGTAGGCCAGCCCGGAATGTACGCCGATCGCCGCGTACAATTCCGGATAGGTCGCCCCCATCACCGCCGCCGCCGCCCCTCCGGCGGACAATCCGGCCACGTAGACGCAGCCGGGCAAGATGCCGAAGTCGCGCACGATCTGCCGGGTGATGCCGGCGATCAGCGACGGCTCGCCGCGATCCCTTTGCTGATCGTCGGCATTGAACCAGTTCCAGCAGCGTGACGGGTTCGCCGAGGCCGGCTGCTCGGGGTAGGCGACCAGAAAGCGCGACGCCTCTGCCAACTCGTTCATCCGCGTGCCCGCCGCAAAGTCATCGGCCGACTGGGTGCAGCCGTGGAGCATCACTACCAGCGGCAGCGGTTCGCCCTGGTAGCCGGCGGGAATGTAAAGCTTATAGGTGCGGCTACCGGCCGTGTCGGCAAAATGGTGGGACTCGAAGCGCGCCCCGTTCGGGACCACCACCTTTGCCCGTGCGACGAGACCGTCGAGCCCGCCCGTCCCCGGCGCCTCGCGCTCCAGGAAGCCGCGTAACGCCTCCGGCAGCGGGCTGGAACCGGGATATCCCCGGTCGAAATGCCTTGGGCGCTCCGCCATCCGGTCTTCGTTGCCGGGGTGCGGCCGGCCTTGGGCGCGCAGCAGCAGTGCCGTCGCTTCCTCCAGCCGACCCGCGCGGGTGAGGCGGGTCGCCTCGGCCATGACCTGGGCGTTCGATGCATTCATGCGGCAATTCCAATGGTGTGCCGGCATAACGCCGACCGGTAACGGGAGGAGGTGTGCGAAATCAGTGGATCCGATCCGCCAAGGCGGCCTTCACGGCGGGACCGGCATGCAGCGCCCCGAGTACGTGCAGCGATCCGATGGCTGCCCGTGCAAGTTCCGGGGAGACATCGGCGTCAATGATCGCAAGCCCGAGCACCTGGATGTGCAGCACCTGACGGGCGGCGACTGCCGCCTCGAGTTCGGCCCGGTGATAGTGGCGCAGCCCGAGTTCGAGCTGGTGCCTGATGATGGACTGCCGTACCGCCTCGTCGTGACGGTCGAGCTGATTGCGGATCGCGGTACGGATGAAATCGGTGCGGTTGGAGTAGAACCCTTCCTGCACCAGCAGGTCGACCTGGCCCAGATCCACATATCCCAGGTTGATTGTGATCTTTTCGCTATCGCCCCCCTTGCGGCGGGCATCCAGTGTCTTGCCAGGCATTTGCCATCCCCATACCATCCATCTGGATGGCATCATCGGCGATAGAGCCGGGGATTGCAAGGAGGGCGTTATTCCAGGGGGGGGGAGGAGGGTACCTGCGTCGGCGGGCCGGACTTGACGACAGCCAGCAAGGGGTTCATCCAAGGCACCGAACCCACCGCCATCCGCAACCATGAATGATCGGACTCCGGGTCTTGGGTGCGACGACTGCCGAGCAGAAAGCCCAGCCCCACGGCCGAGCTCAACACCGCCGGGGAAGTTATCCGTTCATGGATACGCCGGCCCAGCATGTTGCCATGCACGCCGACCGATCGCCGGCGCTCAAGCAGATGCCGTTCGGCATCTTTGATGCGTGCCGCCAGCGATTCGGAGGGAGGTGCGTCAGGGTTCATGATGACTTCTCTGTGTCGGGTGTCAGGCTGTTCACTGTGGCCGGGAACTGCAGATGAGTGCGTCGGCGGCGGATCGCCCAGTAAAGGATCAGCGCCAGCAGCAGATTAGCGCCCACCGCCAGTAGTAGTGCCGCACCGGGACTGGTCATGACACCGTATTCGTATTGGATCAGCGTCAGCACGGCCACGGCCAGGAGGCCCAGCCACGCGCTGAGCAGCAAACCGCCGACCATCACGCCCAGGGTAATCATCCAAACAAGGCTTTCGCCGGCTTGGCGCGTCTCCAGCGCGGCGAGACCCACATGGGCATGGAACAGGCCGCGCAATTCATGGGCCAAGGAACGGACATCCTGAAGCACCCCGGAACGATGTTCCGGGGTGCCGGGAGAGGTGGAGGGTGTGTCCATGAAGGCGGCCGACCTAGCGACCGCTCAACAGGCGGCTCAACAAAAAGCCGCCGGCGACCGCGATACCCACCGACTGTACCGGGTGTTCATTGACGTACTCCCGGAGATCCTTCAACCATTCCTCTTGTGCTTCCTTCAGTTGTGTACCTTTCTCGCTGACGGCATCCGCCGCGTGATGGCCGGCATCGGCGATCCTGTCCACTGTTTCGTGGGCACCGGCGGTTATGCGCTCGATGGGTTCGTTCTTGCCTTGCCCGTTTTCGGGGTTTCCCGGGGGTTTGGATTGCATGATGTGGGAGTTATCCATGATCTTCTCGCTATCGGTTACATTTACATTTGTCGGGATTGACAAGGCCAGGTTAACGACCTAAGCAACTACCGTCTGTGCGGTGACGTACTGTCTATCTATTCTGTGTACCAAGCCCCTGATCCCCGGCCCTTCTCCCTTAAGGGGAGAAGGGCGTGTCTGTGGCTGAACCTGGGTTCTTTCACGTTAAAGTATGATGGCCAGCAGGATGATGATGGGAATGGGGATACCCAGAAGCCAAAGCAGTATGTATCGCATCTTGATCTACCTCGCTGATTGCCGGAAATTCGTCGGCGTCACATGTGCTGGACGTTATCGCGTTGCCGACCGCCGATCGTGGCGGCAAAGCTGGCACTGAAAGCCCCGAGCAGCAGGCCCAGGAACATCCACAGATAAAAATGCACCATCACCTTCCGCGCCGTGTCGGCGGCCTCCCTCGCCTGCATTTCCATTTCCGCCATCCGTGCCTGTACTTCGTTGATCCGGCTTTCCGCCTGGGACTGAGTGATGCCGGTATTCTGCGAGATCAGTCGCGCCAGATACGCCCTGTCGGCATCCGGCATCCCCTCCCTGCCCTGGGCGAGAATGCGTACTGCTTCGGCGCGGACCCCGGCCCCGATCCCGTCCGAGCTGGTGGCGCCAAGTCCGCTGAAATCGGGAGTCGCCCCTGCACGGTCTTGACGAAACAATGCATCCGCGAAATAGCCGATCGGGCCGCCGGCGCCTCCTTCCGACCGGCCATCGACACCCGCCGTCACGGCAGCGCCACCGGCTGTAACCGCCGCCCCGGCAGCGGTAGCGCCGGCCTGGGCTGTGCTGTTGATAACCGACATGGAGACCGCGACGAGAAGCGCCGCCGTGATCACCAGGCTCACCGCCCATACCAGGAGGCCGTGTGCGGTATCCCGAAAGAAAACCTCATCGTCACTCAGATTGGTCCATCTGGTGCGCAGCCTGCCGGCGACGTAGCCGCCCATTGCCCCTGCGATGATGTGCATGAGGATCAGCCAGATGATACCGGCGATGCCGATGCCCCTGGCCGATACCCCTTCTCCGGGCCACGGCGAGACGAACGAGAATCCCAGGCCGGTGCCTAGGACCACAAAGCTCAGTGCAAGCGCTGCGGCGACAAACGCCCCTGCGGCTACCGCGGGCCAGGAAACGCCGGAAGACTGCGATTCGTTACGTGCGTTATAGGGGAGCGGGTTATCCGCCCCATATGCGGGGCCTCGCCCCGTGTGTGTGGATTCGACAGATGCCATGGCTAATATCCTTTGCAGATAAGCGTGAAACTGCATGGTGGGGTGAGGCCGAACTGGGGTTCTGTGCGCTGACACACGTAGCATGTCCTGTAGAGCTCGGATTTCCATCGTCGGCCCTGATTCCCCATCGTGGTCATCACGATTTCAAGCAACCACGGGGGATAAGCCGGCATGAGCCGCGGTGTCCGGCGCCCGACTGCGCGAACCCGGTCATTCACCTGTCACGGCCTGCGGCGTCGGGGATGATGATCTCGACGCGACGGTTCTGTTGACGGCCCGAGGCGGTGTTGTTCTCGGCGACCGGATAGTCCTGGCCTCGGCCGGCTGCGTGCAGGCGGTTGGCGTCCACGCCCTGGCGGACCAGGTAACGCTTCACCGAATCGGCACGCTGTTCCGATAGACGCATGTTCGCACTGGCGCTGCCCACGCTGTCGGTGTGGCCCTCGATGATGGCGGTGCGCTCCGGATGCTCCCGGAGGAACACAGCGAGCTGGTCGAGGTTGCGCACCGCGCCGCCCCGCAGTTCGGAACGACCCGTTGCAAAGAGTACGTCACCCAAGGTCAGGACCAGTCCCCGGTCCGTAGGCTTGGCGTTCATCGCTTCGATCTGTCGCTGCAGTTCGGCGGTCTCACGCCGCGCTTGGTCCACCTCGCGGGTACGGGAATCCAGACGCGCGGTGGCGCCCTGATCGCTCAGCGCCGCGCGCTGATCCTCCAGCAGGCGTGTTTGCGCCCAGGCCTTGGCGATGTCGACCTTGCGATCGGCGATCAGCACTTGGTGTCTGGCCAGTTCTCCGTCCGCCTGGGGTTTCTCGGCCGCCCGTACCGCGAGCTCCGCATCCCTGAGTTCCACCGGCGCCCGGCCGGCCAGTTGCGGATCCGCCTGCAGTTGCATCAGCTTGGCGCGGGCGCTGTCGGCACCCGGCGGCACGGTCATCGGCGCCGCGCACGCCGCAAGGAGCAGGCCGGCGGCGGTGACCGCGCCCACCCGGGAAAGCGTGGTATTCAGCGTTTTCATGGGCGTTCTCCCGTTCCGCGTTGCATTTCCTGCTGCAGGACGTCGATGCTCGTTTCCATCTCTTCGTTGATCGCCTTGGCCTTTGCCAGCCTGGCTTTGGCGGATGCGAGTTCCGCATTCACGCGGGACCGTTCGGCAAGGCGCTCGGCCCGGATCATGTCCTCGTCCTGGACGGCTTTGCGGGCTGCCGCGAGGTTCTCACGGGCCTCATTCAGTTCGATGGACGCATAATCCGCGACACGTGCCTGTTCGGCGTTCGTGATGGCGGTCTCGGCGGCCTGCAGGGCGTGGGTGGGGGCCGGCGGGGTGGATGCGCAGGCAGCCAGCGTGAGTAACCCCGCTAAGGCAGCTGCCGGACGCAAGGATGTAACGACCCGGTTCGGGGTGGATCTGATGGGGATCTGATTCATGTGCGTCCTCCTTAAGGACATCACCGGTACTCGGCAGCACCTAGCTTGGGACGAGTCTCGCCGGTGCCGGTGACGGGGTCGGTGCGCTGGCGTACGAAACGGGGCGTGGCCGGATATCCCGCCATCGGGCTGTGTTCGATAGCAGACAGACCTAGGGTTCGGACCGCCATAGCCTCGACACTGGTGAAAAGGCTGGCTTCCGAGTCTGGAAGTTGCCGCAACCAGGAGAGAGATGATGATGAAATTGCCAACAGTGACAGGCACCGCGTTGATTCTGGGGCTGCTGCTCGTCCCGTTATCCGGCTGCGATAGGGGACCGGCCCAGAGGGCCGGCGAAAATGTCGATGACGCCGTCGATAGAGCGGGCGATTCCCTCGAAAGGGCGGGAGATCGCATTCAGGATGCGGGCCGGGACGCCCGTGACTGATCGACGGGATCCTATGCCGACAGTGTCGCCGGCACGGATGGGGCGTCCATGAAGGTGATTACGATCCAGGTGCGGTATCCAACAGACACCGACCGTCCAAGGCCCTAGCTTGAGAATCCCGATTGGCGATTTCGCCGGTCGGAACCTGAAGGAGAGAGACCATGAAGAAACTGCACGCACTCGCAGCCTGCGCAGTGATATTTCCTGTATTCACACTCGGCATCGGCTCCGCATTGGCCCAAGCCCCGTCCATGGCCCAAACGCCATCGGCGACCCATGGAACCTACCTTTCGAGCCAGCCCGCAAATTCGTTTCGTGCGGATGAGTTGATCGGCAGCGACCTGATGTCGCGCACGGATAACGAGACCATCGGCTCCGTCAGCGATCTGCTGTTCGATGAGAACGGCCGGATCCTGGCCGTGATCGTCGAGGTGGGCGGCTTCTTGGGCGTGGGCAAAAAGGAAGTGGCCGTTTCCTGGGACTCGGTCGAGCACAGCTTGAACGAGGATGGCGATGGGTATGACTTCAGCGTCACTTCGACCAAAGATACCTTGAGGGCGGCCCCGGAATACGAGCACGAGGCCGGGAAGGCAAGGCCGGCAGGCAGTAGTCGGTACTGATAATCAAGGCAGCGGCAATCTGAGTCCTCTCACACTTCATTTGAAGCGGGCTCGGGCGGCAGGGGCGATCATGGTCCCTGCCGTTTTTTTTGGAGACGCTCTCCCGATTTTCAGGTTCCTGTGAGGTCGTCGCGGGTTCGTGTCTGTTCGCCAGCGAACAGAATGCAGACGGTTGTGTGTTTAATCTGGGCCATGGCGACTGAATGATCCTGATGGATGATCCGGCGCCTCATAGTAGGGTTTTGTAAGGTACAGAAAATACAAGAGCCGCTTCGGCCTTGGTGAGTGAGTCCACTGAATGTTCGCAGGAGGGTGCGTCATGAACAAAGATCAGGTTAAGGGTCGGGCCAAGGAAGCAACGGGCAAGGTCAAGGAAGTCACCGGCCGGGTGGTCGGGAATGAGAAGTTGGAAGGTGAAGGGAAAATCCAGAAGGCCGCGGGCAAGGTCCAGGCCGATTACGGTGATTTGAAGGAAGATCTGAAGAAAGACTAGCGCGGATCCGTCCGGGTCGGCGGATGCTTGAAGCCGGGGGCGGAGGTTCCACCTCCGGCCCCCGGTTGCACCGGACCCCGCCCTGTGTGCGGTAGCGCACCGATGAACACCTGACAGGTGCGGATCCTGTTTTCATCCATCTTCTGGAGTTGTCATCATGAATCCATGGTTAAGGTATTGCTCCGCATTTTTTATGGCCTTCGCGCTGGTGGCTGCGGTGAGCTGTGCGGCCCCCTCCAAGCAGCAGTCGGCCGGGGAGTACATCGACGATGCTGTGATTACCACCAAGGTTAAGGCGGCGATACTCAATGACCCCGATCTGCGGGTGAACGAAATCAGTGTCGAGACCTATGACGGCGTGGTCCAACTCAGCGGGTTTGTGAGTTCAAGGGCCGAGGTCAACCGGGCGGTGGAGGTGGCTCGGGGCGTTGGCGGTGTGAGGGATGTGAAGAACGACATGCGTGTCAAGTGAGCGGCCGCCTGTGGCCGAGGGGGCGGCGGCATCCATCCATCGATACCGGCGACGGCGAGTTACTGCGCGCGGAGCTGTTCAGTCTTGAACAGCTCAAGCGCCACGGGGCTGCGCTGGCACAGCGACATCACCTCTCTTCCCGTCCCGGTCCCGACCGGCTGTTGCCCAGGCTGGCGGACAATGCGCAGCGCCTGCTGGCGGCCTACGATGTGGTCACGGCGGCCGCTTCGCCGGGTCAACGGGTCACACCGGCAGAGGCCTGGCTGCTGGATAACTTCTACCTGATCGAACAGCAAATCAGCCAGGTACGCCGGCATCTGCCGCGCGGATACAGCCGGCAGTTGCCGCAACTGGCCGACGGTACATCGGCCGGTTTCCCCCGCATCCATGACCTGGCACTGGCGCTGATTTCCCATATGGACGGCCGTGTGGATGGCGACAATGCCACCCAGTTCATCGCCGCCTATCAATCCGTTGCACCTCTCAAGATCGGCGAATTGTGGGCCTTTCCGATCATGCTGCAGCTGGCCCTGCTGGAAAACCTGCGCCGGGTCGGGGTGAGTATCGCCCAGCGTCGCCGGGAACGGGACGCGGCCCTCGCCTGGGCGGATCGCATGCTGGTGACGGCCGAGCAGGAACCCAAACAACTTATCCAATTGCTGGCCGAATTCGCCCGGGCGGATGTGCCGCTGACGGCCCCGTTCGTGGAAGCATTTTACGCCGTACTCCAGGCCCAGGGTCCGGCCCTGGCCTTTATCCGTACCTGGGTGGAGCACAAGCTGCTGGAACAGGGCGTGACGGCCGAGCAATTGTCGGAAGTGGCCGGACGCACGGCCGCGGCCAACCAGATTTCCATGGCCAACAGCATCGGCAGCCTGCG
This sequence comes from Ectothiorhodospira lacustris, assembly GCF_022227845.1. Classification (GTDB taxonomy): domain Bacteria; phylum Pseudomonadota; class Gammaproteobacteria; order Ectothiorhodospirales; family Ectothiorhodospiraceae; genus Ectothiorhodospira; species Ectothiorhodospira lacustris. The sequence continues at coordinate 201,109 of NZ_JAJNQN010000001.1, read as the reverse complement.
TTTTATCGGCAGCATGGACTGGAAGGATTATGTCGAGTCCCTGAGTGTGGTCGAGCGGATTCTGCGGGATGATCCCGTGGGTATGCATGCCGGCCAGGACTTCGCTACCCGCGACCGTTACCGGCACGTTGTGGAAGATGTGGCCCGGACGGCGGCTTGCCCCGAGCAGGACGTGGCCCGGGCGGCGGTCGATCTGGCCCGGGCCGCGGCGGCTCAACGGGGAGGGGAGGATCGCAGTGCCCATGTAGGGTACTACCTGATCGACCGGGGACGACCGGCGCTGGAGCGGGTGGTGGGCTGCCGGATGCCCTGGACATCCCGGCTCGGACGCCGTTGTCGACCGGCCTGCCTACCCTTGTATCTGGGGACGGTGACTTTGCTCACGCTGCTTGCGGCAGGGGGCGTGCTGCTGCTTCTGGACGGATTCAATCCGGATACCGCCTGGACCTGGTATCTGGCACTGCCGTTACTGATTGCCGTCTCGGCGCCGGCCGTCTCACTGGTCAATCTGTTGGTCACGTTGCTCTTGTCGCCCAAGGCCCTGCCACGGATGGATTTTTCCAGCGGGATTCCGGAGGATCGGCGCACCATGGTGGTCGTGCCTACGCTGCTGACCGGCCCCGAGGATATCGATCACCTGCTGGAGGCGCTGGAGATCCGCTATCTGGGTAATCGGGACCCCAATCTGTTCTTTGCCTTGTTGACGGATTTTCCGGATGCCCCCCAGGAAGCGCTGCCTCGGGACGCGGCCCTGCTTGAGCAGGCACGCACGGCGGTGGAACGACTCAATCTCAAGTATCGGGAAGATCGACCCGGCATCTTTTATCTGTTTCATCGGCCTCGGGTGTGGAATCCGTTCGAACGGGTGTGGATGGGCTACGAGCGCAAGCGAGGCAAGCTGGAGCAGTTCAACGCCCGCCTCAGAGGGGAGGGGACCACCGCCTTCTCGGAGATCGTCGGGGATACCCGTCTGCTGACCACCATCCGTTTCGTCATTACCCTGGACACCGATACCCAGCTGCCGCGGGATGCGGCGCGTCAATTGGCGGGTAACCTGGCGCATCCACTCAACCGTCCGGTTTTTGATCCGGACCGGGGGCGCATCGTCGAAGGTCACGGCATCCTGCAACCCCGTACTTCCATCAGCCTGAGCAGTGCCCACCAGTCACGCTTTTCCGGATTATTCGCGGGTGAGCCGGGCATGGACCCCTACACACGGGAGGTCTCCGATGTGTACCAGGATCTGTTTGGCGAAGGATCCTTCGTCGGCAAGGGCATCTACGATGTGGACGCCTTTCGCCGGGCCATTGATGGTCGCCTGCCGGAAAACCTGATCCTGAGTCACGATCTGCTGGAAGGGGGCTACGCCCGGTCGGCGCTGGTGACGGATGTGGATCTGCTTGAGGCGCATCCGGCCACGTATACCGCGGAGGCCAGCCGTCGCCACCGCTGGATAAGGGGAGATTGGCAACTGGTCGGCTGGCTGCTGCCCCGCGTGCCGGCCTCCCGGGAGCGCCCGCCGTTGCGGGTACCTAACCCCTTGTCAGCCCTCTCCCGCTGGAAGTTGTTCGACAACCTGCGCCGCAGCCTGGTGCCCCCGGCCTTGCTGGTCCTGTTGCTGGGGGGCTGGCTGCTGGGCGCTGGCCCGGTGTGGTTCTGGAGCCTGCTGATGCCGGCGCTGGTGGCCGTGCCCGCCGTGCTGCCCGCCGCGATTGATCTGTGGCGCAGGCCGCAGGATCGGGATCGCCGGGTACACCTGACTCTGACCGGCAGGGCCGCGGTACGGCCATTGACCCAGGCCTTACTGAGCCTGGTGTTCCTGCCTTACGACGCCCGGATCTGCCTGGGGGCCATAGCCTGCTCCTGGGGGCGGATGCTGTTTACCCGGCGGGGGCTGCTGCTCTGGTACCTGCCCAGCTATGCCCGCCGCAATGCCTGCCGGACACCCACCGACTTTTTGCGGGAGATGTGGCTCGCGCCGGTCCTGGCGCTGTCGACGGGAGTCGCCCTGGTCTGGACATCCGGAGATGCCTGGGCCACGCAGGGGATGTTTGCCGCCCCATTTCTGTTGCTGTGGCTGATATCGCCCGGCATCGGTTGGTGGATCAGTCGACCGCCGAGTGACCGCATGCCGCGTCTGAGTGCGGCACAGGAGGTCTTCCTGCGTCGTGCGGCCCGTAGGACCTGGCGTTACTTTGCCGATTTTGTCGGGCCGGAGGACCACTGGCTGCCGCCGGATAATTTCCAGGAAACCCCCGCACCGATGGTGGCTTCACGCACCTCGCCCACCAATATCGGCATGGCGTTGCTGTCGGATCTGGCCGCCCATGACTTCGGCTATGTGACCACCGGCGAATGCCTGGCACGTATCGACCGCACCGTGTCGACCATGGAGCGTCTGGAACGCTACCGGGGACATTTCTACAACTGGTACGACACCCGTACCCTTGAGCCCCTGCAGCCGAGATACGTCTCTTCGGTGGACAGCGGCAATCTGGCGGGTGCCCTGCTGACCCTTCAGGCCGGGCTGGCCGAACTGAAACATCAGCCGGTGCCGTCACCCCGGGCGTTGCAGGGACTGCTGGACACCCTGGGGGTGCTGTCTGAACAGCGGCCCTTATCACCACCGCCCCCCCTGATTGCACTGGAACGCCGGGTCCAGGGCATGCGGGACGCCGACCTGTCCATCACCGACCTCATCCAGGCCCTGGAGGAGATTCAGCAGGCCGGGGGAGCGGCGGCCGCATGGGCGGCGGCGGGCACGCCCGCCAGTGACGCGACATCGGCCTATTGGGTACAGGCCTTTGACCGGCAGGTGGCTGCCCTGCGGGATGAATGGATTCGTTTGTTGCCGGCGGACGGATCCGTGGCGGCGGAGGACCCATCCCGGGCGCGGCTCGACACCATCGATGACCTGATCCGGCGTTGCCGAGATCTGGCGATCATGGATTTTGAATTTCTCTACGATGCCACGTCGGGGTTGCTGGCCATCGGCTATGACGTGGGCGAGCGGCGCCGCGATCCGGCCTGCTATGACCTGCTGGCGTCGGAGGCGCGCCTGGCCAGCTTCCTGCTGATTGCCCAGGGACAGTTGCCCCAGAAACACTGGTTTGCCCTGGGGCGTCTGCTGACCAGCCACGGGGGCGATGTCAGCCTGATTTCCTGGAGCGGCTCGATGTTCGAGTACCTGATGCCGCAACTGATCATGCCCAGCTTCGGCAACACCCTGCTGGCGCAGACCTGCAAGGCGGCCGTGTCGCGCCAGATCGAGTATGGCCGGCAGCGGGCGGTGCCCTGGGGGATTTCCGAATCCTGCTACAACGTCACCGACATGAACCAGGTCTACCAGTACCGGGCCTTCGGCGTGCCCGGGTTGGGATTCAAGCGGGGATTGGGGGAGGATTTGGTGATCGCCCCCTATGCCACGGCGCTGGCGCTGACGGTGCTGCCCGGGGAGGCCTGCCGCAACCTGGAACGGCTGGCCCAGACGGGCTTTCTCGGTACCTACGGCTTCTTCGAGGCGGTGGATTACACCCCGTCCCGGGTACCGCGGGGCAAGCCCTGGTTCATCGTGCGCAGCTTCATGGCCCATCATCAGGGCATGAGCCTGCTGGCCTTTGCCCATGTGCTGCTGGATCAGCCCATGCAGCGTCGATTCATGGCCGACCCGGAGGTGCGGGCGACGGAGTTGCTGCTGCAGGAGCGTGTTCCGCGACAGGGGGCCACCTTGCATCCCCATGCCGCCGAGGTGAGTGCCTCCGCTCAGCCGCCGGATGCAGAGTTCGGCAGCATCATGCGGGTATTCAGGGAAACCACCACGCAGATACCCGAGGTGCATCTGCTGTCCAATGGTCGTTACCATGTCATGGCCACCCATGCCGGCGGCGGTTACAGTCGCCGGCATGGGCTGGCCGTGACCCGCTGGCGCGAGGACGCCACCACCGATGCCTGGGGCACGTTCATCTACCTGCGCGACCGTGATGGCGGGCAGTATTGGTCCTGCGCCCATCAGCCGACGCTGCGCCGTGCGGATCACTATGAGGCCATCTTCGTGCAGGCCCGCGCGGAATACCGGCGACAGGATCAGGCCATCGATGCCCACACCGAGATCTGCGTCTCCCCCGAGGATGATGTGGAGATCCGGCGCGTGACCCTCACCAATCAATCTTCCCGGCGGCGTCATATCGAACTGACCAGTTATGCAGAGGTGGTGTTGGCACCGTTGGCCGCCGACCTGGCCCATCGAGCCTTCAGCAATCTGTTCGTGCAGACCGAGATTCTGTCTCAGCAGCAGGCCATCCTGTGTACGCGGCGACGGCGTACGCCGGACGAGCAGGTGCCCTGGATGTTTCACCTGATGGCCGCGCCGGGGGCCGTGATCGATGCGCCGTCCTTTGAAACCGATCGTGTCCGCTTCGTGGGTCGCGGTCGCACGACCGTCAACCCGGTGGTGATGGATGCCTCACCGCCGATCCGGCGTCTGTCCGACACGGCGGGCGCAGTGCTCGATCCCATCGTTGCCATTCGTCGCACGGTGACTCTGGTGCCCGATGAGTCGGCGAGCGTCCAGATCATCTCCGGCGTGGCCGATACCCGGGAGGCGGCACTGGTGTTGCTGGAGAAATATTGTGATCGCCATTTCGTTGAACGTGCCTTCGAGATGGCCTGGTTCCAGAGTCAGGAGGTGTTGCGTGTGCTCAACGCCACCGAGGTGGATGCTCAGGTCTACGGTCGTCTGGCCAACTCGGTGGTCTTCGGTAACGCACTGCGTCGTGCTGCACCGGGGGTCATCGCCCGCAATCAACTGGGGCAGTCGGGTCTGTGGCGCTTTGCCATCTCCGGGGATCTGCCCATCGTCCTCCTGCATATTGGTGATATCCATCGCATCGATCGGGTCAAGCAGGTGCTGCAGGCCCACGCCTATTGGCGCATGAAGGGGCTGATCGCCGACCTGGTGATCCTGAATGAGGACTTTTCGGGTTACCGGGCGGTCCTGCACGACCGGATCATGGGGCTGATCCACTCAGGCCCCGAGGCGCAGATGCTGGACAAGCCGGGCGGGGTCTTCCTGCGGCGTGCCGAGGAACTGTCGGAGGATGAGCGGGTATTGTTGCAGACGGTGGCGCGCATCATTTTCAGCGATACGGCGGACACACTGATCGAGCCGGTGGAGCGCCGCATCTCCGCGGGTCGCCGGTCGGATCGGCTGGAGCCGGTGCACCCGGTGATGACCGAGCCGCCGTCGAACCCGGTGCCGCGGAAACTTATTTTCAACAATGGTCTGGGTGGCTTCACGCCGGACGGACGGGAATACGTGATCACCCTGGCGCCGGGGCAGCAGACACCGGCTCCCTGGGTGAACGTGATTGCCGGTCCGCACATCGGTACGGTGGTGAGTGAGGCGGGCAGTGCCTATACCTGGGTGGACAATGCCCACGAGTTCCGGCTGACCCACTGGCACAATGATCCGCTGTCCGACACCGGCGGCGAGGCCTTCTACATCCGGGATGAGGAAACGGGGGCCTTCTGGTCACCGACGCCGTTGCCGGCCCGGGGGCGCAACGGCTATGTCTGTCGGCATGGCTTCGGCTACAGCGTATTCGAGTACCGGGAGTCGGGGATCGACTCGGAATTGACCACCTATGTCGCCCTGGATGCGCCGGTCAAGTGTGTGGTGATCAAGTTGCATAATCATTCCCGGCGCACACGCCGACTGTCTCTGACAGGCTATTGGGAGTTGGTGCTCGGCGAGTGGCGGCATGCCAATCTGATGCATATCGTCACCGAAACGGAACCCCACACCGGGGCCTTGCTGGCTCGCAATGCCTACGGGCGCGAGTGTGCCCATCGGCTGGTGTTCGCCCATGTGAGCGAACGGGATCGCTCGATCAGCGGTGGGCGGACCGAGTTCATCGGCCGCAACGGTTCCATGGCCAAGCCGGCGGCCATGCGCCGCAAGCGCTTGTCAGGCCGAACCGGCGCCGGCCTGGATCCTTGCGCGGCGGTGCAGGGCCGGGTGGAGTTGGAGGCGGGACAGTCCGCCGAAGTCGTGTTCCTGTTCGGCGCGGCGACGAGCGTGGACGAGGTCGGCGAGTTCATCCACCGATTCGGTGGTCGGGCGGGGGCGCACCAGGCCCTGGAAGGGGTGTGGGAGTACTGGAATCACACCTTGGGCGCGGTCCAGGTGGAGACACCCGATCTGGCGCTGAATGTGCTGGCCAACGGTTGGCTGGTCTATCAGACCCTGTCCAGCCGGCTGTGGGCGCGCAGTGGCTACTATCAGTCCGGCGGCGCCTACGGCTTCCGTGACCAGTTGCAGGATGTCATGGCCCTGATCCATACCACCCCCGAACTGGCCCGGGTGCAGTTGATCCGCTGCGCCGGGCGCCAGTTCCTCAAGGGTGACGTGCAGCACTGGTGGCACCCCCCCGGCGGCCAGGGTGTACGTACCCATTTTTCCGATGACTATCTCTGGCTGCCCTATGTGACCTGCCATTACGTGGCCGCCACCGGCGACACCGGTGTCCTGGACGAGCCGGTCCATTTCCTGGAGGGCCGCGAGCTCAATCCCGACGAAGAGGCTTACTACAACCAGCCGCAACGCTCCCCGGAAGTCGCCGGTCTCTATGAGCACTGTGTCCGCGCCCTCAGGCATGGCCTGCGTTTCGGTGTGCATCAGTTGCCGCTGATGGGCTGCGGGGACTGGAACGACGGTATGAACCGGGTGGGCCATGAGGGTCGGGGCGAAAGTGTCTGGCTGGCCTGGTTCCTGTTCGACGTCCTGCAGCAGTTTGCCGATCTTGCCCGGGGTCGGGATGACGGCGAGTTTGCCGAGTTCTGCCATGACCAGGCCGAGCAGCTGCGGGGTCATATCGAAGCGAGCGCCTGGGACGGCGCCTGGTATCGGCGGGCCTGGTTCGACGACGGTACACCTTTGGGGTCCGCCATCAATGACGAATGCCGCATCGACGCCATCAGCCAGAGCTGGGCGATCCTCTCCGGCGCCGGGGATCCCCGGCGCGCCCGCGAGGCGATGGATGCGGTGGACCGACACCTGGTGAGTCGGGATGACGGCCTGATCCGTCTGCTCGACCCGCCCTTTGACCGGTCGGCCCTGGAGCCCGGGTACATCAAGGGCTATGTGCCGGGGGTGCGTGAGAACGGCGGTCAGTATACCCATGCCGCGATCTGGACCACGATGGCCTTCGCCCGGATGGGCGACAGGCGGCGGGCCTGGGAATGCTACGCCCTGCTCAATCCCGTCAATCACGGCGACACGCCCGCGGCGGTGGCGCGTTACAAGGTTGAGCCGTATGTCATGAGCGCGGACGTCTATGGCGCGCCGCCCCACACGGGCCGCGGCGGCTGGACCTGGTATACCGGGGCGGCAGGCTGGATGTATCGGCTGACCCTGGAAACCCTGCTGGGTCTGCAACTGCGGGGGGATCATCTGCGCATCGCGCCGTGCATCCCCGATGACTGGAATGCGTATACCATCCACTACCGGTATCGTGAAACCCTATACCATATCAAGGTGAGCGGTACGACCGGGGCGTCCCGGCGGGTCATCCGGGTGTCCCTTGACGGGACCGAGATCCCGGATGCCGCCGCGTTCGAGGCCGGATGGGGCAGGATTCCCCTCGTCGATGACCGTCGGACACATCAAGTCGAGGTGGACCTGGGCTGAGGCGCATGGGTCACTCAAATCTAGCGAGGACGGTCCATGTGGTTGCGAGTCGGTTGTACCCTGGAAATGAGTTTTCAGGTGGAAAGTCCCATGCTGCTCCTGCTCAGGCCGCGCAGTGATGCCCATCAATGGGTGGCGCAGGATCGTTATGCCGTCTTTCCCGGCATGCCGATCATCGAGTACACCGACATGTACGGTAACCTGTGGCAGCGCCTGACGGCACCGCCCGGTCACTTCAAGGTGGAAGTGCGTTCCGATGTGCAGGTGCCGGCCACCCTGGAGCAGGCGCCCGGCGCGCCCTTCGTCCTGATCCAGGACCTGCCGGATCAGGCCCTGATGTACCTGACGCCCAGTCGTTACTGCGACTCGGACCGGTTGGGCCGTCTGGCCGGCGAGATCGTGGCGGGCTGCATTCCCGGCTATGATCAGGTCGAGGCGATCACCCGCTGGACCCATGCGCACCTGGGCTACCTCACTGACTCCGATCCGGCGCCGATTTCCGCACTGGAGGCCATTAATCGGCGTAACGGCGTCTGCCGGGATTTCAGCCATGTCGGCATCGCCCTGTGTCGGAGCCTGAGCATCCCCGCCCGTTATGTGGTGGGCTACCTGCATCGGCTGGAGCCCATGGATCTGCATGCCTGGTTCGAGGCCTTTGTGGGGGGACAGTGGTATTCCTTTGACCCTACCCGGGCAAAGCCGGATCCCGGCCGGGTTCGCCTGGGCTATGGGCGGGATGCGGCGGACGTCCCCGTGTTCAATCAGTTCGGTCCGCTGGTGCTGCCGTCGCGGATGGATGTGTTCGTGGAACAGATCACGGTGCCGGTCGGCGAAACCCCTTCCTGAGTCCCGCGCCCATTCGGGCCGGGCGTGCCCTATGTGGGTCCCCCGGCGATGGCGCTCAGTGCCCGCAGGCGCCGCCGCTGCATCTTCAGCCGGTACTCCAGTTCCTTGAACGAGGTTCGCAGCTCGGTGCTGACCCAGCGGTCGCGCATGGCCGCCGTGCCCGCCTGGACCCGACGCAACTGAAGCTGTTGCCACTGTTGCACCGTGTCTTTGAACTGTTGGTATTCCCGATCCAGCACCTCCCGCCAGGTGGGCGCAACGCCTTCCTTGTTCAGCCGTTCCTGAAGCTTGCGGAATTGCAGGTCAAGACGGGCGCGCTGGATCTTGAACTGCGGGATGCTTCGCCGGCCATGGGCCAGGCCCGTCCAGGCACACAGGTTGATGATCCATTTGGAGGGGTCGTAGTGCCACCAGCGCACGCCGTTGCGGTAGTCGTTCTGGAAGGCGTGGTGGTAGTTGTGATAGCCCTCGCCCCAGGTCAGCAGGGCGACCAGGGCGTTATCCACCGCGGTGTTATCCTCGCTGTAAGGCTGCCGGCCCCATTTGTGGGCCAGGGAGTTGATGAAAAACGTGAAGTGATGGCTGATCACCAGGCGCAGCACCCCGGCAAGCAGCACCATGCCCACCAGGTCGCCGGTGAGAAAACCCAGGGCGAGGGGAATCCCCAGATTCGTGGTCCAGGCCAGTGGCCAGTAATATTTGTGCTGCCACATGACGATGGGATCATTTTCAAGATCGCGGGCCTGGCTGTAGTCCGCCTGGGTGGCGGGCCACTCGCGCATCATCCAGCCCATGTGGGCATGCCAGAAACCGACTTTGATGGAGTGGGGGTCCCGCTGCATGTCATCCACGAAGCGATGGTGGATGCGGTGGCGGGCAACCCAGTTGTAGATGCTGTTTTGCAGCGTCATGCCGCCGAAGATGGCCAGCACGAGACGCAGGGGCCAGCGTCCCTTGAAGGTCCGGTGCGCCCACAGCCGATGGTAGCCGACGGTAATGCTCAGACCGCCCAGGGCGAAGAGCACGAAAAAGGCCGCCCAGGCCGCAACGCTGTAGCCTTGGGTCAGTCCCCACCAGGGGACGAGGGTGACGGCGGCAAGGTTGGTGAGGAGAAAGAAGGTCGCCGTGGACCAGGCGATGGGGGGCTTGTGTCCGGACATGGTGGGTCCCTCGGAAAGATTTGGTCATACAACCCGGCCTTGCCCGGGGGGCGGCTCAAGCGCGGCTCAGGGGCGGCTCAGGGGCGGGCCATGAACCTTTGACCTTGTCCCTGCTGAAAGATGCCGTCTCCATCACCCGTTTTGGCCGGTCACTCGGACGCCGGGTGTGAGTTTTCCGGCTGTCCGTCCATCCGCTCCATGAGATAGCACAGGCAGTCCTGGCGGATCACCCGTTCATCCAGGGTGAGCATGGAGGGCATCATGGGGCGCCTGAGCACCAGGCGTTCGTGTTCCACGACGAAATAGTGGGGCGAGACCTCCGCTCCCTGCTCGTCATGGGCCGTGACCGGCAGCGAGCGGCCCCCATTGACCGTGCCCAGTACCGTACCTGCGGGCAGTTCCCGGAAGTTCATGTGATCCAGGTCCGGGGCAAACAGCAGGTCCGTCTCCGGGTCCTTGAAACTGATCCGTACCTCGGGGGGGATCTTTACCTGGGCGACGGTATGGAACAGGTCCAGATCGTGGGCGGGGACCGGGGTATCCGGCAGTTCCGCCAGGTTCAGACAGGCGCGGATATAGTCCGCCGCATGATCCACACCATGCCGGTCGGCGGGTTTGCCGCATTCCAGGGTCACCGCCGGACACAGCTCGGCAAAGGCCATGGACTGCACCCCCCGGGGGCGGATGAAATACACCACCGTACGGCTGAACAGGGTGGCCAGACGCAGGTAGCGATGGTCGAGCCGGTTGATGCAGGCATAGTGGGGGTTCAGGCCGGTGTTGTTGTGGATGTCCACGCTGGCAAAGACGCCCCGTGACCTCATGGTTTCCAGCACTTCGGCGGCAAGCCGGGATTCGGGGCCGTCCGGTGCCTCCGTGCCCGGCCAGATGCGGTTGAAGTCCGCCTGTCCTTCCAGACGGCGTACACCGTCCCGGGCGGCCGCCACATTACCTACGAACAGGCTCAGGCCCCTGGGCAGTTCGCTCGTCGGCAGTGTACCGAGCATCTGCTGGATGGCGTGCAGGCCGACCGGTTCGTTGCCGTGCAGCAGGATGGAGACGAACAGGGCGGGCGAACGGCGTCCCGGCAGATGAAACAGGGTCGGTTCCGGGACGATGCGATGCAGGGCCTCGGCCGGGGTATCCAGAAAGCCTGCGGGCAATCCTTCCTGCTGTCTCAGCATGATTCTGAGTCCTCTGCGGCGACGAGTTGAAGATCCCATTGATGCACAGGCGCATCGGTGGCCTGGTGTCGGCGGCAGGCCCGGGTCAGCGCGATCATGTCCCGCCCGTGCCGGGCAACGAAGTCCCGCTGCCACCGGGCGCCGTTGCGGCCCGTCCGCACCCGCTCGGCCAGGATCTCCAGGTAGTGATGGCTGTCCGCCCGGGCCAGTCCCAGGCGCTGCAGGCCATGACGGGCCCGGGGCAGCAGCTCGTCCAGAATCAGGTCCCGTGTGCCGATGCGCTGCCCGTCGCGCCACTGCAGGACGGCACCCAGGCCCAGGCGGGCCGCCTGGTAGAAGTTGTCCTTGGCGGCGGCGAAGGGAATCAGGGTTTCGGGTCCGCCGGGCTCGGTGATCAGGTCCTCCACCAGCCCGTAGAAGAAGGCGGTGTTGGCCACGCTGTCGGTGAGGGTCGGGCCGGCCGGCAGGACCCGGTGTTCGATCCGGAGGTGGGGCCGGCCCTCATCGTCAAACCCGATCAATGGACGGTTCCAGCGCCAGATGGTGCCGTTGTGCAGGCGTAGGTGGGCGAACTGCTCCGGCGGGGTGTCACTGCACATGGGCAGCAGGACCGGGAAGTGCGCCTGGTTTTCGTCGAAGCATTCCAGGATGGATTCCCGGGCATAGCCGGAGCCGAAGCTGACCCGGCGCAGGGGGCCCCGGGCCGCGTCCTCGTAGCCGCCGATCTCCACGGCCTGCTCAAAGACGGGAATCCGGGTCTCGTCCCACAGGTCCTTGCCGAACAGGAAGGGGGCATTGGCGCCGGCGGCCACCATGGGAGCCGAAGCGATGATGGCTGCATTATAGACTTGGTGGGCCGTATCCGGTGGCGTCTGCAGATGGATCTGGAACGAGGTGGTGGCGGCTTCCAGCATGACATCCCGGTGCAGGTGCAGAAGATGCTCCCGGCCGGCGATGTCCAGCCGCACCGGCCGTCCCTGCCGGGAGCGGAAGACCTCCCGATTCAGGGCCCGGTAGCGTTTCATGGATGACATGTTGCCCAAGCGCAGATGTTCCGGGCGCAGGGTGGGCAGGATGCCGGTCATCAGGACGCGCGCGCCGACGGCGGCCGCGGCCTGACGGGCTTGCTGCCAGGTGGCCGACATCTCCCGGTGGATCCGGGTGAGGGCGCGACCGATCAGGGGGTGGGGGCGGGTGTTGACTTCAATGTTGAAGGCGGCCAGCTCGGGGGTGGCCATGGGGTCGTCGAATTGCTGCAGGAAGGCCTCATTGAGCGGCGCGGGTCCTTCATGCCGGTCCAGCAGCCAGGCTTCGATCTCGAATCCTGCCAGTGGATCGCCGTGATCGAAACGACCTTGTTGGAACAGGTCGTGGGCCAGCCGGGTTTCAGCCTCCAAATAGGCCCGGAAGCGGGCGAAATCGCCGGCCTTGAAGTGCGTGTGGTCGATCTCCTGGCCCACGGTCATCCCCCGGATGTGCGTGAGCCCTGATCGTCGTCGATCAGGGCTCACAGGTCAAACGGGAGGAAAGTGGCGTCAGAAACCGTCGGTGGAGGTGAACAGGCCGACCCGCAGGTCCTTGGCGGTGTAGATCAGGCGATCATCCACCAGCACCTGACCGTCGGCGATACCCAGCACCAGCTTGCGGGTGATGACGCGCTTGACGTCCACCTGATAGGTGACTTTTTGGGCGCTGGGCAGGACCTGACCGGTGAACTTCACTTCACCCACGCCCAGGGCGCGGCCGCGACCGGGATTGCCGATCCAGGCCAGGTAGAAGCCCACCAGCTGCCACATGGCATCCAGGCCCAGACAGCCGGGCATGACCGGGTCACCCGGGAAATGACAGTCGAAGAACCAGAGATCGGGAGTGATATCCAGTTCGGCACGCATCTCACCCTTGCCGAAGGCGCCGCCTTCGTCGCTGATATGGTTGACGCGGTCCATCATCAGCATGTTCGGGACCGGTAGTTGGGCGTTGCCGGGGCCGAACATCTCTCCGTGGCCGCACTGCAGAAGTTCTTCGCGCTCGTAACTGTTCTTTCGCATGGGTCGGGTGTCTGGCGATAAGGAGCCGCCTATTGGACCGGATTACGCCCTCGGGCACAAGGGGAAATCCGGTTTCAGGCGTCCCAGCGAAGCCGTGCCAGTTCCGAGCGTGTGAAGAACCGACCCTGGCGCATGAAGCCGGCGACAATCCCGTCCTTGAGCGCGGTGATGCGACCCTGCTCATCCCGTTCGATCACCCAGTGATCCGGTAGTCCATCCAGCAGGTGGATGACCGCCAGCGAACCATCATCGTTGATGGACAGGTGCGTCTCGTGCGTTTGTATGTCCATGAACGCGGGGAGAAAGCCCAGCACGGCAGCCCCGGCCGTCATATCCGGCATCTCCCGGTAGGGGCTGAGCTGGGCGCCTATTTTCAGTTCCAGTTGGCTTCGGTCCATGGGTCAGTCTCTATTGGATTGCATGATCCGATTGTCTTTCGGCATATTCGTGCGGTAGTGCAGCCGCTGGGCCCCATTTCAAGCCCGGATCAGACCTTTTCTTGTCATGGAATTTGAGCCCATCAGTCCAGGTACTGTAGAACGGGGTAGCCTGGAACAGGATGGCCTCAATAGATTTGTCGGCCGTCCGCCGGAAAACTTTAAGCCGCCCGCCGACCACGTGTACCGAAAACCGGGAGTTGATGAATGAGCAGTGAAGATCTCTGGGGCCTGTGGGCGGATAACCTGGGTGTGTCCATCCTGATCTGGATGATTATCGGGATCCTGCTCCTTTACTTGAGCCGCCCCTGGCTGCGCCCTGCGCTGAGACAGGCCTTTCGCCTGTTGGAATGGCAGTTTCGTGCCGCCGCCCATGGGCTGAGGTTTGCGGGCCGCAAGGTGCGTCATCGTCATCAGTCGTATCTGCGCGGTGTGGCGCTGCAACGCCTGCACCTGAGGGTGGACCGGGAGTGCCGGGGTATCCATCACCGTTTGAACCGGGATCTGGGCGGATATGCCATCCTGCAGCGGCGTATTGCCGAGCAGATCGAAAGGCTGGAGGAGGATTACCGGCAGACCCGGGATCAGGTTCCCGAAGAGCCCGTCTGGATACGGACCGCCCAGGCCCTGGGCGAGGCCCCCGCGAAAACCGACCCTCGTGTGAACACCGTGCTGCAGGAGATCCACGATACCCTGGCCCGCGCGGGTCGGGATACCCTGGATGAATATCGCCACGGCAACCGGGAGCGCCTGAAGATATTGCGCGGCCTGTTACCGGAGTGGCGAGCCCTGGGTGACCGGCTGTCCGACCTGGAAAAAGGCGTGGTTGCGGTGCGGGACCAGGCGCGACACCTGGACGTGACGCTGTCCCAGTATCAGCGTCTCAAGGACCGGAGCATGCCCCCGCCCGCCCTCACCCTGGCATCGGTGGGTCAATTGGCGGTGAGCCTCTTGTTGCTTGGACTGCTCCTGCTGACGGGGTTTATGAATTTCAACCTGCTGCTCATGCCCGTCACGGAGATATTGGGCTGGTATCCCCCGGAGGGCGACGGGTTCGGCCTGTCGGCGCTGGCAACCCTGTTGTTCCTGCTGATGCCGGTGGTGGTCGGCGCCATGATTCTGGAGTCCAGGGGGGTGACCTCCCTGCTACCCATGGTGGCCAGTTGGGACGCAGCGGGGAGAAGACGTCTGATGTGGGGCGGGATCCTGCTGCTGGGGCTGCTGGTCTGGCTGTCCGGATCGCTGGCTGCATCCCGCGAGCTGTTCATCGTGCATGAGGACGCGCTGGGTCGGCTTCTGGAGGGAGAACCGGACCTGGTGCCGGTGTCGCTGGAATGGCTTTCACTGCTGACACTGCTATCCCTGGGCGGGCTGATGACCCTGCTGCTGGCGCTGACCGCACTGCCGCTGCAGCTGTTCATGCAGGCCATGGGGGTGCTGGTGGGCTGGTGGGCTGTGGTGGTGCTGCAGTTACTGGCATTCCTGAGCTTTCATCTCGCCCGCATGATGCGGCTGCTGTCCCGGTTCCTGCCTCGGCTTTACGATCTGATCCTGTTCCTGCCCCTGCGGCTGGAGCATCGCGTGCGGCGATGGCAGCGGTCCAGGGCATCCACGAAAGCGTGATGTCCCGGACCCCCGCACGGAACGAGAGCGGGTCAGCACTGCTCCCAGGGCAGCCCATGGAAACGCCAGCCGCCCAGGCTGGAGCGGTGGTGCCGGTCATCCAGTTCCCCTTCAAAGCCTTCGCCGATGTGGTACACGTTGGGGATACCTTCCCTGGTCAGTAGCCGCCCTGCGTCCAGGGAGCGCTTGCCGCTGCGGCAGATGAGGATGATCGGCGCGCAGGTTTCGCGGGTTGACTCGGTGCCGACACTGCCCAGCAGCAACTTGCGCACCTCGGGCACGAACCTTGGGTTCAGGGTCCAGTCCGGTTCATCCATCCAGGGGATGTGCACGGCCCCGACCGGGTGCCCGACAAACAGGAACTCCATGCTGGAGCGTATGTCGATCAGCAGGGCTCTGGGGTTTTTCTTGAGCAGCTCATGGGCTTCCTGTGGACTCAGGTGTGCCGGGTCTTTCTCTGACATGGGATTTGCTTCCGGTGGTTGGCTGTGACGTAATCCCGGGACAGGCGCTCAGTCTGCAGGCCTGCAAGGCTGATAGAGTAGGGGAGTGGCCTTCTTCCGTCACCCTGTGCGGGGGGCGGATCGGCCGTGTTTTTGTGATCTTCGGCACAAGTAGCAGCCCTGCCGTCCCCGGTTTTGCCGGGGGTCCGCTTAGAATAGGCGCGCCTGATCCATGACCGACAAGCAAAGGACATCTTTCGTGAAACGCCCCCTGGTACCCCTGCCGTCCCTGATCCTGGTCATCCTGCTGCTGGCCACCGCCTGGCCCGGTCTGGTCCAGGCCCAGGGCACGGCCTATATCTCCGACGAGCTCAGTGCCCATATCCGCACCGGCAAGACGCTGCAGCATCGAATTTTGCAGTTTCTCACCAGTGGCACCGAGGTGACCGTACTGCAGGTGGATGACGACGGCTATACCCTGGTCCGTACGGCCAACGGGACCGAGGGCTGGATCGAGAGCCGTTTCCTCATGAATCGCCCCCATGCCAGGGAACGTTTGGTCCAGGCCGAGCGTCGCATACAACAGCTGGACGAAAATCGTGGGGAACAGGGAGACCGGATTCGTAGTCTGACGGCTGAGCGGGATAGCGAAACCCAGCGGGCCGATGGTCTGGCCGGACGGGTGGCCGAGTTGGAGCGGGAACTGGAAACCCTGCGCGAGGTGGCGGCCGAACCTCTGGAGACCGCCCGCCGCAACGAGGCCCTGGCGCAAGCGCTGTCTCAGGAACAGTCCAGGGTTGGCGCGCTCCAGGATCAGAACCGGGCCTTGCAGGAGAATGTGCGCCGGGACTGGTTCCTGGTGGGGGCCGGTGTGTCCGTCGGTAGCCTGCTGTTGGGGATCATCCTGACCCGCATTCGCTGGCGGCGCCGGCAGAGTGGCTGGATCGACTGAGCCCGGATGTGCCTCCCCCGGCTTGCCACAATGGGGGGCAGGCTGGGGTTTGCAAATAAAAAGCAAATTTGGTTAGCATAAAACGTGCCTGAGAGCGGATGCACGGACGCGTGTGCCGCAAGACTTTCGCCTGCCCGATTTTGGGGGCGGTGTTCTATCCATCCACGTTCAACTTGGAGGAGGGAGGCATCCGCGGTCGATCCTTGACGCGGGGCAGGGGATATCGGGGCCGAAGACGGCGCCGGGCCTTGCTGAATCGCCCATCAAACAACCCATGTTGCTTGCCGTCCTGTCCGGATTTCTGATTGCCGCGGTTGCGCCCTGGGTGCATCGGGGCCTGGGTCGCCACAGTGGCTGGGCGCTGGCCGCTCTGCCGGCGGTGCTATTCATCTACTTTGCCTCTTTCCTGCCCGCCCTGGGCGAGACCGACGGCGGGCGGATCATTCTGGAATACGACTGGATTCCCAGTCTCGGCATCCAGCTCACCTTCCTCGTCGACGGCCTCAGCCTGCTCTTTGCCCTGCTGATCTCGGGGATCGGTTTCTTCGTGGTGGCCTACGCGGGCCGCTATCTGGAGGGCCATCGGGACCTGGGGCGCTTCTACGTCCTGATCCTTGCCTTCATGGCCTCCATGCTGGGACTGGTGCTGTCCAGTAACCTGATCTCCCTGTTCGTGTTCTGGGAGCTCACCAGCATCACGTCCTATCTGCTCATCGGCTACAACCATGAGGACGCCAAGGCCCGCAAGTCGGCTCTGCAGGGCCTGTTCGTCACCGTGGCCGGCGGGCTGGCCCTGCTCACCGGCCTGATCATGATGGCCTTGGTGGGGGGCAGCTATGAACTGCACGAGCTGCTCACCTCCGGCGACATCTTCCGCGAGCACGACTGGTACCTGGCCATCCTGCTGCTGGTGCTGCTGGGGTGCTTCACCAAGTCGGCCCAGTATCCCTTCCATTTCTGGCTGCCCAACGCCATGGCGGCGCCGACCCCCGTCTCCGCCTACCTGCACTCTGCCACCATGGTCAAGGCCGGGGTGTATCTGATGGCCCGTCTGAACCCGTCCCTGGGGAGCACCGAGGACTGGATGCTGTTGCTGGGCCTGTTCGGGGCCGTGACCATGTTCGTCGGGGTGTTCCTGTCGGTGCGTTCCACCGGCGTCAAGCAGGTGCTGGCCTATTCCACGGTCATGGCCCTGGGCACCCTCACCATGCTCATCGGTGTGGGTACCGAGACCGCCATGCTGGCGGCGATGGCCTTCCTGCTGGCCCACTCCCTCTACAAGGGTGCGCTGTTCTTGGTGGCGGGTATCCTGGACCATGAGGCGGGCTGCAAGGATTTCCTGCAGACCGGGGGGTTGCGCCGTGCGCTGCCGGTGACCACGGTCTTTGCCGGTCTGGCGGCCCTGTCCCTGGCGGGGGTATTGCCCATGTTTGGTTTCGTGGCCAAGGAGTTGCTGTTCGAGGCGGTGCTGGAGGCACCGGCTCTGGCGGGACTGCTCAGTGTCTTTGCTGTGGTCTCCGCCGTCATGGTGGTGGCGGTGGCGGCCATCGTCGGCATCCGGCCCTGGTATGGTCCCCGGGTCGACACGCCCAAGACACCGGCCCACGAGGCGCCGCCGGCCCTGCTGGCGGGTCCCGTGATTCTGGCCTCCCTGGGGCTGCTGTTCGGACTGGGCGCCGGGCTGGTGGACCAGGGCCTGATCGCCTGGGCGGCGGCGGCGGTGTATGGTGCGCCGGTATCGCCCTACCTGTCGCTTTGGCACGGTTTCAACCTGCCCTTGTTGCTGAGCGGGGTGAGTCTGGCGCTGGGCCTGCTGCTCTATCTCAACTGGGAACGGTTCCGCCGGTTCACCGGGTTCATGGCGGTGGTCGATCGCTACGGCCCCGAGGCCGCCTACGAGAAGGCCATGGCCGGCATGGTGTGGCTGTCCGAGTGGCAGACCCGGGTGCTGCAAAACGGCTATCTGCGCTACTACCTGCTCACCATCCTGATCTCTACCGTAGGCCTGGTCATGGTGACCCTGTTCACCCGTACCCATGTGCACATTGATCTGGACCTGTCCGGCATCCTGGTGCACGAGGCCTTCATCGTCGCGGTGCTGCTGATGGCGGCCCTGGTGTCGGTGACCACCCGCTCCCGCCTGGGCGCGGTGGTCTCCCTGGGCGCGGTGGGTTTCTGCGTGGCCCTGATCTATGTGCTGTTCAGCGCCGCGGACGTGGGCATCACCCAGGTGCTGGTGGAGACGCTGACCGTCATCATGCTGGTGCTGGTCCTGTTCCGCCTGCCGGGTTTCCTGGGTCTGACACCCATGGTGTTGAGGATCCGGGATGCCGTCATTGCCCTGGCCGTAGGGGCCATGATGGCCGTGCTCAAGTTGGCCGCCAGCACCACCCGGTATGCGGACAGCATTTCCGAGTATTTCATTCAGGAAAGCCAGCCCTCCGGCTATGGCCGCAATATCGTCAACGTCATTCTGGTGGATTTCCGGGCGCTGGATACCCTGGGTGAGATCGTGGTGCTGGCCCTGGCCGCGGTAGGTGTCTACGCCATGATCAAGTTCCGCGCGGAGGACCGGAAATGAACTCACAATTCGCCCTGCAGTCGCTGATCCTGCGCACGGCGGCCCATTTTCTGCTGCCGCTGCTGCTGATCTTCTCCGTGTTCCTGCTGCTGCGCGGCCATAACGAGCCGGGGGGCGGCTTCATTGCCGGGTTGGTGGCGGCCTCCGCCGTTGCCCTGTACATGTTCGCTCTGGATATCCGCAGCGCCAAGCGGGTGTTGCGCTTCGAACCCAGGGATCTGTTGGGCTGGGGTCTGCTGTTCGGGGTGATCTCCGGGGTGCCGGCCGTCTTCGTGGGGCAGCCTTTTTTTACCTCCCAGTGGCTTGAACTGACCCTGCCGGTGCTGGGTGAACTCAAGGTGGGGACCCCGTTGCTGTTCGATGTCGGGGTATATCTGGTGGTGATCGGCGCGGTACTGCTGATCCTGCTGTCCCTGGCCGAGGCGGAAGACTGATCGCTGTCCCGGTGCTCCATACCATTCACGCATTCAAAGCGGTAATCACATGTTCTCGAAACGCCGGACCCACAAGACGAGTCTGGAACGCCGGAGCCTGCGGTCTGCACTGAAGAGTGCGGCGCCGGGCAGGTGCTTCACGGGAGATCGCCCATGGAAACCCTGATGGCGTTCACGGTCGGTGGCCTGTTCGCTGCCGCCATCTACATGATGCTGCGCCGCTCCATCGTCAAGCTGGTGATCGGACTGGTGCTGCTGTCCAACGCCGCCAACCTGCTGCTGTTCACCCAGGCCGGCCTGTTGCGCGGCGCGCCGCCCCTGGTGCCTGAAGGGGCCATGCAGCCGGCGGGTGCGGTGGCCGATCCCCTGGCCCAGGCCCTGATCCTGACCGCCATCGTGATCGGTTTCGGGGTGCTGGCCTTTGCGGTGGTGCTGATCCACCGTGCCTACGAGGTGGTGAAGGCTGACGACATGGACCAGATGAAGGATACCGACACATGAGGTTAGAAGTCGCGTTGCCGGTCATCATTCCCCTGTTCTTCGGCGCCCTGACGCTGATCCTCTGGCGCTGGCGTCTTGCCCAGCGCGTGACCACCGTGGCCGGGACCGGGCTCATGCTGCTGTCCGCCCTGTGGTTGCTGGCCGCCACCTGGCAGGACGGCATCCTGGTGATGCACATGGGCAACTGGCAGGCCCCCTTCGGCATCGTGCTGGTGTCGGACCTGCTCGGCGCCATCATGGTGGTCCTGGCGGGCATCAGCGGTTTTGCCACGGCGGTCTACTCCCTGACGTCCATGAGCCGGCGCCATGAGGCCTTTGGCTACTATCCGCTGCTGCATCTGCTGCTGGCGGGGGTGAACGGGGCCTTTCTCACCGGCGATATCTTCAACCTCTACGTGTGGTTCGAAGTGATGCTGGTGGCTTCCTTCGCTCTGTTGATCCTGGGGGGAGAGCGGGCACAGATGGAAGGTGCCATCAAGTACGTGACCCTGAACCTGGTCTCCTCGGCCATGCTGCTGTCCGCCATCGGTCTGCTCTATGGCCTGACGGGCACCCTGAACATGGCGGATATTGCCGACAAACTCAGTTACGCGGAAGATCCGGGCATCATCACCGTCATTGCCATGCTGTTCCTGGTGTCCTTCGGCATCAAGGCCGGTGCCTTCCCCTTCTTCTTCTGGCTGCCGGCCTCGTATCACACGCCGCAGGTGGCGGTCTCGGCCCTGTTCGCGGCCCTGCTGACCAAGGTGGGGGTCTATGCCCTGTTCCGGGTGTTCACCCTCATGTTCACCCAGGACGTGGATTACACCCACGAGATCCTGCTGTGGGTGGCCGCCGCGACCATGCTCACCGGGGTGCTGGGGGCGGCGGCCCAGTATGAGTTCCGGCGCATCCTGTCGTTCCACATCATCAGCCAGATCGGTTACATGATCATGGGACTGGCGCTGTTCACGCCCCTGGCCATCGTCGGCGGGGTGTTCTACATCATGCACCACATCATCGTGAAGGCGAATCTGTTCCTGGTCAGCGGTCTGGTGTACCGGCTCAAGGGGACCTACGAGCTCAAGGAGCTGGGCGGCATGTATCGCTCCCATCCGATGCTGGCCATCCTGTTCCTGATACCGGCATTGTCTCTGGCCGGGATACCGCCATTGTCCGGATTCTTCGCCAAGTTCATCCTCATCCGCGCCGGTGTGGAGGCCGAGGCCTGGTGGATCGTGGGTGTAGCCCTGTTGGTCGGGCTGCTGACCCTGTACTCCATGATCAAGATCTGGGCCGAGGTGTTCTGGAAGGCCCAGCCTGAGGAATATGCCGACCGCCCGGCCCACGGCAGCGCCGGTTCCGGCGTGCTCTACCTGACCATCGGCGGGATGGCGGCGCTGACGGTATTCATCGGTCTGGGGGCGGAGCCCGTCTACCGGATCGCGGATGCGGCAGCCCATCAGCTGCTCAATCCGAGCCTGTATATTGATGCAGTCCTGGGGGAACGATAATGATCGGTCCGTTGGCCTCGAATATCCTGCTGGCCCTGGTCTGGATGGGCCTGACCGGCAGCTTCACGGGTACCAACCTGTTCATCGGTCTGGTGCTGGGTTATCTGATCCTGGCCTCGGCCCTGCGGGATCAGCCCGGTTTTGCCGCCTATACCGGCAAGATCCCCAAGGCGATCCGCTTCATCGGCTTTTTCATCAAGGAATTGATCCTCTCCAATCTCAAGGTGGCTTATGATGTACTCACGCCGACGTACTACATGAAGCCGGGCGTGATCGCGTTTCCGCTGGAGGCAAAGACGGATGCGGAGATCACCGTGGTCGCCAATCTCATCTCCCTGACCCCGGGTACCCTGAGCCTGGACGTGTCCAGTGACCGTAAGGTGCTGTATATCCATGTGATGTATCTGGAAAATGAAGAGGCGGTCATCGAGAGTATCCGCTACATGGAATATCGGGCCCTGGAGGTGCTGCGATGAGCCGCCCGGGGCGTGACAGGCGTTCAAGTATCTGCAGCGGGGGCAACCATGCTTGAGTTCTCCATTTTCATTGCCTACGTGGTGCTGGGGATTTCCCTGGTACTGATTTTTTTCCGTTTGGTGCTGGGTCCCAGCCTGCCGGATCGGGTGGTGGCCCTGGAGATGCTGGCGACCCTGACCGTGGGTTTCATCGCGGTCTATACCCTGTCCAGCGGGGTGACGGCCTTCCTGGACGTGGCCATGGTGCTGGCCTTGACCGCGTTTCTGGCCGCGGTGGGCTTTGCCCGCCTGATTGCCAAGGGAGGCAGCCGCGATGATGACTGAGCTTCTGGTGGAGATCCTGATCAGCCTGTTCCTGCTCGCCGGGGTCGGCTTCATGTTCGTGGCGGCGCTGGGCCTTTTGCGCATGCCGGATCTGCCCATCCGGCTGCATGCCACCACCAAGGCCGGCGCCCTGGGCGGAGGACTTTTGATGATCGCCGTGGGATTGGAATTCTTCGGCGATGTGACGGTGGCGGCCAAGGCCGCCGCCATCATCGTGTTCCTGGTGCTCACCGGGCCGGTGGCGGCGCATCTGATCGGGCGTGCCGGTTATTTCATCGGTGTGCCCATGTGGTCGGGTACCATCAAGGACGAACTCAAGGGGCGTTACGACCACAAGACCCAGACACTGATGTCTCCCCCGGGGCTGAGCAAGACCCGGGATGAACAGCCCAAGGGCTGATATCGACGTGAAGATTTTCAGATCCGTCCTGACTTTTTAAAACACTCACTGGAACATCTCTATGCGCGTAAAACTGCTGGCGGCGGCCTGTCTGATGGGGATGGCCCCCGTGGCCTCGGCCCATACCCTGGACATCTACCTGAGCAAGGAAACGGCTCAGTTCAACTTCATCACCGACTCCAGCGCCATTGGATTCGGCGGCGCCGATCTGTTTTTCGGTCTCTTTTTCAATGACGACAGTGATTACATGCTGACCACCGGCATGAATGTGCGGGGCGTGCCCGCCGGAGAACAGCCGCTGACCTTCGGCGTGGGCGGCAAGCTGTATCTGGGATTTGTTGATGAGCCGGATGAGACATTCCAGTCTTTGGGTCTGGGGGGCGAGGTGAGGTATACGATTCCGGCCAACACCCCCATGTATTTCGCTCTGGAGGCTTATTACGCCCCGCCCGTCACCAGCTTCGGCGACGCGGATGATCTGTGGGATATCGCCCTCCGCTATGAACTGGAAGTGACCCCGGGAGCCGCCGGCTTCATCGGCTATCGCCGGATCGCGACGGATCTGGACAGCAAGAAAAACTACAAGCTGGATGACAACATCCATTTCGGCATCCGTTTTAATTTCTAGTCATGAAACCCTCATCTTCCGCCGCATTGGACGAAGTCCTCAAGATCATGGCACGGCTCCGGGATCCGGAGCGTGGCTGTGCCTGGGATCTGAAGCAGACCTACGACAGTATCGTGCCCCACACCCTGGAAGAGGCCTATGAAGTGGCCGATGCCGTTGCTCGGCGCGACTTTGATGAGCTGCGCTCGGAACTGGGGGATCTGCTGCTGCAGGTGGTGTTCCATGCCCGGATGGCGGAAGAGGAGGGGCGCTTCGATTTCGACGACGTGGCCCGCACCCTGGCGGAGAAGCTCATTCGTCGTCATCCCCATGTCTTTGCCGGTGTCCGGTTTGATTCGGAAGACGCCCAGCACGCGGCCTGGGAGACGGAGAAGGCCCGGGAACGGGCCGACCGTCAGGGGGCAGGGGTGGGCGACCGCAGCGGGAATGAGCCGGTGCCGGGCATCCTGGACGGCATCGCGCTGACGCTCCCGGCCCTGGTCCGGGCGGCCAAGATCCAGAAACGTGCCGCCCGGGTGGGGTTTGACTGGGCCGATGCCGCCCCCATCCTGGACAAGATCCATGAGGAACTGGACGAAGTCAGGGCGGAGATGGGTGCCGGTGCGCCCCATGCCCGCCTGGAGGATGAGCTGGGGGATGTCCTGTTTGCCGTGTCCAATTTGGCCCGGCACCTGAAAGTGGATCCGGAGGCGGCCCTGCGGCGCACCAATGCCAAGTTCGAGCGCCGTTTCCGCTTTATGGAAGAGATCCTGGCCCGGGAAGACCGCCGCATGGAGGATGAATCCCTGGAGGCCCTGGAAGCCCTCTGGCAGATGGCCAAGGCCCGGGTGGGCTAGATCAGGCCTCCAGCCGCAGGGACAGATCCACTGCCTGGATATGCTTGGTCAGGGCACCCACGGAGATGAAATTCACGCCGGTCTTGGCGATTTCACGAATCCTGGAGAGGTCCACGCCACCGGAGGCTTCCAGCTTGCAGCGCCCGGCCACCAGGGCCACGGCTTCCCGCATGCCTTCCAGATTGAACTCATCCAGCATGATTACATCGGCGCCCGCCTCCAGAGCCTGACGGACCTCGTCCAGGGTTTCCGTCTCCACTTCCACCTGTACGTTACCCGGCTGGGCGCGGGCCTGGGTCACGGCCCGGGCGATGGAGCCGGCGGCCATGATGTGATTCTCCTTGATCAGAATGGCATCGTAGAGGCCCAGGCGATGGTTCATGCCGCCGCCGCAGCTGACGGCGTATTTCTGTGCCAGGCGCAGGCCGGGCAAGGTCTTGCGGGTGTCGAGGATATTGGCTGGGGTTCCGTCCACGGCATCCACATAGCGACGGGTCCGGGTGGCCGTGGCCGACAGGGTCTGCAGGAAATTCAGCGCCGTGCGTTCGCCCGTGAGAATGGGCCGGGCCGGTCCGCTCAGACTGCACAGCCGGGTGTCGGGTTCCACCGCCGCGCCTTCCCGGCAATGCCAGGTGATCTCCACTGCCGGGTCCAGTTGCCTGAAGGTCTCGTTGAACCAGGCCTGCCCGCAGACGATGGCCTGTTCCTTACAGACGACATATGCCCGGGAGTGGGTTCGGGCAGGGATCAATTCGGCCGTGAGATCACCGGTACCGATGTCTTCGATCAGGGCTAGCTTGACGGATTCGCGAATGATTTCGTGGGGCAGATTAAGGGACATGGTCGCCGTTTGATCCTGGATGCTCCGGTCAGGGGGCAAGCATACCGCAAATGCCCGATTGCATGAGGAGATAACGGAGTGGCGCGGCGGTGTTCTAATAGCATCACAGATTGTCCGGATTGCAGTATGCTAGGGGCATTCCGAACAGATTATTGCTGAGTCTTAACCAGATATTTCCAGGCCTTAACAGCCTTCCCGAGCCTGAATAAAAGTCATTGCCGGGTCTTGGCACGTCGTTGCCGGGTCTTAACGCGTCATTCCCGGGTCTTAACACGTCATTCCCGCGAAAGCGGGAATCCAGTTACGGACTGAAAACCCTGGACTCCCGCTTTCGCGGGAGTGACGGCCGGAGCACCCCTGCGCAAGTGACGGCTAATGCCGGGGCACCCCTGGGGGAGTGACGGCCAGAGCGCCCCTGCGCAAGTGACGGCTAATGCCGGGGCACCCCTGGGAGAATGACGGCCAAGGCGTCCTCTGATCTCATCACAACCAGTATAAGCGCTCTTGAACCAGCTCAAGGAATTCTACCGACTACTCACCCATTCCTTCCGGAATCTGTTGCCGATCATTCTGGTGGTGGGGTTTTTCCAGTTCGCGGTCATGCAGCAGGTCCCCGAGGGGCTCGGCTCCATGATCATGGGGCTGCTCATCGTGGTGGTGGGGGTGGCCCTGTTCCTGCAGGGGCTGGAGATGGGCATCTTTCCCATCGGCAAGAATCTCTCCAACGAGTTTGCCAAGAAGGGTTCGCTACTCTGGCTCATGGTGTTCGGGTTCTGTCTGGGCTTTGCCGCCGTGATCGCCGAGCCGGCCCTGATTGCCGTGGCCTCCCAGGCTGAATTCATCAGCGAGGGACGGATCCAGGCCTTCACGCTCCGGGTCCTGGTGGCCACCTCGGTGGGCTTTGTGGTGGCCCTCGGCGTGGTACGGATTGTTTTGGGCCACAGCCTGCACTGGTACATGATCATCGGCTATCTGCTGGTGGTCGCCGTGACCTTCTTCGCGCCGGAAGAGATCGTCGGCCTGGCCTACGATTCCGGTGGGGTGACCACCAACATCGTCACCGTGCCTCTGATCGCGGCTCTGGGGATCGGTCTGGCTGTGTCCCTGCGTGGCCGCAATGCCCTGACCCACGGTTTCGGCCTGGTGGCCCTGGCGGTGATGGTGCCCATGATCGTGGTCCAGATCTACGGCATTCTGGTGTTCAGCTTTGCCGACCCTGATCTGCTCAACGGGGCCGTGGCGCCCATGGCGGATACCGCTACGTTGGACGAGGTGGCGGCACCGGTGGCCGGCAGCGTACTGCTGGGCATGCTCAAGGATCTGTTGGTCATGTTCCGTGACGTGCTGCCCATCATCGCCGTGGTGCTGATCTTCCAGTACCTGGTGATTCGCAAGCACATTGCTCACGTTCATAAGGTCTTCGGTGGTTTCGTGCTGGTGATCTTCGGGCTTTACGCCTTCGTGGTGGGGCTCAAACTGGGGTTGTTTCCCATCGGTCAGAGCATGGCCGAGCAGCTCATTGCCCTGGATCGGATCTTTTTCATCTACCTGTTTGCCTTCACCATCGGTTTTGCCACCACCATGGCGGAGCCGGCCCTGATCGCCATCGGTCAGAAGGCGGAGGAGGCGGGCAAGGGACGTCTCAACGGCAATACCATCCGCATCCTGGTGGCCATCGGTGTGGCAGTGGGGATTACCGTGGGGGTGCACCGGATCATCGCCGGGGATTCCATCCACCATTACATCATGGGTGGCTATGCCCTGGTCATCCTGCTGACCTGGTTGGCCCCAAAATACATCGTGGCGCTGGCCTATGATCTGGGTGGTGTGACCACCTCGGAAGTGACGGTGCCGCTGGTGACCGCGCTGGGGATTGGTCTGGCCACCCATATCGAGGGGCGTAACGTCCTGATCGATGGCTTCGGCCTGATCGCCTTTGCGTCCATATTTCCGATCATCAGCGTGATGCTCTATGCTATCGCTGTTGAACTCACCACCCGGTGGAGGGAAGCGCAGTCATGAAGTTTGCCGTTCTGGTGGCCATTCTGGCCGATAGTCTGGAAGAGAAGGCCATCGATGTCGCCAAGCAGGCGGGGGCCGGTGGAGTCACCATCGTGGATGCCCGGGGGATCGGTGCCAAGGAGAAGAAGACCTTCTTCGGTCTGACCTACGAGGGCAGCCAGTCGGTCTTGCTGATGGTGCTGGAAAAGAAGCTATCCCTGGCGGTGATGAAGGCCCTGCGGGATGAGCTGGATTTGAAGTCCCATAGCCACGGCGTAGTATTCACCGTCCCTCTGGAGCATATTGCGGGCATCGACATGCGCCAGATCGAACAGTTCGAAGATCGTCTCAAGGACGAGCTGTGAGCCTGAGGTAATTCATGCTGGTCAAAGATATCATGGTGAAGGACGTGGCGATGATTTCCTCTCTCGCCACCGTTCGCGAGGCCATGCGCGAGATGCGCAGGCACAAGGTCAAGTCCTTGGTGGTGGATAAGCGCTATGAGCACGATGCCTACGGCATCATCACCTACACCACCATCCTGCGTACCATCGTGGCGGAAGAGGGGGACATCGACCTGATCAATGTCTACGACGTCTGCTCCAAGCCGGTGATCAGCGTGCCGGAGGTGCTGGAGGTCAAGCATGTGGCCAAGCTGATGGTGAATCAGGGGATTCGCCGGATCGTCGTGCTCAGGGACAACACCCTGGTGGGACTGGTGACGATGAATGACATCGTGTCGTCCATCCTGGAGATCTCGGAGGATGCCCCGGTGTGAGTGGTGACGGCCCTTTACTTTGTGTGGGGCCGGACTTGAGCCCTCTGCCTGCAGGGCGGACCCATGGGTCCGCCCTGTGCTGTTTTCAGACCTTGAACCGTCCGACCAGTTCCTGGAGCTCGTCCGCCAGTCGTGCCAGCTGCTCGGAAGCGAGGGTGGTTTCTCCCGCGCCTTGGGCATTCTGCTCGGCTGCATCGGAGATGCTGGTTACATTGCGGTTCATCTCCTCGGCCACGGCGCTTTGTTCCTCGGCCGCACTGGCCACCTGGGCATTCACATCACTGATGGTGGTGACCGCCTGGGTGATGGCGTCCAGTGAGGTGTCCGCCTGTGCGGCACTGTCGCGGCTGGCCTGGGCTGACTGTCGGCTCTCGTCCATGGCCGTCACCGCCCGGCGACTGGCCTGCTGCAGGCGCTCGATCATGGCCTGAATTTCCTGGGTCGAGCTCTGGGTGCGGTTGGCCAGGGAGCGTACCTCGTCAGCCACCACGGCAAAGCCGCGACCGGCCTCACCGGCACGGGCCGCCTCGATGGCGGCATTGAGGGCCAGCAGGTTGGTTTGTTCGGCAATGCCCCGGATCACGTCCAGCACCTTGCCGATCTCTTCACTGCCGTTGTCCAGTTCACGGATGACATCGGCCGCCTTCTGGACCTCCTTGGCTAACTGTTCGATGCGCCTCATGGTGCCGGAGACAATCTGCTTGCCTTCCTGCGCGGCTTCTTCCGCCTGCCGGGTGGAATCCGAACTCTGCTGGGCGTTGCGCGCCACCTCATGAGCGGTGCTGTTCATCTCGTTCATGGCGGTGGCCAGTTGGTCGATCTCGCTACGCTGGCGGGAGACGCCGTCATTGGTGCGTTCGGTGACCGAGGCCAGATCGCCGGCGGCCCTGGCCAACTGGCTGGTGGACTGCAGCACACGGCTGATCAGGTCGCGGAAGTTATCCATCATGGCGTTGAAGGCCACAGAGGCCTGGCCGATCTCATCCTTGCCGTGGATGGGCAGGCGGTGGGAAAGGTCACCGTCGCCCTCGGCGATGCCCTTGAGCCCACGGGTCATTTCCTTCAGGGGATTCGTGACAAAACGGCGGGTAAACAGGAACAGGAACAGCAGTACCGGCACGCTGATCAGGGTGGCGACGGCAAGAAAGTTGAAGCCGAACCGGCGCGAAGCGGTATTCACGTCCGCAAGACTGATTTGCAGGCTCACACCGCCCAGCACCGCGCCCTCCGGGGCCACGGCATGGCACAGGGTGCAGTTCTTGCCCAGATACTGGCGAGAGTTGAAGACGGGCATCACGGCCCGCAGGGCGGACCGGTCCTCCGACAGGCTCATGTAGGGTTCGCCGGTTTCAAGCACGGATCGCTCAACGGCGTCCTGAGGCCTTTCATGTTCAGTGCCGGGACCATATTGTCGGGAGACATTGTCTCCTCGCAGGACGCGTAGGTCACTGACGTTCTGGAGTTCGATGATCTGATCCAGAAATTCGGCGCGGCGGTTGATGGTGCCGGTGATCATCAGCGTGGTCAGGCCGGCCATGGTGATCTCATGGATCGTTTCCGCGAAGGTCTCCGCCTGATGGAGCGCCGTTTTTCGCTGCTCCTGTACTGTCCAAACGGTCATGCCGCCCCAGGCCAGCACCAGGATGAGCCACATGGCCCCCACCAGGCGGACCCATATCGGCAGGTTGTTGATACGTTGCATGTTGGTTCCCCAGGATACCCATTGGTCGTTGCGGCACTGTCCTGACCAGCCCCTGCATGGGGTAGATATCGGCCGCGTTGGCAAGAAGTTGATGGCCTGATGCTAGCAGAGCCGCACGACAAGGCATTTTCCGGATCGACAGTACTCGCCCCGTGGTAATGAGCCGGGCCGATCCTTGGAAGCATCCTGTTGGGGAGGCAATGTGGACTGTACGACGGCGCATTGTGCGCCGGATCGAACGTTCAGGCTTTGAGTTTTGTCATTGAGCCCCATTATCGGCAGTGAACGTCCGACAACCGGCGTGGATTCATCCTGTATATTCCCAGACAATGTTGCCCAAAAGGAGAGTTTATGTCATGCCCATGGGTTCCTTGCCTGCCCTGTTGATCAAGCACCTGCTGTTTTCTCCCGTTCATTACGATCCGGCACAAGAGATCGTCTACAGGGGGGATCGTCGTGTCAGTTACGCCGAGTTCCGGCAGCGGGTCGCAAGACTGGCGGCAATGCTCAAGGCCCAGGGCATCGGGCCGGGGGATACCGTGGCGGTGATGGACTACGACAGCCACCGCTATCTGGAATGCTACTTTGCCGTGCCCATGATCGGGGCCGTGTTGCACACCGTTAATGTGCGCCTGTCCAGTGAGCAACTGGTCTATACCATCAGTCATGCCGAAGATGATCTGATCCTGATCCACGATGAGTTCATCCCCTTGCTGGCCCCGATTCGTGGCCGGATCGAGTCGGTGCAGAAGTTCATCCGGCTAACGGATGAACCGTCTGATGAGGTGGTCGACCGTATCGATCCCGCGGGCCTGAATTTCGTGGGTGAGTACGAGCAGTTGCTGCAGACGACAGAGCCCCTGGAGACCTTCCCGGACCTGGACGAGAACACCCGGGCCACCTGCTTCTACACCACCGGTACCACGGGTCTGCCCAAGGGGGTGTATTTCAGCCATCGCCAGCTGGTGCTGCATGCGCTGGCCGGCCTGCTGACCCTGGCTTCCAACGGCACCCAGGGGCGTTTCCACCGGGAAGACGTCTACATGCCCATCACGCCTATGTTTCACGTGCATGCCTGGGGCATCCCCTACATGGCCACCATGCTGGGGGTGAAGCAGGTCTATCCGGGCAAGTACATCCCCCACCAGCTTGCCCGGCTCATCGATACGGAAGCGGTCACCTTCAGCCACTGCGTGCCCACCATCCTGCACATGCTGCTCAACGATCCGAAGAATGCGGACCGTGATCTGTCGCGCTGGAAGGTGCTGATCGGCGGCGCCAGTCTGCCCAAGGCTTTATGCCGTCAGGCCATAGACCGTGGCGTGGATATCTATACCGGCTATGGCATGTCCGAGACTTGCCCCATCCTCACCATATCCCAGTTGCGTGATGCCGAACTGGCATTGGAGATGGATGACCAGATCGACCGCAGGGTACGCACCGGTCAGCCCCTGCCGCTGGTGGCCTTGCGCGTGGTGGATGCCGAGGGCAGGGAAGTGACGAGCGATGATCATGCGCCGGGCGAGGTGCAGGTCCGGGCACCCTGGTTGACCCAGGGCTATCTGAAGGACGAGAAACAGTCTGAGCGGCTCTGGGCCGGGGGCTGGCTGCATACCCACGACGTGGCCTGTCGCGACCATACCGGCAGCATCCGCATCACGGATCGCACCAAGGACGTGATCAAAGTGGGCGGGGAATGGCTCAGCTCCCTGGAGTTGGAAGATGTGCTCATGCAGCACCCGGATGTCTCCGAGGTGGCGGTCATCGGGCAGCCGGCGGTGCGTTGGGGCGAGATCCCCCTGGCCCTGGTGGTGCCCCGCGCCGGCAGCGAGCCGGGTGAGCGCGATCTGAGCCACCATGTGCGCGAATTCGTGGACAAGGGCATGCTGCCCAAGGAGTCCATCCTGCTGAAGGTGCGCTTCGTGGAGCAGGTGGACAAGACCTCCGTGGGCAAGACCAACAAGGTGGCCCTGCGGGAGAAATACCTGACCGCTCAGGAAGACTGAACGGTCAGGTTCTATTCACCGTGACCCTGCATCAGGCGCTTCTTCACCCGCTTGAGGAAGAACCAGGCGCTGAGCACCACGATGGGCATGGCAATCCCCATGCCCAGGTTGGCATTGATGGGCAGGCCCTGGGATTCCAGGCCCTTGAGCAGGTACCCCACCAGGCCCACGCCGTAATAGCCGATGGCGATCACCGACAGGCCCTCCACCGTCTCCTGCAGCCGTAGCTGCAGCTTGGCGCGGCGGTCCATGGATTCGAGCAGGTTGCGGTTCTGGGCCTGCAGGCTCACCTCCACCCGGGCCCGCAGCAGGGCGGTGAGACGGGCCGCCCGCTCCGCCAGGTCCCGTTGCCGGCTGCCCACGGATTCGCAGGTGGCCACTGCCGGCGCCAGCCGGGCATCCAGAAACTCGGTGAAGGTCTGCAGGCCGACGATACGCCGCTGACGCAATTGTTCCAAACGTTGCTTGACCACCCGGTAATAGGCCTTGGAGGCCTCGAAGCGGAAGGTGGTCTGGGCCGCCGCCGACTCGATTTCCGCCGCCAGGCCGGTCAGTTCCGCCAGCAGTCGGCTTTCCACCGGCTGGCCCGGGGTCTGGGTCGGTTGTTCCACCATGCCGGCGGCCAGCTCCGCCAGACGACGATCCGCCATGTCCAGGGTACGGCTGATCTTGCGGGCCATGGGCAGGGCCAGCAGCGTCATGGCGCGGTAGGCATTGAGTTCCAGCACCCGCTTGACCATGCGCCCGGCCTGGGCATCGGTGAGGCCTTCGTTGCGCAGCAGGATGCGGGCGTAACCATCGTTGTGAATGCGCAGGTCCGACCAGGCCCTTCCCAGGCCTCCCACCACCTCGGAGCCGATGACGATGTTGTCTTCGAACAGTTCGTACAGCTCGGGCAGGCTGCGCTCGGGCATGTCCTTCGACTCCAGCGCCACGGAAACGGCGCTGACCAGTTCCCCAGGCGAGGCCGCCAGCCATTCCGCCGGCAGGCGCTCGATGACCGGATTCCCGAAGGGATGACGGTAGGGGCCGGGTTCGGTGAAGGTATAGGTGACGAACTCGGTGTGGCGTTCCCAGTGCAGCCGGATGCCCCCCAGATCCGCCACATGGTATTGGCCCACGGACTCCGGTACCGGGGCGCGGAAATGTTCCAGCAGCTTGATCAGATGCTCGGTGTTGCGGCCGCTGCCCCGTTCCCCGCAGATGAAGGCCAGGTGCGAGACTCTGGCCGGTGCCTTGATGGGCTCAAAGGTACGGGCATGCAGTTCGGTGGTGAGTGCATGACGTAGCGGGTGTTCCTTGAAGGGCAGCGGCATGGCCGTGAGCGTCCTGTTTATTCCACTGCGGCGAAGAGTGCTTCGGCCTCGATCACATGGCAGCCGGCGGCCGACAGGGCGTCGATGGCCCGATCCGGTTCTTCGAAGCGGAAGATCAGGGCGGCCCGGTTGTTGCGTCGCAGGGAGAAGGCGTACATATACTCGATCTTGAGCTCCGCCTTGCCTGCCGCCTGCAGCACCTCGGCCAAGCCGCCCGGGCGATCTTCCACGTCCACCGCCACCACCTCGGTGAGCTTGACCACCCAGCCGTCGGCCTTGAGCGCCTGTGCGGCCTGTTCCCAGTCGCGCACGATCATGCGCAGGATGCCGAAGTCCGCGGTATCCGCCAGGGACAGGCTCAGGATGTTGATACCCTTCCGGGACAGCAGGGCCAGGGGTTCGGCCAGATGTCCGGGACGATTCTCCAGAAACACGGAAAGCTGTTGCAGCTTCATGTAACGATACTCCTTGATGCGGACCGGCTAGATGGCACGCTTGTCGATCACCCGCTTGGCCTTGCCTTCGCTGCGGGCGATGGTGCGGGGCTCCACCAGGCGCAGGGCCACGCGGATGCCGATGATCTGCTCGATGGCCTTGGCCAGTTCGGCGCGGACATCCTCCAGGGCACGGACCTTGTCGCTGAAGACCTCGGGGGTCACCTCCACTTCCACCGCCATCTGGTCCAGGCCGTGGTCGCGGGTGAGGATGATCTGGTAGTGGGGCAGGGTGCCTTCCACCGCCAGCAGTGCCGCTTCCACCTGGGATGGGAAGACGTTGACGCCGCGGATGATGAACATGTCATCCGAGCGGCGCCCCACGCGGCGGATGCGGCGTAGGCTGCGGCCGCAGGCGCAGGTCTCGGTGATGATGCGGGTGATGTCGCGGGTGCGGTAGCGGATGATGGGCATGGCCTGCTTGCTCAGAGTGGTGAGCACCAGTTCGCCTTCCTCCCCGTCGGGCAGTACCGCACCGGTCTCCGGGTCGATGATCTCGGGATAAAAGTGATCCTCGAAGATGTGCAGGCCGTCCTGGTGTTCGCACTCGCTGCCCACCCCGGGGCCGATGATCTCCGACAGGCCGTAGATGTCGTAGGCTCTGATGCCGGCCCCTTCCTGGATGCGCCGGCGCATTTCCTCGCTCCAGGGCTCGGCACCGAAGATGCCGGTGTGCAGAGGCAGTTCCCGCAGGTCCAGACCCATGTCCAGGGCCCGTTCAATCACATGGATGAAATAGCTGGGAGTGGCGCAGACGGCGCTGACGTTGAAGTCCTTCATCACCATCAACTGGCGCTCGGTGTTGCCGCCGGAAACAGGGATCACCGTCGCCCCCAGGGCCTCGGCGCCGTAGTGGGCGCCCAGGCCGCCGGTGAACAGGCCGTAGCCGAAGGCGTTCTGCACGATGTCGCCCCGGTGCAGGCCGCAGGACGCAAAGGTGCGGGTCATCACTTCGGCCCAGACGTTCAGGTCCTCTCGGGTATAGGCCACCACGATGGGCTTGCCGGTGGTGCCGGAGGAGGCGTGCAGGCGCACGATCTCGCTCATGGGGCTGGCGAACAGGCCGAAGGGATAGGTATCCCGCAGGTCCACCTTGACGGTGAAGGGCAACTGGCCGATGTCCTCCAGGGTCCTGATGTCCGCAGGGGTCAGGCCCCGCTCCTGCATGCGGGAGCGGAACAGTGCCACGTTGTCATAGGCACGGGTCACCACGGCGCGCAGGCGCCTAAGCTGTACTTCCCGCAGGCGTTCCACGGGCAGATAATCGGGTGCGCTCGCGGGGTGGAAGCCACCCTCCACGTCGTTCCAGCGTTCGCTCAGCATTCAAACCCCCTCGATCACTTCCGGGCGGGACAGCTCCGCCCCCAGCCTGCGCCCCAGGGCGAAGGCCTGTTCATTGACGGCATGAAGTTTTTCCGGCAGGCACCGATGGATGGCGTCGATCCAGGCCTGTTCATCGAAATCCATCACCATGGAGGCGGCGCCCAGCAGGGCCACGTTGAGGCTCTTGCGGTTCTTCAGCGCGCCTTCCGGGATCAGCGCCGGAGTGATCAGGACGCCGCCGGGACGCAGCCAGCCCAGGTTGAGGTCCACCTGACTGGATTCGAACACCATCAGAAAGTCCGCCTCGCCCATGGGCACCATGGGGCTCAGGACCTGTTCGCCGAAGCGCACGTCGGTGGTGACGGAGCCGCCCCGCTGACTCATGCCGTGGACTTCGCTCTTCTTGACCTGCAACCCGCCGGCGAAGGCCGTGGTGGAGAGCAGGTCGGATGCCTTGACCACGCCCTGTCCGCCCAGGCCGGCCAGCACTACGTTGGTAACTGCCATTGATGATCCCCTACAGAATCGGTTGATACGTCATTCCACCGGTGCCGCCGCGCAGCCGGCGGCGCAGCGCTTCTCTTCCTCGGCCTTCTCCAGCTTGCGGATCAGCGGTGCCGCCAGGATGCAGGGCCGCTCGGCGATCAGCACGGACAGCTCGTCCCGGGCCATCATGTCCTTGAGGATCTCTTCGAACTTTGCCTCGTCCTTCTGCGGGTCCACTACCTCGACATTCTTCACGCCCATGGCCTTGCACACGGCCACGAAATCCATCCGGTTGGTGGGCTCATGGTTCAGGCTGCGGCCGGTGCCCGGGTGTTCCTGGCGTCCGGTCATGGCCGTGGTGCTGTTGTCCACGATCAGGACCACATGGCCGGTGGGCGGCGGGTTGTACACCATTTCGGCGATGCCGGTCAGGCCGGAGTGCACGAAGGTGGAGTCACCGATGACGCTGACCACCCGCCGGGCCTCGGCCTCGGGCAGCACATGACGCAGGCCAAGGCCCACGCCGATGGCGGCGCCCATGCATACGCAGGTGTCCATGGCCTCGAACGGGGGCAGCACGCCCAGGGTGTAGCAGCCGATGTCGCCGGCGACGATGCAGTTCAGGCGGCTCAGGGCCTCGAACACCTCCCGGTGGGAGCAGCCCTGGCACAGTTCCGGGGGCTTGCCGCGGGGACGGGGCGCCTCGGGGGTCACGTCACCCGCAATGATGCGGCGGACCCGGGACACGTTCAGCTCACTGAAGCGGTACATCTCCGGCTTGCCTTCCACCTTCAGGCCGGCCACCGTGAGGGCTTCGTACAGCAGGTGATCCCCTTCCTCGATGACGATGCAGCGATCCACGCTGTTGACGAAGTCGGTGATCATCTGCATGGGCAGCGGCCAGGTCAGTCCCAGGGCCAGCAAGGTGGCGTCGGGCGCGGCCTCGCGGGCATGCATTACCGAGATGCCCGAGGCGATGATGCCCAGGGACTTGTCGCCGGGATGGATGCGGTTCAGACCGCTCTCTTCGTTCCAGCGGGCGATTTCTTCCATCTTGGCGCGGATCTTGTGGTGCGCTGGACGGGCATAGGCGGGGATCATCACCCGGCCGGGGATGTCACGCTCGAAATGGGGTTCCATGGCGGACGGCCGGGGTTCACCCGGAATCACTTCGGTCTTGGCGTGGCAGATGCGGGTGGTCATGCGCAGGATCACCGGGATGCGCCAGCGCTCGGAGAGTTCGAAGGCGGCCAGGGTGAAGTCGTAGGCCTGCTGGGAGTCGGCAGGTTCCAGCATCGGCACGATGGCGGCGCGGGCATAGTGGCGGTTGTCCTGCTCGTTCTGGCTGGAGGCCATGCCCGGATCATCGGCGGAGATCAGCACCAGGCCGCCGGTCAGATCGATGTAGGCGGCGGTGAACAGGGGGTCGGCGGCCACATTCACGCCCACGTGCTTCATGGTGACCAGGGTGCGGCCGCCGCCGAAGGAGACGCCCAGGGCCACTTCCAGGGCCACCTTCTCATTGGGGGACCACTGGGCAGGTCCGCCGATCAGGGAGAAGGCTTCCAGGATCTCGGTGGAGGGGGTGCCCGGGTATCCGGTGCCGAGGCGCACACCGGCGTGCAGGGAGGCCAGGGCGACTGCCTCGTTGCCGCTCAACAAAAGACGTTCGGTTGATGCCATGGTTAGCTGCTCTATGTAGACATTGGGGCCCCACCCCGTGTCCGGCAGGCCGGAAAGGCGGGCAGACAGCCCGGAAGTCTACATGATTCAGCGTGTGGAGCCACCCTTGGGTGGGTCAATATCGGTTTGTCCTCAAATCCTTTTCTCTCCCCCTCACCCCAGCCTCTCTCCCACGAGCGGAGAGGGGCTTGATGGTGAGTTCCCTTCTCCCCTTGGGGAGAAGGGTTGGAGATGAGGGGAGACGGGCCGACTACGACCGCGCCACCCAGGCCGTGCACCAGCCTTTGGCGGCCACCTGCTGGCCGGGGAACACGGCACAGGGACCCCAGTCGCCACCGGTATCGGTGTACAGCAGACAGTTGGCGCAGTTGCTGCCTTCCACGAAGGCCGGATGGTCCACACCGGCGGCATCATGGCGATAGCCCAGGGCCTGCGCGGTGTCCGAGCTCTCATCCACCTTGTCGGCGGCCTGCGCGGCGGTGGCCCAGCCCAGGGCGCCTGCCAGGGGGACGGCCACCAGACCATAGGCCCCGAACTGCAGAAAACGGCGGCGGCTCACGTTGTTGTTCAGGGTCTTCATGATTATTCTCCTTCTCGCTACAAGTTTCGGAAGTACCGGCCGGGGAGATGCTGATCTTTCCTCCAGCCTCGGGCACAGTTTCCTCCTGAATGCCTGAACACAACATGAACGAGACAAAGACCGCATGTCGGGCCCGACACGCGGGTCGGGCCTTGCTTCCTTGACACCCCCGGGTGCCCGGGATAGCGTCCCTATATAGACCGGTACCCGGACTTTTCACATGTACGTCAACAACGCCCTCAGCGCCGCCATGGTCCCCACCGGGGTCAGTACCCGGCCGGATGTCCAACGTCCGCCGGAGGCGTTCGATGCGGTGGAGGAACGGGCAGGCCCCGATGGCCCGGTGGAAGAGACCCGGGACACCGAAGAAGCCGGGACCGAGCGTGAGCGCCCCCGGGGCGTGACGGAACTCACCCCGGAAGAGGAGCAGATGGTCCGGGAGCTGCAGCAGCGGGATCGCGACGTCCGCGCCCATGAGCAGGCCCATGTGGCTGCCGGTGGCCGCTATGTGACCAGCGGCGCCAGCTATGACTATCAGACCGGACCGGACGGTCGCCGCTATGCGGTGGGTGGTGAGGTTTCCATTGATACATCCCGTCCTGCCGACCCGCAAGAGGCGATCCAGAAGGCGCGGGTGATCTTCGCCGCCGCCATGGCCCCGGCCGACCCATCACCCCAGGATCATCGGGTTGCCGCCCAGGCCAGGGTGATGGAATCCCAGGCCCGTAGCGACGCACGGACCCAGCGTCAGGAAGAGGCCCGGGTTGCCGCCGAGGCCGTCGTCGAGAAACGTCGGTCGGCCCGCGATGACGCCGATGATGACCCTATGGCGGCCCGGGATCGCCTAGCCCGGCACCTGGCCGAGGTGGACCAGCCGTCCCGTCCCCCGGTACTGCTTGAGGTCGCCTGAACCCAATGACGGTATCCACCGAACATCAGGCCCCGGAAACGGTGGTCAGTCGCTATCTGCAGGCCATTGAAGGGCATGACTATGAGCGTGCGCGCCACTGTCTGGTCGAACCGGGGTTCTGCTACATCAGCCCCATCAGTCGCTTCAATGATACCGAACGTTTCATCGAACACATGTCCCTCACCGGCGGTATCCTGCAGCGCATCGAGATCCGCAAGCAGTTCGTCGATGGCCCCGACGTGTGCCATTTCATGGTGTTCCATGTCCAGATCTCCGAAAAGATGAAGGTCGACGTGGTTCAGTGGGCGCAGGTCAGGGAAGGGCGCATTGCAAGGATCGAGGCCCTGTTCGATGCCCATCCCTACCGCATCCTGTTCGAAAGCGAGGCAAACTGATGAATCCCGGGCATTCCCGAATCCCCCTGTCTGCGTGGGCACGTCTGTGCCTGTTCCTGGCGCTTCTGTTCCTGCTGACCGGCTGTACCGGCATCCCCAAGGGCGTGGAGCCGGTCCAGGGCCTGGAGGCCGAGCGCTATCTGGGCACCTGGTATTCCATCGCCCGGCTGGACCACTCCTTTGAGCGTCGCCTGACCGATGTCACAGCCCATTACGAACTGCGTGAAGACGGGGCCATCAGCGTGCTCAACCGGGGCTATCACCCGGATCGGGAGGTCTGGCGGGAGGCCCGGGGGGTCGCCCGCTTCATCGAGTCTCCCACCGTGGGCCGCCTCAAGGTATCCTTCTTCGGACCGTTTCATGGCGCTTACAACATCGTTGCCCTGGACAAGGACGACTACCAGTACGCCATGGTGACCGGTCCCACCCGTTCTTATCTCTGGATCCTGGCACGCAGCCCCGAGCTGGACCCCGATGTGGTCCGGCGGCTGGTCGAGCTGGCCCGGGAACTGGATTACGACGTGGACGGACTGATCTACGTGACCCATGAACAAGGAGACCGCTCTTGAACGCACACCCCCTGCTGATCGGTGCCGCAGACGGCCACCCGGTGGCCATCACCCCGCGCATGGCCAATCGCCACGGCCTCATCGCCGGCGCCACCGGTACCGGCAAGACCATCACCCTGCAGGTGCTGGCCCAGTCCTTTTCGGACCTGGGAGTGCCGGTGTTCGTGCCGGACATCAAGGGTGACTTTTCCGGTATCGCCGCCCCCGGAGTGATGAACGACCGGGTACGGGAACGGGCAGGGCAGGTGGGTCTGGACGACCTGGAGATGCACGGTGCCCCCACCGTGTTCTGGGATGTCTTCGGCGAACAGGGCCATCCCCTGCGCCTGACCATCGCCGATCTGGGGCCGACCCTGCTCAGCCGGCTGATGAATCTCAACGAGACCCAGAGCGGGCTGATGCAGCTTGTGTTCCGGGTGGCCGACGACAACGGCTGGTTGCTGCTGGACCTGAAGGACCTGCGGGCCATGGTGAACTGGGTGGGGGAGCAGCGTCAGGCCCTGAGCCGCACCTACGGCAACATTGCCCCTGCCAGTCTGGGCGCCATCCAGCGCAGCCTGCTCACCCTGGAGTCCCAGGGTGCGGAGCAGTTCTTTGGTGAGCCGGCGGTGACCCTGGAGGACTTCCTGCAGACCGACGCGCAGGGGCGGGGGGTGGTCAACATCCTGCACGCGGAGCGTCTGTACCGGGCCAGTCCCCTGGTGTATTCCACCCTGCTGCTGTGGCTGTTGTCGGAGCTGTTCGAGCAGTTGCCGGAGGTGGGGGATGCGGACAAGCCCCGTTTTGTCCTGTTCTTCGACGAGGCCCATCTGCTGTTCAAGGATGCGCCCAAGTCCCTGACCGACCGGATCGAACAGGTGGTGCGCCTGATCCGTTCCAAGGGGGTCGGGGTATATTTCGTCACCCAGAACCCCCTGGACCTGCCCGAGCCGGTGCTGGGCCAGCTGGGCAACCGCATCCAGCATGCCCTGCGGGCCTTCACCCCCCGGGACCAGAAGGCGGTGCGTGCAGCAGCCCAGACCTTCCGGGCCAAGCCGGGCCTGGATACGGAAGCGATGATCATGGAGCTGAGCAC
This sequence comes from Ectothiorhodospira lacustris, assembly GCF_022227845.1. Lineage (GTDB taxonomy): Bacteria > Pseudomonadota > Gammaproteobacteria > Ectothiorhodospirales > Ectothiorhodospiraceae > Ectothiorhodospira > Ectothiorhodospira lacustris. Next base: position 160,897 of record NZ_JAJNQN010000001.1, on the reverse strand, counting down.
TGGTTCGGCCCTGGTCTCGGTGCTGGACGAGCGGGGTCAGCCCACGCCGGTGGAGCTTACCCTGATCCGTCCCCCCGCCAGCCGCATGGGGCCGCTGAACGAGGCCGAGCGCCGTGCGCTGATCCAGGCCTCGCCGTTGGCGGGTGTCTACGACGCCCCGGTGGACCGGGAGTCCGCCTACGAGATCCTGCAGCGTCAGGCGGAGACGGCCCTGAGCGAACCCACCGCGACGGTCAGCACCCAGCAGGCGGCGCGCAGTCGTCGCAGCGGTGGCGGTGGTGCATCCCGGCGAGGTGACAGCGTGCTCGCGGCCACTGCCAAGAGCACCGCCCGGGCGGTGGGCACTCAGATCGGGCGCCAGATCGTGCGGGGGCTGCTGGGTTCCCTGACGGGAAAACGGCGCTGATTTGCAGAGCCTCTCAGCGATTGATCACGTCATTCCCGCGCAAGCGGGAATCCAGCGGTGCAGCCAACTTCCTTGTTGTGACCCGTTCCGTCATTCCCGCGCAAGCGGGAATCCAGCGGTGCTGCCAACTTCCTTGTTGTGACCCGTTCCGTCATTCCCGCGCAAGCGGGAATCCAGTGAGGGGCTCAGAGCCCTGGGCTCCCGCTTTCGCGGGAGTGACGGTAGATGAGGAGCGGGAGCGACGGTAGATGAGGAGCGGGAGCGACGGTAGAGGGGGGACGGGAGTGACGGTAAAGAGGGCGCGGGAGTGACGGTAGGGGGGAGGGGCAGAACTTCAGCCCTCCAACCGCCGGATGATCCAGCATCGGTGGGGGCGTCCGCGGCCGAAATCCTCGGGCACGGTCTGCCGGGTGATCTCTTCTACCCGGCAGGGCGCCAGTTCGTCCTCGTAGAGCTTGAAGCCGCGTCGGTTGTTGGAAAAGAACAACTCCCCCCGGGCCGAAAGCAGGCCCAGGCAGCGGTTGATCATCCAGGCATGATCCCGCTGCACGTCCAGCGTGGCCGTCATCTTCTTGGAATTGGAAAAAGAGGGCGGGTCCATCACGATCAGGTCATAACGCCGGCCCAGCCGGGGCGCCTCCTCCAGCCACTGCATCACATCCACCCGCTCCAGCCGGTGACGATCCTGATCCAGTCCGTTGAGTTGGAAATTCCGCAATGACCATTCCTGATAGGTGCGCGACAGATCCAGAGTCAGGCTCTCCGAGGCGCCACCCGCCGCCGCATGTACGGAAAAGCTACCGGTATAGGCAAACAGGTTCAGGAACCGCTTGCCCTGGCTGCGCTGCCGCACCATCGCCCGGGTTTGACGATGATCCAGAAACAGCCCCGTATCCAGATAGGCATACAGGTTCACCGAGAACTTCAGCCCGTCCTCCCGCACGATCAGTTCCTCGCCCTCAAGGCCGGTCTTCTCGTACTGATCGGCGCCTTTCTGACGCCGCCGGACCTTGATCGCCGGCGCCTGCGGCGACAGCCCGAAAACGCCCCCGACCGTCTCACGGACCTCGTCCAGCCAAGTGTCATAGGCCGCGTCATCCGCCTCCCAGCGGGTCTCGTAGACCTGCACATGGGGGATTCCCGCATACACATCCACCGCCACGGGAAACTCCGGGATATCCCGATCATAAATTCGAAAGCACTCAATGCCCCGTCGCCGTGCCCATTTTGACCAGTGGCGAAGGTTCTTCGATAAACGGTTGTGAAAAGGTGAATTCATAGTTCGGATATGCTGCGATTATGTACCATGTGAATCAAGCGGTTTTATCACTATTCGGGGGAGGCATGGACAGACTGTGGCTACGCATCGCTGCCACTGTGGCAATACCCATGACGGCGTTCATGATCATGGCGACCATTGCCCTCGGAGAGCATCATCAGCGCCACGAGGAGCGGGCCCGTATGGTGCAGGTGGCGCAACTGGCCCTGGACGGCAAGGCCCTGATCCATGCGCTGCAGGCGGAACGGGGCAGCACGGTCGGCTATCTTAGCGCCTTGGACAATGACTTTCGTGCGATCCTGGATGATCACCGGGACGCCACGGATCAGGCATTGCGTCGCTATCAACGGGATGAAGCCATCTATCAGCTGGTGACCGGTGCCGACCTGAGTGCATTCCGACGGCAACTGGAAGAAGGGGCCGCCCGTCTGGAGACCCACCGCGAGCGGGTTGATCGGCACGCGCTTCATCCCCTCGAGAGTACCGAGTCCTATGGTCGTCTGATTGACCCCCTGATCCTGATCGCTTCTTCCACGCCCGATGCCGGCGCCACCCCGGGCATGTTGAGTCTTCTGGCCGCCTACCGATCCTTGCTCATGCTCAAGGAGCAGGCCGCCCGGGAGCGTTCCCTGGGCAGCGCCTGGCTGGTCGCCCGGACCCCGGATCCGGTCATCTTTCGCAATTATCTGCAGCGGGTGGCCATCCAGGAACTGCAGCGCAGCCAGTTTCTCAAGCTTGCGCCCGAGATCTATGTGGACAGGCTCCGGGGCCTGGAGCAACAGCCGGCCCATCAGGAAGTGATGATTGCCCGTGCCACCATCACCCTGCAGGGTGAGACGCAAAAACCGGCCGGTCTGAGTGGATTGCGCTGGTTTCAGATGACGTCGGAGCGGATTGACGGGCTGCATCAACTGGAACGTGCGCTGGTGCGGGACATCCTCGATACCGGCACCGAAATCAAGGCCGACAGCCAGCGTCAATGGCTGAATCTGCTCGGCATCACCGTGGCCCTGCTGATACTCACCCTCCTGCTGTCCATGACCGTTGCCAGAAGCCTGTTGCTGCGTCATCGCCAGCATGCGGAGGCCATGCATCGCATTCAGTTTCTGGCCTCTCACGACGCCCTCACGGGCCTCCCCAACCGGGACCACTTCAAGGAACACCTGAACCAGTTACTGTTTCTGGCCAGATCGGAAAAGCGGACCCTGGGGGTCTTCCTCCTGGACCTGGAAGGTTTTACCGACATCAACCGCATTTGGGGCGAGTCGGTGGCGGATGAGCTGCTGTGCCGGATATCGGCGCGCCTCTGCAAACTGATGGGACCGGACGCCCTCATGGCCCGCATCTACGGTGATCAGTTCGGCGTGGTGTTTTTCGATTCCTCCCGCCTGGATAACCCTGAACGCCTGGCGGCGGATCTGCTGGGGGCCCTCAGGCCCGCGGTGGAGATCGGTCCCCGGCGCATCGAGGTCAAGGGCAACATCGGCATCGTCCTGTGCCCGCCTTATCCCCATGATGCCTCCGAACTGCTGGCCTATCTGGCCTTTTCCGTGCAGAACGCCAAGGACGACCGGCTGCATCGCCACAGCATCTTCGAGCCCGTGATCATGTCCCGCCACAGCGAACTGCTGCAGATGGATCGCGACCTGGAATGGGCCTTGGAGCATGACGAATTCGAGCTGTACTACCAGCCCAAGGTGGATCTGGCCACCGGCGCGATCGTCAGCGTCGAGGCCCTGCTGCGCTGGCACCATCCTGATCGGGGGGCGATCCCGCCGAACGTCTTCATCCCCCGCGCAGAGGCCAACGGCAGTATCATCCCTCTGGGTGAGCAAGTGCTGCGCAAGGCCTGCCTGCAATGTCAGGCATGGCGCGAGCGGGGATTTGAAGACCTCACCATGGCCGTGAACCTCTCTGCCGTCCAGCTTTACCAGGCCAATTTCATCGAGCAGGTGGAGCGGGCCCTGGCTGACTCCGGACTGCCCGCCGACGCTCTGGAGCTGGAGTTGACGGAGAGTTGCCTCATGGAAGACATGGAGGTAGCGGAGCGGATACTGCGGTCCCTGTGTGCGCTGGGCGTGAGCCTGTCGGTGGATGATTTCGGCACCGGTTACTCCTCGCTGGCCTACCTGCGCCGTTTCCCGGTGAGCTGCCTCAAGCTCGACCAGCGTTTCGTCAAGGAGCTGGAAATGGGCGGGGAGGCCGAGTTGATCGCCGGGGCCGTGCTGGCCCTGGCCCGCAGTCTGTCATTGACCACCGTGGCGGAAGGCGTGGAGAACCACTACCAGGCCAAGTGGTTGCGTGAACGGGGCTGTCTCCAGGCCCAGGGCTATCTCTACGCCCGCCCCATGCCGGCTGCCGAGTGCCTGTCCCTGATGCAGAAACGGGGAGGTTTTGATGTGCCCTGAAGTCTTCGGAGCAGATACCGTATGCTGAAACACCCCCTCGGCCTCAGGGCCAAGTCCATCCTGGCCCTGGCGCTGGCCTGCCTGATGGCCCTGGTCCCGGCCGGTATCATCGGCTGGCATCTGCTGGAGGGGGTGCGTCAGTACTTCGGCGAGGCCTTTGCCGAACACTACACGCGTCTGAACCGCGAGCAGATTCTGGCCCCCGTTTCCCGCGACCTGGCCCTGTCCACGCGTCTGGCTGACTCGGAACTGTCTCGTCGGTGGCTGCTGGATGAAGACGATGGCGAAAAACGGGCGATGTTCTTCCTTGAGGCGGAAGGGTATCGCCGTGACTTCCGCGACAGCTCCTATTTCCTGATCAGTGCTCTGACCGGTCACTACTATTTCAACAGTGCCGGCCAGCCTTTCAGTGATCAGCCCCGTTACACCCTGGACCCGGACAAGCCCAGCGACGCCTGGTTTTTCAATACCCTGGAGCAGGCAGCCACCTACAACATCAACGTCAATCCGGATGTGGCGCTGGGCACTACCCGGGTCTGGCTCAATGTGCTGGTGACGGACGGCGAACGCCGCATCGGCCTGGCTGGAACGGGCCTCGACCTGAGCGGGTTCCTGCAGGATTTCATCCAGACCCGACCCGTGGGCGTGACGCCGATGATCCTGGATCACGGTGGCGCCATCCAGGCCCATCCGGACCCGACACTGATCAGCTTCGCCTCCACCACCACCCATGCCGTGAATGGATACACCCTGGCCCAGCGCCTGCCGGACGCCCTGCAGCGCACCCAACTGGCCCAGGCCATGAAACAGGCCCGGGAGCTGACCGATACCGTGCCCCTGCTGTCGCTGACCCTGGATGGTCGGGAACAGTTGCTGGCCCTGGCCTACCTCCCCGAACTCCAGTGGTACGTGGTCACCGCCGTGGACTTGGCGGCGGCCGGGGTGATTCAGGAGAACTGGCTGCGGGTTGGTTTGCTGATGGTTGTCCTGCTGTTGCTGATTTTGTTGATCAGTTTCGGTCTGGTCGTGGACCGGATCGTGCTGCGCCCCCTGCGTGAGCTGCAGCAATCCGCCACCGCCATGTCCCAGGGGCGCTACGACATCCAGTTGCCCAGGCCCGGCAAGGACGAACTCGGGGATCTGAGCCGGGCCTTCGGGCGCATGGCCGAGCAGGTGAAGACCCATACCGATGAACTGGAGGGGCGAGTAGAGGAACGCACCGCAAAACTGCGGCAGGCCAACCAGGAAATGGCCACCGCCCAGCGCCAGATCCAGGCATCCATCGACTACGCCAGCCTCATCCAGCGGGCCATCCTGCCGGACAACCGCATGGCCGATCTACTGGGGCTGCATCACTTCGTGCTCTGGCGTCCCCGGGATGTGGTGGGAGGAGACTTCTACCTGTTCCACAACGACGGCGAACGCTACCTGATCGGTGTGGTGGACTGTGCCGGACACGGCGTGCCCGGGGCCCTGATGACCATGCTGGCCCGGGCCGCCCTGGATCAGGCCATCAATACCTTGGGCATGGCGTCCCCGGCGGTCGTGCTGCGTCACGCGGACGGCATCGTGCGCGAGATGCTCAAAGATGCGGAGACCACCCAGGCCATTGCCACCCACATGGATGTGGGAATGGTGTTTGTGGACCGGGAACGGGGTATCCTGCGGTATGCGGGGGCTCGCATCAGCCTTTACCATAGCGACGGCCACGACGTGGCGGCCGTCAAGGGCGGGCGTCGGGCTCTGGGGGACCGTCGGGTGGGGCAGTATGAAGACACCGAGCTCAGGTTGGACCCGACTGCTACCTACTACCTGGTGACCGATGGGTACCTGGACCAATCCGGGGGCGATCTCGGCTTCGGGCTGGGGCAGAGCCGCTTCAAGGCCCTGCTCATGGAACACGCCCGCCGCCCCATGGCCGAGCAGGCCGCGGCCTTGGATCAGGCCCTGGATGACTACCGTGGTGAGCATGATCAGCGGGATGACGTCACGGTGCTGGCCTTTCGCGTTGACCAGCCTTGACTCAGTGCAATGCCGGCAAGACAACACGCAATGGGGTAAATACACGTTATGTCCGATATCGATCTGTTCAGCCTGCGCCGCCAGTTCAATGAGGATCAGATCCTCCTGTGCTTCAACGGTCCCATCTCCCGCAGTCTGATCGAAGAGATCGGCAACGCACTGAGAAACTACCTGGAGGCGGACAATGCACTCCCCGGCGCGGCGATGGATGTCTTCGGCATCTATATTGAATTGACCCAGAACATCCGCCACTACGTCACCCGCATGGGTTACGACGAACGCGACGGCTCCGCCACCGTCATCGTCGCCCGTAATGAGACCGGGCGTTACGTCATCATGGCCGGCAACCTGGTGGAACGGGAAGACGGCGAACTGCTGCGAAACCGGGTGGAGGAACTGGCGGCCATGGACAAGGTGGAGCTCAAGGCGGCCTACAAGGCCCAGTTGCGTAAACCCCGTGATGAAAGCGTGCTCAGTGGCGCGGGCCTGGGGCTGGTGGATGTGGCGCGCAAATCGCTGGAGCCGGTGTGCGCCAGGATTTCGCCGGTCAATGATGGAAACGATCGGGTGTTCTTCAGCCTGCGCGCCGTCATCTGAACTATTATTTTCTGAAAAAGATTCTTACTCATGTCCTCAGTGATCAACGAACTGGAAATACCCGGTAGCCAGTCCACCCCCACCATCACCACCGATTGGGCGCGGGGACGTCTGCACATGACGGGCAATTCCTATCCCGAGAATTCCTTTGAATTCTTTGCGCAGGTCTTTGCCTGGATTCAGCAGTACCTGGATGGGACGGATGCCGCCCTGCACCTGGAGTTGGGTCTCATCTACATGAACACCAGCAGTGTGAAGGCCATGATGGACGTCTTCGACATGCTCGAAGAGGCCCATGCCCAATCCCGGGAAGTCCGGGTGAACTGGTACTACGACCCCCGCAATGAACGGGTCATGGAAATGGCGGAGGAATTCCGCGAGGACTATACCTTCCCGTTCCACATCCTCCCCACCGCCGATGACTAGGGAGTCCGGGGTCATCAAGAACGGCAAGGTCCTGCTGGAGCGCATCCAGGCTCTGCTGGATGACCCCGCCCACATCGATAATCCCCTCAGAGCTGTGCTGCAGGAAGTGAACGATCACATCCAAAGCCAGAATCAGCGCATGGAACGGCTGTTGAGGATATCGGACGGCTACCAGTTGCTTGAACACAACGAGGCTCTGACCCTGTCCGAGCGCTGCGACAAACAGATCAAGCGTATGGAAAGGCTCGCCCGCATTTCGGACCAGTACCAGCGCAACCTGTGGGAAGTCACCGAAACCCTGCGCCAGGCGGCCAACCAGGATCCCCTGACCGGCTTGGCCAACCGACGGTTTCTGATGGAGCGCCTCAAGGAAGAGACCCAACGTGCCGCCCGCAAGGGCAGTCGCCTCGCCATTGCCCTGATGGACGTGGATCATTTCAAACAGGTCAACGACCGATTCGGCCATGAGGTGGGCGATGTGGCCCTGTGCGAGATCGCCGGCGCGGTCCGTCAGGAAGTGCGGCGTTACGATGTGTACGGCCGTTGGGGTGGGGAGGAGTTTCTGCTCGTGCTGCCCGATGCCGACCCGGAGGAAGCGGTCATGGTGTTGGAGCGTATTCGACAGACCATCACCGCCCTCACCGTGGGCGGCGATGACCCCGCCATCCGGCTTTCCGCCAGTTTCGGCGTTACCCTGCTGCGTTCGGGGGAGGACGTGGACGACGCCCTCAAGCGGGCTGATGATGCCTTGTTCAAGGCCAAGAGAGAGGGGCGGGACCGGGTGGTATTGGGGGATTGATTCTTGACCGGACAGTCAGCATGGATATGAAGCGTCTACGCGAGAAGGCCAGGGCCTTCCTGCGGGATAACGCCGCCGTGGCGGGAGACGACCGGGATATCACGGCGCGCCGAGAGGCGGAGGAGGTATCGAGGCGCAACGAGTCGGCCCTCACCCGGTTACTGGATAACATACCGGATGTCGCCATCCAGGGATATCGTCTGGACGGCACTGCATTCTACTGGAACGAGGCCAGTGAACGGCTCTATGGCTATCCTGCCCGTGAGGCATTGGGCGCCAATCTGGAGGATCTCATCATCCCCGAGCATGACCGGGAAGCCTTTTCCCGGCGCATGCAGCAACTGCGGGACAACGGGGGGCGGCTCCCGCCGTCCGAGATTCTCAATTTGCGTCATCGGCAGGGTCACCTGATCACGGTGCACTCCTCTCATGTCATGGTTCAGCATGCCGAAGGCGACCTGCGCCTGTACTGCATAGATGTGGACATCACGACAGGTAGTCGGGACCGGGAGCGGCTTTGGGAGGCAGTGCGTGGCGGCAACGTGGGCCTTTTCGAGTGGCGACCCAATGGAGAGGTCTACCTGACCCCGGAACTCAAGGCGCAGATGGGTTATCAGGATGATGAAATGGACAGTGACATGGAAGTCTGGCGCTCACTGATCCACCCCGATGAACGGGATGCCGGGATTCGGCTGTTCGAGCAATACACGCATCAGCCCGAAGGGCGGTTTCGTGTGGAAATCCGGATGCGTCACAAGACGGATGGCTGGCGCTGGATTCTGTATCAGGCTTCCCCCGTGTATGGCCCGGACGGGCAACTCATCAAGATCCTGGGTTCGAGTCTGGACATCAGTGAGCGCAAGCGGGCCGAGGAAATGAGTGAGCGGCTGGCGTTTGCGGTGGAACAAAGCCCCAGTGTGGTGGTGATCACCAATACCGATGCAGTGATCGAATATGTGAACCAGCATTTCTGCGACATCACGGGTTTCTCCCGGGATGAAGTGCAGGGACAGCGAGCGGGGATGCTGAGCTTCAAAGGGAAAAACGCAGACAAATACAGACAGCTCTGGGAGACGATCAGGAACGGTGGGACCTGGGAGGGGGAATTCAACAATCGCAAACGCTCAGGGGAGTCTTACTGGGAAATGGCGAGAATCTCACCGATTCGTAACGCCCGGGGAGAAGTGACGCACTATATCAAGCTGGCGGAGGACATTTCCGATAAGCGGGCCTTGACCGAGCGTCTGGAATATCTCGCCTTCCATGATCCGTTGACCGGACTGCCCAATCGTACCCTCATGCTGGATCGCATCGGCCAGGCCCTGGCTCAGGCGCGGCGGGATTGCCATACCCTGGCCGTGGTGTTCATCGACCTGGATGATTTCAAGGTGGTCAATGATTCACTGGGACATGCCCAGGGCGATCAGTTGCTGATACAGATCAGCCAGCGCCTGTGCGCCCTGCTGCGCGAGGGGGATACGGTGGCCCGGTTCGGGGGGGATGAATTCATCCTCCTGCTATCCAAGCTGACCCATGTGGAGGGTGTCATTTCCGTCATCGAAAAACTCCAGGAGGCACTGAGCAGGCCGGTGACTCTGGACTCCCTGCGGGTATGTGTCACTGTCAGTATCGGCATCGCCCTTTATCCTGCCGACAGTGATCGCCCCGAGGAATTGGTGCGTCACGCCGATGCGGCCATGTACCGTGCCAAGGCCGAGGGACGCCGCTGTTATCACTTCTATACCCGAGAACTGGACACAGCCCTGCAGGAGCGAATGGAACTGGACCAGGCCATGCGGCAGGCGCTGGAACAGGGCGAATTCCACCTTGTTTATCAGCCCCGCGTGGATCTGGTCAGTGGTCGCGTGCTCAGTCTTGAGGCGCTGGTGCGCTGGCGACATCCTCAGTGGGGCATGATATCGCCGGGCCGCTTCATTCCCCTGGCGGAGCAGACCGGATTCATTCAGGCGCTGGGGCCGGAGATCCTGCGACAGGCCTGCGAGCAGATACGTGCCTGGAAAGCCCGTGGCATCCCCATCGTGCCCGTGGCGGTCAACCTGTCGGCGCACGAGTTCCGACAGCCGGATATTTTCGAGCGCATCATGGGAGCACTGGCCGCGGCAGGACTCGAAACCAGCGATCTGGAGCTCGAAATCACCGAAAGCGCCGCCATGAGTTCCATCGACCAGACCATCCGCACGCTGACCCAACTCAACGATCAGGGCGTGCGCGTCTCCATTGATGATTTCGGCACCGCCTATTCGTCCCTGAACTATCTCAAGCGCCTGCCGGTGCATGCCATCAAGATCGATCAATCCTTCGTTTCCGACATGCGGGACGACCCGGCAGCCCATCCGGAGGACGCCGCCATCATCCGGGCCATCATCGGGCTGGGCCGGACATTAGGCATGGCAGTGATCGCGGAAGGGGTTGAAAATCACGTGCAGCGGGATTTTTTGATCGAGCATGGCTGTTGTCAGGGGCAGGGATATCTGTTCAGTCGTCCCGTGCCGGCCGAGGAGATGGAACCGTTGTTGAGGGTGGGGGTTGTCGGTGGGGGAAGGGCGTGACGGGGGGGGCGACTTGGGGTTTCTCTTTCTACCTACCAGTTCCGATCAATCTGATCACTTGCTCCCAGACCCACGCCACACTCGACCACCACTTCGACCCCTTTCAACGGGGGGTAATCCGCTCAGAATCAGGTGGTGATCAGCGGTTTGGGGTGGGCCTCGACGGGCACTCGAAAGGTCATGATTTTTTTCTTTCCCCAAGCATCCATACATGGTGCATTTCTTCACCAAAAAAACGGTACTTCATTGTTCTCTCGACATATCTCGTCATGGCGAGACGGACATCGGGAATGACGAGTTGAGTAAAATCTTCTCGCGCTTTTTCTCCTTCATATTCAAGGATGAGGATCTGGCGGATATTCTTGGGAAGATCCGGGTTTAATCGAAAAGTCAGGTTTACCCGCTCGTGCCACTCCCGATCATCAGTGTCCGGCACATAGTTCCAACGATCCACATCATCGTAAATCCGCCGAACTCGCGACGGCACCAGGTCGATGTAATAGCCTCTGTGGTCCTGAGTCCAGGAGGCATAGCCACGAAAATGGAGGCGTGCCACATCGCGAACGAGCGCGTGCGGGCTGAACCTCATGACAGCGACCCGATTCTTGGACAGGTACTCAACAAGCACGCAACGTCGCTGCACGCATCCACGATAGAGTGACCTGAAGATCTCCGGCTCCGTCTCTCGGAAGGCGATAGTCCCAACATCCTCAACCGGAATACCAAAACGGGCCGGCTCTCCCAGGGCCTCGGAAAGGGTTGCTTCTCCACGCAGGAGATCGACCAGCCTATGCGCGCCACTTGGGGCGAAATGCAGGTCTTCATGCCGATCAATCGACTGACTTCTGCCCGGTCCCCCCGCAAGCACCCCGGGAAACTCGTGCCTGTATGCAGAAATGACGTCTCGCTGCACATGCTCACGGGATTGCCCAAGAATCCGACCAAGTTTTGATGCCGACAGCCGGCCCTCCCAGTAGGCCAGGTACTCTAGCCAGGAATATCTCATCATGCTTTTTTTCATGAGGTGATAATTTCTCACATGTATTTGTCTTGAATGATGCAGTATTCTGGTGAACACTTCAATTAACACAACAAGCAGGAGCCACCATGCGTTTCAGGATTGATTTCGGGAATACCCCCCAGATGGTCCAGTTCACCGACAGCATGAACGCGGCGCTGGTCTCGGCCTTAGTGGCAGCAGGTCTGCGCCCGGAAGAGGTTGTGGGTGAAACCGCTGAGCCCTGGACATTCGGCATGGAAGCCTATTCACGTCCTGGCCGGAAACGGCGAGTTCACTCCGTTGTGCTCTCGTCGCCCTCCAAACGCTTCGCTGAAGCGGCAAATCGCATCAATCCTGCCGATATTAGCGTGACCTCCTGCAACGGCGACGTCATCAATGGCGCCAGCGCGCGCCTGCTGACATGTGATGACCTCCCACCGGGTGCATCCGAAATCATGATCGGTTTCATCAGTCCCTTTTTACTGCCCGTGAAGAAGGATGGACGCACCAAGACACGCTTCCATGAAGAACTCCCCATCTCTGAAGTCCCGACCGCACTCAAGATGGGGCTCGACCGACGCGCAAAGCGCACGCTTGATCTCAGCATTGCCATTGATCCGCTGAGTGCTGCAACCGATGGGCGCCGCAAGCACCTCGTGCATATCCGCAGATTTCCGTCGGGCAAGAAGATGATTCTGCCGGGGTTTATCGTCCCCATGACGCTACGCGGAACGCCTGAAGATGTCCGTTTTGCCTACTTGGCCGGACTGGGGGCTAAGACCCGCAATGGAAACGGCTGCCCCACCCTCATGCAGTGAGGTCAAAATGCTGAACATCTCACGAGACCTGTTCGAGAGTTTCATGCGCACCGCTGTCATCGGCGGTGCTTTCTCCAACGAAGAACGTACGCTGGGTACCGGGCCACTGGCCGAAAAGACCCAAAAGGACATCACCAGCGGCAAACGTATCGACCACCGCACACCTTATCTGTGCCGGGTGTCCGGGAAAGGCGGGCATGTGGAAGGTCCCTCAGTCATCAAACGCCTGCAGTTCCGAAACGTCAGCCTGCTCGATCATCTGGTCTCCGTTGCCCGTGGTGCCTGCGTCTTTGCGGAACTTGATTTGCGCGCCATGGGTGTTTCAGAAGACAGGATTCGCCCACGTCTCGCCATACTGATAGCGGTCGGGTTCCTGCATGATGCGGACAAGATTCTTGGCAGGGAGCGAGTCGAAGAAATTACGTCTGATGATATTGCACAGCTTCTGCAGCGTTATCGGATCGACGAGTTTCTGAAGGCATCAGGTGTCGAGATCAGTCCCGAAGATCTGCTATCGATGATCCATGGTGTTGAAGTGAGCCGATCCGGATCCCTACGTTCTGGCATGCGTCTGCTCTCTGCCGAGGAAGCCGGGGATTGCCATTATGCTCGGCTTGCTGACCGGCTTGAGGGACTGTTTCTCAACTCCGAGGCCGGACTTGAGGCACTGATCAAAGAGCTGGAAAAATTTGGCGGGTTTCGTAGCCAGGTCTTTTCTCATGGCTGGCGGGCGGTAACCGTGCGTTCGGCACATACCCCCTTTCTGCTCAATGCCCTCCAGCGCGGTCTTTCGGCGGCAACCCAGAATCTGACAAGCATGCCGCCGCTGATTGAAGTTCATCATGACGGGGAGTTTTTAGCCGTCATTCCTGAATCGGCTGCCGATCAGATCATTGATGCTGCCCTTGCCAGGGCAACCCGTCCCCTCAGGCTTGGTATGCGGGTCATGACCAACCCGAAAGGAACGCGAAATATCCTTGATGGTGGCTCTGGCCCGGAAGACCTTCTGGACCTACTGGCCAGAGATCCTGGTGAAGCATCCAAAGCCCTGTTCTTGCATGTGGATCTTCTGACAGGTCAGGGATCACTTCGTGAGCAAATCGACACACTCCTGACCCCAATGGGTCTTCCACCCGACTATGCAGGCTTGAATAAATTTGGTGGCAAGCATTATCAGGCCTGGCCCTGCCGGGGTGATGACAATGAGATCCTGGTGGCCGCATTGCGTCGTGACGCTGCTGCGATTGCTGTCGGTCTCGGGTGTGCCGAGCCCGACGATAAGAAGCTTGCGTCCAAGGTTCCTGATTCGACTTGCCGTGAGTCGGAGCTGCTGGAAGTCATCAGGCAGTCCGGGCAGGAAGTGCCCGAATGGCTGCTGGATGTGGGCCACAAACTGAGCCGTCAAACCCTGTTGTCTGCTCTTGCTGCAGGGCTGGCAGAACGGGATGAGGACTTGCGGGAACGGGTGTTTGGCTTCGAAGGATTACTCCATCTCTGGTTATGTGGTGATGGCGAAGAAAGAGCGGGATTGCTTGCCAAGCTCGGAGATCCGGGGGCCGCCTTCATCGATGCGGCCATGACATGGCTACGGGGTTGTATGAAAGGGCAGTTCCTTTCAGCGGATGAGACGGCGGGAGGTCGCTGCCATTTCACCAACATACCCGTGGGGCTTGAACGACGCATTGATACCAAGTCCGGGCTGGACGGCATCAAGACCAGCGCATTCTCGGGACGTGAAGGCAGACCAGAGTCATACGAAAGCTCCAGATCCCAGACCCTGGTTTCGCCTGCGGCAGCTGCGGAACATCGTCTACGAACGCTCATGGGCGAGGGACGCAGTGGCGAGGTGCCCGCCTATATCTCGTCACCGACCATGATGGGGCTGTTCGCCAGTCTGAATATGAAGGCGGATGCAGATTTTCTCCAGATCAATCATTACGACCTGATGCGACAGGAAATCAAACCCGGGAAGACCGTCTGGCCGGAAGCGCAAACATACGGGCAACGCATCATGTTTGCCCGGCATGTAACGATCCCTGCTAAAACGGAGGAAGTCATCGCACTGGCCCGGATGATGATGCAATCCGCGTTACGTCTATCGCGTCCGGTGCATGTCTTCAAGGGATTACCGACACCCGAGAACGCCTATGTGCATTTTGATTTCCTGCCAGGTGCCGTGGAGCGTGGCATTGGGGGGCGCTCACTGCGTCTTGAGCAGATACCCGACGCCATTGATCGTCTTCGTATCCTCGAACAGATGATCGCAATACCCAACCTGGGTCTGGAAGTCACCCTGCGCTACGCCGATCCCGCTACCCGTTTCGCCGCCGCCTGCGAAGCATTGGCCGTGATCAACAGGCTGCCAGAAGACAAGCAGAAACAGCTTGCCCACCTGAAAATGACCCTCAAATCCATCGTAAGGAGCCCGGATACGCCCATGACCTCCACCGACAATGTGTTGATTGATTTTGCACGGGCCATGACCCGCGTTCAGGCCGCCCCCTCGCGCAATGCAAGCAATTCGGAGCGTACCCTGGGGCTAAAGGTCGCCCTTGACGCCATTGAGAGCTGCGCCGGTGAGATCCACCAAACGGGCACCGAAACACTGATTGCCGCCATCGCTGGCGGGCTGGAAAACGAATTCGAGCGTTCATCCCGTTTAGCGTGGCGTGGCAAGGATAAAGGACTTCATTTTCCGCGCAAGGCCGCATTTGAAGCCGCCACCCTCTTTGTGGAGAAGGTCTGGCCGATCGCATTTCAAAGTCGTCCCCCAGCCTCGAAGGCACGCCGTATCGCTTTGGCCGTCTATCAGGTTGCTTTTGAAAACGAGTCTTACCGCAAACGTGAGCAGGCTCCCGATGCGACCACCCCCGAGCAAGCCGAGCTCTGACTCAATTCCAGTACAAGGAGAAAAATCCCATGACCATTGAAGCGATCAAACCCTACGTCGGTGATATCGGCAGTATGCTCACCATCACGCAGACTGATGAAACGAAATCCTACGCCCAGCCCGCACTGAAAAATCTGGGCTCGGCGGTACTGGTGGTCCTGCGTGAGGTCATCTCCCCGGCCTCATTCCGGAACGCGGAGTCTGAAATCACGGACATCGACGTCAACGGCCGGCGTCACGTCCGCGCTGTGGCCAACAAGTTCAAGTTCGGCGAACGTGCCCGCGGCCTTCAGGTTCTGCGATTTTTCAATGCAGGTGGTGCCGCCGCACAGAACAAGACCACCTTTTACAAGGGTGAAAAACCTTCTGACAAGTACGATCTGAATACCCTGGTATTTGGCGACAGTGCCAATACGGCCGCTAATAAGGTCCTGTCGGTCAAGGCGGCGGCCCAGTATTCCGATGCCGTTTCAATACAGGACTACGCGGATGTGGTGGATACCACTTTCCATAACCGGGCATCGGAAGATGGCTCCCTCTGGGATGCGCAGCGCAAGGAAAACTCAAGCAATCTGTTTGAACGCCACTTCGTCAAGCCGGGCGCCTTGCTCCTCCAGACCATCGCCTTCAACGGCAAGGTGGCGCCGATGGAAGCCGTCGAACATCTGTTGCTGAGCATCGGGTTGGCAGGGGCCTATGGCGGCGCAACGTCCATCTACGGTGTCAACGTGCGTAATCATCTGGTGGGGTTTTATGCGGGCCACCTGGAACGGGATCTGGCTAGCCCCTATGTCGCTATCGATCAGGTTCGTCAAACCGACACGGATACGATGAATCTGGCGGCCGTCCGCGAAGCATTACAGGCCAGCTATCGCGCCGCATGGCCGGTTGAGATATCAGGAGAAACCCTGGTGAGCCTGCAACAGGACCTGATCACCCGCCTGGAGGCTGAGGACCCCGCATTGCGTGAAGCCTACAGGAAAACTGCCACCCAGGTAGGCCAGTATTTCGATGCCTGGTTTGAGGGGATTGGCTGATGGGTACCCCGGACGTCACTCTGGTCCGGGCACTCACCCTGACCCCTTTGCACTACCACAGTCTTGCGGTCCCTTCGGGGACCGCCACCCTGGCTGCATTCCTTGCGGATCGTTCGATGTCCTATGCATTGGCGGGGGCCATGGGTGCCCTTGCACCATCTGCGGCATTGCCACAGAAGAAGGACTATCGGCGTGATCTTGAAGCACTGCCCTGGCTCTGCTCAGCCTTTGAGGCACGAAACCCTCGTCTTATGCCCGCCATTGGCAAACGACTCAATCTGGATACTGAGGGGGGATACCCCAAAAAAATCATGGATGCCACCGGCACCGGAAACCTGAAAACCTGGTTCTACATACAAGAAGTGCCTCCCGGCATTCGGTATGACGGTGCAATCTTCGGTCCTGATCCCTTCCGCATGGCCTCAGAGATCGAAGGGCGCGAAGTGGATGAAATCATCGTGCGAACCGGCCGCCATCTCGGCGGTATCGTTTCCCTTACTCGTACGGATGAACCGATTCGTGTCCGCCTCAATGCTCATACGGCACATCTTTTCGGTGCCGATCCGGCACAAGACCCGGATATGCGTGTTGATGTGTTTGCCCTTTACGACATTCAGCTCACACACGCCATGGAGCCTCTGAAAGCTGCCGATATCGTCAGTCGTTGGCGTACATTTTGATCAAAGGGAACCTGAAATGACCGAGCTCATTCGCTTTACCATTCCCCGTCATGCCGTTCCTTCGGATCGTGACACCGGACTTTCCCCTCTCCAAGCCCGGATGCTCCAAAGTGATTTGCCGATCCGCATCTTTTCCGCCCCGACAGGGGCGGGGAAGAGCTATGCCTTCCAGAGGGGCGTGCGCGACAGGGGTGATCGTGTCCTCTTTATCGTGCCAACCCGTCGCCTGGCCCAGAACCTTGCGGAAGGTCTTGTTTCAGATCTGATGCAAGAGGGGGTAAGCGAGGAAGAAGCCCTCGGTCAGGTTTTCATGTGGACATCGGATGAGCGCAAGCGCCAGGAAGAGGTGGAGCCGGAGATTCGCACTCGGGATCGGCGTATTCGTCAGGTCCGGGCTGAGAATGGAACCGGCAGTGGGGGTTTCATGATCGTGGCTACTCCCGAGAGTGTCGCATGGTATTTGCTCAATCCTGCCCTGCGCCAAGACGGCATGGACCCGGAAAATCTTCTCGACATCTTGCGGCTGACCCATGTGGTGTTTGACGAATTCCATACCATTGAGGCCCGGGGCATGGGCATGTCCTGTGCTCTGGCCACCCTGGCCTGGCAGGTCATGCAAACCGCCAAAATCACCTTCCTGTCGGCAACTCCCATTGATCTGAAAACCACCTTGGTCGGCTTTGGCATCCCCGCAGACCGGATCGAAGTGGCCCAGGAAGCCGTGATCACCGGCTCCGCTGAGGAAACCACGGGGATGCGGGCCATCCATGGCGATGTGGAGATCGTCATCGAGCAGGGAGAGGGATTGCTGCAGGCGCTGGAACCCCACCGAGCCCAGATCCTTGAAACCCTGGACCGTCAGGATGATGGCCGCCAGGTGGTATTGATCTACGATTCCGTCCGGCAACTCCTCAAGGACAAACCTGCCCTTTCGGCCTGGCTGGACGGCATCGGTATCGGATCTGATGAGCGCCTAGCCATCAATTCATGGGATGACAGTGTCGATCAGGAAATGGACGGCTTTTTCACCACGGGGCGCAAATACGATCCCCGAAACTTTCGGGTGCTGGTGGCTACATCCAGCGTTGAAATGGGGGTCACTTTCAAGGCGGGCCTGATCTTGATGGAACCCGGCCATGACGCGACTTCCTTCGTCCAGAGGATCGGGCGTGCTGCGCGAGGTGATCTGCCCGGTCAAGTGATCGTACATGTCACAACGGCCGCACTGGATCGACATGCCTGGTTGCGTCAGCTTCTGAGAGATCTGCCTGCCCGGGGCCAGTGCATACCGGTGGATCAATTTACCGAATCCGTGCTGGCCGCTGTGCGTGAGCGTTTCCATGTGAGCGAAAAGGAATTGGAGGTCGAGGAAGGCATGTTCCGCAGAATGCCCCAGTCGGCGATCTGGGCGGCCAGGCTATTCTGGGTCGCACTGGAACGCTCGGCCCGCTACAAGGGCATGCGCGATACCTTGTTTCATTTCCGTCCGAGTCAGGTTTCTCTCATTGAGGCAAAGGTGAAAATCCTTTGTTGTAGCCGACTCGACACAGCTAAGGACTGGGCAAGGACATTCCTTCATGAAGCCAAGCGACTGCGAATGATCCTGCCCAAAGTGGCCCTCATGGACCCATCGGGCCGAAAGAGATCCTTGTCTTGGCATCTGTATGCCTCAACCGATGAACTGGTGCGTTCGCCATCCACGGTCGCCGACGATGGTTCAATCCTGATTCATGTCTCTCGCCCCCTCAGCACCATTCAAACCGAAATAGGCACGCTCTGGGTTGAGCGTTTCGAGGAGACCCTGTTTCCCCATTCCGGTCGTACCCACACCCTCAGTCTGAAGGGAATACGGGATGCCTGGAATCGTGCAGCGGAAAATGAATTGAAGGACCCCGGACTTTCTGATGAACAGGAACGGGTACTGCAGGCGGCACAGACACTGGTCCGACTGACAGGCATTGTACCCACCGCCTCCGAGGGGGCTATGGCCGATGGCGCCACTCTCATCGACTGAGCTCGGCGACTGGGAAGAGTTGGTCTACCGCTTTCGTGATCTTGCCGAGAATTTCCATCTGCATGGGCTGCTGTTTCAGCACCTCGAACTATGTGAGCGCCGCGCCTGGTTTCACATGAACCGGATCGACTACGCCCATCTCGATGAACGCATGCGGCTGGGCGCGGTATCCCACGAAATCCATCGACCACGAGATCATTCCGTCACTGGACTGATCGGCGTTGCTCCGGATCGGATTGACTGGGAGTACAGGAAAGTCATTGAGGCCAAGGGTTCAGCGGGTGCGCGGGAGGCTGTATCCATGCAAACCCGTTTCTATGCCCTGCTCCTCATGGCTGCGACCGGACAGCGCTGGTCTGCAGCGAATGAAATCATTGGTGGCCGCAAACAACTCCCTGTTGCCATTGAACGTCACCACATCCAGGACATGGTGGACATGGCAGAACAGCTCGCGGTTCTTGCCGAGAGCAACCTTGCTCCCCCAGCTTCAAAAAAGGCTGTCTGCAAGAGCTGCTCTTACCGTTATTTGTGCGGATTCGAGTGATGGAAACCCTTTATCTCACGAAGGATGTCAAGATCGCGCGTGAGCATTCCACGCTCGTCGTGATACCCGCCGCAGGACCACGCAGACGCGTGCCGATCTCAGGGCTCAAGCATGTCATTGTCGCTGGTGAGGCTCAGCTCACAACGGCTGTACTGGGCCTATGTGGGCGTAGCGAAGTTCGAGTCACGATTCTGGATTGGCATGGCAATGTCACCGGCACGTTCGAACCCAAAGGCTCGCCAGCGGCTGGAAAGGTACGTGTGTTACAGGCAGCCGCATTTCTTGATCCCGAACGTAGGCTGGGATTTGCCCGAGCCTTCGTACTCGGTGCGGCCCGCAATATCCGGGCAAATTTGAAATATCGCACCTACCGCGGGAATCACGATATCGAGCTCCAGCTTTCGGCGATCGAATTGTTGATGGGGCAGATTCCCACTGCGGGCTGCGTCGAAAGCCTCATGGGAATCGAAGGTCAGATCCGGGCCTATTACTACGAAGCTTGGGCACGGATCGATTCCAGACTGGATTTTGGGGCACGTCGTCGCCGACCACCCAATAACCCATTGAATTGTCTGATTTCATGGTTCAATGGCCTAGCCTACTCCATGGTCAGAAATGAAATCGCAAAGACACATCTCGATGATTGCATCTCTTTCTTGCATGCCACCCGAGAAGCACGTTCATCACTCGCATTGGATCTTGCGGAAATCTTCAAGCCGGCCATCTGTGACACGATTATTTTCGAAGCCGTCCTGCGTAACCAGATGAAACCGGATTGGTTCCATCAGGAAGAAGGGGTGTGCCGGCTTGCCGAAAAAGGCCGGGCTGAGACATTGCAACTATGGGTACGCAAGACAGAAGAGCGCGTCCAGGGAGAATGCTCTTTCCGTGAAATCGTGAGACAGGAGGCTCTGGCGATTGAAAGAGATCTACTCGGCCTTTCCGAGTACCGCCCTTGGCGGAGGAAAATCTGATGTTCCTTCTCATTACTTACGATGTTCGGGCTGATCGAACGGAGCTCTATAAGCGTTTTCTATTGAGATATTTAACTCACGAGCAAAATTCAGTTTTTGCCGGGGATCTCACGGAGTCCGAGTATCGAAAGCTTGTCGCAGGGCTATTAAAAATAGCCATACCAGAAGATCGTATTCTGCAGTTCAAGGCTAGAAACCGTCACAACATCGAGGCTGCCATCCTGTCGAAAAATGCCGGAAACGGCGCACTGGAGGAGAAATCACTTATCCACCACTCAATGAACGCTACCATTATCTGAGCTACTGTCCATGATCGTGTCTGAAACGGGGAGGTGCGTAGTAGAAATCATGTGTTTTTCATCTGTTTTCAAGTCTTTTCTGGGTTCTTTAAGGCAAAAAACGTTGATGGAAAAAGGGGTCCTGAAACCCCATGAGGGGTTGGGAGAATCGCCTCGTTGCGTGCCCGGACCTTCCTGTATGTGTCCTGAAACCCCATGAGGGGTTGGGAGGATGCCCTGGAGCAACTGGAGGCCGCTGGTGATGACGTCCTGAAACCCCATGAGGGGTTGGGAGAGCTCGATAGTGACCCGAGTCTTGCCAGTGCCCATAGTCCTGAAACCCCATGAGGGGTTGGGAGTCGTCCAGTGTCTCGACGAGCGCGCCGGACTTCATTGTCCTGAAACCCCATGAGGGGTTGGGAGACGCCCGTGGTGAAATCCGGGTCAATCATTTTTCCCGTCCTGAAACCCCATGAGGGGTTGGGAGCCGGCGTTCACCCGTGACGGGCTGCCTCGCGTGATCGTCCTGAAACCCCATGAGGGGTTGGGAGGCTCTGCGCGGCTGGGCGGACGATGTTGGGCTGGCTTGTCCTGAAACCCCATGAGGGGTTGGGAGATTTCCACCCCCTCACTCAGGATGACCCGGCGTCGAAGTCCTGAAACCCCATGAGGGGTTGGGAGATTGCCCGGCCCGACTCTGACGCGCCTTCGGGTCGGCGTCCTGAAACCCCATGAGGGGTTGGGAGACGGTGAGCGGGGGGCGGCCCGCCCGGCGGCTTGTGGTCCTGAAACCCCATGAGGGGTTGGGAGGACTCCGACTTCAGGGATCAGGTTTTTGTGTCCGCCGTCCTGAAACCCCATGAGGGGTTGGGAGCCTGCCGGACGCACCGCCTCCCAAGACGACCTCATGGGTCCTGAAACCCCATGAGGGGTTGGGAGCCGCTCAAACTGAAGCTTCTGGGCGCTGTAGTCCTTGTCCTGAAACCCCATGAGGGGTTGGGAGACCATGCCCTTCCAGGGCAATGCAGCCGCAGTCGTGTCCTGAAACCCCATGAGGGGTTGGGAGCATGCCCTACCTCCCTCGCGCCTACCGTGATGAGGCGTCCTGAAACCCCATGAGGGGTTGGGAGAGGCGAAAACCCTTCGTAAAGCTATAGACAAAGTGAGTCCTGAAACCCCATGAGGGGTTGGGAGGAAGTACCTCCCCCTGTCTGTCGAGTTCGCCACGGCGTCCTGAAACCCCATGAGGGGTTGGGAGCCGCAGGATTTAGCCAGAGCGCCAAGACGTTGCATGGTCCTGAAACCCCATGAGGGGTTGGGAGAGAAAAGGGTGCTGGGTAATCCATTTGGGGTTGCACGTCCTGAAACCCCATGAGGGGTTGGGAGACGCCGGAGGAGAGGTTGGGCATGCCGGGGTTCGCCGTCCTGAAACCCCATGAGGGGTTGGGAGATCCCGGACGAGTTCCAGCAGCCCGAGAAGAAGTCGTCCTGAAACCCCATGAGGGGTTGGGAGGACATTTGGTCAAAATCCGTCATGACCCACCCTGAGGTCCTGAAACCCCATGAGGGGTTGGGAGAGTGGGGCGGTGGCGCCTGGATGCGCCGCCAACACCGTCCTGAAACCCCATGAGGGGTTGGGAGGTTGGCCGGATCTTGGTGGGGCCCAAGCCCCGCAAGGGTCCTGAAACCCCATGAGGGGTTGGGAGACCGACCCCGCCGCCCGGATGCGGGCCGGTTTTGCCGTCCTGAAACCCCATGAGGGGTTGGGAGCAGGATGTGGATCCGCGCGCCCAGTTGTCGCCAGGCGTCCTGAAACCCCATGAGGGGTTGGGAGTGCAAAGCAGTAGCGGCGGACATTCAGCAAGAGGCCGTCCTGAAACCCCATGAGGGGTTGGGAGGCATCGTGCTGGGTAATCTGGTGGGGCTGATCGACTGTCCTGAAACCCCATGAGGGGTTGGGAGGGCGCCGAAGTGAATGTAACAGATGCGGCACAGGCCGGTCCTGAAACCCCATGAGGGGTTGGGAGGTTCTTTTTGCTGTTTCTGCTGGCACTGAGGAGGTCCTGAAACCCCATGAGGGGTTGGGAGGCATGCGTGAACAGGGCGACACCCACAAAGCCGGAGGGTCCTGAAACCCCATGAGGGGTTGGGAGTTTTTGGTGTCACTAATGCACTACATCAATTAGGCGGTCCTGAAACCCCATGAGGGGTTGGGAGATTCTTCTTGTCGTGGTCCTGGCCGCTCATGTCATGGGTCCTGAAACCCCATGAGGGGTTGGGAGGAGTTCAACACGGTAGTTTCCCGACCCGTCCGACTGGTCCTGAAACCCCATGAGGGGTTGGGAGCAGGACATTTTCCGTTGCCACCTTGCGATGACTGGACCCTGAGTCCTGAAACCCCATGAGGGGTTGGGAGACGGCACTGGAGAGCGTCACGGCGCGGGTGCGGAGGGTCCTGAAACCCCATGAGGGGTTGGGAGACCGCATAGCGACTTCGACGACGACATCCCGTTCGCGTCCTGAAACCCCATGAGGGGTTGGGAGATTGCTTTTTTGCGATCAGATTACCGCCCATAATTTGTCCTGAAACCCCATGAGGGGTTGGGAGGGCGTCATACTTAACCTGAACTACTTCCAAGTCATCGTCCTGAAACCCCATGAGGGGTTGGGAGTTGGCCAGGCCCAGCATGGAGACGGTGGGGTCTCCGGTCCTGAAACCCCATGAGGGGTTGGGAGCTGATCCTCACCCACATTGGCGCCCTGCTCCTGGGCGTCCTGAAACCCCATGAGGGGTTGGGAGATGGCCAACGTGGACGGTGGCGACCTCACCGCCGCCAGTCCTGAAACCCCATGAGGGGTTGGGAGGCGCCTTCCAAGCAGGCTCAGGATGTGGCCGCCAGCGTCCTGAAACCCCATGAGGGGTTGGGAGTCTGCGGGCTGGCCCTCCTGCTGGACCAGGCACAGAGGTCCTGAAACCCCATGAGGGGTTGGGAGCAGGATGTGGATCCGCGCGCCCAGTTGTCGCCAGGCGGTCCTGAAACCCCATGAGGGGTTGGGAGCCAACTTTCGAGTCGCCAAGAATGGCCCAGTACGTAGTCCTGAAACCCCATGAGGGGTTGGGAGAGGTTGTCCATGCGGCCCCACCTTGACGGATTGCCGGTCCTGAAACCCCATGAGGGGTTGGGAGGGATTCTCGACAAACTGGATAATTTGACTCTCCCCCGTCCTGAAACCCCATGAGGGGTTGGGAGAGAGCAGCTTCTCAGCATTCTGCAGGCTCAAGGCGATGGTCCTGAAACCCCATGAGGGGTTGGGAGTTCACCCACGGTTCCCGGTCAGCCTTGGTCTCCGTGTCCTGAAACCCCATGAGGGGTTGGGAGGTTGACGGTGACGAAGGGCTGGCGTTCGCCGGTGGTGTCCTGAAACCCCATGAGGGGTTGGGAGCTCACCCCGGGTCCGTAGTTCTGAACCCCCTCCATTGTCCTGAAACCCCATGAGGGGTTGGGAGGCTCCTCCATCGGCACGGAGACCAGACCATTCACCAGTCCTGAAACCCCATGAGGGGTTGGGAGCAGGAACAGAACATCCAGTTTGTCGAAAGCCAGATCGTCCTGAAACCCCATGAGGGGTTGGGAGAATGACAGCCGAACGAGGGAGAGTCACCGGGCTCTTGTCCTGAAACCCCATGAGGGGTTGGGAGCGGGCCCCGCAGGCCCAGCCGGGCCTGCCGGTGATAGTCCTGAAACCCCATGAGGGGTTGGGAGTGCCACCAGTCGATAGGCTCGCGGGTCACGTCGCAGTCCTGAAACCCCATGAGGGGTTGGGAGCAGGGCGCCTTCGTGCGCCTGACCTCCGGCACCTTCGTCCTGAAACCCCATGAGGGGTTGGGAGCGCATCGCGGTCTCCAGAGCCAGGGTGAACAGCAGGCGTCCTGAAACCCCATGAGGGGTTGGGAGAACGGCCAGACCCTGCGCCTGCTGGTGGAGCAGTTCAGTCCTGAAACCCCATGAGGGGTTGGGAGGAGTCCACCGGCGGCGCCGCCGGCCTCACCGCCCAAGTCCTGAAACCCCATGAGGGGTTGGGAGGAAGCCGGGGAAGTGGTGGGCCTGACGGATGACGGCGGTCCTGAAACCCCATGAGGGGTTGGGAGAACGCCATGATGGCCGCCTCTGGCGTATCGAACTTCGTCCTGAAACCCCATGAGGGGTTGGGAGGTCCCCCTTCGGCCCCGCCGGCCCCACAGGTCCTAGTCCTGAAACCCCATGAGGGGTTGGGAGGTCCCCCTTCGGCCCCGCCGGCCCCACAGGTCCTAGTCCTGAAACCCCATGAGGGGTTGGGAGCACCGACAGATTTTTTTTGTCCCGCCCATGCTCCAAGGTCCTGAAACCCCATGAGGGGTTGGGAGAACGGCCAGACCCTGCGCCTGCTGGTGGAGCAGTTCGTCCTGAAACCCCATGAGGGGTTGGGAGTGCAGCCGGAGGATGACGAAGTGATCATCCGTGCCGAGTCCTGAAACCCCATGAGGGGTTGGGAGGAAGCGCTTAAGCCTCGCCTCTGCTGCGCCACCATCGTCCTGAAACCCCATGAGGGGTTGGGAGATCCTGCAAGCGGTGAGCGAGCAGGTGGGCGGCGTGGTCCTGAAACCCCATGAGGGGTTGGGAGTGGTCCAGGTTGGCGTCGCCCTGGATGGCGGTGACGCGTCCTGAAACCCCATGAGGGGTTGGGAGCTGGAATAGGAGCTGGAGGCCGTGAAGCGCGCGCACGTCCTGAAACCCCATGAGGGGTTGGGAGAGAGAGGACACCGTATTTCGTGGGACCTTTGAAAGGGTCCTGAAACCCCATGAGGGGTTGGGAGACATTCGTTCACTTGTTGGCCGTCATACTCATCTCGTGTCCTGAAACCCCATGAGGGGTTGGGAGCAGAAGTACAACGCCTCCGGCGTGTCCCAAACTTCAGTCCTGAAACCCCATGAGGGGTTGGGAGCGCCTGGGACTCGGGCACGTCGATGGCGGCCCGGCCGTCCTGAAACCCCATGAGGGGTTGGGAGGACGCCCAGGGCGACACCGTCACCGACGGCTACACCGTCCTGAAACCCCATGAGGGGTTGGGAGACCGGCGTCTACAAGGGCGCCGACACCCTCACCGAGTCCTGAAACCCCATGAGGGGTTGGGAGACCGACGAGGCCACCGGCGCCGGTATCCGGGTGGGGGTCCTGAAACCCCATGAGGGGTTGGGAGTCGTCACGGAAGACGGGGGTGACGAAGGAGAGGGTGTTGTCCTGAAACCCCATGAGGGGTTGGGAGCCTCCTTGCCCGCCAACGTGCACACCCGCTGCCCGGTCCTGAAACCCCATGAGGGGTTGGGAGCCTGCCGGACGCACCGCCTCCCAAGACGACCTCATGGGTCCTGAAACCCCATGAGGGGTTGGGAGTTCCACCACGTCGTCGCTGCGCGGCAGAGTGATGCCGTCCTGAAACCCCATGAGGGGTTGGGAGTCACGCTCCAGGGCGGAGATCCGCATGGCGAGATCCGGTCCTGAAACCCCATGAGGGGTTGGGAGAGCGCAGAAGAGTACGAAGATCAGCTGATCAAGATTGTCCTGAAACCCCATGAGGGGTTGGGAGATCACTCCGGCGAGCTGGCGATGCATTGCGTGATGCGTCCTGAAACCCCATGAGGGGTTGGGAGACCGTGGTTTCGGACCATGACCAGCACGGCGTCGGAAGTCCTGAAACCCCATGAGGGGTTGGGAGAGGGTGGCTCATTATTGATCAAAACTGGCTCTCATCGTCCTGAAACCCCATGAGGGGTTGGGAGCATGCGGGGCGAGCCTTCGGCCAGACGTCAGACGGCGTCCTGAAACCCCATGAGGGGTTGGGAGGACGGTGGCCCGGTACTCCCGGAACGTGAGGCCGCCGGTCCTGAAACCCCATGAGGGGTTGGGAGAGGTTCCCGACCAGGTTCCCGACCAGGTGCCCGACCGTCCTGAAACCCCATGAGGGGTTGGGAGAGTGTGGCGGATGGCGTAGCCACGGCGCATTTCAGCGTCCTGAAACCCCATGAGGGGTTGGGAGTTGAGCCGGGCCACGGCGGCCATGAGCGCAGCGGCAGTCCTGAAACCCCATGAGGGGTTGGGAGCAGGGATAGCGGCGTGTTGCAGTGGGGGCAGGACAGGTCCTGAAACCCCATGAGGGGTTGGGAGCTTTGCCTGTCGGTAGGCGTCCCACTGCTCGCTGGTGTCCTGAAACCCCATGAGGGGTTGGGAGAGGTGCTGCGGGTTGCGCTTGTACGTCACGGTCAGCGTCCTGAAACCCCATGAGGGGTTGGGAGAATCCGGCGCAGCCTGGTCTTGCCGGTCTGCAGGTGTCCTGAAACCCCATGAGGGGTTGGGAGAACACTGTCCCCGGTTCTAGGCCGGGGGCCGAAGGCGTCCTGAAACCCCATGAGGGGTTGGGAGAGGAGTAAAGTCCAGGCTCTGGGCCTGCGATACCAGTCCTGAAACCCCATGAGGGGTTGGGAGGGCGTCTCTCCCAAGGAGATCTGGCCCTCTCGTTATGTCCTGAAACCCCATGAGGGGTTGGGAGAAGGAAGTGCTGCCCGACCTGTTTGAAACCTGGACGGTCCTGAAACCCCATGAGGGGTTGGGAGACGTCTTTGGTGGTTTCGGCGAAGGTGACGAAGCGGGTCCTGAAACCCCATGAGGGGTTGGGAGCGTCGCCCGCTGCTTGTCGTACCCCAGGGAGACGACAGTCCTGAAACCCCATGAGGGGTTGGGAGAGCAGCATGCAGACGAGTCGATTTCCTTGGGCGGTCAGTCCTGAAACCCCATGAGGGGTTGGGAGGGTATCCGGTTCAGACTGGGCGAGCTGCTGGACAGCGTCCTGAAACCCCATGAGGGGTTGGGAGCAGCACGGATTGAGTCGGGTCATCTTTGTCATCCCCGTCCTGAAACCCCATGAGGGGTTGGGAGACACCGAAGTGCTCGTGACCGGCTATGACGCGTGAAGCGTCCTGAAACTCACAGGATCGACTCCGTTCCTTGAATGACCCGGAACGCACCCTCGATCAGATAATAAATTTCGGCCTATACTTGCGGAATGTGGCTGCAAGAGATCCAACAGTTTGCGGCCGGGGCCACCACGGTGCCCGGTGTGAAGGCGACCATTCAACCCCTGCTGGGCATCCTGCAGCGAGTTACCGGTCTGGAGTCTGTGTTCCTCACCCGGATTTCCAAGGGCACTCAGACGGTCCTGTTCTCTCATAACACCGACCAGCTGCAGATCCTTGCAGGTATGTCGCCTCCCTGGGAAGACACGCTCTGCAGCCGTGCCCTGGCTGATGAGCGCCTGTTGGTCAATCTGATCCTTGCTGATGAGCCGGTGGCCCCGATCGGTGGGGATGGTCAGTTACTGATTGCCGTGTCCAACTACCTTTCCCTATTGGCAATCCGGCTACGGGACTACGAACAGCTCCAGGCCGCCAATCGTGAACTGACCCGTTTTGCGTTGAATGACCCTCTGACGGGACTGCCCAATCGCCGCTATCTGTTCGAGACGGCCCAGCGCCTGGTGTCGCAGACTGCTCGACTGGGGGAGTCGGTGGTGGTGCTATTCATCGATCTGGACGGTTTCAAGCAGATCAATGATCGCTTCGGGCACCGTAGCGGCGATCATTTTCTGGTGCAGTTTGGCCGGCGTCTGAGCGCGGCCCTGCGGGAGGGTGACTTTGCCGCCCGCTATGGAGGTGATGAGTTCGTCGTCTTGGCGGTAACCCCGGGATCAGGCGACGACATGGAATCTCAACTTCAAGCGAGGCAATTTGCGGACCGTATCGGTCTTGCCCTTATGGGAACATTCGACTTGGACGGTGCGGTCATCGACTACATGGGACCCAGCATCGGCACGGTGATCTGGGAGTCGGACGAGAGCGTCGAAGCCTTGCTGCATCGAGCGGACAAGGCCATGTATGCAGAGAAGATCCAGCGCCGCGGACCGCCGCCATTCACGGCGTGAGAGAAAACAGTCTAAGCCCTCAAGGTCGGGACATCAGTTCCGCTTCGGCAAGGCGGAAATAGAGGATTGCCAGGGCCGTGGCGAAGATCAGGTCGAACAGCGCAAACCATAGCAACCCGCGCAGGGCGGCACCGCCGAACAGGGCCATGAGAAGGAACAGTGTCCCCATGCCGAATCGCCCCAGTATACCCATCATGTTGGGCCACCGAGTTCTCAGCGGTTGCAGCCAGCCGGGCAGGTAGAGCAGCACTGCCAGCAGCACCATGCCGCCCCAGGCACGAAACATGTGCATCGTCTCTTCCAGTGGCAGGCCGGCGGCCTGTGCCAGGGAGGCAGGGGCCAGAATCGCCCACAGACCGACCAGGACCAGCAGGAGCAGGTTAATGCCCAGTATCTGCCGGTAGCGCTTTTCCAGGGAATGGGTCCGTGCCTGTGTCCAGCCCAGATTCAAGGTGTGATCCATGATCGCAGCCCTCCGCGTCAGAAAGTTCTCAGGTAGGCCAGCAGCGCCGCCCGCTGGGCGGCAGTGAGACTGGCGGTGGCATAGTCATGACCGCCGTTGCCGTTACCCGGCAGGCGTGTATCGAAGCAGAAAAACCCGGGCGGGTCCGGTTCACCCGGATCACAGGGGGGGGAGACGAATCCCACCCGCTCCGGGTCCATGATGTCGCTGCCCCGCAGGAAGGTGGTAGGGCGCTGTTCCGGGGGCAGCAGCAGGTGATACAGGGTGGGGACCGAGCCGTTATGCAGAAACGGTCCGCGCAGCCAGAGGCCATCCAGGGGGTGATTCGCGTATCCCTGGGTCTTCACGAAATCCTGAAATCCCAGGTATTTGCGCTGGGCCTGCCGGAAGGATTCCGTGTAGGAGTCCAGACGGGCGCGATCGGTCCCCACCACCTCAATGGGTTCCACTTGTCCCAGACGATCCCCTTCAAAGACATAGCCCCGGTCGCCCTGATGGCCATGACAGGCGGCGCAGTGCGCCATGTACAGCGACTTGCCGTGTTCCAGCAACTGCGAGGATGCAGGCTCGGGCATCAGCCCGGGGAGTGGGCTTGGGGGTGGTTCCAGGTCTTTGAGCCAGTGGGCCACGCGCCGGATGGCCCGGTGGTCTGCGTCCGTGGCGATGGTCAGATCAAGACCGGCGCCCACCGCAGCGGAGAGGTTGCGTTCACGCAGACTGGGATTGTTGCCATCCCAGTGCAGGTGCATGCCTTCCCGGGGACCTTGAAGAAAGATGGAGGGGAAGTCGGCCATGCCGATGCGCTCTTCGGGGCTCAGTTCAGCCCAGGTCTGGTTCAGTTGAATGAGCTTGTAGGGGTTGAAGGTATCGACCCGGCCCGGTCCCCAGGCGGGTTGCCCGGCCATCATGGGGCCAAGCCGCTCGGCCTGCATGAGGAGCCCTTCCCGTAAACGGGGCAGGACCACCAGGCGCCATATCAGTTGCTCCAGCCTGCCCAGTGGCCCGGTGGTCTCTTCCAGCGCGGGTAGCAGCTGATCGGGGGCCAGGCGCTCATCGGCGGCGATTTCGCCGAGAAAGCCGATGAATCGGTGCAGATCCAGGTTGTTGGAGGGCATGCCGCTGACCCGGTGTCTTTCCCCGGTGGGTGTGAAGATGTCCGGGGTGCCGGGTCCGGGGGCACGCCAGGTGCCGGTGTGGCAGACCGAGCAGTTGAACCAGACCAGATTCACGCCGTTGACGCGACGTTGGGAGAGGCCGATGGGCAGGTCCGCCGGGCGGCCACGCCGATCGTATTCGTAGAGGAAGCCGAACGCGGCATAGGCCCCGTCTCCTTGGGATAGGGCCGGTTCGAAGGTGTCGGGGAACAGGACAGGCAGGGTCTTCCAGACCCGCACGGGAATGCCGCTGCTGCGCTCGGCACCGATGGAGCCATAGTGAAAGTGTGCTAGGTCCGAACGGTAGTGGGGGGTGGATTCGCCGGTATAGCGTATCAGCGCCACGGTGCCCACCATCAGGACGATCATCCCGATCACCAGGGCGATGATGAGTATCGCTGTCAGCGGCAGGGTCCACCAGCGGCGTTGTGCACGGGCCGCCTCGACGGCCGTGAGATGCGTATCCGCAGCCATGTCAGTGACCCTCCGCTTCGGGGATGCGCAACTCGGCCCGGGTGCGATAGATGCTCATGATCTCTTCGATCATGGCCTCGCGGCTGGGATACCGTGCCTGCTCGTAGCAGCCCATGGGGTTCTTGGGGGCGTTGGTGAGGCATTTGTTGCAGTAGGTGCAGGGGCGTTCCGGGAGATTCCGGCCGGCTCGCCATTGCTGCACCAGGTCGGGATTGGCCACCAGGGAGCGGGCGATGGCGACGCCGTCACAGGCGCCCTCGCTCAGGGCGGCGCGCACGAAGTCGGCGCTCTGGTAACCCCCGGTGGTGATGACGGGGATACTCACGGCCCGCTTGATGGCCCGGGCTTCGTCCAGACTCACGCCTTCGATGGGCAGGCCCCGCTGCATGCGGTGCCATAACCAGCGGAACAGGGGCCGCAGCAGCGGGTAGCGGAACAGCAGGTAGTTGCGAAAGCCGTTGACCCCGGCGGAAATCATGGCGTCGTAGGTCACCGCCAGGGTCTCCAGGGGGAGTTCGCCGGGTGGGTTCAGCGGGTGCGGGAACATGGCGCCGGTGGACACGTGAATGGCGTCGGCGCCGGTGGCCTCGCACCATCGGGCCACCTGGATCGTGTCGGCCAGGGTATTGCCGGGTTTCTCCCAGGGCAGCACCTGGTTGTGGTCGATGGCGCTCAATTTGACCTGAAGATGGAAGTCGCGCCCCACACGCTGACGGATGGCCTCGATCACCTCGAGCAGGAATCTTGCCCGGTTGGTGAGCGAGCCACCGTACCGATCGGTGCGATCGTTGATGGCCGAGCTGAGGAACTGGGTGAACAGGTAGCCGTTGGCGGCATGCAGTTCGACACCGTCCAGTCCCGCCTCCCGGGCGCGCCAGGCCCCCTGGGCGAAGGCGTCCACCAGGCGTTGGATCTCACCCTCGCCCATGGCGCGGCAGAGAAATCCGTGCAGGGGTTCCTTGCGGTGGGTGGGGCTGGGGGCAGGGCGGTGCTGGTTGTGGATGCCGGGGAGGTCCATCTGTCGCCCCGAATGACTCAGCTGGAGAATGAACCGGCAGTCGTGGCGATGCACCGCTTCCCCCAGGCGGGTCCACAGGGGGATGAAGTCGTTGCGGTGGATGGTGGCATAGCCGGCGATGATCCTGCCGTGCATGGCCACCGGTACATAGGATGAGAGGATCGCGCCCACGCCGCCCTGGGCGAAGCGGCATTCCCAGTTGATCCGGGTCTGGGTCAGGGAGCCGTCTTCATTGTCGAAGCGTCCCGAGATGTTGGAACGTAGAATCCGGTTTTTCAGTGTCAGGTTACGAAAGACCAGCGGGGTGAAGATCGGATCCTGCTCGGGCGGTGTCGGGTCCGTGGTCATGTCTTCATCCTCCTTGCGCGGGCATCATTTTCCCCGCCTTGCGCCAGGCTTCGGACAGCAGCCGGGGCGCCCAGGCCGCTGCGGGACAGCGGCTCCAGGTGTGGGTAAGGAAGGCCACGTCATGGCGTAGGCTGCGTGCCCTGGCCGTCTCAAGCCGAAACAGTATCAGGGTGCCGGGGGCGAACGACCCTACCGCGTGGTTGCCGTGAGTTCTGGCCTGGCGCAGCACCGTCCCCGGTGCCGCCAGGCAGCGGGAGGCTGCGGCGGCGGGCGTGATGTGCGCGAGGGTGCGGGGGCGTTCCATGGCGAGTCGCCGCATCCGTTCCAGGGCCGCGACCAGGTTATGTACCGCGATGGCGGTGGCATGCAGGGCCACGGGGTCCCTGTCTACCTTTTCCGCCAGTCGGGCGCGTGCCTGATCCACGTCGCCGCTACGCCGCCAGCGCCATTGGCGCCAGGGGTTGAGGGTGCGAGCCGCCGTGTCCAGCAGACAGGCATCCCGGTAGCTTTGCGGGTCTGCCCGGTAGTCGCCGTTGAATAGCCTTCCAACGATCCCCTGCACCAGTACTCCGGGTCCATCCAGGGTGTTGCCCCGGGCAACATAGGCGGCCAGTGCCTCCAGGTCTGCCTGGGAACAGGGCGGCCCTTCCAGGCTTTGGGCCAGTGTGATCTGGGCGGCATTGGGGCGTTCGTCGCCGATGGGAGCCAGCGGGGGCAAGGGCTGGCCGTCCAGTTGCAGATGCCGGCGAATCCCTCGAGCAAGCAGTCGATTGAGCCAGGGACCCTGGGGCAGGAATTCACGGTCCAGCCGGCGATCCTGAGCCAGTTCCAGGATTTCCCGGGGTTGCTCCACCCAGAGCAGGTCGATCAGACCAGCCAGCTTCAGGCGGCGGGCCATGGTCTAATCCCCCGTCTTGGCCCAGGGAAAGAACACGTTGCGTACATCGGCAAAATGCCCCCTGAGTTGCGGACAGTGGCGGGCGATGACGGTGCGCAGGGAGTTGTCCCTGATCCAGTCGAAGCCTGCGGGCGTATAAACCTCCGGGCGAAAATCGTCGGTGAAGAACCGGTCACTCTTGAGCCGCCGCGAGGCCATGAGGATGAAAATGCGAAAGGCGGTGTCGGAGAAGCCGAAGCCCGGTGGTGTGCCGTGTGCCTGGCATTGACTCTCCGCCAGTGTACCCACCAGCAGATCCACGTCTTCCACGCTGGGATAGACTTCCTGAAGCTCCCGCTGCCAATGGGGGTTGTCTGTCAGTTCCTGAAAGCTGCGAGGGGCATGGCATTCGATGTGGCGCCGGAATTCGCAGTAACGCGGTACCCCGTGTTCCCGGTCCCGCAGCACGTCGATGGCCGCCAGGTCCAGAAACACGCCCTTGGTCCCTGTGTGGGCGATGCGGCGCAGCCCGTTGGGGTAATTGTGCAGGACCAGGGCGCCGGGGTGACTGGTGCATAGGGAATACACCACGTCGTCAAAGCCCACCTGCCGGTAGATCTGCGTGACCTCGCCGCCGGAAACACCTGTCAGGTCCGCGTGGAGCAGTTCCTGGTCGTCTTCACGTCTGCGAAACGAGTACTCATCCGGCATCAGCGAGTGAAGTCGGTAGACGGCGGCGAATTCCTCGGTCATGGCGTAGGCGGCGCCGTGGTGGTCGGCAGGGGAGCCGGGGATCCCGGACAGGACTTCGCCCCGCCCGACGCGACCGAAGGCGCGATGGTACTGTTCGCCCAGCAGACCCCAGAAGTTGCCCCGCATGGCCATGCGGCCTTCCGGGGAATTCATCAACGCCGTTGTCCATTCTACGGTGTGGATCTTGGCCAGCAGGGCGGCATTGACCAGGCGGGCCTTCTGGAACAGCCATTCTCCGGTGGCGTCCGGGTGATCGATGCGCAGTCGGTCCACGATGGCATTGTGTTCGTGGACAAACAGACGGTGCAGGACCGACAAACCGACCCACCAGTTACCGTTGACGCCGGCCAGTTCCAGATCCTTGCTGGGCTTGCCGTGCTGGGTCTTGCCTTCGATGGGCAGGGCGCCGTTGGCTTGCACGCCCAGCTTGCCGTCTTCCAGGACGGCGCCGGTGGTGGGATCGGTGCGTACCTCTCGCTGGCGCTCCAGCGAAGAGCCGTAGATCTGGGAGGCATCCCACCAGCTTGTCTCCACGTTGGTATAGGCGTCCGGGAGTCCCTGGTCCTGGGGGTTTCGGTCATCGGCGTGGGCGCGCAGCACCGTCATCTTCCCCTCCGGCCAGTCATCCCCCTCGGGAAGGGGGATGTCGTGAGGGGGTTCGTCCTTGTTGTTGGGGCCGTGGCTGAGCCAGTCGTGGACCATGAACTGAATCCAGGCGGCGGCCAGCACATTGAGGTGGGGGACCGGGATGAACTCGCGCCGCGCCAGCAGCTTGTTGCTGATCAGTCGCGGGCTGGGTTCGTAGAGCCGGGGAGGGACTTCACCAAAGGCGGCTTCGGGGGGCATGTTGCGTCCGAATCGGGTGCCGGCCATGCCCATCCACGGCTCGCTCATGTCGTTGTAGCTGCCATCTGCCGTTCGCATTCCACGCACATCGAAATCCTGGTTGGGGGGCGCCGGGGACGGGACAGTCTGCGTGTCGGTGAGGTTGTGCTGCCGGAGATTGACCCGGTGGCCCACGATCATCGCCATGGCGATGAAGAACGGCCAGCGAAACCAGGGTCGACGGCGGGCCAGGCGGGTGGTCAACTTACCCAGCAATCGGTCGTACCAGGGAGCTTCAAATGATGATCCTCGGCGCATCGCTCGCCCTCCATGTGGGGGATGACGGTTGATCCAAGTGTGCGGCTTAGTCAAGGATGTTCTGAACAAGTTATTCCCGCGTTATTCCCGCGTCACTCCCTCGTCATTCCCGCGAATGCGGGAATCCAGTCGGACCGATCCGGAGTTGGTCGATGACCCTGGTGCCGCGTCCAAAGGGGAAAAGCAAATTTCAGGCCGGAATTTTTAAACCTTTTTAGATCATGTGGTTGGTTTGGGTATGGGATCGATGTTCAGGGGGGTGGGGCAACTTTGTCCCGGTTGCACAATGGATGCGGAGAGGGAGGGCAGGAGGGTTTTGATCCATCAGGAGGTATCGTCTGTCGGGTCCCGCGGGGGTCTGCGAAACACCACTTGTCCGGCGAGGTGTGGCTCGGCCCTGAGAATGCCCCGGTTGCAGAGCATGTCCACGGCTTGTTCCGCCACCTCCGGAGAGACATGACGATACTCCGGTGGCAGCCAGCAGCTGATGATGCCCTGGAGGTTGTCGGCGGCCCCCGGATGGGCTGCCAGGTAGTTTTCTATGACTTTTGCAATGAGTTGGGGTGAGAGACGGCTTGATGAGTTCAAGGGGGCAGTCCTCTCGGGGGCATGGGCTTTGATATCAAGCAACAGCCACACCAGCTTCCGCCTGGCCTTGATCCTGTGGGAGAGCTGGGTGCCAGGAAGCGCGCAGGTCGGTCAGCCCTCGGGTCGAACTTAACCCACTGGGGCAATCTTGACCCGGTCACCGCAGATGCCGTGTTTCTTGAGCAGTTTGCCAAACGCTCGTCGCTCCTTGCCTGCCATTCTCGCCGCCAGGGTGACGTTGCCCCCCGCCTGCTGCAGCATGTCCCGCAGATAGCCTTTTTCAAAGCGATCGATTGCCTGTTTTTTGGCTTGGGTGAAGGACATCAGGTTGCCATTGCTTGTGCTCAGCATTGCGGCTCCGGCGGGTGGTGCCGTCGGGTTGCTGAAGCACAAGGCTTCAATATGAATCGGACCCTCATGGCACAGCAGGCTGGCCCGATGCATGGCGTTTTCCAGTTCCCGCACGTTGCCGGGCCATGTATGACCCTTGAGCCACTCGATGCCCTCAGGGGTAATGCCGCGGCTGGGTCGCTCGTATTGGGCGTCAAAATGGGTGAGGAAATAATTTGCCAGAAGCAGGATGTCGTCACCCCGCTCGCGCAGGGGAGGAACGCATAGGGTGAGCAGGTTGAGCCGGTAGTACAGGTCTTCCCTGAACTGATGAGCCTGGATCTGGCCACTCAGAGAGCGATTGCCGGCGGCGATGATCCTGACGTCCGCGTGGCGAAATTCCCGTCCACCCACCAAGCGGTATTCCTGGTTTTGCAGAAAGCGCAGCAAACTGACCTGAGCGCGCAAGTCCAGGGCGTCGACTTCGTCTAGGAACAAGGTTCCATGGTGAGCCAGTTCCACCAGCCCCGGCTGACGTTGATGTGCGCCGGTGAAGGCGCCCCGTTCGTGACCAAAGAGTTCGGATTCCACTAGATCGGTTGGCAGGGCGCCGCAATTCATGGGGATGAATCCCGCGCCCCTGCGCGGCCCAAGGTAATGCAGGGCACGGGCAACCAGTTCCTTGCCGGTTCCTGTCTCCCCCTGGATCAGGACCGGTATGTCCGAACGCATTACCTGCTCCATCGCCCTCAGCAAATTGCGAAAGGGGGGTGAGTCTCCCACCAGATGAAGGTGCCGGAACCGGTCGGCCGGATCGACATGACATGCAGCCGCCATGACCCACCTCGGAGATCAACCTTTTACCGAGTGTAGGTTCTGTGCCAAGAGAGTCAAGGTCGAACCATGGCTGGGCGGGTATTGTAGGCAGAATCGGTTATCATCGGCGCGTACCTGCCGTAATGGCGCATCACGTGGTATATCCGCCATGTCCCTACCACTGTCTGGTCCCATCCGTCTGGGTCTGATGGCCCCCCTGACCGGGATTGCCGGTCTTTATGGCGAGGAAATCTGCCGGGCGGCCAGGATTGCCGTAGATGAGGTCAACAGGGCTGGAGGTGTCTTCGGTCGTCCTCTGGAACTGGTGATCGAGGACGACGGTAGCCTGCCTGAAACGGCGGTGCCCGCGGCCGAGCGTCTGGTGGATGAACATGGCTGTGTGGCCATGATCGGCAATCTCCTGTCCAATTCCCGTATTGCCGTGGCCTGCCGGGTGGCCACGCCCCGACGCGTGCCCTTGCTGAACTTTTCCTTCTACGAGGGGAGTATTTGCGAGCCCTTTTTCTTCAGTTTTTCCGTCCTGCCCAATCAACAGATCGAGCCGATGGTTCCCTTCATGGCCCGGCGCCATGGTTCGAAGATGTTTTTTGCGGGCCATAATTATGAGTGGCCCCGTGGCTCCATCGATGCTGCCAAGCAGGTCCTGCTCGCATTGGGTGGGGATGTGGTGGGGGAGGAGTACCTCCCCTTCGACGTGAGTGAGCAGGAACTGGCGATTTTGCTGGAGCAGGTCAGCCGCTCAGGTGCCGATGTGTTCGTGCCCTATTTTGCCGGCCAGGATCAGGTCAGGCTGTTCCGACGTTGCGCGGCCATCGGTCTGAATCGGCGCATGGCCCTGGTCTCCGGCCATTTCGATGAAATCATGGCAGGCCAGCTTTCCCGGGAGGCACGCCAGGGGATTTATGCCGTCAACAGTTATTTCATGTCGGTGGATACCCAAGCCAACCGTGACGTCCTCCAACGCCTGTCTGACTTGCCGGATGTGACCGGCATCTGGCCTCGGGGTAATGGTGTGCTGACCCACTTTGGCGAAGGTGTCTACGTTTGCGTGCATGCCTTCGCTCAGGCGGTGCAGCGAGCCGGCGGACTGACGCCCGAGGCATTGTGCGCAGCCCTGGGGCGGGTGCGGGTATCGGCGCCCCAGGGTGACGTGAGTATGGACCCGGAGCTTCGCCATGCCCAGGTCAACAGCTACCTGGCGCGCTGCAACGCCAATGGCGGCTTCAGCGTCATTGAAAGCTTTGGCGGGATATCACCGTTGATTCCTGAACGCTACCAGACATCTTCCCGGCTGCTCGGTTCGCAGCCGCAGACACTGCTTGGGCAGTTTATCTCCGCCCCGGCACCTGATGGCCATGCAGATACCGGATTGGCACAACACATCCTTGCCTGGGCGGATATCGCCATCCTGACGGCGGATGCGCAGGGGATGCTGACCCACGTCAACCGGCGGGCCTGTGAACTGTTCGGCTATGAGGAGGGAGAGCTGGTCGGGCAGTCGGTGCATCTGCTGGTACCGCCGCATATGCGGGAGCGGCATGCGCAGTTTTACCAGCAGTTCCTTGATGGTCCCGAGGAAGAACGTCGCATGTCGGAACGTGCGGAAATCACGGGATACCACAAGGATGGCAGTTTCCTTTCCCTGGAGGCTTCCATCGCCAAGTTCCATGAGCATGGTGTCTGGAATCTGGTAGTGACCGTACTGGATATCTCGGCCCGCAAGCGGGCGGAGAAAGAGCTGCTCTGGCGTGCCACCCATGACGTACTTACCGGCCTTCCCAACCGGTCCCTGATGCATGAGCGTGTGGGAAATGCACTGGAACGCTCTCGCCGCCATGGCCTGAATGTGGCCATGCTGCATCTGGGGCTGGATGGGTTCAAGCTGATCAATGACAGCCATGACCGGCAGACCGGAGATGCCCTGCTGATGGCGGTCAGTCGCCGCTTGCTGGACCAGGTCCGTCCCGGCGATACGGTGGCTCGGCTGGCCGGGGATGAGTTTGCGATCCTGGCGGAACAGGTGGGGCAGCCGGCGGCCATTGCCGGTCTGGCGGAGCGTCTCAATGAGGCGATGCGTCAGCCGTTCGAGCTCAACGGGGTGCCGGTGGTCGTGACCGCCAGCATCGGGGTGGCCACGGGGCAGGGCAGCACCCACAGTGCCGACGACGTGATGCGTTGCGCGGAGACGGCGCTGCATGCCCTCAAGCAACAGGGGCGTGATGGTTGGCAGTTTTTCAATGACTACCAGCATCATCAGGCCCTGCAGCGGCTGAATGTGACCCTGGGATTGCGGATGGCTATCGACAATCAGGAGTTGCAGGCCCGGTTTCAGCCCATCCTGTCGTCGGATCGTGGACGGATCGTCGGTGCCGAGTTGTTGCTGCGCTGGTTTCCTCCGCAAGGGGAGGTCTCTCCGGCGGTCTTCATTCCCATCGCCGAGATGAGCGGTGTCATTCTGCCCATCGGTCTTTGGGTATTTCGGACCGGGTGTCTGGCCGAGGTGGAGTGGCGCCGTCGCTGGGGGACGGCGGCCCCGTATGTCTCCATCAACCTCTCCGCCCGTCAGTTGAGCGATGAGTCGCTGGTGGATGACATGCGCTGCGTGCTTCAGGAAACCGAGGCCGATCCGGTGCGCATCGTCCTGGAAGTGACGGAGACGGCGTTGATGGCGGATATCGACGCCAATCTTCGGGTGCTTCGCCGGTTGGCGGAACTGGGGTTGCGGCTGGCCGTGGATGATTTCGGCACGGGTTATTCCTCTTTGGCCCAGCTCACCCGTCTGCCGGTGAGCATTCTGAAGATTGATCGTGCCTTTGTGGATGGGATCGAGACCCGTCATGAGAGCCGCGCCGTGGTCAGGGCCGTCATCGGCCTGGGACGATCCCTGGGGTTGGCGCTGGTGGCGGAAGGAGTGGAAACCCAGGGGCAGCATCTGGAGCTGCTGAACGGGGGATGCGGGCTGTTTCAGGGATATCTGTTTCATCCTCCCATGAGGCCGGAGGATTTCGTCCGTCTGATGGATGCGCAGTCCGATTTTGAGCATGGGGAGGATCAGGGTACGGAAAGTTTCGTGCTGTATGTCAGCCGTACCGTCGAACCGTTGGGTGACGAGTCCTTGCAGGCAATTTTGCGGACTGCGCGCATAGCCAACGCCCGGTCCGGCGTGACCGGATTTCTGATCTATCAGGATGGCCAGTTCATGCAGATGCTGGAGGGGCCCAGGGCACAGGTGGAGGCGACGATGGCACGAATCCGTCTGGATCCTCGGCATGAAGATGTCCACATCGTGGCGGAGGGAGATATCCGTACACGGGTCTTCTCGGACTGGAGCATGGGGTTTCAGGACATGTCCCGGTCAAGCGGGGAACCGGATTTCAGCCAGTGGCAGCGGCGCACCATCAGCCTGCTGGAACTGGCCGAGGATGCCCATACCTGCTATGCCTATATATCAGCGTTTGCCGGCAAGGCCGATACCGGTGTGGAGGGAGGGTCTCCGACGGATGCGGAAACATCATGACCAAGGGAGTGTTGCACTCGCTTAGCCAGAGGAGGAATGTTTAGAATAGATATAAATTTTAATGTCAAACGGTTGCTATGCGTGCATGATGACGACAGTGGACGGTTTCCTGCCTGGGGTGTTTTGAGTGAGTCACTCCCGCACCAGCGGGGATCCGGTCACGGGCTGAAAGTTCTGGACTCCCGCCTTCGCGGGAGTGACGCCAGGAGGGTTGTTCAGTATTTCCCTTTTTGGGCCAATGAAGCCCGCAAAGAATACCCGATACTTGCCGAGAAGAGCCTATCCCATGTGGAACAACCTGACCATCCGCACGCGCTTGATCAGTGTTACGGTGATCCTTCTGATTCTGATCGGTGTCGCTGTCTTGTTCATCTCCAGTCAGGGTGCCGGCAGCATGGGATACACGTTGGTGGACCATACCCTGAGGATGAAGATCGAGGGGGACATCTGGTCTGCGGGCAACCACGTTGCCAGTGAGTGGGGCGCGCTGCGTCTGGTGGACGGAAAGCTGGTGGATGCCCAGGGCCAGCCGATCAACGATCGCCTTGAGGTGGTGGACAGGCTGAGTCAGGAGTTGGGTGTACTGGCGACGGTATTTGCCCGGGACGGCAGGGACTTTACCCGGGTGACTACCAGCGTTCGTCTGCCCGATGGGCGCCGTGCGGTGGGTACGCAACTGGGACAGGCCAGTTCGGCGTTCGCACCGGTTTCGGCAGGTCAACGCTATATCGGTGAGGCGCAGATCCTGGGGGCGGCCCATCTTACGGTCTATGAACCGATCAAGGATGCCTCCAATCAGGTCATCGGCATCCTGTTCCTGGGCATTCCGCGACAGCAAATCGATGCCATCGTCAGTCAGGGCGTGAACCAGATGGTAGCTCGCCTGGTGCTGGGCATCTTGTTGCTGGTGGCGGGGGGCGTGGTGGTCGCTGTCTTCCTGGCCCGGCTCATCGTCGGCCCCATTGTCCGATTATCCGATGCCCTGCACGATATTTCCCGGGGGGAGGGTGATCTGACCCGGCAGCTGGAGGCGAGAGGGCGGGATGAGTTGTCCGACCTTGCCAGGGCCTTCAATGAATTTGTCGGCAAGATCCGCGACCTGGTCCGGCAGGCAGGCGCCGCCTCCAGCCAGTTGGCGGCGGCAGCAGAGCAACTGTCCAGCACCACGGAAGAGACCCGTGGGCAGGTGCGTCGGCAGCATTCTGAAACCGATCAGGTGGCCACTGCCATGAACCAGATGACCGCCACGGTGCATGAGGTGTCCCGCAATGCTTCCGAAGCGGCGCATGCGGCCGCTTCCACGCGTCAGGAGGCTGTCGCGGGGGAAAGGGAGGTCAAGGAGACGATCCGCGCCATCGAGGCCCTGGCCAGGGAGGTGGAGAATGCCTCCCAGGTCATTACCCGATTGTCCGAGGACAGTGATGATATCGGCAAGGTGCTGGAAGTGATTCGGGACATTGCCGAACAGACCAATCTGCTGGCCCTGAATGCAGCCATTGAGGCTGCCCGGGCCGGTGAGCAGGGTAGGGGCTTTGCGGTGGTGGCCGATGAAGTGAGAACCCTGGCCAGTCGTACCCAGACCTCCACCACGGAGATCCAGGCCATGATCGAGCGGCTGCAGTCGGGCGCCTCGGGTGCCGTGAAAGCCATGGAGGATGGCCGGGGCAAGGCGCGTCAGAGCGTGACCCAGGCCGCCCGGGCCGGTGAGTCGCTCAAGGCCATCAGCGGCGCCGTCAATAACATCAATGACATGAATGCCCAGATCGCCAGTGCCGCCGAGGAGCAGTCGGCGGTGACCGAGGAGATCAACCGCAATATCACCAATATCGCCCAGGCCGTGGAACAGACTTCGTCCGGTTCCGATCAGATCGCCCTGGCCAGCGACGAGTTGGCCAGGCTGGCGGCGGAACTGCAGAGCCTGGTGGGGCGTTTCAAGGTTTGATCATTTACGCGGCAATACCGGGATTGCCGTCCACACCCTTGAGTACCGGTGCATTGAGGTCGGTGATGCGCACGGTCTGATGATCCCGCAGATAATCGGCCACCACGTCCCAGATCTTGCGGCCGGTGTCACCCATCGGCTGTTCCTGCACGCTGGCCCAGCCCGCCACCACGTAGGTGCCGTTCGGGTCGACGGGCTTGCCGTCCAGTTCCATGGCCGTGATGCGTTCGCCGATCTCCCGGGTGGGGTCGATGGCGTAGCGCAGCCCGCCCACGCGCACCATGTCCCCGCCCTGTTGGTAGAACGGATCCTTGTTGAACAGGTTGTCGGCCACGTCTTCCAGGATGGTCTTGATCATCTCGCCGCTCATCTCGTTGCGGGTCACCGCCGGGTAGGTGAGGCCGGTCT
The DNA here is from genome assembly GCF_022227845.1 of Ectothiorhodospira lacustris. Classification (GTDB taxonomy): domain Bacteria; phylum Pseudomonadota; class Gammaproteobacteria; order Ectothiorhodospirales; family Ectothiorhodospiraceae; genus Ectothiorhodospira; species Ectothiorhodospira lacustris. Next base: position 118,289 of record NZ_JAJNQN010000001.1, on the reverse strand, counting down.
GGTCCATCACGTGTTCGAAGGTGATGGGCATGCCCGGCAGCACGGTGGTGCCCCAGCGGAAGCCGGGAGAAAACGAGATCTGGGCATCCACCTGTTCCATCAGGGCATCGCAGATGAGCTGGTCGAAGGTGCCGTTGAAGTTGCCCCGGCGGTAGAGCAGATCGTCGCTGACGGCCAGTGTCTCGCCGAGCTTGTCCGCCATGCGGAAGGTGTCGCCGTCGTAGGTGACGGTGCGGTTGCGCAGGTTGTCGATATACCGGCCCATTTCCGGGTCGGGGTCGATCAGGTCGGCGAACACCGGCAGCAGGTGGTAGCGGTAACCCTCGATCCGGCCGTTGGCGAAGTTCAGGTCCAGGATGGCGAGGAATTTGCCGTTGGAGCCGCCGTTGGTGACCAGGCAGGTGCCGCCGTCGGGGGTTCTGACCTCCAGGGGGGCGGGGACCGCGTCATGGGTGTGGCCGCCCATGATGGCGTCGATGCCGTTGACCAGGCCGGCCATCTTGATGTCCACGTCCATGCCGTTGTGGGACAGCACCACCACCACCTCGGCCCCCTCGGCGCGTGCCTGATCGACGCTGTCCTGCATCTCCCGGTGCCGGATGCCGAAGGACCACTCCGGTATCAGGTGTCTGGGGTTGGCGATGGGGGTGTAGGGGAAGGCCTGACCGATCACCGCCACGTTGACACCGTTGATCTCGCGGATCACATAGGGTTTGAAGACCCGCTCCTCCCAGTCCACGTCCACCACGTTCTGGGCTACGAAGTCGATGCGGCCGGCAAAGTCGTTCCGCAGGATCTCCTGGACTCGCTCGGCACCGAAGGTGTATTCCCAGTGACCGGTCATGATGTCCACCCCAAGCAGCAGTTGGGCGTCCACCATGTCCTGGGCTCGGGTCCAGACTCCGGTGCCTGAGCCGCCGCCCCAGGTATCGCCGCCATCCAGCAGCAGGGTGCCGGGACGCTGGGCGCGGATGTGCTTGACCAGGGTGGCCAGATGGGCGAATCCGCCGACGCGCCCGTACTGTTCCGCCAGACGGGTAAAATCCAGGTGGGTATAGGCATGGGACCAGAGGTTGGGGTGTTCCAGGCCGTAGTGATTCAGCAGATGCCGGCCCACCAGGTGAGGGGGGCGGCCCTGCATTTCGCCGATGCCCAGGTTGACGTGGGGCTCGCGAAAGTACACGGGCAGCAACTGGCCGTGGCAGTCGGTGTAGTGCAGCAGCGAGACATTACCGTAGGGGCGCAGCTCATAGGGGTTGCCGGTGGTATCCGCTTGCGGCAGGGCGGCGCCGTTGCCGTTGCCGCGGCCGCACGCGGTCAGGGCGAAGCCGGCCATGCCCGCGGCACTCAGTATCTGGAGAAATTCTCTGCGGGTCAGGTTCATGCCTTCTCCTCACACGATGATTGAACGTGGGCCGGCGGGTCCCGGCCAAAAGAAAGCCCGGCTTAACCGGGCATGCTGAATCTGGCAGGTGTTGTTTAAGGACGCACTGAACAAGTTCCCTTCCGTCACTCCCGCTCTCCACGTCACTCCCGCGAAAGCGGGAGTCCAGGGCTCGTCACCCTGCGGCTGGATTCCCGCTTGCGCGGGAATGACCTATTCAGAACATCTTTAGGTGTTCCTGCTTGGACCTGTGCCGGTCACCCGGGTCTGGTCTCTACTGCTCCTCTTTGGTGGTGGTCCCGATCAGACCGGGACCCTTGGCGCGACAAACCTCCTGCGTACTGCGTTTTTTTATGGCTGATATTCTGTGTATCAGCTGATGCGGACTTCGGTGGTATCCGATTCGCCGTTGTTGTCTACCCAGGACAGCGTCAGGGTATCGCCGGCGGCGGCTCCTTCGAACTGGAAGGACAGATAGGGATTGCGGGAAATGGCCGGACCCCAGTTGGCGGTCAGTACGTGCTTGCCGTTGCACTCGGCCTTGACCTCGGTAATGAAATGGGCCGGAATCGTGTTGCCCCCCTGGTCGCGGCGCTGGCCGGTTTCCATGGGGTGACTGATGAGGGCGCGTACATTGGTGACGCCGCCTTCGATCTGAGCTCGGACTCGGATGCTGGACATGGTGCTTTCTCCTGCGAATTCGCCTTGATGCCGCGGTTGTCGGGCGCTCTTAGCCGCCGCAACCGCCGATGGTGACCTTGACCTCTTTGGTGCCGCTGTAGAGCTGGCCGTTGGCCTTGAGTACTGCGACGATATCGGAGGTTTCGCCCATCTTGATCCGGGTGGCGACGAAGGCCCTGGTGCCTTCACCCAGCTTGTAGCTGGAGGTCAGGGGGGCATTGTTGGCGACCGCCAGGATGGCAATGTCGGTGACACCGGTCAGGCTGGATTCTACGGTGATCGGGACCACCGCACCGTTTTCGGCGATATCCGGTGCACGGATGGTGATGTCACCACTGCTGTGACTGTCCGAGCCTAGGGCGGATTTCAGGGCATCGCTCAGGGAGTTGGCCTGAAAGGCGGCCTTGGGCCAGTCGGCGAGTACGGTACTTGGGGTCAGCAGGCCGGCGCCCACGGCGACACCCACGGTGCCCGCCGCGAGGGTGCCCTTGAGAAACACTCGACGCTTGCTGTTCATGCGGTCTCCTCCACTCACACTCACGACTCTTTACATGGTTGGAGATGCCCTGTTTCGACGCGGGGTCTTGCCGCGGGCTCTCTGGGGATACAGCCTACCTAACTAAATCTTTTTTACAAGTACTTTTTGGTTATATGGGGCTTGATGTGCCTCAATGCTCAAGCCCCGGCTCAGCGATCGTCCACAAACCGTAACGCGATGGTGCGTTTGCTCCTGACCCGCTCTTCCGCGTGGGGGGTCAGATCCCGCGCAGTCAGGGCCATGTCCAGTTGCCTGACGGTCTCACGATATTGACCATGATGGAAATAATATTCCGCCATACTTTCATGACTGACCGCATCCCGGCCCAGGCGTGAGGCGGCATCGGCCTTGAGGCGCAGCAGCTCGGGGGCCTTGGCCTCGGCCGATAGCAGGCCATCGGCCACCTGTACGGCCCGGCTGTACTCTTCGGCCCCGATCAGGGCCTGCACATAGGTCTGGGTGATCGGCAGGTGCCTGGGGTAGATGTCGTCCAGTCTTTTCAGGATCTCCAGGGCAGCACGGTGGTTCGCGGGTCTGGCCGCCATGTGTGCCTCTGCCCGGGCCAGTTCCAGAAAGAGATCCGCGCCTTCCTGTCCTGATACATCCTGGAGTGCCTTGATGGCCTGTTCGGTCTGGCCGCGCTGGATGAGCGCGATGGCATGGCCGTAGACCCTGGCTGCATCACTGCTGTTACCGTTCCGATCGCGGGTGTAGAGATCAATGATCCGACCCGGGTCCTGCAGGGCCTGGACCCGGGCACGGATCATGCGAAAGGCCTGGGCATCGGTGCGAAAGTCGCCTTCATATTGGTCGGCCCTGAGCCGACTGTCGGTGATGCGATTGCTGGTGACGGGGTGGGTGCGCAGATACTCCGGTACCGCCTCTCCGGCACCGCCGCTGAGTTGCAGCATGCGTTCGAAGAAGCCGGGCATGGCCTGGGGGTCGTAGTCTGCCGCCGCCAGAATGCCGATGCCGATCCGGTCCGCTTCTTGTTCGTTGGCTCGGGTGAAGTTGATCCGGGCCTGAACGCCGCCGGCCATGCCGCCGATGATGGCCGCCTGGCCCACTTCCGGGGCATAGGCACTGGCGATGATGCCGGCCAGAATCGCTAACCCCGTGGCCAGGTCGATACGGGTGCTGCCCGCATAGGCCCGGGCGATATGGCGCTGGGTGACATGGGCGATTTCATGGGCGATGACCGCGGCCAGTTCCCCTTCGTTGCGGGCGGCGTCGATCAGCCCGGTGTTGACGCCGATGATGCCCCCCGGCATCGCGAAGGCGTTGATGCGCGGATCTTCCACCACCAGGAAGGTGAAATTGGGGTGGGCATCGGGGGCACTGGAGACCAGACGTTGCCCGAGGGCTTCCACATAGCCCAGCAGGACCGGGTCTTTGCTCAGAGGCAGGGTGCGGCGCACTTCCCTGAGCAGGGTGCGTCCCAGTTGCTGTTCCTGGGAGGGTGAGAGCAGGGCGGATGAGGGATCCCCGATCTCCGGCAGATTGATGCCCGCCCGGACCGGGGCGATGATGATGAGCAGGAGCAGGCAGAGCCCCGCGGCCATGAGCCCACGCCAGCCGTCGGCTCCCGATTTGCGGTTGGGGGCCGATCGGTCCGGCATGGGGGGCGAGCCTGCTACTTGCCCAGGCCGGGGGCCGAGGCGTAGGCGTTCATGGTGGTGCGGTTTTCCCATAGTTTCGGCATAAGCATGGCCTCCGGCAGCATGAAACGCTTGGACTGGTCCACCGGGATGGTCCGTGCAATCCGAACCACATCCCCATAGCGGATCTTGAACAACTGCCCTGAGTGGGGGCCGTCAGTCCGGCGCGCGATCATGCTGTCATCAAAGAGCCGATGCACGTAGAGGTTGGCGGGGCGCAGGCGCCGATGTTCGTCACGCAAGGTGACAGCATACTGGGTATCGGCGGCAAAATGCTTCTTGTCCACGATGAGGGCTCCTCCGCTTTGGGCGTCCGGGCTGGTGTTGGGGAACACTATCATGCGTGTTTCCGGTGAGACAGCGGCCTGATTTCTTCGTTCAGTGGTTGTGGGAATTGTTCTCATATTCTTCTTTTCGCATAAGCTGGAAGTTTAGAAGAATATAGCTATATTGTTATTGATGATAAGCAAATAATTTTATGTCCGCCCCGGGGTGTCCTATCAAGGGACGGCTTGAACTGGCCATTCCCGTGTAAGCGGGAATCCAGCGGCGGACTAGAAGCCCTGGACTCCCGCTTTCGCGGGAGTGACGAGGTAGGAGGGGCGGGAGCGGCGTGGATTTTCGCGGGAGTGGCGCGGTAGGGGCGGGAGTGGCGTGGACTTTCGCGGGAGTGACGGCAGAGGAGGAACTTCCCCAAGTCGTTCTGGTAGGCGGATAAAAAATACTGAAGTTTTCCCTGTCCGATAACGGGAAATTTCGTGAGATGATCGGGGCGGGCGCCGGCAGGACCCCATCGGGGGCGTCGGCGAAGAGACCCCAGACCACTTGATAGACGAGGAGAAAATCGAGATGTCCGATTTTGACCAGGAACTGGATGCCTCCGGGCTGAACTGCCCCCTGCCCATCCTGCGTGCCAAGAAATCCCTGGCATCCATGGACAGCGGCCAGGTATTGCGGATCATCGCCACCGATCCGGGTTCCGTGAAGGATTTCGAGGCCTTTGCCAAGCAGACCGGCAATGAATTGCTTGAACACCGGGATGAGGGCGGCAAGTTCCTGTTCCTGATACGTAAGTCCTGATCCGCGGCGCCGTCCTGCCGCGCCCCGGCTGCGGCAGGACGTACACCTCGGGCTTTATCAAGGCATAACGGAGGGGATGCCTCGTGTCTGAGAAGAAGTTGGCCATCATCGCCACCAAGGGGACCCTGGACTGGGCCTACCCGCCTTTCATCCTGGCTTCCACCGCAGCCGCCCTGGGTTACCAGGTGCAGGTGTTCTTCACCTTTTATGGCCTACAACTGCTCAAAAAGAGCCCCGATCTGAAAGTGACCTCATTGGGTAATCCCGGCATGCCCATGCCGTTGCCGATGCCGGTCTTGCTGCAGGCCCTGCCCGGTATGCAGGCCATGATGACCTACATGATGAAGCAGAAGATGAAGTCCAAGGGCGTGGCCGGCGTGGAAGAACTGCGCGCGATGTGTCAGGAGGCGGACGTCAAGATGATCGCCTGCCAGATGACGGTGGATCTGTTCGACATGTCTCGGGATGACTTCATTGATGGCGTGGAATACGGCGGTGCCGCCACCTTCTTCGAGTTTGCGGGCGAGTCCGACATCTGTCTGTTCGTCTAGCCGCGATCCTTTGTACTCCCTGTGGGCGCGGTCCTCGGCCGCAGGCGGGGGCGGGACACTGAACCGAATCCATTGACGTCGGTGGGTCGGGTTCCCGCACCGGAGGCCCGTGATCGGCGCGTCAACGAGAAAATGAACTACACTCGCTGAACGTTAATGGTTGACAATTTTGCTTGGGTGTAAGGATATCTCTCCGGGCAATGAAAGACGAGGTATGCCATGGCTACTTACGCCGAAATGCAACAGGTATTCGACGACATCCGCAGCGATTTTCGCTACGACCATGAGCTCAACGGGTGTCTGAACTGCGGGATCTGCACCGCCACCTGCCCGTCGGCACAGTTCTACGACTACAGCCCCCGGGAGATCGTGCAGCTTCTGTGGACCGAGAACGTGGAGCAGGTGTACGACGCCATGCAGGAGAAGATCTGGGCCTGTGCTCAGTGCATGACCTGCGCCGCCCGCTGTCCCTTCAAGAATTCTCCCGGTGGCCTGGTGGCCATCATGCGGGAGGTGGCCATCAAGCACGAGATGCAGTCCGCCAAGGACGTACTGAGGCCCTTCGGTCGGGTGATGCTCAAGCTCATCACCACCGGCAACCAGCTCTCCCCGGACATGATCCAGCCGGATCACTTTCCCGACTGGGGTCCGAACATCCAGAAGGTGGACGGCGACCTGCGCATCCTGCGCAAGGCCATCCCCATGAAGACCCTGCAGACCACGGACACCGCCTGGGAAATCTCCCTGAAGACCTCGGTGGAGATGTACACCATTTGGGAGATGACCGGGGTACTCAAGTCCCTGGAACTGATGGATGAGAACCTGTTTGACGTGATTGAGGACTTTATCGAAGAGAAGAGGGAGGAATACGAGGAATGGCTCGAAGAACAAGAAGAAGACTGAGCCGGACCGGTGGGAAGTTCTGAAAAAGCCCTCGCCGTGATTCCGTCAAGGTTTCTTGCCGTGATTCCCGTGAAGGCCCTTTACCGTCACTCCCGCGAAGGCCTTTTACCGTCACTCCCGCGAAGGCGGGAGTCCAGGGTTTTCAGTTTGTCACTGGATTCCCGCTTTCGCGGGAATGACGGGCGAGGGGTTGCTGGAATGACGGGCGGGGGGTTGCGGGAATGACGGGCAGAGGATTTGCGAGGATGACGTCTTCAGCGTCACTCCCGCGAAGGCGGGAGTCCAGGGTTTTCAGTTTGTCACTGGATTCCCGCTTTCGCGGGAATGACGTGCGGGAGGGTGCGGGAATGACGGGCGGGGAATTTGCGGGGATGACGGGCGGAGGATTTGCGAGGGTGACCTATGCGGAGTTTATGCGAATGACTTATTCGGAATATCCCTTGCCTAAGTACCAAAGTCGAGCGTAGTAGAGGAGTGGCACACATGACTTCCAAGAAGAAAGATCATACCCCCGGCGGGCATAATGCCTCCGCCGAGGGGACCGGCCCCGGGGCCATGAAGCCCGGGTTTCACAATACCGACGGCCAGGGCGTGGCCGGCCACGGCGCCTTCTTCCAGCAGACCCAGCTGTCCCGCGATGAGGCCGTCCAGGCCACCGACTGGGTCCGCAAGCACGTGGACCGTCGCACCGTCGACCTGGGTGATCGCATGGACGATGTGCGCGAGCACATGTATGAGTTGGAAAAGGAAGGCCACATCATCATCCACCGGGTGGAGGACCAGCATGACCCCAAGATGGTCAAGACCCTGTTCGGCTGGGACAAGAAGATTCCTACCCGCCAGCTCTGGCACCACAAGTCCTGCGGCCAGTGCGGCAACATCCCCGGCTATCCCACCTCCCTGCTGTGGTTCATGAACGAGTTCGGCTTCGTGCCCGGCAAGGACTACCTGGACGAGACCGACCAGACCTCCTGCACCGCTTGGAACTACCACGGTTCCGGCATCGGCAACGTGGAGTCCCTGGCGGCGGTGTTCCTACGCAATTTCCACCAAGCCTATGTCTCCGGCAAGCCGCATGGTCACGGGCCGGGTCATTTCTATCCCCTGGTCCACTGCGGGACTTCCTTCGGCAATTACAAGGAGATCCGCAAGTACCTGGTCGAATCCCCCCAGTTGCGGGAGAAGGTCACGAAGATCCTGGACAAGCTGGGGCGGCTGGTGGACGGCAAGCTGGTGATCCCCGAGGAGATCATCCACTACTCGGAATGGGTACACGTGATGCGTCATCGCATCGCCTCGGAGCTGCAGAAGATTGATGTCTCACATATCCGCACCACCGCCCATGTGGCCTGCCATTATTACAAGATGATCCACGAGGATGCCGTCTACGACGCCGACGTCCTGGGCGGCAATCGTACCGCCATCATCACTTCCATGGCCCAGGCCCTGGGCGCCCAGGTAATCGACTATTCCACCTGGTACGACTGTTGCGGCTTTGGCTTTCGGCACATCATCTCCGAGCGGGAGTTCACCCGTTCCTTCACCATGAACCGCAAGATCCGCGTGGCCCGGGAAGAGGCCAATGCCGATGTCATGCTGGCCAACGACACCGGTTGTGTCACCACCATGGACAAGAACCAGTGGATCGGCAAGGCCCATGATCAGGACTTCCAGATCCCCATCATGGCCGAGGTGCAGTTCGCCGCCTTGGCCTGCGGGGCGGACCCCCTCAAGATCGTGCAGCTGCAGTGGCATGCCTCACCCTGTGAGGACCTGGTGGAGAAGATGGGCATTTCCTGGTCCGAGGCCAAGAAGAATTTCCAGGCCTATTTGAAGGAAGTCGAGCAGGGCAATATCGAATATCTCTACAAACCCGAACTCGCTTATGGGGGTAATGCGTGATGCAGGATACCGTTCTGATCGTCGGTGCGGGACCGGCCGGCCTGTCCGCGGCGGCCCAGGTGGCCGGTGTCGGTTACAAGGCCGTGCTGGTGGAAAAGGAAGACGTGCTGGGCGGCGCCCCTATCATCTCCGGCTATGCCCGGCTGGTCCCCTCCGGTGAATGGGCCAAGGACGCCATCGGGCGCATGGTCAAGCGGGTGGAAGATGATGCCAACGTCGCCATCCACAAGGGCACCAAGGTGACGGAGTTGAACGGGGAGCCGGGCAAGTTCACTGCCAAGCTGAGCAACGGCAAGAGCGTCAAGGCCGGTGCCGTGGTGCTGGCCACCGGTTTCACCCACTTTGATTCCGTGAACAAGCCCGAGTGGGGCTTCGGCACCTTCCCGGACGTGGTCACCACCACCCAAGTGGAGCAGATGGTAACCGCCGGCAAGATCGCCTGTCCCTCCGATGGCCGTACCCCGGAGCGGGTGGCCATCTTGCTGTGCGTGGGCTCCCGCGACCGGCAGATCGGGCGCGAGTGGTGTTCCAAGATCTGTTGTACCGTCTCGACCAATCTGGCCATGGAGATCAAGGAGCTCTCGCCCAAGACCCAGGTGTTCGTTTATTACATGGACATCCGCACCTTCGGCCTTTACGAGGACCGCTTCTACTGGAAATCCCAGGAGGAATTCCGCACCAAGTTCATCAAGGCCCGTATTGCCGAAGTCACCGCCGCGCCCGATGGCCGGCTGCTGTTGAAGGGAGAGGACACCCTGGTGAAGCGCCCCATCGTCATTCCCTTCGACATGGTGGTGCATGCGGTGGGCATGGACCCCAACATGGACAATCCGGAGATCGCGGAGGTGTTCGGCGTGAGTCTGGAGAATCACGGCTTTATCGAACGCGGCGAGCATTACACCAATACCTGCGGCACCACCCGTCCCGGCATCTATTCCTGCGGGGCCGCCTACGGACCGGAGACCATCGATGACTCCATCTCCCAGGGCATGGCCGCCGGTGCCCGCGCCATTGCGGACCTGCATGGTCTGACGCGCAAGGCGGGCTGAGGTGCTGATGAATCAGTCCATCACCCCGGCGCCCCTGTCCATCCGCCTGGATGAGAAGGTGGCGGCCGTCAAGCTGGCGGCCCTGCTGGAGGACATGAGCGAGCGGGGCGGGGTGGAGAACTACCTGACCGCCCTGGGCAGCAAGCATGCCCTGTTCGCCCAGGCCCTGCCCCGGGTCCGTCCCGCGGCCCTGGTTCCGGAGCTGCCCCTGCTGTTGTTGGAATGTGTCTTTCCGGCCCGGCGGCGACTGGGGCCAGTGTTGCGGCAGATGCCTCGGGAGGCCCTGGCCGAGGCCGTGCTGGAGCTGGTTTACGGCCGAGGCGGTTTGCTCAGGCGCCTGGAGGGCTTCTGTGACCGTCTGCCGGTGCCGGAGCGCAAGCTGCGGCGGGCGGCCTGGGACCTGGGGGCGGAACTGCTGCATTTCCGGGAACCGGAAACGATCCCCCTCATGACCCGCTGGGTCTGGGACACCCAGACCATGAGCGGTGCGGTGCGGGAGTTCGTGCCGGGCAGCGACAGTCTGCAGACCCTGCCCCTGGCGATGACACCGGAGGCCCTGGAGGGGGTGCGTCAGTGGTTTGCCGCACACCTCTCCGCCAGCGGTTTCTACCGGGATCTACCCTTCATCACGGACCTGATCCTGGCTCGGGCCTACGCGGACTACGTGCGTTCCGTTTCCGGGGGGCTGGGCATCCTGCAGGGGGACTTCGGCGCCAGACAGGACCCGATGGAACTGGTGGTCAAACTGCTGGGTATCGACGAGCGGCGCGGCGCGATGGCCGCCGCGGGTCAAGAGACTTGGCATCAGGCGGGTCCGGCCTGACCCATGATGCATGAAGTGTTGCGGAGAAAAGCATGGCGATTCACGAAAAATCCCTGATCGAACCGGAGCGGCTGCTCCGCCACGATACCCTGGTGGTGGACGGTGTGGATGTTTCCGGTCACTGGAATACTATGATCACGCCCCGGACCATCACCGATTACGATGATGACTTCGAGGCCGTCATCCAGCGCTACCCGGGTGCCGAGAACGTACACCGCTGCTGGCAGTGCGGTTCCTGCACCAATTCCTGCACCATGTACGCCCAGAACGTGCAGTTTAATCCCCGCTACTGGATCTATGCGGTGCGTACCGGACTCAAGGAGGAGATCATCAAGGACAAGGACATCATCTGGCAGTGCGTATCCTGCAACAAGTGTACGAGCATCTGCCCCAAGGACGTACGCCCGGAAGGGGTGATGAAGGCCCTGTCACACTGGCTGGAGGACGAGGGCCACACGCCCAAGTCACCGTCCCGGGTCTTCGACGAGGAGTTCACCGAGCAGATCTATGCCCGTGGCCGCATCGAGGACAGTCTGGTGTTGCTGAATTTCTTCAGGAAAACCGGCCAACCCCTGGTGCCCCAGTGGCTGCGTGTGTTCGGTGTGCGTCTGATGCAGCATCTGCCGGTAGGTCTGGGGATGCGCTTTGCGCGCAATTTCTTCTTTGCCCCCAGAACTCGGTCCTGGGGACGCACCGGCGAGGTGCTCAAGCAGTATGTGCGTGAACAGAAGGAGGCCACCCATGGCTAAGGCTAAGGTTGCGTACTATCCCGGCTGCGCCCTGGAAGGCTCCGCCGGCCCCTATGACAAGTCCACCCGGGTGCTGGTGAAGGCGCTGGACATGGAGATGGTCAACCTCAAGGACTACAACTGCTGCGGTGCCATGGAGGTGAAGAACATCCATCCCATGCTGCAGACCTATCTGTCCGCCCGCAATCTGGCCATCGCCACCGAGCAGATGGGGCTGAACACGGTGATGGCCCCCTGCAACGGCTGTTACCACAACCTGAAGAAGGCCGAGTACGAGACTGCTACCTCCGAAAAAACCATGGAGACGGTGCAGGACCTGGCCCGCAAGGCGGGCGACCCGGTGTACAAGGGAGATGTTCGCACGGTGCATCTGTTGGAGTGGCTGATGGAAGAGAAAGGGCCTGAAGGCATCAAGGACCGGATGAAGAAGAGCCTGAACGGCATTCGCATCGCCAACTACTACGGCTGCATGTACACCCGTCCCCGGCAGATCTTTCCGGAGAAGGATCAGGGGCCGGGTTCCGAGTCCACCTACAAGCCGCATTTCATGGATGACCTGCTGGAGGCCGTTGGTGGGGCGAACATGGATTTTCCGCTGAAGACGGCCTGTTGCGGCGGTGCGCATACCTTGTCGGATTCCGACACCTCCACCCAGTTGGTGCTGAATCTCTTGCAGGCGGCGGAGGATTCGGGGGCCGAGGTGATCGCCACTGAATGTCCCACCTGTCACTCGGGCCTGGAGATGCACCAGGTGCGCGCGGAGACCGAGTTTGGTATCAAGACCCATGTGAAGATCGTCTACTTCACCCAGCTGCTGGGCCTGTCCATGGGGCTGTCCCCGCGCAAGCTGGGGATTCACGAGAATGTCAGTGATTCCATCGGTTTTCTGAAGGACAAGGGAGTCATTTAGGGTTTATGGATTGCAATGGCTGCGAGTTCCATCCGGATCTTTACTACGACGATGAGTACCAGGTCTGGCTGCGCCGGGAACCGGGAGATATCCTGACCGTCGGCATGACCGACCTGTCCCAGGCCATCGCCGGCAAAATCCTGCACGTGCGGGTGCGTCGGCCGGGCAGCCGGCGTCCCCCCGGCAAGCCGGTGGCCACCATCGAGAGCGGCAAGTGGGCGGGGCCTGTCCCCAACTTTGTGGACTGCACCATTTTGGAGATCAACGAGGCGGTGATGGCGACCCCGGCCCTGCTGAACCAGGACCCCTTCGGGGCCTGGATTGCCCGGGTGGCGGTGCATGAGCCCCTGGATGCCGCCCTGCGGCGTTTCGTGACCGGGGAGGCGGCGAGGGCGGGTTATTGTGCCCGCGCCGAACGGGACGACATCCACTGCGGGCGTGAGTAAGGAACATGGTGCAGACACCATCGGCAACACCGGATGATGTGGAGGCAGACCAGACCGTGGTCTTCATCATGACCAGCGGTCCTTCCTCCCCGGCGCGCTGTGCCACCCCTTTCTATCTGGGGTCGGTGCTGGCTGCCATGGATGCCCGGGTACACATCTTTTTCACCATGGAGGGGGTGAGACTGATGCAGACGGGGGTGGCGGAGTCGCTGTGTGCCATGCCGGGTGGGCGTCGCATCATCGAATTCATCCGGGACGCCAAGCGGGCCGGGGTAGTGCTGCACGTCTGTGAGCCGGCGATGCCCGGCTATGACATGGACCCGGATGCCGACCTGATCCCGGAGGTGGATCACGTGGCCCGTGCCAGTGATCTGGCGGATCTGGTGCTGGACTGTGACAAGCTGATCACCTTCTGAACGGGCAGGGTGGCAGGTCTTGACCTGCATCACCTCGGGGCCATCGCCGTCGCCGGGAGACTCGATATACTGCAATGGGTAATATTCAAATACTCGAAAAGGAGATAATCATGGGCGCAGTCAAGGGCTGTGATCTGCCGGAAGAGCTTCAGTACAGCATCGACAACAACGTCTGGGTGCGCCGGGGCGACGACGGCAACGTGACCGTGGGCATGACCGCCTACGCTTGTGCCCTGGCGGGGCAGGTGGTGTCCTATACCCCGAAGAAGGCCGGCAAGGATGTGAAGAAGGACAAGTCCTGCGCCACCGTGGAATCCGGCAAGTGGGTGGGTCCCGCCAAGACCCCGATCAGCGGCGAGGTGGTGGCCGTCAATGATGCCGTCTCCGCCAGTCCGGGTCTGATCAACCAGGATCCCTACGGCGAAGGCTGGCTGGTGAAGATCAAGCCCGCCGACTGGGATGGCGATGCCGTCGACCTCAAGACCGGCGCCGATGCGCTGGCGGCCTTCCAGGCCAAGATGGACGCGGACGGCTTCAAGGGCTGTGCCTGATCGGCGGCGGCTGACCCAGTGCCCCTCTCCCTCGGGGAGAGGGGTTGGGGTGAGGGGAGTGCGGGATGTTCGCCGCAAAACGTGCCAACAGAACCACCGTCAAGCAAGGATTCCCATGACCGACTGGTACCCGCTGGCCGCCCGTATCGAGGCCCTGGAAGAGCTGTCCCTGAATCCTGATCTGGTGCGCCGTCTCCAGGCCCGGCATCCGGCCGACGGGTTGGCTTCGGATGCCCGCATCGACTTCTACACCCCCAGCTTCAAGTCCTACCAGACCACCGAGATCAGCCGCTGTGCCGGCCATGCCTGGCCCGCGGTGTCCATCACCGGGGGCGATTGCAAGCTGCAGTGCGACCACTGCAAGGCCAAGCTGCTGGAGCCCATGATCCCTGCCCGATCCCCGGAGGCCCTGTGGGCGCTGGTGAACCGATTGCTGGAGGAGGGGGGGCAGGGGATGCTGCTGACCGGCGGTTCCAACCACCGCAATGAGGTGGAGTACGGCCCCTATTACGACATCATCCGCCGCATCAAGGATGAATTTCCCCAATTTCGCATCGCCCTGCACACGGCCCTGGTGGACGAGGATGGCGCCCGCTGCATGGCCGATTCGGGCATCGATGCCGCCATGATGGATGTGATCGGTGCCCAGGAAACCATCACCCAGGTCTATCACCTGCGCCGCCGCGTGGAAGATTTCGAGGCCACCCTGGAACACCTGGTGAAGACCCCCATGAAGGTGGTGCCTCATATCGTCATGGGGCTGCACTACGGACGCTTTCTGGGAGAATGGGATGCCCTGGCGATGCTCCGGCGTCACACTCCCGATGCGGTGGTGCTGGTGGTGGTGATGCCTTTTCATGCCAATCCGAAACGGCCTTTCGAAACGCCGAGCCCGGATGCGGTGGGCAGGTTCTTTCTGGATGCCCGCCAGGCCCTGCCCGGGACACCGCTGTTGCTGGGGTGCGCCCGCCCCCCGGGGGAGGTGAAGGCGATGATCGATACCTATGCGGTGATGGCGGGTATCAACGGACTGGCCCACCCGGCCGAAGGCACCGTGGAACTGGCGGCACGGCTGGGGTATCGGGTTCGGGTCATTCCTTCCTGCTGCTCCATGGCCGTGGGCGAGGAGGTGCTGGGCGATGACCAGGCCGGTCTGGAACTGGATCTGGAAGCCATCCTGGCGGACGAGCACCGGCGCCGGACACCTCGGGGGCTAGCCGGCATCCCCGTCGTCGCCCAGGCACCGGCCGCCATGGCGCGTTCATGATCCCGGTTAAGCCCCTCACCCCTTGTGGGAGAGGGGTTGGGGTGCCGGGTGAATATCAAGCATGAATGGGAGTGGACCGATGTCGGAAAAGATCAATCTCAGAGTCCTGGACACCGGTCTGCGCCGGGCCGCCGAGAATATGGCCCTGAACCGGACTCTGTTGGAGTGTCATCAGGCGGGGCATAGCCCCCATACCTTGCGTTTTTTGCGCTTTGAGCCCTGTGCCCTGGTGGGCTTCCACCAGAACGTGGCGCAGGAACTGCGGATCGATCGCTGTCTTGCCGAGGGGATCGACATCCAGCGCCGCATCACCGGCGGTGGTGCCATCTATTTCGATCCCGGTCAGATCGGCTGGGAGCTGTACGTGGATCGGCGCTTTCTGGGCACCGCCGACATGGGGAAGATCGCCCGTCGCATCTGCGAGGCGGCGGCGGACGGCATCCGCCGTCTGGGCGTGGACGCCCGCTACCGCCCCCGCAACGACATCGAGGTGGCGGGACGCAAGATCTCCGGCACCGGCGGGGCCTTTGACGGCAACTCCATCATGTACCAGGGCACCCTGCTCATCGACTTCGATGTGGAACGCATGCTGAGGGTTTTGCGCATCCCGGCAGAAAAACTCTCCGACAAGGCCATTGCCTCGGCCCGGGAGCGGGTAACGAACCTGCGGGAACTGCTGGGCGAGCCGCCGCCCCTGGCGCGGGTCCAGTCCGCTTTGGCCGAGGCCTTTGCCGAGGCCTTCCAGGTGGATCTGGTACCGGCGGATAACCTGAATTCGCGGGAGCAGAACCACTTTGCCCAGGCCCTGGCGGAGATCGACAGCGAAGAATGGGTTTACCAGCGCAATCGCCCGGAAGGGGGCATGCCCCTGCTGGAGGCGGTGCATCGCTGCCAAGGTGGTCTCATGCGTGCCGGGGTGATGCTGGATGAGGCCCGGGGCATCATCCGTCAGGTCTGGATCACCGGGGACTTTTTCATGAACCCCCGGCGCATGCTGGTGGATCTGGAGGCGTCTCTCAAGGAGACGCCGGTGGCGGAGTTGGAGGCGAATATCCACCGCTTCTTCGATGCCTATCGGGTGGAGATGCTGATGCTCTCCCGGGAGGATTTCCTGCAGGTCCTGCGCAAGTCCCTGGACTCCCGTGACCCGGCGTCTGCAAGGGCAGAGCCCCGTGTTTCCGGTTGACGTGCTGGTGGTGGGGTTGGGGCCGGGGGGGGGCAGCGCCGCCCGGATCGCGGCCGAGGGCGGCGCCCGGGTGCTGGCGGTGGAGCGTCGGGCCGCGGTGGGAGAGCCGGTGCAGTGCGCCGAGTTCATTCCGCTGCCCATGGGGTGTCATGCCCGGGATGCGGCCGTGTACTGTCAGCCCATCACCGGGATGAGCACCTATCTACCCTCGGGCGTTCGCCACGACAGTGACTTTCCCGGGATCATGATTCATCGGGGTGCCTTTGACCGGGCCATTGCCCGGCAGGCCGAGCGGGCCGGCGCAAGGCTCTGGACCGGCACGACCCTGGTGGGACTGGACCCGGTGGCCCGGGTGGCCCGGGTTCGGCAAAGAGGCGGGATGACATCCGTCACCTACCGATTGCTGGTGGCGGCGGATGGCCCCCATTCTTCGGTGGCGGCCCATCTGGGGCTGCCGGCCCTGGAGTTGGTGCAGACCCGACAGTACACCGTGCCACTGCTCAAGGTTCATGCAGAGACGGACATCTGGTTGTCCGGGGACTATCCCGGCGGCTACGCATGGCTCTTTCCCAAGAAGGGCGAAGCCAATCTGGGTCTGGGGATCGATAAGCGCCTGACCCCGGATCTGAAGGCACCCCTGGATGCCCTGCATCGCACCTTGGTGCGGGAAGGGCGGGTCGGGGCAAAGATTTTGCGCCGTACCGGCGGGGCCATTCCCGTGGGCGGCCTGCGAGGTGTCCTGGTCCATGGTGAGGTGCTGTTCGTGGGCGATGCGGCGGGCCTGACCCATCCCATTACCGGCGGCGGCATCGCCCCGGCAGTGATCTCCGGCGAACGGGCCGGGGGGGCCGCTGTGGCATATTTGCAGGGCGAGGATGGGGCCCTGGTCGACTATGACGAGGAGATCCGCGACCTGTATCAGCCCGGCCTGGACCGCGCCGTGGCCCGGCGTCGCGAGCTGATCGCCGCCTGGCGGGTGTCGGCGCTGGATCAGGATGCCCCCCACCGTCGCGGCTGGATCGCCTTCCCCGAATACCTGCAGGACCCTCCTGCCCGCGAGCCGGGATCACACACACCAGCACCGACCACCGAGGAGCGGATACCCATATGAGCACCCCCGCCGATGCCCGGGACATCCCGGTCAATTTCTATCGTCCGGATCCGTACATCAAGACGCCCCGGATGCGTTCCCCGGAATATGTGCAGATGTCCACTGCCGCCGCCATCACCCTGGGACTGGTCAAGGGCTGGATGCACCGTACCCGCTGCACCCATTGCCTCAATCTGCTGGTCACCTATCCGGAAGGCTGTCGGGCCAACTGTAGTTACTGCGGCCTGGCCCGTCACCGGGAGGAATCCCGCGACTATGCCGACCGTAACTTCATCCGGGTGGACTGGCCCACGGCTCGCTATGATGACGTGATCGAGCGCATTCGCAACGGGGCCGACCAGGGACGGTTCGAGCGCATGTGCATCTCCATGATCACCCATCCGGATTCGGACGAGGACACCGCCATCCTGCTGGATAAGTGGGTGCAGGCGGTGCCCCATATCCCGGCCTCCATCCTGTCCAACCCCACCACCATGGGCTACGACGACCTGGTGCGACTGCGGGACATCGGCGCCCAGATCTTCACCGTCGCCCTGGACGCCGTCACGCCCGAAGTCTTCGAGCGCACCCGGGGGGCGTCGGTGGACAGCCCCCATCGTTGGGGGACCTACTGGCAGGCCCTGGAATGGGCCGCCGAGATCTACGGCCCGGAGCGTTTCGGTGCCCATCTCATCTGCGGCATGGGGGAGACGGAGCGGGAGATGCTGGAGGTCTGCCAGCGCATCTGCGACATGGGTGGGCACAATCATCTGTTTGCCTTCTTCCCGGAACAGGGTTCCCTGATGGAGGACTGGTCGCCGGCGCCCCGGGACCAGTGGCGGCGGGTGCAGCTGGCCCGTTTCCTGATCGACTATCGCGGGGTGCGGGTGCAGGACATGGGTTTCAACGGGCAGGGGCGGGTGGTGGATTTCGGTCTGGATCGCCAGGAACTGGAGGCCCTGATCGCTTCCGGTCGTCCGTTTCAGACCTCCGGTTGCCCCGGGCATTCCGATGACGAGATCTCGGCCTGCAACCGTCCGTATGGGGATTCGAGTCCCACGGACATCATGTCCTTCCCGTTTGCCTTGTCGGACCAGGATGTGGCCTTCGTGCGACGTCAGATGGCGGGGGAGGATATCGGTACCTTCGACCATGAAGGTGACGCATAGGTGTGACCTGTGTTGAGGCGCCCGCGGGGGGAGATGCATGGGAGACTTGACCTTTCATGGAATAAGTCTAGAGTTAAAGGCTATGAGGGGAGTCAGGATTGTCCCGGTCAGTGATATCCGCGAGGAGTCGGCGCACAGTGATGTCTACTTCAGGTACTTTTCGTGAACAGACCGGTAGCCGCCGGCCTACCATTCAATCCCGTCTGGATCGCAGGTTCATCGTCATGACCGCTCGGGAGTCGCTGCTGTCCGATCTGGACATGGTGGCCCCCATCGGCTGGACCCGGGTGGTGGCCACGGAGCTGGCGGAACTGGGAGACTGGAACGACATCCTGCTCCATCGCTTCGTGCTGCTGGACCTGGAAGGGGGCGACGCCTTCGATCCCCTGGACGTGATCCGGATGCTGAGGACGGAGTATCAGATCAACATCCCGGTATTCTGCTTCGGCGGGGACGAGGATCTGCAGGACCAGATGCGTCTGGCCCGGGCTGATCGATTCTTTACCCGGGATGAGATGCTGGACATGCTGCCCGACTTCTTCGAGCAATACGGCTGGGGCGGGTAGGGCGCAATCACCCCACCCGGTCTGTTCCCGGACGTTCAGGCGGATATCCCGGCCGAACGGCGGGGCACGCCCCCGGGTCTGCGTTGCGCGTAACAAAACCTTTCCATGTCCCCTGTACCAAGCGCGGGTGGTCCCGGCGTGTGCCCGGGTCCACCCGACTGCGGCTTTCCGGTTTCGACATCGGCAACTTCGGCGGGGGAAAACGATCCGAATGGTGAAATTCATGCCCCGACATATTATGATCGAGCCTTTTCCCCTTCGTTCCGCGGTCAAACTCTTCAGGGGGTTGTCCCGGGGCGTAGTTAGCCCAGAGCAGGCAAGCTTCTTATGCAGCAGGAGACCAAGACCGTGGAATTGACCGGTGCCGAGATTTTCGTCCGCTGTCTGCAGGAGGAAGGTGCTGATCTGATATTCGGGTACCCCGGCGGCTCCGTACTCCATATCTACGACGCCCTGTACCGACAGGATAAGGTCAAGCATATCCTCGTGCGACATGAGCAGGGGGCGGTGCACGCCGCCGAAGGGTTTGCCAAGTCCACCGGCAAGCCCGGTGTGGTCCTGGTGACTTCCGGCCCCGGTGCCACCAACGCCGTCACCGGTATCGCCGATGCGTACATGGATTCCGTGCCTATGGTGATCTTCACCGGCCAGGTACCCACCAGCCTGATCGGCAACGATGCCTTCCAAGAAGTGGACACCGTGGGTATCACCCGCCCCTGCGTGAAGCACAACTTCCTGGTCAAGGACGTCAAGGATCTGGCCACCACCATCAAGAAGGCCTTCTACGTGGCTACCACCGGTCGCCCGGGACCTGTGGTGGTGGACATCCCCAAGGACATCACCGCCGCGCGCTTTGAGTTCAGCTACCCCAAGAGCATCAAGATGCGCTCCTACAACCCCACGGTGAAGGGGCATCCGGGACAGATCCGCAAGGCGGTGGACCTGATCCTGTCCGCGAAAAAGCCCATGCTCTACACCGGTGGCGGCGTGATCCTGGGCAATGCGGCCAAGTCCCTGACCGAACTGACCCGGCTGCTGAACTACCCCATTACCAATACCCTCATGGGGCTGGGCGGCTATCCGGCCTCCGATCGTCAGTTCCTGGGTATGCTGGGCATGCACGGCACCTATGAGGCCAACATGGCCATGCACCATGCGGATGTGCTCATCGCCATCGGTGCCCGCTTCGATGACCGGGTCACCGGCAACATCGAGAAGTTCTGCCCCCATGCCCGCATCGTCCATGTGGACGTGGACCCGGCCTCCATCTCCAAGAACGTGAAGGTGGACGTGCCCATCGTCGGCCAGGTGGATCAGGTGCTCAAGACCATGATCAAGGAGATCAAGGCTAGCGGGGCTCGGCCCGATCCGGATGCCCTGGCCGATTGGTGGAAGCAGATCGACGAATGGCGGGCCATGGACTGTCTCAAATACGACAAGACCAGCGAACTGATCAAGCCCCAGTACGTGCTGGAGACCCTCTGGCGCCTGACCAAGGGGGATGCCTTCGTCTGCTCCGACGTGGGTCAGCACCAGATGTGGACGGCCCAGTTCTACGGCTTTGACAAGCCCAACCGCTGGATCAATTCCGGCGGCCTGGGCACCATGGGCTTCGGTCTGCCGGCGGCCATCGGGACCCAGATCGCCCATCCGGACGAGACTGTGGTCTGCGTCACCGGCGAAGCCAGTATCCAGATGTGCATCCAGGAGTTGTCCACCGCCCTGCAATATCATCTGCCCATCAAGGTGGTGACTCTGAACAATCGCTACATGGGTATGGTGCGCCAGTGGCAGGAGTTCTTCTATCAGGGGCGCTATGCCATGTCCTATATGGATGCACTGCCTGATTTCGTGCAGCTCGCCGAGGCCTACGGTCACGTGGGCATGCGCATCGAGCAGCCGGGTGACGTGGAAGGTGCCATCCAGGAAGCCCTGAAGATGAAGGATCGCCTGGTGTTCATGGACTTTATCACCGACCAGAGCGAGAACGTCTACCCCATGGTTCCGGCCGGTGCAGGCCAGAACGAAATGATCCTCCTGTGATGCGACCATGAGACACATAATCTCAATCCTGATGGAAAACGAGTCCGGCGCCCTGTCCCGGGTGGCCGGGCTGTTCTCGGCCCGTGGCTACAATATCGAGTCCCTCACCGTGGCCCCCACCGAGGACCCGACCCTGTCCCGCCTGACCCTGGTGACCCGCGGGTCGGATGAGGTGATCGAACAGATCACCAAGCAGCTCAACAAGCTGGTGGACGTGGTCAAGCTGCTGGATCTGACCGAGCACCGCCACATTGAGCGCGAGATGATGATGGTGAAGCTCAAGGTCCAGGACGGTGAGCAGCGGGCCGAGGTTGTGCGCATGACCGAGATCTTTCGCGGCCACATCATCGATGTGAGTGCCACCGCCTATGTGGTGGAACTCACCGGCGACAGCCCCAAGCTGGATGCCTTCATCGACGCGGTACGCGGTTTTGAGGTGGTTGAAGTGGTACGCTCCGGCGTCATGGGCATTGCCCGCGGCGACGTGGCCCTCAGGCTTTGATCCCATTTTCCTTAATCTGAAATCTGAACCTTTACTCTTTATCCGTATTTCGGGGATACCTACCATGCAGGTCTATTACGACAAAGACGCCGATCTCTCCATCATCCAGGGGATGAAGGTGGCCATCATCGGTTACGGCTCCCAGGGCCACGCCCACGCCAACAACCTGAAGGATTCCGGTGTTGACGTGACCGTGGGCTTGCGCCCCGGCTCGATCTCCGCCAAGAAGGCCGAAGATGCCGGTCTGAACGTCAAGAACATCGAAGTGGCGGTCAAGAATGCCGACCTGGTGATGATCCTGGCCCCCGACGAGCACCAGGCCGCCCTCTACCGGGAACTGGTGGAGCCCAACCTGAAGGAAGGCGGTGCCCTGGCCTTCGCCCATGGTTTCAACGTCCATTTCGAGCAGATCCAGCCCCGTGAGGATCTGGACGTGATCATGATCGCACCCAAGGGTCCCGGCCATCTGGTACGTTCCACTTACAAGCAGGGCGGCGGTGTGCCCAGCCTGATCGCCGTCTACCAGGACGCCAGCGGTCGTGCCCGTGACATCGCCCTGTCCTACGCCTCCGCCAACGGCGGCGGCCGTGCCGGTGTGATCGAAACCACCTTCAAGGACGAGACTGAAACCGACCTGTTCGGTGAGCAGGCCGTGCTCTGTGGTGGCGCCTCCGCCCTGGTCCAGGCCGGTTTCGAAACCCTGGTGGAAGCCGGCTATCCGCCGGAAATGGCCTACTTCGAGTGTCTGCACGAACTCAAGCTGATCGTCGACCTGATGTACGAGGGCGGCATCGCCGACATGCGCTACTCCATCTCCAACACGGCGGAGTACGGCGACATCACCCGTGGCCCTCGGGTGGTCAACGAGCAGACCAAGGAAGAGATGCGCAAGATCCTGCGCGAGATCCAGACCGGTGACTTTGCCCGCGAATTCATCCTGGAAAGCGCTTCCGGCAATGCCAAGCTCAAGGCCAGCCGCCGCATCGCCCGCGAGCATCCCATTGAAGTGGTGGGCTCCCGTCTGCGCGACATGATGCCCTGGATCAAGGCCAACAAGATCGTGGACAAGTCCAAGAACTGATCTTTCATGGTGTTGTGATGACAGGGGCTGCGCCTGGCGCAGCCCCTGTCTTGTGTGCAATCCAGCCCGAGAGTGAACCGCCTTTCGGGCCTGTCGTCCGGGATACATCCATGCTCCCCATCGCTCCGGAAGGACGTCCCTATCTGGCCCAGGTCGCCGTCCTGGTGGCCCTGGCGCATTTTTTTCTGGGTTTCTGGGCCTTCCCGACCTGGTTATTGCTGATCGCCGCACTGGTGATGTTCCGTGACATGCCGCGCAAGACGCCGCCCAATCCGTTGGCGGTGGTGAGCCCCGTGGATGGGGTGGTGGCCGATGTGCGTGAATGCCATGACCCCTTTCTGGATCGCCGGACCACCCGGGTCATCTTGCATCAGCGTCGTTTCGGGGAGTTCAATATCCATAGCCCGGTAGAGGGCAAGTTTCAGCAATACTGGGCGGGTGGCGAAGGGCAGGCAGTGGCGGAAGCCGAAGGCCGTTTTGCCATCTGGCTGCAGACCGACGAGAAGGAGGACGTGGTGCTGGCCACGGACCGTCGCCGCTGGCCCCATCGCCTGAGCATCCTGGCGCAGGCCGGTGAGCGATTAGGGCAGGGGCGGCGCTGCGGGTTCCTGGGCTTCTGGCGCCCGATGGAACTCTATCTGCCGCACAATGCCAGAGTGGACGTGAAGCCCGGTCAGACGGTCCTGGCGGGGACCGACGTGATTGCCACTCTGCTGCATAGAAAAGAGCCGACGGGAGGTTCATGATCATGGAGGGGCAGCCGGAACATCCCAAAGGGCGCAAGGGGATTTATCTCCTGCCCAATCTGTTTACCACGGCGGCGCTGTTCGCCGGCTTTTTCGCCATCATGGCGGCCATTAATGGGGATTTCATCGCGGCAGCAGTGTCGGTTTTCATCGCCATGGTGCTGGATGGCGTGGATGGGCGTGTGGCGCGATTGACCCATACCCAAAGCGCCTTCGGCGCTGAGTATGATTCCCTGGCCGACATGGTGTCCTTTGGGGTGGCGCCGGCAGTGGTCATGTATCTGTGGGTCCTGAACGGACTCGGCCAGCTGGGGTTGGTGGCCACTTTCTTCTATACCGCTGCCGCGGCCCTGCGCCTGGCCCGGTTCAATACCAAGCTGGGCGTGGCGGACAAGCGGTTTTTCCAGGGATTGCCCAGTCCGGCTTCCGCGGCCGTCATGATGGGCCTGGTCTGGGTTTGGAACGACCTTGAGTTTTCCGGTGCCGGCATGATGCTGCCCGCATTGCTGATCACCGTCCTCTGTGGTGCGGCCATGGTGAGCAATCTCACCTACTTCAGTTTCAAGGACATGGATTTTCGCCATCGGGTCCCCTTTTTCGTGGTCATCGCGGTGCTGCTGGCGGTGATGCTCACGGCCATCGATCCGCCGAAGGTGTTATGGCTCGGTTTTGTCGTTTATGCCTTGTCGGGGCCCGCGTTGATGCTGTTCCGCTGGCGGCGTCGGCGTCTGCAGCGGGTGTCGGGGGAGGACTGATCTCTTGCCCCGGGCCAACGGGGTGTGGGCGTGTGGCGTAAAGTTAAATACGGGATTGACGGTGTCACCGCTTATGCGTAATATGTGCGCCTTCGGCATCGCCATTGACTGCACGCGATGCTCGGGAAATCCGGGGTATAGCGCAGTCTGGTAGCGCGCCTGCTTTGGGAGCAGGATGTCGGGGGTTCGAATCCCTCTACCCCGACCATTTGAAACCGCCAGGCGGCAGGATCCAGGCGCCCGTAGCTCAACCGGATAGAGCATCGGCCTTCTAAGCCGAGGGTTGCAGGTTCGAGTCCTGCCGGGCGCGCCAATTGTATGGTTTGATGCAGTAGCTGTTTTGTTTATGGTGGCCGTAGCTCAGATGGTAGAGTCCCGGATTGTGATTCCGGTTGTCGCGGGTTCGAGCCCCGTCGGCCACCCCAGATTACCAAGGATGACCGTGCAGGCATTCTCAGGATGCCGCGTCAGGGAAGCGTAAAGCGAAAAGTCGTGTTCCTGGGCCGTTAGCTCAATTGGTAGAGCAGTGGACTCTTAATCCATTGGTTGTAGGTTCGATTCCTACACGGCCCACCAATGTGTCCGGATATGCAGGAGGCCCGACGATTGTCGGGCCTTTTTGCATTGTGGGGCAGGGTTATGAACCTGCGGGCGTGCCTGTATAATGCCCTGCTACATCCGGCAGTGGCGGTGTTTGGCGAAAGTGGCGGAATTGGTAGACGCGCTGGATTTAGGTTCCAGTGGGGTAACCCGTGAGAGTTCGAGTCTCTCCTTTCGCACCATGTTCAAGCCATCGGCAATGCGTGTCCGGCAGACACACTCTCAGGGACTCGGCGATGTGCCGGGAGACATGGCGGGCGCACACACGGCGCTCTCGGTCCCCGGATCTTGCCCGGTCCAAGAATTCTGAAATAGACGCGAACGACGCGAAGAGGTTTTCAGTCCATGCAAGTATCAGTGGAGTCCTTGAGCAGCCTGGAACGGCGCATGACGGTTCAGGTGCCTGCCGAGCGGATTCAGGAAGAAGTGGATCGTCGTCTCAAATCCCTGGTGAAGCGGGTGAAGATTGATGGCTTCCGCCCCGGCAAGGTGCCGCTCAAGGTGGTCCAGCAGCGTTATGGTGACGGGGTGTACCAGGAGGTCCTGGGTGAACTGATGCAGTCCTCCTACCAGGACGCCCTGAACCAGGAAAGCCTGATTCCCGCCGGCCCGCCGGATATCGAACCCAAGTCCGTCGAGGCGGGTGAGGCGCTGGAATACGTGGCTGTTTTCGAAGTCTTCCCCGACGTGGTGCCCGCCGACATGAGCGGCGTGGAGATTGCTCGCCCTCAGGTGGACATTGCCGATGCGGATGTGGACAAGGTCATTGACTCCCTGCGCAAGCAGCGCCGTCAGTGGTCCGACGTGGAGCGCGAGTCGGCCAAGGGCGACCGCATCGTCATCGACTTCACCGGCACCCTGGACGGCGAGGCCTTTGAAGGCGGCAGCGCTGAGGATGCCAATCTGGAACTGGGCGAAGGCCGCATGATCCCCGGTTTCGAAGAGCAACTGGAAGGACTCAAGACCGGTGATGAGAAGACCATTTCCGTGACCTTCCCCGAAGACTACCCGGCGGAGCATCTGGCCGGTCGTCCGGCTGAGTTTGCCGTCAAGGTCAAGGCCGTGCAGGAATCCGTGCTGCCTGAAGTCAATGACGAATTTGCCAAGGATTTCGGTGTCGAAGACGGTGGTGTGGAAAAATTGCGTGAAGAAGTGCGCAAGAACATGACCCGCGAAATGGAACAGGCTGTCAAGGCCAAGGTCAAAGAGCAGGTGATGCAGGCGCTGTTCGACCGCAATCCGGTGGATCTGCCCAAGGCCGTGGTCAAGGACGAGATCAACCGTCTGCGGGAGCAGGCCATCTCCCGCTTCGGTCGTAGCGCCCAGGGGGTGCCGGACCTGGCGGACGAGCTGTTCGAGGAAGAGGCCCGCCGTCGGGTGGCCCTGGGGCTGGTGATCCGCGAGATCATCCGTCGCGATGAGATCCGCGTGGATCAGGCCCGTGTCACGGCAGAGCTGGACGCCATGTCCGCCGGTTATGAAGACCCGGAACAAGTGGTGAAGTACTATCGCAGTAACAAGCAGGCCATGAGTGGCCTGGAAGCCATGGTTCTTGAGCAACAGGTGGTGGATCAGGTGCTGGAACAGTGCCAGGCCAAGGATGAGTCCATCAGCTTCGACCGTCTCATGAACCCATCGCAGGAGACTGAAGTCTAAATGAGCGATCGTGGGTTTGCAGCAACGGGCGGTGCCCTGGATACCCGGGCACTGAATCTGGTCCCCATGGTGGTCGAGCAGACCGCCCGGGGGGAGCGTGCGTATGACATCTATTCCCGACTCCTCAAGGAGCGGGTGATCTTCGTCGTGGGTCCGGTGGAGGACTACATGGCGAACGTGATCGTGGCGCAGCTCCTGTTCCTGGAGTCTGAAAACCCCGACAAGGACATCAGTCTCTACATCAATTCCCCCGGCGGTGTGGTCACCGCCGGGCTGGCCATCTACGACACCATGCAGTTCATCAAACCCGATGTCAGCACCCTTTGCATCGGTCAGGCCGCCAGCATGGGCGCCGTCCTGCTGGCCGGCGGGGCTGCGGGCAAGAGATACTGCCTGCCCCATTCCCGGATCATGATTCACCAGCCCCTGGGCGGATTTCAGGGGCAGGCGACGGATATCGACATCCATGCCCGCGAGATCCTCAAGGTTCGTGACCAGCTCAACGGCATCCTCTCCCATCACACCGGCCAGCCGGTGGAGCGCATTGAGCAGGATACCGAGCGTGACCGCTTCCTGAGCGCCACTGATGCCCAGGAATACGGCATCATCGACAAGGTCCTGGAGACCCGGAGTCTGCTCCAGGGTTCCTGATCCGGAAGGTTCCGGACGGCAGGGAAACCGCGTCCGGCTGCGGCTTGCATCTTGTCCCGAAAAGGGGCAAGGTGTAACCGAATGGTATTACTTGAGGTCCGCTCATGAGCGACAAGAAAGGCAAGGATTCGGACAGCGGCAAACTGCTCTACTGTTCCTTCTGCGGCAAGAGCCAGCATGAGGTGCGCAAGCTGATTGCCGGTCCGTCGGTATTCATCTGCGATGAGTGCGTGGAGCTGTGCAACGACATCATCCGCGAGGAGATGCAGGAGCAGGGCGCGGTCGCGGGCAGCAAGTTGCCTCGTCCTCATGAGATCAAGCAGATCCTGGATGAATACGTCATTGGGCAGGAGCGGGCCAAGAAGATCCTGTCCGTAGCGGTGTACAACCACTACAAGCGCCTGGAGGCTCGTGGGGGCAAGGATGAAGTCGAGCTGGCCAAGAGCAACATCCTGCTCATCGGTCCCACCGGTTCCGGCAAAACCCTGCTGGCCGAGACCCTGGCACGCCTGCTGAACGTGCCCTTCACCATCGCCGATGCCACCACCCTCACCGAGGCGGGCTACGTGGGCGAGGATGTGGAAAACATCATCCAGAAGTTGCTGCAGAAATGCGACTACGACGTGGAGAAGGCCCAGACCGGCATCGTCTACATCGACGAGATCGACAAGATTTCCCGCAAGTCCGATAACCCCTCCATCACCCGGGATGTCTCCGGCGAGGGTGTGCAGCAGGCCCTGCTCAAGTTGATCGAAGGCACCGTCGCTTCGGTCCCGCCCCAGGGTGGCCGCAAGCACCCCCAGCAGGAGTTCCTGCAGGTGGATACCCGCAACATCCTTTTCATCGTGGGCGGTGCCTTTGCGGGGTTGGAGAAGGTCATTCGCGACCGCACCGAGAAGGGCGGCATCGGTTTTTCCGCCGAGGTCAAGAGCCGCAACGACGCCCAGTCTTCCAATCAGCTGCTGTTCGGTGTGGAGCCGGAAGACCTGATCAAGTTCGGGCTGATCCCCGAGTTCGTGGGCCGTCTGCCTCTGGTGGCGACGCTGGAAGAACTGGATGAGGACGCCCTGGTGCGCATCCTCACCGAGCCCAAGAATGCCCTGACCAAACAGTATCGCAAGCTGTTCGATATGGAAGGGGTGGAGATCGAGTTCCGGGAAGATGCCCTGCGCGCCGTGGCACGCAAGGCCATGGAACGCAAGACCGGTGCCCGTGGCCTGCGGACCATCCTGGAGCAGGTGCTGCTGGACACCATGTACGAGATCCCTTCGGTGGAAGGTGTTTCCAAGGTGGTGGTCGATGATGCCGTGATCATGGGTGATGCCAACCCCTATCTGATTTACGAAAATTCCGATTATCAGAAGGCCGCCTCGGACTGAGTGCCCGCCCCCTGGTCCTCGGATGCGTTGCTTTCCGACGGATGTCAGGGTGGTATCCGGACTATGACGCAGCGCCATGCCCCACTCCCGGCGTGGCGCTGTGTCGGTTGCTAGCCTGTCTTGATTGTTTCTCCCTCCCTTTACTCGATTTGCAGCCTTTTGTCGCCCGGCGCCTTGATTTCCCGGGGAACATACCCATCAAATAGGTTATGGCGGATTGCCAATCCCGGGTCGGCCCCGGTCTTGGTGAAATCTATCACCAAATCCTTATTGAGAGACGAACACCATGGATAATGATCAAAAACCCCAGGCAGCCATGGACGACCCGATTCAGACCGTTCCCGTGCTGCCCTTGCGTGATGTGGTGGTCTATCCCCACATGGTCATCCCCCTGTTCGTCGGTCGGGAGAAGTCCATCCGGGCCTTGGATACGGCCATGGCTGCGAACAAGCAGATCCTTCTGGTGGCCCAGAAGAGTGCCGAGGTGGATGAGCCTTCGGCAGAGGAGATCCATCGCGTAGGAACCCTGTCCTCCATCCTGCAATTGCTCAAGCTGCCCGACGGCACCATCAAGGTGCTGGTGGAGGGCTCCGAGCGTGCCCGTGTGATCGAACTGACGGATGCCGAGGAACACTTCACCGCCCAGATCACTCGGGTGGCACAGTTGCCGGGCGGGGATGAGCGGGAGATGGAAGTGCTGACCCGTTCGGTCCTGAACCTCTTTGATCAGTATGTGAAACTGAACAAGAAGATCCCGCCGGAGATCCTGACCTCCCTGGCCGGCATTGATGACGCAGCACGGCTGGCGGATACCATCGCCGCTCATATGTCGCTGAAGATCGAGGAGAAGCAGAAGATCCTCGAGATCGATGACGTGCGTGCCCGCCTGGAACACCTCATGTCCATGATCGAGGGCGAGATCGACATCCTCCAGATCGAGAAGCGCATCCGCGGTCGCGTGAAGCAGCAGATGGAGAAGAGCCAGCGGGAGTATTACCTCAATGAGCAGATGAAGGCGATCCAGAAGGAGCTGGGTGACATGGAGGATGCCCCCAACGAGCTGGAGGACCTGCAGCGGCGTATCGATGACGCCGGTATGCCCAAGGAGGCCAAACAGAAGGCCCAGAACGAGCTCAACAAGCTCAAGATGATGTCCCCCATGTCCGCCGAAGCCACCGTGGTGCGCAACTACGTGGAGTGGCTGGCCAACATGCCCTGGAAGAAGCGCAGCAAGGTGCGCAATGATCTGGCTGAGGCCCAGCGGGTGCTGGATGAGGATCACTACGGTCTGGAAAAGGTCAAGGAACGGATTCTGGAATACCTGGCCGTGCAGCAGCGGGTGCGCAAGCTCAAGGGCCCGATCTTGTGCCTGGTGGGGCCGCCGGGGGTGGGCAAGACCTCCCTGGGGCGCTCCATCGCCCGGGCCACCAATCGCAAGTTCACCCGCATGTCCCTGGGCGGGGTGCGTGACGAAGCCGAGATCCGCGGCCATCGTCGCACCTATATTGGCGCTTTACCCGGCAAGATTGTGCAGAACCTCTCCAAGGTGGGCACCCGTAACCCCCTGTTCCTGCTGGACGAGATCGACAAGATGGCCATGGATTTTCGCGGCGATCCGGCCTCGGCTCTGTTGGAGGTGCTGGACCCGGAACAGAACAGTACCTTTGCGGATCATTATCTGGAAGTGGATTTCGATCTATCGGATACCATGTTCGTGGCCACGGCCAACA
The DNA here is from genome assembly GCF_022227845.1 of Ectothiorhodospira lacustris. Lineage (GTDB taxonomy): Bacteria > Pseudomonadota > Gammaproteobacteria > Ectothiorhodospirales > Ectothiorhodospiraceae > Ectothiorhodospira > Ectothiorhodospira lacustris. The sequence continues at coordinate 88,227 of NZ_JAJNQN010000001.1, read as the reverse complement.
GCCTGAACATCCCCGGCCCCCTGCTCGATCGCATGGAAGTCATTCGACTGCCCGGCTATACCGAGGACGAGAAGACCAATATCGCCCATAACTATCTGTTGCCCAAGCAGATGAAGAACAATGGCCTCAAGGATGGGGAACTGGTGGTCAATGAGGGCAGCATTCGTGACATCATCCGCTTCTACACCCGGGAGGCGGGGGTGCGTAACCTGGAGCGGGAGATTTCCAAGATCTGCCGCAAGGTGGTCAAGGAGCATCTGCTCAAGGGTACCGAGCGCAAGACCCAGGTGACGCCGAAGAATCTGGATAAATATCTGGGTGTGCGGCGCTTCCGTTACGGTCTGGCCGAGGAGCATGACCAAGTGGGTCAAGTCACCGGCCTGGCCTGGACCGAGGTGGGTGGTGAGTTGCTGACCATCGAGGCCGCCGTGGTCCCCGGCAAGGGCAAGTGCCTGCATACCGGCAAGCTGGGTGATGTGATGCAGGAGTCCATCCAGGCCGCCATGACCGTGGTACGCAGTCGTTGCCGTACCCTGGGCATCGCCGAGGATTTCTACGAGAAGAAGGATATCCATATCCACGTGCCGGAAGGGGCGACACCCAAAGATGGTCCCAGTGCCGGTATCGGCATGTGCACGGCCATCGTCTCGGCCCTGTCGGGTGTCCCGGTGCGGTCCGACGTGGCGATGACCGGCGAGATCACGCTGCGGGGTGAAGTCCTGCCCATCGGCGGTCTCAAGGAGAAGCTGCTGGCCGCCCATCGGGGTGGTATCGAGACGGTGATCATTCCCAGGGAGAATGAGAAGGACCTGGTGGATATCCCCAAGAATATCAAGAGCAAGCTGGAGATCCGCGCGGTACGCTGGATCGATGAGGTGCTGGCCATTGCCCTCAAGGAGCGCCCGACGGCAGATGAAGGGGATAAGCCGAAAAAGCCTGAGGTGGTCTCCAAGGGGGCGGAGGAGGCCACGAAGCGAGGAGGGGTGCCCCACCATTGAGTCCGTCCGACTGATGGAGGGCACGGCAGGCAGGTCATAAGGCGCGGCGGCTGGAAGAGTCATGTTCTTCCGGCCGCCGGTTTCCGTTCCGGAACCTTCTGGAGCGCCGTCTGCCGACCGTTTCAGCGCAGGATGAAGCCTTGTTGACAGGTCCGAAATCCGCTTGGTATAAAGTCCGCGTTCTTGTCGCAGCACCCATAACTATACCTAGAACCTTTCATTGCCCGAGTCATGGCGCCGACCACGAGAGTCAGGCGCATCCGTACGTGTTTTTCTCCAGACTCGCGCGACTCTCACACCACTTCTCCACCCTCTGCCCAAGCGAAGGTAAAACTGAATGAATAAATCCGAACTGATTGACGCCGTAGCCAGCTCCGCCGATCTTCCCAAGGCAGCGGCTGCGCGCGCGGTGGATTCCATGATCGACGTGATTTCTGCCACCCTGCGTCAGGGTGATCAGGTGACGATCGTCGGATTCGGGACCTTCCTGGTGCGCAAGCGTGAAGCCCGTAGCGGCCGCAATCCCCGCACCGGCGAGACCATCGAGATCGCGGCTTCCAACGTTCCGAGTTTTAAGGCTGGTAAAGCGCTGAAGGATGCTGTAAACTAGCGTGCTTTAGATGGGTGCTTAGCTCAGCTGGTAGAGCGTCGCCCTTACAAGGCGAATGTCGGGGGTTCGATCCCCTCAGCACCCACCAAGGTTCTTTACAGCAGTATCTGGAGCGGTAGTTCAGTTGGTTAGAATACCGGCCTGTCACGCCGGGGGTCGCGGGTTCGAGTCCCGTCCGCTCCGCCATCTATCGAAAAGGGCGCCTCAGGGCGCCCTTTTTTATTGCCCCGTCTCTGCATGTCCGCCCCGCTTATCCGGTATCATGTCGGTCATTTTCCCAATGGCAGACTGATAGCTTCTTCTCATGCTCCTGAAAATTCGCGACAAAGCCAGCGGCTGGTTGGCCTATGCGATCATCATCATGATCGCTATTCCCTTCGCCCTTTGGGGTGTGCATGAATACTTCGGCGGTGGCGCCCGTCTGGTGGCCGTGGAGGTGAACGGGGTGGAGATCACCACCCGGGCCCTCCAGCGAGAGGTACAGCAGCAAAGGCAGCAGGTGGCTCAGTTCTTCGGCGGGCGACTGCCGCCGGAGTTGGTGGATGACGAACGCCTCAGGGAAAATGCCCTGCAGACCCTGATTCGTAGGGAGCTGATGCAGCAGGCAGTGGCCGCTCAGGGTTTCCGGGTCAGCCAGCAGGCCGTCGCCCGTGAACTGGCGGGCTTTGAGGCATTCCAGCGGGACGGTGTCTTTGACCCGGTCCGGTATACCCAACTCCTGGAGGCCCAGCGCATCAGCCGTGGTGCTTTCGAGCAGGATGTGGCCATGGGGTTGCTGATGGAACAGTTCGAGGGCGGGGTCAGGATCTCCGCCTTTGTGACCGATGCCGAGGTGCGCGAATATCTGCGTCTGCGGGATCAGGAACGGGATCTGAGCTATTTCGTCATCCCGGCGGCGGAATATGCCGCGGGCGTGGAGATCAGCGACGAGGACGTTCAGGCCTACTATGCGGCCCATGGTGACCGCTTCCGGACGCCGGAGCGGGTGCGTCTGGAGTATCTGCTGCTGGATCTGGAGCAGTTGGAGGCCCGTATCACGCCCAGCGAGTCTGAACTGCGCCGCCACTATCAGCAGCAGATCGACCGCTTCACGACCCCCGAGGAGCGGCGTGCCGCCCATATCCTGGTCCGGGTCGGCGCCGACGCCGACGCCGATGCGGTGGCCGATGCCCGTGCCCGTGCCCAGGCACTGCGCGCCCGGGTGAGCGGTGGTGAGGATTTTGCTCGGGTGGCCGCGGATGCCTCGGAAGACCGCCTGACGGCAGCGCGGGGAGGGGATCTGGGTTATGTCCAGCGGGGTGATCTGGGGCCGGCCCTGGACGGGGTGCTGTTCACCCAATCCGTCGGTGACCTGAGTCAGCCGGTGCGAACCAGCGAAGGCTTTCATCTGATCCTGCTGAGCGATATCGAACGGGCCTATTCGGAGCCGTTTGAGAATGTGCGCGAGCAGGTGGCGGAGGAGCTGCGTGCCCGGCAGGTGGAGTCTCGTCAGATTGAGCTGATGGAGCGCCTGCTGACCGAGAGCTATGAGCACCCTCGCAGCCTGGATGCGGCCGCCGATGCCACGGGTCTGGAGATCCGTCGTTCCGACTGGATGACCCGTGACCAAGGGCAGGAGCTGGGCAGCTTCCCCATGGTGCGGCAGGCCGCCTTCAGCCAGGAGGTGCTGCAGGAAGGGCGTAACAGCGATCTGATCGATCTGCCCGATGGCCGTTCCGTCGTGGTGCGCGTGTCGGCGCATGAGCCGGCTGCACCCCGTGCCCTGGCTGAGGTAGCAAACGAGATCCGGGCGCTGATCCGGCGTGAACAGTCAGGCCGTCTGTCCCGGGAGGCCGGTGAGCGGGTGCTGGAAGCCTTGCGTGATGGTGGGGATCTGACCACGGTGGTGGAAGGACTGCCGGGTAGCCTGGAGCAGCATCGCACCATCACACGGGACAGTACCGATGTGCCGGGAGGGATCATCACGGCAGCCTTCGGTCTATCGGCCTCGGGCGCGGCGGGTATGTCCCTGGATAGCGGGGATTATGCCCTGGTGAAATTGCATGCAGTGAGGGATGTGGAACCTGGACGTGCCGAACTGGCACGGGCCCGGAGTCATCTGGAAGGGCTGTATGGGGCGCTGGACTTCGAGGCCGTGTTGAACGCCATGGAGGCCGAGGCCAAGATCAAGATCCATCGAGACAATCTGTGAGTCTGACCCCTGTTCGCCGGCAAGCCGGCGAACAGGGGTGGGTGGATCAGACCTCCGCCGGACCCAGGCCCAGGGTGCTGTAGCCGGAATCCACGTAGGTGATCTCGGCCGTGATGCCTGATGCCAGGTCCGAGCACAGGAACGCAGCGGCATTGCCCACCTGCTCGATGGTCACGTTACGTCGCAGCGGCGCGTTCTTTTCCACGTGGTCCAGGATCTTGCGGAAGTCGCCGATGCCGGCGGCCGCCAGGGTGCGGATGGGGCCGGCGGAGATGCCGTTCACCCGGATGCCTTCCGGACCCAGGGTGTAGGCCAGGAAGCGCACATTGGCCTCCAGGCTGGCCTTGGCCAGGCCCATCATGTTGTAGTTGGGCATGGAACGCACGGCGCCCAGGTAGGACAGGGTGAGAATAGCCCCTTCACGACCCTGCATCATGGGGCGGGCGGCCTTGGCCAGGGCGGCCAGGCTGTAGCTGCTGATGTCATGGGCGATGCGGAAGGCCTCTCGGGACATGCCTTCCAGGAAATCGCCTTCCAGGGCTTCCTTGGGTGCGAAGGCCACCGAGTGTACCAGCCCGTCCAGCCCGTCCCAGTGCTTGCCCAGTGCCTCGAACAGACCGGTGATCTCTTCGTCGCTGGATACGTCGCAGGGCAGCACGATGCTGGAATTGAATTCCGCCGCCATCTTCTCGACCCGCTCCTTCAGGCGATCATTCTGATAACTGAAGGCGAGCTCGGCACCCTGACGGGCCATGGCCTTGGCAATGCCGTAGGCGATGGAGCGATTGCTGGCGAGGCCGACGATCAGTACACGCTTGCCTGTCATGAAGCCCATGCTGTGGTCTCCTGATGATGTTGTGATTAGGTTTTTCAAGGCGGGCATGATACTACGACTGCGTGCCCGCCGGGTCCTGATCGGGAAACTTGTGGGACCCACCGCAATCTCTATACTCTGGACCGGTCACGCACCCCGAGAAGAAACCTCGATCCATGGAAAAGCGCTTCACGTCCAAAGATGTCGTCCTGATGGCCTTCCTGCTGGGGATCACCTTGCTGGTGGTGCTGCTCATGTACCAGGTGGATCGGCAGTGGAACCGGCTGTCCGAAATGCAGCGGTCCATGCAGGAGCAGGCCGACGACATGCGGCGCATGCGAGCAGTGATGCAGTCCCTGGATGCACGGCTCAGGGCAGGGGTCATTGCCGCCCAGGACGGCGGTCCGGATGCCCACGCAGAAGTGCCGCCCGCCTTCGAGCGGGCCTTGGCCGCCGCCCGGCAGCCGGACTATGCCCAAGGCGACTGGCTGGTACGGGCCTTCGGCACCGGCCTGGCCACGCTGACCCCGCTGGTGTCCTCCGACGCCTATTCCGCAGAGGTGCAGAGCTATGTCCTGGAGTCCCTGCTGGTCCGTGACCCGGACACGCTGGAATGGCAGGGGCTGCTGGCCCGGGACTGGTCCTTCAGCGAGGACGGCCTGACCATCACGTTCCAACTTCGGGAGGGGATCGAGTTCTCCGACGGTGAGCCGCTGACCGCAGCGGACGTGGTGTTCACCTACGATTTCATCATGACCGATGCCATCGCCGCCCCCCGGGCGCGGGCCTTCCTGGAAAAGCTGGAGAAGGTGGAAGCCCTGGGACCCCATGAGGTGGCCTTCACCTTTTCCGAGCCCTATTTCAACAGCCTGTCCCTGGCGGGCGGCCTGCAGATCCTGCCCCGGCATTTCTACGCCCCTTTCCTGGAGAATCCCCAGCGGTTCAATCAGTCCCGTGGCCTGCTGATGGGCTCCGGTCCCTATCGGTTGGCGGACCCCAGGGGCTGGACTCCGGACCAGGGCCTGGTGGAGCTGGAACGCAATCCCCGCTACTGGGGACCGGTGGACCCGCCCTTCAACCGCCTGCTGTGGCGGGTGATCGAGAACGACAGCGCCCGTCTGACCACCTTCCGCAATCAGGAACTGGATGTCTATGGCGCCCGGCCGCGGGAATATGAGCAACTGCTCAATGATACCCGCCTGCGCCAGCGCACCCACCACTTCGAGTACATGAGCCCCACCGCCGGCTATTCCTACATTGGCTGGAACCAGGAGCGGGACGGCCTGCCCACCCGGTTTGCCGATCAAAGGGTACGCCGGGCCATGAGCCATCTGACGGACATCCAGCGGGTTATCGACGAGATCATGCTGGGCTATGCCGAGCCGGCGGTGAGCCCCTTCAATCCCCGCAGCCCCCAGCATGACCCCAACCTTGAGCCCTATACCTTCGATCTGGAGCGGGCACGCGCCCTGCTGCGGGAGGCGGGCTACGAGGACCGCAACGGGGACGGCATCCTGCAGGATACGGATGGCAAGGCCTTCGAGTTCGACCTGGTGTTTTTTCAGGACAACGAGGATACCCGCCGCATGGTGCTGTTCCTGCGGGATCTCTATGCCCGTGCCGGCATCTTGATGCGGCCCCGGCCCACCGAGTGGTCGGTGATGCTGGACCTGCTCAACCGCAAGGACTTCGATGCCATTACCCTGGGCTGGACCAGCGGGGTGGAGACGGATATCTACCAGATGCTCCATTCCAGCCAGACCGTGTCCGGGGGGGACAACTTCATCAACTATCGCAACCCGGTGCTGGATGCGGTGATCGAGCGGGCCCGGGCCTCGGTGGATGACGAGGAACGCATGGCCATCTGGCACGAGGCGGAGCGCATCCTGCACGAGGATCAGCCCTATACCTTCCTCATGCGCCGCATGACCCTGGCCTTCATCGACGAGCGTATCACCAACCTCCAGGAGACCCGGCTGGGCCTGAACCTGACCAGCATCCCGGTGGAGATCTACGTGCCGGCGATCCAGCAGAAGTACGCCCGCTGACCATGCCCCGCGGCATCCACGCAGACCCCGGGGCCCGGCCATGCTGACCTATATCGTCCGTCGCCTACTGCTCATGTTTCCCACCCTGATCGGGATCACCGTGGTGGTGTTCGTGGTCATGGCGGCCGCCCCCGGCGGCATCAGTGCCCAGTCCCTGGTAGACGGCATGAACCTGGAACCTCAGGCCAAGAAGGCCCTGGAGGACTATTACAACCGCATGTACGGCCTGGATCAGCCGGCGCCGGTGCAGTATCTACGCTGGCTCAACAATGTCTCTCCGGCGGGTTTCACCTTTGATGGGGAGGGCGCGGTGAGCGGCTTTTCCCTGTTCAAGGGTTCCGAACTGGGGACCAGTTTCCGCTACGGGCGCCCGGTGGGGGATCTGATCGCCGAGCGTCTACCCATCACCCTGCTGCTCAATATCCTGTCCATCCCCATCATCTACGTGATCGCCATCGCCGTGGGGGTGCAGGCGGCCACCCGCCGCGGGAGCAGCTTTGATACCGGCTCCGGGATGGTCCTTCTGGGTCTGTGGTCCGTGCCCACCATGTTGGCTGGGGTGCTGCTGATCGGGTTCTTTGCCTCGGAACAGTTCTGGCGCTGGTTTCCCACCGGCGGCATCAATCGTCGCGAGGCCCTGGACATGCCGTTCCTGCCGCACTGGACGGTGGCGACCGACCTGCTCCTGCTGTTCCTGCTGGCCGGGCTGTGTGCCGCATTGATGATCTGGGTGGCCCTGAAGTCGGCCCGTCACTGGCGCATCCCGGCCGGGGCGATCCTCGGCGGTGGGCTGGGCGTGCTGATGGCCGCCGGGGTGTCGGCCTCCGGCTTCGGCCTGCCGCATCTGGTCATGATGGTGCTGGTGGGGGGGCTGGTAGGCCTGGTGGCGGCTTCCGGTTTCACCGGTTTGCGGGTCGGCATCCTGGGTCTGCTGGGTATGGGCGTGGGGATCGGTCTGGCGGCGGAGCTGGCCCAGGGGGAGTTTGTCCGGGGGTTCCTGCTGGATCGGGCCTGGCACCTGATCCTGCCGGTGCTCTGTCTGTCTTACGGCGGTTTCGCCTTTCTGGCCAAGTTGACCCGCGCGGCGGTGCTGGAAAACCTGCTGTCCGACTATGCCCGCACCGCCCGGGCCAAGGGCGTGGCGGAAAAGGATGTGCTCTGGCGCCATGTGTTTCGCAATTCCCTGCTGCCCCTGATCACCGTCTCAGCCACCCTGCTGCCCAGCCTGCTGGCGGGATCGGTAATCGTCGAGACCATCTTCTCCATTGACGGTATGGGCAAGCTGGCGGTGGAGGCGGTACAGACCCGTGACCGGGAACTGGTGTTGTCGGTCACCCTGATCAGCGGCGTGCTGACGCTGGTGGGCTATCTGCTGGCGGATCTGTGCTACGCCATTGCGGACCCGCGGGTGAGCTATGACTGACACGGTGCCGGACAAGATGCTGACGCCCCCCGCCCGCCGCTCCCGCAGCTACGGGGCCCAGGTGGCCAGGGAGGTCCTGCTGCGCTGGGGTGCCCGGGTGGGGCTGGCCTGGATCGGCATCCTGGCGGCGGCGGCGGTGTTTGCCCCCTTCCTGGCCAGCAGCCATCCCTGGCTGATCCTGGAGCAGGGCACCTGGTCCAGCCCGGTGCTGCGCTATCTGACCGCCACCGACGTGACCTTGATGGCGGGCTTCTGCACCGGCCTGGTGCTGTTGTTTCTGAGTATGTCCCTGTCACGGAAGCTGCTGATCCTGTCGGGGGTGCTGGTGCTCAGTGGCGGACTCAGCGCCTTCACCGTTTCGCCACCCAAGCTGGTGATCTATGAGCAGTACCGGGAGGCGGAGGCGGCCGGGCAGTACGACCGGGTGCTGCGTGCCCCGATCCCGTATTCGCCCAAGGACTATTTGCGGGACTTTGGCGATACGGGTCTGGAGTCGCCCCTGGCCGATGAGCGACGCCGACACTGGCTGGGTACGGAGGAAAACGGCGCCGATGTGCTGTCGCGGATGGTCCATGCCTCACGCATTGCCCTGGCCATCGGCTTCATCGCCACCGGCATCGCCCTGGTGATCGGCGTCATCGTGGGCGGTCTGATGGGGTACTTCTCCGGCATCGTGGACATGATCGGGATGCGTATCGTTGAGATCTTCGAGGCCATCCCCACCCTGTTCCTACTGCTCACCTTTGTCGCCTTTTTCGGCCGCAGTCTCTACATGATGATGATCATCATCGGCATTACCTCCTGGTCCGGGTATGCCCGTTACGTGCGCGCCGAGTTCCTCAAGCTGCGGGAGCAGGACTATGTGCAGGCGGCGGTGGCCTGTGGCCTGCCGCTGCGCTCCGTGCTGTTCCGACACATGCTGCCCAACGGCGTGGCCCCCATCCTGGTGGCGGCCAGCTTCGGGGTGGCCTCGGCGATCCTGGCGGAGGCCACCCTGAGCTTCCTGGGGCTGGGGCTGGTGGATGACCCCTCCTGGGGGCAGATGCTCAACCAGGCGGTGCAGTCCTCTTCCTTCAACTGGTGGATGGCCGCCTTCCCCGGCGGGGCCATCTTCCTCACCGTGTTTGCCTACAACCTGGTGGGCGAGTCCTTGCGGGATGCCCTTGATCCCTATCTGAAGAAGAAGGCCTGAACATGCTGCTGGAGGTCAAAAACCTGCAGACCCATCTCCAGGCCGGCGGCCGGACCGTGACGGCCGTGGATGAGATCAGCTTCGGTATCGAGCGGGGGGAGACCTTCTGCCTGGTGGGGGAGTCGGGCAGCGGCAAGTCGGTCACGGCCCTGTCGGTGATCCAGTTGCTGCCCCGGGATATCAGTCATCACCCCGGCGGGCAGATCCTGTTCCAGGAGCGCCGTGCGGACGGCAGCCAAAGGACCGTGGACATGCTGCGTCTGCCCGAGGCAGAACGCCGCCGCATCCGCGGTGCCCGCATGAGCATGATCTTCCAGGAGCCCATGACCTCCCTGAATCCGGTGTTCACGGTGGGCGAGCAGATCATGGAAGTGCTCAGGCTGCACCGTTCGGACCTGTCGGAGGCCGAGACGCGGGAGCGGGCCATCGAGGCCCTGGCCCAGGTGCAGATCCCCCATCCTGCCGAACGGGTGGATGAGTTTCCCCATCGTCTTTCCGGCGGGCAGCGCCAGCGGGTGATGATCGCCATGGCCATGGCCTGTGAGCCGGATCTGCTGATCGCCGACGAGCCGACCACAGCCCTGGATGTGACGGTGCAGGCGGAGATCCTGCGTCTGATGCGGGAACTGCAGGATCGTAACGGCATGGCCATGCTCTTCATCACTCATGATTTCGGCGTGGTGGCCCGGATGGGGCACCGGCTGGGCGTGATGCGTCTGGGCCGGCTGGTGGAAGAGGGGACCGTGCAGCAGGTCCTGCACCGGCCGCAGCATGCCTATACCCGGCAACTCATCGATGCCCTGCCGGAGAACCTCAGCCGGCGCCGGGCTGCTCAGGGGCCGGCCCGGGCTGCCGGGAAAACGCCGGAGGCGCCGCTGATCCGTCTGCAGGACCTGCAGATCCATTTCCCGGTGCGCAAGGGACTCATGCGTCGGGTGGTGGATCATGTGCGGGCGGTGGACGGGGTGAGCCTGGATATCCCCAAAGGGCAGGTACTGGCCCTGGTGGGGGAGTCAGGCTGCGGCAAGACCACCCTGGGTCGGGCGATCATCCGGTTGCTGGAACCCACCGGCGGACGCATCCTGTTTGCCGGGGAGGACATCACTCGTCTGCCGGCCTCGGCTATGAAGCCCTACCGCCGGCGCATGCAGATCATCTTTCAGGACCCCATGTCGTCCCTCAATCCCCGCCTGACCGTGGCGGCCACCCTGACCGAACCCATGGCCGTGCACGGGATCGGCAAGGATCGGGAGGAGCGGCTGGCCATGGCGGCCCAGGTGCTGGAGCAGGTACAACTGCCGGTGGAAAGCCTGTGGCGTTATCCCCATGAGTTTTCCGGGGGGCAGCGCCAGCGTATCGGCATTGCCCGCGCCCTGGTACTGGAGCCGTCCTTCATCGTCTGTGACGAGGTGACCAGTGCCCTGGATGTCTCCGTGCAGGCGGAGGTGCTGCAGATCCTGAGCCGCCTTACCCGGGAGCGGGGGCTGACCCTGCTGTTCATCACCCACAATATCGGGGTGGTGGAATACCTGGCGGATACCATGGCGGTGATGTATCAGGGGCGGGTGGTGGAGCAAGGGGAGGCCCGCCGGATCTGTCGGCAACCCGAGCATGAATACACAAAGAAGCTGCTGTCGGCGGTGCCGCGGGTAACCCTGGACTGAGGCGGGCGAACGAGGTGTGCCTGCCACTGAGGACGTGCGCGCTTACCGGGTCGGCATCTCGATGTTGACCACCATGCGGACACCCGCCACTTCCAGCAGGTCGTCCTGTTGCAGCGGGTGCCGACCATGGCCCTCGACCGGCCGGTGATTGATCAGAGGCGGGCCCAGTTCGGCTTCCAGGGGCTGCAGGAATAGCTGTCCTTCATCGCGGATCAGTGCGACCACCTGTCGTCCCGGTTCACCCAGGGCATTCACGGCCGACAGCAGATCCAGATGTCTGCCTTGGTTGCGTCCACTGAGGATGCGCAGGGTGACGCGTGGCGCCGCCATGTCCATGTGCTCGTCGTCGGACGATGAGGCCGCCGCCTGTGCCCGGGTGCCGCGGATCTGGTGACTGATCTCACGGCCTGCCAGGATGGGCGGCATCCCCGGTGTCGCCAGGCGCAGGATATAGGTGCCGTCATCCGGGGATTGCGCCTCCGGTTCCTGTTGCGAGGCCTGCCGGCTCAGCCGGAAACGGAGACGATATTTGCCGATGATGATGAAATCACCATCCTGGATCGTGGCTTCCCGGATCTTTTCGCCGTTGACGAAGGTACCGTTGGTGCTTTCAAGATCGTGCAGGGTGGCGATGCCTCGGTAAAACCGGAGGCGGGCGTGGTGGCCGCTGACCGAACGGTCATCCAGGCGGATCAGATTGCCCTGCCGGCGACCGATGGTCGTGGTGCCTTCCTGCAGCGGATATTCGCCGGCGGGCCGGCGGTTGATGTATGCCTGTAGATAAGCCAAGGAATCCTCCTCGCAGATCCCCCGTCCAGATGATGGCCAGGGGCTTTTTCAGAACTTCCCTAATTCATCATGAATTCCATGCGTACTCCCGCGACGTCGATGATGTCATGGTTTCTGAGCGGGCGCGCCTGGGTGGTGAAATCGGTACCATTGAGCCGGGGAGGGGTTTTTCTGGAGCCGCCCTCAACGTGCGTGATGTAGTAGTCCGTGCCGCGACGCAGGATCGCTGCGACTTGCACGCCGGGATGACCCAGGGTGGTCACGGACTTGGTAATGGGCAGTTCACGGCCTGCGTTGGCGCCGCTGAGTATCTGAACCCTGGCCTTGCACAGGGTCAGGGTGGGATGCGTGACGAGCGCTTTCCGGCCGGCGACGGGGGCGTCGGCCGTAGCCTGGTTGACAGGGGTCGGGGATGGGAGGGGGGCCGAGGTAAGGATCAGTGTCTCGTCACCGCTATGGCGGTTGTCTTCCCTGGGCGCGCTGACCTGGGTAAAACGGATCTGGTAGTTCCCGATGGCGATGACGTCCCCTTCCTGCAGTACCCGCTTGCGAATCCGGATGCCATTGACCAGGGTGCCGTTGGTGCTGCCGAGGTCTTCCACCAAGGCATCATTGAGCAGGCTGATCACCTGGGCATGGTAGCCGCTGACGGCCAGGTTATTGAGCCGTATGTCGTTGTCCGGTCGACGGCCGATGCTGAGGGTTTTCTGTCCCATGGGATACTCACCGATCAACGTATCGCCACAGGAAAGACAGAGTCTGGACATGGTTGACGCCTGCGCCTCCTGCAAATCAACGCCAGAATTTGATCACGCGTCGGTACCAGGGCATCCGACGGGTGAGCGGCAAGGCGGGTTTTGCCAGTACGACGGAGATGTTGTCCCGCCCGCCGTGTTCGTTGGCCTTTTGCACCAGCAGGTCGGCCGCCTGCCCCAGGTCGGAAGGGTGCTGGCGCAGGACATCCTCGATGAAAGCATCTTCCAGCATGTCGTTCAGGCCGTCGGAGCACAGCAGGTAAATATCACCGGGTAGCACCATTTCATCCCGGATATCCACGGCCACGGTGCTGTCGATGCCCAGCGCACGGGTGACCAGGTTGCGGTTGACCGATACCCGTGCCTCCTGATGGGAATAGAAACCCCGATCCACCATTTCCTGGATCAGGGTGTGGTCCGTGGTCATCTGCTCCAGGCGATCTTCCCGAAAACGATAGATTCTTGAGTCACCGACGTGGGCCAGGATCACCCGGTGGTGATTGAACAGGGCCATGACCAGAGTGGTGCCCATGCCGGCATGACCGGCATGGTCCCTGCCCGCCTGCTGGATGGCCATGTTGGCATTGATGATGGCCCGCCGGACGGCGAGGCTGCGATCCAGAGCGACAGTATCCCCGGTTCGGTGGTCGGGGGCGGTTTTTTTGAGGCACTGCTTGAGATTCTGCAGCACCGTGTCCACCGCCAGACGGCTGGCGACCTCGCCCGCCAGGTGGCCACCCATGCCGTCGGCGACCACGACGATACCCAGTTGAGGGTCTTCTCCGATGCAGTCCTCGTTATGGGGCCGGATTTTCCCGGGATGGGTGCGGCCGACGATCTGGAGGGTTTCGGAAGAGTGCATGGCGGCTGCTGGGTGCATCGGGCAAAGGGGGAAGTCCGTGTCCCCAGATCATAGGCGGGCGCGCTTCCAGATGCTATGTGTCTTGCTCCGAAAGGTATCGGCATGCCGCTGAAGCCGCCTCGGCGGGCGGCGTCGTCAGCTTTCCTGCGGATGGCCATCCAGGTGGAGATGAAGCTGCTGACCGGGGCGAATCAGATGCCCATCCAGTTGGTTCCAGACCTGGATATCGCTGACCCGAACCCCGAAGCGCCGGGAAATGGAGGACAGTGAATCGCCGGGACGAACCGCATAGGTCAGGGTGTTTCCGCGGGCGGCGCCGGTTGCCATCGCTGCGGGTTGCGCTGCCGCCGTGGTCGTCCCCGCCTGCCGTATCAGCAGGGTCTGGCCCGGGCGCAGGGTGGCGTCACTGCTGATGCGGTTCCAGGCCGCCAGCTCCTGCAAAGAAACGTCATAGGTCCTGGCGAGGGCCCAGAGGGTGTCACCCGGTTGTACCCGGTGATGGAGGGTGTTGTGGGTCCGTGAAACCGACCGGCCCTCGTCCTGCCGGGCCGTAACAGTCTCGGGGGAGGGCTCTGCGGTGGGGATGAGGAGATGATCCCCGACCCGGATTATGTGGCTCCGCAGTTCATTGGTCCGTTGCAGGAGCGCGATGGTGGTGTTGTAGCGGGCGGCGATGTGTCCCAGTGTCTCACCGGGCTGAACCCGGTGCCGCAGCCAGGATACGCGCTGTTCCCGGGGCAGGGCGGCGAGGGCGATCTGGAAGGGCTCCACGCGATCCAGCGGCAGGAGCAGGTGATGGGGGCCTTCCGGGTCCGTGGCCCAGCGGTGGAACCCGGGGTTGAGTTGCGTGATGTCATCCAGGGACAAGTCAGCCAGTTCCGCGGCGATGCTCAGTTCCAGTTGTCCGCCCAGTTCCACCAGTCCCAGACGTGGCTCGTCCGGCACGGGCCAGAGGCCGACCTGGTAGTGCTCCGGGTCGGTCACGATGGCCTGCAGGGCCAGCAGTCTGGGGACGTAGTGCTGGGTCTCCCGCGGCAGGTCCAGATTCCAGTAGTCGGTGGGCTGTCCGAGTGATTCATTGCGGGTGATGGCCCGGCTGACGGTGCCTTGTCCGGCATTGTAGGCCGCCAGGGCCAGCAGCCAGTCGCCGTTGAAGCGCTCGTGCAGTTGGGTGAGGTAGTTCAGGGCCGCGTGGGTGGAGGCATGAATGTCCTTGCGGCCGTCATACCACCAGTTCTGATGGAGACCGAAGTGACTGCCCGTTGAGGGGATGAACTGCCAGATGCCCGCTGCCTGCCCCGAGGAATAGACATCGGGGCGATAGGCACTTTCCACCACCGGCAGCAGCAGCAGTTCGGCAGGCAGATCCCTGGCCTCGATTTCTTCCAGGATATAGTGGAGGTAGGGTTCAGCTCTGGCCAGGACCTGGCCCAGATAGTCGGAGTTGGCTTGGTGCCACTGGATGTAATGCAGCACCCGTTCGTGGTCCCGCTCATCCGGCAGGGCAAAGCCTTGACGCACCCGGCCCCAAAGCCCTTCGTCCACGGCCGGCGCCGGCGAGGTGTGGGTAAGCGGCCTTGCAACCTCGATACGGGGCTTGGGCTTGGTGGCCGCCCCCCGGGAAGGGGTGGCCGTGGTTGTCTGACTGGTCTTGGCGGCAGGGTCTGCCCCGGTGAGAACCGGGCCGTCCTGAGCGGAGGGTCCTCCATCCATGCTGGCACAGGCCGACAGTAACAGCGCCGCTGCCCCCAGCAGGGCGCCCCCAAGACCTTTCGGCTTGTTCTTTTTCATAGGGGAGCTAGGATAGCGGGGCATCCCCGTGCCCTCAACCCTGCGGGACACTTATTATCACTGGCCATGTCCCCCCGGAAAACTCTATGCTCCACTCATGTCGTTACCCAGAACTTCATGTGCCCGGCAGCGGGAATGCCTGCGAGTCTGGTATGGGTCTGCGCCGGGGCAAGCCATGCAGGCTGCCTTGCAGTCCCACCTGGACCGCTTTGTGCCGCAACTGTTCGGCTATCATGCTCTGCAGATAGGGCACTTGAGCCCGGATCATGATCTGCTGAGCACCAGCCGGATCAATCATAGGGTGCGCCTGGAGTGTGAGCCCGGCCAGGGGGATCTCAGTGCCCTGGCCGACGCCCTGCCCATTCTTACGGACAGCATGGATCTGGTGTTGCTGGTGCATTGCCTGGAGCAGGTGGAAGATCCCTATCAGGTTCTGCGTGAAACGGACCGCATCCTGGTGCCCGAGGGGCATGTCCTGATTATCGGTTGCAATCCCCTGAGCCTGCCGGGACTGTGGGGGCAGCTGCCCGGGCGCTCCGGCAGCAAGGGAGGGCCTTGGTCCGGTCATTGTCATGCGACGGGGCGGGTGAGGGACTGGCTGTCCCTGCTGGGTTTCGAAGTCCTGGCGCGTGCCTACGCGGGCTTTCGCCCCCCGGAGGGGCGTTCCGGGTTCCGGGTTCGCCTGCGGGTGGTAGAGTCTCTGGGGGGGCGTCACCTGCCCTACCTGGGTGGCGCCTACGTGATCCTGGCCCGTAAGCGCGTGGCCAATGTGATGCACTTGCGGACACGCTGGCGGCCGTCCCGAAGCATGGTGCCCAGTGGCCTGGCCAGTCCCTTTTGTCGGAGAACGGATCGTGACTGATGTGGTGGAAATCTTTACCGATGGTGCTTGTCGTGGGAACCCGGGGCCCGGCGGCTGGGGGGCATTGCTGCGTTTCGGGGGCCATGAAAAACGGCTCAATGGGAACGAGCCCCAGACCACCAATAATCGCATGGAGCTGATGGCCGCCATCGCTGCGCTGGAATTGCTCAAGCGCCCTTGCGTGGTGGATCTGACCACCGATTCCCAGTATGTCAAAAACGGGATCAATCAGTGGCTGCCCAACTGGAAGCGGCGCGGCTGGCGTACCGCGGCCGGTGAGCCGGTGAAGAATCAGGACCTTTGGCAGCGCCTGGATGAGGCGGCCTCACGGCATCAGGTGCGCTGGCACTGGGTGCGGGGGCATACCGGACATCCCGAGAACGAGCAGGCCGACCGCCTGGCCAACGAAGCCATTGATGCCCTGCGGGTGAAGTGAGGAAAGATCGTGAGTCTGCAAGCCAATGACCGGATCGTGATCCTGGATACGGAGACCACCGGCCTGGATCCGTCCGATGGTCATCGCATCATCGAGATCGGCTGCGTGGAGATGGTGCGGCGTCGTCATACCTCGTGCCACTATCATCAGTACCTGCAGCCGGACCGGGAAGTGGATGCCGGTGCGGTGGAAGTCCATGGCATCACCAATGAGTTTCTCGTCGATAAGCCGCGCTTTGCCGACGTGGTGGAGGACTTCATCGAGTTCGTGCGCGGGGCGGAGCTGATCATCCACAATGCCCCCTTTGACGTGGGCTTCATCAACCACGAGCTGTCGCGACTGGAGGGTGACCGGGGGCGGCTGGAAGATTACTGCACCATCACCGACTCCCTGGTGATGGCGCGCAAGATGCATCCAGGCCAGCGCAACAGCCTGGATGCCCTGTGCAAGCGCTACCAGATCGACAACTCGGGCCGGGAACTCCACGGCGCACTGTTGGACGCCCGCATCCTGGCGGAGGTCTACCTGGCCATGACCGGCGGGCAGAAAAGCCTGTCCCTGGGCGTGGAGTCGGAGGGGCAGGGGACCCGGACCGCAGACACGCGCATCCGCCGCCTCCCGGCCGATCGGCCGCCGCTGGCGGTCATCCGTCCCGGTCAGGGGGAGCTGGAGGCCCATGAGGCCTATCTCAAGGTGCTGGCCAAGGCTGGGGAGCTCCCGAACTGGTAACTCCCCTCGGTGGAGGATCGGTCACGGCGCTAGCGCGTCACGGTCTTGACCACCCGCGCCTTCTCCCGCTGCCAGTCCCGTTCCTTGGAAACGGCCCGCTTGTCGTGTTCCTTCTTGCCCTTGGCCAGGCCGATTTCCAGCTTGGCGCGGCCGCGTTTCCAGTACATTGCCAGCGGCACCAGGGTATAGCCCTTGCGCTCCACCTGCCCGATGAGCTTGTTGAGCTCCGCCCGGTGCAGCAGCAGCTTGCGGGTGCGCATGGGGTCCGGGTGGATATGGGTGGATGCCGTGGTCAGCGGGGTGAGATGGGCACCGAACAGCCAGGCCTCTCCGGCCTTGATCAGGACATAGCTCTCGCTGAGCTGCACCCGTCCGGCCCGCAGGCTCTTGGCCTCCCAGCCCTGCAGGGCCAGACCGGCCTCGAAACGCTCCTCGATGAAGTATTCGTGCTTGGCCTTCTTGTTCAGGGCGATGGTGCTGCCGCCCGGGGCATTTTTTGATTTTTTGCTCATCGGGCGATTATAAACGAGCTGTTTCATCCAATGGACTGTCATCCTCATTTTCCCACGCACGCTTCGCCGCCTGCGACAGGCGGAAAATTGACGATCCGGGGGAGGTAGGCTGTTGAGCCGTGGCGGTAAATTCCGCAAAATGCGTCGATCGCGTGGGGGGGAGACCATCAATGAGAAGAGAAAGCTCGATTCATGGCCAGTGGTCCTCGAAGCTGGTGTTCGTGCTGGCGGCCACCGGGTCGGCGGTCGGTCTGGGTAATATTTGGCGCTTTCCCTATATCGCCGGAGAGAACGGCGGCGGCGCTTTCGTGCTCATCTATCTGGCCTGCATCCTGCTGATCGGCCTGCCGATCATGATGGCGGAAATCGCGCTGGGCAGGCGCGGGCGGCAAAGCCCCATCAACACCATGGCCACCCTGTCCCGGGAAGAAGGGCTGCATCGGGCCTGGGGGTTCGTCGGCTGGCTCGGCGTGGCGGCGGGTTTCATCATCCTCTCTTACTACAGCGTGATCGCCGGCTGGTCGCTTTCCTATGTCTTCAGGGCCGGCGGCGGTGCCTTCACCGGCCTGGACGCGGACGGGGTCAGGGGCATGTTCGAGTCGTTGGTGAGCGATCCCGAACGGCTGCTGGCCTGGCATACCCTGTTCATGATCATGAATGTCCTGGTGGTGGCCAGGGGGGTGCGCTCCGGCCTTGAGAAGGCCGTCAAGTTCCTCATGCCGGCGCTGCTCGGATTGCTGCTGCTCCTGGTCGGCTATTCCATGAGTCAGGGGCATTTCATGGAGGGGGTCAGCTTCCTGTTCAAGCCGGACTGGAGCGAAGTGACCGGCGACACCATCCTGTTGGCCATGGGGCAGGCCTTCTTCACCCTTAGCCTGGGCATGGGCGCCATCATGATCTACGGCTCCTATCTGAGCTCCAGGGCCTCCATCTTCAAGACCTCTGCCATGGTGGTGTCGGCGGATACCGCCGTCGCCCTGCTGGCAGGTCTGGCCATTTTCCCCATCGTTTTTGCCGGCGGTCTGGCACCCGGTGAAGGCCCCGGGCTGATCTTCATCACCCTGCCCATGGCCTTTGCGGAGATGCCGGGCGGGTTGGTCTTCGGCACCTTGTTCTTCCTGTTGCTGGTCACGGCGGCCTGGACCTCATCCATTTCCCTGATGGAGCCGGCGGTGGCCTGGCTGGTGGAAAATCGGGGCCTTGACCGGCCCATGGCCGCGGTGATCGTGGGCGGGATCGCCTGGTTCCTGGGGTTGGGTACGATCCTCTCCTTCAGCCTGTGGTCCAACCCCATCGGCTTCAATCTGACCCTCGGGGGTGAAGCCCTGTTCATCGGCGGCACCCTGTTCGAGATGGCGGATTACCTGACCTCCAATATCATGCTGCCCCTGGGCGGCCTGCTGATCGCCCTGTTCGTGGGCTGGCGCATGACCCAGCGTTCCGTGGAGGACGAACTGGGTCTGCACAGCCGGGCCTTTTTCAGGGCATGGTATTATGTCCTGCGCTTCGCCGCCCCGATCGGCATCCTGCTGGTCTTCCTCAAGGCGGTCAATCTCATCTGATATCCAGGGGAGCTTCATGCCTTCCATAAGTCGTCATGCGCTGGTGCCTTATACGCCCAAGGAGATGTTTGATCTGGTGAATGACGTGGAGGCCTATCCGCGCTTTCTACCCGGGTGCCGCAGCTCGGCTGTGCTGTCGGCCAATGAGGATGAGGTGAAGGCCAGCATCGAGCTGGCCAAGGGTGCCGTGGGCAAGTCGTTCACCACCCGTAATCGGCTGCAGCGCAACAAGATGATCGAGATGCGGCTGGTGGAAGGGCCGTTCCGGCATCTGGAGGGTTTCTGGCGCTTCGATGCCATGAGTGACACCGCCAGTCGGGTGTCCCTGGATCTGGAGTTCGAATTTTCCAACCGGATCATGAGCATGGCCTTTGGTCCGATATTCCATCAGCTCGCCAATACCCTGGTGGACTCCTTCGTGAAGCGGGCACGGGAGGTCTACGGTGTCCGATGAACGGCTCCGGGTGGAGGTTGCCTATGCCCGCTCCGACCGGCAGTGGGTCCTGGAGGTTTCTCTGCCCCAGGGCGCAACGGTGGAAGACGCCATCCGCGAGTCCGGTATTCTGGACAAGGTGCCGGAGATCGACCTGGCGGTGAACAAGGTGGGTGTCTACGGCAAGCTCGCCAAGCTCAATGCCGTGCTGAACCAGCGTGACCGGGTGGAGATCTACCGGCCATTGATCGCGGACCCCAAACAGGTCCGCAAGAAGCGTGCTGCCGAAGGCAAGGCTATGAAGAAAGGCGCAGGGGAGGCCTGACGCCTCCCCCCTCATGCCGGGATCGACTACGCCCGCGTCACTCCCGCAGCCCGCTGTCCTCGATCCCCGACACCAGACCGCCTTCGAAGAAGATAATGGCCCGTCGATGCACTGCCGTGCCGTTCCCGGGCCGATGGTAGTACACGTAATCCCATCGGCTCTCGCCCTGGAAGGGGTCCCTCAGCACCGGCTCTCCCAGCAGGAATCGGACCTGCCGCTGGGTCATCCCGACCTGTACCTGTTCCAGTCGGCTCTCCTCGATGGCATTGCCCTGCTGCACGTCCGGTCGATGCACGGACAGCAGTCCGCTACCGCACCCCTGCAGTAATCCGCCAATGAGGATAGAATAAAGAATCAGTCTTGCCATAATTGCGTCCTGTGGGCCGTGAGTTGCAAGATGGGCCTCGTTCCGAAAACCAATAGCGCGGGATTCTACACCAGGTGTCGGATCATCTCGCATGGAGATCAAATCCCATGGAAACCCAAGAGCTCAAGAAGGCCGGACTCAAGGTGACGCTGCCCCGCGTGAAGATCCTGCAGATCCTGGAAACCGCGGAAGACCACCATATGAGCGCGGAGACCATCTACCGCCAACTGTTGTCGGCGGGCGAGGAGATCGGTCTGGCAACAGTCTATCGGGTGCTCACCCAGTTCGAGGCGGCCGGTCTGGTCAGTCGTCATCACTTCGAGGGCAATCAGGCGGTCTTTGAACTGGAGCGCGGGCGTCATCATGATCATATCGTGTGCATGAAGTGTGGTCGCGTGGATGAGTTCGTGGACCCGATCATTGAGGAACGCCAGAAGGCCATCGCCGAGAAACTGGGGTACACCATTCAGGACCACGCCCTGATCATTTATGGTGAGTGCAGCCAGGGCGGCTGCCCCAAGAAGCAGGAACCGGGTCTGGGGAACTGATCAGTCGGTCGATGCCCGGGTCATCATCTCCCGGGCATGGGCCAGACTCTGCTCGGTGATCTCGACGCCGCCCAGCATCCTGGCCAGTTCCCGGACCCGGTGTTCGTCCGCCAGTGAGCGGATGCGCGTGGTGGTGTGATCCTTGCCCTTGTGCTTCTTCACCTGCAGATGCTGATGGGCCTGGGCCGCCACCTGAGGCAGATGGGTCACGCACAACACTTGACGGTGCCGGCCCAGACTCCGTAGCTGGCGCCCCACCACTTCGGCCACCCCGCCGCCTATTCCCGTATCCACCTCGTCGAAAACCAGGGTGGCGATGGGCAGGGCATGGGCTGCGATCATCTGGATGGCGAGGCTGATGCGGGAGAGTTCGCCACCGGAGACCACCTTGGTCAGGGGCTGCAGGGGCTGGCCGGGATTGGCGCTGACCATGAACTCCACCCGATCCATGCCGTGTGAGGAAGGGTGCCCCCTGCCGTCATCCTCCACACTGCACGCAAAGCGCCCACCTTCCATACCCAGGCCCTGCATGGCCTGGGTGACGGCTTGCGATAGCCGATCCGCTGCCCGACGGCGGGCATCCGAGAGTGCGGTGGCCTGACGCAGGCAGGTCTGCAGTGCCTGTTCTACCGCTTTTGCCAGGGTTTCCAGGTTGTCGCCGCCTTCTTCCAGCCGATTCAGTTCCGTTTCCAGTGTTTGCAGCAGGTGGGGCAGGGTGGTGGGTTCCACCCGGTGCTTGCGGGCCAGGTCCTGAGCGGCGGCCATGCGGGATTCGAGAAAATTCAGCCGCGCCGGGTCCATCTCCAGGCCATCGGCATAGCGGCGCAGCCAGTCGGCGGCCTCGCGGATCTGTATCTGGGCGGCTGCCAGCAGTTCCCGCGGTTCTGCCAGACGGCTGTCCAGGGGCTGCAGATGTTCAATGTCACTGCAAAAGCGCCCCACCAGGGATTCGGCACTGCCGTCGGCTTCATAAAGGCTCTGGTAGGCGGTCTCCGCTACCTCCAGCAGGCGCCCGGCATGGGCCAAGCGGCCGTGTTCTTCCTCGATCCGTTCCAGTTCCCCCGCCGCCAGGTCCAGGGCCTTGAGTTCATCGCTTTGGAATCGCAGCAATTCCCGACGTGCCTCTCGCGCCTCGCCGTCCTCGCTCAGCGTCGCCAGCCGGTGGGCCGCCTTTTGCCAGATGCCGTGATCGCGGGCCATGGCGGTCAGCAGTTCCAGATGATCGGCGTAGTCGTCGAGGATGCGTCGCTGCACGTCCCGGCGCAGCAGGGATTGGTGGGCATGCTGACCATGGATGTCCACCAGCATCTCGCCCAGGGTCTTGAGGGATTGCAGGGTGACCGCCGAACCATTGATCCAGGCCCGGCTCTTGCCGTCCCGGCCGATGACCCGCCGGATCAGGCAATCTTCCGTCGCCAGACCCTGCTCCTCCAGCCAGGCACCGGCGGTCGCCTCCCGGCTGATGTCGAAATGGGCACTGATCTCGGCCCGTTCCGCGCCGTGGCGGACGGTGGTGCTGTCGGCCCGGTCGCCCAGGACCAGACCCAGGGCATCCACGAGGATGGATTTGCCTGCCCCGGTCTCCCCGGTCAGCGCGGTCATGCCCGCGGACAGGTCCAGGGACAGTTCATCGACGATGGCGAAATCTCGGATCTGTATGTGGGTCAGCACGGTCGGGATTCGCGGTTGCGGGTTGTGGGCGTGTCGCGGGGTGGCGGCCCTGATGTCTGTGAGAGGTTAAAGAGAAAATGCCCTCGAAGAAAGAGGGCGTGACCATTTTATTGTATGTTTGAACAGTATTGTGTTGGGGTCAGGGCTGTTCCCCCCAGCCCAGTTTCACCCTCAGGATCTGCAGATAGTCATAGCCGGTGGGGTGGATCAGCCGCAGCTTGCGGGGCTTGGGCTCGATCACGATCCGGTCCAGGGGCTCCATGTCGAAGGTGTCCTGACCATCGAAGGCCACTTGGGCCAGGGTGCGGCTATGCTCGTTGACCGCGATCTCGATACGGTTGCCGGCCGGGACCACCAGGGGGCGATTGCTCAGGCCATGGGGGCAGATCGGCACCATGACCACGGCCTCCAGGCAGGGGGAGAGGATGGGACCGCCGCCCGACAGGGCATAGGCGGTGGAGCCGGTGGGGGTGGCCACCACCATGCCGTCAGCCCGCTGGGTGTTGACGAAACGGCCGTTGATCCAGGTATCGAATTCGATCATGCGGATGGCATCTCGGATGTGCAGGACCACGTCGTTCAAGGCGTCCTGGGCCGCCACCACGTCATCCCCCCGCATCAGGCGGGCATGCAGCATGCTGCGCCGATCTTCCACATAGAGCCCGGAGAGGATCTCGTCCAGTCGCCCCAGCATCTCGTGGGGCGAGACATCCACCAGAAAGCCCAAGCGGCCGGCGTTGATGCCCAGCAGGGGGACCTCCGCATCCACCAGGGTGCGGGCCGCACCCAAAAAGGTGCCGTCACCGCCCACCACGATGGCCAGGTCCGCTTCGGCAGCCATCCGTGTCCGTGTCGCCGGTTCGCCGCCAAGGGTGTCGTCCTCCAGCCAGGGCAGGACGGTGTCATCCAGCAGGATGCGGCGCTGATGGTGCTGTAGATGCCCGATCAGGGCCTCCAGGATGTGCCCCAGGCGCTGCTCGTGAGTCTTGGCAATGATGCCGATGGTGTGAAAGGACGGATTCATGGGAGGGATTATGGTGGAAATACGTGGTGAGTGGCGAGTATCGGCACGCCACTAGCCACTGGCCGTTTCCTTGAGTAACATGCTGACCCTGGCACTCACACTCAACGAGTGCCAGGGTGGACCATTGAAGACATCCTCGACAAGATCATCGCAGGCCCTTTCCGAACGTGCCCGACGGCTGCTGCGGGCGCTGGTGGAGAGCTATGTGCGCGACGGACAGCCGGTGGGGTCCCGTACCCTGGCCCGCACGGCCGGGCTGGATCTCAGTCCTGCGTCCATCCGCAACGTCATGGCGGATCTGGAGGATCTCGGGCTGGTCAGTTCCCCCCATACCTCGGCGGGACGGATACCCACTTCGCTGGGTTATCGCCTGTTCGTGGATTCCCTGCTGGAGGTCAAGCCGCTGGACAGCGCCGAGGTGCATACGCTCAAGCAGCGCCTCACCCCCGACATGGATACCAAGGCCCTGGTGGAGTCTGCATCGGATCTGCTTTCGGCCGTGACCCAGATGGCCGGGATGGTGCGGGTGCCCCGGCGCGATCATGCCGCCCTGAGCCAGATCGAGTTTCTCAAGCTGTCCGGGCGCCAGGTGCTGGCCATCCTGGTGATGAACAAGCGGGAGGTGCAGAACCGCATCCTGGATCTGGACCGGGAGTACTCCCATGCCGAATTGCAGCAGATGGCCAACTATCTCAACCAGCATCTGATCGGGCGAGATCTGCGGCAGGCCCGGGAACAGATCCTCAAGGAGATGAAGGCCGTCCGCGAGCACATGAATACTCTCATGTTGGCCGCCATCGAGCTGGGGGAAAAGGCCTTTTGCGACGATGAAGGTGCGGACGACCTGGTCTTTGCCGGTCAGATCCACCTCATGGACTACGCGGAACTCTCCAGCGTGGAGAAGTTGCGCAACCTGTTCGAGGCCTTCAACGAAAAAAGGCAGCTGCTCACCCTGCTGGACAATTGCATCAGTGCCGAAGGGGTTCAGATCTTCATCGGCCAGGAATCGGGGCACCAGATGCTGGATGACTGCAGCGTGGTGACGGCCCCCTACAGCGTGGGTGGCAGGATTGTGGGGGTGCTGGGGGTGATCGGTCCCACCCGCATGGCCTACGAGCGCATCATCCCGGTGGTGGATATCACCGCCAGGCTGCTGGGTGCGGCCTTGAATTCCCGTAACTGAAGTCCCACATACATGTGGCATGCGCTCATCGGAATCATCGCCGGTGAGCGATTGCTTTTGCCGGAACACACCAAGACATGAGCGGATCGGAGCTTTCCATGGCGAACGAGGAACAAGTCGAAAACCCCCAGCATGAACAGGCGCCCGCGGCCCCTGAAGAGAAGGCGCCGGAATTCAGTCCCGGGGCGCTGCTCAAGCAGCTGGAAGAGGCACAGAAACAGGCCCAGGACCACTGGGACAAGCTGGTACGTACCCAGGCCGAGCTGGAAAACCTGCGCAAGCGCATGAGCCGGGATGTGGAGAATGCCCACAAGTTCGCCCTGGAACGCTTCGCCGGTGAACTGCTGCCGGTGAAGGACAGCCTGGAGATGGGGCTGGACGCCACCCGGGGCGAGGCCGATCTGAACAAGATCCGCGAGGGTACCGAGCTGACCCTGAAGATGCTGGAGCAGGTGATGTCCAAGCAGGGCATCGAGACGGTGGATCCCGCCGGCCTGCGCTTCGATCCGGAGCGGCATCAGGCCATGTCCATGCAGGAAAATGCCGAGCTGGAGCCCAACACCGTCATGGCCGTGCTGCAGAAGGGCTACGCCCTCAACGACCGCCTGCTGCGCCCTGCCATGGTGATCGTCAGCAAGGCGCCGGCGGCCGGAGGCGAATAGCCGACGGGGGGATTTTCGGCCGGGGCTTGAAAAGGTCCGACGCCACCCCCATCAAGCGGTTAACCCCGGAATTCACGGCATTGACAGACATTTGAACATTTTTGGAGAAACACATGGGCAAGATCATCGGTATTGACCTGGGCACCACCAATTCCTGCGTCGCCATCATGGAAGGCGGCAGCGCCAAGGTCATTGAAAACGCCGAGGGTGGTCGTACCACCCCCTCCATCGTGGCCTTTGCCGAAGACGGCGAGGTGCTGGTGGGCCAGTCCGCCAAGCGCCAGGCGGTCACCAACCCCCAGAACACCCTGTTTGCGGTCAAGCGTCTGATCGGACGCCGCTTCGAAGAACCCGAAGTGCAGAAGGACATCAAGCTGGTGCCCTACAAGATCGTCAAGGCGGACAACGGCGACGCCTGGGTGGATGTGCGCGGCAAGAAGATGGCCGCTCCGGAAATCTCCGCCCGCGTCCTGCAGAAGATGAAGAAGACCGCCGAGGACTATCTGGGCGAGCCGGTCACCGAGGCCGTGATCACCGTGCCGGCCTACTTCAACGACTCCCAGCGTCAGGCCACCAAGGACGCCGGCAAGATCGCCGGTCTGGAAGTCAGACGCATCATCAACGAGCCCACCGCCGCCGCCCTGGCCTATGGCCTGGACAAAAAGCGCGGTGACAGCAAGGTGGCGGTCTATGACCTGGGTGGTGGTACCTTCGATATCTCCATCATCGAGATCGCGGAAGTGGACGGCGAGCACCAGTTCGAGGTGCTGGCCACCAACGGCGATACCTTCCTCGGTGGCGAGGACTTCGACTCCCGCCTGATCGAATACCTGGCGGCCGAGTTCAAGAAGGAGCAGGGCATTGACCTGACCGGCGACCCGCTGGCCATGCAGCGCCTGAAGGAGGCCGCAGAGAAGGCCAAGATCGAGCTGTCCTCCAGCCAGCAGACCGACGTCAATCTGCCCTACATCACCGCCGACAACACCGGGCCCAAGCACCTGAACATCAAGGTCTCCCGGGCCAAGCTCGAAGCCCTGGTGGAAGAGCTGGTCAGGCGCACCATCGAACCCTGCAAGGTGGCCCTGAAAGATGCGGGCCTGTCCGTGTCCCAGATCGATGACGTGATCCTGGTGGGCGGTCAGACCCGCATGCCCAAGGTGCAGGAGGCGGTGAAGGACTTCTTCGGCAAGGAGCCGCGTCGTGACGTCAACCCCGACGAGGCAGTGGCCGTGGGCGCCGCGATCCAGGGCGGCGTGCTGGGCGGTGACGTGAAGGACGTGCTGTTGCTGGACGTCAGCCCCCTGTCCCTGGGTATCGAGACCCTGGGCGGCGTGATGACCAAGCTGATCGAGAAGAACACCACCATCCCCACCAAGGCCTCCCAGGTCTTTTCCACTGCCGATGACAATCAGACGGCGGTGACGGTGCATGTGCTGCAGGGTGAGCGCGAAGTGGCTCATGCCAACAAGTCCCTGGGCCGTTTCGACCTGGCGGATATCCCGCCGGCGCCCCGCGGCGTACCCCAGATCGAGGTGGTATTCGATATCGATGCCAACGGCATCCTCAACGTCTCCGCCAAGGACAAGGCCACCGGCAAGCAGCAGTCCATCATCATCAAGGCCTCTTCCGGCCTGAACGATGACGAGATCGAGCGCATGGTGAAGGATGCCGAGGCCCACGCCGAGGAAGACAAGCGCTTCCACGAACTGGTGGGCGTGCGCAATCAGGCGGATAACCTGATCCATTCGGTGGAGAAGACCCTCAAGGACATGGGCGACAAGGTGGAGGCCGGCGAGAAGAGCGCCATCGAATCCGCTGTCAGCGCCCTGCGGGATGCCATGAAGGGTGACGACAAGGCGGTCATCGAAGAGCGGACCCAGAAACTGTCCGAGGCCTCCGGCAAGCTGGCGGAACGCATGTATGCCCAGCAGCCTGAAGGTGCCGCCGCCGAAGATGCCGGCGACACCCAGGGCCAGGCCGGCAGCAAGGGTGCCCGGGACGATGTGGTGGACGCCGAGTTCGAAGAAGTGGACGATAAGAAGAAGTGACGGTCAGGGCCCGTTCCAGGACGGGCCTTTTCCACGGCATCCGGGTCCGTTGACCGGCAGGTGCCCTCAAAAGGGGCATGTGCCGGTCTGCGGGCTTTAACGTTTCTGCAAGACCCACGGTAATCATGGCAAAACGCGACTATTACGAAGTCCTGGGGGTGGCGAAGAACGCCAGCGAGGACGCACTCAAGAAGGCCTTCCGCCGGTTGGCCATGAAATATCATCCCGACCGGAACCCCGGGGACAAGCAGGCGGAAGAACACTTCAAGGAGGCCAAGGAGGCCTACGAGGTGCTGTCCGATGCCCGTAAGCGGGCCGCCTATGACCAGTTCGGGCATGCCGGCGTTGAGGGTGCTGCCGGTGCCGGCCGTGGGGGACCGGGAGGCGGCAGTTTCAGCGATATCTTCGAGGATCTGTTCGGCGACATCTTCGGGGGTGCCGGTGGGCGCGGCGGCAGCAATGCCTTCCGTGGTGCGGACCTGCAGTACAACCTGGAAATGACCCTGGAAGAGGCCGTCTTCGGCACCGAGGTGAAGATCCGTGTCCCCACCTTGGTGAGTTGCAAGACCTGTAACGGTTCGGGCGCCGAGCCCGGCACCAGCCCCGAGACCTGCCCGACCTGTAACGGGATCGGGCGGGTACGCATGCAGCAGGGTTTCTTCTCGGTGCAGCAGACCTGCCCGAGGTGTCGCGGCACCGGCAAGATCATCGCCAAGCCGTGCGGAACCTGCCGGGGGCAGGGCCGCGTGGAGGAGCGTCGTACCCTGAGCGTGGCCATTCCCGCCGGTGTGGACAGCGGCGACCGTATCCGGCTGTCCGGAGAAGGGGAGGCAGGGGTCAACGGCGGGCCGTCCGGGGATCTGTACGTGCAGGTCCACGTCAAACCCCATAAGCTGTTCACCCGCAAGGGCAGCGATCTGTTCTGCGAGGTACCCATCAGCTTCGCCGTCGCCACCCTGGGCGGTGATTTGGAGATCCCCACCCTCAAGGGTCGGGTGGCCCTGAAGATCCCCGCCGAGACTCAGTCCGGGCGGCTGTTCCGCCTGCGGGGCAAGGGTGTCAGGTCCGTCCACGGCGGCGCCGAGGGTGACCTGATCTGCAGTGTCAAGGTGGAGACGCCGGTGAACCTCACCAAGGAGCAGAGGGAGCTGTTGCAGCAGTTTGATGCCGCCATGCAGGCGGGCGGTCAGAAGCACAGCCCCCAGCATGAGGGCTGGCTGGATGGGGTGAAGGGTTTCTTTGAAGATCTGAAATTCTGGAGAAAGTCATGAGCGCGGTACGCGTAGCCATTGTCGGTGCCGGGGGGCGCATGGGGCGTACCCTGATCGAGGCGGCGGTCTTGGCCCCGGGGCTGGAGCCCACCGTGGCCACGGAGATGCCGTCCAGCTCCCTGCTGGGTTCCGACATCGGTGAGCTGGCCGGCCTGGGCCGTCTGGGTGTGTTGCTGGAGTCGGACCCGGCGGCCGCCGTGGACCGGTTCGATGTGCTGGTGGACTTTACCCGTCCGGAGGGTTCCCTGGCCCATCTGGAGATTTGTCGCCGGGCGGGCAAGGCCATGGTGATCGGGACCACCGGGTTCACCGATGAACAAAAGGCCGTCATCCGCAAGGCTGCACAAGAGATCCCCGTGGTCTTTGCGCCCAACATGAGCGTGGGGGTCAACCTGTGCCTCAAGCTGCTGGACCTGGCGGCCCGGGTGTTGGGTGACGAGGTGGATATCGAGATCATCGAGGCCCATCATCGGCACAAGGTGGATGCCCCTTCCGGTACCGCCCTGCGCATGGGTGAGGTGGTGGCCGATGCCTTGGGGCGCGATCTGAAGACCTGCGCCGTCTACGGCCGGGAAGGGGTGACGGGCGAGCGGGACCGGCAGACCATCGGTTTTGAGACCATCCGGGCCGGTGACATCGTGGGCGAGCATACGGTGATGTTTGCCGGATTGGGGGAGCGGGTGGAGATCACTCACAAGGCCTCCAGCCGCATGACCTTCGCCAAGGGGGCCATGCGCGCCGCCGCCTGGCTCAATGGGCGGCCGGCAGGGCTGTACGACATGCAGGACGTGCTGGGACTGGCCGGTTAAGCCGCCCCGGCGGCGGGGCTCATTGGACGAAATGGCCCTGATCCGCTAGAATTTGTGCCATTCAACAGGTCTTGAAATCCCTGACAGGGCTGGTTGGGTCTCCCAACCCGCCCTGTTTCTATGTGTGCCGGAGGACTCTTTGAGAACCACACCCGCCTTGCTGGCTTTGGAAGATGGCAGTCTGTTTCACGGTTACGCCCTGGGTGCGGAAGGAACCACCGTGGGTGAAGTCGTGTTCAATACATCCATGACCGGTTATCAGGAAATCCTCACGGATCCCTCCTATTCGCGTCAGATGGTGACGCTCACCTATCCCCACATCGGCAATACCGGCATCAATCCCGAAGATGAAGAGGCCGCCGGGCCCCAGGCCGCCGGCCTGATCGTCCGCCACGTGCCTGCGCGCATGTCCAGCTGGCGTGCCGCCGAATCCCTGCCCGACTACCTCAAGCGTCACGGTATCGTCGCCATCACCGGCGTGGACACCCGTCGCCTGACCCGCCTGCTGCGGGAAAAGGGCGCCCAGAACGGCTGCATCATGGCCGGCGAGGTGGACGAGGCCAAGGCCTTGGAGGCCGCCCGTGCCTTCCCGGGCATCAACGGCATGGATCTGGCGAAGACCGTTACCACGGCAGCGGCGTACGAATGGACGGAAGGTAGCTGGGCCCTGGGCGAAGGTTATCGCCCGGGACCTGCCGAGCGTCCTTTCCATGTGGTCTGCTACGACTTCGGCGTCAAGCGCAACATGCTGCGTCTGCTGGCGGATCGGGGGTGCCGGATTACCGTCGTGCCCGGTACCAGTACCGCCGAGGAGATTCTGGCCCTGAACCCGGACGGCGTCCTGCTTTCCAACGGCCCCGGTGACCCGGCTCCGTGCGACTATGCCATCCGCGGCATCCAGGGACTGCTGGAAAAAAATGTTCCCCTGTACGGTATCTGCCTGGGGCATCAGCTGCTGGGACTGTCCGTGGGCGCCAAGTCCGTGAAGATGAAGTTCGGCCATCACGGTGCCAATCATCCCGTCCAGGATCTGGCCACCGGGAAGGTGATGATCTCCAGTCAGAACCACGGCTTTGCCATCGACGAGCAGACCCTGCCGGGCAATGCCCGCGCGGGCCACCGTTCCCTGTTCGACGGGACCTTGCAGGGCATCGAACTGACCGACCGTCCGGCCCTGAGCTTCCAGGGACACCCGGAGGCGAGCCCCGGTCCCGAGGACGTGGCGCCGCAGTTCGACCGGTTCATCGACATGATGCGAGCCCATCAGGGCTGAGGACTCGGCGTGTCATGAAGTACTTTCCAAGCGTCGTCCGGGCCTGCTCGTTTCGATTTGGATGGCGCTGCTACGGCACCTGATCCGACCCATAAAGACCGCCCCCCATTTTGCCCGCCGGCGCCCCTGAAGGCGCCGGGCTGTTCACGGTAGGACACCCATGCCAAAGAGAACCGACATCCAGAGTATCCTCATCATAGGCGCCGGCCCCATCGTCATCGGCCAGGCCTGTGAGTTTGACTACTCCGGTGCCCAGGCCTGCAAGGCCCTGCGCGAAGAGGGTTACCGGGTCATCCTGGTGAATTCCAACCCGGCTACCATCATGACCGATCCGGAGATGGCCGATGCCGTCTATATCGAGCCGGTGGAGTGGAAGACCGTTGCCCGCATCATCGAACGGGAGCGCCCGGACGCGGTCCTGCCCACCATGGGCGGGCAGACCGCCCTCAACTGTGCCCTGGATCTGGCCCGCAACGGCGTGCTGGAACAGTTCGGCGTGGAACTGATCGGCGCCACCGAAGACGCCATCGACATGGCCGAGGACCGGGAACGCTTCCGTCAGGCCATGGACGAGATCGGCCTGGCCTCACCCATGGCCTTCATGGTCAACAGCTGGGAAGAGGCCCAGCGGGTGCAGCCGGAGATCGGTTATCCCATCATCATCCGCCCGTCCTTCACCATGGGCGGCAGCGGCGGCGGCATCGCCTACAACCGGGAAGAATACGAAGAGATCGTCAGGCGCGGCCTGGACCTGTCCCCGGTCAACGAGGTGCAGGTGGAGGAATCCGTGCTGGGCTGGAAGGAGTACGAGATGGAGGTGGTCCGCGACCGTGCGGACAACTGCATCATCATCTGCTCCATCGAGAACCTGGATCCCATGGGCGTCCATACCGGTGACTCCATCACCGTGGCCCCGGCCCAGACCCTGACGGACAAGGAATACCAGATCATGCGCAACGCCTCCCTGGCGGTGCTGCGCAAGATCGGTGTGGATACCGGCGGTTCCAACGTGCAGTTCGCTGTGAATCCGCAGGACGGTCGTCTGGTGGTCATCGAGATGAATCCCCGGGTGTCCCGCTCCTCGGCCCTGGCCTCCAAGGCCACCGGCTTCCCCATCGCCAAGGTGGCGGCCAAGCTGGCCGTTGGCTTCACCCTGGATGAGCTTCGCAACGAGATCACCGGCGGGGTGACCCCGGCCTCCTTCGAGCCGTCCATCGATTACGTGGTGACCAAGATTCCTCGGTTCACCTTCGAGAAGTTCCCCAGCGCGAAGGCCAAGCTGACGACCCAGATGAAGTCCGTGGGTGAGGCCATGGCCATCGGCCGTACCTTCCAGGAATCTTTCCAGAAGGCCCTGCGCAGCCTGGAGACCGGCAGTGACGGTCTCAACGAGATGGTGGATCTGAACGGAGAAGACGCCGAGTCCACCATCCGCAGCGAACTGGCGGATGCCGGTCCCGAGCGCATCTGGTACGTGGCCGATGCCTTCCGTTTCGGTCTGACCCTGGAGCAGGTGCATGAGCTCAGCCGCGTCGATCCCTGGTTCCTGGCCCAGATCCAGGAGCTGGTGGACATCGAGCAGGACCTCAAGACCCGATCTCTGAAAGACCTGGATCGTCAGACCCTGTTCACCCTCAAGCAGTACGGTTTCTCCGACCGCCGTCTGGCCAAGCTGCTCAACGAGACCGAACGGACCGTGCGTGCCTATCGCCACGAGTTGGGCATCCACCCCGTTTACAAGCGGGTGGATTCCTGTGCCGCCGAGTTCGCCTCCACCACCGACTACATGTACTCCACCTATGAGGAAGAGTGCGAGGCCAACCCCTCCGGCCGCGAGAAGATCATGGTGCTGGGCGGCGGCCCCAACCGTATCGGGCAGGGGATCGAGTTCGACTACTGCTGCGTGCATGCCGCCCTGGCCATGCGCGAGGACGGGTATGAGACCATCATGGTCAACTGCAACCCGGAGACCGTTTCCACCGACTACGATACCTCCGACCGGCTGTTCTTCGAACCGCTGACCCTGGAGGACGTGCTGGAGATCGTGCACCTGGAAAAACCCAAGGGCATCATCATCCAGTTTGGTGGCCAGACCCCGCTGAAGCTGGCCCGGGACCTGGAGGCCGCCGGTGCGCCGGTGATCGGCACCACCCCCGATTGCATCGACCTGGCGGAGGACCGGGAGCGCTTCCAGCAGCTGATCGAGAAGCTGGAACTGGTCCAGCCTCCCAACCGCACCGCCCGCAGCGTGGACGAGGCGGTACGTCACGCCGAGGCCATCGGCTATCCGGTGGTGGTACGCCCCTCCTACGTGCTGGGCGGCCGCGCCATGGAGATCGTCTATAACGAGTCCGATCTGCGGCGCTACATGCGTGACGCGGTGAAGGTGTCCAATGATGCGCCGGTGCTGCTGGATCGCTTCCTGGATGATGCCGTGGAGGTGGACGTGGACGCCATCTGCGACGGCAAGGACGTACTCATCGGCGGCATCATGCAGCATATCGAACAGGCCGGTGTGCATTCCGGTGACTCTGCCTGTTCCCTGCCGCCCTACAGCCTGAGCATGGCGCTGCAGGACGAGATCATCGCACAGGTGCGCAAGATGGCTTTGGCCCTGGGTGTGGTGGGACTGATGAATACCCAGTTCGCCATTCAGCGGGACCGCATCTTCGTGCTGGAGGTGAACCCCCGCGCTTCCCGTACCGTGCCCTTCGTCTCCAAGGCCGTCGGCATGCCTCTGGCCAAGATCGCCGCCCGCTGCATGGCCGGCCGCTCTCTGGTGGAGCAGGGCGCCACCCGGACCGTGGTACCTGACTACTATTCGGTGAAGGAAGCCGTTTTCCCCTTCATCAAGTTCCCCGGCGTGGACCCCATTCTCGGCCCCGAGATGAAGTCCACCGGTGAGGTCATGGGCATGGGCCGCAGCTTCCCCGAGGCCTTTGCCAAGAGCCAGCTGGGTGCAGGCGTCAAGCTGCCCGAGACCGGCAAGGCCTTCATCAGCGTGCGCGAGGTGGACAAGCCCGGCATCATCCAGGTGGCGAAGGAGCTGGTCGCCCATGGTTTCGAGCTGATCGCCACCCAGGGTACCGCCCAGGCCCTGGAGGACGCCGGCGTGGCCTGCGCGCGCATCAACAAGGTGACCGAAGGTCGTCCCCATATCGTCGATATGATCAAGAACGACGAGATCAGCCTGATCATCAACACCACCGAAGGTAAGCAGGCCATCGCGGATTCCTTCACGATCCGCCGCGAGGCCCTACAGCACAAGGTGACCTATACCACCACCCTGGCCGGCGCCTATGCCACGGTCCAGGCCCTGGAATACCTGGACAGCGACCAGGTGTACTGCCTGCAGGACATGCACAAGGAGATCCGCTCATGAACAAGACGCCTTTGACGGTACGTGGGGCCGAATTGCTCAAGGCGGAGTTGCAGCGCCTCAAGAGCGAGGATCGTCCGCGGGTGATTGCCGCCATTGCCGAGGCCCGTGCCCATGGCGATCTGAAGGAAAATGCCGAATACCATGCCGCACGGGAGCAGCAGGGGTTCATCGAAGGACGTATCAAGGATCTGGAGGCCAAGCTCTCCAACGCACAGATCATCGACGTGACCACCCTCAGTGCCGGCGGCAAGGTGGTCTTTGGCGCCACCGTCGAACTGGTGGACCTGGATTCGGACGCGGAGGTGACCTACCAGATCGTGGGGGACGACGAGGCCGACATCAAGGCGGGCCTGATTTCGGTGAACTCACCCATCGCCCGGGCCCTGATCGGCAAGCATGAAGGGGACGAGATCCACTTCAGCGCCCCGGGCGGGGAGAAACACTTCGAGATCCTGGCGGTACACTACCGTTGATGGCCGCGGACAGCCCTTCTCCCCCGGGGAGAAGGGCTGCGGGATTCAGGGCAGTTCGATCACCGGCTTTTCCGGATTGCGTCGGAACAGGGTGGCGATGAATCCCACCCGCTGTACCAGTTCCGCCCCGGTTTGCCCGCAGATTTCACTGACCGCCGCATCTCGCTGCTCCCGATCGCCGATGGCCACTTTGATCTTGATGAGTTCATGGTGATCCAGCGCCCGGCGGATTTCCTCCATGACCGGTTCGGTGAGGCCGTTGCGGCCGAGGCTGACCACGGGTTTACGGGAGTGCGCCAGGGCACGCAGGTGCTTGATGTGTCTTTCGATGGGCATGTCAGGGAAAATCCGCAAGAATAACCAAGGCGCGGGAGGTTCCCGCGAGATGACAGGGCGGCCGGGGCATGCGGGCCGTTCCAGGGATGCCGAGTCTAGCATGCACTCACCCGCTGTAGGAGTCTGACCCCGGGCAACATCGCCCGCCGATCCGACGTCCGCAGGAAGTAACCCCCGGAAACCCGTACCCATGGCACGCAGCAAGACCAGTAGCCGCTGGCTCAAGGAACATTTCAGCGATCCCTTCGTCCAGAAGGCGCAGCAGGAAGGCTGGCGCTCCCGCGCCGTCTACAAGCTGCAGGAGATCCAGGCCCGCGACCGGATTATCCGGCCCGGCATGCAGGTGCTGGACCTGGGCGCCGCCCCCGGCGGCTGGACCCAGTTCGCCGTCGGCGAGGTGGGTCGCAAGGGCCGGGTGATCGCCTCCGATATCCTGCCCATGGATGTCATTGAGGGGGTGACGTTCATCCAGGGGGATTTTCACGAGGAGGACGTCCTGGAGGCCATCCTCGCCGCCCTGGGGGGTGAGCCGGCAGACCTTGTAATCTGCGACATGGCCCCCAATACCAGTGGTGTGGAGGCCGTGGATCAGCCTCGGGCCATGTACCTGGCGGAGCTGGCCCTGGATACGGCAGGCCGGGTGTTGAAACCCGGCGGTGATTTCCTGGTCAAACTTTTCCACGGGGCGGGTTTTGACGATTACGTGAAGACCCTGCGCGGACGGTTCGAAAAGGTCCAGATCCGCAAGCCCGAGGCGTCACGCTCCCGATCGCGGGAAGTATATGCGTTGGCCAGGGGCGTCAAACTGGTGTAAGGTCAGTTAAAACCACGAGCACACGACAGACAAAGTCGAGGTAGACCCTTGAACGAGCTGGTAAAAAACCTGATTATCTGGGCGGTTATCGCCATCGTGCTGATGTCGGTGTTCAACAACTTCAGCCCGACCCAACCGCAGCCCCAGGCCTGGTCCTATTCGGAATTCCTCAGTGAGGTGAAGGCCGGACGCATCAATAGCGTCTACATCGAGGACAAGACCATCCAAGGTCGTACCATCGGCGGCGAGCGCTTTAATACCTACGCCCCCAATGATCCCGGCCTGATCGGCGACCTGCTGGCCAGCAATGTGGAGATCCGCGTGGAGGAGCCCGCCCGGCGTTCGCTGTTGATGGATATCCTCATCAGCTGGTTCCCCATGCTGCTGCTGATCGGTGTCTGGATCTACTTCATGCGCCAGATGCAGGGTGGTGCCGGCGGCCGGGGGGCGATGTCCTTCGGCAAGAGCAAGGCCCGCATGATGAGCGAGGACCAGATCAAGATCACCTTTGGTGACGTGGCCGGTTGTGACGAGGCCAAGGAGGATGTCTCCGAACTGGTGGACTTCCTGCGTGATCCCAGCAAGTTCCAGAAACTGGGGGGCAAGATCCCCCGCGGCGTCCTGATGGTGGGTTCGCCCGGTACCGGCAAGACCCTGCTGGCCAAGGCCATTGCCGGTGAGGCCAAGGTGCCCTTCTTCAGCATTTCCGGTTCCGACTTCGTGGAGATGTTCGTGGGCGTGGGCGCCTCCCGTGTCCGTGACATGTTTGACCAGGCCAAGAAGCATGCCCCTTGCATCATCTTCATCGACGAGATCGATGCCGTGGGCCGTCATCGCGGCGCCGGCCTGGGTGGCGGCCATGACGAGCGCGAGCAGACCCTGAACCAGTTGCTGGTGGAGATGGACGGCTTTGAGGGCAGCGAGGGCATCATCGTCATCGCCGCCACCAACCGCCCCGACGTGCTGGATCCGGCGCTGCTGCGTCCCGGCCGCTTCGACCGCCAGGTGGTGGTGCCCCTGCCGGATGTGCGCGGACGTGAGCAGATCCTCAAGGTACACATGCGCAAGGTTCCCCTGTCCGAGAACGTGCGTGCCGACCTGATCGCCCGGGGCACCCCCGGTTTCTCCGGTGCGGACCTGGCCAACCTGGTCAACGAGGCGGCCCTGTTCGCGGCGCGTTCCAACAAGCGCCTGGTGGAGATGACCGATTTCGAGCGCGCCAAGGACAAGATCATGATGGGCGCCGAGCGCAAGTCCATGGTGATGAGCGACGACGAGAAGAAGTTGACTGCCTATCATGAGGCGGGTCATGCGATCGTCGGTCGTCTGGTGCCCGAGCATGATCCGGTCTACAAGGTGAGCATCATCCCCCGTGGCCGTGCCCTGGGCGTAACCATGTTCCTGCCCGACGAGGACCGCTACAGCCACAGCAAGACCCGGCTGGAGAGCCAGATCTGCTCCCTGTTCGGCGGTCGTATCGCCGAGGAGGTCATCTTCGGCGCCGACAAGGTGACCACGGGTGCCTCCAACGACATTGAACGGGCCACGGCCATTGCCCGCAACATGGTGACCAAGTGGGGGCTTTCCGACCGCCTGGGTCCCCTGTCTTACGGCGAGGAGGAGGGTGAAGTCTTCCTGGGCCGCCAGATGACCCAGCGCAAGCAGATGTCCGATGAGACGGCACACGCCATCGACGAGGAGATCCGTCGCGTCATCGACAGCAGTTACGAGCGGGCCAAGACGATTATCGAGGCCAACATGGAACGGCTCCACACCATGGCCGACGCCCTGATCAAGTTCGAGACCATCGACGTGGATCAGATCAACGACATCATGGAAGGTCGCGAGCCTCGTGAGCCCGGTGGCTGGACCGGTGGCAACGAGCCGGGCGCCGGTGGCGGTGCAGCCGGTCGTGACCAGGAGAAGGGCGACGGCAAGGGTGTGATCGGCGGCCCCGCCAGTCAGACCTGATGCGCCCGTGGCCGTATGAAACGGGCCGTTACGGCCCGTTGGGAGAAGCCGCCTGCTCTGGGCGGCTTCTTTGTTTTATTCGTACCCCGCCATCGGTCAATTTCCAATCCCTGGACGCAAGACATGATCCATCGCACCAACCCGCCCCAGATCATGGGTATTCTCAACGTCACCCCGGATTCCTTCTCCGATGGCGGCCGTTTCCTGGCCCCGGGACAGGCAATCGAGCGGGCGCTTGCCATGGTGGAGGAGGGGGCGGGCATCATTGACGTGGGAGGGGAATCCACCCGTCCGGGTTCGGCCGGGGTGTCCCTACAGGAAGAGCTGGACCGGGTCATCCCGGTGGTTGAGGCCATTGCCTCGCGGGTGAATGCGCTGATCTCGGTGGATACCAGCAAGCCGGAGGTAATGCGCGCGGCCTGTGTCGCCGGCGCCGGCATGATCAATGATGTCTTCGCCCTGCAGGCCCCCGGCGCCCTGGCGGTGGCGGCCGGGACGGGCGCTCAGGTCTGTCTGATGCACATGCAGGGAGAGCCCCGCAGCATGCAGGTGGATCCCCGTTATGACGATGTGGTGGCGGAGGTGCGCGATTTTCTCGCCGCGCGGGTGGCCGCCTGCCTTGAGGCCGGTATCCGCGAGGATCGCTTGGTACTGGACCCGGGGTTTGGTTTCGGCAAGACCCATGCGCATAATCTCACCCTCATGAATCACCTGTCGGCGCTGGCGGTCAATGGACTGCCCCTGCTGGTGGGCGTGTCCCGCAAGAGCATGATCGGTAAAATGCTCGGCGATGATCGCCCGCCCCGGGAACGGGTCACGGGGAGCGTGGCGGCGGCCTTGCTGGCAGCCCAGCGCGGTGCCCGGATTCTGCGTGTCCACGATGTGGGGGCCACCCGGGATGCCTTGCGGGTCCTGGCCGCCCTGGGATAGACAATGATAACGACAAGACTGCCCCGGCAGACTCACTGACAGACTCAGGTAAGACCATGGAAAGACAATACTTCGGTACCGACGGCATCCGCGGCCGTGTCGGACATCATCCCATGACCCCGGACTTTGCCCTGCGCCTGGGCTGGGCCGCCGGACGGGTGCTGGCACAGGACGGCAAGGGCCTGGTCCTGATCGGCAAGGACACCCGGGTCTCGGGTTACATGTTCGAGTCCGCCATGGAGGCCGGCCTGTCCGCCGCCGGCGTGGATATCCGCCTCCTCGGCCCCATGCCGACCCCTGCCGTGGCCTATCTGACCCGCACCTTCCGCGCTTCGGCCGGCATCGTCATCAGCGCCTCTCACAATCCCTACTACGACAACGGTTTCAAATTCTTCTCCACCAATGGGAGCAAGCTCCCGGACGCCGTGGAGCAGGCCATTGAGGCGGAGTTGGAGAAACCCATGGAGACGGTGGATTCCGCTGACCTGGGAAAGGTGGAGCGGATGGTGGATGCCGCCGGTCGCTATATCGAATTCTGCAAGGGCACGATTCCCACCGGCACGACCTTGCGTGGACTCAGGATCGTCGTCGACTGCGCTCACGGTGCCACCTATGCGGTGGCCCCTCATGTGTTTGAGGAATTGGGCGCCGAAGTGATTCCCGTCGGCGTGGAGCCGGACGGTTTCAATATCAATGAGGGCTGTGGCTCCCTTCATCCCAAGCAGCTCCAGACCGCGGTGCTGTTTCATCAGGCGGACCTGGGCATCGCCCTGGACGGGGACGGCGACCGCCTGATCCTGGTGGACGAAAAGGGTGAGGTGGTGGATGGTGATCAGGCCTTGTGCATCATCGCCCTGGCCCGGCACGAGGACGGCATCCTGCAGGGGGGGGTGGTGGGCACCCTCATGAGCAATCTAGGTCTTGAGCAGGCCCTCTCGGCCAAGGGGATCCCGTTTCGCCGTGCCGCCGTGGGGGACCGCTATGTGATGGAGGCCCTGCAGTCGGAGGGCTGGGTGCTGGGGGGGGAGTCCTCCGGGCATCTGATCTGCCTGGATCGCAGCAGTAGCGGAGACGGTATCTTGGCAGCCCTGCAGATTCTTGAGGTCATGCGTTCTTCGGGACGGCCGCTGTCGGCGCTGAAGGCGGTGATGGAAAAATACCCGCAAACCTTGGTGAACGTACCTATCAACGCCGCCATGCCCCGTGCCACGTTGCTGGATCACCAGGAGATTGCTGCGGCGCTGAAGGCCGCCGAATCCACCCTGGCCGGTCGCGGGCGCGTCCTGTTGCGTCCCTCGGGTACCGAACCCCTGGTGCGCGTGATGGTGGAAGGGTCCGACATGCGTCTGGTGGGACGTATCGCCCAGGAACTGGCGGAAGTGGTACGCCGGGCCGCCGAGACAGGATGAAATTGATTTATCCGCGCCGCGAAGGTAGGATTCCCGGCTCCATACAACACGCAGTGCGAACTCAGGAGCAGATTCATGCGCAGGCCCCTGGTAGCCGGTAACTGGAAGTTGAATGGTTCACGCAATGCCAACCAGGTCCTGATGCAGGAACTGGTGGGTTCCGTGAGCGGTCTGGGCAAGGTGGACGTGGCGGTCTGTCCGCCTTTCGTGTATCTGGAACAGGTGGCGGGATTGTGCCGGGATGGCAGGATCGCCCTGGGCGCCCAAGATGTGTCGGATCAGGACAGCGGTGCCTTCACCGGCGAGGTGTCCGGCGACATGCTGCGGGACATGGGATGCACGTGCGTGATCGTGGGTCATTCCGAACGCCGTGCCCTGTACGGTGAGGATGATGCCTTTACCGCGCGTAAGTTTGCCGCCGCCCGCCGCCATGGTCTCACCCCCATTTTGTGCGTGGGTGAGTTGTTGGAAGAGCGTGAAGGCGGGGTCACCGAATCCGTTGTGGCGCGCCAGCTGGATGCCGTGCTGGAGCGGGT
This sequence comes from Ectothiorhodospira lacustris, assembly GCF_022227845.1. Classification (GTDB taxonomy): domain Bacteria; phylum Pseudomonadota; class Gammaproteobacteria; order Ectothiorhodospirales; family Ectothiorhodospiraceae; genus Ectothiorhodospira; species Ectothiorhodospira lacustris. The sequence continues at coordinate 47,524 of NZ_JAJNQN010000001.1, read as the reverse complement.
GGGGATTGAAGCCCTGGCGGATGCCGTGATTGCCTATGAGCCCGTCTGGGCCATCGGTACCGGCAGGACCGCCACGCCGGAACAGGCGCAGGCGGTCCACGCCTTTATCCGCGCCCGTCTGGCGGACCGGGATCCGGCCGTGGCGCAGAAGGTTCGTATCCTGTATGGCGGCAGCGTCAAAGCCGATAACGCCGCCGAGCTGTTTGCACAACCCGATATCGATGGCGGCCTGATCGGCGGCGCCTCACTCAAGGCCTCGGATTTCCTGGCAATCTGCAAGGCCGCAGAACAAGCAGGTTGAAATCGTCATGCTGTATGGCATTTTGCTCGTTATCCAGGTCATCCTGGCCATTGGACTGATCGCCCTGATCCTGCTGCAGCACGGTAAGGGTGCGGATGCCGGTGCGGCGTTCGGCAGCGGCGCCTCCGCCACCGTCTTCGGGGCCCGTGGTTCTGCGAATGTCCTCAGTCGCGCCACCGCCTTCACGGCCACCGCCTTTTTCGTCAACAGCCTGGCGCTGGCGTATCTGGTGGCCAACCGGCCCGAGGCGCCCAGCGTCATCGATCTGATCGACACCGCACCGCGTGTCATCGAGCAGCCGGTGGATCAGGTGCCCGCCAACGGTGCGCGTGATGTGCCTGCTGATGTGCCGAATTGATTGGAAATAAAGCGAAATTCGGGGTTCACCCCGGCGCGGTTTCTGATAGAATGCCGGTCCGGCGGCCAAGCTGACGCAGCGCGGCAAGCTGCCGGGACCTCAGTAGTCGATATTGCAGATGTGGTGGAATTGGTAGACACGCCGTCTTGAGGGGGCGGTGGCGAAAGCCGTGTCGGTTCGAGTCCGACCATCTGCACCATCTTTATCCTTTCAGTCCTGATCCTGCATCCAGAGCAGGCCTCGGTTTTTTCCGAGTGAGTCACCCTGTCCGGTGAATCCGGTGCCTGTCCGTCGATGGGATTTTGTGGCGGCAAACCAGCCCTTCCATAGGCTGGATATTGCGGGTCATCAAAATAATTTGCTGGTTCATCAATTCATTGGTTTTATTGGGAGCTTGACACTTTTTTTATGGGTGTCCTAGACTCGCCCGGACTTCAGAAGCATTGGCACTTTACGCCGGCTCAAATAACTAATAAAAAGATGTGCCTGGACTTAAGTCATGGGTACACGAAAAATCACCAAGTCCTGTCTCATGCCCGTTAGCGATGGGTCAGGAGGAGAGGGAAATGCTGGAAAACTACCTGCCAATACTGGTGTTCATTGGCATCGGGCTGCTTGTCGGCGTCATCCCCCTGGCAATCGGCATGGCCGTGGGGCCACGCAAGCCCGATAGCGCCAAGGATTCGCCCTACGAGTGCGGCTTCGAAGCCTTTGAAGACTCCCGCATGAAATTCGACATCAGGTTCTACCTGGTGGCTATTCTCTTCATCATATTCGATCTGGAAATTGCCTTTCTCTTCCCTTGGGCGGTGGCCCTGGACGAGATCGGTATGTTCGGTCTGCTCGCCATGGCCATGTTTCTGGGTATCCTGGTGATCGGCTTCATCTACGAGTGGAAGAAGGGGGCCTTGGAATGGGAATAGAGGGCGTCCTGGAAAAGGGCTTTGTCACTACCTCCGCAGACAAGCTCATCAACTGGGCCCGTACCGGGTCTCTCTGGCCCATGACCTTCGGTCTGGCCTGCTGCGCCATCGAAATGATGCATGCCGGTGCCGCCCGCTATGACATGGACCGCCTGGGCGTGATCTTCCGCCCCAGTCCACGTCAGTCGGACGTCATGGTGGTGGCCGGCACCCTGTGCAACAAGATGGCACCCGCCCTGCGCAAGGTCTACGATCAGATGGCCGAACCCCGCTGGGTCATTTCCATGGGGTCCTGCGCCAACGGGGGAGGGTACTATCACTACTCCTACTCGGTGGTTCGCGGCTGTGACCGCATCGTGCCCGTGGATGTCTATGTCCCCGGATGTCCTCCTACCGCGGAGGCCCTGCTGTACGGCATTCTGCAGTTGCAGAACAAGATCCGTCGCACTCAGACCATAGCCCGCTAGCCGGCGGTCCCCAGCCTGGACTTCACGATGAGCGAGAAACTCGACAGACTGGCCGCGTGCCTGGAAGAAAAAATCAGGGATCAGATCCGGGGCATACACCGGGCCTGTGATGAACTGACCCTCGAAGTCTCTGCGGGAGACCTGCTGAGGGTTGCCAGGACATTGCGCCGGGACCCCGAACTGGGATTCGATATGCTGGTGGATGTCTGCGGCGTGGACTATTCCGCCTACGGGGTCACGGAGTGGAGCACCGAGTCTTCCACTGCCGAGGGTTTCAGTCGCGGGGTGGAGAAGGCCACCTTCGGTCGGTTCACCTTCGATGAGACACCACCGGTTTCCCAACGCGCCGATCCCCGCTTTGCGGTGGTCTACCATCTGCTTTCGGTGGCCCATAATCATCGCCTGCGGATCAGGGTGTTCTGCGAGGACGACGAATTTCCCGCCATGCCCTCCCTGGTCGAGGTCTGGAACAGTGCCAACTGGTTCGAGCGGGAGGCCTTTGATCTGTTCGGCATCGTCTTCAATGGTCACCCGGACCTGCGCCGCATCCTCACCGACTACGGCTTTGTCGGCCATCCCTTCCGCAAGGACTTTCCCCTGGTGGGGCATGTGGAGATGCGCTACGACCCGGAACAGCGCCGGGTGATCTACCAGCCCGTGACCATCACCCCCCGGGTCCTGGTGCCCCGGGTGATCCGCAAGGATCATCGTCATCTGGACGATGCCGCCGAGGAGACGTCCGCCGATGCCTGAGATTCGCAATTACACGCTTAACTTCGGCCCCCAGCACCCGGCTGCCCACGGGGTGCTGCGGCTGGTGCTGGAGATGGACGGTGAGGTGGTGCAACGTGCCGATCCCCATATCGGCCTGCTCCACCGGGGTACGGAGAAACTGGCCGAGAGCAAGCCGTACAACCAGAGCATCGGCTACATGGATCGCCTGGATTACATGTCCATGATGGTCAACGAACACGGCTATGTGAAGGCCATTGAGCGCCTGATGGGGATCGAGCCGCCGCTGCGGGCCCAGTACATCCGCGTCATGTTCGACGAGATCACGCGGATCCTGAACCACCTGCTGTGGCTGGGCACCCACGCCCTGGACGTGGGCGCCATGACCATGTTCCTGTACTGTTTCCGCGAGCGCGAGGACCTCATCGACTGCTATGAGGCAGTCAGCGGTTCCCGCATGCACGCCACTTATTATCGTCCCGGCGGCGTCAACCGGGACCTGCCCGGCACCATGCCCCAGTACCAGACCTCCCGCTGGAAGAGCCCGGCGGATGTGAAGCGTCTCAACGAGAACCGCTCCGGTTCCCTGCTGGATTTCATCGAGGATTTCACCAACCGCTTCCCGACCCACGTGGATGAATATGAGATCCTGCTCACGGATAACCGCATCTGGAAGCAGCGGACCGTGGGGATCGGCGTGGTCAGTCCGGAGCGCGCCCTGCAGATGGGGCTGACCGGACCCATGCTGCGCGGTTCCGGGGTGGCCTGGGATCTGCGCAAGAAGCAGCCCTATGCCGTCTATGATCGCATGGACTTCGATATCCCGGTGGGGGTCAACGGCGACAGCTACGACCGCTATCTGGTTCGGGTGGAAGAGATGCGCCAGTCCAACCGCATCATCCGTCAGTGCGTGGACTGGCTCAAGGCCAATCCGGGTCCGGTGATGCTCGACGACCACAAGGTCGCGCCGCCGCCGCGGGAGGAGATGAAGGCGGACATGGAGTCTCTGATTCATCACTTCAAGCTCTACACCGAAGGTTATTGCGTGCCCGAGGGCGAGGTGTACTCGGCGGTGGAGCATCCCAAGGGGGAATTCGCGGTGTACCTGATCTCCGACGGGGCCAACAAGCCCTACCGGGTCAAGGTTCGCCCCCCGGGGTTCGTTCATCTGTCGGCCCTGGACGAGATGTCCCGGGGCCACATGCTTGCCGACGTGGTCACCCTGATCGGCAGCCTGGATATCGTGTTCGGGGAGATTGATCGCTGATGTCAGCCAAGCAGACCAAGGGGAAGGCCAGCCTGCTCGATGCGCATCTGCGCGAGGAGATCGATCAGTGGTTGGCCCGCTATCCGGAAGATCGCCGCCGGTCCGCGGTGCTGGCGGCCCTGCGGGCCGTCCAGCATGAGCAGGGGCATCTGAGTGCCGAGATGATGGATGCGGTGGCTGAGTACATCGGCATGCCCGAGATCGCCGTCTACGAGGTGGCCAGTTTCTACTCCATGTTCGAGCTGGAGCCGGTGGGGCGTCACAGCATTTCCGTCTGCACCAATGTCTCCTGCATGCTGCGTGGTGCCGACAAGATCCTCGAACATGTGGAAAACAAACTGGGCATCACGTTGGGTGAGTCCACCCCCGACGGCCGCTTCTTCCTTAAAAAGGAGGAGGAGTGCTTGGCGGGTTGCTGCGGCGCCCCCATGATGCAGGTGAACCACGTCTATCACGAGCATCTCACCCCCGAGAAGGTGGATGAGATCCTGGACAAGCTGGAGTAGGCGCCCATGACCAACCGCATCTGCTTCATCACCCGCCGGTTCGATGAGCCCTGGACCTATGAGAACTATCTCAAGGTGGGGGGATACCAGGCCCTGGAAAAGATCATCGCCCAGAAGATGACGCCGGACCAGGTCATCGAAGAGGTGAAGACATCCAATCTGCGAGGCCGCGGCGGTGCCGGATTCCCGGCGGGTCTCAAGTGGAGCTTCATGCCGCGCACGGCGCCGGGCCAGAAGTACGTGGTGTGCAACTCGGATGAATCCGAGCCGGGCACCTGCAAGGACCGGGACATCCTGCGCTTCAATCCCCATGCCCTGGTGGAGGGCATGATCATCGCCGGCTATTCCATCGGCGCCACCGTGGGTTACAACTACATGCGCGGCGAGTTCATGGACGAGCCCTACCAGCGTTTCAGCCAGGCGGTGAGGGAGGCCTATGACCACGGCTGGCTGGGGCGGAACATCAAGGGCAGCGGCATCGATTTTGACCTTTATCCCACCCTGGGCGCCGGGGCCTACATCTGCGGCGAGGAAACCGCTCTGCTGGAATCCCTGGAAGGCAAGAAGGGCATGCCCCGGTTCAAGCCGCCGTTTCCGGCCAACTTCGGTCTCTACGGCCGGCCCACCACCATCAACAACACCGAGACCCTGTCCTCGGTGCCCGCCATCCTGCGTGAAGGGGGCAAGTGGTTTGCCGATCTGGGGGTGGAGCGCGCCGGGGGTGAAAAGCTGTTCTCGGTCTCCGGTCATGTGGAACGCCCCGGCAACTATGAAGTGCCCATGGGGATCCCGTTTGCCGACCTGCTGGCCCTGGCCGGCGGTATCTGGAAGGGGCGCAAGCTCAAGGCGGTGATCCCCGGTGGTTCCTCCGTGCCGGTGGTGCCGGGTGATCTCATGATGACCGCGACCATGGACTATGACGGTGTGACCAAGGTGGGTTCCATGCTGGGTTCCGGTGCCGTCATCGTTATGGACGAGACCACCGACATGGTCAAGGTGCTGCAACGCATCTCCCGCTTCTACTTCGCCGAGTCCTGCGGCCAGTGCACTCCCTGTCGAGAGGGTACGGGCTGGCTCTACCGCATGGTCACGCGCATCGTGGAAGGCCAGGGCCGCATGGAAGACCTGGAACGCCTGGACGATGTGGCCGCCAAGATCGAGGGGCGAACCATCTGTGCCCTGGGCGATGCCGCCGCCATGCCGGTGCGCAGTTTTGTGAAGCACTTCAGACACGAGTTCGAACACTACATTCAGCACGGTCGCAGCCTGGTGGCGGACGCGGCCTGACGGGTGCGGAACGGGGCAACGGGAAGTGAAGCATGAGTGACGATCTGGTCAACTTCGAGGTCAACGGCATCCCCCTGCAAGCCAGGAAAGGGAGCATGTTGATCGCCGCGACGGATGCCGCCGGTATCCGCATCCCTCGATTCTGCTACCACGAGAAGCTGTCGGTGGCGGCCAACTGCCGTATGTGCCTGGTGGAAGTGGAACGGGCTCCCAAGCCCATGCCCGCCTGCGCCACGCCGGTGGCCGAGGGTATGAAGGTTTACACCCGCTCGCCCAAGGCCCTGGCCGCCCAGAAGGCGGTGATGGAATTCCTGCTCATCAACCATCCCCTGGACTGTCCGGTCTGTGACCAGGGCGGGGAGTGTGAACTGCAGGATGTCTCCATGGGCTATGGTGAGGACCTGTCTCGTTACAGCGAGGCCAAGCGCGTGGTCAGGGACAAGGACATCGGTCCCCTGATCGCCACCGAGATGACCCGCTGCATTCATTGCACCCGCTGCGTGCGCTTTGGCGAGGAGATCGCCGGCATGCGGGAATTGGGGGCCACCGGCCGGGGTGAACGGATGGAGATCGGCACCTTTATCCAGCGTACCGTGGTGTCCGAACTGTCGGGCAATGTTATCGACCTGTGTCCGGTAGGGGCGCTGACCGCCAAGCCGTCCCGCTTCACCTACCGGGCCTGGGAACTGATCCAGCATCCGACCATCTCTCCCCATGACTGCGTGGGTTCCAACCTGTTCCTGCATAGCTATAACGGTCAGGCCAAACGGGTGGTGCCCCGTCGCAACGACGGCGTAAACGAGACCTGGATCGCGGACCGTGACCGGTTCAGTTATGCCGGACTGCAGTCGGAGGATCGCCTTACCACCCCCATGATCCGTGACAAGGGCGAGTGGGTGAGCACCGACTGGGAAACGGCCATGGCCCGGGCCGTTGAGGGACTGCGGGCGCTGCCGGCCGCCGAGAGCGGCGCCCTGCTGTCGCCCCAGTCCAGCCTGGAAGAACTCTATCTGGCCCAGCAGTGGCTGCGGGGCCTGGGGATCCAGTCACTGGATCACCGCTTGCGGCAGACGGATTTTTCGGATCAGGATCAGGCGCCCCTATTCCCCTATCTGGGCAGCAGCCTGGAGGATCTGGACGAGACCGGCGGTCTGTTGCTGGTGGGTGGCAATGTCCGCAAGGAACAGCCCCTGCTGGCCCATCGTCTGCGCAGGGCGGCCCTCAGGGGACGGCCGGTGATGGCCATCAATCCGCGGGATTTTGGTTTTCATTTCCCGCTGGCTCATCAGCGGGTCACTGACCCCCACGGCATGCTCACCGCCCTGGCGGGGGTACTGCAGGCGGCACTGACCCGGAAGGGGCAATCCGCGCCGGCGGCCCTGGCCGACGTGCTCAAGGCCATCAAGCCCGATGCTGTTGATACGGCCATGGCCGAAGTGCTGGTCCAGGCAGGGGCGCAGGGGCACGTACTCCTGGGCACCCAGGCCATGCATCATCCCCAGTTTGCCCTGCTGGGCGCCCTGGCGGGTGCCCTGTGCGAGATCACCGGCGCCCGCCAGGGGTATTTGCCCGAAGGCGGCAATGCCGCCGGTGCCTGGTTGGCGGGAGCGGTCCCCCATCGGGGCGCGGCCGGGGTTGCCCTGCAAGCCGGGGGACGTCATGTCCGGAGCATGCTGGCCGACGGTATCAAGGCCTGTGTGCTGTTGAATGTGGAACCGGAGTTGGATTGTGACAACCCTGCTCAAGCCCTGCGAGCCGTGCAGGAGGCAGAGTTTGTGGTGGCCATGACGCCGTTTGTCACCGATAGTCTGCGTCGCCATGCCCATGTGCTGCTGCCCATTGCCACCTTTGCCGAAACCTCGGGAACCTGGGTCAATGTGGAAGGCCGCTGGCAGAGTGTGCCCGGCGCCGCCACGCCGCCCGGGGATACCCGTCCCGCCTGGAAGGTATTGCGGGTACTGGGCAACATGAGCGATCTCTCCGGATTCGAATACCTTTCCTCGGAAGAGGTGAGGGACGAACTCAAGGTACGCCTGGCCGAGGCGGGCGTCACCGGTTTCGAGAACCGGGTCCCCCTGGAAGGCCGTGCCCTGGCCCTGCCGCCCAGACCTGCCGGGCTGCAGCGGGTCTCCGCGACCGCCATGTATGGGGTGGACAGTCTGGTACGCCGGTCCCTGCCGCTGCAACAGACGCCGGAGGCCCGGGACGGTGCGGCCCGCCTCAATGAAGTCGAGGCCCGCAGTCAGGATCTGCTGGGGGCCGAGGAAGTGGTGGTGCGCCAGGGCAAGCTGACCGCCCGTATGGGGCTGGTGATCGACGATACGGTACCCGCCGGCTGTGTCTGGCTGCCGGGTGGCATCACGGAAACAAGCACCCTCGGCCCCGCTTACGGGCCGGTGGAACTGCACAAGGTTTAAGGTCGGGGTCCGAGCATGCAGCAAGCCATGATGGAATTCTGGGACGGGTTACCCGTGATCATGCAGATCATGACCAAGATCACGATGATCGTGGGACCCCTGTTGCTGGTGGTGGCCTACACCACCCTCGCCGAGCGCAAGGTGATCGGCTACATGCAGGTGCGGGTGGGACCCAACCGAGTGGGACCCAGGGGCCTGCTGCAGCCCATTGCCGACTCCCTCAAGCTCCTGCTCAAGGAAGTCATCATCCCCAGTAATTCGGACAAGTACCTGTTCCTGATTGCGCCGGTACTGGCCATTGCGCCGGCCCTGGCGGTATGGGCGGTGATCCCCTTCGACGACGGTATGGTGTTGGCGGACATCAATGCCGGCCTGCTCTACCTGCTGGCCCTGAGTTCGGTGGGGGTCTACGGCATCATCATCGCCGGCTGGGCCTCCAATTCCCGCTACGCCCTGCTGGGGGGGATGCGTTCCGCCGCCCAGATCGTCTCCTACGAGATCGCCATGGGCTTTGCCCTGGTGGGGGTGGTGATGGCCGCCGGAAGTCTGAACCTGGGCGAGATCGTCATGTCTCAGCAGGGCAGTGTCTACCACTGGTTCCTGCTGCCCCTGTTCCCCCTGTTCCTGGTCTACCTGATTTCCGGGGTGGCCGAGACCAACCGCGCGCCCTTCGATGTGGCGGAAGGCGAGTCGGAAATTGTTGCCGGTTTCCACGTGGAATACTCCGGCATGGCCTTTGCCATCTTCTTCCTGGCCGAATACGCCAACATGATCCTGATTTCGGCCCTGACCGCCCTGCTGTTCCTGGGTGGCTGGCTGTCGCCCTTCCAGGGCATCCTGCCCGAGAGCGCCTTCGACCTGCCGCTGATCGGTTGGGTGCTGGACAGCGGCATCCACTGGCTGCTGATCAAGACGGCCTTCTTCCTGTTCTGTTTCCTCTGGTTCCGCGCCACCTTCCCGCGCTATCGCTATGACCACATCATGCGACTGGGCTGGAAGGTGCTGATTCCCGTGACCATCATATGGCTGTTTGTCCTGGGCGTGGCCGTCGCCCTGGGCGTCGGTCCCTGGTTCGCGTGAGGGAGGCTTTCATTATGAGCACGGCGATTCGCCAGTTCTTCAAGACCTTCCTGCTGTGGGAACTGCTGCTGGGCCTGAAGCTCACCGGCCGGCACTTCTTTGCCCGCAAGATTACCGTCCAGTATCCGGACGAGACCACACCGATCTCACCCCGTTTCCGCGGCCTGCACGCCCTGCGCCGCTATCCCAACGGAGAAGAGCGATGCATTGCCTGCAAGTTATGCGAGGCGGTGTGTCCGGCCCTGGCCATCACCATCGAGTCGGAGCAGCGGGATGACGGTACCCGTCGTACCACCCGCTACGACATCGATCTGTTCAAGTGCATCTTCTGCGGCTTCTGCGAAGAGGCCTGCCCGGTGGATTCCATTGTGGAGACCCACATCATGCACTACCACTTCGAAAATCGCGGCGAGCAGATCATGACCAAGGACAAGCTGCTGGCCATCGGTGACAAGAACGAAGCGCAGATTGCCGCCGCCCGTGCCGTCGATGCGCCCTACCGCTGATCAGGGGGACTGCCCGTCATGAGTTTCGAACAGTTTCTGTTCTACTTCTTCTCCACCGTCCTGGTGGGTTCGGCCGTGGCCATGATCACGGTGCGCAATCCCGTCCATGCGGCCCTGTTTCTGGTGCTGGCCTTCTTCACCTGCGCCGCTCACTGGATCATGCTGGAGGCGGAATTCCTCGGCATCCTGCTGGTGCTGGTGTACGTGGGTGCGGTGATGGTGCTGTTCCTGTTCGTGGTCATGATGCTGGACATCAACGTGGCCCGGGTCAGGGAGGGGTTTGCGCGCCTGCTGCCGGTGGGGCTGGTGGTGGCCGTGGGCATGATGGTGGTGATGGCCATGGTGGTGGGTGCCAAGGTGTTCCAGGTGGAGTCCCCCGGCCGCGCCGATGCGGACTACAGCAACACCGAGGCCATCGGTCGGTTGCTCTATACCGAGTACGTGTATCCCTTCGAGATTGCCGCCGTGATCCTGCTGGTGGCGATCATTGCGGCCATCGTGCTGACGCTGCGGCGTCGGCGCGACAGTCTTTACATGGACCCGGCGGAACAGGTCCGGGTGCAGCGCAAGGACCGCGTGCGCTTGATCAAGATGGAAGCGGAAAAGAAGTAGCGTCACATGGGCCGATGGACCCTGAACCCGTCTGCCGTGGCCGGATCGGCCTGGCGGACGGGTTCGAGTGAATCTACAGGGCTGAACGAAAACACCCAAGCGGGCGCCGTGGCGAGACCTGCGCTGGGCCAAAAACGGGACCAAGCATGATTCCTCTGTCGCATTACCTCATCCTTGGGGCGATCCTGTTCGCACTGAGCGTCACCGGGATCTTCCTGAACAGGAAAAACCTGATCCTCCTGCTCATGTGCATCGAGCTCATGCTGCTGGCGGTGAACATGAACTTTGTCGCCTTCTCCCATTATCTGGGGGATCTGTCGGGGCAGATATTCGTGTTCTTCATTCTCACCGTGGCAGCGGCGGAGGCGGCCATCGGCCTGGCCATCCTGGTGCTGGTGTTCCGTAATCGACAGACCATCAACGTCCAGGATCTGGACGAGATGAAGGGGTAGGGCATGGATACTATCTATCTGCTCATCGTTCTCGCCCCCCTGTTCGGGGCCATTGCCGCCGGCCTGTTCGGCCAACAGTTGGGGCGGACCGGGGCCCATACCGTTACCGTCGCCGGGGTGGCCGTCTCCTTCCTGCTCTCCCTGGTGGTGTTCTGGCATCACGTGTTCGGCGGGGGCGGGGTCTATAACGAGACCGTGTACACCTGGCTGGTGAGCGACGGCATCCGCTTCGAGGTGGGTTTTTTGATCGATAACCTCACCGCCCTGATGATGCTGGTGGTGACCTTCGTCTCCCTGATGGTGCACATCTACACCATCGGCTACATGCATGAGGATCCGGGCTACCAGCGCTTCTTTGCTCTGATCTCCCTGTTTACCTTCTCCATGCTGGTGCTGGTGATGGCCAACAACTTCATGCAGCTGTTCTTCGGCTGGGAGGCCGTGGGCCTGGTGTCCTACCTGCTCATCGGCTTCTGGTTCAAGCGGCCCACCGCCATCCATGCCAACCTCAAGGCCTTCATCGTCAACCGGGTGGGGGACTTTGCCTTCGTGCTCGGGATTGCCGCCATCGTCTTCTACACCGGCAGCCTGGACTACGCCACCGTCTTCGGTCAGGCGGAAGGCATGTCCCAGGCCGGCATCAGTGTCCTGCCGGGCACCGAGTGGTCCCTGCTGACCGTGGCCTGTATCCTGCTGTTCATCGGTGCCATGGCCAAGTCGGCCCAGGTGCCCCTGCATGTGTGGCTGCCCGACTCCATGGAAGGCCCCACACCCATCTCGGCCCTGATCCATGCGGCTACCATGGTGACGGCGGGGATCTTCATGGTGGCGCGCATGTCGCCCCTGTATGAGTTCTCCGTCACCGCACTGGGCTTCGTACTCATCATCGGTGCCGTCACCGCCTTCTTCATGGGGTTGGTGGGGCTGGTGCAGAACGATATCAAGCGGGTGGTGGCCTATTCCACCCTGTCCCAGCTGGGTTATATGACCGTGGCCCTGGGGGCCTCCGCCTATGCGGCGGGGATCTTCCACCTCATGACCCATGCCTTCTTCAAGGCCCTTTTGTTCCTGGCGGCCGGTTCGGTGATCATGGCCATGCATCATGAGCAGGACATCCGTCGCATGGGGGGGTTGCGCAAGTACATGCCCATCACCTATGCCACCGCCCTGATCGGCTCCCTGGCCCTGATCGGCTTCCCGGGCCTGGCCGGCTTCTTCTCCAAGGACGGCATCATCGAGGCCGTGTCCCTGTCGGAGATTCCGGGGGCGGGTATTGCCTACGTGCTGATATTGCTGGGCGTGTTCGTCACTGCCCTGTACACCTTCCGCATGTTCTTCCTGGTGTTCCACGGCGAGGAGCGTTTCCGCCATGCGGCGCCCGGCACCGACCACGATCACGGCCACGACCATGACGGGCATGGTCACGGCCTGCAGGGCGACCCGAAGGAATCGCCGTGGGTGGTGACCGTACCCCTGATCCTGCTGGCCATCCCTTCGGTACTGGCGGGCTATTTCGTCGGCCCCCTGCTGTTCGGTGATTTCTTCGCCGGGGTGATCCATGTGGACGAGACCCGGGATGTGCTGGCCCGTCTGGGCGAGAGTTATACCGGGGTCATGGGCTATATCACCCACGGTCTGGCGATGCCGCCCTTCTGGCTGGCGATGGCGGGTCTGGCCACGGCCTGGTACGTGTACACGAAACGTCCGGACATTGCCGACAACGCACGCCGGCGCGCTCCCTGGGCCTATGACCTGCTGAACCGGAGCTACGGCTTCGACCAGTTCAATGATGTGGTGTTCGCCAGGGGCACCCAGCGCCTGGGGCAGTGGTTGTGGCGCTTTGGCGACACGTTGCTGATCGACACGACCCTCGTCAACGGCAGCGCCAGGGTGGTGGGCTGGGCATCCCGGCAGGTGCGCCAAGTGCAGACGGGCTATGTCTATCACTACGCCTTCGCCATGATCATCGGTCTGCTGGTACTCATCATGGCGTTTGCCTTCTAGCGCGGTCGTGCTGGGTGCAACGACAGGATCAACGCAGGATTCCACTGGGAAGAAATAATGTTCGCTGACTGGCCACTGCTCTCTCTTGTGATATGGACGCCGATTCTCGGCGGCCTGATCGTCCTGACCATGGGTGACCGGATGCCCGAGGCATCCCGGCGCGTGGGCCTGGCCTTCGCGGTGCTGACCTTCCTGGTGAGTATCCCGCTGTTCACGCTCTTCGACCGCGGCACCCACGAGATGCAATTCGTGGAGATGATCCCCTGGATCAGCACCTTCAACATCCATTACCATCTGGGCGTGGACGGGATCTCCATGCCGCTGATCCTGCTCACCACCTTCACCACGGTGCTGGTGGTCATCGCCGCCTGGGAGGTGATCCAGTATCGGGTATCCCAGTACCTGGCGGCCTTCCTGGTCATGGAGGGCCTGATGATCGGGGTCTTCTCGGCCCTGGATGCAGTGCTGTTTTATGTCTTCTTCGAGGCCATGCTGATCCCCATGTTCCTGGTGATCGGCATCTGGGGCGGTCCCAACCGGATCTACGCCACCCTCAAGTTCTTTCTCTACACCTTCCTGGGCTCGGTCTTCCTGCTCATCGGCCTGATCTACCTGTACACCCAGTCCGGTAGCTTCGCCATCCTGGATTTCCACCATCTGCCCCTGGGTATGACCGCCCAGACCCTGATCTTCCTGGGCATGTTGCTGGCCTTCGGGGTGAAGATCCCCATGTTCCCGGTCCATACCTGGTTGCCGGACGCCCACGTGGAGGCGCCCACCGGCGGTTCGGTGATCCTGGCGGCGATCATGCTGAAGATCGGCGGCTACGGATTCCTGCGCTTTTCCCTGCCCATCGCCCCGGACGCGGCCATGGCCCTGGACTGGCTGATGGTCACCCTGTCCCTGATCGCCGTGGTCTACATCGGTCTGGTGGCGCTGATGCAGCAGGACATGAAGAAACTGATCGCCTATTCCTCCATCGCCCACATGGGCTTCGTGACCCTGGGCTTCTTCATCGTCTTCATGATCTACAACAACACCGGCTCCTGGCAGGGGGCCGCCCTGGGGATCAGTGGCGGCATGGTGCAGATGATCTCCCATGGCCTGATCTCCGCGGCCATGTTCCTCTGTGTGGGCGTACTCTATGACCGCATGCACAGCCGCCGGATCGCCGATTACGGTGGTGTGGCCAACACCATGCCCTGGTTTGCCGCCTTCTTCGTGCTGTTTGCCATGGCCAATACGGGGCTGCCGGGTACCTCGGGCTTCGTGGGCGAGTTCATGGTGATCCTGGCCGCCTTCCGGGCCGACTTCTGGATCGCCCTGCTGGCCGCCACTACCCTGATCCTGGCCGCGGCCTATACCCTGTGGCTGGTGAAACGGGTGGTCTACGGCGAAGTGGCCAACGACAACGTGGCCGGGCTGACGGATGTGAACCGGCGCGAGTTCTGGGTGCTGGGCGTGCTGGCCTTTGCCGTACTCCTGCTGGGGGTCTGGCCGGCGCCTCTGCTGGATGTGCTGGCCGCCACCGTGGACAACCTGGTGCGGCATATCGCCGTTTCCAAGCTCTAAGCTCTCCTGGATGCCGATATGACCTTTGAGATTCCGGACTTCATCCCCGTCATTCCCGAGCTCTTCCTGCTGGGCATGGGCTGCTTCATCCTGGTGGCGGATCTGTTCATCCCCCAGGCCCGGCGTGACATCACCTACGGACTGGCTCAGTTCTCCCTGTTGGGCGCCCTGCTGCTGACCCTGTGGCTGGCGGCGCCGGAGGTACGGATCACCATGTCCGGTACCTTCGTGGCCGATCCTATGTCGGATCTGCTCAAGTCGGTGGTGTTGCTGATTTCGGCGGTGGTCTTCCTCTATGCGCGGCCCTACCTGATGAGCCGGGATCTGTACCAGGGTGAGTTCTATGTCCTGGGGCTGTTCGGGGTGCTGGGGATGATGGTGATGATCTCGGCCAACAGCCTGCTCACCCTCTATCTCGGGCTTGAGCTACTGTCCCTGTGCCTCTATGCCATGGTGGCCTTCAATCGGGATTCCACCCAGGCGGCCGAGTCCGCCATGAAGTACTTCGTGCTGGGGTCGATTGCCTCGGGCGTACTGCTCTACGGCATGTCCATGCTCTACGGCATCACGGGTACCCTGGACATCGCCGGTGTGACCGCGGGCATCCTGACGGCCTCTGGTGAATTCAACATGGCCCTGGTGTTCGCCCTGGCCTTCGTGGTGGTGGCCCTGGCGTTCAAGCTGGGGGCGGTGCCCTTCCACATGTGGCTGCCGGATGTGTACCACGGCGCGCCCACACCGGTGACTCTGTTTATCGGCACGGCGCCCAAGATCGCCGCTCTGGCCATCATCATGCGCCTACTGGTGGATGGCCTTGGGCCGCTGCACGCGGACTGGCAAGGCATGCTGCTGATCCTGGCGGTGCTTTCCCTGGCGGTGGGCAACGTGGTGGCCATCGCCCAGACCAACATCAAGCGCATGTTCGCCTATTCCACCATTTCCCACGTCGGGTTCGTGCTGCTGGCCGTCATGGCCGGGACGACGGAGGGGAATGCGGCGGCCCTGTTCTATGTGATCGCCTATGCCCTGATGGCAGCCGGCGGCTTCGGCATGGTGCTGTATCTGTCCCGCCAGGGCTTCGAGGCGGACAACATCCAGGATTTCCGCGGCCTGAATGAACGCAGTCCCTGGTTTGCCTTCATCATGTTGCTGCTGATGGCTTCCATGGCAGGCCTGCCGCCTACCCTGGGTTTCTATGCCAAGCTGGCGGTGCTGCAGGCGGTGGTGCAGGTGGACTTCGTCTGGATAGCCGTGTTCGCCGTCCTGATGTCGGTGATCGGTGCCTTCTACTACCTGCGCATCATCAAGTTCATGTACTTCGACAAGCCGGAGGATCGGACCGAACTGTCCCGGGGCATGGATTTCAACGTGGTGCTGTCGGTCAACGGTCTGCTGATGCTGGGTCTGGGGATCTTCCCCGGCATCCTGATGTCGCTGACTGCAGCGGTCCGGTAGGGGAGGGGGTATGGATCTTTTGCAGGTTACCGTGTGGCTCTATCTTCTCATCGCCCTGGCGGCAGCCAACCTGCCGTGGCTCAATGAACGGGTCCTGTTCGTTCTGACGCCACGGGGCGATGCCAAACCGGCCTTCATGCGCTTTCTGGAATGGGGTATACTCTACGCCCTGGTGGTGGCCATCGGCCTTGGGCTGGAGCGTCTGGTCACCGGCACGATCCATACCCAGGGCTGGCAGTTCTATGCCATCACCCTGTCCATGTTTGCCGTGTTTGCCATGCCCGGATTCATCTATCGACATGATCTGCGCCGACACCTGGTCCACCGTGGTGCATGAGTTGCAAAAAAGTTGGATGAAACCCTTGTATTATCCGGGCAAGATCGGTAGTATACATATCTTCAGTTGCGGGGTGGAGCAGTCTGGCAGCTCGTCGGGCTCATAACCCGAAGGTCGCAGGTTCGAATCCTGCCCCCGCTACCACATTCGAAGTACAAAAAACCCGCGTCGGTCATCCCGGCGCGGGTTTTTTCGTTTCAGCGCTTCAGATCTGCCAGCAGGGTGCTCACCCGCGCCCGGATCTCGTCCCGTATCTGCCTGAAGGCCAGGTTGATCTCTTCCTCGGTGCCGGTGGCCTTGGCCGGGTCCGTCAGGGGCCAGTGCAGGCGCCGTGTGCCCGGAGGCAGCAGGGGGCAATGTTCATCCGCGTGCCCACAGACCGTCACCACCAGATCCGCCTCCACCAGCATGGCATCGGTGACGCGGGTGGATTCCTGGCCGCTGATGTCGATCCCCAGTTCCGCCATGGCCAGGATGGCCCGGGGGTTCTTGCCGTGGGCCTCGATCCCCGCCGACTGGATCCGGAAGGCGTCGCCTCCCAGATGACGGGCAAAGCCTTCAGCCATCTGGGAACGGCAGGAGTTGCCGGTGCAGAGGAACAGGATGCTGGGATTATTTGATGAAGTCATGGGGCTGTGCCTTGGTGGGTGAATAGATATTTGTTCTTGCGAATATGCGGTATGGACTATATCTTATCTCTCATGACTAATGAATGACCCGGCATAGTGCATGCTGGAAATCTTCACCCTGGTGCACAGCGCTTCCATGCCGAAGGCCATGGCGAGGTGCGGCAGTGGCTGTCTGACTGAACCCGACCACAGGACATATCCATGTTGTTGACCGCCCTGACGATCTTCATCGTCACCATCACCTTCGTCATCTGGCAGCCCAAGGGGCTTGGTATCGGCTGGAGCGCCTTGGGCGGCGCGGCCCTGGCCCTGGCCACGGGGGTGGTGCAGTTCTCCGACGTGCCCATCGTGGTGGACATCGTCTGGAACGCCACGCTCACCTTCGTCTTCATTATCATCATTTCCCTACTGCTGGACGAGGCCGGATTCTTTGAATGGGCGGCTCTGCACGTGGCTCGCTGGGGCAAGGGTAGCGGCCTGCGCCTGTACTGTTTCATCATCCTGCTGGGCGCTGCGGTGGCCGCCATGTTTGCGAACGACGGTGCTGCCCTCATGCTCACTCCCATCGTGCTGGAGATGCTTCTGGCCCTGGGCTTCACCGCCGGGGCGGCCTTTGCCTTCGTCATCGCCGCCGGTTTCATCGCCGACACCGCCAGTCTGCCCCTGGTCACCTCCAACCTGGTAAACATCGTCTC
This sequence comes from Ectothiorhodospira lacustris, assembly GCF_022227845.1. GTDB lineage: Bacteria > Pseudomonadota > Gammaproteobacteria > Ectothiorhodospirales > Ectothiorhodospiraceae > Ectothiorhodospira > Ectothiorhodospira lacustris. The sequence continues at coordinate 29,924 of NZ_JAJNQN010000001.1, read as the reverse complement.
GGCGGATTTCTTCGGTATCAACTTCCGCGAGTACGCCGCCGTGATGATGGTGGTTAATGCCGTCTCGGTGACCGCCTCGCTGGGTATCCTGTATCTGTTCTTCCGCAAACAGATCCCCCGCACCTACAGCCTCGACGGTCTGCGCAGGCCCGAACAGGCCATCAAGGACCCGGCCGTGTTCAAGACGGGCTGGGTGGTGTTGGCCCTGCTGCTGTTCTGCTTTTTGGTGATCGAGCCCATGGGTGTGCCCATTTCCGCCATGGTGGGTCTGGGTGCCGCCATCCTGTTGGCGGTGGCTGCGCGGGGACATGTGATTTCCACCCGCCGGGTCTTCGTCAGTGCCCCCTGGCAGATCGTGATCTTCTCCGTGGGCATGTATCTGGTGGTCTACGGCCTGCGCAATGCCGGGCTGACGGCGGACATCGCCATTGCCCTGGACTGGATCGGTCAGTTTGGGGTGACGGCGGCGGCGGTGGGGACCGGCTTCATCGCCGCCTTCTTCTCTTCCATCATGAACAACATGCCAGGGGTGATGGTGGTGGCCCTGTCCATCGACGAGGCCAATGTCACCGGCGTGATCAAGGAGGCAATGATCTATGCCAACATCATCGGTTCCGACCTGGGGCCGAAGATCACCCCCATCGGCAGCCTGGCCACCCTGTTGTGGCTGCACGTGCTGGCGCGACGAGGCATCAAGATCACCTGGGGCCAGTATTTCAGGATCGGCATCCTGATCACGCCGCCGGTGCTGCTGGTCACGCTGCTGGCCCTGGCCGGCTGGCTGTCGCTGATCCGCTGATCACCAGACCGGCAGGCAGGGATCAAGCGAGGTAGAATCGTCCTTTTGCCAGCTTCGACGATACAGGGAGCGTCATCATGTACTGCACGCAATGTGGTCACAACAACGATCATTCGGCACGTTTCTGCGCCGGTTGCGGGGCGTCCCTCGGGACGCAGCCGTTGCCGGCCGACATGGCGGAGGGAGCGGGCGCCGCTGCTGCGCCCGCCTCAGCCTCGGTCAGGGATGCCGGATTCTGGTATCGCCTGCTGGCATTCGTGATTGACATGGTCATCCTGACCCTGATCACCATCGTGGTGGCGGTTCCGCTGGGTTTTGCCCTGGGGGCATCCATGGCGGCAAGCGGGGCCACTGGCCAGGAGATCACTCTGGTTGCGGAAGGTATGGGTAATCTGCTGTCCCTGCTGCTGGGGTGGCTCTATTACACGGTGTTCGAGTCCTCGAAATGGCAATCCACCCCCGGCAAGCGGATGCTGGGCCTGCGGGTGACGGACATGGACGGCAACCGGATCGGCTTTGGTCGCGCCAATGGCCGCTACTGGTCCAAGATCCTTTCGGCGCTTTTGCTGTTCATCGGCTATCTGATGATCGCCTTTACCCGGCGCAAGCAAGGTCTCCACGACCTGATTGCCTCCACGCTGGTGGTCAGGCAGTCGTAGACCAGCCCTCATTGTCAGCGGCCTCATCCGCAGGTCCTGGGATGCTCCGGACGGGACACCCCGCACAAAGCGGTATTCCGGGAGCGTGAGGGTGATGCGGGGTTGTCCAGGCCGACATTCCCGCGTAAGCGGGAATCCAGTTGCGGGGGCTCCCCCTGGGCTCCCGCTTTCGCGGGAGTGACGGCGGTGCCGGCGAGGGTTAGTGACGACGGTGCCTGGCGTAGTGACGACGGGGCTTGGCGAGGGTCCGTTCTGGAATGACGGCAAGAGTTTTTCATCCGTACCCGTCATTCCCGCGAAAGCGGGAATCCAGTTGCGGGGCCTCCCCCTGGGCTCCCGCTTTCGCGGGAGTGACGACGGTGCCGGCGAGGGTTAGTGACGGCGTGAGGATGGCGCTGTTTGGTAAGATGGGCGGGAGCAGGTCGCCGGCATGGCGCCTGCGGCATACCTTCCTCTCCCTGTCCCTCAATCCAGGGGCAACCAGTCAAAACAGGGGCGCCGGCGGCATGAGCCTCCAGAAGACGCTGTTCGGAAAACTGGTCTTGCTGACGCTGGCGATGGTGATCCTGCTGGGCTCCCTGGTGTCGGTTGTGCTGTATCACAGCGGCCTCGACTCGGCTCAGGCCGTCATTCGCAACAAGAACATGGCCGCCGCTCACCATATTCGGGGCTATGTACAGCCGCTGCGGTCCGTCGTGCAGTACCTGGCCGCCAAAGATGCCGTGCGTCAGGCCATGGATACGAACTACCGTGACGAGTCGCAACTCCTGGAACTGTTCCGTGTGCTGCAGGATGCCAATCCGACCATACACTTCATCTTCGCAGCCTACGAGGACGGTCGGTTGGTCATCAATGATTATGTGCCGCCCCCCGGATTCGATCCCCGTATCCGCCCCTGGTATGAGGCGGGGGTGCGAGCGGGAACGGCATTGTCGGGTGGCATCCCTTACCGTGAAATCAAGTCGGACGAGTGGCTGGTGTCGTTCAGTCAGGTATTGCTGGACGAGGATGGCGGGCTACGCGGCGTGGTGGCAATTGATGCTTTGGTGGATGCGGTGATGGAGGTCATCGGCGCCCGCGATCCCTCCTTCACCACTGCCCGCAACCTGGTGCTGGATCATGAGGGCAGGATACTGTTTCATGCACAGGACGCCTTGATCGGTACCCGGTTTGCCGGTTGGGACAGCCTGGCGCCGATGATGGGGGAGGGAAGCGGTCAGCTCTTCCTGGCAGTGGATCAAAGGACCTGGATGGTGCAGTTCATTCATGAAGAGCCCCTGAACTGGACCGTGGTCACCATGGTGGAGAAGCGGGAAGTCCTGTTGCCCATCATGTTGCGCATCCTGCAAAGCGTGGCCGTGGTGCTGTGTATCGCGTTGTTGCTGTCCGCCTCCATGGCACGAAACCTGAGCGCCCATATCGTGGGGCCGTTGCGTCTGCTGGAGCAGCGGGTTCGGGATGTGGTCGATGGCAAGGCCTTGGGACAGACACGACAGTCGGTGCCGCTGGCGGGATTGAAAAACGAGATCGGTACCATTTCTCAGGCCATCGAGGCGGTGACGGAACACGCCTTGTATCAGAAGAATCGGGAGCTTCAGCACAACAATGCGTTGCTGGAAAGGCTGTCCCAGACCGACTCCATGACCGGCCTGATGAATCGTCGCAAGATGAACGAACAGCTGGAGCAGGAGTATTCGCGGGTCTGTCGCTATCAGGGCACCTTCGTACTGATGCTCTTCGATATCGATCATTTCAAGCAGATCAACGACACCCATGGCCATCATGTGGGCGATTTCGTCATCCAGGAACTGGCGGCCCTGGTGCGCAGCATGGTTCGCGCCACCGACAGCGTGGCGCGGTGGGGGGGCGAGGAGTTTCTCATCCTGTTTCCTGAAACGGATCAGGCCGCGGCAATGAACATTGCCGAGAAGATCCGTGCCGCCATTGCCGCCCATCGATTCCCGGTTCCCAGACCGGTCACGGTCAGCATCGGCATCTGTCAGCACAGACCGGACACGAGCCTGCAGGAGCTGCTGATTGCCGCCGACAAGCTGCTTTACCAAGCCAAATCCGGGGGGCGTAACCGCATCTGCGTGGGATGTTCGGAATAAGTCAATGCCCCGGCCCATCAGCCCCCAGCCCCAGCCGCCGCATCTTTTCCCACAGATTCTTGCGGCTGATGCCCAGGGCCTGGGCGGTCTGGGTGATCCTGCCCTCGTTGGCCCGCAGGGCCTCCAGGATGAAGGCCCGCTCACAGCGTTGCAGATGGGTGGATAGATCAAAGTCCTGATGGGTTGCCGCCGGAGCCGATGTCCCGGTGTCCCCGGCGTGGGTTTCCGATAGGCCCGCGTCACGCTCCCTGAAAATATCACTCCCCTGGATCACCGGTGAATCGGACAGGATGCAGGCCCGTTCGATGGCGTGCTTGAGTTCCCGCACGTTGCCCGGCCAATCATGGATCGACAGGGTATCCATCGTCTGGGGCGTGATCACACAGCGCTTGCCCTGTCGGCGGGAACAGTCCGCCGCGAACCCCTGGGCCAGCCAGGGGATGTCCTCCCGTCGCTCCCGCAGCGGCGGGACGTGCAGGTGAATCACGTTGATCCGGTAGTACAGGTCCTCCCGGAAACGGCCCTGTTCCACTTCCTCCCGCAGATTTCGGTTGGTGGCGAAGATCAGTCGCGCCTCGAATCGTCGTGGACTGTGGCTGCCGATGGGCATCACCTCCCGTTCCTGCACCGCCCGCAGCAGCTTGGCCTGCATGGACAGATCCAGTTCGCCGATCTCATCCAGGAACAGGCTGCCGCTCCCCGCGGCCTCGAACAGCCCGGTACGGCGGCGGTCTGCACCGGTGAAGGCCCCCTTCTCATGGCCGAACAGCTCGGCCTCCAGCAGGGGATGGGGCAGGGCGGCGCAGTTGATGGCCAAAAAGGGGAATTCGGGGGTACCGCCAGACAGATCATGCAGGCGTCGGGCAACCCGTTCCTTGCCCACGCCCGATTCTCCCGTGATCAGGATGGTTCCGGCCTGGGCGGCCACCCGGGGCAGCAGGGACTCCAGTTGCCGCATCTGCGCGGAGACGCCCAGAGGCGGGAAACCCTCCCGGTCTTCTCGCTCGGGACACAGGCCCGCCACCTTTTCCATCAGCCGGTTCAGATCAAAAGGTTTGGTGACATAGTCCGCCGCCCCCGCCTTGAGTGCCGAGACCGCCTCCTGAATGGCGCCGTAACCGGTGATGAGGATGACCGGTGGTGCCGTCGGCAGACCGTTGACGGCCTCCAGCAGCGCACGGCCGTTCATCCCGGGAAGACGAATGTCGCTTAGGACCAGGTCCACCGGCCGGGCGGACAGGCGGGCCAGGGCGTCTTCGGCGGAGCGGCACCAGAGGGCGTCGTAGTGTTCCAGGCGGAAACGATCCAGCAGGGACTCACCCATGATGGCGTCGTCTTCCACGATCAGAATGCGTGCCTTCGTCTTCATCTTCATCAATCCTCCTCGTGGCACAGGGGCAGTCTTACCGTGAAGCCGGTGCCACTCTCGTCGCTGTCCACGGCGATCTGTCCTCTGAGCTGCTGGACGATCTGGTAGCTCACCCACAGGCCCAGGCCGTGGCCGCGAGGGTGATCTCCGGCGAAGGGTTCGAACAAGTGACCGAGGCGTTCCGGCGGGATGAGGGGGCCTGCGTTGATCACCTGGATGCTCAGGTATTCGCCCGTGATGTGGGCGCAGACGGTGATGATCTCGCCTGGCGGCGTGGATTGCAGGGCGTTGAGCAGCAGGTTCAGCACCACCTGCCTGACCAGGGTGGCCGGCAAGGGCAGGGGCACGTCCGGCAGCGCCACGTGCCAGTCAAAGTTCACCCGTTGTCGGTGGGCGTCGGCGGACACTAGGGTATGCAAGTCTTCAAAGTCCTGCAGGGACAGGGGCTTGCCCGAGGGGCGGGCCTCCACCAACAGGGCGGAGACCGTGTCCCGGATCTGCAGCAGGCCCCGTTCGATGAGGGACAGGGTACGGGCCGTCTGCTCGGCATCGCCACCGTAGCGCTTGAAGGTATCTACCGCATTGAGCATGCCCCCCAAAGGGTTGTTGATCTCATGGGCCACGCCGGCGGCCAGGCGCCCCACGGCCGCCAGCCGTTCGTTCACCATCACCTCCTGCTCCAGGGCCTCTTTCTGCCGCAGTTCATAGAGCATGCGCCGAAAGGCCACGCCGGCACGGCCGATCTCGTCCCCCGACTCTTCCAGGTCCAGGGCGGCATCCTCGGGCAGGCCGGCCCCCACTTGCGCCATGCCGTCGGCCAGCTTGATCAGCGGTCTGGCGGTGCGCTGCCCCCAGTACCAGGTGAGGGGCAGGATCAGGGCCAGCAGGGCCAGGGTGTAGATCACCGATTGCTGCACCAGACGGGCGGCGCGGGCACGCATGCCGTCCCGGGAATAGCCCAGGACCAGATGTCCCAGGGTGACGCCGTCGGCCACCACCGGCAGCACCAGGGCCAGTGTGTTTTCGTCCACCACCAAGGGCCGCGCCCCGGGCAGGGTGGGGGATGCCCGTACCCAGGGGGCGATGCCGCGAAACCGGGGCAGGGCCTCGGGCTCCGCGTTCACCGGATAGCGGGCGGGATCGGAGCTGGCCATCACCCGCAGGTCCCGGTCAAACAATACCAGGGCGAAGGGCAGGCGCTCCGCCGCCCGCTCGTCAACCCCGGACAGCGGTGACCGCAGCAGTTCAAAGGCCCGCCAGACGTCATCCTGTATCAGGGGCACCACCAGGTTCTGGGTGAGAGTAATGCCCAGCAGCCGGGCGTTTTCCTCCAGGTCATGCTGCAGTTCATCCCGTTCCCGCGGCACCTGCACGGCGGTGAGCAGGGTGGCCGTGATCAGCACCAGGACCACGGCCCGCAGGGGGATCTTGTAGCGCAGGCTGAGATCGCGCAGCAGCAGCATGTCAGGCCACCCCGTCCGCCATGCGACCGATGTCTTCATAGAGGTCGGGGGCCGCGGTCTCGAAACGGTCCAGGGCCAGTTCCGCCAGCAGGGCTCGGCCGTCCGCATCCCGGTGCATCCCGTTGAGCACCCGTTGCATGGATTCGCTCAACGTCGGCGCCAGGTGCCGACTGGCCACCACCGGGGGAAAACCGAAGGGGTCCGAGCGTTCGATGACACGGGTGTCGTCGGTGATCCCGGGGGCGCGGCGGGAGAGCACGTCCCAGACGTAGCCATCCACCGCGCCCGCATCCGCCAGCCGGACCGCCACGGCCTCGATGACCCGGCGGTGGGCCAGGGTGAAGAAACTGCGGCCGAAGAGGGTCGCCGGGTCGAGGCCCTGTTGTTGCAGGCGATGGCGCACATAGAGATAGCCGGAATTGGAGTCCGGATCCGAATAGGCGAAGGTACGACCCCGCAGCCGGTTCAGGTCCTGGAGGTGGGGGTCCTCGGCGTGGCGGATCAGGTAGGCACGGTAGAGGGGCGCGCCCTCGTAGACCGGTACCGAGACCAGGGCCAGGCGGTGCCGATGACGCCAGTAGGGATAACCGCACAGCCAGCTGAAATCGATGCGCCCCTCCAGCAGCAATTGCAGGATCTCGTCATAGCTGCGTCGCTGCACGAACTGCAATGGCCGTTCCAGGCGCCCTTCCAGATACCATCGCCAGCGCCCCAGAAAACCCACCTGGTCATCCAGGAACACCGGCGTGAGGCCGAAGCGGATGGGCTCATCGGCGCCGGCACGTGCCCAGCCCAGGGCGCCCAGGCAGCCCAGCGCCTGCAGGGTCCGGCGCCGACGCAGGGAAAAACCGGTCTCGGTGGCAGGTTCGCCCATGTCGTACAGACTCCTGGTTACCGCATGGTAACGCTTTGTGCCGGGTGTTACCCGATGGTGACGGGTTAGCGGGTGCTCATGTTACCGCATGGTAACGGGACCCTCTGGATGATTTTGATGATTGTCAAAATCATCTTTGAAAACAGTCTGGTATAAAACCAGGTATTTTTTGTGCTTTATATATGCCATGCAAGCATATTCTTCCCTGCCCGTCGCCGTGCATCGTACCTTGCACCCCGCCCGGGGACTGCAGTTGGCGGTGATGACCTGCCAGACCCTCTCCATTCGCCTCGGCGGCTGTGACGCCTGTGTGCGGGTCTGTCCCGTTCAGGCCCTGCGGCCGTCGAGCGCCGACGCGGTGCCGGAACCCGCCGAGGGTTGCACCGGCTGTGGCCGTTGCGTGGCGGCCTGTCCCATGGGCGCCTTGTCCCTGGAGGGGGTCGGGTCCGAGGCGTCGCCGGCCACGCATCTGGAGTGTGAGCAGGTTCCGCCTTCTGCGCGCCTGCCTCGATCACGGATGGTGCCCTGTCTGGGCGGGCTGGATGCGGCCGCCCTGATCCACGCCCATCGTCTGGCGGGGGAGGGACCCCGGTTGGTGGATCGTGGACTCTGTGCCCACTGCCCTTCCGGTGGCGGGGCAGAGATCCATCCGTCCCGGGCGACCCTGGATCAGGCCCGCCATCTGCTGGAAACCATGGGGGTCCCCCTGTCTCACCTGCCGCGCCTGCAATCGGCCCCGGCCCCGGGGGCTTGCGGGGTGACGGCACAAGATTCCTCGATCCCCGACGCCTCACGCCGGGCCTTTCTGGGCCGCCTGGGGCTGGAGGCGGGGCGTTTGATGGGCCATACCGTACCGGCGATGTCGCTCGTCTCCCCGGCGACCGGGACGGCCTCACTCACGGCACCCCCAGCCTTGTCCCGCGTGCCGTCGGCCCGGCCTTCGGATGCCCGTCTGCGTCTGCTCAACGCCTGTCTGGAACTGGCCCGGCAACAAGCTTTACCCATGCCCCATGGACTGTTCAGTGCCATGGAAGTCGGTGATGACTGCCGCGGCCATGGGGTCTGCAGTTCGGTCTGCCCCACCGGGGCCCTGTTTCGTCGGCAGGAGGAAAGCGGGTCCACGGCATTGATCTTTGATCCCTGTCACTGCATCGGTTGCGGGGCCTGTGAGCGGGCCTGTCCGGAGCAGGCCCTGCGGATTGAGGCACGGCAGGACGATGACTGGCGCTTGCCGGAAGTCCTGCGCGAGTTCGGTTCGCGCACCTGCCGCCGCTGCGGCAGTCCGTTCCAGACCCTCGGCGATGAGAGCGAATGTGTCCCCTGCGCCCGTTCCCAGGCCTTTGCGAGATCCCTGTTTCGGCAAATGGCCGAATGTGAGGATTCGGCCCGGATAGCGGACCCATGTCATCCCCCGGAGGCTGCTCCGGATGCGCCCGGTGTGTCCCGGGCCTGAGTCAACCCTGAGGAGGGATCTCGATGAAGCTGCTTGAAACCTTGATCAATCGGCGCCGTTTTCTCAAGGCCACCGGCGCCGTGGCGGGTGCCGGGGTGGTGGCCGGTGGGGCCGGGGTGGTCCCCGGCCTGACGACCCTGTCCCATGCCCGGTCGCCGGCACCGTCGGCCGATACCACCATCACCAAGAACATCTGCCATCAGTGCCCGGCCCGTTGCGGCATCGATGTCTACACCACCGGGGGCCGGGTCCACGCCATCTACGGGACCTCGGACCACCCCATCTCCAACGGCAAGCTCTGCCCCAAGGGTCCCCTGGGGGCCTACATCCTCTATGACCCCGATCGTTTCAAGGGGCCGATGAAGCGCACCAACCCGAGCAAGGGCCGGGACCAGGACCCTGGCTTCGTGCCCATCAGCTGGAACGAGGCCCTGGACATGGTGGCCGAGCGCCTCAACGGGCTGCGTGAGCGGGAGGAATCCCATCGCTTCGCCTTGCTCTACGGGCGCGGCTGGGGCGCTTCCTGCGCCGGACTGTTGGGCAATTTCGGCAAGCTTTACGGCTCCCCCAACGTGGCCATCGGTCATTCCTCCATGTGCTCCGACGGCAGCATCATCTCCAAGAAGGCGGTGGACGGCATCGGCGGGTACAACAGCTATGACTACAAGAACGCCAACATGCTGCTCATGTTCGGTGCCGGTTTCCTGGAGGCCTTCCGTCCCTACAACAACAACATGCAGGTGTGGGGTTACATCCGCGGGGTGAAGGTGCCCAAGACCCGCATCACGGCGGTGGATGTACACATGAACACCACCCTGGCCGGTTCGGATCGGGCCCTGCTCATCAAGCCGGGGACGGATGGTGCCCTGGCCCTGGCCATCGCCCACGTGATCCTTGTCGAAGGGCTGTGGGAGAAGGCATTCGTGGGTGATTTCGGCGACGGCGTCAACCGCTTCATCCCGGGCGAGACCGTGGACCCGGACAGCTTCGAGGAGAAGTGGGTCAAGGGATTGGTGGAATGGTGGAATGCGGAACTCAAGGATCGCACTCCCCGCTGGGCGGCCCAGGTCACCACCTTGTACGAGCGGGATATCCTGGCCACCGCCCATGAGTTCGGTACCACCCGTCCGGCCATCGCCCTGTATGAGCGGGGGGCCCATGCTCACAGCAACGGCATCTTCAACGGCATGGCCATCCACACCCTCAATGCCCTGGTGGGGTCCCTCTACGCCAAGGGCGGCCTGGCCTACCAGGTGGGGCCCTCCTACGGTCCTTTGCCGGTGAACGCGGATGACTACCTGGATGATTGGGCCAGAGCCGGTGGCTGGAAGGCGCAGCCTCGCATCGACCTCAAGGGTCATCCCGACGGCTACCTGCTGGCCAACAACATGATGCAGGAGATCGGGCCCAACTCCCTGCAGGGTAAGCCCTACAAGCTGGATACCATCATGTTCTACCTGAACAACGCCATCTGGACGGCGCCGGACGTGAAGGCCTGGGAGGCGGCCCTCAAGGAACTGTTCGTCATCGAGACTTCCCCGTTCCCCAGCGAGACGGCCATGTTCGCCGACGTGATCCTGCCGGACCACACCTATCTGGAGCGGCTGCAGGATGCGCCCACCTATCCCTTCCAGGGCTGGCCCATGACCCAGTTGCGGGTGCCGGCGGTCAAGCCCCTCTACGATACGAAATACTTCGGTGATGTCCTCATCGAATTGGGCAAGCGGATCAATGGTTCCATGGGCGAGTACTACCAAGCCCTGGACAACACGGAGAACGTCATTCGGCACCTGGCCAAGGGCTTTGAAAGCGACCCCGGCGACAACGGCGTCAATTCCTTCGAGAGCTGGAAGGAAAAGGGGGTCTGGTACAAGCGGGTCTACCCCTATCGGCAGATCGATGGCGAGTTCTATGAGTGGGACGGCCAGGACCATGCCCGTCTCATGTCCGCCGATGAAGTCAGGGGCGCGTTGTTCAAGACCGCGTCCGGCAAGTTCGAGATCCGTTCCGGCTGGCTGGAGGCCCATGCGGACTGGATCGCCGCCAAGACCGGTCGTGACCCGTCCCGGCTCATGTTCCCCATCTGGGAGGAACCCAGCCATCCCGGCGGTGGTGATCTTTACATGGTCACCCCCAAGGTGGCGCTGCACGCGGAAGGGCGGGGCGCCAACCTGCCGGTGGCCATCGCCAACATGCAGCCCACCCTGGGTGGCCGCAATACCATTTACATCGAAATCAATCCCAAGACCGCCCGGGCCCGAGGCATTCCGGACGGGTCACGGGTGCGCATCAGTTCCGATCTGGGCGCCATCGAGGGCTTCTGCAAGTACTACGAGGGGGTGCGTCCGGACACTCTGGTATTCCCGATGGAGCACGGCCACTGGGCTCACGGACGCTGGGCCAAGGGACGCAAGCCCGGCCACAGCGGCGAAATCACGGTGAACCAGTCCGACCGCATCACCGGCCAGTGCAGTTACTACACCACCAAGGTTCGCATCGAGCGCGCCTGAGCGCGCTGGCGGTCAGAGGAGACATGAGACATGGCGAAATGGGGAATGGTCATCGACCTGGACACCTGCACCGGCTGCCAAGCCTGTACCACGGCCTGTGCCATGGAAAACAGCCGCCTGCCGGGGGAGAACTGGCAGGACGTGCTCTTCTATCACGAGGGCAAGTATCCCAACGTGCAGCTCAAGTGGCTGCCCCGTCCCTGCATGCATTGCGAAAACCCCTCCTGTGTCTCGGTGTGCCCCACCCGGGCCACCTACAAGGACCCGGAGGGCGGGTTCGTGCTCATCGACTGGAACCGCTGCATCGGCTGCAAGTACTGCCAGGTGGCCTGTCCCTACGGGGTGCGTTTCTACACCGATGAGAAGGCGGTGGTACAGCCGGACATCCGCACGGTCTTCCCGTCGGAGGAGGGCCGCCAGTGGGATCCGCCCTGGAAGGGACCCCAGGACGACCCCCGTCGGGGCATCGGCATCCAGCCCCACGGGGTCGTTTCCAAGTGCACCTTCTGTTACCACAAGGTGAGCCAGGCCCCCGCGGGCGTGCCGGACCTGGACGAGGACATCCCGGAACTGAAGGAATACGTGCCCGCCTGTGTGCGGGTGTGCGCCCCCAAGGCCCGTTTCTTCGGTGACCTGGATCATCCGGAGAGCCGGGTGAACAAGCTCATCGCCGATCACCGGGGCACCCGGCTGAAGGATGAAACCGGCAACAAGCCCCAGGTCTATTACCTGTCGGGCGGCGCCTCCGCGGCAGTGCCCTCACTGCGTGCGGTCCACCAAGACAAGGCTTGAGAGGAATCCAGACCATGACCACTGCAACCATGGACAACAAGGGCATCCAGATGCCCATCCTGCTGGTGGCGGGGATCGGCTTTCTGATCACCGCCGGGCTGGTGATGTTCAATCTGTCCAGCCAGGGCCATGCGGCCTTCAACATCTCCAACGACGGCCTGTTCTGGGGTTTTCCCATCGTGGTGTATGACTTTTTCCTGCTCACCTCCACCGGCATTGCCATGGTGGCCTGCTTCGGTTTTTTGTTCACCGGCGAGACCTTCCGTCCCCTGTTTGCGCGCAGCTTGTGGTTGGCCCTGGCCGGTCTCAGCGGTGGGGTGGCGGTGCTGATGATGGAGTTGGGCTACCCCCTGCGGGCCATGTTCCTCATTCCCTTCAGTTTCGCCTTCAGCTCCCCCTTGTACTGGAAGGTGCTGGCGGTGATCGGTTTCACCGTCTGCCTGCTGCTGTTGATCTGGCGTGCCCGGGCCACCCAGTCCACCCTGGACAGTCTGCGGGGGCTCACCCGGCTGACGTTGCTGTTTGCCATTCTGGTGACGGCCCTGGCAGGGGTGGTGTACGGCTCCCAGAGTTTCCGCCCCTTCTGGGCCTCCGGTGACATCCCGGCCGCCTTCATCGTGGAATCCATCGTCGGCGGTCTGGCCTTCGTCTATTTCTTCACCCTGTTGGCCTACGGCTTCCAGGCCGACAAGGTGCCGGTGTCCATTCGTTCGGTGTTTGCCGGGAGGATGGGGGGCGTCTTCGCCTGGGCCATCGTGCTGCATCTGGTGTTCGTGGTGGGCCGGACCGTCAACGGCCTGTACGGCAACGTGGAAGGTCTGCAGGCCTGGCAGTACATCGTTTCCTCCCCCCTGTACTGGATTGAACTGGCGGCCCTGATGACGGCCCTGGTGATCATGTTCAGTCATGCCCTGCGGCGCAACATTCTGGTCCAGGTGGCCGCCGCCGTGCTGGTGATGGTGGGGCTGTTCATCGGTCGTTACGAGTACATCATCGGCGGCCAGATCATCCCCCTGTTCAAGGGTAGCTGGGCACCGCCGGTGCTGTCCTATGCCCCGTCGTCCACGGAGTGGCTGTTGCTGATCATGGCCATCTTCCTGGCCAACGTGGTCAACGCCCTGGGCGGGGTGCTGGGGATCACCCGCAGCCGCTGAGTAGGCCACGTTCCCGTCACGCCCCCGGGTGCCGGATGCCCGGGGGTTCTGCAGTCACGGCAAATTGATGAAGGTGATTCCATGTACGACGTCGGCCGAGAGATCGAACGCGCTGCCTATTATCTGTGCCTGTCCCGGGCCTTTGCGGTCCCGGCCCCCGGCACCCTGAGTGCCCTGCGGGATACCCTGCCCCTGGACCTGGAAGCGGCCGCCGGACCCTGCGGCTATGACGTCGAGGTCCCGCTGGCGGCCTTGCGGGACAGCCTGAGAGGCCTGGATGACCCGGGTCTGCTGGTGGTGTATTCCCGTCTCTTTCTGATGCCGGGCGCGGATCATCCCAGTCTCAACACCGCCAGTTACCTGGATGGCACCATCGCCGGCGGTTCGGTGCATGCTATACACGGCTGCTACCGGCGCTGCGGTCTGGACAAGGGCGAAGACTTCCACGATCTGCCGGATCAGATCAGTGTGCAGCTGGAGTTTGTGGCCTGGCTGCTGGCGGCCCGTGCCGAGGCCGCAGCCGGGGAGGGTGAGCCTGCGCCAATGACGGCCGATGAGTTTCTGCAGCATTTCGTGGCCCGCTGGGTCACGCCGCTACGGCTGGATATCGAGCAGGCAGGCCGCCGATTCGAACTGCCCGACCATCCCTACACGGCTCTGGCCTGCCTGCTGGAGGCGGCGGTACAGGCGGACATGGCTGGCCATGTGTCGGCGCCCCCCGTCCCATGCCAAGGCGGTGAGGACATCGATCCGGAGATCGCCCGTCTGCGTGCCCAGTATGCCGGTCGCCACCTGAGCGAGGCGGACATGGCGGTGATCCGGGAGCGACTGGCGGCCGACGGCCTGCCCGCCGAACATGTGGCGATCCCCGTGGACGAGCGGGATCAGGTCATGGGGATGGCCGCCATGTGTCCTCCGGGTCTGCCGGGAAGACGGCGATCCTTTTCCGGCCGGTAAGTGAAGTGACCCCACCCAACAGATCCGAAGGCCTTCGGCGGGAGACAGAACACCCCATGGAGCATTCCCCACCCATCCTGGGTTTTGCCGCCTGGAGCGGTACCGGAAAGACCACCCTGCTGGTGCAGTTGATCCCCCTGCTGCGGGAGCGGGGCATTCGGATTGCGGTCATCAAGCATGCCCATCACACTTTCGATGTGGATCAACCGGGCAAGGACAGCCACGCACTGCGCAAGGCGGGTGCCGAGCAGATGCTCATTGCCTCCACTCAGCGGTTTGCCCTGATGGTGGAGCAGCCCGAGTCCCGGGAGCCGGATCTGTGGGAGCTGATCGGGCACCTGGATGCGTCCCGCACCGATCTGATCCTGGTGGAGGGATTCAAGGCGGAGCCCTTCCCCAAGCTGGAACTGTTTCGTCCCTCCCTGGGCAAGCCTGCCCGCTACCTTCAGGACCCGGACATCATCGCCGTGGCTACGGACGAGCCGGTATCGGTGCAGACCGCTTTGCCCGTACTGTCGCTCAGCGATGTGGGACAGATCCGGGATTTCATCCTGAACTGGGCGTCATTGTCCTGAATCCGGGGCTGGCAGTGTTCCCCTTGATGAAGGGCTGATCGCTGTCTGGATGGCCTCTAGGCCCAGAGAGGCGGGTGCGCCAAGTGCATCATATATGTTTGATCATATATGCGTAAATGCGTATTCTACACGAGCAATGCCATTCTCCCGGAGACAATCATCATGACCGAAGTGACCGTATTCGACCCACCCCAGTGCTGTGCCAGCGGCGTGTGCGGACCCAGTGTGGATCCCAAGCTCTCAAAGTTGGCAGGGGATCTGGCCTGGCTGCGTCATGCCGGCGTGACCGTGACCCGTTACAACCTGTCCCAGCAACCCGGCGCCTTCGTGGAGAACGCGACCATTCAGGCCATCCTGGAGCAGGACGGCGAGGGCGCCCTGCCGGTGTTCTTGGTGAACGGAGAGGTCAGGAGTCGGGGTGTGTACCCGGATCGGGAGCAATTGGCCCAGTGGACGGGTCTGGAGGTGGAATGCAGCAAGAGCGTCAGTCCGGGTAACAGTTGCTGCGGCTGAATTGAAGCTTCTCCACCCTCACCCCAACCCCTCTCCCGCCAGCGGGAGAGGGGCTCTGACTTCCTTTTCTCCCTGAGGGGGGGGCTGGCTCCCTTCTCCACTCAGGGGGACATGAATTCACATCGAGGCTTCTCATGAATTTCCTGCAAGACCCCACCCGACATCTCTTCTTCACCGGCAAGGGGGGCGTGGGCAAGACCTCGCTGGCCTGCGCCGGTGCCCTGGCCCTGGCTGAACAGGGTAGGAAGGTCCTGCTCATTTCCACCGATCCGGCTTCAAACGTGGACGAGGTCCTGGAAACCCCCCTCTGCGACACGCCGACCCCCATCCGGGGCGTGCCGGGCCTCAAGGCCCTGAACATCGATCCGGAAAAGGCCGCCGCCGCCTATCGTGAGCGGGTGGTGGGTCCCTACCGGGGCAAACTCCCGGAAACCGTGGTCAACAGCATGGAGGAACAGCTCTCCGGGGCCTGCACCATTGAGATTGCGGCGTTTGACGCCTTCGCTGCCCTGTTGGGGGATCCCGGATCCACCCGGGACTTCGATCACCTGGTCTTCGATACCGCGCCCACGGGGCACACCCTGCGCCTCTTGTCCCTGCCCCGCGCCTGGACCGGGTATATCGAAAGCAATACCTCCGGTACCTCCTGCCTGGGACCGTTGGAGGGTTTGGCCGGCCAGAAAGAGATCTATGCCCGGGCCATGGAGAGCCTTGGCGATGGCCGACGCACCACTCTGGTACTCGTCAGCCGCCCCGAGGCGGCGGCCCTCAACGAGGCGGCCCGTTCCAGCGGGGAACTGCGGGAGTTGGGTGTGGCGAATCAGCATCTGGTGGTCAACGGCCTGTTCCGGGCCGTGGCTCAAGATGATCCAGTGGCCCGCGCCCTGGAGGCGCGGGGGCGCCAGGCCCTGGAACGCATACCCGCCATGCTGAGGGACCTGCCGCGCAGTGAACGCCCGCTGCGGGGTCGTCCCCCCATGGGGCTGGAAGGCCTGCGCATCCTGCTGGCCGACACGGAGCCCGCGCCCGCGCCCGAGCCCGGCGAATCGTTCCCGGTGCCGGAGGGGGAATCCTTCGATGCACTGGTGGATGCCCTGGCAGTCGGTGGCCATGGTGCCATCATGACCATGGGCAAGGGCGGTGTGGGCAAGACCACCCTGGCGGCCCGCATCGCGGTGGCCCTGGCCGAGCGCGGCCACAAGGTCCATCTGACCACCACGGATCCGGCGGCGCATGTGCAGGCCGCCGTGGGCGAGATGCCCGAAGGCATGACCATCGGGCGCGTGGACCCGGTTCTGGAAACCCGGCGTTATCGGGAAGCGGTCATGGCCTCCGCCGGCAAGGATCTGGACGAGGAGGGCCGCCGCTTGCTGGAAGAGGATCTGCGTTCTCCCTGTACCGAGGAGATTGCCGTCTTCCAGGCCTTTGCCAAGACGGTCGATCAGGCCCGGGAACAGTTCGTGGTCCTGGACACGGCACCCACCGGCCACACCATCCTCCTGCTGGATGCCGCGCAGGCCTACCATCGGGAGTTGGGGCGCCAGAGCCAGGGCGTGCCGGAGGCAGTGGAACAGCTGCTGCCCCGGCTACGGGATCCGGCCTTCACCCACGTGCTGATCTGTACCCTGCCGGAGGCCACGCCGGTGCATGAGGCCGCGGCGCTGCAGGCGGATCTGCGGCGGGCCGGCATCGAGCCCGCCGGCTGGATCGTGAATCAGGCACTCAGCCCAGTGACGGTGAGCGATCCCATCCTTAAGGCGCGTCAGGCTGCCGAGGGCCGATGGATCCGGGAGATTCTTGAGCAACATCACCAAAGACTGCTGGTGGTGCCCTGGAGCGAGGTCCACGACTGACCGGACAGGTCATCGCCGTCATGCGTCTGCGTGACTTCATGGCAAATCCAGGGTGCATGGGCACCCTGGATGCCGTTCAGTCCGACAAACGTTGCCTCAGCGGCCGTAGCCGGGTCCCGTGCCGTCCCCAGGTCCCATGCCGCCACCAGGTCCCATGCGCCCACCCCGAGCGGGGGGCTCGTCCGGCAGTTCAACGCCCATTTCCTCGCCCCGCGCCTTCATGCGGGCGTGGTGTTCCTCCCGGATCTGTGCCTTTTCCTCGGGTGTGGTTGCCGCCCGCATCCGGGCACGATACTCGTCCCGCTCCTCCTGGGTCATGAGTTGGCTGCCGTAGATGGTCTTTTCCTCTTCCATCGCCTGTTCCATCGCCTGGACTGCACCCAGCGCGGGCAGCAGGCCGAGAGCGACGGCAAAACCAAAAATGAGTGCCTTGTTCATGGCGTAGCCTCCTTGTGGAGTTAACCTGTGTCTCCCGCGCCTTTCGCTTGGACGAAGGGCGCGGCGGGGCGATGATTTTTCCTTGCGGATGAGTCGCCCTGCGCCTGATGTTGCGCGCTGCGCGGCCTCGTATCCGGGAACTTCGTCGCAATTCAGGCGGCCGCCGGGATGATTCCTGGTTATCTCATGGCGTTGCCTCTTGACCGGGGTCCTCGGCCCTTGGGTCCATGTGCATGGTTTCCTGAGTAGCTCCCTGCATGGTCTCCAGTCCGACGAAGGTGTGCCGCACCTCTGCCACGGGCGGTTGGATGCGGGTCCGCCAGATGGCATGCATGGCCATGCCGGAATAGATGAAGACCAGGAACAGGAACAGCCAGCCCGGCTCACCCCACTGCATCAAGGGTGCCGCCACCGCCGGACCCAGCGTGGCGCCGGCGCCGAAGACCAGTAGCAGGCCGCTGGACACCGCGACGAAATTGCCTTCCGCCGCCCGGTCGTTGGCATGGGCCACGGCCACCGGATAGATCGTATGCATGGCCCCCCCCAGCAAGACCACCATCAGGATCACCTGCGTCGGTTCACGCAGATCCAGGCTGTAGAGCAGGAAGGACAGGCCCGCCCCGGTCAGGGCGATGGCCACCACCACCCAGCGCCGGTCCAGCCGGTCGGAGAGGCGGCCTATCGGCACCTGCATGAGTGCACCGCCGACGATGGCTCCGGCCACCAGCAGGGCGACGGCCCAGACCGGCAGGCCGATGCTGTTGGCATAGACCGGCGCCAGGGTGCCGAAGGCCCCATTGGCCAGGCCGACGCCGAAGCAGGCCACCACGGCAATGGGAGACACCCGGATGAGTCGCTTGAAGTCCAGCTTGACCTCGTGCAGCGGCTCAGGCGCCCGGCTGGAACTCAGGGCGGTGGGGATCAGGGCCAGACAGGCCAGGATCGCCACGATCACGAAGGGTTCAAAGCCACCCGGCTGATAGAGCATCACCGCCAGCTGGCCGAGCACTGAACTGGCCAGGTTGACCACCATGTAGCGGGCAAACACCCGTCCGCGGGTCTCGCTGCTGGCGCTCTCGCTGAGCCAGCTTTCGATGATCATGGTGGCGCCGGCAAAGGCGAAACCGGTCATGGCGCGGACCAGAATCCACGCCAGGGGCGAAACGTACAGGACGTTGATCAGGGCGGTCATCGCCACCAGCGCCGCCATCACCCCGAACACCCGGATATGACCTACCTTGGCCACCAGGCGCGGCACATACAGGCAGCCGGCCACGTAGCCGGCGGCAAAGGCACTGCCGATGAGACCGATCAGGGATGTGGGAAAGCCTTCCAACTCGGCGCGAATGGGCAGCACCAGCCCCAGCATGGCGCCGGCAGCAAACAGCAGGCCAGCCCCGAGCAGCAGTGCCCGTGTTCTTATGGGAAGATGTTCAACCATGTTGACCGTGGAGCTTGGGTTTGCTTTTCAGTATCCGGATGCAGACCCACGGGTCAAGTTCAAGGTCCCCCGCGTGAGCGGGGGGCTTTGAAGGGTTCGAGGGGTGGTTCAATACTCGATGGTGCAGCCGCAGGGGCGGGTGTCGGGCATGCCTCTTTTCCCCGTCCGCCGATTCGGTCATCATGTGCCGCAAGCTCAAGCAATGGTCATAGCCCGTCTTCGGGAGACATGCATGTTCGCACCCGCGGTTCGTCCCATCTGGTTGCTGATCGCCCTGTTTTCGGCGACGTCTGCTGCGCTGAGCATCGGCCTGACCGAGTGGTTCAGCCTGCACCCCTGCCACCTGTGTATCTTTCAGCGCCTGCTGTTCATGGCCCTGGCCGTACTGGCGCTGGGCGGCGTGGTGTTCGGGGCTGCCTCGGCGGGGATGATTGCGGGGGGGCTGGTGCTGGCCACGGCGGGTGCCGGCCTGGGGGTGGCGGGCTATCAGAGCTGGCTTGAGCGCCAGCCGCCGGATTTGGGGTTTTCCTGCGTGGGGCCTCAGATGGGCATCATTGAACGCCTGGTGGAGTGGTTGGGGCAGCAGGTGCCCACACTGTTCCTGGCCACCGGTCTGTGTGACGAGATGGGTCCCCAGTGGCTGGGGATCTCCTTCGCCAATGCCGCGTTCGCCGGCTATCTGCTGGTATTCGGCCTGGCCGCCTGGGCGCTGTGGCGCAGCCGGTAGCCCTTTACGTGGTACGTCTTTGTGAGTTAGGATACGCATCCCTGATGACGCCGCCTTCAGATCATGGGTCCGGGCCTACAGCGGTGTCAGACACGATGAATCCGGCGGATTGATTGCTGATTCCAGTGCTCAATCCGGCGTGAGTCTTGAGTTTTTGTTTGTTCAAGGCCCCTAATGGGGTTTTTTTGTTAGCTGGCCAGCAATGTTGTCAGTCGTCCGGTAGGGCGGGATGGCAAGGTGGCATCCGGTACGGTGCCGGGCCGGCGAGTATTCTTGAATGGGCCGTAGGCCCATTTTTTGTTTGTGGAGAGTGCGTGAGTCAGGACGCCCTGGAATTGAAAGAGTTGATCACTCCCGTCATCGCCGGACTCGGTTTCGAGCTCTGGGGGCTGGAGTACCGTGTGCAGCGCAACAGTGCCTTGCTGCGCATCTTTATCGATGGTCCCAATGGCATCAACCTGGATGACTGCGCCGCAGTCAGTGACCAGGTCAGCGGTGTCCTGGACGTGGAAGATCCCATCCCTGTTCCCTACCGGCTGGAGGTTTCATCCCCTGGGATGGACCGGCCGCTGTTTACCCCGGATCAGTTCCGACGCTACCAGGGCGAAGATATCCGAGTCCGCCTGAACTGGCCGGTCGAGGGGCAGCGCAATTACCGTGGCCGGATCGCCGGTGTCGAGGAGACCGCAGTGATCCTGGCGGTGGAAGAAAATTCCGTGCGACTGCCTCTGGAAGCCATCTCCCGGGCACGGCTGGTGCCCAAATTCTAGATAATCCGTGTCCTGTCCGGCGGGGGCTGTATCCCGGCCCAGCGGGACAGTCCTGTGGAGACGTACTGATGAACAAAGAAATCTTGCTGGTGGTGGACGCCGTCTCCAACGAGAAAGGTGTCGAGAAGGCAGTGATCTTCGAGGCGATCGAGGCCGCGCTGGCCTCTGCCACGCGCAAGAAGCACGGTGGCGACATCGATGTGCGTGTCAGCATCCACCGGGACACCGGGGATTACGAGAGCTTTCGCCGCTGGCTGGTGGTGGATGATGAGGACCCCGAGTTCGAATCCCCGGATCGACAGATCCTGTATTCCTACGCCATCCAGAAAAACCCCGATGTCCAGGTGGGTGAATACGTCGAGATGCCCATTGAGTCGGTGGATTTTGGTCGTATTGCCGCCCAGACCGCCAAGCAGGTGATCGTGCAGAAAGTGCGCGAGGCCGAGCGTGCCAAGGTGGTGGATGAATTCCAGAGCCGTGTCGGTGAGCTGGTGATGGGCGTGGTCAAGCGCTCGGAGCGCAATGGTGTGTTTCTGGATCTGGGGGGCAATGCCGAGGCCTTTATCCCCCGGGACGAGATGATCGCCCGTGAGTCCGTGCGCCCCAATGATCGCCTCCGCGGCTATCTCAAGGATGTGCGTACCGAGGCTCGTGGTCCCCAGCTGTTTGTCAGCCGTACCGCCCCCGAGTTTCTGGTGGAGCTCTTCAAGCTGGAAGTGCCGGAAGTGGGGCAGGGCCTGATCGAGATCATGGGCGCGGCCCGTGATCCCGGGATGCGCGCCAAGATTGCCGTCCGATCCCTGGATCCCAGGCTGGACCCGGTGGGCGCCTGCGTAGGCATGCGTGGTTCCCGGGTGCAGTCCGTATCCAATGAACTGGCCGGAGAGCGAATTGATATTATCCTTTGGGATGACAATCCCGCTCAGTTTGTGATCAATGCCATGTCCCCGGCCGAAGTCCTGTCCATTGTGGTGGATGAGGATAATCGGGTCATGGATATCGCCGTAGCGGAAGAAAAGCTCTCCCAGGCCATCGGCCGTGGTGGGCAAAATGTCCGCCTGGCCTCTCAGTTGAGCGGCTGGGAACTCAATGTCATGAGCGAAAAGCAGGCGGTGGAAAAGAGCGAGAGCGAGTCCGCAGAATTGCAGCAGATGTTCATGGGCAGTCTGGACGTGGATGAGGAAGTTGCGGCCATTCTGGTGCAAGAAGGCTTTTCCAGCATTGATGAAGTGGCCTATGTGCCCACCACAGAGATCATGCAGATCGAAGAGTTCGACGAAGATATGGTCGAAGAGCTCAGACGTCGGGCGCGCGATGCACTGCTGACCCGGGCCATTGCCACCGAAGAGCAGGTGACCACGGGTGAGCCGGCGCAGGATCTGCTGGAGATGGATGGTATGGATCGTGAGTTGGCCTACCGACTGGCATCCCGCGGGGTCTGCACCATGGAAGACTTGGCGGAACAGTCGGTGGACGACTTGGTAGAACTGGCACAGATCGATGCCGAGCAGGCCGCCGGCCTGATCATGGCTGCCCGTGCCCCCTGGTTTGCGGACCAGCCAAAAGACGCATAAGACAGTTGGACCGGTGTGCGCCAGCCGTGCGCACGCCCCGCGACCCTGAGTCGCGGCCAGGGTTCGCGGAAGCATTCAGATCGGAGGTAACGGCACATGACCGACGTTACGGTGAAACAATTGTCCGAAGTAGTTGGGACGCCCGTGGAACGACTGCTGGAGCAGTTGTCCGAGGCGGGAGTGCCCGTTGCGGATCCCGATCAGACCGTCACCGAGGAGCAGAAATTGCAGCTCCTGGAACATCTGCGCAAGGTTCACGGCAAGACTTCAGAGGCCGGCCAGGCCCGCCGCATTACCCTGCGACGCAAGAGCACCACGGAACTCAAAGTGACCAGCGCCCAGGGTCGCGCCAAGACCGTGAGCGTGGAGGTGCGCAAGCGTCGCACCTACGTGAAACAGGGTGAGACGGACGCCGATGTGGTTGAGACTGCGCCGGAATCCCTGGTGACGGAGACCTCCAGCGAGATCCCGGAAGTCCCGTCTTCGGTTGAGAAGACGGCTGCCGATATGGCACCGCCCGCCCCGGAGCCGACGCCGGTCGTGACGGCGGAAGTCCCGCAGCCGACACCGGAAGAGCTGGAAATGCAGGCTAAGGAAGCCGAGCGTGCCGCTGCCGAGGCTGAGTTGCGCCGTGCCGAGGAGACACAGCGGACAGCGGAAGAAGCGGCTCGCCAGGCGGCGGAAGCACTCAAGGCCCGTGAGATTGAAATGATCAAGGAGGCCGAGGCCATGGCCCGGCGCGAGGCTGAGCTCCAGACGCGCCAGGCTGTGGAAGAGGCGACCCGCAAGGCGGCCATGGAACGGGCCGCGGCCGCCGCCCCCACCCCCACCCCCGCCGCTGCGGCGACTCCCGGACCTGCCTCACCCTCTGGTGCTGCCGCTACCCCGGCGCCGGCGTCGGACAACCCCCGCCGCCGCCGTCGTGGCAAGGAGCGCGAAGAGGTCGGCAAGTCCAAGCGTGAAGAGCTGCACGTGGCCAGCGACAAGCGCGGCCGCCGCGGCAAGGGTAAGGCTGGACGCGGTGGAGCTGCCGCGAGTCCGACGGGCAAGCACGGTTTCGAGCGTCCCACCGCCCCGGTGGTGCGCGAAGTGAGCATTCCCGAGATGCTCACCGTGGGTGAGTTGGCCCAGAAGATGGCCATCAAGGCCCCCGAGCTGATCAAGACCCTGATGGGCATGGGTGTGATGGCCACCATCAACCAGTCCATTGATCAGGATACCGCCACCCTGGTGGTGGAGGAGATGGGGCATGTCGCCAAGCCCATGCAGGATGCCGAAGTGGGTGAGGAGCTGGCCCTGGAGACCGAGGAGATGGGCGAGGCCCTGTCGCGTCCTCCCGTGGTCACCGTCATGGGACACGTGGACCATGGCAAGACCTCTTTGCTGGACTACATCCGTCGCACCAAGGTGGCTTCGGGCGAGGCGGGGGGCATTACCCAGCACATCGGCGCCTATCACGTCCCCTTCAAGAAAGGCACCGGGATCACTTTCCTTGATACTCCCGGCCACGCGGCCTTTACCGCCATGCGTGCCCGTGGTGCCAAGGTCACCGACGTGGTGGTGCTGGTGGTGGCCGCCGATGACGGCGTCATGCCCCAGACCCTGGAGGCGATTCAGCACGCCCAGGCCGGTGAAGTGCCCATGGTGGTGGCAGTCAACAAGATCGACAAGCCCGAGGCCGATCTGGATCGGGTCAGGAACGAGTTGTCCCAGCACAACGTGATTTCCGAGGAATGGGGTGGCGATACCCAGTTCGTCCATGTCTCCGCCAAGACCGGTGATGGCATGGAGCGTCTGCTGGAGGCCATTCATCTGCAGGCGGAGTTGATGGAGCTCAAGGCGCCGAAGGAAGGCCCGGCCCGGGGTGTCGTCATCGAATCCCGCCTGGACAAGGGGCGCGGTCCCGTCGCCACCGTGCTGGTGCAGGCCGGTACCCTGAACAAGGGTGATGTGATCCTGGCCGGTCAGGAATTCGGTCGGGTGCGTGCCATGTTCGATGAGAACGGCAGGCCCGAGAAGACGGCCGGTCCCTCCATCCCGGTGGAAGTGCTGGGCCTGTCCGGCGTGCCCAATGCCGGTGACGACATGCTGGTACTGGCCGACGAACGCAAGGCCCGCGAAGTCGCTCTGTTCCGTCAGGGCAAGTTCCGCGAGTCCAAGCTGGCCACCCAGCAGGCCGCCAAGTTGGAAAACCTGTTCAGCCAGATGCAGGAAGGTGCCGCCTCGGTGGTCAATATCCTGCTCAAGGCCGATGTACAGGGTTCCGCAGAGGCCCTGCGCGACTCCCTGGAAAAGCTGTCTACCGACGAGGTCAAGGTGAAGATCGTGGCTGCCGGTGTGGGTGGTATCACCGAGTCCGACGTCAATCTGGCCAAGGCCTCCAACGCCATCATCATCGGTTTCAACGTGCGTGCCGATGCCGGTGCCCGCAAGGCAGTGGCGGAACAGGAAGTGGATCTGCGCTACTACAGCGTGATCTACGAGGCCATCGACGACGTCAAACAGGCCCTGACCGGTCTGCTCTCCCCCGAGTTGCGGGAGGAGATCGTGGGTCTGGCCCAGGTGCGGGATGTGTTCAAGTCGTCCCAGTTCGGTGCGGTGGCGGGCTGTCTGGTCATTGAGGGCTCGGTGCGCCGCGGCAACCCGATCCGCGTGCTGCGAGACAACGTGGTCGTCTACGAGGGCGAGCTGGAATCCCTGCGTCGCTTCAAGGATGACGTCAACGAGGTGCGGACCGGCACTGAGTGCGGCATCGCGGTGAAGAACTACAATGATGTGAAGCCCGGCGACCAGATCGAGGTCTACCAGCGGGTGGAAGTGGCGCGGACGCTGTAATCGCCCGTATCCGATACGCGAAGGCCTGGAGATGTTTCGAGATGCCTAAAGAATATTCCCGTGCCCAGCGCGTGGGGGATCAGATCCAGCGGGAGCTGGCCGAGCTGGTGCGTGAGGAGCTCAAGGACCCCCGGGTGGGGATGCTCACCATCGCCGGGGTGGAGGTGAGTCGGGACCTAGCCCACGCCAAGGTCTTCTTCACCGTGCTCGGGGACGATGAGGCCATCAAGGTCACCTCGGAAGGACTGCGCAAGGCGGCCGGCTTCCTGCGTCGGGAGTTGGGGCGGCGCATGCGCATCCGCTCCATACCCGAGCTGCATTTTCATTATGACGATACCCAGCGCGAAGGTGCTCGCATCTCCGCGCTGATCGACCGGGCCGTGGCCGAAGACAAGGCCCGCCATCGGGATGACACCGACGACCATTCATGAGCAAGCCAAGAATCCAGCGCCGTGATGTGCACGGCCTGATCCTGCTGGACAAGCCGGTGGGCTATACCTCCAACCAGGCCTTGCAGCGGGTGAAGTATCTGTTCAAGGCCAGAAAGGCCGGTCATACCGGCAGCCTGGATCCGCTGGCCACCGGTCTTTTGCCCCTGTGTTTCGGCGAGGCCACCAAGGTGTCCGCCTTCCTGCTGGATGCGGACAAGCAGTACCGCACCGTCTGCCGCCTGGGGGTGACCACTACCACGGCGGATGCGGAAGGAGAAGTGATCGAGACCTGCCCCGTGCCTGAACTGGATGACACCCGGATCGAGGCGGTCCTTGCCCGGTTCCGGGGTCCTATCGAGCAGATCCCGCCCATGTATTCCGCCCTCAAGCACCAGGGGCAGCGGCTCTATGATCTGGCCCGCCAGGGGCGGGAAGTGGAACGGGCACCGCGCCCGGTGACCATTCACCATCTGGACTGCCTGTCCCGGACCGCGGATACCCTGAGTCTGGATGTGGCCTGTTCCAAGGGGACCTATATCCGCACGCTGGTGGAAGATATCGGCCGGGCACTGGGGTGTGGCGCCCATGTGATCGAACTGCGGCGGGTGGGGCTGACGCCGTTCCAAGCGCCCCGGATGGTGACGCTGGCACAACTGGAGACGCTGGCCGAGCAGGGCCCCGAGGCCCTGGATACGGCGTTGCATCCGGCCGACGAGGCCCTGATGCACTGGCCCGTGGTGCATCTGGATGCGGACAGCGCCTTCTATCTTGCCCAGGGGCAGGCGGTGTTCGTACCCGGTCTTGCCCGGACCGGGTGGCTGCGACTCTACGGACCCGGTGATCGTTTCATGGGTATTGGTCAGCTCCAGGACGATGGCAAGGTGGCACCCAAGCGGCTGATGATCCCCTCGAATTCAGGGTGAAACCCTGTTCCAAACAGGGGGCGCGTGATAGAATCGCGGGCCTTCAACGAATGTAACGATTCCGGCCAAGAGGGTGCCGGGGTCAATTCCAGGAGTCTTAGAGCATGTCCCTTAGCAGTGAAGTCAAGTCCGCCATCGTGGAAAAATACCAGCGTGGTTCCGTGGACACCGGTTCCCCGGAAGTGCAGGTGGCCCTGCTGTCCGCCAGCATCCAGCACCTGATGGAGCATTTTGCCAAGCACAAGAAGGATCATCATTCCCGCCGTGGTCTGCTGAAGATGGTCAACCAGCGCCGCAAGCTGCTGGACTATCTCAAGCGCAAGGACCAGGATCGTTACCAGGAGCTGGTGAGCAGCCTCGGCCTGCGCCGTTGAGTCTCGGCCGGAGCCATCGAACAAGAACCAGTCAAAACCGGGATTCAACGTGCCGTCAATAAGCAAGTCGTTCCAGTATGGTCAGCATACCGTTACCCTCGAAACCGGCGAGATCGCCCGTCAGGCCTCCGGCGCCGTTATGGTCAATGTGGCCGGCACCGTGGTGCTGGTCACGGCGGTGGGCCGCAAGGATGCCGTGCCGGGCCGGGATTTCTTTCCCCTGACCGTGAACTATCAGGAACGGACCTATGCAGCTGGCCGTATCCCGGGTGGATTCTTTAAGCGTGAAGGTCGTCCCTCCGAAAAGGAGACCCTGACCTCCCGCCTGATCGATCGGCCCCTGCGCCCGCTGTTCCCCAAGGGCTTCATCAATGAAGTCCAGGTGGTGGCCACGGTGATGTCCCTGAACCCGGAAGTGGACCCGGACATCCCGGCCCTGCTGGGTGCCTCCGCGGCGGTGGCCTTGTCCGGCCTGCCGTTCGCCGGTCCCATCGGCGCCGCCCGGGTAGGCTATGTGGACGGTCAGTATATCCTCAACCCCGATCGTTCCCCGCTCAAGGACTCCGCCCTGGACCTGGTGGTGGCCGGTACGGCCAACGCCGTGATCATGGTGGAATCCGAAGCCGCCATGCTCTCCGAAGAGGTGATGCTGGGTGCTGTGATCTATGGGCACGAGCAGATGCAGGTGGCGATCCAGGCCATCCAGGAACTGGTCGCCGAAGCCGGCAAGCCGGCTTGGGACTGGCAGCCCGCGCAAGACAACACCGACCTGCGTACCCGCGTGGCGGAGGCCTGCAGTGCCGACCTGACCGCCGCCTACCAGGTGGCCGAGAAGCAGGAACGCACCCACCGCATCGCCGAGGTCCGCGAGGCCGTGGTGGCCCGCCTTGCCGATGGCGAGGAAGGCTCCCCCCTGGCCGATGAAGTCAAGGAGATCTTCCACGGTCTGGAAAAGCGCATCGTGCGCGATCGCATCCTGGACGGCGAGCCCCGTATCGACGGTCGTGACACACGCACCGTGCGTCCCATCGACGTGCGCGTCGGCGTGCTGCCCCGTACCCATGGTTCCGCCCTGTTCACCCGCGGCGAGACCCAGGCCATCGTCACTGCCACCCTGGGCACGGATCGGGACTCCCAGATCATCGATGCCATCGAGGGTGAGCGCCGCGAACGCTTCATGCTGCACTACAACTTCCCGCCTTACTGCACCGGTGAAACCGGCATGGTGGGCTCGCCCAAGCGACGTGAGATCGGCCATGGCCGTCTGGCCAAGCGGGGCGTGCAGGGCGTGATGCCGGCGGAAGGCGACTTCCCCTACGTGCTGCGCGTGGTGTCCGAGATCACCGAATCCAACGGCTCCAGCTCCATGGCTTCCGTCTGCGGTACCAGCCTGGCCCTGATGGATGCCGGCGTGCCCTTGAAGGCGCCGGTGGCCGGTGTGGCCATGGGGCTGATCAAGGACGGCGACCGTTTTGCAGTGCTGACCGACATCCTGGGTGATGAAGATCATCTGGGTGACATGGACTTCAAGGTGGCCGGCACGGAAGAGGGCGTCACCGCCCTGCAGATGGACATCAAGATCGACGGCATCACCCGTGACATCATGGAGGCCGCCCTGGCTCAGGCCCGCGAAGGTCGCCTGCATATCTTGGGTGAGATGAACAAGGTCATCAGCACCCCGCGCGTCGAGATGTCCGCCTACGCCCCACGTTTCATCACCATTCGTATCAACCCGGAAAAGATCCGCGATGTGATCGGCAAGGGCGGCGCCACCATCCGCGCCCTGACGGAAGAGACCGGTGCCACCATCGACATCGACGACAGCGGTATCGTGAAGATCGCTTCCGTGGACAAGGAGGCCGGTGAAGAGGCCCGTCGCCGGATCGAAGAGATCACCGCCGACGTGGAAGTGGGTCGGATCTACGAAGGTCGTGTAGCCAAGATCATGGACTTCGGCGCCTTCGTCACCATCCTGCCCGGTCGCGACGGTCTGGTGCATATCTCCCAGATCTCAGAAGAGCGCGTGGAGAGTGTCTCCGAGCGTGTCAAGGAAGGCGAGACCGTCAAGGTCAAGGTCCTGGAAGTGGACAAGCAGGGCCGCATCCGCCTGAGCATGAAGGCGGTCAACGAGGCTTCCTGATAAGTCCCCAAAGCCCCTCTCCCTGATCAAGGGGAGAGGGGCTTTTTTTATGTCAATCCCGCAGTAGTCTTTCCACCGCCGCCTCAAAACGCCGGGAATCCGGCGACACCATGCTGGAGAAGGTGGCCACTACCTGTCCCTCCCGGTCCACCAGGTACTTGTAGAAATTCCATCTCGGCGCCCGGCTTTGCCGTGCCAGTTCCTGGAAGATGGGGTGGGCCGTGTCACCCCGCACGCTGATGGGGGCGAACATGTCGAAACTCACGCCGAAGTTCTGAAAGCAGACCCGGGCCGTGTCTGCTTCATCATCCGCTTCCTGACGAAAGTCGTTGGACGGAAATCCCACCACCTTCAGCCCCTGGTCCGCATACTTGCGGTGCACGGCCTCCAGGGCGGAAAACTGTCCGGTGAAACCGCAATGACTGGCGGTGTTCACGATCAGCAGGGGGTGTCCGGCGAACCGCTCCCGCAGGTTGACCACCTCGCTGGAGTGCAGGCGCCGCAGGTCATGGTCAAACAGATCGCCATGGCCCGGTGCCTCCCGGGCAATGAGGCCGGGACTCCAGGGCAGGGTGATCAGCAGGGCGGTCAGAAGACATCGACGCATGGCGGGGCTCCGGGTGGGTGTGAGCTTTCAGACCCCGGCGCAAAGCCCAAGTTCTCTAGTCGGTTTCTTCCAGGGTGCCGATGAAATAGCGCTGGAGCAGACGTGCCGCCAGACTGCTGTGGGGTTCGCCGTAGCTCTTGGTCTCCCAGGCCTCGGTGCTTTCCTGCCCGCACCAGACCAGCATCATGCCCGCCGGTCCGGGATGATTCGGCACGTAGGGGGTGAGGTCATAGACCTTGCCGCGAATGGCCATCCAGCAGTCATCCGGACTGTGGTGCTCCGCCACCTGTTCAAGGGTGAAGACGGGGAGCGTGGCTTCGGTTTCATTCGCCGTGGCCGGTGTGAAGGCCATGGCCGCCAGCAGACAGAGCATCGGCGGCAGCGTGAAGGGAAGACGTGGGTGCGGGAGTCTCATGGCAGGCCTTTTTTCTTTGAGGGATGGAGGCTTCATGTCCAGCATGCACCCGTTTGCCTGCCAAAGCCATGCGGCAGCGCAAGGATGGTCCTCTCAAGAGACTTTGAACAGGCTCTTAGCGCCTGGTCCGAATTTTGGGGTCCACCTCAGGTGCTCAGTATCTGGGA